>NZ_CP066744.1:5000-1205000 GCF_016458825.1 Miniphocaeibacter halophilus
GCTCACGCGGCGTCGCTGCATCAGGGTTTCCCCCATTGTGCAATATTCCCCACTGCTGCCTCCCGTAGGAGTTTGGACCGTGTCTCAGTTCCAATGTGACCGTTCACTCTCTCAAGCCGGTTACTGATCGTTGCCTTGGTAGGCTTTTATCCTACCAACTAGCTAATCAGACGCGAGCCCATCTTACACCGATAAATCTTTAACCTCTTTGGCACTCGCCAATGGGGTCTCATATGGTATTAATCCCGGTTTCCCGAGGCTATCCCTTTGTGTAAGGCAGGTTGCTCACGCGTTACTCACCCGTTCGCCACTTTCCTCTTATCTGTTTCTACCGAAGTTTCCACTGATAAGATTCTCGTTCGACTTGCATGTGTTAAGCACGCCGCCAGCGTTCGTCCTGAGCCAGGATCAAACTCTCAATTAAATGTTTGATTCAGCTCTTGCTGACTTCTTCTTAATTTTACACCGAAAATTATTGTTTTGGTTGTACTTTTTCTCAAAGTTTTTTACACTTTTCTTTTGTCTAGGTTCTTGTTGCACTCTCGTGACAACTTTTTAAGTATACCATAGGGTATTTCTTTTTGTCAACACCTTTTATTTTTTTGTTTCCAATTAAAAAGGCACTTCAGTTGAGTGCCTATTTATATTATCAATTATTTTTAATATTGTCAAATCTTTTTTACTTGTTTTTTACATTTCTTTTACATATATAAAGTAGCTGTAAAGAGCCAATAATCCAATTTTAAAGCTACTGATTCTTTTAAATTTGTCTATCCTTTCTTGTTTTATAATATTTTTTTATTATGTTTTATTGCTATTTATTAATATTAACTTTAACAATATTTTCAAATAAGTTTATAAGTGTATAATATATTGTAGTGGAGGTGTTTATGAAAACAAAAAAATTAGTTTATTCATCCTTATTATTATCTATAGGTATAATTTTACCTACTTTAGTTCATCTTACCGGTATTCCAGGTAATGTATTTTTGCCTATGCATATTCCTGTTTTAATAGCAGGGCTTCTTTTAGGACCAACCTACGGAGCAATTATTGGGGTTCTTTTACCTTTAATTAATTTCCTAATTATTAATATGCCACCAATACCTACTCTTTATATAATGACTTTTGAATTGTTAGGATATGGTTTATTTTCTGGAATTATTTATAAGAGAACAAGTAATATAATTCTTTCTTTGGTTTGTTCTATGATTATTGGGAGAATTTTTGGTGCTATAGTATCTTATGTTCTATTTACTATGCTAGGTATGTCGAAAATTTCACCTTATATATGGTTATCAGGTTCTATAATTACTGGTTTGCCTGGAATTATTATACAATTGTTGTTAATACCTATTATAGTTAAAGCGCTAATGAAAAAAGCATATTAATTTTTCTATACAAAAAAGAGCTATTTAATCATAATAGCTCTTTTTAATCTCTATTTTCTATTTCTATTTTCCTAGATTTTCCATCTAAACCATTTTTTACTTTTAATATTTCTCCTAGTATTGATATTCCTATTTCCTCTATTGATCCATTTGATATGTCCAATCCAATAGGTAGGTATATTTTATTTACTAAATCAAGGTCTGTTCCACTGTTTACTAACTTTTCCTTCAATTCTATTGCTTTTTTTCTACTACCTAACATTCCTATATATTTATAATCTTTTTCTATTACTGCTTTAGTCGCTTCATAGTCATGCATATGACCTCTTGTTGCTATAACAATATAGGTTGAATTTTTATCGAATTTAAGTTTATCTACAATATCTTCTGGAATACCTACTATATATTCAGTAATTCCCTCAAAGTCTGGATGATTTTTAAATTCTTCTCTATCGTCTACAATTGTTACATTAAAGTTACACCCTAAGGCAAATTTAGCTAATTTTTGTGCACAATGTCCAGCTCCAAATATTATTAAATTGTTTTTAGGAACAAATATTTTTACAAAACCGGATGTTTGCCCACCACAGGCCATTTGTAATTCTCCATCTTCTGTTAAGGAATAATCAAATTTGAAATTCTTGTTTCTTTCCATGGCTTTTAAAGTTCTTTGGACAATGTCAAATTCAATAGCTCCTCCACCAACAGTACCTACTATGGATCCATCTTCAAAAACTCCCATTAAAGAGCCTTCTTTTCCCGGTACAGAACCACAATTATTCTCTAATATTACTAAGGCAGCCTTTTCTCCCTTTTCTACTTTTTTTGCTATTTTAGTTAAAACTTGGGTTTCCATATTTACCCCCTATCTTTCCCACTATTTTCTAAAATCAATATAGCTTCTAGTGTATTTCCTCCTATTGCTCTTGCTTTGTCGGAAATTGTAAAACAATTATCAACCTCTTCTTTTCGTGGATCAACATCTGCAATTTTCAAACCTTTTGTTACAAAGAAACCATTATTTATGAGCCCTCTTAAAACACCAGTTAAATTGCTCTTTACTTCATTTCCATCTATAGTCGCAATAGTTTCACCTTTTGTTACTAGATCGCCAATATTTTTTATATGGTTAATTACCCCTTCAAATTCAGAATATATTACTCTTTCTAATGTTCTTCCAGCAATATCACCTGGACTTCCGGTATTTTCCGTAGCAAATCCCTTAAATATAAGTCTACCTAAATCATGTCCTCTATTTGTTTCTATGACTATATCAGCATCTTTTCCTGCTTCAAATCCAGGTCCTAAAGCTATTTTACCAAAAGCTTTAAATTTATTAAAATTAATATTTTTCTTTGCTATAATTGCATCTACTATATATTTAGGTTTAAATCTATCTATGGTTTCTCCATCCGGATCTACTACTACTGGAACTTTGTTATTTTCCCAAGCTGCATAAACATCTGAGTTATTTTCACATTTTATTGCTACAATATCTTCAACTGTATATTCATTTGTATATATACAGCTTGATACTGCTACTGTTCTTCTAATTGCAGTAGGTTTTTCAATTTCTAGCACCAAAACTCTAAATCCTGTTCTATGGAGTTTTTGAATTACGCCAGTAGCAATATCGCCACCGCCTCTTACTACAATAATATCATTTTTCATATTTTCTCTTTAATACCTCATAATCTTTTTTATTATCTATATCAAAATTCTCAAAACTATCTTCTGTTTTAATAAAAATATTTTTTACTCTATCCTTATTTTGTTTTATTACAATTGAACCACCCTTGTCTCCCGATAGGTTTAGTAAGTCTTTTCTAAATATATTCCCAAAGACAACCGGATTGCCTTTTAGGCCATTATAATATGGTACAATAATCTTTCCTTTGTTTTCTTTGTTTTTCTCCAATATATAATTTATTGTTTTTTCTCTTATAAAAGGCTGGTCTGCCACAAAAAACATATAATCATTATTTTTCTTAGCACTATTTACCCCAAGCCTAATAGAGCTTGCTTGTCCTTCTTCAAAATTCTTATTAATAACAACTTTATACTTGTATTTTTTAGAATAATCGATTATTTCTTTAAATCTTGTTACAACTATAACTTCATCGAAGTCAATTCTACTAATAGTATCTAAAATATATTCAAATATCATCTTCTTGTTAAGGGTTAATAACAATTTGTTTTCATTCATTCTTTTAGACATACCCGATGCCATAACTATACAACTAACAGCCATAATACTTTCCTTTTAATGATGAACCACAAATAAATTTAATATTTTTATCTATATTATATTTATGTGTTAAATCATCAACTACTTCTTTGCAAATGTTTACCATTTCCATATTGTCACATTTATTAAAGAGAATATACTTTTCTTTTGTAGTATTTTTAAATAAACCTACAGGGGAGTTAATTAATTTGAAAATACATTCAGTATCAAATATCCTTTTATTTGAACCAACAAGACTAAAGAATAACTCTCTTTGGAAAATTTCTATTTTTCCCAATTCAACTTTGTAAACATCCATAGGGATAATTCCCAAAGTTTTATTTGACGAATTTAAAATTACCGGTTCATTGTCCCTCCATCCTTTTAATGGTAACGTTTTTGAGCCATCTGCTTCTATAATAATATAGTCAAAGTATTTTTTCACCCTATTTAAATCGCTATTGCTTATTCCTGAAAATTTATATTCGGTGAAACATTTTCCAGTTAAATATATGTTTTTTTCCAAACTTTCTTTTATTTGTGAAATATCATCTATGGTAATAAATTTTCCGCCATATTCTTTTAATATTTTAGTACTGGTTGTCAATAAAACTCTATTGCCTACAAGTTCATCGGCTAATTTAAACATCGTTGTGGTTTTACCGCCACTTCCAACTATAGAGATAATATCTCCCTTGTGTAAATTCAATAAATCTTTAAGCATATTTCCTCGTTATTTTTATTATAATATAATACTTTAATTTTAACACAAAAAAACAGACTTTCAAAAAAAGTCTGTTTAAATAATTATTGAATATAATTTAATGGATTAGTATGAGCTCCATTTACCCTTACTTCAAAGTGTAAATGAGATCCTGTTGAATTTCCTGTAGAACCCATTCTTGCGATAGTTTGTCCCTTAGACACTCTTTCGCCTACAGAAGCTACATATGATGATAAATGTGCATAATATGTAACCAATCCACTGTCGTGTTGAACTTTCATTAAGTTTCCATAACTTCCTGTGTAAGCTGAATATATTACAGTTCCACTATCTGCTGATGCTATTGCAGTTCCAAGTGGTGCTGCTATGTCAACTCCCATATGAAATTCCGGAACACCAAATAATGTTCTATAACCGTAATTACTAGTTATATTTCTAGAAGATGGTACTGGCCATCCTAATGTTCCATTACCTACGTTAGTAGATATTTCACCTGCTCCTACACTACTTTTTGTACTTACTGTAGAAGTAACTTGTTTATTGCTGGAACTAGCTTTTGCTTGTGCTTGTGCTGTTGCTTTTGCTTGAGCCGCTTGTTCTCTAGCTTTTCTTGCAGCTTCTGCTTGAGCTGCTTTTTCTGAACTAATATTTTTTTCTAATGTATAGATTTCTGATTCTAATTGTTCTAATTCAGCTTGAGATATTGATTGCTTGTTTGCAGCTTCTTCAATTAATACTAATTTGTTAGCTTTTGATGCATATAGCTCAGCATTTTTATTATCTAAAGTCTGTTTAGATATTTCTAAAGATAGTTTTTGTCCATCTAATTCTGATTTTTTTGCATCTATTACAAGCTTATCATTTTTAAGATTATTTATTATTTCTTTATCATATTCTGTAATAAATTTCATTGTTGAAGCTTTTGATAATAAATCATCTATTCCTGATGATGAAAAAACTATGTCTAAGTAACCAACTTGACTGTTTTTATACATTGCACCAAGTCTTTCTTCAAACTCTTTTTGATTTTTATCTATATTTTCTTCTAATTTTTTAATTTCTTCTTCAGTTTCCTGAATAGCAATTTCCAAAGCAGAAATTTGTTTCATTAGTTCACTTATTTGAGCTTCTAATGCACTAATTTCTTGATCTATAACTGCTACATCTCCTGCTAAAGAATTCTTTTCTTGTTCTAATGAATTAATTGAATTTTTTAATTCATCAGCTGATTTTAGATTTGAATTCTTTTTGTTCTCCATTTCAGTTATGCTATCAGCAAAAGAAACTGTAGTAAGACTTATAGAAGATAGTAATAACATAGCTAAAAATCTTTTCTTGTTATGACCCAATTCTTGTCCTCCCTATACTTTCAAGTATTTTCTAATTGACATTAATGAACCTATTATACCAATGCCCATACCTAAAGTCAAAAATATTATCAAAATATCCTTGTAGATTAGTTCTATTGGTATCAGGTACCCTGCTAAGTTTTGCTGAATTGCTTCTGCAAATCTCTTAAATAATAAATCATATCCAAAATATATAGCTGCAAATGCTAAACCGGAACCTATTAATCCAAATACTGCTCCTTCAACTATAAATGGTCCCGTTATAACAGTATTAGTTGCACCGATATATTTTTTTATTTGAATTTCTCTCTTTCTTGCAAATACAGTAAGCTTTATAGTATTGGAAATTATAAATATTGAAATTATAACTAATGCAACTACTCCAACAGCTCCACCAATTTGAACATAGTGAGAAATTTTAACTACTTTTTCAATAGTATCTTTGAAAAATATTACTTCGGATACACCTTCGTATTTTGTTGCTTCATTACTGAACTCTTCAGCATCCCTTACATCATTTAATGTTACTACATATGATGGTGGTAATGCTCCTTCCATTCCTTCAAGTAAATAACTTTGCGATTCACCTATACTTTTTGTATATTCTTTTAAAGCTTCTTCACTTGATTTGAATCGTATATCCTTGACGAATTTGTCATTTCCCAAATCTGATTTTAGTGAATCAATAATTGTTTGGTCACTATCCTTATCCATATATACAACCACTTCGTCGACTTTTTTTTCTAAATCTAAAACATATTGATTTAAGGTTAAGGCCGAAATAAGAATAACACCTAATATTATAAGTGCCAACATAATGGATAGTACCGAAGCAAATCCCATACCCCTATGTTTCCAAAGGCTCTTTATACCTTCTTTTAAAGTGGCAAAAAATACTCTAATTTTCCTCATATTTACCACCTTTTTCATCTCTGATTATTTTGCCCTTTTCTAAATGAATAACTCTTTTTTTCATTGAGTCAACAATTGTTTTTTCGTGAGTTATCATAATTACAGTAGTTCCTTCTTTATTAATCTGATCCAATGCTTTTACTATATCATCTGCAGTTTTAGGATCTAGGTTACCTGTAGGTTCATCTGCAATTAAAATCTTTGGCTTTACAATTAAAGCTCTTGCAATACTAACTCTTTGTTGCTCACCGCCGGACAATTGATATGGATAGGATTTTTCTTTTCCTAGTAGATTTACTTTTTCCAGTAATTTTGGTATTTCACGTTTTATATAACGTCTTGAATACCCTAAAATTTCCATTACATATTGTAAATTACCATATACATTTTTATTATCAATTAATCTAAAATCTTGAAAAACAACACCTATTTGTTTTCTTAAAATAGGTACACGTCTATTTCTAAGTTTAGTAATATTATCTCCAAATAAATATAATTCTCCAGATGTAGGATTTTCTTCTTTTAAGATCAATTTTAAAAGTGTGGACTTACCTGCTCCACTTTCTCCAATTACAAATACAAATTCACCTTCATCTATTTTAAAATTAATATTATCTAATGCTAAAACATTGTTTTTATACATTTTAGAAACATCTTTAAATTCTACCAATACATCACCTCAACATATCATTAACAATTATATCATAATTTTTTATGATTTTAATTAAAAGTTACAAAATGGTTACAAAAAAATATATAAAGATTAAGAAAAGTTAATATTTGATATACTATTATTATATGAATTAAGTGTATAATAATTATATAGGAGGATGCATCTTGAACAAGAAATTATTAAGGAAAGATATTATAAAAAAGAGGGATTCTTTATCTTTAGAACATAAGAACACTTTAGATGATAGTATTTTTAAACTACTTTTAAATTCAAATTTTTTGGATAAATTTAATAATATTTTTTGTTACGTTAGTTTTGGATCAGAAATTAATACAAGACCAATTATGGAATATATTATTAAGAAGAAGAAAAATCTATATGTACCCTATATTGATAAGGAAGAAAATATTATGAAATTGTCATTAATAAAGGATTTAGATAATGACTTAGTTTCCGGATACTATAATATCTTAGAGCCAAAAAAACACTTAAGAAATTTTGTAAATAATGATATTATAGATTTGGTTATTACACCTGGAGTAGCTTTTACAAGAGATAAATATAGAATGGGCTATGGTGGAGGATTTTATGATAAATTTTTTGCTAGTTTAAATTCATCTCCATTGAAAATAGCTTTAGCTTATAATTTTCAAATAGTTAATGAGCTTCCTCTTGAAAAATTCGACATTCCTGTGGATATAATAATAACTGAAGATATTATAATAAAATAAATTAGGAGGACTTATGACAAGAAATATAGGAACTATTGCAAGAGGTATTAGAACACCAATCATTAAAGAAGGCGATGATTTAGTAAAGATTATAGAAGAAACTGTTGAAAAAATCATTAAAGAAGATAATATTGTTTTAAATGATATGGATGTTTTTGCTATTACAGAGTCCTTACTAGCCAGAGCTCAAGGTAATTATGTAAATATAGATTGTATTACAGAAGACTTAAACGCTAAATATGACAAGTCAATAGGTGTGGTTTTTCCAATTACAAGTAGAAATAGATTTTCAATGATAATGAAGGCCATAGCAAATACAAAGAAAAAAATTAAAGTATTTTTAAGCTATCCTTCCGATGAAGTTGGAAACGCATTATTTGATAAATCCCTACTTCTTGGAAAAGATATTAATATATATAAGGATACTTTAACAGAAAAAGAATATTGGGATTTAGTTGGAAAAAATTCCCTACATCGATTTACCGGAGTTAATTATGTAGAATTATATAAAAGCTATGCTGTAAATGATAATATTGAAATTTACCTAACTAATAATCCTGAAGATATTGCTAAACTTTGTGATGAATTACTAGTTGCAGATATACACGAAAGAAAATATTTATCGGAACTGTTTAAAAAGCTCGGTGTGAAAACCATCTATACCTTAGCCGATATTTTAGCTAAACCAATTAAGGGAAGTGGTTATAATGAAATCTACGGACTTTATGGATCAAACTTAGCAACTGAAGATTCTATAAAACTATTTCCTAGAAAATCGCAGGAATTTGTTGAAAACCTACAAAGGATTTTAAAGGAAAAATATAATAAAAATATTCAAGTAATGATATATGGAGACGGCGCATTTAAAGATCCTGTTGGTAAAATTTGGGAATTAGCCGATCCTGTAGTTTCGCCAGGCTATACCTCCGATTTAGTCGGTACACCTAGTGAAATTAAAATTAAATATATAGCTGATACGGATTTAAGAGACCTTTCCGATGATGAAAGAACAGAGGCTATAAAAGAAAAAATCATCCATAAAGATAGTAATTTAATTGGACAAAATGCCTCTATAGGAACAACCCCTAGACAAATTACCGACTTATTAGGTTCCTTAAGTGATTTAATAAGCGGTTCAGGAGACAAGGGTACTCCTTTAGTCTTAATACAAGGTTATTTTGACAATTTTGCTGATAATTAAAAAAACAAGCGATTATGCTTGTTTTTTTCTTATTTTCTCATAAATCAATTCAATTATTAATACTATTACACCAATTATAACAATAGTACCACCTGGTTTTAATTTGAAATAGAAGGATATTACTATACCTGCCATTACATAAACAAAACTTAATATTACCGATATTTTTATAGTTTGTATAAAAGATTTCGATATTCTAATAGCTGTTGCAACAGGTAGAACCATTAAGGAAGAAATCATTAACACTCCAACAATCCTTGAGCCTACTGCTATTGTTAAAGCCGTTAATACTGTAAAGATAAAATTAATTCTCTTAACTGGAATTCCTGCCAGTTCAGCTCCCTTTTCATCAAATACAATATATAATAATCCATAATACATTTTCATATACAGTAAAATTACTATTATTGAAATTATTAGGACTAGAATAACTTCAAAATTACTAACTGCAGCAATACTTCCAAATAAAAACGACTCTAAATTATTAGCTCCCGGAATAAAATCAGATAAAATAGCAGCTAGTCCTATTCCAAAACTCATTACAATTGCAATTACAATATCTGAACTCTTAGGAAACTTCTTTCGTAAAAACTCAATTGAAAATGCAGCTAAAAGACAAACCACAATAGAACCTATTATAGGATTAATACCAACTATAAGGCCAATTGCTACTCCAGCTAAGGAAGTATGAGATAGTGCATCACCAATAGTAGATGTTTTTTTACTAACTACAATACTGCCAATTAAGGGAACTGTAATAGAAATCAACATTCCGACTATAAAGGATTTTAACATAAAATCATATTTGAAAATTACCATATATTTACCTCTGAATAATCTTTAAGTTCACCATTTTCCAATTTTAAAATTCTATTAAAGTATTTTTTTGAAAATTCTAATTCATGGGTAACTATTATAATTGTAATATTGTGCTTCTTATTTAGATGGTCCAATATATTAAATAATAATTCTTTACTATCTTGATCTATTCCTGCTGTAGGTTCATCAAAAATCAATATATTTGAATTTTTTACTAATTCCTTAGCTATTAAAACCCTTTGTTGTTCTCCACCACTCATATTATTGTAATTATAATAGGCTTTTTCCTGTAAATTTACCATAGACAAGGCATTTAATGCCATATTTTTAATTTTTTTATTAGGTACTTTCATTAATCCCATTTGATTATATAAATTTAACATTACTATTTCTAATGGTGTAATAGGAAAACTTACGCCAACTTCAATATTCATCTGTTTTAAATAGCCTATACTTTTATCTTTTCCATTATTCTCTAGGATTTTTACTCTTCCACTATTGGGTTTTAATTGACCTATTATTATTTTTAATAAAGTACTTTTTCCAGCACCATTAGGGCCAACTATTCCTATAAACTCTCCCCTAGTAATTTCTAAATTTATATTGTTTAATATTTTTTTATCATATCCAAAATTTAAATTTTCTAATACTATTGATTTTTCCATTATTTAAAGGACTCCAAAATATTGTTTAGGTTTTTTTCCATTAAAGTATAATAATTATCCTTGTTTTTAATCAATTCTTCTGTAATGTTTTCCAAAGAATAAATTTCTTTGATTTTTCCGTCTATTTCCTTTGCTATGGTTTTTGCTATTTTTTCACTTCCGCCATATTCATAAAATACAGTATTTATGTTATTATTTTTTGCCACATCAACAATTTTTGCAACTGTACCTAAATCAGGTTCCGAACTGGAATTAATTCCTTCAATGGGTATTTGTTTTAAATTATAATCCCTAACTAAGTATCCAAAGGCATCATGAGGAACAATAATGGCTTTTCCCTTATATTCTTCCAGTGATGATTTGAATTTATTGTCCAGTTCTTTTAAATTTGTCTCAAGTCTTTCTAGGTTTTCCCTATAATATGATTTATTTTCCGGATCCAATTTTACAACTTCTTCTTCTATGTTTTTAGCCATCACTATCATATTCTTTATGCTTAACCAAATATGCGGGTCATAATCACCATGGCCATGATTATCTTTTTCCCCTTCAGTTAATTTAATATAGTCAATACCCTTATTAACTTCTACAATTTTATCTTCTCCTACTGATTCTGAAACAGAATCTGCCCAAGATTCCAGTCCTAAGCCATTGACTAGTATTAACTGAGAATCGGACATAGATGCTACAGTTTTCATTGACGGTTCCCAACCATGAATTTCTGCACCTTCTGGAATAATATTAATAACCTTATACTTATTGCCGACTATTTCTTTAGTAAGATACTCTATTGGGTAAATACTTGTATAGATATTTTTTTCATTGTCATTGTTTTTATTAGTACAAGAAACTAAAACCAAGGACAATAATAATATTAATAAAATTTTTCTTTTCATAAATCCTCCATAATGCATATGATTTGCATTTGCATTTAATTATAAAATAAACTATAATTAATGTCAATACAAAGGAGTTACTATGATAGAAAATATTTTAAGGGAAAATAATTTAAAGGTCACTGAAGCTAGAAAAATTATTTTAAATGAAATTATAAATATTAAAAACCCTATTTCTGCTGAAAATCTTTATACAATTGTTAATAAGAAGAAAAAAATAAATTTATCAACAATATACAGAAATTTAAATACCCTCTCTAATAAAAATATAATTAATAAGGTTGTTGAAATTGATGGTGAAGTTTTTTATCAATATAATAGCAAAAATCATATACATCATTTAGTATGTATTAGGTGTAAGGAAGTTATACCTTTAAAAGACTGTCCCCTACACAGTTTAGAAAATGAGCTTTCAAATAATACAGGCTACGATATAATTAGTCATTCCTTAGAATTTAGGGGTATATGTCCAAAATGTAAAGAGAAATTAAAAAGAGAGCCTTAAGAATCTGAAACCCTAAATCCAAATATGGACTTAGGGTTTTACTAAATTTTAAGGTTCTCTTATTGAATTTTATTTTTTAATATTCCAATTTTTTCAATTCTTAATTCAACTGTATCATTTGCTACTAAATATTTCGGTGGATTATAAGCCTTGCCAACTCCAGAAGGGGTGCCTGTTGCAATAATATCACCTGGTTCTAAGGTCATGGTCCTAGATAGATCTTCAATAATATCCTCTATTTTAAAAATCATTTTATTTGTATTTGAACTTTGTCTTAATTCTCCATTAACAAAAGTCTCTAAATTTAAACTTAGAGGAAATTCAAATTCATCTATTGTAACTATACAAGGTCCTAATACTGAATAATTATCAACGCTTTTACCCCTATACCACTGTTTATGATAGCCTTGTAAATATCTGGAAGAAATATCGTTGAAAATAGAAAATCCGAAAACATAGTTTCTATAATCTTCTTTTTTAATATTCTTACAATCCTTTGAAATTATTACAGCTAATTCCACTTCATAATCCATTTCATTATCAATATCAAATATACCCTTAATAGTATCGTCATGACCGAGTATTCTATTAGCTCTTTTTCCAAAATAATTAGGTATGAATTCACTTGTTATTTCTCCACCTAGCTCAGATATATGGTCTGCATAATTTTTACCAACACAAATAATATCATGAATAGGTCTTTCTATTGGCGATAAAATATTAATAGAATCAAATTCTCTAAATTCTTCAGATATTAAATCTTCAATTTTCTTCGAATTATTATATCCATTTTCAATCATTTCAACTATATTGTTGTAACCATTTAGTTTTATAATTTTATTATTGTCCTCTATACCTATTTCTGTTTTGTTTTCATAATTATATCTATATATTTTCATAAAATCTCCTTAAAAAATTTTACTTTTTACATCTTCTATTTTCTCGCCAAAATATATTGAGCCATTTTCTCTAAAGCTATCTAATTCTCCACTTGTATAAAAATCTATATTTCCTAAACTATTTTTCCCGTTTTCTAAATTATTATACTCAAGAAATTTTTTTATATTATCTACCAGCTTTATAGCAGGATTAATATATGTTTTATTTTCCCCAAACACCTTTTTTATTTCAGTAACTATATGAGGATAATGGGTACAGGCTAGTATAACCGTATCAAATTCCCTATTGGAAATTTCTTTATAATATTTTTTTGCTGCTTCTTCTATTTCTTTTTCTTTATTGCTTCCCTCTTCTACTAATGGGACAAATTCAGGGCAAGCTACAGATAAAATTTCTAACTCTTTATTTTCTTTTTTTAATTTTTCGTAGTAAACCTCACTGTTAATAGTAGCCTCAGTTCCTAAAACTGCAATAACATTGTTTTTACTAGAGCTTATTGCCGACTTTACTCCTGAGTCAATAATTCCTATAATTGGAATATTAAAATTTTCTTGTAAATACTCCATAGCATTTGCTGTAACTGTATTACAAGCCAAAACAATCATTTTTACATTTTTTTCCATTAAAAAACTCGTAACTTGTTTTGAAAATAATTGTATGGTTTCTTTGTCCTTTGAGCCATAGGGAATTCTTTTTGTATCACCAAAATAAAGGTAATCTTCTTTTGGTAATTTATCTCTTAATTCCTTTAGTACCGACAATCCCCCAAAACCGGAATCATAAATACCAATTGGTCTATTATCCATATATCACCTACAAAGTTTTAGTTTTATATACAAATTCATATTTATTTTTAAGTTTATTATAAGCATTATTAAGCCCATCTTCTTGTTCATATAAGGCAAAAACCGTTGAACCTGACCCCGACATTAAGGCAACAGACGCATTTAAAGAATATAATTCGTCTATTATCTCATGGATTTGTGGGCATATTCCTGCGCTAATCTCTGTCATTGCATTATAATAAAATTCTTTTTTAAAGGGCTTTCCCTCTTCAATTGTTTTTATACATTTTTCAATTTTATTTTTATTTAAAGGTTTTATTTTTTTATATACATATTCAGTACTTATTTTATAACCATTGTTTACAATTAAAACATTTATATTTTTAAAGTTTTTTACCGGTGAAAAAACATCTCCTATACCTTCTGCTCTAACAGTTCCTTCCTCAAAGAAAAAAGGCAGATCTGCACCTATTTTTTTTCCTAATTGTTTTAACTCATCGTTACTTAAATTTAGTTTCCAAATATCATTTATAGCCTTCATAAAATAAGCTGCATTTGAACTTCCACCCGCTAAGCCTGCTGCAATAGGTATTTTTTTATCGATTTCTACATTTAAACCGTAATCATTCTCTTTGTATTTCTTTAAAAGATTCCAAGCCTTATAAACCAGGTTATTTTCATCTGTTGGCACTTCTTTATTATTACAACTTATTTTTAAATTATTAAATTTATTTTCTTCTATATATAAAATATCCTTTAAATCTATTAACTGCATAATTGTATCTATATTATGATAGCCGTCTTCTCTCTTATTAATAATATCTAATGATAGATTTATTTTCCCGTATGAATTAATTTTATACATTATTATCTCCAATTTCTATTGCTAATTAATTATATCATAGTATATCTATCTATATTATGGTAACAACTATTTTTTACAATAAAAAAAACGACTTACGTCGTTTCATTTAACATATCTGTAATTCTACAGTTGAAGTCAATAAGTCTGTATAGGTATAGGATACTGTTCTTTCTTGATCAAATTCATTTACAACTTTTATTGTAAATAAACTAGGAAAAACATTCTCAATTATTCCTGTTTTAGTAATAATTTTATTTCTTCCCTTATCAGCCTTTACAACTACTTTCTTCCCAATATTTTTTCGAACTTGGTTTTTCAAATATTCTAGATTTATTGCACTGGACAATATTTACCCCTCCTTGACGAAAATACTTACACACTATACATAATATAACATATTATGCAACTTTCGTCAAGCTAACAAATTATTATACGATTATTATCCAATAATGTCAATAGTTTTTTTATTTAAATAGGCAATATTATTTTTATTACATTAAAATATATTAAAAGACTTACTGAATCAACAAGGGTACTAATTACAGGTCCCGCCATTATAGCAGGATCTATCTTTAATTTTTTTGCAAGAATTGGTAAAAGTCCACCTACAAATTTCGCAAAACAAACTGTAAATATTAATGAAATTGAAATTATTAAGGCATAGGCTATACTTAATTTGTCATATATTAGGTTCTTTATAAAATTAACTCCACCTAAAATAGCTCCAACTAATATTGCAATCCTAAGTTCTTTTAACATAACTTTAAGCCAATCACCTATTTTTATATCACCTGTAGCCAAGCCACGAATAATAGTAGTTGAGGATTGATTTCCGGAATTACCACCTGCACCCATTATCATAGGAGAAAAATTATATAAGGATGTGTAGGCAATTAAAAGATAGTTATAATGGCCTATTATTGCACTTGTAAAGGCTGAAGATATCATTAGTATAAGTAACCAATTAATCCTTCTTTTTGCCAAATACCAAACTGAAGACTCTATGTAACTTTCATCATCTGGTGACATAGCAGCCATTTTTTGAAAGTCTTCTGTAGCTTCTTGCTCCATTACATCCAGTATATCATCAACGGTAATTATACCTGTCATACGATTTTCATTATCCACTACCGGTAAAGCAACAAAGCCATATTTTTTAAAAACTTCCGCTACTTGCTCCTGGTCATCATGGGTATGAACAAAAATAACCTTCTCATGTAGTAAATCCCCTATTAAAACATCTTTTTCACTAATTACAATGTCCCTTAAAGAAACAAATCCTATTAATTTTTTTGATTCATCTGTTACATAGCAAGTGTAAACTGTTACTTTATTTATACCTGTAGTTTTAATCCTAGTAAGTGCTTGCTCTACTGTCATGTATTTTTTAAGCTCAACATATTCTATTGTCATTAGACTTCCAGCACTTGATTCAGGATATTGTAAAAATTCATTAATTAATTTTCTTTTACTGCTGTCAGTGTGTCTTATTATTTTTTTTACAATAGAAGCAGGCATTTCCTCAATCATATCAACCATATCATCAATATTTAATTCATTGAGAATACGATCTAGTTCTGTATCGGTAAATGCCTGTATTAATCTTATTTGTTCTTCATTTTCTAAAGAAGAAAAAACTTCTATTGCATCATCTTTGCTTAAAAGTCTAAAAACCAAGACTCTGTCAAGCGGCTCTAATTCTTCAATAAAATCTTTAATATCTATGGGATTATATTTTTCTAAGTTATTTTTTAAGTTTCTATATTCTTTATTTTTTAAATTCTCTCTTAAATCTAAAAAGTGAATATCTTTTTGTTTTATATAACTTGTCTGCATATCCCACCACCATTTATTTTGCTACTATGCTAAATCCTTTTGTAAAACCTTCTGTAATATAGTCTACATCTATTTTATCGTAAATACCATCTAAGTCCTCTTCAATTAAAAATTTATACTTATCATTTTCATACATCTTATCGTTTTCGGATTTATCAGATGCTACTAAAGTAAAAATTATATCACAACAAGAACGACTTCCCGGTACTAATTTAAAATACTCCTTACCTGAAGCTTCTAATATTTTATCTAAATTTTCCTTAGCTGTATTTGTTATATTTATTTTCATTTGAATTCCTCCTTAAATACTTATATACCTTTTTTATTATTTCTTAATCTCCATATTGATTTTTATTATAAATAAAGATATTATATAGGTATAAGAATTAAGGAGGAAAATTATGGAAATCACTAAAGATATGTTAATAGGTGACATTATAAGAACTTATCCAGACGCTATTGAAGTTCTTTTGCAAAACGGAATGTCATGTATCGGATGTCCAGGTAGTCAAATGGAAAGCCTTGAAGAAGCAGCTATGGTTCACGGCTTAGACATTGAAAAATTACTTTCAGATTTAAATGCATAATCAAAAGGCACTTAATTGTGCCTCTACATATAGGCACCTATTTTAGGTGTTTTTTTATTTATAATTTCTTTTCCTCTATTTTATTTATATCATAAGGCGTTTCCTGGTAGACACAATAATTTAACCAATTTGAGAAGAATAAATTACTGTGTGCCTTCCACTTAACAGAAACTCCCTTTTCAGGATCATCATCCTTATAATAATTTTCCGGAATACTTATATCAAGTCCTTTTGCTATATCCCTTCTATACTCCCTGTCTAATGTATAGGTATCATATTCTCCATGACCGCTTATAAATATAAATCTATTATCTTTTGTTGATGCCATATGCATGCCAACTTTATCTGAAGAAGCTAAAATTTTTATATCATCAATTTTTTTCATGTCCTCAATATCTGAAAAAGTATATCTGGAATGAGGGGCATAAAACGACTCATCAAAACCATTTGTTAAAACAGATTTTTCTTGTAAATTGACTTCATAAACTCCAAATAATTTTTCTTTCATCTCATACTTTTGGATTCCATAATAATGATATAAGGCAGCCTGAGATGCCCAACAAATAAATAAGGTAGAAAAAACATTTTTTCTAGCAAATTCCATAATATCCTGTAATTCTTCCCAATAATCAACTTCTTCAAAATCTATTAGTTCAACAGGTGCTCCTGTAATTATCATTGCATCATATTTTTTGTTTTTTATTTCATCTAATGTAATATAAAATTTTTCCAAATGGGCCTTACTGGTATTTTTACTTTCATAGGTCATAGTTCTAACTAAATCCACCTTAACCTGTAGGGCTGTGTTGGAAATTCTTCTTAATAACTGGGTCTCAGTTTCAACTTTAGTAGGCATAAGATTTATTATTGCCATTTCTAAAGGTCTAATATCTTGTGTTCTAGCTCTTTCTTCGTCCATGACAAAGACACGTTCTGCTTTTAGTATATCGCTAGCCGGTAGATCTTTAGGAATTATTATCGGCATTTCGTACCTCCACTTTATATATCTTTCAAAAAATTCTTATTTATATAAAAATAAAGAGATTATACAATTGTATAATCTCCCTAATTGAAAATTTATATTATAATCCAAGTAAATTTCTTAACTTTGGTTCATCGAAACCAACAACTTCTTGTTCATCTACTAGAATTACCGGAACACCCATATGTCCCATTTTCATTAATTCTGTTCTCGCACTAGAATCCTTTGAAATATTTTTTTCAGTAAACGCAACTTTATTGTTTTCTAAAAATTGTTTAGCTGCCACACAATATGGACAAGTATCACTTGAATAAACTACTACATTTGCCATTAATAAATCTCTCCTTTCTCTACGATTTATTAATACCCTGAACTTTTTGTTTTAATCATCATTAATTTTATTTGTAATATTTATAAAATCATTTAAGGATAAATTCTCTGCCCTTAAATTTGAATTGATTTTTAACTCCGCTAATACTTCCTTTAATTCTTCCTTTTTAATATTAGCAAATCC
The DNA here is from genome assembly GCF_016458825.1 of Miniphocaeibacter halophilus. Lineage (NCBI taxonomy): Bacteria > Bacillati > Bacillota > Tissierellia > Tissierellales > Peptoniphilaceae > Miniphocaeibacter > Miniphocaeibacter halophilus. Next base: position 23,563 of record NZ_CP066744.1, read on the forward strand.
AGTTGTTAAGGAATTTAAAATATTTTTCCTTCGTTTAGTAAATCCTGAATGAATTATTTTAAATAGTAAATCTTCATCTACATTAAATTCTTTGTTTCTTAATTCCAGAATTACTACTGCACTGTCCACTTTAGGACTTGGCATAAAAATATTTTTTGGAGCCTTTCCAATAATCCTTGCGTCGGAATTATAGGCTATATATAGTGAAAGGCTTCCGTAATCCTTGTTGTCTTTAGTAGCAACTATTCTCTTTGCAACTTCTTCTTGTACCATTATTGTAATAGAATCTATATACTCCTTATTTTCAATTAAATATTCAATAATAGGAGTTGTAATATAGTATGGTAAATTAGCCACAACTTTTAATTTTCTATTAGGAGAAAATTCTTCCTTTATTTTTTTTATATTCTCTTTTAAAATATCATTATTTATAATTATAACATTTTCAAAATCCTCTAATGTAAATTCTAAAACTTCCATTAAACGACTGTCTTTTTCAACAGCTATAACCTGCTTAGCATTTATTGCTAACTCCTCTGTTAAAGTTCCAAAACCCGGTCCTACTTCAAGTACTGTATCTTCCTTTGAAATACTGGACTCCTTAACAATTTTCCTTATAATATTCCCATCTGTCAGAAAATTTTGTCCTAGAGCTTTGGAAAAAGTAAAATTAAATTTTTTTAAAACCTCTTTTAAATAACTCGGTTGATATAGTCTATTATCTTTCAAATTTTAATAAAGCCTCCTCTAATTCCTTTCTTGAAATATTATATTTGTTTAATCTTTTCAAGAATTGTTTAGAATTTCCATAGCCTATTGAAAGTAAATTACCTACAATTTCCCTTCTATTTTTTGATCCTGGACCAGTAAGCTCATAATAAACCATATCGTCAAAAGAAAACTCATCCCTAGTATCTTCAAAATTTGCCTTGGCATTTTTCAAAGCATTTAGTATATCCTCTGGCTTGGCATTTTCTATGCCTATATCTCCATTTTTTATGGTTTTATCCTGTTCAATATAGGCATTTTTAACACCTTTAATATTTTTATTAATAATTTTTCTAATTCTTTCACCTGCATAATCAGGATCTGTTAAAACTATTAAACCCTTTTCTTTTTGAGCCTTTTTTAATCTTTTAAATAAATCTTTAGGAAAGTGATAACCGCCAGTAATTATTATTTCACAATCACAGGCTTTTTTTACTGCTGTTACATCATCTCTTCCCTCAACAACTATAATTTCCTTAATCATCAAATTTAATTCCCTTTAAATTAAATAGTTTTATAGTATTTTCCCTACTTGCTTCAATAATTTCATCAGTATCTACATTTCTCAACTGGGCAATTGTTTCAGCAACATATTTAACATACTTAGGTTCATTTCTCTTTCCCCTATTAGGTGTAGGAGTTAAATAAGGAGAATCCGTTTCTATTAATAATCTATCTAAAGGAATTTGTTTTGCAGTTTCTTTAACATTTTTAGCATTTTTAAAGGTTACCGGACCTGCAAAGGAAATATAGTAGCCTAAACTCATATATCTTCTAGCCATTTCAATAGAGCCTGAATAACAATGCATTACCCCTATAACTTCACCTTTAAATTCATTTAATATGTCAAAGGTTTCACCATAGGCATCCCTTGAATGAATAATAACCGGCAAGCCTAATTCCTTCGCTAAATTCATTTGCTTTCTAAATACTTCTCTTTGTATTTCCCTTGGACTATTATCATAATAATAGTCTAAACCTATTTCACCTATTGCCACAACTTTTTCATTTTTAGCCATTTGTCTTAATTCTTCTAAATTTTCATCTGTAAATTTTTCAGCTTCATGAGGATGTATTCCTATAGCTGAAAAAATAAAATCATACTTTGAAGATAACTCCAATGTATTTTTACTAGAGTTCATGTCAGAAGCAGGATTAATATAATAGGCTACATAATTATCATATAAATCGTTAATAATTAAATCCCTATCATAATTAAATTTTTCATCATCTAAATGGGCATGGCTATCTATCATAAATTTCATTATGAAACATCAGCTCCACTTTCAATATCTGATAAAGTTGAAAGTAATGTTAAATCTTCACCTTTGTCAGCTGCTAAAATCATTCCATTAGATTCAATGCCTCTTAATTTTACAGGTTTAAGATTAGTACAAACAATAACCTTCTTTCCAATTAAGTCTTCTGCAGTGTACCATTTTTTTATACCGGAGACAATTTGCCTTACTTCATCCCCAATTTTTATTTTAAAAACCAATAGCTTATCTGCTTTAGGATGATTTTCAGCCTCTATTATTTCTCCAACCTTTAATTTTACCTTGTCAAAATCATCTATTGTAATTAATTCTTCTTCTTTTTCTTCTTCTGTTTTTTCTACATCCATGCCTTTTTCCTTTTTTCTTTCCTCTATTAATTTATTATTTGCTTCTTCAAGCTTTACCAGTTCTTTTTTAATATCTAGTCTTGGAAATAAATTCTCGGTTTTCTTCACAACTGTACCTACTTTAGTAAGTCCAAACACTCTAGCATCATCCCAATTTAATTCTTCTAAACCGATTTGTACTTGAATTTTTTTAGCAGTATCTGTAATAAAAGGACTAATTAAAATATTTACAATTCTTAAACTATCCACTAAATTATAGAGTACTGTTGAAAGCCTATTATAATTTTCTTCTTTTCCTAAAACCCAAGGCTCAGTTTCATCAATATATTTATTAGTTCTTCTTATTAATTTCCATATACTTTCTAAAGCATTATTAAAACTTAATTCATCTATATATTTTTCAACCTCATCAATAGTTCCTTCTGCCAGTTCTATTAATTCCCTATCTACTTCTTCTTTTTCTACCGGTTCCTTAATTTCCCCATTAAAATATTTCTCAACCATAGTAACAGTTCTGGAAACTAAATTACCTAAATCATTAGTTAAGTCCGAATTTATTCTTTGTAGGAATTTCTCGTTTGTATAATTTCCATCATTACCAAAAACAAACTCCCTTAAAATAAAATATTTTAAGGCATCTGCACCATATAAATCTATAATTGGTTCAGGATAAACAATATTGCCTTTAGATTTACTCATTTTATCTTCATCAAATAATATCCATCCATGGGCAAATATTTCCTTAGGAACTTCTAAATCCAATGCCATTAATAAAGCTGGCCAAATAATAGCATGGAATCTTACAATTTCCTTTCCTACTAAATGAACATCGGCTGGCCAATACTTGTTGAATTTTTCTTCATCTACACCATAACCAATACCTGTTAAATAGCATGAAAGGGCGTCAATCCAAACATATATAATATGGTTATCATCAAAAGGAACTTTAACTCCCCAGTCAAAACTATTTCTAGTAACTGATAAATCATCTAATCCCTTTTTAATAAAATTATTTAACATTTCATTTCTTCTAGATTCAGGTAATAGGAAATTAGGGTTATCTTCATATAGTTTTATTATTCTATCTTGATATTTAGATAATTTGAAAAAATAGGATTCCTCTTCATGATATTGTACCGGTCTACCACAATCTGGACATTTTCCATCTACTAATTGGGCATCTGTCCAAAAAGCCTCATCAGGTACACAATAATTTCCCTTGTATACGGATTTATAAATATCACCTTTGTCATATAGTTTTTGAAAAATTGCTTGTACATTTTTTTCATGTTGCTTATCAGTAGAACGAACAAAGGCGTCATAATTAATATCAAGTTTTTTCCATAATTCCTTTGCACTTTCTACAATTGGATCTATATATTCTAAAGGTTCTTTTCCTGCTTCCTTAGCCTTTTCTAAAAGCTTTTGACCATGTTCATCTGTACCTGTTGTAAAAAAAACATCGTAACCTTGTATTTGCCTAATTTTTTTTAAAGTATCTGCAATAATAGTTGTGTAGGTATGGCCTAAGTGTAAATTATCACTAGGATAATAAATAGGCGTTGTCAAATAATAAGCTTTTTTATTACTCAAAAATATCATCTCCTCGTATTATAATTAAAAATAAATTAATTAACATATTCTTCTTTTTTCTTATTGGTAATAGTATTTTACTATATCCATTAATATAAAAATCTGTCCTTTTTAAATCTTCTACCTTTTCTATAACTTAATACTATATAAATTCCCTAGTTCTGACTTGCAATATAACAAACTACAATTTGAAGCCCTAGTCCAAATCTTTGATTTTGTTACAGGTCTTATGTCAGATTTCTCCAAGAGTAGTTTACTGCAACCGGTTTGAAATTACGACTGAAGCCCTAGTCAAAATCTTTTAGCTTGCTACAGGTCTAATTCAACTTCATATGTCTAACTCTTTTCTTTTTAACAAGACTGCATCTTATGGACCTAGTTCAAATCTTTGATTTGTTACGGGTCTTATGCAACTTATTGTCCAAATTTTATATTTAGCTACAATAATCTGCTGACTACCTGCAACTCGCCTTGCTCGTTGGGTTAAGTCATAATACAACTTTGTTTGCCAATCGCTTCGCTTTTGGACAAGACTGCATCTGACCTACAACGCAATCAAAGATTGCTGTTAGGTCATAAAAAAAACCTTCATCTCTAATAGAGACGAAGGTAATATTCGTGGTACCACTCTAATTCAACTTAAATAAATTAAGTCCTCATTAACTTAGACTCATGGGCCATTTTCACTAAATACATCCTTTGCTTTTCACCAAACAGCAACTCTCTTATCTCAGTATTAAGATCTCTTCCAATCACAGTCCTATTCAATTGCACCTTATTTTACCCTAATTTCCCAATTTAGTCAAGTTTACTCTATATTAATATAAAATAAATAATAATTTTAAATAGCATATAATGCTGGACTACAAATACATTTAATATGTTAAAATTACTGTAAAGGAGATGATAAGATGTACGAAGAAAAATTAGTTCCTTCCTTTGATGGGACAGAACTTAGAATGAGGTCAGATAAAGTGGATAATCCAAAAGCCGTTGTATTAATTTGCCATGGATTATGTGAACATTTAAACAGATACGACTATGTAACTGAAAAACTAAATGAAAATAACTTTTCCGTTTACCGATACGATCAAAGAGGTCATGGAAAATCAAAAGGGAAAGATGTTTATTTTAATGACTACAAAGATATGCCAAGTGACGCAAATTTCTTCTTTAAAATTGCCGAGCAAGAAAATCCCGGTATTCCTATTTTCGTCTTAGGTCACAGTATGGGAGGAGAAACAGCAACTTTATTTGGAACAATATATCCACGAAAAGCAAAGGGTATTATTTTATCCGGTGCCTTAACTAGATTCAACACTAAATTATTTCCGGACAAACTAATGGATGCAGATGATGAGTTCTACTTTAAAAATGCCTTAGGCGATGGAGTTTGTTCCGATCAAAATGTAGTACAAAAATACATAGCTGACCCTCTGGTAAAAAATATGATCTCTGCTAAATTAGTAAAAGAAGTTATCTCGGGAGTTCATTATTTAAAAAAGAATGCAGATAAATTCATTGCTCCAGTATTAATATTACATGGTGCAGATGATGGACTTGTATCAGAAAAAGATTCTAGAGACCTGTTTGGAGAAATAGCCTCTAAAGACAAGGGCTTAATTATTTATCCAAAACTTTTCCACGAAATATTAAATGAACCGGTTAAAGACAAAATTATAGCTGAAATTGTTGAGTGGATTAATGAGAGAATTTAATTAATCACTATAAAATTTCCTCATAACATAATTAAACTAAGGGATAAATTATAATTTTTAACCCTTAGTTTTAATTATTTCAAATCTAAAACATTCCTATACCTAATAGTATTTCAACACTATCTTTTTCTTAGGAGTATTTGCATCCAACATAATTTCAAAAGCATCTTTGGCGTCTTTAAAGTCAATTACGTGGGAAATCATATCATCGAAGTTTATTTTTTTATCCTCTAAACTTTTAATTACAGATGCAAATTTCCTATTATTTAATCTTGATCCTCTTATATCCAACTCCTTTGCAGTTATATGTTTTTGTTGAATCTTAGAAGGTGTTTCAGAAAATCCCAATGTAACTACTCTACCCCCTGGAGCTGCTAGTTCTATGGATTGTTCTACTGTCTCTGGAATACAAACTGCATCTATAACCACATTGGGACCAAATCCCTCTGTATTTTCTTCTATTATTTTTTTCAAATCATCCCTAGCTGGATTAATGGTTAAAAAGGCACCTTGATTTTTTGCTGTCTCTAATTTTTCATCATCTATATCGCTTATTATAACTCTTGCTCCCATCATTAAAGCCGTTCTTAAAGTCGTTTGACCTATTGTACCAGCTCCTAAAATCAAAAGTGTATCAGCTGGTTTTAATCCTGCTCGTGATGTAGCGTTAAAACCTATTGTATATGGTTCTATTAAACAAGCTTCCTCCCAAGGAATACTGCTGGATAATTTATAAACAGCATCCTTAGGAACGACTATGTATTCTGCATTAAAACCTTCTCCTTGTACTCCTCTCACTTTTAAGTTGTAGCATATATTAGGCCTACCCTCTCTACAAGCGTGGCAATACCCACAATTATTTACAGGGTCTACTGTTACATGGTCTCCAACTTTCAGATTTTCCACTGAAGATCCCACTTCAACTACTTCCCCAGCCATTTCATGTCCAAATATCCTAGGATAAACAACCATTGTATTTGTCCCAGCATACATACTAACGTCTGAACCACAAATACCAGTTGTCATAGTTTTAATCTTTACATCATTTTTATCTACTATCTTTGGTTCTTCAATATCTACTATTTTTAATATTTTTGGTTCAAATATTTTTAATGCCTTCATTATTTCCCTCCATATATAAAACACTTACACTAAATTTCAAAATTAACCCCAATTTCCAAGACCTAAAAACAAGGTTTGTATTCATTATCAAGTCAAATAACTCTTATCTATTGTTATGTTGTTTTACCTTTTAAATTACTCTTTTGAAACTATTTTTTTCATGAGCAGTATACCGCTCTTTAAATACGCTCTAATAAAACATTATAATTTTAATATAGGCTAGATATTTAAATTCCTGATAGATTAAATAATTTAAAGTAATACTTCTATAATATTATTTAAATTGCTTTCATATCTAAAGTATTATTTTAAAATCGTCATAAGAAATGTTCCTATATTTTATAATATTTATAATATTATACCATGTTATTCTAGTATATTAATTTAATTATCAGCCCTGTTTTAAATTTGATTATTTTTTGATGAATATAATTTATTTAAGAGGCCTAAACTATAAGATCTAAGAACAATAGTTATATGTAGGTGCTTTTTATTACCGAGAAAAAATTGTAATATTTAAATATCTATTAGGAACAAAATAAAAATATACAGTTTTAAAACTAAAAAGTGGTCCAAACGCCTAAGCTTGAACCACATATAGTATTATATTGTTTAATCAACACCATTTAATAGTAATACAAATAACTGTTGATTTTTCTAGTTTCATTGCTACTTAATTTAAATTATACTTTTTTCTAAAATATTTACTCTAAACATTATAAATCATACAAAATACTAAAACAAATCCCGATTTATAAAATTCCGATATCTTTTCTATAATACCTTCCTTCAAAATTTATTCTATTAATATTTTCATAAACTTTGTTTCCTGCTTCTTCTAAGGTCTCTGCAAGGGCAGTTACTGAAAGGACCCTTCCTCCATTTGTTACTAGTTTTTCATTTTTTAGTTTTGTACCGTTATGAAATACTATTATGTTTTCATCTACCTTATCCAACCCAATTATTTCTTTGTTAATCTCGTATTTATCGGGATAGCCACCAGAACAAAGAACAGTCGTTAAACAGTATTTCTCATCCCACTGTAAATCTTCATTAGATATTTCATTGTTCATGGTTTTTAATATAATATTAAGCAAATCAGATTTTAATCTCGGAAGAATAACTTCAGTTTCAGGATCTCCAAATCGGACATTAAATTCTAATACTTTCGCTCCTTCTTCTGTTATCATAAATCCTATAAATAAAACACCATTATAGGCTAATTTTTCTTCCTCTAATGCATCTTGTATTTTTTTAGCAATATTATTTAAATCTTTTTTTGTATTTTCATCTAGAAATGGATTTGGAGATATACACCCTACACCACCTGTGTTTTCTCCTGTGTCCTTCTCACCTATTTTTTTATAATCCTTTGCAGGTTCTAAGGGTACAATATTATTTTTTGATACTAGACATATTAAGGAAGCTTCAAATCCTTCTAAAAATTCTTCAATTACTATTTTATTTCCTTCTTCTCCAAAAACTTTATCTATGAAAATCTTTTTAAGATTCTTACTAGCTTCATCTTTGTTTTCACAAATAAATACTCCCTTTCCTTTACAAAGACCATCTGCCTTAATTACTAAGGGAAATTTAAAGTTTTCTAATCCCTTTATGGCACTATTATAATCTGTATAGGAAAAATATTTTGCAGTAGGAATATTGTTTCTCATTAAAAATTCCTTTGTAAATTCTTTACTGCCTTCTAGTTGGGCAGATTTTTTATTTGGTCCAAAGATTTTTAAGGAGTTTTTTTCAAATAAATCAACGATTCCTTCGCACAAAGGATTTTCAGGGCCTACTATTGTTAAGTCAATATTATTATTTTTTGCAAAGTTCAATATATCCAAATTGCTTTTTAAGCCAATGTTTTCAGCTATTGTGTTAATGCCACCATTGCCATTAACACAGAAAATTTTATTTACCAATTTACTTTGAGCAATTTTCCAAATAAGTGCATGTTCCCTTCCACCATTTCCTATTACTAAAATATCCATACTATCTCCTTATTAGCACTTTCCTTCCGTTTATTTCAAGCCTTTTATCTTCTATTAGCCTAATTGTTTCTACTAATATTTTATGCTCAATATCTAAAACTCTTTTCTGTAATTCTTCTGCAGTTATTTCTTCTTCTATTTTCAAAGGCTCTTGTATAATAATCGGTCCAGTGTCCACACCTTCGTCTACAAAATGAGTTGTAGCTCCTGTTACTTTTACTCCATATTCTAAAACTTTTTCATGTACATTTATCCCATAAAATCCCTTGCCGCAAAAACTTGGAATTAAAGATGGATGAATATTAACTATTTTATTTTTGTAATATTTAATGATTTCCTCCGGTACTATTCCCAAGTAGCCAGCTAATACAATTAAATCAATTTTTTTATTTTTAAAAACTTCCAGTAATTCTTTTTCATATTCCTTTAAGGAGCTGTAATCCTTTTTAGACAAATACACTGCATCAATTCCATGCTTTTTTGCCCTTACTAATCCATAAGCTTTTTCCATATTGGAAATTACAATTTTAATTTCACTTTTTAATATATTTTTTTCTATAGCATCAATTATACTCTGTAAATTACTTCCACTTCCTGAAATCATTACAGCTATATTTAATGACATAGGATTACTCCTTCTTCTCCCTTTATAACTTCACCTATTTCATATACTTTTTCATCTATTTCTTTTAAATAATTTAGAACATCATCTTTTATATCCTTATTAACAAAAAATACTATTCCAATGCCCATATTAAACGTTGAGTACATTTCCTTTGTATCTACATTTCCCCATTTTTGTAGTAGATTAAATATTTCATGTTTTTCAATTTTTTTAGTATTAACCTTTGCAGTTAAGCCTTTAGGTAATGCTCGTGGAATATTCTCATATAAACCGCCACCTGTTATATGGGATATACCGTTTATTTTAAATTTTCTTACTAGGTCTAATAATGGCTTAGTATATATTCTTGTAGGTTTTAGTAATTCTTCACCTAAGGTTGATTCTAGTTCTTCTATATACATGTCCAATTTATAATTCATCTTTTCAAATATAATTTTTCTTACTATTGAATATCCATTACTATGTACACCTGTAGAAGGTAAGGCTAAAATAACATCTCCTTCTTTTATATCTTTTTTACCATCAATTATCTTATTTTTATCGACTATTCCTACAGCAAAACCAGCTAAGTCATATTCATCTTCTTCGTATAGGCCCGGCATTTCCGCTGTTTCTCCTCCAACTAGGGCACAGCCAGCTTTTACGCACCCATTTGAAACACCTTCAACTATTGAATACATTTTTTCCGGTATTAATTTTCCAGTTGAAATATAGTCTAGGAAAAAAATAGGTTCAGCTCCTTGGCAAAGAATATCATTAACACACATGGCTACACAATCTTCACCTACTGTATTATGTTTATCCATTTTAAATGCCAACATTAATTTTGTTCCAACACCATCAGTTCCTGAAACTAACACCGGTTCTTCATACTTGTCCTTATTTATGCCGAACAAACCGGAAAATCCACCTAAATCAGAAATTACTCCTTCTCTAAAGGTTTTTTTAATTAGAGGTTTTATTAATTGTACTTCCTTATATCCCGCTTCTTTATCTACGCCTGAATCCTTATATGTTAAATTCATAACTTTCTCCTTATGCAAAATATTTTTCATAATATCCTTTGTTGCCACAACAATCTCTAAGCCCTTGTAAGCTTAAATGGTATAGGGAGTCAGCTTGTATTTCCCTTGCCACTTCTTCAAAGCTCTTACTTCGACTTATAAGATTTTCTTCACTAGGAATATCTATACTTAAATCATCTTTATTGACTACAGGTGGAGATGCAATTCTTAAATGAACTTTTCTAGCTCCTGAATCCTTTAACATCTTAATCAACCTTTTTGTAGTTGTACCTCTAACTATGGAATCATCTACTAAAATAATATCTTTATCCTTTACATTTTCAATTATTGGATTAAGTTTAATATTTACACTTTTCTCTCTATTTTCCTGATCTGACTCAATAAATGTTCTTCCTATATACCTATTTTTTACTATTCCTTCCATGTATGGAATTTTTGAAGCGTAAGAATAGCCTAATGCTGCAATTATTCCGGAATCCGGAGCACCAACTACAATATCGGCTTCTGTTTTATTTTCCTCATATAATACCTGTCCAGAATTATATCTTGCTCTATATACACTTACACCATCAATATAGCTATCAGGTCTTGCTATATAAACCATTTCGAATAGACAGAGTTTGCTTTCTTCATTTGAATATTTTATAAACTCATAATCTGAATTTGTTCCAATGAATATTTCACCAGGCTCTAAATCCTTTAATAATTTATACCCAATTGAGTCTATTGCGCAGGTTTCAGATGATATAACATAGCCCGAATCATTAACTCCTACAGACAATGGCTTAACACCATAGGGGTCCCTTATTGCTACAATTTTTTCATTATCCATATATCCAAGACTAAAAGCCCCTTTTATATTGGACAAATATTTCTTTAACTCTTCTTTATTACCTTGAATTTTCTCCCTTAGTTTTTCATAGGATATATTTGAAATAATTTTGCCATCTATTACCATTAAGGAAGACATTCCATTTTTCTTTGATATAAAGGGCATAGGATTTTCCTCTTCAAATCTAAAGGCATATTTTACATATCCCATAGCTTTATTTCCATTGAATTTTCTTAATACTTTATTACTAAAATTCTCCCCAACCAAACCTTCACCAACTAGATAATTAATTCTATCATTATCAATAGTTGCAATTCCTACTTCAGCCTGGCCTCTATGTTGAACACCATAAAGACCATATTGTAAATACCTTATAGCTTCAATATCCTCATTGTTGAAAAACCCGAATATACCACTCATAATACACCTATATTTCCAAATCCTTATTAATTTCTATAATATCGGCCCTGCTTTTTTCCCTCAGTTGTTTTATATTATTCATTATTTTTTTATTATTTAAAGCTAGTATTTTACCGGCTAATATTGCTGCATTTTCTCCTCCATCTATTGCCACTGTAGCAACAGGTACTCCTTTTGGCATTTGTACAGTAGATAGTAGGGCGTCTAAACCTTCCAGTGCTTTTGATTTTACCGGAATACCTATAACAGGTATATCAACTAAAGCAGCTGTAACTCCTGCCAAATGAGCAGACATACCTGCAATTGCAATTATTACCCCAATTTCTTCTTCCTCTACTTTTTTACAAAAATCCATTAGTAGGTCTAATGACCTGTGAGCTGAAATAACATTAACTGAGTTTTCTATTTCCAATTCATCTAATTTGTTTTTTACTTTTTTTGCTATTTCCCTATCTGATATACTTCCCATAATTACAGCTACCTTCATTGTTTCCTCCTATTTGTTAAAGTAATTAACTCCAGATTCTATTATTTTTGAATATCCTTTTATGTTGTTGTTTATAAATAAACCTTCTTCTATTCTGTCTATTAATCCTATTAATCCTATTACTCTACCACATGGGCTAATAAGTCCATCAATAGATAATTCAGAATTAAATAAATTTTTACTAGTAACTGTTATAATTTGATTGTTTTTAATTAAATTTTCCCTTGCATTTCCTAGTAGGATTCTACCTTGTCTAGTAGCTACCGGTGCTGTATAAACATCGCCTACTTCCATCTTGGACAACCAAGGAGAATTTTTAGAAACAAGCTTAACATCTGCTAAATCGGAAATAAAACCATCAAATTCATTTTTAGCAATTTCTATACTACTTCCCTTTTTTATTTCTCCAAATTCTATTAGTCCGGAATTTACAAGGCCTGTAAAGCCTGCACCTAAACCTATTACTAATCCTTTTCTATTTTTAATTAAATCCTCTACTGCTTCTTTTATAGATTCTTGGGAAAGTATTATTTCTATTAATTTTCCATTGCTTTCTAATTCTTCACCCATTAAAGCACCATTTGCAAAGGCTAAGATGTTATTTCTTTCAATTGCCTCTCTAAGTTCAATAAAAGATTTTTCAACCAGTTCTTTTGTTAAGGTATTAAATACAATTTTTTCAACCTTAGCTCCGGCTTTTAAAAATGTTCTTTCTAAATCATATTCTCCATTTGTTCCCGGTAAAACAGGAATTAATACCTTAGCTTCTTTTTCAACAGCTTCTTCAAATTTATTTATCTTGTAATTTAAATCTAATTTTTCCCTATCTTCTTTTGCTTCTTCTAATGGATATATATCATTTAAAACCTTAAGGCTTTCTTCTTTTAAAATATCGATTAAAATTTTCTCATTATTAATATTAATAAGGGAACTGTTGTTAGTATGTCCTATTACTTCACCTATTTTTCCTATAGTAGCCACATTGCTATTATCTACTTCAATAATTATTGAGCCAAATAAATTTTTAAATAATTTATCTTTAATATTATCTTCAATTTCAATTCCAATATTATTTCCCATAGCCATTTCTACAAGGGCTTTACCAATTCCTCCTGAGCTTATTGTAGATGCAGAAAGAATATGACCCTTATTTACAAGTTCCTTTATTTCTTCATATTTTTCTTTTAAAATTTCAATATTCAAAAGTTCATTTTCAAGTAGAGGGATTTCAACTAAAATAATTGTAGAATTTTCAGATTTTAATTCTCTACTTACTATATTGTTTACGTCTTCCTTTGTAACAGCAAAAGAAATTAATGTTGGAGGTACAGTAATATCTTCATAAGTACCACTCATACTATCTTTACCGCCTATAGCAGGTATATTTAGGTCTTTCATAGCCTTGTAGGCCCCTAGTAAAGAACTAACAGGTTTACTCCATTTGTCAGGATTTTTATCCAATCTTTCAAAAAACTCTTGAAAACTCAATCTTGCCTTTTTGTAGTCACCACCTAAAGCAACTACTTTCGCCAAGGATTCAATTACAGCATAGTATCCACCATGAAATTGGCTTTTTTCTGCTAAATATGGGTCGTAGCCATAGGTCATAATTGAACAAGAAGTCGTATTTTTATTTAATACCGGAAATTTTGCAACCATTCCTTCTTGACTAGTAATTTTGTTCTTTCCACCTAATTGAGAAAGTACAGTTCCTTTTCCAATACTATTGTCAAAGTTTTTAATTAGGCCTTTTTGAGAAGCATACCTAATATCAGTTACAATTTTTTTAATATTATCTTCAATATTTGATTTCTCATCTATATTATTATTAAACAAATAGTCTATTTCTTTTGGACTATTTATATTTATATCGACTTGTTTTCTTGCACCATTGCTATCTAAAAATTCCCTTGATAGATTTATTATTTCCTTTCCTCTCCAGATCATTTTCATTCTTGGTTCTTCAAAAACTTCTGCAACAATTGTAGCTTCAATATTTTCTTTTTCTGCCAAATCTAAAAATTCATCAATATCCTTTTTTTCTATAACAACAGCCATTCTTTCCTGAGATTCAGATAAGGCTATTTCCCCTCCATGTAATCCCTTGTATTTTAATGGAACAGAATCTAAATCTATAACTAATCCATTGGCTAATTCTCCAATTGCTACTGCAACTCCACCAGCTCCAAAGTCATTACATTTTTTTATTAATCTTGTTGCCTTTTCATCTCTAAATAACCTCATAATATTTCTTTCCGCTAGAGGATTTCCCTTTTGGACTTCTGCACCAGCTGTTTCTAAAGAACTTTTATCCTGAACATTAGAAGAGCCAACTGCCGCTCCTAAACCATCTCTACCGGTTCTAGCACCTAAAAGTACAATTAAGTCCGTTGGATTTGGATTTTCCCTTCTAACCCATTTTTTTGGTACTCCTGCAACTAAAGCGCCTAGTTCCATTCTTTTAGCTTCGTAGCCATCATGGTATATTTCCTTTACTAGGCCTCCTGCTAATCCTATTTGATTACCATAATCACTGTAGCCTTCCATTGCAGACTGACAGATTTTTCTTTGTGGTAATTTTCCTTCCAAGGTGTTTTCAAGTTTTGTCCTAGGATCTTTAGCACCGGTTATTCTCATTGCTTGATGTACAAAGGCCCTTGATGAAAGAGGATCTCTTATTCCACCACCAATACATGTATGTGCTCCACCATAAGGCTCAATTTCTGTAGGATGATTATGGGTTTCGTTTTTAAATAGTAGTAGCCAATCTTCCATTCTACCTTCAACATCAACCTTTACTTCAACACTACAAGCATTTATTTCATCCGAAACTTCCATGTCGTCTAATAAACCTAGTTTTCTTAATTCCTTCATATTAATTGTTGCCATATCCATTAAAGTAACAGGTTTACTATTATTATGGGCAAATTTTCTAGATTCTAAATATTCTTTAAATACTTTTTCTAAAGTCTCCTTATATTTACCTTCTTTAAAATTAACATTGTTAATTTCCGTCAAAAAAAGTTGTATGTCTACAATGGTCTGACCAATATGTATCTATTGTCTTTAGTTCCCAAATATTAGGATTTCTATTTTCTTCCCTAAAATAATTTTGTACAAATTTTATATCATCTAGATCCATGGCAAAGTTTGAAATTAAGTTTTCCAATTCTCTTTCATTCATATTAATAAAATTATCTACTTTTTCTATCTTATCTTCACAGTCTTCAAATATAAAAACAGAAGAATCATCTAAAGGAATTTCCTTACTATCCACATTGTTTATATAATATTTCTTTATTTTCTCTAAATCAGAATTGTCTATTCCTTTTAAAATTATAACTTTTGAATGTTTTATATTAATATTGTCATAACTAAAGAATTTTTTAATATATTCATTTGTCATATCTTCTCTTTGGTTGTATTGTCCATCCTTACCTTGTACTCTAAAAGCTTTTTCATCATCTTCTAACTGAATTTTATTTTCATAAAAAATATCTGTATTTTCATTTTTGAATAATTTGTTTTCTAAATCCTCATATTCCTCTTTAGTAAAATTAGAAATATTAAAAGCGTTTATAACCCTAACTGATTGTAGGTTTCCTATACTTAGAAAATTTTTAAATTCTCTGTATAGTTTACAATTTTCTGAATTAAATTCCTTTCTTTTTTCAATGAAGATAGTTTTATTCATGACTCCTCCTTATATAATTAAATAAAGCCAAGATGGGTAAGTTAATAAACCTACCCGTCTTGGCTTTTCTCCATTCGGTGTATTGCATAGCAATTATATCGCTTGGACCAGCAAAGTTTAAACTTTCGGAACCCTAGATATACTTTATTATATTCTTTTGTTAAAAAAGATATTTTCCCAATTCCATTGGGTCTATATATTCATCGCCTTTATAAACTCTCATGTTTCCACCAGATAACTCATCAATTAAAACTATTTCACCATTATCAAGTTTACCAAATTCCAGTTTAATATCATAAAGGGTTAAGCCCTTTTTCTCTAACTCTCTTTTAATAATTCCGGATATATCTTTAGTAAGACCAACAATCATATTATATTCTTCATTATCTAGTATATTTAAAATTGATAATGCATCTTTAGTTATTAGTGGATCGTTTCTTTCATCATCTTTTAAAGTAATTTCTGTATAGGCTGGTAATTTCATTCCTTCTTTTGCATATAAGCCATATCTTCTAATAAAACTTCCTACAGCCTTGTATCTACATATAACCTCTACACCTTTACCAAATACCTTGGCCTGTTTAACAACCATTGTATTATTTTCAATATCTGCTGAAATATAATGGGTAGAAATATTATTTTCCTTTAATTTTTCAAAAAAGAATTTAGACATCTTTAGATTTTCTTTTCCTACACCTTCAATAGACAATCCTACTTGATTAGCTCCTGGATCAAAATGACCATCTACTCCTGTAACATCATCTTTAAATTGTAAGACTAAATTGCCATCTTCTCCTTTATAAATATCTTTAGTTTTTCCTTTATATAATAATTCCATATAATTTCTCCTTAGTATTAAAAAAGCTCAGAAAGGTAGGTTCGGCGAAACCTACCCCTCTGGGCTTTTATCCCTTAGGTGTAATACATTTTTGTATTTATATCGCTTGGACCAGCAAAGTTTAAACTTTCGGAACCCTAGATATACTTCCGCCCAAAAATGAGCTTTGTTTCAATTTTATAAATTTAAATTGTATATTCTTAAACTATTATAATAGTTTATTAAGAAGTTGTATAATTTGGTGATTCTTTTGTAATAGTTATATCATGAGGATGATTTTCTACTAACGAAGCCGATGTTATTTTTATAAACTTAGCTCTTTCATGTAGATCTAATATAGTCTTACTACCAGTATAACCCATTCCTGCTCTAACGCCACCAATTAATTGATAAATAATTTCAGTAATCTCGCCTTTAAAAGGAACTCTACCTTCTACACCTTCAGGAACAAATTTTTTACTGTCCTCTTGGAAGTATCTATCACTACTACCATCTTTCATAGCAGCTATAGAACCCATTCCTCTATATTCTTTGTATCTTCTTCCTTCATAAATTACAATATCTCCAGGACTTTCAGCAGTACCGGCAAATAGAGAACCTGCCATAATTGTACTAGCTCCTGCTGCTAATGCTTTTGTAATATCTCCAGAATACTTAATACCCCCATCTGCTATGATTGGTATATTATATTTTTTTGCAACATTATAACAATTTATAATAGCAGTAACTTGAGGTACACCAATTCCTGTAACAACTCTTGTTGTACAAATTGAACCAGGTCCAATTCCTACCTTAACAGCATCTGCACCAGCCTTTATTAAAGCTTCTGTTGCCTCACCTGTTGCAACATTTCCTGCAATAATTTGTAAGTCAGGAAAAGATGCCTTAATCATTTTTACTATTTCTAAAACCCCTTTAGAATGACCATGAGCTGTATCTATAACAACTACATCGACTCCTGCTTTATCTAAAGCAGCAATTCTTTCAAAACAATCTTTAGAGGTACTAACAGCTGCTCCTACTAATAATCTTCCTTTTTCATCTCTTACGGAGTTTGGATATTTAACGGTTTTTTCTATATCCTTTATGGTTATTAAGCCTTTTAATTTATATTCATCATCAACTAATGGTAATTTTTCAATTTTATGCATCTTTAGTTTTTCTAAGGCTTCTTCCATAGTTATATCAATATCGCCTGTAATTAGATTTTCTTTTGTCATAGCTTCATCAATTGGCTTGTCAAAATCCGTTTCAAATCTAATATCCCTATTGGTTATTATTCCTAGAAGCATATTATTTTCATCTACTATAGGAACTCCTGAAATTTTATACTTAGACATAATCTCTAATGCTTCTGATATTTTATGCACAGGTGAAAGAAAAAATGGATCTGTAATAACTCCTTGCTCTGAACGCTTTACCTTATCCACCTCAGTAGCCTGTCTTTCTATTGACATATTCTTGTGTATTATTCCAATTCCACCTTGTCTAGCCATGGCAATAGCCATTTTTGATTCTGTTACAGTGTCCATACCTGCACTTAATAGTGGTATATTTAATTTAATCTTTGATGTTAATTTAGTTTTTACATCAGTATCTGCTGGTAAAATTTCTGATTCTAAAGGTACTAATAAAACATCATCGAAAGTTAAACCCTCTCCAATAAACTCCATAAATTCTCCTTTCAAATTGTTTATAGAATAAATATTTAAAGTAATAATATTTATTCAAAATTATCAAATATTTCAACTATTGTCAACAGCAAAACATTGATATTTCAACATTTATAATAGGGAGAAAACGATATATTTCGTGATAACGTTTACTTATAGTATAAATGTTTATCTGCACTTTAAAATCATCAAATTTAAAAATTTCAAATAATAAATATAATCCTTCTATTTTAAACTCATTGTCTTTTATTAAATTTGAAAATAAGATTAAAAAAGAATAATGGCTTAATTTATATAAAAATATTTTTTAATATATTTTTGAAAATGTTTGCAAATATAAAAATTGTGAAATGGAGTTAATTTTTTGTAAATTTATTAAATTTTTTTATTAATAGCCTTGTTTTCATTAAATAATAAATACATTTTTGCTTCTTTTATAATTCCCCTAGAGATTTTCAAGTCAATATTTTTATAAAATTTAAATCCACTTTTCTCTATAACCCTTTTAGATTGCTTATTTTCTATAAAATGACTACAAACTAAAAAATCATAACCTAGTTCATTAAAACAATAATCAATTACTTTTAATACTGCTTCAGGTGCTATTTTCCTACCCCAATATTCTTTACTGATAACGAAACCTATTTCCCCGCCTTTTAATAAATTCAGTTCTTCTAATTCATCTTCATATTCTTCTATTCCCAAAGAACCTATAACCTTATTGTTCTCTTTTAATTCAATGGCAAACACCTTCTTATCCTTAATAAACATATCCAGTATTTTTTTACTTTCTTCAATATTTTGATGATGGTCCCATCCTGCTAATTCTCCTACACCTTCAACAGAAGCATATTCATAAAAATCTTCTAAATCAGTAATTTCCCATGATCTTAAAATAAGTCTATCCGTTTCTAATTTAATATTGCTAATATTAACATCTACATTCATAAATCTACCTCTTAATACTCTCTTCACTGCTTTCAATCTCTTTATTTAAGAAATAAGAAATAGCTGTTCGTATAGCTACAATGGCTGCTAAAAGTCCAATATCTTTAAAAGTCGGATTAATAATGGTTTCTACAATGTCTGCAATAATTAAAATTTCAAGACCTAATAATACAATTCCACCTAATTTGTTTTTTACCTTTTTTATTTCCTTGTAATTTTTTGTAAAAATAGCAATAAGAATATCTTTTAAATATGAAAGTAATCCAATTATTAAAGTAGCCACCGAAATTAATTTTACTATGTATACAGTTATTTCTAAAAAACTTTTTAGTACATACAATTCCCACACCTCTTTTTATAATATTATCATAAACTAGTATGTAGCATTGAAAACTTGTCAAAAAAATTATATTGTTATCTACATCCTAAATTTTTCATGCTCACAAAAAAACCCTATGTTCCAGCATTAACTGTTACACAGGGTTTTAAGCTATTATTTTAATTCTATTGTAGCTCCAACTTCTTCTAATTTAGTTTTCATTTCTTCAGCTTCTGCTTTAGCTACACCTTCTTTAATTGTTTTAGGTGCTCCATCTACTAATGCTTTAGCATCTTTTAATCCTAAACCAGTTATATCTTTAACTGCTTTTATAACTTTAATTTTTTCAGCTCCTGCTGCTTCTAATACAACATCAAATTCAGATTTTTCTTCAGCTGCTGCTGCTTCTCCACCTGCTGCAACTGGTCCACCCATTACTACTGGTGCTGATGCTGATACACCAAATTTTTCTTCTGCTGCTTTTACTAATTCATTTAATTCAAGAACACTCATGTTCTCAATAGCTTCTAATATTTGTTCTACTGACATTTCTAAACCTCCGTTTAATTTATATATTTAATCTTCTTTTTATTATGCTTCAACCGCTTCTTCTGCTGGTGATTCTTCATCTTTTTTCTTAGCTATTGCATCTACTAAGTATACGAAATTAGATATTGGAGCCTTAAAGCTTCCAAGTAATTTAGCTAACAATACTTCTCTTGCTGGTATAGATGCTAAATCCTTTACTGCTTCTAAATCTAAAAATTCGCCTTCTAAATAACCTGCTTTAATTTCTAGTTTTTCATGTTCTTTTGCAAATTCATTTGCAATTCTAGCTCCTGCTATAGGATCTTCTTTACTAAATGCTACTGCATTAGGTCCTTCTAATAATTCAAGAATATCTTCTAAACCCAGTTCCTTAAAAGCAAAGTTCATCATAGTGTTTTTATAAACCTTATACACTACATCTTCTTTTCTAAATCTGTCTCTAAGATCTGTTAATTCTTCTACATTTAATCCTCTATAATCAACTAATACAATCGACTTTGAAGATTCAATATTTTCTTTAATTTCATTAACTACTGATTGTTTTTTCTCTAAAACATAATCCTTCACTAAACTTTCACCTCCACTACGGCTACACATAAAAAAATCTTTCCACCAAAAGGCAGAAAGATATTATATTTATCTTATCCACCTCGGTAGGATATTTAAATCTTTCGATACCTACGGTCTTTGGTAGCCAACTATTTAATTAACATAATAAGTATAACAGAATCTCAAATTCTGTCAACTATTTTTTTATTCTTCAGAAGCTTCTTCCTCTTCTTCTCCAACTGTTGGAACGTCTGAAGCATCAACTTCTTCAATTTCTTCTTCAATTTCTTCTTCTCTTGGCTCTGATAATGTTGCTATAACTTCTTCTGGATCAACTAATACTTCAACTTTTTCGTTATTAAATACATCTAGGTCCTTAATTAATAAAGTATCTCCTATTTGCATTTCTTCAACATTTACCATTGCTTCACTTGGTAGGTCCGCTGGTAAACATTCAACTTCGATTTCATTTACTAATTGCATTAATACAGATGGTTGAACCCTTATTGAATCTCTTCCTTCTAGTACTACTGGAATTACAACTCTCATCTTCTCAGACATATCTACTCCAAGAAAATCTACATGAATATATTGATTTTTAAATGGATGTTTTTGAACTTCCTTAATTAATGCAGGTTTAGTTACTCCATCTATTTCCAAATCGATTATATTACTTGTACCAGCTCCTAAATATATTTTATCAAATTCTTTTGCATCTAGTACTATTGGCATACTTTCTTTACCTTTTGCATAAACGATACTAGGTATTAATTTTTCAACTCTTAATTTGTCTACTTTATTTTTACCTATACTCTTTCTTATTTTAGCTTCTAACTTAAATTCTGACATAATTACCTCCTGATTTATAAAGTCTTAATAACTTATTATGCATTTATAAATAATAACACAATTATACCAGGAATGCCAAATATTCCTGAAATAATTGCATTAATAGGTGTTATGGCTAAATTTAAACCTATAATTCCACCTATAGCATTAAATATAAAAAGACTCACTACTCCAATTATACCATTTATTATAATTTTACCAAAAAACTTTATGGAAGTTTTTATTAATTTAAAAAATACAAATATAAGTGCAATTATAATACAGATTTCTATAATCTTATCCATTGATTTTCTCCTTTTGATAATTCTTCTTCATATGATATTATCATATTTTTACTGCTTAAAAAGATACAAAAAATCAACAGTTTAAACTGTTGATTTTTGAATTAATTGTTATTTTCATTATTTTTAGAATTATCGGAATCTTCTTTTTTATTTGAACTTCTATTATTATTCTCTTCATTAGAATTATTATCTAGGGAGTTACTGTCATTATTGTTTGATGAATTATTATCTGCTGAAGAATTATTCTTCTCATCATTATTGGAATTGTTGTTTTCTTTTAATTCATTATTGGTGTTTTCATCTTCATTTCCAGTGTTTTTAACTAATCCTAAATATTCTTCTAATGTTTGGTTATTAGCATGTATTTCCTTAGCAGCTTTAGTACCAACATATCTTAAATGCCAAGGCTCTGCTTTTCTACCAGTTATTTCTTCTTTTCCTTCAGGGTATCTAATTATGAAACCATACTTGTGAGCATTTTCTTTTAGCCATTTATATTCTTTAGAATCAGCGAAGTTTTTACTATATTTATTATCATATTCGCCATATACATCAAAGGCCAAACCTGTTTGGTGTTCACTTGCCCCTGCTGGAACTTGAGAACCATCACTTAAATATTCACCATATGCACTAATACCTTCGCTATCATAGGAGTTGTTCTTTTGTAATTCATAACTTCTATAATCACTTGCTACTTTAATATTAACATCATCAGTTTTTGCAGCTTTTACCATAATATCAAAGTTTGTATTCGCTTCACTATTTTTACCTGCTTCATATTCTTCAGGCAAAGTATATTTATTGTTTACAATTAAAATACCGTCTATTACTTTAAGTTCGTCTTCTTTACTAATTTCAGTAATGTCTACTGTATGAACATAGCCTTCAGTACCTTGGTATTTAATTTTTGTAAATTCATCAACTGTTCCATATTTTTCCAAATATTCCCCTGCTAGAATTTCCTTTAATTCCGTTGAGGAATCATTACTATCTTCAAAACATTTAGTAGCTTTTGTAGTAACAACGAAACCTTTTAATGTTTCAACATCCGTTTCTTTGTTTTGTTTCTTTTCAGCAGGCTCTGTTGCAACAATAGGATTTGTCTTTGCGTTTCCTTTGTCTAGCCATGTTTTAAAGGCAAAGGCTACAATTACTACTATTACTATTCCAAGAAAAACTGAAATTGTTAATCTTTTTTTTCTTTTTTGTTCTCTTTCCCTTCTTGCTTTCATTTCAACTCTTCTACGTTCTTTTTCAATAGCTTGAGCGTCCATTTTTATTGTATGATCTCTAAAATCCTGTCTATTATTGTTACTTCTAGGATTTCTATGAGTCTGTTGATTCCTACCTTGTCTATTGTTCTTTTCAGAGTTTTCAGACATTGTCCTTCTTCTAGCTTCTTCATCTCGTGTAACATTTCTATTTTTTAATCCTTCTACACCTTCGTCTAAAAAACTATATTTTTTATTAATATCACTGAAACTCTTTCTTTTTTTATCTGACATATTTTTCTCCCCTTAAAACTGCAGAATATATTTTTTTTAATTCTAAAATAGAAGCTTTTTCCGAAAAATTTCTATTTGCATATCCACTAATTATTTTTTTATTAAACTTATGTCTATTATTATACATGAATTCAAGTTTATTTGCTAAATCATTTACATCTAATACATTTGCAATAGTACCATTGAATTCTTGTATGAAATGTTCACTTCCACCATTTCTAGTTGTTACTACCGGAAGTCCGCATATCATTGCTTCTATGTAAGCTTTACCATAGGTTTCAGAATGTGATGCTAGTACAAACAAGTCACCATTATTATATTCTTTAGCAATTTCTTCAATGGATTTATGTCCCTTTAAAAATACCTTATGGTTAATTTTTTCTTCTTTAATAAGTTCTTCTAATACTTCTCTGTCTTCTCCTTCTCCAAAAATTATTAATTCACTATTTATATTCCTAAAGACCCTACCATATGCCTTAATTAGTTCCCTATGTCCTTTTTCATATTTTAAATTACCGGTAGATATAACCCTATATATATTTTTATTAAAATTGTAATTGTTAAGTGTAAATACATCGGTGTTTGCAACAGTTGGGGTACATATTGGCCTTACTCCAAAATTCTTATACATTCTTTCTTGAAAAAAGGGACTTCCAACTAATAATTCATTACAATTATTATATACATATTTTGCAACTTCCAGCTTGTCTTTTCTAATATGGCTAATATCTTCTTTATTTATAGAGGAAGAATGCTCTGAGACAATTACCGGTATATTGATTTTCTTATCCTTTATTGTCTTTATAAAAGAATAGGATGGTTCTGTGAAATGTGAATGAATAATGTCTGTGTTTTTTTCTTTATTCAATATACTGTCAATTTTTCTTTTTAAGAAAAAAGCTCCTATATTACATAGAAGTTTTTGATTAATATTTCCCAATGGTATATTTATTGCATATGTTTTTATTCCATCAACTATTTTTTCTTCATATCCCCATTTTCTTTTTCTTCTAAAAGATCTAAGGTCTAATGCAACAACATATGTGTCAACACCATGTTTTTTCAAGGCTTTTGCATAAGCAAATTGATGAATTCCATTCATAGGATATTTTTTTGTAGGATAACCTTGAGAAGCTATCATTACTTTCATACTTATTTATTCCTTATATTATTATAAATTTCTATATATTCTTTGGATATATCCTTCCAATTAAATTTTTTAGCAGATTTCGCTGCATTAATAGACATATTATTATAATTTTTTAAAATTTCTTTTACCTTCTTAACTATTTCATCTACATCGTTATATTTTACATGGTAGCCAACATAGCCTTCCGGAAATTGACCGTCAAAGCCTTGCCCCTTTGAATATATAACTGGCAATCCTTGACTCATAGCTTCAACATATACTAAACCAAAGGTCTCTTTTTTAGATGGCATTATAAAAATATCATTTTCGCTTAGGGCTTTTCTTACTCCATATTTGTCAGTTTCAGCAATATGTTTAATAAATGTGTTGTTTTTAACTATTTTTTTAAAAATTGAATTTTTTAACCTTCCAACTAAGGTAAGTTTAATATTATACCCCTGTTTTATAAGTTCTTTACAAGCTTTAATAGTAGTTATAACATTTTTATTTAAATCATCTACCCTGCCAACATAAATTAGATTAGCATCTTGCATATTGCTTTTTTCTTTAATTTGTCCATTATCTAAATAATACTGATCTATTCCATTTGGTAATATAATGGATTTTTCCAGTATCTTATCCCTATCTACTTTATTTACATGCTTATTTACAGTTAAATCCCTATAGGTTGGAGACAAGAATATTACTTTTTCCGCTTCATTTAAAATTCTCTTTGCTGTATTTCTTACAAAGGGATATAGTCTTAAAAACGTAAATAAATCGGTGTTTCTCACTGCAACTATATATGGAATACCGTAATCTTCTTTAATTCTCATTGAAATATAACCATTTGAAACCAAGGAATGAGCATGGGTCATATAATACTTATTAAAATCCACTTTATTTTGAATATCCTTGTAGACCTTCTTATGTTTTACATGAAACGCAACTCTATCCAATGGTTTAAATGATTGAGAAACAATTAAATTGTTTGGTATTTCTCTTTCTATTACAGTTTTACTGGAACAAAAATATAAAATATCATGTTCAATTTTTTCATTATCAAATTGATCAAATAAATTTTGATATAAAGTTGAACCCATGTAATAGGAACAAACTTCTAATACACTATTTCTCATTATTATCCTCTATTAAATATCTGGAGTAAAATTAGGAACAATATATTTTAAATCATTTACTAATTCTAGCTTATTATTATTATGAATATCTTTTTCCAGTTTCTCTAATCCTTTATTTAAAATTTCAGTATCATGTACATAAGGTTTTTCTATAAATATTTTCTCAAATTCAGTTTTACATGAGTTTTCTTTATTTAGAAGTAATTCCTCATAAAGTTTTTCACCTGGTCTTAATCCTGTAAATTCTATTTTAATATCTTCATATGGTACAAAGCCCGATAATTCTATTAATTTTTCTGCTAAATCTAAAATTTTCACCGGTTCTCCCATATCTAAAATAAATATTTCTCCACCTTTAGCAATTGCTCCTGCCTGCATTACTAATTGGCAAGCTTCTGTTATAGTCATAAAATATCTAATTATGTCCGGATGTGTAACTGTTACAGGACCACCTTCTTTTATTTGATTTTTAAATAAAGGTATTACCGATCCATTAGAACCTAGCACATTACCAAATCTTACTGCAACAAAATCCGTTTTAGATTTTTCATTCATTGTCTGAACCATTATTTCACAAACACGTTTTGTACATCCCATAATAGAAGTAGGATTTACAGCCTTATCTGTTGAAATATTTACAAATTTATCTATTCCAAACCTATCAGAACATTTTAAAAGGTTTAATGTTCCAAATATATTGTTTTTAATTGCTGAAACCGGAGAGTCCTCCATTAAAGGAACATGCTTATGAGCAGCAGCATGGAACACTACATTTGGTTTGTATTTATCAAATACATATTCCATTCTTTCCATTTCCCTAATATTTTCTATTAATACTACTATTTGAGGGTCTTCATAAGTTCTCTTTATTTCATTTTGAATATCATATATATTATTTTCATAAAAATCTAACATTACAAGTTGTTTTGGATTATATTTAATAATTTGCCTACATAACTCTGAACCAATAGAGCCACCTGCACCTGTAACCAATATGACTTTATTTTCAATAAATTCCGACAATGAATTGTCATCGAGTTTTATTTCATCTCTACCTAATAAATCTTCTATTTCCACTTCTCTTATAAGATTTAAATCAAATTTATCCTCTTCTATTACCTTATAATAGCCGGGAATTATTTTTGTCTTAATTTTTGTCTTATTTGCTATTTCCAATATTTCCTTTTGTTGTACTTCAGGTATTGACGGCATAGCTACAAGTATTTCATCAATTTTATAATCCTTTACAACCTTAGGAATATCATGTCTTGTACCAACAACTGGTATACCCTTTATGATTTTATTCTTTTTCTCTGGAGCATCATCTATAAAAGCTACGGGAATTGAAGCAATTTCTTTATGTTTTCTTAATTCTTTAAGAGCTAAGACTCCAGCTTCTCCTGCTCCTACTATTAAGGTTCTTTTAATTTGAGAAGTTGGTTTTTTACCGTTTTTAAACCCTTTTGACAAAAACACATCCCTTGCCCTAGAAAATAATCTTACACCGGAAATTAGCACCGTTTCAAATAAAAGTGCCATTACATATATTGATCTTGGAATCTCTCTATCTATTAAAGTTATAAATACAATCGCTGTAGCAACACTAGCAAAAACAACGGCCCCTATTACCTTTAAAAACTCTTCAATACTTGCGTATCTCCACATGGTTTTATAAAGACCAAAAAAATAAAATATTACTATTTGTAATAATGTTATATAGATGGCGTATTTAAAATAACTATTTAAATATATTTCCGGAGTTTTACCATCAAAACGTAGTACAAGTCCTAATAAATAACTAAAATTTATTAATATAATATCTAATATTATTAAACCTAATGTTCTTAAATATCTCATAATTTACACTTCTTTTTCTTTAATAATTTTTTTATATACTTCATCAACATAGTTGAAATTATCAACAATATCAAATTTTTCTAATACATATTCTCTAGCTTTTTTACCCATATTTTTTCGTAATTCTTCATCATAATACAATTTTTCTAAAGCATCTGCTATTTGTTCAGCATTTTTCGGCTCAACAATTAAGCTGGTTTCACCTGGCTTAGTTGCTTCAGGTAGTCCTCCAACATTAGTTACTATTGTTGGAATACCACAAGCTTGGGCTTCAACTGCCGCTACACCGAAACTTTCTTGAGTTGAAGGAAATACTGCAACATCCATTTTATTAAATGCTTTTACAACATTTTCCTGGTCTAAAAAGCCTAAAAATTCCACTTGTTTTTCCAAGTTTAAGTCTTTAGTTAATCTTTTAAGATTTTCTTCCTCTTTTCCTTTTCCCCCTAGTAAAAGTTTAATATTTTCATCTTTAATTTTATCAACAAAAATTTTAAATCCCTTAATCAGATAATCTAAGGAGTATTTCTCATAAAATGATTTTACCGTTCCAACAGTAAAATCATCGTATCTTTCAACTTTCCTAGGAGTGTATATATTAATATCAACTCCAAAATAAGTTACAAGTATATTCTTATTTGTATATTTCAAAATCTCTTTTTTCATATCCTTTGATGTAGACATAATATAATCCGCTGATTTAATATTATGCTTTAACATAAATTTATGTATAGCAGATCTATTTGGAAAGTCATAGACATCTGAACCCCAAAAAGATAATATATATGGATGAATATTTAACATCGATGCTAATATTCCATAACTTGTTGCATAATGTGCATGAATAATATCTGGATTTTCCTCTTTAATAATTTTTTTTACTTTTCTAATTTTTGTTGTATAGTTAAATAATTTATTTATATCACTTTTTAATATTAAATCCTTCATTCCAAAGGAGTAAACTTTACATCCTTCTATGACTGCATCCCCTAAAGAAATTATTATAATCTCATAACCTTTACTTAAAAAGAAATCACACCATTTCCTTGTGTGGGCGCTAGTTGCATCTGCAAGATAGCATATTTTCATAACTTTCTCCTATTTCCTAATCTATATATGATTATAGCATACATAATTCTATGTAAAAATAGAAAAAGCCCTGTTATGCAACAGAGCTTTATTTATTAATCAGCGCTATATGGTAGCAATGCTACTTGTCTAGCTTTTTTAATTTCTTCAGTTACTGCTCTTTGATGCTTAGCACAACAACCAGTTACTCTTCTAGGAAGAATTTTTCCTCTTTCGCTAACAAATTTTTTTAAATTGTTAACATCTTTGTAATCTATGGTTTTGTTTTTATCAGCACAAAAAGCACAAATTTTCTTTCTAGGTCTATATCTTCTTTGCACTTAAAGTCCTCCTATATTAAAACGGTATATCTTCATCATTTAATGGGAAGGCATCGTCACCTAACCCAAAATTATCATCACTAACATCTTGATTAAAACCTGCATTTTGGTTATAGTTATTAACTTGATTAAATCCTGTATTCATACCTTGTCCTGAAGAAGGATTACTTCCTATGAACTCTACTCTTTCTGCGACTACATCAGTTCTATAAACTCTATTGCCATCTTGACCATCATAAGAACTTGTTTGTATTCTTCCTTGAATAGCAACTTGCCTTCCTTTAGACAAATAATTAGCAACTAATTCTGCAGTTTTACCCCAAGCAATACAACCAATAAAATCAGCTGTTGGTTGCCCCTTTTGTTCCATTTCCATTTTTTTATCTCTAGATAAACCTCTGTCAACTGCTAGTGTAAATCTACACATAGCCACTCCAGTTCCTGCAGTATATCTTAATTCAGGATCTCTTGTAAGTCTACCAATCAATATAACATTATTCAAGTTAATTCCTCCTACCTATGCATCTTTTCTTACAAACATATAACGAATGATTGCATCAGATATTCTACTTCTTCTTTCTATCTCTGTAATCAACTCAGGATTAGCTTCAAAATCTACAATATAATAGTATCCTTCTTTAATATAGTCAATTTCATAAGCTAATTTTCTTTTACCCCAGTCTGAAATTTCAGAGATTTTACCGTTCGATTCTATAGTTTCTTTTATACGATCAAAAGCTTGATTTCTTGCTTCATCTTCCAAATCTGGTTTAAATACTAAAACACCTTCGTATTTTCTCATTAAATACACCTCCTTCTGGTCTCTGGCCACTTTACGTAGCAAGGATTACCTAAGTATATTACCATATAAGTAATAATTTTACAAATTAATTTTCATAAAGATTATGTAATATTTATAATAAATGGTATACTAAAAAATATACATTATGGAGGTAATTCATGAAACATAATTTTATTCCAGAAATTAAATCTAACCTTAGAACTCGTTCAGTTAAGGTTCCTAATGTCATTAGAAAATGTAGTGGTATTATTATTTTAAATAAAAGAATAAAATCCTTGATTTTTTCTACAGATGTTGCTGTAATCCAAAATAGTAATCCTGATGCCGTTATGGCAGTTTATCCATTTACACCAACTTTAACCATTACCCAGGCACTTTTATCTTCTTCTTTCACTCCCTTATTTATAGGAGTAGGAGGAGGTTTAACATCTGGTGAAAGATCTTTAACACTAGCCCTTCAAGCTGAATTACTTGGAGCATATGGTGTAGTTGTAAACGCACCTATGCAAAATGATACCTTGGCCTTAATAGCTGAATCCTTAGATATACCAATAGTAGCTACTATTGTTTCTGAAAATGATGATTTTGAAGGAAAGGCAAAGGCAGGTGCAAATATCTTTAATATTTCCGGTGGAAAAAATACAATAAATATAGTTAGAAAAGCTAGAAATATATTTGGTCCTGAATTTCCTATAATAGCAACTGGTGGAAAAACAGATGAACAAATAGAGGCAACTATTGATGCTGGTGCAAATGCAATTACATATACACCTCCATCAAGTGCAGAAATTTTTGCAGAAGTAATGAGAAAATATAGAGAAGATAAAAAATAAACCCATAAAAATGGGTTTATTTCAGATTGAAGACAAAAGGCATTTTAGAATTTATCAATAATCTAAAATGCCTTTTTAAAATTCTGAAATTTGAAATATTTTTCAAATCTTCAAATAAAACATGTAATTCGGAAGAATTCTTATACCTTTTCCATATGATTTTTGCCAACTTCTTTAAATTCATGCACCCAAATAAGAGGTATAGTTCATTTTTAACTCTTTCTAAACCCCTATGTAATGTGTATCGCATCCCATGTAATTCTTTTGCATCAGCGAAAACTCTCTCTATTGTTTCTTTCCTTCTTCCATATTTTTCTTTAAATCCTTTAGTATGTCTAATATCTTCGCATTTTTCTATGTATTCTTCCCAGATATGACGAGTTACTACTTTTTGATTATTCTTACTTTCTGTACAATTTTTGACATATTTACAGTTTTTACAATCGTTAGGATTACTTTTATATTCTTGATATCCATTTCTATTGGTTGTACTATATTTTAATATTTTGTTATTTGGACATATATAACAATCATAATATTCATCATAAACATATTCATATTTTTTATAGAACCCTTTTTTTGTCATTGGTCTTTTATATGGTAATAATGGTATTTTATCATTATCAAGTATTTGTTTTGCTATTGCCGGTGTTTTATATCCTGCATCA
Organism: Miniphocaeibacter halophilus; assembly: GCF_016458825.1. Taxonomy (NCBI): domain Bacteria; kingdom Bacillati; phylum Bacillota; class Tissierellia; order Tissierellales; family Peptoniphilaceae; genus Miniphocaeibacter; species Miniphocaeibacter halophilus. Next base: position 54,819 of record NZ_CP066744.1, read on the forward strand.
ATTGCTATGTATTTATTACTTTTATATTTATTCTTTATTCTCTCATATAATATAGGAAATACTGTTGAATCATGTTTATTTCCTGAGGTTACTTCAAAATCAAGTATTATTCCATAATCATTACACGCTGTATTTGATAAATATGCAAATACTTTTTTATGCTCTCCTTTATGAAATATTCCACAATCTGGGTCATTTTTACTTACTGTTATTTCTTTTGTTTTGATTTCTTCGTTTTTTTTTAATGGTTTTTTATTATGATTTTTTCTATCTTCATTTATTTCTTTTTCTAATATGTCTTGGTAATATTTAACAGATTCTTCTACTTCTATGGTTTCTTTATTATGTATATTTGCATTTGCCTTTATATGAGTTCCATCTATGTATATATTTTCTTCTGTAAGTAATCCACATTTAGCTATTTCATTTAAAATTCTGAAAAATATTTGTTCAAAAATATCTGTTCCTTTAAATCGTCTTTGATAATTTTTACTAAAGGTTGAGAAATGTGGTATTTTCTCAGTTAATCCATATCCTAAGTACCATCTATATGCTGCATTAACTTCTATTTCTTTTATTGTTTGTCGCATAGACCTAATTCCAAATGTATATTGGATAATATTTAATTTTATTAAAACAACAGGATCTATACTTTCGGCTCCTGTTTTAGAATAAAGATCTTTTACTAAATCGTAGATAAAGCTTAAATCAATAACTTGATCCAGTTTTCTTACCAAATGATCTTGTGGAACTAATGAATCTAAACTTAATATCTCTATTTGTGTTTTACTTATCTTGTCTTTTTTACCCATCATTTTTATCACCCTATATTATTTTTACCCATTTTAAAAGGCTGCTGACAATTTCATTGTCAACAGCCTGAAATAAACCCATAAAAATGGGTTTATTTTTTTATTCATAAGAATTTATTTGTGATTTGTTAAAAAAATATTCTGGATATTTTTCTAGGAATAATTTATTCATTTTTTCTTTGTCTACATAAAAATAATCTACTGGATTTCCATTTCCATTGTACTCCCTACCTGTTGTTCCTTCCAGGGTCATTGTTGTCATTTTCGATGAATCGAATTTTACTGCCTGTAGTAAAATACTTCCAAAATTTCCTAAACTAAGGTTATGTTCAACATTATCTTTAAAAACCTTTAGGAGTTTTGGTATCTTAGGTAAATTAGATATTTTAGTAACTTCTTTTGCTAGTTGTTTCAAAAAGTATTGCTGATTTTCCATTCTTTCAAAATCAGAGCCATTTTTTAAAACCTCCCTTGCCCTTAAAAAATACAAGGATTGTTTTTCATCTAATACAGATTTTCCCTTAGGAATATATACACCTATTTCCGGTGCTTCTATAACCTGTGGAGAGTCAACTTCAACTCCTCCAATTACTTCAACAAGTCTTAGAACTGCATTATAATCTACACTCATAAAATAATCTATATCCAGTCCTGTTAACTGTCGTACAGCTTTTAAAGCACCAACTTTTCCATCATATGCATGGGCTGCATTTATTTTTATGTTGCTTCCATTATAATTAACCTTAGTATCCCTTGGAATTGATATTAAATCTATGGTTCCCTTATCAAAATTAACATTTACCAATATCATTGTATCCGTTCTAACATGGTCATCTTGTTGTTCTTCACTTACATCGGGATTTTTATCAACACCTAGTAGTAAAAACATAAGCTCATCATCTACTACCGGCTCTATTTCATTTCCTTTACCTAGCTCATCTCCAGTTATATCTACAGTAGTTGCAACCTGTAAATCTAAAAGTTCGTTTATTATATAAAACGCAGCTCCAAATATAAGTAGAAATGCGATAAATATTATAACTGATTTTTTTTTCATAATTCCTCCAATATGGTGTATAAGATTTCTTAAATATTATATCATTAGAAAAATAAATATCAAAAATAATTATTTTTCTAAAACCAGTTATTTCAACATTTAGATTTTTTATAATTTCTACAATAAATCTACAATTATTAAAAACAAAAAAATAAACCCATGTTTAAGGGTTTATTAATTCCTTTAAATATCCTGTTATTTTATACTCAACAGTTGTCAATTCCTTAATATTTTTCTTTCCAAGTAAAACCATTAATATTTTTGTTTTTCTTATAAGAGATTCAACATAGTCCTTTGCTGCATCAAATCCACCATGCATTAAATATAGTAATATTTCTCCACTAATAGCTGTTAAATTACCTCCAACTACTAAAGATTTAACAATATCCTGTGCTGTTTTTATTCCACCGCTACTTACTATAAACAAATCATCTGAAATGCCTCTACATTCAATTAATGCTTTTGCCGTTGGAATACCCCATTCATATAAATCTGAATAATCTGAACTAAAATTTCTAATATCTTCTATTTCTATAAAATTAGTTCCTCCAGCTCCTGCAACATCTATATATTTAACTCCTATGCCCTTCAATTCACAAGCAACTTTTTTAGATATTCCAAATCCCACTTCTTTAACTATAATCGGCTTATCGTACACTTCAAGAAATTTAGAAATATTTTTCTTAATCCCCCTAAAGTGTTTATCTCCTTCTTCCATAAATAGCTCTTGTGCGACATTTAAATGTACTTGCATAGCATCGGCATCAATCATTTTACTAGCTTCTAAAAAATTTTCTATAGGAGCATTTGCAGAAATATTTCCTATGACTATATTATCTTTTCCAATAATATCCCTTACTATTTCAAAAGAACTTTTACATTCTTCTCTTTCAATAGCAACTGTTTGAGAGCCAACTGCCATAGGAATATTGAATATTTTGGCAAGTCTTGCTAAATCTTCATTAATATCAGCTAGTTCCTCTCCTCCTCCTGTTATAGCATTAATCATTAGAGGAAAACTAATATTCTTACCTAAAAATTTCATACTTGTATCTATTTCATCTAAATTCACTTCCGGTAATGCATTATTTTCTATATATATATCTTCAAATAATGTTTCACCTTTATAGTCGGATTTTAAATAATTTTCTATATGTTCTTTTTTCCTATCTAGACGCATTTAACCACCTAATTAAAATTATAATTTCTATTTTTCTCTTTCGGTATTTCCGTATTTTCGGTTTCATACTTATCAACTTCGGCTTTATCTAAAAAATAATCTGGATATCTTTTAGAAAATAATTCATTCATTTTTTTCTCATCAACATAAAAATAAGAAATTTTTTTACCATTAGCATTATATTCGTAATCGTCAGTTCCCTCTAGTGTTTGAGTTGTCATTTTTGACGAATCGAATTTAGCTGCCTGTAAAGCTACATTTCCTAAACTTCCTAAATCTATATTAGTTGTAACATTGTCCTTATATACTTCTAATAATTCCGGAATTTTTAAAAGGTTAGAGGGTTTTGTTACTTCTTTTACAAGTTGTTTTAAAAAATATTGTTGATTTTTCATACGTTCAAGATCTGATCTGTTTTTTAAAACCTCCCTAGCCCTAAGAAAATATAAGGATTGATTTTCGTCTAAAACAGTTCTACCTTTTGGAATATGAATATTAATTTCCGGAGCGTTAATTTCTTGAGGGGAGTCAACTTCTACACCACCAATTACCTCTACAAGTCTTAAAACCGCATCATAATCTACGCTCATATAATAATCGATATCAAGTCCTGTTAAATTTCTAACTGCCTTTAGAGTTCCTTCTATTCCACCATAGGAATGTGCCTCTCCTAATTTTATAAAACTTCCCTCATACTTGATTTTTGTATCACGTGGTAAGGAAATAAGGTCTATTGTACCTTTTTCAAAATTTACAGTTGTCAGTATCATAGTATCTGTTCTTACTCTTGTATTTTGAGCTTCTCCTACAGCATCAATGTTTTTATCGACACCTACTACTAAAAACATTAATTCATCATCTACAACCGTTTCTATTCTATTTCCTTTTCCTAAAGATTCTCCATCTATATCAACAGTAGATTTAGCCTTAAGATCCAAAACCTCATCTACTACATACCATGTACCTCCAATAACCACTAAAGACACAAAAAAAATCACTATTGACCTAAGCTTCATTTCTCCTCCAAGAGTGCATAAATAATTACTAAATATTATATCATGAAATATACAATATCAAAATTCCAATATAAAAATAATAGGAAAATCACATTATTTGTAATTTTCCTATTATAGTATTAAGAATTAATTTGCTAATTGTTGCTCTTTTAAAATCTCCTTGGCTTGAGAAAGCATTAATTTAACTCTATTAACTTGATTTACCTCACTAGCACCTGGGTCATAGTCAATAGGTATAATATTTGCTTGAGGATATAGTTGTCTAATTTTTTTAATAACACCCTTGCCTGTAATATGATTTGGTAAGCAACCAAAAGGTTGAATACATACTATATTATTAGCTCCATCCTCGATTAATTCAATCATCTCAGCAGTTAATAACCAACCTTCTCCGTACTGATTACCAAGAGATACCACTTTTTCAGCATTCTTTTCCAAATCGGTTATAAATAAAGGAGCAGTGTATTTTGACTTTTTAAGTTCCTCTCTTACAAAATTTCTATAATATTCTATAAATTTTACTCCAGCACTTGAAACTATGCTGCCTATTTTCCCTTTGGAAAGTAAGGTATTCTTATGGTGTGCATTTCTTAAACAATACATAAGGAAATCCATAAGATCCGGTAATACTACTTCTGTACCTTCTGACTCCAATATTTTCTGTAGATTGTTATTTGCTTCAGGTAAATATTTAACTAAAATTTCTCCAACAATTCCTACTTTTGGAATAATTTTATCTTCCACTTCAATATTGGAAAAATCTGAAATAATTTGCTTAACATTATTTTTAAATACTGAAATTTTATTTGTTTGTATGTCTTCTCTACATTTTTCAATCCAGTATCTTTTTAAATTATCTGTTTCATTTTTTTTGACTTCATAAGGCCTTGTAGCATTTGACACCCTCATTATTAAATCGCCGTATAAAACAGCTATTATTAATTTATGTCCTAATGTTAAAGTAATATTAAAGCCAGGGTTGGTCTCTATTCCTTGAGCCGATAAAGCTATAACAGGAATATTTGGATGGCCTGCTTCAGCTAATGCTTTTCTAATAAATCCTACATAATTTGAAGCCCTACAAGCTCCACCTGTTTGAGTCATTAAAAGTGAAATGTTATCATTGTCATATCTTCCGGACTCAACTGCTTCCATCATTTGTCCTACTACTGTAATTGACGGATAGCAAGAATCGTTGTTTACATATTTTAAACCCTCGTCTATAACCTTTGAATCTACAGTTTTTAAAAATTCAAACTTATATCCTTCAGCTTCTAAAGCCGCTTGCATTATTTCAAAATGATCCGGCGCCATTTGTGGTGCTAAGATAGTATGTCTCTTCTTCATTTCCTTAGTAAAAGAAACTTTCTTAGGAGCTTCAACATTTATAGGTTTTACAAACTTTCTATCCTTCAATGCTTGGGTTAAGGACCTTAACCTAATTTTAATAGCCCCTAAATTAGATACCTCGTCTATTTTTATTACAGTGTATATTTTTCCATAGGATTTAAGAATTTCATTTACTTGATCTGTTGTTACAGCATCAATTCCACATCCAAAGGAGTTTAACTGTACTAATTCTAAATCTTCTCTCTCTCCAACGACCTTTGCCGCTCTATATAGTCTGGAATGGTATACCCATTGATCTAAAACCCTTAACTCTCCATCAATATCGTCATCATAGGTAAGAACACTATCCTCTGATAAAACTCCCCATCCTAAGGATAATATCAACTCAGGAATTCCATGATTTATACCTGGATCAATATGGTATGGTCTACCGGCAAGAACTATAGCCTTTAAATTATTTTCCTTTAAATACTCCTGAGCTCTTCTACCTTCCTCTTTAACATCCATTCTGAATTTTTCAAGTTCATCCCAGGCTTTATCAACAGCATTAACAATATTTCTAGGCTCTAAATTTTCATCATCTAACTCTTCAACTAGTCTTTTTGCTAATCTTTTTTTATTTTGTAAAGATAAAAATGGATTCTTAAACTTTATATTCTTATCTACTAAATTCTCTAAATTATTCTTTATTACTTCAGGATATCCTGTTACTACGGGACAGTTAATATTATTATCCACATTTTTATACTCCTGTTTTTCATAGAATATAGAAGGATAAAAAATCAAATCTACATCTTTGTCTATTAACTCCTCAATATGGCCATGAACCATTTTAGCCGGGTAACAAGCCGTTTCACTTGTAATAGAATCAATTCCCTTTTCATACATTTCCCTACTAGAAGGTCCCGATAAAACAACTTGGTATCCTAAAGATGTGAAAAAAGTATGCCAGAAAGGATAATTTTCATACATATTTAGTACTCTTGGAATTCCTACCTTGCCTTTTATAGCTTTTTTCTCTGGAAGACTTTCGTAGTAATTAAATAATCTATTATATTTATATTCGTAAAGATTAGGTAGTTTATCATTTTCAGAAATCTTAATACCCGCTCCACGTTCACATCTATTTCCTGTTATATATTTTTTCCCATTTGAAAAAATATTTACACTTAAGGCACATTGGTTACTACAAAGTTTACAATTTGTTTGTGTTTGCCTATAGGAAAAATCATTTATAAATTCTTCATCTGCTAAAGTTGAAACCCCTGTGGATTTTTCCTTGGCTATTAAAGCCATTCCCATGGCTCCCATTAAACCTGCAATATTAGGTCTTGTTGGAACTCTGCCTGTTACCTTTTCAAAAGCCCTTAAAATAGCGTCTCCATAAAATGTTCCGCCTTGAACAACAATACTCTTTCCAAGTTTTTTAGGGTCTCTTACCTTTATAACTTTTTGAATAGCATTTTTAATTACTGAATAACATAATCCTGCTGCTATATCAGCTACAGTAGCCCCTTCTTTTTGGGCCTGCTTTACTTTTGAGTTCATAAAAACAGTACATCTTGAACCAAGATCCACCGGATTTTTTGATTTTAAAGCTTCATTTTGAAACTCTTCAACAGTTAAGCCTAAGGATTTTGCAAATGTTTCAATAAAAGAACCACAGCCTGAAGAACAAGCTTCGTTTAATTGTATTGAGTCTATAACCCCATCAGTAATATGCATTGCTTTCATGTCTTGACCACCAATGTCAAGAATAAAATCAACTTCTTCATCGAAATATTTTGCAGCAGTATAGTGGGCAATAGTCTCAACTTCACCAATATCAACACCTATAGCAGCCTTAATAAAATCTTCTCCATAACCGGTTATACCGGAGGAAACTATTTTTGCTTTACTATTTAATTTGCTATATATATCCTTTAATACTTCTATTACTAATTCTAAAGGCTTACCTAAATTATTAGCATAATGAGTATATAAAATATTATTATCCTCATCTATTAAAACAACTTTAGATGTTGTTGAACCTGCATCTATTCCTAAATAGCAATTGCCTTCATAGCTACTTAGGTCTGCATATTTTTTCCTTTTCATTTTTATGAATTTCCTTAAAGTCCTTTAATTCCTCTTCATTTTCAAATAAAGGCTCAAGAATATTTTCCGTATCCATTTCTAATTCAACTTTTTCGTTTATTTTATTTATAATAGCTTTAAATGGTACAGATTCTAGTTCCTTTGAAGCAATAGCAGCTCCAATGGCTACAAAAACCTGAGAATTTTCCGGAATAATAAATTTATTTCCTTCTTCTCCTAAAGTTTCTTTAAAACGTTCCGCTAATTCGGACAAGAAATGTAAGGGTCCACCTAATAGGGCAATATTTCCTCTAATTGGTCTACCACATGCTAAGTTTGATATTGTTTGATTTACTACTGATTGAAATACAGAAACAGCAATATCCTCTTTAGAGGCTCCTTGGTTTATCAATGCTTGTATGTCGGTTTTTGCAAAAACTCCACATCTAGAAGCTATTGGAAAAACTTTATTATAATTTTTAGCTAGTTCATTTAATCCAGCTGCATCAGTTTCAATTAGAGAAGCCATCTGGTCAATAAAAGCCCCTGTTCCACCAGCACATATTGAATTCATTCTTTGTTCAACACTACCGGTTACGTAGGTGATTTTACTATCCTCTCCTCCTAATTCAATAGCAACATCCGTTTCCGGAATTAAGGTTCTAATAGCTGTAGTACCTGAAACAACTTCTTGAATAAAGTTCATGTTCCAATATTTTTCAACAAACATACCACCAGAACCGGTTACCATAATAGTAACATCTTCATTTTCAAATTGTTTATATGCATCTGTTAATACACCCTTAACAGTTTCTTCAACATTTGATTTATGTCTTTTGTAAACACTATATTTTAGATTATTGTCCTTGTCTATAATAACGAGCTTAACAGTAGTTGAGCCTACGTCTAAACCCATATGCAATTCCATTTAACCCCTCCTGTCAACAATTTAATAATTGTAATTTATTCCTTGTACAATATTATTATCTTTTAACTTTTTTTGTATTAATCCAATTACCGACAATTTATCTGCAGACCATTTGGGCAAATACAATTGTTTCTTATCTGCATCTCCTGTTAAACGATGCACTACATAGTTCTTTGGTATAAGGCTAATTGCCTCACTTACCATGTCTGTATATTCATCTTTACTTATAACTTTAAAATTATTATTTAAATAATATGTGTATAAATCCGAATTTTTTTGAATATATAGACTGTGAAATTTCACTCCCCAAAGATTTAACCTAGAAATAAAATTCACACTATTAATCCAGTCTGTTTTATTTTCATAAGGCAGTCCAAATATTAAGTGGGTTACTACCTTTATTCCTGCACTATTTAACTTTCTTACGGCATTAATAAGAACCTGGTTGCTGTACCCTCTTCTTATTATATTGGCAGTTTCTTCCTTGCTTGTCTGAAATCCAAGCTCTAACCATAATTCATATTTTTCATTAATCTTCTTTAATAAATCAATTACCTCGTCATCTATACAATCCGGACGAGTAGCTATTGCTAATCCTATTATTGTATCACAATTTAATGCTTCATAATATTTATTTTTTAGATTTTCTATTTTATCAAATGTGTTTGTAAAACTTTGAAAATATGCAATATATTTATTTGATTTGTTCTTATGTTTTAGAAAATTCTTTTGCCTACTTATTTGTTCCTTAATACTAAGGTTAGAATCTCCTCCAAACTCACCAGAACCTAAATCACTACAAAATAAACAGCCCTTTAAACCATTAATTCTATTAGGACATGTAAATCCTCCATTTATAGATAATTTCAAGATTTTGCAACCGTATTTTTCCTTAAAATAATCAGATAAGCTATAATATCTTCTCATGTTTTTCTCCAACTAGATAATTTTTGTAGGATATAGCAACAAATAAAATCCATTTTTAATTAGCTTTGTTTCTAATTCGCAATTTTTTGAAAAAATCCTGTATAAGTAACAAGCATTCCTTTTCCATTACTCCACCAAGAATTTCAACCTTATGGTTTAATTCTGTTTTAGTAGGTAAACTTTCAATAGAGCCACAATATCCTCTTTTGTAATCATAAGCACCAAAGACAACCCTATCCATTCTAGAATAGACTAAGGCACCGGAACACATTGCACAAGGTTCTAAAGTAACATATAAAGTACAACCATTAAATCTCCAATTATCAATTTTTTTAGATGCATCTTCAATAGCTATTAACTCTGCATGTCTTAAAGGATTGTTGTTACTTTCCACTAGATTATGTCCTCTACCTATTATTATATTATTCTTAACAACTACACATCCTATAGGGATTTCATCTTTGTCTTTAGCTTTCTTAGCTTCTTTTAACGCTTCTTTCATATAATAAAAGTCATCTATTTTTTCATTCATATAAATATAATAACATAAAATTATTAAACTATTCTTAAGTATACCCAATATATATTTTATTTCATATAGAAAATTTATAAACTACCTGATTTACTAACTCTCTTAATGTGACTTATTCAGTTGTTTATATAATTTTTATATGATATTCTTAATATGAAAATAATATTATGGAGGTAGTTACACGCATGTCTGAGGAAGTTTTTAGCACTAGCCCACTAGGAGAATTGGGATTAATTGTTATGAAAAATATTTGGGATTTTGGAGAAAAAGTAGATGCTGAATTAAAAAGAAGATACAATATTGATGACCCAGATTTCACTTTCAAAGTAGATATTACAGAAACTCGTTTTTCTAACGGTGAAGCTAAAGTTCAAATTAATGAATCTGTAAGAGGTAAAGATGTTTTTATTTTATCCGATATTGGTAATTATGGAATAACTTACAAAATGTTTGGTTTTGAAAATAGAATGGCTCCTGATGAACACTTTGCAGATATTAAAAGAGTAATTTCTGCTATAAACGGTAAGGCAAAAAGAATTAATGTAGTTATGCCTTTAATGTATGGTAGTCGTCAACATAGAAGAAAGGCTAGAGAATCACTAGATTGTGCAATGGCTTTACATGAACTTGAAGATATGGGTGTACACGGAATCTATACATTTGATGTACATGATCCAAATGTACAAAACGCTATTCCATTATTAACATTTGAAAATATCTATCCTACAGCTGAAATAGTAAAAGATTTTTTATGTAGGGAAAATATATCCGATGAAGAATTGGATAATAAAAATATTATTATTATAAGTCCTGACACTGGAGCAATGGACAGAGCTGTTTACTATTCAAATGTATTACAACAAGATATTGGACTCTTTTATAAAAGAAGGGACTATAGTCGAATTGTAAACGGAAAAAACCCTATTGTTGAACATGAATATATAGGTAAAAATGTTGAAGGAAGAGATATATTAATAGTCGATGATATGATTGCTTCTGGAGAATCGGTTTTAGATATTGCAGAACAATTAAAAGCTCAAAAAGCTAGAAGAGTTTACGCAGCAGTAAGTTTTGCACTATTTACTGAAGGTCCTAGTAAATTTGATGAATACTATGAAAAAGGACAGCTTGACGCTGTATATTCTACAAATCTTACCTATGTTCCTGACTCAATTAAATCTAAACCGTGGTATAGGCATGTTGACATGTCAAAACTTTTAGGTAAATTTATTTATAATATAAACTTAGACATATCCCTTAGTTCTTTACTAGATAAGACTAGAGGAATACGAAGAATAGTAAGAAAGAAAAATTAGTAAAAACTGCTTGAAGGCAGTTTTTTTTTGCTTAATTATAAGTATAAAAATTGTTAAATAATGTTCTCATTATTTTCAATGTTCTATGTTAAGAATGATATTTTATTAATAATTATTGCATTTTACTTTATCTAGTTATATAATTGAGTCGTAAATATAAACAACTTTTTATATATTTGGAGGTAAAAAATGAAGGATTATTTTGATTTAACTGGAAGAGTTGCTTTAGTAACTGGAGCTTCTAGCGGATTAGGAGTTCAATTTGCAAATGCATTGGGAAATCAAGGAGCGAAACTTGCTTTAATGGCGAGAAGAGCTGAAAAATTAGAAGAAGTAAAAAAAGATTTAGAAACAAAAGGTTATGAAGTGTTTGTTCAGACTTGTGATGTCACTAAGACAGAAGATGTAAAAAACGCTATAAATAATATAGAAAAGCATTATGGTAAAATAGATATTTTAGTAAATAATGCCGGCTTAGGTTTAGGTGAGCCTGCCGATACTATGAGTGATGAAGTCTGGGAAAAAATGATGAGAACAAATATTGACGGCGTTTATAAAGTAGCTAGAGAAGTCGGTAAAATAATGAAGAAAAACCATTATGGACGTATTATAAATCTAGGTTCTATTCACTCTAGAGTTGCCATGCCTCATTCAAATATGATGACTGCATACGCAACAACAAAAGGAGCTGTCTTTATGATGACAAAAGCCCTTGCTAATGAATGGGCAAAAGAAGGAATTACAGTAAATGCAATTGGACCAGCATATTTTGAATCTGAAATGACTAAGGATGTATTGTCTAACGATGCTTTCGATACAGTTGTTGGAACATATTGCCCTATGGGTAGAACAGGAAATAAAGGAGAACTAGATACAGCTGTAGTATACTTTGCTTCTGAATTTTCATCCTATACCACTGGACAATTATTAAACGTAGACGGTGGTTGGACTGCAATATAATATATAAATACAAAAAAAGTAGACATTTTTTACTATGTCTACTTTTTATTAATTAGTCTTCAAATGCGTCTTCAACTTTCCATTCTTTCCATACATTACCAACTAATCCAGTACCTGGTTTCAAAGTTTTCTTGCCTGGTTTCCAACCTGAAGGAGTAACTTCTCCACCGCCAGTTTTTCTTACTAATTGGTAAGCTTGAATTTGTCTTAAAGCTTCTGAAACATTTCTTCCTACTGGAGGAGTTAAAACTTCAAATGCTTGAATAATTCCATCTGGATCTATAATAAATCTACCTCTAGTGTCTGTTCCACCTTCTTCGTCATAAACACCATACATCTTACCTATAGTTCCACCTTGGTCTGATAACATTGGGAATGGAATATCTTTTCCAACCATTTTTGATAATTCTTGGTCATTCCATACCTTGTGTACAAATGTTGAGTCAACACTCATTGAAAGTACTTGTACATCTAAATCCTTAAATTCATCATTTTTTGCAGCAACTGCTGACACTTCAGTCGCTCAGACAAAAGTAAAGTCTCCTGGATAGAAACATAATAATACCCATTTTCCTCTATAATCTTCTAAATTTACTTCTGTCATTTCTCCATTATAAAATGCTGGTGCTGTAAATAATGGTGCTGGTTTACCAACTTTAATCATCGCTTGTTCCTCCTTAATATTTTCTTCTACAATTAATTCTTTCTTCTCCTCTACCGGAGCATTTTTCAATGTAGGTCTTCCACAACCTGCTTTCATGTTGAAGATACCTCCTTAATCATGACTATTTTATAATGTATGTATTTTTGTAACTATTACAAATCCATACAGATTATATATAACCTATTTAAAGATATTTAAACATATTTATTCAAATTTTTGAATATATTTAAATATTTTCCAATTTATTTAAATATATTATTAATAGTTTTTACTACAGTAACTAAAAAGGGCGAAATGTTTTTTGTTATAAAAACATTTCACCCTTTTTCCACTTGATATAGAATTCATTTATTCATCAATCTTTATTTCTTTTTCAAGTAAAATACCCTTGAAAAACTCATATAATACACCATTAATTTCATCATTTTTATATACTTGCAATATTTTTTCAATATTATTCTCTATTAAACTAACATAATAGTAGTCGACATCATTGTTAAAACTACTTGTAGATAATCTAACTATAGTGCCATTTTTTTCAAAACTTATAGGTTTAACAAATTTTACATCTGTATCTAATTTTTCATAATTATTTAATTTTGTAACAATACCATCAAAGTCTTTTTCTCTTTCTTTTGAGAAATCTTCCAGAACTAACTCTCCATTTTCAAAATCCACCTCATGTAAAGTAACCTTTAACCCATTTTTAATATCTTCTTTAGTATTTTCCATAGATTTATCATAGAATTCCTGTATTCTATTTACTACTTCATTTTCCATATTCAAATAATAATCCTTACTTGTATTATTTTTCTTTTTTTCATTAACTCTTATGTGCATTTTATTATTTGAAATATTATCAAAGGACAATATAATATCTCCACTATCAAAATTATTTTCTCTTATACATTCACATGAGTCTTCTGCCTTTACTTTTTCTAATTCTTTTATTATATTCTTAAAATCCTCTTCTATTCCATCATACTTTACAAGTATAGGTTCGCTATTTTCCTTTGAATTCCAATATTTTATAATTATGTCTTCTTTTCCCTTAACTTCTGTGCCTTCACTAGTATAGTCATTATTTACAACGGGCTTACTATTACATCCATATAAAACTCCAACAAATACCATTATTAAAAAAATACTAATTATCTTTTTCATAAGATTACCTCCTATATAAATAATAACTATTTATTCTGTTTTTCGTGACAAATTGTATTCTATTTTAGATAACAACAATTATTATAATATGCAAATATAATATTATTAGGTGGTCTTCATAGATGTAGATATAATGAAAGATAGAATAATTAAATAAAAAATAAATTCATCTAATTTATAAATTAGATGAATTTATTTTTTTAAAAAGATTTAAAAGACAACATAACATTGTCATTTTTTATCTATAATATTTTCCTAGAGAATCAGCTCCCATAATTGCAGCGTAAACATCTTCCGGTTTTACTTCAAATGGCATATTACCCATTGTGTCCTCTGGTGCACATGCAAGTTTTGCAACTTCCATTATTTTTTCATTATTAACTTCTTTAATATTTAAATCTTCTAGGGTAGTTGGTAAGCCAAGTTCTTGACATAAGAAAATCAACTCCTCTATTTCTTCAATTGGAGCATTTTCTAAAACCAATTGCACTAATGTACCAAATGCAACTTTCTCTCCATGATAAAGATTATGGGCTTCTTCTATAACTGTTAAACCGTTATGAATAGCATGAGCAGCTGCAAGTCCACCAGATTCAAATCCTATTCCACTTAAATAAGTATTAGCTTCTATTATATTTTCAACTGCTTTAGTACATACTTTTTCTTCTACAGATAGATAGGCTTTTACACTATCTTCTATTAATGTATTGTAGCAAAGTTCAGCTAGTGCCATTGCTGTCTTTGTAATATGGCCACCAAACATATTTAAAGCACCTGAGTTCTGACATGCTCTTGCTTCATAATATGTTGCTAATGCATCACCTATTCCAGCTGCTAAGAGTCTTGCTGGTGCATTTGAAACCACATCACTATCTATTAACACTATATTCGGACTTGAAGGTAAAAATAAGTATTCTTCAAAAACCCCATCATCTGTATATATAACAGATAAAGAAGAGCAAGGTGCATCTGTAGAGGCTATTGTAGGAACTATAATAACAGGTTTTTCTGCATAAAAAGCTACGGCTTTTGCAGTATCATGAGTTTTTCCTCCTCCTATTCCTGCAACAATTTCTCCACCTTTTTCTTCCAATATTCCCTTTAATCTATTAATTTCATTCTTGCTACATTCACCATTAAAATCTACTATTTCTAAACTTACTTTTTTTTCTTCTAAGTTTTTTTCAATGAAAGGTAAAACAATATCTTTTATATTTTTATCAATAATAATAAAAATTCTATTTCCTAGTGTAGAAGCATGATCTACAAATCTTTCCAGTTCGCCTTTACCTTGTATATATCTTGTTGGACTACCTATTATCTTTGTCATTTAATTCTCCTTTAGTTAAACATAGTATACATCTTTTAGTCATTTATAAATTAAACGATAATTATTTATCATTCTATAGCATTATTATACAACAAACTTCTACTAGGTTCAATATTTCAAATAATTTGAATAAAATATAATTATTCAATATTTTAGACTAAACCAGCTAAAGATTTTCATTTTATCTAACTCTTTATAAAGTTTTAATAAACTAATAATTATATAAAATTCTTTCTCTAAGGGAACTTAAATTTTATAATTAACCTATTTATTGTCAAAAAAGATTTATATTGTACATTGCTTCTATAAAATTTAAATGCTAAAATTACTGTATAGAAAAACAAATATTTTAATTTATATAAGGTTTTAAATAATTTAAAGTAGTTTAAATAAGTCAAAGAGGTATAACTATGGCACTAACTTCCTATAATTTAAAATTGCTAAAATATTTACAGGAAAACAATTCCGTTCATATAAGCAAAGTTTCTAAACATTTTAGCAAAAATGCTGCAACTATTAGAAAAAATATCTATCATTTGAATAAATATCTTCCTAAAAACAAATATCTAACAATAAAAAACGGTTATATTATACATGATCTTAGTTACAATAATGTCAATGATTTTATTAAAGAATTAAATATGAATAATTATTCTTTAAATAAATATGAGCGTATCTACTATGTAATTACAAAAACATTTTTCTCTGGCAGTATAAATTTAACAAAAGTTTACGATAATTTAGGTCTATCTTTAACAACAAAGAAAAAAGATACAAAATTTTTAAAAGAATATCTGGAAGAAAAGGAGCTTGAAGTCGAAGTTATATATAAGAAAGGTATCACTATTATAGGTAATGAACTTAAATACAGAATACTGGTAATCCAAATTTTAATTCCTTTATTTGAGATTGATGAAGATTATAATATATTACCTAGAAAGGCCAATACCCCTTCAGATAATCTAATAGTTGAATTATTGTTAAACAATTATAAAGATGTAAAAAAATTCAGTCAAATATATTTAACTGAATTTTTAAACAAATATTCTCGTAATTTAACCTATTCTTCTAAAAAGTTCTTATTGATTTATACTGCTGTTGCAATATTGAGAAAAAGATATAATAAGATCAACACCTTATACAATATACAATTAAGTTCCTTAAATCTAAACTATTTTTTAGATAAATATGAAAATGCGGCTTTAAATCAAATTACAACAATGTTGGATTTTTACCCTTCATTAGAATTTCCTATAAATAAATTATTAGAAACTAAAGTAAATAATTTTTTAGAAAATATACAAAATAATATTAATACTACTTTATATACCAATAATGAAATAAAAAAAGAAATATATAATTATTTATATAAGGAAATTGTTTCAAAAACTTATAATTATTCTTTTAAGGATAAATTGGTGAAGGATACTCATTTTAAATTTTTTGTTTTATATAATCTAGTAAAGAAATATTCTTTAGAAATTGAAGAAAGCTTCAATGTAAACTTTGATGATGAACAATATTTAACAATTACCTTAATATTAAAAAAATGGATTAATAAAAATAAAATATTTGGACATAATATAAAAAAAATAATAATAGTTACAAATACTTACTTTGAACGAGTGCAATATTTTATTGAGGCACTTAAAAATAGAGTTGAGGTTGAAATAGTAAAAATTTTTGATATTAATGAAGTAAATTTAATTAAAAATATTGATTTTGATTATATTATAACTTTTTCTGATAGAATACATGATATTGTTTCAAAACTTAATTATAAATCAATAAAAATGGAATATTTCTTCAACGACAATGATATCAATAAATTAATAAGTCTAGGATTTTCTAGAACAAACTTCAAATTTTTAAAATCTGACTTTTCAAAAAAACTAGAAAATAAATCTGCCAATGAAATTGAAAATATATTATCAAACAAATATGATGAATTTTTTATTTAAAATTCTATATATGAATAAAATAAAGATGATACTATCTATATTGTTTTAGATACTTCATCTTTATTTTATTCATATAAGATCTTTTATATGTTATAATTATTAACTTTTAATATTCTATGCCCTTACAATAGCATTTAATTACATTAAAGTTACTATCTAACGCTATAATATCAGCATCTTTTCCTATCTCTATAGATCCTTTTTTATTATCAACACCTATATACTTTGCCGGGTTTAAACTAGTAATTTTACTTAAAGATATTAAATCCATATTAGTATGTTTTAACATATTCTTTACAGAATCTTCATAACTTACTTCTAAATCTTTTACAGAATCATAATCATCTGGATCAATAAATTCTATCTCACCAGAATCTTTTGTAATTTTTAATTTTCCATTATCTGGTTCGAATTTTTCTCCTCTAATATAGTGATAGAAGGGCTTTTGTGTTCTAGCTATTCCTTGACAATCTGTAGTTAAATATACTTTATCATCTGACTTTAATCTGTAAACAAAGTCAAAAGCCTCATGCTTTACAGTCATACCTGTTTGTTTTGCAAACTCACAATATAAATCATCAAAATACAAGGCTGCTCCAACTACACTTAATTCCCTATGATGAAATGCCTTCATACCACTAAACATATGAGTTACTCCACCTAATCCATATTGTTTTAATTCTTTTATACAATCAAAGGATGCTCCACTGTGGCCTATTGAATTTTGTATTTTTCTTTCCTTATTATATTTAATGAGTTCCTTTGCATTATTTAATTCAGGAGCTAGTGTCATAAGTTTTATCATTGATTTATCATCTTGCAGATTATAAAATCTCTCCATTAAATTAATATTTGGTTCGATACAATGTTCTTCCTGTTGCAACCCCTTATATTCTTTTGAAATAAAGGGCCCTTCCATATGGACTCCTAAAAAATCCGCTCCCTTTTTTTGATTAAGATAAACTATATTAGCTGCTTCAATAGATCTACAGGTTTCTTCTATAGAATCAGCCCCTGTTGTTGCTAAAAAAGAAGTAACGCCACACTTAGGTAGATGTTCTTGCATTTTCCAAATAGATTCCGGAGTTTTTTCCATCCAAAATGAACCATTTGCCCAACCATGTATATGAATGTCTATATAACCAGGCATAATTATTAAATTACTATAATCAATAAATTCCGAATCACAAGATTTATCTATACTTATAATTTTTCCATCTTTAATTTTTACGTAAGCTTCTACTATTCCATCTAAAGTACAAACTTGTTTTGAATATATTATCATTAAAATACCTCTCTACATCTTAGATGAATTAACAATAGATAAGTAATCTACTTTATTTTAGATTTTAATTCCAAGGACTTATCTTTTGCTTTTTTTGCCATGTCCTTTGCAATTTTAGGTCCTTCCCCTATATAATTTGCTGGATTTGTTAATTCTTCTATCTCTTCTTCTTTAAACATACTTGATATAATTTTATCCTCTTTCAATACAGTTAGATAATCTTTACCATCTATCTCGGTCTGCATGGCTTTTTTATACATTAACTCATGAGCATTATCCTTACCTATTTTTTTTGCTACTTCCATCATAATATATTCACTATTATCAAGCCCTTTATTTAATTCTGCATTTATTTTCATCTTATCTTTTTTAATATCTATTGTTCGTGTTAGTTCCTCAGCCCTAATTATTATTTCCGCGGCTAATTCAACAGCTTCTTCTAATAAACCATCAAATAGCATATAAGAACTACTATCTCCTTCAAACATTCTAACACTAGAATAGTATCCTAAAGATACTATAGAATAGAGTTTCTGTGAATTAGCAATAATTCCCTTTGATAATTTAGGGTTTATTTTCTGCGGCATTGTTGAGCTTCCAACAGTTCCTGGTGTGAAACTCTCACTTACTTCTCCTATTTCTTCCAGTCCTGTATAATATGTTTCTTCTGCTATTTTGTGAAATGTATTACATAACATAGCTAAGTTATTAATAAATTCTATTTTATGTATACACATATTTCTTGAAGGAACTTCCATAGAATACATATTTAATTCTTTAGCAACTAAATCCTGTACCCTTCTTCCTAATTCTCCTGTAGCATTAAAACTTCCTACAGCTCCTCCCATCATAACCTGAAAAATTCTTTTTTCACTTTCCTTTATTCTATTTAAATTGGCAATTAACTCACTTATCCATACAGATACTTTATAGCCATATGTTATTGGAATTGCATGTTTCCCATGAGTTCTTCCTGGCATAACTGTAAATGCATTATTTTCTGCTAAAACAGATAAATTATCAAGAATATCAGAAATAAACCCCTTTATTATTTCCATAACTTCTTTAAGAATATATAATTGTCCTGTCTGCTGTATATTCTGAGTTGTTACACCATAATGAACATATTTTTCTCCGATATCATTACAAGCTTTAACTAAAACTTTTAAAAATGGTACAAATCCATGCCCTATTTTCTCCTTAATTCTATACATTTCTTCAAAATCTATATTTTCAATTTTACAAGAATCCTGTATGTTATTAGCAGCATCTTTAGGTATAAATCCAACTTCACCTTGGGCTTTTGCTAAAGCAGATTCAATTATTAACCATGACTCTACTTTAGATTCTTCTGTTAATAATTTTTTAATTCCCCTATCATCAAGTTTACTTTTAGAATCATATAACGCTCTCATATATACTCCTTGTAGTCTATATTTTATCTTCCATTGCTAATCTTACAAATTCTACATGTGGTCCAAAAACTACATGAATATGATTTTCTTTAGGGAAGAAAATTCCTGCACAGCCTGAATTTTTTAATTCTTTTTCATCAACTAACTTTGGATTTTTTAAATCAATTCTTAATCTAGAAATACAATTTTCCAAACTTAAAATATTTTCTTTTCCTCCTAAACCTTCTATAGCAATATCCGCAATTTTATCCCAGTTTTTTTCTTTAATTAATACACTACTAGCCTCATTAACTTCAAATGATTCACGGCCTGGAGTTTCTAATTCAAATTTTAAAATGAACCATTTAAATACAAAATAAAAAACTACAAAATTTACTATTCCTAATAAAATTAAATTTATCCAATGAGTATTTTCATATAAAAGTCCAAAAATACCAAAATCAAAAATAGTTCCTCGTATATATCCTATAGATATATTTAAAAGCTGATACGGAATAGTCATTATTCCAGATATAATACAATACACTATAAATAAAGCTGGTGAAATAAATAGAAAAGTAAATTCCAACGGTTCTGTAACATTTCCTAAAAACGCTGTTAAAACACATGTTAAAATAACACCTTTAGCTATTTTCTTATTTTTAGTAAACGCTGTTTTATACATAGCTAATCCTATAGCTGGAACTCTAAATAATGTTGTAAGCATTTGAGCTCCTCCTAAATAACTTGTTAGCTTTGGCATATATTGAGACCAAGAGGGATCTGAAGGACCTAAATTAAATAAAATTTCATTTATAGCTGGCAAGATACCTATATATTCCGCACCATTTATAATATATATTCCTCCTGCTTCAGTAAATCTTACTATAGAAGATAAAACATGATGTAAACCAAAAGGAATTAAAGCCCTATTTAGAGCATAGAAGATACCACTCCCTATATATGGTGTCATAAAAATAAAAGATATACTAATTAAAAATCTAGTTAGTAATTCCCATATTATTGGAACTACAAGACCAATTGGCACCATCGCCGCTATTGTTATAATAGGTATTGATTTTTTACCTCCAAAAAACGCAAACGCCAATGGAAGTTCTAAATTATAAAATCTATTAGCTACTTTTGCTGCTACTAATCCACAAATAATCCCACCCATAGCCTCTATCTTAAGGGTTTGAATACCTAATACCATACCCTGTCCAACTTGTGCCATAGTCTCAGGTTCGGCAAGATTACCTGTTACTGTTAAAAATATATTCATTACTTGGTTTAAGGTTAAATAACCTGCAACTGAAGCAAATACTGCAATACCTTTTTCTTTCTTAGCAACCCCTTGTGCAACTCCCATAGCAAAAAGTAAAGGTATGTTATTAAATACAATACTGGTAATCGATTGCAAACTTTTAATAATCAATTGAAGTGTTTCATTTCCTATTAAAGGAAATTTTTCCAACATATATGGTTGAGAAAGGGCACTACATATTCCCATTATCATTCCAACAGGAGCTAATACTGCAATAGGTAAAAGAAGTGAACGACCAAATACTTGTATACCATCTTTCCAGCTCGACTTATTTTTATTTTTCATGTCTCTATCCTTTCATTTTTATAAAAAATTTCCTTCATGAAGTACTTTAATTATCATATTTATTATAAAGTTCTTCAAGGGACTAATTATATAAAATTAATTCGCATTTAGTTGCCCCTAAACCAAATCTAAATATACAATTTCTTATATACATGATAGTATTAATAATTGAAAGGTTTTTTAATATATTATAAAAGAAGGTGATAAAATGAAACTATTTGCATTTGATTTAGACGGAACCCTACTATCTGACTCAAAGGAAATTACAGAAAATTCTTTAAAAGCTATAAAAAGAATAAATCAATTAGGATATAAGTGGGTAATTGTAACAGGTAGAAACTATGATTTGGTAAAACCGATTTTAGAACAATACGATTTAAGTTGTGATTTAATTTTAAATAATGGCCATCAATATATAGATTCAAATCATAAGGAAATTAAACGTATACCTATTGAAAATGAAACACTAAAGGAAGCTTTACCGATTCTATTAAAGGATACAAATCATACAACTATATTTACTAACAAAGAAAAATATATTTTTACTGATAAAGAATCATATTTTTATGAACATATTAAAATTTTAGGTACTGTTAATAATAACCATTATTTAAATTCAACAGAATCTATTGATTACTATAAAAAGATGTTACTTTATAATACAAAAACTCTTAACTTGTCCGATTCTTTAATAACAAAAAATATCGACGTCTTAAAAATAGACCTTGCAAATTTTGATGAAAATAAAATACAGGACAGTTACCTATTGTTACAGGACATAAATAATTTAGGTGTACACAAAACATCAGATTATTCTCTAGAGATAACAGAAATTTCTTCTAATAAGGCTGTTATGTTAATGGATTTAGTAAAAGAAAAAGATTTTTCTTTAGAAAATGTATATATTTTTGGTGATAGTATGAACGATATTGAGCTATTTGAAACTTTTCCAAATTCAATTGCTATGGGAAATGCTAACAGAAAAATCAAAGAAAAGGCGAAATGGATTACAGACACTAACAATAATGATGGCATATATAAAGCTATTAAAAATATTATTTAGCTTTATATATGCCCTTATGGTATTTTAATTTTGTTAGAAAAATAAAAACAACTACCAATTACTATATATTAAATTATCTTTATTTCTGTTTCAAACTCAGGACTGTCTGTAATTGTTAGTTTTACAGGACAATATTTTTCTATTAGGTTAATAAATTTGTTAATTTGTTTTTCTGAATCATCAGTATCTATATAATAAGTCGTTTTTATTAGTGAAAACCCTTTACTTTTATTTTTATCCATTTCACCACTAACATCAATTTTTATAGATTTAATATTTAATTTCAATTTTTTGCTAAACCCTTTAGCCACCATCATCTTTCAAGCACCTAAGGATGATAACAAGGCTTCTACTGGTGTCATACCTTCATCAAAGCCACCTTCTTCTATTGGCTCATCTAATATTAATTCAAAATTTCTTACCCTTGCTATAGTTTTCATTCCTTCTATAGACTCTATACTTGCCTTATATAAACTTTTCTCCATAGTCTCCTCCTACAATCAATAATATATTTATACCCCTACAGTTTTTCTATAATTATAGGTAAAACCATTCAATTATTATATTTGCTAATAATTGAGCATATAAAAACCACTATAATTAAAAAATTATAGTGGTTTTTTAACGACTTACTTATGTAAAATAAGACATATTAATTTAACGATAATAAGTAAACCGGCCCATTATTTATTTAACAGTATAATCTAAAAGTATATACCTATCTTCTAATATACTTACTCTTACCTAGTTTTTATTTCTTTGGTAAATGTCCATTTTGTACTAATGAACATAAGGTATCACAAATAATTCTAACACCCATTAAGGCTGTTTGCTGATTATTGTCATCATAAGGAGGACTCACTTCTACAACCTCCATACCAATAAGACCTGGTTCCGCTAATTTTCTTACTAATCTAAGAACTTCTCTTGGAAGTAATCCACCTGGTTCTGGCCATCCAGTACCATTTGAAATTCCACTGTCAATAACATCTACGTCTACTGTTAGATAAACGGCTTCTACACCATTTGCCCAAGCTTTTTCCAAAGCTATTTCAGCTACTTTATCTACTCCAAGTTCATCTACATCATCAACTGTTAAAACTGTTTGTCCACGTTCTTTTGTACCAGCTGCTGCTCTTGCATCGTTTTGCCAGCCACCAATACCTATGTGAACAATATTTTTAGGATCTACATTTGGTAATGAACCTGCATGATACAATGGTGTGTCATGCATTTTTTCTCCCATCATAAGTGGAGTCATGTCTAAATGACGATCAAGTTGTATTACTCCAACTTTTCCTTCTATTGATTTTGCAACTCCTTTTATTGTTCCATAAGCAATAGAATGGTCTCCTCCAAGTACAACAGGAAATACATTTTGTTTTAAAATAGTTGATACTGCTTCACTTAATTGTTCAATTTCTCTGTCTATTGCATGAATAGAGAAAATATCACCAATATCTCCCATTTTCATTTCCAATGCTAAATCGATTCCCGCTTCAAAATTATATGTTTTAAATAATTTTGAAATAGATCTCATAGACTCTGGACCAAAACGTGTTCCCGGTCTAAATGTTGTTCCTACGTCAAAAGGTGCTCCTACAAATGCAACATCTAAATCCTTAATATTATTAAAATCTTCATAATATGGAGTTTTTAAAAATGTTGCTATTCCTGCATACGAAGGTATGTCATCTCGAACAAATAGTGGTAATTTTTCATTTACCTTGCTTTTGTCCATTCCACCCATCTTTTCTACAAGTTTTTCTGCTGCTAAAAGTGCTTTTTCGCCATGAGTATTTTTTTTCATATATAACACGCTCCTAGTTATTAAACATACTCACTTTAAAGATTACACTGCACATTTACACCTTACGGCTAAGGTTTCATCTTAATCCTACTATAAAATGTGATTAAAATCAAA
Organism: Miniphocaeibacter halophilus; assembly: GCF_016458825.1. NCBI lineage: Bacteria > Bacillati > Bacillota > Tissierellia > Tissierellales > Peptoniphilaceae > Miniphocaeibacter > Miniphocaeibacter halophilus. The sequence goes on from NZ_CP066744.1 coordinate 79,367, forward strand.
TTACCGCGGTAATTATATATAGTTTTTAACTTTCCAATCCCCTTATTAAATTAACCATTTCAATTGCACCTTCAGCACATTCAAATCCTTTGTTACCTGCTTTTGTTCCCGCTCTTTCAATGGCTTGTTCTATGTTTTCTGTTGTTAATACTCCAAATAAAACAGGTTTTTCACTATTTAAAGAAATATGTGCTATGCCCTTTGAAACTTCACTACAAACATAGTCATAGTGGGTAGTTGAACCTCTAATTATAGCTCCTAAACATATTATTGCATCATATTTGTTATTTTCAGCCATTTTAGCAGCTATTAAAGGAATTTCAAAAGCACCAGGTACCCAAGCCACTTCTATATCCTCTTCTTTTACATTGTGTCTTTTAAGTCCATCAATTGCTCCCGATAATAACTTTGATGTAATAAACTCGTTAAATCTTCCTGCTACTATTCCAACTTTTATATTGTCCGCTATTAAATTTCCTTCGTATACTTTCATTTTTTCCTCCTATATATTTAGAATATGTCCCATTCTATTTTTCTTTGTATTTAAGTAAAATAAATCATGTTTATTAGCTTCTATTTCAATTGGTAAACGCTCTGTAATCTTAATACCAAATTCAGAAAGCTGATTTACCTTATCCGGATTATTAGTTAAAAGTTTTATGGAACTAACTCCTAGGTCCTTTAGCATTTGTGCTCCTATATAATATTCTCTTAAATCCCCCTTAAATCCTAAGGCAAGATTTGCATCTAGAGTATCCATTCCCTTATCCTGTAAGTTATAAGCCTTTATTTTATTTACAAGTCCTATTCCCCTACCTTCTTGACGCATATATAAAATTATTCCCTGCCCTTTTTCTGAAATTTTTTTCATAGCATTTTCCAGTTGTTTTCCACAATCGCATTTTAAAGAGCCAAAGGTATCTCCTGTTAAACACTCAGAATGTAATCTACAAAGTACATTACCTTCATTATTTACATCTCCTTTTACCAATGCTAAATGATGTTCTTGGTTTAATATATTTATATAGCAATAGAGTGTAAAGTCTCCATATTTAGTTGGTAAATTAGTCTTTGAAACCATTTTTACTAATTTGTCCTTATTTTTTCTATAATCTTGTAAATCTTTTATGGAAATATATGTAATGTTCCATTTTTTTGCAAACTCTTTTAATTCTTCCCTTCTCATCATCTGCCCGTTATCTGCCATAATTTCACAACAAATTCCACATTCCTTTAAATTTGCTAATTTCATTAAGTCTACTGTGGCCTCTGTATGACCATTTCTTTCTAAAACTCCATTATCTTTTGCAACAAGGGGAAACATATGGCCAGGTCTTCTAAAATCTTCCGGCTTACTATTTTCATCTACAGATAAACGAGCTGTAAGGCCTCTTTCTTCAGCTGATATACCTGTTGATGTTTCTTTATGGTCAATAGAAACGGTAAAGGCTGTTTCATGATTATCGGTATTTACGGTTACCATTGGAGTCAACTGTAGGTTTTCAGCAATTTTTCTACTCATAGGCATACATATTAATCCTTTAGCATACTTTGCCATAAAATTAATGTTTTCCCTTGTAGCAAATTCTGCTGCACAAATTAAATCTCCTTCATTTTCCCTGTCCTCATCATCAACTACCATTACTATTTTTCCTTCTCTAATATCGGAAATAGCTTCTTCAACTAATTTAAATTTCATTATTTCCTCCTAAAATCCATATTTTAATAAAAATTCCCTGGAAATATTGCTTTCCTTCTCTTTGTTTATATTTAAAATTCTTTCAATATATTTACCAACACAATCATTTTCCAAATTTACCATACTTCCAATTTTTTTATAGGATAGTATTGTTTCATTAAAGGTATGTGGAATAACCGATACTCTAAAACTATCTTCTGTAAAATCAACAATAGTAAGACTAATTCCATCAATAGCTATTGAGCCTTTTTCAATAATATATTGCATAATTTTTTCATTGGTTTGTATTCTGTACCAAGTTGCAATTTCATCTTTTTTTACTTCTACAATCTTTCCAACTCCGTCAATGTGTCCTGTTACTATATGGCCTCCAAAACGGCCGTTAGCTGTCATTGCCCTTTCTAAATTTACTAAATCTCCTACTTTGGAATTTTTTAAGGAAGTTTTTTCTAGAGTTTCTCTCATAGAATCAACTAAAAATCCATCTTGAGTAAATTCTGTAACAGTTAAGCAAATTCCATTAACAGCAATACTGTCTCCTATTGAAATATTGGACATAATTTTATCTGCTTTTATTCTTAAACTTAAAGAATTTCCCTTACGGCTAATACTGTCAATTTCTCCTACTTCTTCAATAATTCCTGTAAACATTAAAATAAAACCTCACTTTCTAATAGAATATCCGAGCCAAAATATTTAACTGTTGGTGGAGACAACTTTATTGAATTAATTGGATCACTGACGCCGTCTCCTCTAATTGGTGAAATACCATGTAAGCCACCAAATAATTTGGGAGCAATATAAACCTGAAGGGATTTCACAATTCCCCCTTCTAAAGCCGACCAATTTAAAGTTCCTCCTCCTTCAAGTAAAATACTATCTATTTTCATTTCTCCCAGTTTTTTCATTAGTTGAGAAAGATTAATATGACCATCTTTCATATCTGTTACAAGAATTTCACAACCAAGGTTAATATATTCCCTTTGTTTCTTAAGGTCTCTATTACAGGTGGCAATAATTGTTCTTACCTTCCTTGCTGTCCTTACTATTTTTGAATCTAGTGAAAGAATTAAATTAGTATCACATATAATTCTTATTGGATTATAGAAACCCTCAAGTCTACAAGTCAGCATTGGATCGTCATTAACAACTGTATTAATACCAACCATAATGCCGGCATATTCCCCTCTGGTTTTGTGGACGTTTTCCCTTGCCTCATCGCCTGTAATCCACTTTGATTTATTGGTTTTTGTTGCAATTTTTCCATCCATAGTCATTGCATATTTCATAGTTACATAGGGAGTTTTAGTTTTAATATAATGAGAAAATATTTTTATTAATTCCTTGCACTCCTCTTCTAAAAATCCTACTTTTACATTTATTCCTTTAGCTTTAAGAATTCCAACTCCCTTTCCGGCAACAATTGGGTTTGGATCCAATGTTCCAACTACAACTTCTGAAATTCCACTTTTTATTATTGCTTCTGTACAAGGTGAATTTGTTCCTTGATGACAACAAGGCTCTAAGGTTACATACATTGTTGAACCACATAAGGATTTTTTAGAGGAATTTATTGCATTAACCTCTGCATGAGCCCTACCATACTCTTCATGGTATCCCCTTCCAATAACCTCCCCATCTTTTACAATTACTGCTCCTACTAATGGATTTGGATTTACTTTACCCCTACCTTTTTCTGCTAGTTCAATTGCCAAAGCCATAAACTTTTTTTCGTCCATTTCTCCTCCAATAATGTTTAAAATAAATTTATTACAACAAAAAACCCTGAACAAAATTGTTCAGGGCAAAATTTTAAAATAATTATTCTTGTTTTATTTTAGATTTATGTTTATATAATTATAAATCTATTTATTTTTATACCTAGAAAAAAATAAAGCTCTGAAATGAAACCATTTCAGAGCAAATCAACAATATATTACTATTATCTTCTCTCATCCAGACTTTACTGTCGGCTTTGGAATTTCACCAAATCATACCTTTCGGTGCGTGGGCTTTACCACCGGTAGGGATTTTCACCCTGCCCTGAAGATATATTCAATTAAATACATTGTAATTGTATATTCTTTATTTGTCAAATAATTAAAATCAACTTAAAATCTAACTTAGATTATAAAACCTTAGTAGCGCCATCTTCTCTGATTTTTAAAACATAGCAAGAACCTTTGCCAAAAACTTTCTCAATACTTTCTTTATATTCATTCACAAATTCATTATTGACAAAAATTTGTATTGTTCCTGCAAATCCACCACCATGAACTCTACAAACACCGTTAGTTCCTAATATTTTTTCAGATAATGCCAGTCCAACCGCAACTTCTTGTGATTTTATACTTCCACCTTTATATATATTTTGAAGATATTTAAAAGAGCTATCACCTGAATTTGATACAAGTTTTTCAATTTCTTCAAGATTATAATTTTCCAATGCAGCTACCATTTCTCCTACTCGTCTGTTTTCATTGAAGAAATGAATTGCTCTTAAAGTTGCCCTATCTCCACATTTTTCTAAAACAGTAGTAATATTTTTGAAAAACTCCTCTTCATTAACCATTCGTAAATAATCTTGATTAAATACATTTGCAACCTTTTTCATTTCACCGGAAATCATAGTGTATTCATTTGAAAGATCAGCATGGGAACCCTTAGTGTCAACAATACAAATACTTAAATTCAATTTTGAAAAATCTACATCTAGGTGTTCAACTAATGGATTATTAATATCCTTAAAATCTATAGTAATTAAATTTCCTATAGAACAAGCGCACTGATCCATTAACCCACTTGCCTTTCCAAAATATACAGTTTCAGCATACTGACCTACTTTTGCAATTTCAACAGGTGGAATAGTCATATTATTATACAAGCCTGACAGTATTGCTCCTATCATTACTTCAAAAGCTGCTGAAGATGACAAACCGGAACCTATTAATACATCACTGGTAAAATAGCCTTTAAATCCTCCGATTTTATATCCTAGGTCCTTTAATCTACTAGTAACCCCTCTGATTAAAGATTCTGAGGTCTCCTCTTCATTCTCCTTTTTATCTAAATCATCAATTCTTATTTCCTCAATAACTTGTTCATCACTTACAATATTAATATTTTCACTTTTACTAACTACTGCAATCATATCTAAATTTATTGCTGCTGCAACAACACGACCTAATTGATGATCTGTATGATTTCCCAGTACTTCTGTCCTTCCTGGAACACTGTATATTTCAACTTCTTCATTTCCATATAAGGACTCAAATTTTTCTAAAGCACCAATATATCTTTCCTTTTGCTCTTTGATTTTTTCTTCATCCTTATATAGTTTTAAAAAATCATTATTTAGTTTGTCATTTCTTATTAAATTTATAACTTCTTTTACTTTAAGCATATATTTCCTCTTCTCTTCTATTTAAATAGATTCTACAAATTCAATAAAAGCTTTACTTCCTGTTTCATCTAATTTGAAAACACCACAGTCATCTAAGGCTTTAACGAAAATTTTCGCTGTTTCTTCCTCAATAAATTCCTTTACATTGTTTTCATTAAAGTCCTTATTTTTCAAATCTTTATACCAGTCATAATGTTTTTCTAAAGATTCATGTTTATTTATATCTTCTTGCCCAAGTAAGCATTTACCTAATAACTCCAATTCGGTTTTTAAACGAGCCGGTAAAATAGCCAGTCCCATAACTTCAATTAAACCAATGTTCTCCTTCTTAATATGATGTAAGCTTTCATGAGGGTGGAATATTCCAAAAGGATAGTCTTCAGAAGTTCTATTATTTCTTAATGTTAAATAAATAATATACTTCCCATTTTCATAACGAACTATTGGAGTTATAGTATTATGTCTTACTTCATCTGTTTTATTTATAATATTTAAATCTATATTGGAATAATTTTTCCATTTCTCTAATATTTTTTCTGATAATTCTAATACTTCCTTCTTCTTATCTGAAGAAAGCCTAATAGTTGATAAAGGCCATTTTAACAGCTCAACAGAAGTTGATGGATATTTTTCTAATTTTACTGAATACATAATTTTTGCATTTTCTATTGGAAAAATATATCTACCTCCTTGAAAATGGTCATGGGATAAAATAGATCCTCCTACTACTGGTAAATCAGCATTTGAACCAATCATATAATGAGGAAATTGTTCTACAAAGGAAAATAATTTTGAAATAGTTTCAATGTCTATTTTCATTGGAATATGTTCTTTATTTAAAACAATACAGTGCTCATTGTAATATACATAAGGAGAATATTGTAAATAATACTCTTCATTATCTAGTTTTATTGGAATAATACGATGGGTTTGTCTTGCTGCTCGATTAAAATCACCTTTAAATCCAACATTTTCTTTACACAATGCACATTTTGGATAACCTGTAGAAACAATGTTTTTTGACTTTAATATTTCTTTTGGATCTTTTTCCGGCTTAGAAATATTAATTGTAATTTCAATTTCTCCATAATCACTATCATATGTAAAAAATATATTTTTATCTGTCCTTGTTTTTCTAATATAATTTGAAGCTATGGACAAGTTATAGAAATAATCTGTAGCACTATTTGCCCCTTCTTTTTCATACAAAGAAGTAAAATTATTAACCACTTCATTTGGACGTGGCATTATACAGTTCATAATTCTTGTATCAAATAAATCCTTTTCTGTTACAGAATTATTAATTATTCCTTTATTAACGGAATACTCTAACATCTCTTCTAATATTGGAACGGCTGTAGCTAATTCTTCCTCAATTTTAAAAAATTCAAAACTATCTAACTGTAATACATCCAACAACATATTAACTGAATATTCAACATCATCTGTTTCTATTAAGCCTTTTTGTAAACCAAAATTTATTAATCTGCTAATTTGATAGTTCATAATATTCTCCTTTGCTTTATTTTAATTCAATTATACCATTTTACTAAAATATGTCAATTATTTTACTAAAATATTGACTTTTTTTACTAAAATGCTATAATTAATAGTAACAAGGAGGGATAATTATGAGTATTTTAGTTCTTGGAGGCGCCGGATATATAGGTAGCCATACGGTTTACAAATTAATTGAAAAAGGTGAAGACATAGTAATTGTTGACAATTTACAAACAGGGTTTGAAAAATTAGTTCATCCAAAAGCAAGATTTTATAAAGGTGATATTAGAGATCTACAATTTATGGATGAGGTTTTTACAAAAGAGGACATTAAAGGTATAATTCATTTTGCAGCTAATTCATTAGTTGGTGAAAGCATGACTAAACCTTTAGACTATTATGACAATAATGTTTATGGTATGATTTGTCTATTAAAGATAATGAAAAAACATAATGTAAAAAACATTGTATTTTCTTCAACTGCTGCAACTTATGGGGATCCTAAGAAAATACCTATTACTGAAGACGATGAAACAAATCCTACTAATACATACGGTGAAACTAAACTAGCAATGGAAAAAATGATGAAATGGTGTGAAAAAGCCTATGATATAAAATGGGTTGCACTTCGCTATTTCAACGCTTGTGGAGCACATGAAGATGGAATAATAGGAGAACTTCATAATCCTGAAACACATTTAATACCTTTAGTATTACAAGTTCCTTTAGGTGTTCGTGATACTATTTATATTTTCGGTGATGATTATGACACTCCAGACGGAACTTGTATTCGTGATTATATTCATGTTAATGATTTAGCTGAGGCTCATTTTAAAGCATTAAACTATTTATATGACGGAAATGAAAGTAATATTTTTAACTTAGGAAATGGAGAGGGCTTTTCAGTATTAGAAATAATAAATGCTGCTAAAGAAGTTACAAATCTACCAATAAATGTAGAAATAAGTCCTAGAAGACCAGGAGATCCTGCTAGGTTAATTGCTAATAACAAAAAGGCAAAAGAATTATTAAATTGGAGTCCAGAATATACAGATATTAAAAAAATAATTAAAACTGCGTGGAATTTTTATTTAAAGAACAAATAAGGGGTAAAAGATATGGCTACTATTAGAGATATTGCTAAAAAAGCAAAAGTTTCAATTACAACAGTTTCTAGAATATTAAATGAAGACCCTACCCTACAGGTAGCTCCGGAAACTAGAAAAATAGTTACTGAAACTGCTAAAGAATTAAATTATACTGTTCGAAAAAAATCTAAAAGTAGTCATTCTTTTTCAATAGGTGTTTTACAATGGTTTTCTATAAAAGAAGAAATTCAAGATCCATTTTATTTATATATTAGACAGGGTGTTGAAGATTACTGTAGGAAAAACAAAATAGAATTAATTAGAAATTTTAAAGATGATGTTAACTATATTGACTCATTAAAGGATGTAGACGGTCTTATTTGTATTGGTAAGTTTTCAAATGATGAAATTACTACTTTGAAAAACAAACATAAAAATATAATCTTTGTAGATTTATGTACCGATAAAATAATCGTCAATACTATTTCTTTAGACTTTAAAAATGCTGTATATGATTTGTTAAGTCTTTTAAAATCCAAAAACCATAAAAGTATCGGATATTTAGGCGGTTTAGAATATGTTAATGAAAATACTCTCTATGAAGATAAGAGAAAAAAATATTTTATTAAATTTTGCCAAGAAAATAAAATAGACTACAAGCCCTACTTAATAGAAGATTCCTTTAGCATACAGTCCGGATACAAAATGATGAAAAAATTAATTGAAGATGACAATCTCCCATCAGCAATATTTGCAGCTAGTGATTCAATTGCAATTGGAGCTTTAAATGCCTTACAGGAATATAATATAGAAGTTCCTAATACTATTTCCATAATAGGATTTAATGATGTAGTAGGTTCTAGATTTACTAATCCACCACTTACAACGGTCCATGCTCCTGCTTATGAAATGGGAAAATATGCAGCAAATTTCATATATAATTTTCATAACTATAATATTCCAATAAATATGGTCTTTCCATGTAGAATTATAGAAAGAAAAACAACGTAACTTTTAAAATTACGTTGTTTTTCTTTAGTCATTTTTAAATTATATTAATATTAAAGTTTTCCTTAATAATTTTACCTTCTTTAAAAATATATTCCATAGAGTTCGCACTTAAGTTTCTTATATTTTCTAGTGGATCCTTGTTTAAAATCAACAAATCAGCTGATTTCCCCTCTTCTAATGTACCTGTAATATTATCTACTTTTAACATTTCTGCACCGGTTTTTGTCGCAGCTACAATTGTATCCATAATAGACAATTTTGCCTTTTCCACAAAGGAATAAATTTCACCAATAGCTGTTTTTCCATAAGGAGTTAAGGAAGAACAAAAGGAATCTGAACCAATAGTTAATCCTATGCCTTTTTTTGCAGCTTTCCTTAAATTTTCATAAACTCTTTGCAGTTCTTTTTCTTCTACAGTACTTCCTTCGTATTTATCATGAATTTGTGGTATATACGGTGGTTCATAAGTTTTAAACCATTCTTGTAAAAATTGAATAGTTGGACAAAAATAAATGCCCTTTTCTGCCATTATACCTAAACATTCATCGTTTAAAGTCTGTCCATGAATAATTAAATGAACCCCTGCTTTTGCTGAATTTAAAGCACCTTCAAAGCCTTCAGCATGACTCCAAACCGGAATACCAACCATTTTACATTCATCAACAACAGCTTGAATCTCCTCCATTGTATAGTGAGGGTCAAGTTTTTTATCCCAACGCCAAATTCCACCGCCTGTTGACCATATTTTTATTGCATCAGGATTATCTCTTAAACGCATTCTCACTGCTTTCCTTAAATCCCAAGGTCCGTCTACTCTCTCTGCCCAAGGATGACTTACATTGTTGTATTCATAAGGTAACTTATGGGAATCCCCATGTCCACAAGTTCTACAAAAACCTCTGCCTGTTCCAACAATTCTTGGACCTTCCATTACTCCTTGTTCAACCATATCCCTAATATTAAGACCTATAAAACCAATTTCACCAACTGTTGTAACTCCACCTAACAAGGTTTCCTTTGCTTGCTCCACTGCTACAACAGCCTTTTGCATAATAGGTTCCAGTACCCAATTAGAATCATTGTCAGTTAAATTTCCGGAAAAATGCAAATGAGTATCAATAATCCCCGGCATAATTACTTTATTACTACAATCTATTATCCTATAATCTCCAGACACTTCCTTATACTTACCTACATAAACAATTTTCTTGTTTTCTATTATTAAAGTACCTTTTTCAATGGGAATTGATCCTCTTCCATCTATAATTTTTCCATTTATTAAAGCGTATTTCATATTTCAACCCCTGTTAGAATAATTTAATATAGTATTATTGTAAATTGTTTTTATGAAATATTCCATAAATATATTAGTTATTCTATTATACTAAGTTTTTCTATTATATTAACATTCTTTAAGTTTTTATTTAGAAAATATGAAATTATAAAGGATATCATTAATGTAAACATAGCTAAAATTATAATTATCGGATAATTATATCTATATTCTATTCCGTATAAATATAATTCTGCCTCATAATATAAAAATTTTGAAACAATCTTAGAAAAAATTACTATAAAGAATAATGACAATATACTAAAAATCATATTCTCAAAATATATAATTTTCTTTAAACTATCTATTTCCATACCTATAGCTTTATAAATATAAAAATCTTCCCTTCTAATTTGAATTCTGTACTTTAAGTTATTAGTTAAGTTTAGTAAAACTAAAATAAATGTTACAACGGCTATTCCATAAATATAAATTAATTCCTTTTTATACATAGTGTCAATTTTTTCTTTTTCTTCAATTAAACTCCTAGCTGTAACTTCTCCATTTTCAACTGCTAATTCTATTAATTTTTCTTCAATCAATCTATCATTTGTCTTACTTGAAAGTACATTCCTATTTACGTTAATTGTTAAATATGTAGGATTATTAACTATTTTTCTTATATTTTCTTCACTAGTTATAAGCAGGGGGTAAACTTGTTCCAACAAAGATACTGACTTCATATAAGGATAATATACTATTGCTGAAATTTTATAATCCTTTTCCATATATTTGTTATTGATATCTGAGAAATTCCAATATCTTTCAGAATTTATATTATTAATATCTGTATATTTAATTGTAATTGTATCTCCAACTTTATAGTCTATAATTGTTAGTCCATTTTTAAAATAACCAACAGCTCCCTTAGATTTTCCATAGCTACTAGTTCTTGGCATTGCAATTATTATCTCATTTTCCTTCAAGTTATTATTATCAATATTGCCTTCTACAATATATTTTTTCAATTTTTCCAAAGCATTATCATTATAGCCCTTTAATTTAGTATGATATAAATTTTCAAACTTATCTTTTCCTCTAAGTGAAAAACCATAATGGGAATTTACTATTTTTTCTTGATTATTTAAATATTCTTTATTTCTACTTTCATTATTATCAACTACTTTAATTGGCAAAGCAATTTGAGTTTCTATGCTTTGTATTCCATCAATATTTTTAATATTATTTAATGTTAATTCTGAAATCCCCTTACCTATATCCATGTCATCATAGGCAGTTAATAAATAATCACTATTATAGAAATTAGTTCTAGTTTGTATATTATTTATTTCTTCAATTATATAGGATTTATATGCTAAGCCATAAAATAAGGTTCCTCCTATTATTAAAGACAAAATCACAATAAAAGAAGTTTTAACATTAGTAAATATATACTTCATACTTAGTTTTTTTAATAATAGGTTTTTATTTTCTTCTCCAGTTATATTTACTAAACTAAATTTGTCCTTACCGGTATTCCCATGTCCTGTAATATTTTTTATTATAGATACTCCATTTATTCCCCTACTTCCAATTACTCCTACAAAAACAAGAACTATAAAAAACATTAAAATACTTATAATAATTTCATTTATTGGATATATAATATTAAACTTCTCTAATTTCCCCCAAAAAAATATTTTTAAATTTTCATCATTTGAAAAATTAGTTATTATTTTTACACTTAAAAATCCAATTATTATTCCTATTGGTATACTATAAAAATAAAGTTTTAATAATTCCAATATCATTATCTTCTTTACTTGTTTTTTAGTTACTCCAATAGCTCTTAACATACCAAATTGTTTTTCTCTTTTTATTAATGATATTCTATATATTCCAAACACAATTAGTCCACCAATTAATAACAACAAAGCATTTAACTTTATATTCGCTATTATTAATTCCTCTTTGTTTTCAAGCCAAGGATTTTTTACTATATTTTTATTTGGAATTTCTAATTCATTTTCTATTTTTTCTATTTCTTTTTCTATATTTATATTTTCTTTAAATTTCAAATGTACTAAATATTCCTTGGAATCATCGTATACTAAGTTAGTATATAGAATTATAGCACCCCCCATCTTATTTAATGGCATATCATTTAATATTCCAACTATTTTATATTTATTGTTTACATTACCTGGTTTAATTGGAAAACTAAATTCTGTTCCAACTATAGGGTTTATTCCTAAATTTAATAATGTCCATTTCTCAGCTACAATTTCATTTTTGTTTTTAGGCATTTTCCCTTCAATTAATTTTGAAACCTTTAAAATAGAATCTGTATTAGCAGATATAATTACAGCTGCTTGATTGTTTTTTGTTTTTATAGTAGATAAGTATTTTTCTATTCCTAAATTTTCAATTGTTTTATTTTCTTGTAATTCTTTTATCTGTTCCATTGATAGATTTTTAATTTCATAGTCCATATTTGTATATATAAACTGATTTTGTATTGATTCAAGTCTATGATTTGTATATAACATTGTTGTTAAACTTACTATTAAAGTGATTATTAAAGACATCCCTAATATTAACGATAAGGAATTCTTCTTATATGATTTTATAAATCTATTAGTTAATAATAAAATACTTTCTTTGTTTTTTATTTTTACCATTTCCTACCTCTTTTTAAAGGATTACGCCATCTTCCAACCTTAAAATTCTATCGGCAAGTTGAGCTATTTCTTCATTATGAGTAATAATTACTGTTGTTTGATTAAACTCTCTACTAGTTACTTTTAATAAGCCCATCACACTTTGACTTGTTCTTGAATCTAAGTTTCCTGTTGGTTCATCAGCTAAAATAATCGCCGGTTTTGTCGATAAAGCTCTAGCTATTGCAACTCTTTGTTGTTGTCCACCTGATAAAGTATTTGGTAAACTATCCAGCTTATCCTCTATACCTAAAGTTTTAATTATATTTTTAATATATTCTTCATCTAACTTTCTTCCGTCTAACTTTATAGGTAGTATAATATTTTCCCAAACTGTTAGCATAGGTATTAAGTTGAATTTTTGAAATACAAATCCGATATTTCTTCGTCTAAAAATCGTCAATTCCTCATCATTTAATTTACTTAAATTCTTTTCATCTACTATTATTGTCCCTTCCGTTGGATTATCTAATCCACCTAAAATATTTAATAATGTCGACTTTCCAGAACCACTGGTTCCTACAATAGCTAAAAACTCTCCTTTATTTACTGTTAAATTCACTCCATTTAAAGCACAAACAGAAGTTTCCCCTTTTCCATATATCTTTTTTAATTCTTTTGCCTTTACAATTTCCATATTAATTTACCTCATTTTATTAAAAATAATTAAAAAAAATCTATATTGAATATTTCAATATAGACTTTATCATATAAATGTTTCAAATTAATATCCTAAATATATCAATATTGATATATTTAAATAGGTAGAAACACCGAAAAATTTGTTCCTACACTTTTTTTAGACTCTACTTTTAAATAGCCCCCTTCCATATTAATAATTTTTCTAGTTAAATATAAACCTAACCCTACTCCTTCAGTACCATTTACATCGTTTGACCTAAAAAATCTTTTAAAGATTTTATTTAATTCTTTTTCTTTTATTCCTATTCCCGTATCCTTTATATCTATTCTTGCAAAAAATTGATATTCTTCAATTGAAATAGTAATTTTACCACCATAATCTGTATACTTAATAGCATTTTCAACAATATTTCCAATAGCCTCTTCTGTCCATTTAAAATCAAATTTGGCGTATATTGATTTGTTTTCTAGTTCAAAATTTATTCCTTTTTCTAGTATTTTAGGCTTAAATTGATTTTCCAGTTTTTGCAACAAAAACTTAATATTTTCCTTTTTAGGATTTATAGTTATAATGCCTGTCTCCAAACGAGATAAACTAATTAATGATTCAATTAAAAAATGTAATTTTTCTACTTGGTTTTTTATAGCATCTATTTCTTCTAGCTTATGATTTTCTTGTAATAATTCAGAATATAAAATAATATTTGAAATTGGTGTAATACTTTGGTGAGAAATATCTGAAATTAAAGTTTCATAGCTTTCCTTTTGTTTGAGGATACTATTAAGTTTTATCCTATTGCCAATTAAATAATGTTTCATGGAATTTTCTAATACTGACAATTTACTTTCATCAAATTTAACAAAAGAATAATTATCTTTCTCAGCTAATTCTATCATATTTTGTAAATTATCTATTAATTGATTTTCTCTTTTTTTAAAGTATAAATACATCAACAATATAGTTAATAAACCTACTAAAATTATAAGTAAATATATTTTCATTTTTTCTCCGACCAAGTATATCCTATTCCATATACTGTTTTAATATTTAAAGGGTGCTTGGGACTTATTTCGATTTTATCTCTAAGCCTTTTCACTATAACAGTTAAGGCATGACTATCTACATATTCTAAATCCCCATCCCAAATTTCGTCTATTAACCTCTCCCTTAATACCACTTTGTTTTTATTGTCTATAAGTATTTTTAATAATTTCTGTTCATTTTTACTTAATTCAATTAAATTGTTTCCTACATTAAAAATCATTTTTCTAAAATCAAAATAATAGTCTTCAGATTTATAAATCGAACTGAAATTATTTTTATTCTGCCTTAACCAAACATCAACTCTTGCTCTTAACACCATAAGGCTAAATGGTTTTGTAATATAATCATTGGCACCTAGTTCAAGCCCGGTTACTATATCTATTTCCATATTATTTGCTGTAATTAAGATAATAGGAATGTTTGAAACCAATCTTATCTCCTTTAAAAATTCAAGCCCATCTCCATCAGGTAAATTAATATCTAATAAAATTAATTCAATATCCTTTGAGTTTAATTCATTTTTTGCAGATTCAACACTATAGCATTGAATAAAATTATAGTTTTCATTTTTCAACGCCAGTCTTATACCATCATTTAATTTCAAATCATCTTCAACAATTAAAATTGTATCCATTATTTCCTCACCTAGTTAAAATGAATATGAATCAAACTCATCATATTCTTCTGTAATAAAATTTATAATTCCATTGTTAATAAAATAAAATCCCTTTTGCGGAACCTTTAATTGAATAGCTTCCTTAAAATCCAAGTCTAAGATAAGTCCTCTTAGAACAATACTAACTAAGCCATGGGTCATTAAGATTATATTATCTTTAGCTATATTGGAAATGCTACTTAGCCATTTAGAACAACGTTTTTCTATATCCTTATAACTTTCACCATTAGGAGAGTTAAAATACCAACCTAAATTTGTAAAATCAACATTGTTTTCCTTAGAAATCTCTTCCTTGGTTTTCCCAGCCCAAGAACCTAAATTACCTTCCTGTAAATTACTGTCATAAATTACATCTACTACTTTCCACTTTAATTCATTTAAGATAATTTCTGAACTTTCTTTAGTTCTGCCTAGGGGGCTGGAATACATTTGTATATCTTCTTTTTTTATATTGGAAATATATTTTCTTAGTAAGATCCCATTTCTTCTAACTTGTTCTCTTCCCCTATCTGTTAAGGGAGAATCTAATATTCCCTGACAACGACCTTCCCTATTCCATTTAGTTTCGCCATGCCTTAAAAGATATATTTTTTTATTTTTTATACTATTAATTATTTCTTTTCTTTCTTTTATCATTATATTTCCCTATATATTTAAAATTGATTTTTCTATTCTAATTTATTGGACTTGTCTTTTTTACTACTAATTTTTTTCTTATCATCCTTTGTTTCAAAAACCGATGCACCGACTAAAACTATTAGAGAACCTAATGCAATAGCTCTAAAAACAATTATTAAAATATTAATATTACCCATTTTTGTATCATGTGAATTAATTACTTTATCTAAATCTTCTGTTGGCATACCAACAAATAACAATCCTATTACATTATTGTTAATGTCTTTTATAGGCTCATAGGCAGTATAATAATTTTCCCCTAGTATTTCAGCCTCACCAGTATATAAATTACCTTTAATTACAGTTTCATATGCATTATGGTCTCTTCCTAAGTAGGTATCTGTTGCTCTTTCATTACCATCGTCCATAATATTAGTTGAAATTCTTTTAAAGTCATCATTAACTCTAACAAAAATAGTGGATTTGTCGCCTAAATCCTCTAATACACTATCTACTACACCAAATTCTCCTTCAATACTATTACCATTGGCATCAAGTAGAGTTTCATCTCCTTGAGTTAAGGTACCATAAGAGTTTTTAATATATTTCATAGTTAAATTAATATTATTTTCCACATGCATTTTTAATAGTTGATTTTTAATATTATCTATTTCGTTTGTATTATTAGAATAACCTAATAAGCCTAAAATTAAACTAGCTAATAGAGCAACCATTCCACAGTATGCTATTAGCTTTACTTTATTTATTTTCATAAATCCCTCCCCTTTTAATTTAAAAATTATATTTTTAGCAAAGGTTTACCTTAAAACTATTTATCTAACCCAACAAATACCTTCTTAAAACCTAGCCAAGCAAAACACGATATAGCAGCTATAGTTCCTAGTCTTCCACCAATACCTACATAAGCACTGCTAGCAGCTATGAATAATATGCCCGTTAATAACGATATTACAGCCATTTCTAATGGATTCAATGCATTTTCAACAGATATCATTCCGGCATAAGAAGAACAAGCTGCCGCTGTTGCTAGAACATCGCCTATAATCGGGAAAAAATAGGGAAGCATAAGTCCTGAAGCTAAAGTTATAATAGCTGAAGCAATTACCGGACCTCTATTTAAAATATTTGAAACAATATAAGTTGCAATACCTGCAATAATCGATACTATTAAAATAATAACCTCTTCCATATTGTCCTCCTAACTAAAAAAATTAATTATTGTTTTTGTAATAATTGTCGATAAAGCAGCTGTAGTTCCTCCCTTGCCACCTATTCCGGCATATATTTCTGCAGTAATTAAAAAAATTATTCCAACTATAATACTGCCTAAAAAAGCTGCTGCAAACGATGGTATTACAGACAGAGAACTCATTCCAACAAATGAAGAAGTATACGTTATCCCGGCTAAATCATTTGGGAGAAAAGTAGCTGCCATAACCCCTACTAAACCATTGGCTATTACTGCTCCATAACCCATTTTATGATTAATAAACCATGTTAACGTTACCCCAACAAATGAACAAATAAAAACATATATACTTTTTTTCTTAATTTTCATTTTCATCATCCTTTTCAATAAGCTGTTTAAAGTGGTCTACTAGACTAATGGCAAAAAAACATCCAAAAATTATTAAAATTTCCGTTTTATAAATGTTTTTTTCATTAATGGCAGTTGAAACAATTAAACCGCCACCTGTTGCAATAAAAGCAAACAAGCCTAAGAGCCGTGTCCTTTTTTTATTTAAAAAATTGTTATTCATAATTTTGTTACCAAAGGTAAATAATAAAAAATTAATAATTCTTATATTTTTGGTAACTACCTCCTTTTAATTATTTTGAAATAAATTGTTAAAACATTGTCGTAATAATAATAGCCTATTCTTTTATATTAAAGGATTTAAAAATTTTAATCAATATTAAATTATTTTAATTAAACATAATTAATTATAGATGTTTGTTTCCAAATAAAAAAGATAAACTCTAAATAGGCTTATCTTTCCTGTCAGCTGTAATAATAGTATGGCTACTTGCATTTACAGTAATTATAAAATTATCTTTAAGCTATATACCAATTTTTCCCCTTTCTTGAAATTAAAGAATTGGGATTTATTATTTGTTTCCTTCACCAAGTTACTATATTATTAGTTTCTAATGAAAGGTTCTTTTTAGCCCTTTCTTTGCCTAATTTTGTTGTATGTAATTTAATTATACTTTTAATTAAATCATTTTTATAATCCATAAATCCCGCCTGTTTCTTCTTTGTTTTACAAATTTCAGATATATTAAATTATTTAACTGCAAAAATAAATCTGTCTTCTAATTGAAACAAATGCATATCATCACAAATGTACCCCCTAAGCCAAAGGTCATTTTCTACCTTTCTTATGTAAAATCCCTTTGGATAATAGTCATCTTGAGATAAAATAGGTGTTGCTATATTAATCGCTCCGTCTGGAGATTTCTTCTGCCCCGATAAAACATTGTTTAAACTACTATTTTGGTCTTTGTATCCTAGTCTTATAAAGGGTGCTACAACTAAAGGTAATAATCCTAGTCCCTTTTGCTTTGCTTCCATATAGACCGCTTTCAAATTTGTAGGCTCTTTTATATTAAGTTCATTTAAAGATGTCTCTATTATATTCAATTTCATTTCGTCTATTCTATTAAACTCATCTCTACTAAGAAGTATTTCAGCATATTTATTTAACTTTATATTCCTAGATTTAAGTTCTTTTAGTAATTGTTCCCTATTTGTATTAAATATATGAAATTTCATACTATCCCCTGTTGTTAAGTTTTTCAATTAAGACTTATTATAATATGTCTAAAATTTAATATCTAATAATTTATAAATATCAAATCCAACAAGCTTGTCAAAATATTTTTTTAACTTTATAAAGTCTTCCCACTTTTCATTTTTTTATAATAATTTATATACGCCTTTCTAGCCTGTGAAGCTAATATTTTAGTCTGTAGTTTATACATTTTTCCATCTTTTATAAAATTTGTACCATATTGTCTGAACTCAAAACTTGTATTTTTCCTAATAGATTGGTCCCTAATATTAAGTACCCAACTGTAGTTAAGAGGTCTTGCCTTATAGTCTGACTCTCCACCAACAACCACTACCTTATATTATCCAGATATTCTTCTATATTAATTTCCTCAAGTAAGGGCTGGGCAGTAATACATTTATATTTTATTGGTAGATTTTTAAAAATGGACAGCCTATAATCTGCCGTAAGTTGATTTTCAATAGTAGAACAAACAGTAACATTATCATAACCATTTTGCCAATCATCCGGAATGCAAGCTAAAAATCTGTCTATTCTTTTAGTTAAAAATAAAAAACTTAAGTTTGAACGGTCCTTAATAATTTTCCAACACTCTTTTCTTCAATTATCTGCTTCTTCAATTAAAAAATCTGTTGAAAAACATAAGTATACCCTTCCGGACTTAAGTTTATAGTTATCATTTTAAAATTTTTCTATTGGTTTTAACAATCTCATTTGTATTAATATTTCTTTTAAAATCACCCTTATGAATATAGCAAAATTTACAACCTTCACTATATTTTTTACAACCTCTCCAAGGATTCCACATTGCCATACTCAACACCACCTAAATAAATTAAAAGTACTAAAACTACTTATTTCTATTTTTAAAATATAATATAAACATCATTATCATAATAACAATATAAATAAAATATAATATATAGGTTAAAATAAGACTAAAAGGCAAAGAGTATTCAGGATGACTTAATCCAACAAAAATATATACTATCATTAAAATTAACATAGTCATTCCAATATATAGAAATTTTTTCATTTACAATACTCCCTTTACTATAAAATAATGTAATTTTTAAACCTTATTAAAAAAATCACAGCAAAATATATAATCCTTATTATTACTATATATTATATGTCTTTCTGTCGTTAAATAATACAATTAGTTAAATAAAAACGAGCATTGCTCACTAATATTTTTATGTTTTTTCATTTATTAAATCCTTTTATATTTTTAAATATATATTCACCTAAACTTATAATTTGACTTTCTAATAAAATTAAAAGCCTTAAAATTTGAAAATAATTATAAACTTGAAGCCACTTCAAATACTTTCTGTAGTCCACTAGAAATTTTATTGTAT
The DNA here is from genome assembly GCF_016458825.1 of Miniphocaeibacter halophilus. Lineage (NCBI taxonomy): Bacteria > Bacillati > Bacillota > Tissierellia > Tissierellales > Peptoniphilaceae > Miniphocaeibacter > Miniphocaeibacter halophilus. Next base: position 99,219 of record NZ_CP066744.1, read on the forward strand.
AGTGGGTACCATAAATAGTTCAGATCATGATCATGTTCTTCAAAAATAAATAATTTTAAATTTGATTTATGATTATTCTTAAAATCTTTCTGAATTTTGTCTACATCTGTAATTGGTATGTTTGCATCATCAGCTCCTTGAAATATATAGATAGGTATATTTAAAAATAGCATAACATCAGAAATTGACGGTAAATCGAAATGTTCCTTAAACCATCTTGAAGTCAAATAAACACTATAATTTTCTTTTAACCATTCATCATCTTCTTCTTCAATTGCTCTAAATAATTCTATTTTATAATCCTTTAGCATCAGAGCATAGTCATCAGATGTTAGTTTACCATCTCTGTTTACATCTAAGTCTAAAAAATCTACATCTTTCAAAACAGTTTTTCTCACACCATATTTATCTAACTTAAAATCTTCTTCAGTAATATATCCCTTTAAAGAATAATCAAACCATTTTAGCATGTTTACCATAGAACTACCACCACTTAATTGCCATTCAATTGTTTCTTTTAAATTATCATAAGAAAAACTTAACAATAACAAGGCATCTATTTCATCCTGAATATTTTTAGCTGAAAATGGTATAATAGTTGCACCTTCACTAATTCCTATTAAGATTATTCTTTTCTCCTTATATTCACTAGTTTTGCGAAAAAATCTTATAACTTCTACAACGTCCTCTATTGAACTACTCGGTAAATAACTTTTATATTTTTCATCATCTATCTCTATAAAATCCGGTGGAATATCTGAAGGCTTACATCCTCTAGTATTCCATCTACAAAAAGCAATGCCTTTTTTATTAAACTCTTTAGAAAATAAATCATAGTAATTGAATTCAATTCCATTTATTAATCTTCGATTATCATATGTATTAGGTCCACTTCCATGGCAAAATATAGCTATAGTGTCAAAATTTTCAGGATAATCAAATTTGCAATTTAGATTATACCCATCAAAAGATTTTACTTTATAATATTTTGTTCTTAAATTCAATTTATTCACCCTTCCTCTATACTAGTTAAAGACTAAATATCATTAAAGTTTAGCCTTTTTATTTTACTTCTCTCTCAAATATTATTTCATATCCAAATGTATCAAAGACACCAATTTTTATTAAGCAGTACCACTACTTATTTAAATCTCCAACCATTTTCTGATTCACCTTATATTATGTTTTTATATTTTTTAACTTTTATAAATTTATATTCATATTTTCCTATTTAATGTTTCCATATATCTTATTTTAATCTTATATAAATAAAAGCTATACGCTTACCTACTAATCAACAGTCCATAAAAGTTCATTACTTTTATTCCCAATAACTTTCTTTGCAATATCTATTTGTCCTTGTCTTTCTACTGTAGGTGATTTATTTAACAGATTAGCTAAATTTATACAATAGTCACTTGAAACAAGAGCATGTCCTCTCATATGTCCCACAGCAATTGCTTGTGAAAAACATTTAGCAGCGATTTTGCTAATTTCTGAAGTTGATTCTTTTGACAACCTATTAATTTCAAATCCAACATTTCTTAATACACTTACTTTTAGTTGGTCCTTTAATCGTTGTGTTAAAATATCTAGTGCCTTTTCTATTCTAGGGTCATTTTGTAAATTATTATCAAGATATTTCAACAAGGGCATGGAAATGTTGATTGCCCAAATAACCAATTGAAATTGTGTTATTTCTTCTAAAATAATCATTAATTTATTGCGTAATAATTTATCATCTTTTAGCTTAATTTTAGAAGCACTGTATAAATTACCATTTTTTAGCTTTAAATCTTGTTCATGGAGATTCCAAGCATACTCTTCAATTAGCATTTTTCTCTTCCCTTTATATTTACAAATTACTTAAATTCTCATAATTATATTATAGCTGTTTACTTTGTAAGTAGTGTTCAGCTCCAACAGTCAACTTCTTGACAATTGCTTTGCTCTTGGGAAGTCTTTGCATGATCTAGACCTAACTAAAATCTTCTTACAAAATTTATTAGTAGGTCTGATGCAACTGGTTCTTCAAGTACTTTAGTTATTGAGCAGAACTATCTGCAGATGTACATCTACTTCTTCAGTCGTTTCACTCCTTCACAAGTAGTGTTACGGCTTCAACAGTCTAATCTTACCAATCAATCTTCGTTCTACTAGATTTCTTGGAGATTTTTTGTATGAGACCTGCCACCTCTTACTTCGTAAGAAGGGCTAGGGCTTCAACATGCATGGTATGTGGAAACATATCGCACAGTTCTATTTCCTGTAATTTAAATCCATATTCCTGCAAGTATTTTAAATCCCTCGACAAGGTTGCCGGGTTACAGGAGATATATTCAAGTTTTTTTATTTTAGACCTTCCTAATATATCCACTAGTTTTTTGTCCAGTCCCTTTCTTGGTGGGTCAACTATTACTATATCTATGTTATTATTTAAAAGTTTTTCTATTTTTTCTTCACTTTTACCTAATACAAATTCTACATTATTTATCTTGTTTAATTTTTTATTGATGTTTGCATCTTTTACTGCGTCTTCTACTATTTCAACACCTATTGCTGTTTTTGCATTTTTACCAAAATACAGTGTTGTTGTTCCAATTCCACAGTACAAATCCAATATATTTTCTCTTCCTTCTAATTTCATTTGTTTTAGTGCTATATCGTATAGGTTCTTAGTGTTTAAACTATTTACTTGAAAAAATGATTTAGGAGATATTTTAAATTTTAATTCTCCCACTTTATCTATAAATTCTTTTTTAGAAAAATATTGTTTTACTTTTTCTCCCATTACTTCGCTATTTTTCTTATTATTAATGGAAAAATATAGTTCTATTACTTCATCAATTTTAAATATTTCATCTATAAATTCCTCTTTATTTTCAAATTTATCTTTAGAAAGGGTTATTGTTAGCTGAATTTCATCTAGGTAGTTACTTCGTATTGTAATATTTTTTATTATTCCTGTATTTTTATTACGATTATAGCCTTTAATTTTATATTTTTTAATTAATTCCAATAGTCTATCCATTATATTGTTTATTGTTTTACTTGCTACCAAGCATTCTTCTATTGGGACTAATTTATGAGATTTTTTTATATAATATCCAATTTTATAATTTTCATCTACTTTTAACTCTATTTTATTTCTAAAGTAATAAGGCTCTTCAAGTCCTCTTATGTTAATATTTTCTATATTAAAATTACCAATTCTTGAAATTTGATTTTTTACTAATTCTTTTTTTAATTCTAACTGCTTGCTATATTTTGTATTTAACAATGAGCAACCTGTACATTCTTTTGAATATTTACAATTTGACTCAATATAATATGGACTATTTTTTAAAGTTCTTATTTTCTTTCCAATGAAAAAATTTTTCTTTTTTTCTATTACCTCAATATCTACTGTTTCACCAACTACTACATCTTCTACAAAGTAAACTAAATTGTCTTTTTTAGCTACACCTTGACCTTGTTCTGTTATGTCTATTATTTCTAAATTTTCTACTTTCATTTTTACCTCTAAATTTTTAACTTCCTTTAAATTAGTATTGTAATTATATCATATTAAAATCCTACCTTTTAAATCTTAATGGCCATGTACATAAATAAGAGAGATAATTAAATTATCTCTCTTATTTATGTGGTGACATTGTATGAATTATTATTAAGGATTGATTTTTATTTTACTAATTCAATTGCATCTTTAGATAAATAAAAATCTTTTCCATTATAAACTGTTACTCCTGTTAGTTCTATTGTTTTTCCATCTTTTATAGCAATATTTTTATTTTCAGGAAATTCAATTTTTGTATTGTCTTTTGTTACTTCTAAGACCGGATTGTTTTCATCGGAAGTATTTATATTAATTTTTGCACCTATTTTTTCAAATTCCTCTTTTGCGTTAACAAAAAGAGTGTCTGTAACTTCTTTTAAATCAAAGCCAAATACTTTTGCAATATATTTTGGTATGTCGGTGTTTTCTATTGTTCCAGATAGTTTTTCTACTTTTTCAGGTGTATATATAAACAAAGGTACTTCTCCACCCGTATGATTACCACTAGTAAACCCTATTCCTGATCTTTCAGCTATCATTGGTCCAATTATAGCATTTAATGTTCCTTCTTCCGCCTTCTCTATTTCGGCTATTTCTTCTTCAGATAAATCTGTTATACCAAAATATTCAGCTATTGTTTCTTCTATTTTTTCGGGATTTTCCTTTAGTTTATTTTCTACACCTTCACCTGTTAATTTTGCTTTTGATAAAGGCTCCATATATTCCGATATGTTTTTTCTTTCATCTGTTCTATTTCCTAATGTAATACCACTATTAGCGTGGTCCGTAACTGAAATTACTACAGTTTCTTTGTTTTCCTCTGCATAATCCAAGGCAACACCTACTGCCTCATCATAGGCTAATGCATCAGAGATTATGCCTATTGGATCATTTGCATGAGCAGCCCAGTCTATTTTACTAGCTTCTACCATTAAGAAAAATCCATCTTCATCTTTTGATAATAATTCTATTGCCTTACTAGTCATTTCAGCTAAAGATATATCGTCTTCGTTTTTATCCATATCATAAGGTAAAGCAGTTTCAGCTAACATAGCCCAAACTTTTCCTTCTTTAACTTTTTCTAATTCTTCTTTACTTTCAACATAGTTATAGTCTTTTTCATTTATAATCTTCTTTAAATCCTCTTTGTCTTCTCTTTCTTCTGGTGACAGGAATTTACTTCCTCCAGATATGACTACATCCATATTTTGATAAACTTGTTGTTCTCCTATGGTATTATAATCATTTCTATCTAAGCTATGAGAGGAATAACCTGCAGGTGTTGCATGCATTATTTCACAAGTTGCTACTAATCCTGTAGCTTTACCTTGTAGTTTAGCACCTTCTAATACAGATGCAACAGGTTTTGATTTGTCTTCTTCTGCGACTTTTTCAATTCCAGGCATTGTATATTCTTCCCCTAGAACTCCTATTCTTCCATTTTCAGATTTATTTCCAGTTGCTAAAGCTGTACTTGCTGCTGCTGAATCGGTTATTGCTGCATTTCCGGAATATGTTCTAACTAAACCATTTGCCAAAGAATCTACGTTTAATTCTTTGCCACCATTGTACCATCTTGCTAGGGCTAAGACATCTACGCTCATTCCGTCAGGTATAATCATTATCACATTTTTAGCCAGTTCTTTTTCATTGTCTAAAACCACTTTTTCACTTGATTTTGATGTTGTATTCTTACATCCGGTAAACAATAGACCAATTACCAATAATAAACTTATAATTTTTTTCTTCATAATTCCTCCTCATATTTCTATTTTTATTATAAGTGGGAATTATTAGAAATATATTTAATCCATGTAAAAAGTATTTAAATAAAAGTCTCTTTGTAAATTTAAAGTAAAATAATAACCAGACATATTTTTTTAGAATTACTAGAAGATTTTTTCTATGATATAATTTAATGATATGAGGTGAAAAATGAGTCGTAATAAAACTTTTTTCAAAATGGGAATGCACAATGGAATACCAATTATGTTAGGTTATTTTACAGTATCTTTTACTTTTGGTATACAAGCAAGTCATATTGGCTTAAATGCAATTGATGCTGCTCTTATTTCCTTAACAAATTTAACTTCAGCGGGGCAATTTGCCGGTCTTGGAATTATTGCTGCTAACAGTCCATTTTTTGAAATGGCAATTTCCCAAATTATAATAAATTCCAGATATTTATTAATGTCTAGTTCTTTATCACAAAAAATTGAACACAACACTTCTTTTATTAAGAGAGCTGTTATGGCATTTGGTACAACTGATGAAATTTATAGCCTTGCAATTACTTCTAAACAACCACTAAGTCCCTATTATGTATATGGTATGATGGCAGTTGCTATACCTGGGTGGACTTTAGGCACTTTTTTTGGTGTTATTCTTGGCGATATTCTTCCAAGTACACTTGTTTCAGCCTTGAATATAGCACTTTATGCAATGTTAATAAGCGCTATTATCCCTGCTACAAAAAACAATGAAAAAATTGCAATTATTATTACAATTTCTATGTTTGTAAGCTTTTTATTTACGATTATTCCATATTTAAAAGAATTAAGTTCCGGAATACACATTATAATTATAAGTATTGTATTAACCAGTATATTTGCAATTATATTTCCTTTAAAGGAGGAAGGTCATGAATAATTTATATATTTACATTTTAGTTATGGCAATAGTTACCTACTTAATTAGAGCTATTCCTTTAACTTTAATAAGAAAAGAAATAAATAATAAATTTATTAAGTCTTTTCTCTATTATGTGCCTTATGTAACTCTTTCAGTATTGATTTTTCCTGCCATACTATATTCTACTAGCTCAATTATCTCTGCAATTATAGTATTTATTATTGCAATTATACTATCCTATAGAAAACTAAATATGATGACCGTTGCAATTATATCCTGCTTGACTGTTTTTATTATTGAATACCTATTATTATAAAAAGAAAATCCATATTGGATAATAACTCCAATATGGATTTTTTTCTTTAAAATATTAATGATAGTATTAAGGCTACTACAAAACCTGTAACTCCAACTATTGTTTCCATTACTGTCCATGTCTTTAAAGTTGTTTTTTCATCAATTCTCAATAGTGACTTTACTAGCCAAAAACCGGAATCGTTGAAATGTGAAAACGCTGTGGAACCACCTGCAATTGCCATTGTAATACAAGCCAATTGCATTGGAGGTAATGTTGCTATTACAGGCATTGTAGCAACTATCCCTGCCGCCATTGTCATTGCTACTGTTGATGAACCTACTGAAACCCTTACAAGCGCTGCTATAATAAAGGCAACTACTACTATTGGTAAATTTGCAGATGATACTGCATCGCCTATTACTGTACCAATTCCTGAGTTCTGTAAGATATATCTTAAGGATCCACCACAAGCAGTAACTAAGAGTATCATACCTGTTGGTTCTAAGGATTTAGTCATTACTTCCTCTAATTCTTCCTTAGAGTATCCATGTTTAAATCCTAATAGTACCATTGCAACTAATACTGCAATAGTCAAGGCTATAAAAGGTTCTCCAAGAAAACCAAGTACTGGCTTTATTTTATTTGCAATATCATTATCCAATATTTTTACTATTGAATTTAATATAATTAATACTAAAGGAATCATAATAATTCCAACTATTGTGCCAAATTTAGGCAATTTTGATTCATCAAAATCTTCATCTAATGATAATTGTTTTGGTGGTGCAATATAATATTTCTTTCCTACATAGGAACCAAATATCGGACCGGCTAAAATCATTGCTAGGGTACCACATAAAAGACCTATCATTATAACCCATCCTAATTCAACATTTAACATCTTTGCTACTAAAACAGGTCCTGGTGTTGGTGGAATAAAAGCATGTCCTACAGCAAGTCCTGCTAATAGAGGTATTGCATAGTACAAAGATGAACGTTTTGTTCTTCTAGCTAATGAGAAAGCAAGAGGTATTAAAATTATTAAACCTGCATCGAAAAATACCGGTATTGCTATAATTAAACCCGTAATTCCTAACGCCCATGCTGCTTTTTCATCTCCAAATTTATTAACCATGGTAATGGCTAATGTCTGTGCCCCTCCTGAAATTTCAAGTATTGCTCCAAACATGGAACCTAAACCTACAAGTAAGGCAATTCCCTTTAAGGTTTCTCCTATACCTTGGTTTACAGAATTAATGATTTCTTGAAATGGCATTCCCGCTATTAAGCCTATAGATATAGCACCTATTAAAATAGCTATCATAGCTTGAACTTTAAATTTTATAATTAATACTAGTAATATTAATAAGCCTATTATGGCAGCTATTACCAGTCTAGTAGGATCAAGTTGTAAAGGTTCTGGTGAAACAGCTGCTGCTAAAAACAAATTCATAAACATGTTGTCCTCCTTGTCCTATATGGTTAAACCATATAGCCACCTTTCATTGGTGAAACTGCATGATCTGCATATATTTTTAAAACTCCCTTTTTATACTTAGCTTCTTTTGGTGTCCAATTTTTTCTTCTTTCCTCCAGAATCTTATCCACTTCTTCTTTAGGTAATTCCTTACCATTAATCCCTACTATTTCCAAAATTCTTTCTGGTATATCTATTTTTATTAAATCATTTTCTTCTACTAATGCTATTGGACCTCCATCAGCTGCTTCCGGTGAAACATGACCTATAGCCGGTCCTTTTGATGCTCCTGAAAACCTTCCATCTGTAATTAAAGCAATTGTTTTTCCTAATTCTTCATCTGAAGAAATAGCTTCTGTTGTATAAAACATCTCCGGCATTCCTGAACCTTTTGGTCCTTCGTAGCGTATAAATACCGCATCGCCAGGTTTAATTTCCTTCTTTAATACAGCTGCTAAAGCCTCTTCTTCACTATCAAAAGGTCTAGCTTTTAAAACAGCCTTAAACATTTCTTTTGGTACTGCAGAATGTTTTACTACAGAACCTTCAGGTGCTAAGTTACCTCTTAAAATAGCAACTGTTCCATCCTTCCCTATTGGATCATCAAAAGTTCTTATTACATCTGTTCTTTTAATTTTCCAAGGTTCTAAGTGTTTTTCAGCTTTTTCATAAAATCCATTTTTCTTTAATTCTTCTAAATTTTCTCCTAGAGTTTTTCCTGTTACCGTCATTACATCTAAATGTAATTGTGACTTTATTTCTTCCATTACTGCCGGAACTCCTCCTGCATAATAGAAAAATTGAGCCGGCCATTTTCCTGCTGGTCTAATATCTAAAAGATAATGAGCTCCTCTGTGCATTTTGTCAAATGTGTCTGAATCTATTTCAAAACCCATTTCATGAGCCATTGCCGGTATGTGTAAAAGTGAATTAGTTGAACCGGATATAGCCGCATGTACCATAATTGCATTTTCAAAGGATTTCATTGTAACAATATCTGACACTTTTAAATTCATTTCTACAAGTTTCATAGCTTGTTTTCCAGCTAAATAAGCTTGTTCCTTTAACTCATCAGATGTTGCCGGCATAAGTGTTGACCCTGGTAAAGCAAGGCCTAATGCTTCTGCCATAATTTGCATAGTTGATGCTGTTCCCATAAAGGAACATGCTCCACAAGAAGGACAAGCATTATGTTTATAGTATGTAAGTTTTTCTTTTGTTATTTCCCCCCTTTGTTCCATCGCTGAATACATTCCAATTTGTTCCAAGGTTAATAAGTCTGGGCCTGCGTCCATAACTCCACCTGCTACTACAATTGATGGCATGTCCAATCTAGCTAAGCCCATTAAAGCTCCTGGCATGGATTTGTCACAACTTGCAATAAATACCCCTGCATCAAAACCTGTAGAATTACCATGTATTTCTATCATATTTGCAATCATCTCACGACTTACTAGTGAATAATTTATTCCGTCATGTCCTTGTGCTATTCCATCACAAATATCAGTTGCAAAATACCTTGCAGGTTTACCGCCTTCGTCAATAATTCCCCTGGTTACCTCTTCAATAAGCTTGTCTAGGTGAGCACTTCCCGGGTGGCTGTCACCGAAGGAGCTTTCTACCATAATCTGTGGTTTCTCTAAATCTTCCACTGTCCAACCCATTCCCATTTTCAAAGGATCGTTTTCCGGAGCTAAAGCCCTAACCTTTTGACTGTGTAATTTCATAATTACCTCCTTTTTAGTCATAACGTTTTCTTTAAAGACATCTGATGTTTCTTGTTTTTAATATATCATTTTTAGATAAATATATCAAGTCATCATATGACTTTTGCAAAATTAAAGTTATTTTCTTATACTTTATATAAGTTTTATATATAGATATTTTAAAAATAAACAATAAAAAAGTGTACTTTAAACGATTAAAATACACTTTCAAATTTATTTTTATATTTTTCTTTCTTTTTCTTTTTTCATTAGTTTTTTTATTAAATTCCTGTTATATGTCATGTGCATCATCATTGCAGTTTTTGCACCTATTGTATCTCTTTCTGAAATAGCATCGACTACTGCCCTATGAGTTAAAATGGTTTCTTCTGTTAATTGTTTATGGGTTACATTTACAAACATCATTACTGCTGTATCAATAATTGGAATTAACTGTTCTACTACCATATTTTTAGAACTTTTGGCTACATAGGTATGAAAATTTATATCATCTTCTATATAGTTTTCATCCTTTTCAATTTTTTCTTCAATTATTTTACATAGTTCATATAACTTTTCAATATCATCTTCTGTTGCTTTTTGAGCAGCCATTTCTGCAATTCCAGGTTCTAATAATATTCTAAGATCTGCCAAGTCCATGGCTAAAGCCATTTTATCTTCAATGGCGCTAAGACCTAAGGGATCAATATCCTTTGGCATCTTATTTATTACATATGTTCCTGAACCTCTCCTAACCTCCAATATTCCATCGGATTCTAGTAATTTTACAGCTTCTCTAATTGTACTTCTTCCTACACCAAATTTTTCAGCCAGTTCAAATTCATTTGGCAATTTGTCGCCTATACTTAAATTGGACTTAATTATATAGTTGTATATTTCCTCTTCTATTTGCTCTGCTAATAGTTTAGTTTTAATTTTTGAAAATTCACTCATATTTATTAAGTGCTTTCGCACTTCCCTCTCTAAATTTTTTTGGCATAGATTTATAAATAATAAAAATTATCCCAAAACAGCTTCTACAGCTTGTTTAGGAATACCTATTTTTTCGACCATTACTTCGCCTTCATAATTAAGAAGGCCTTTTTTCATAAGTCCTAATGTAACTACTAAGTCAGCATTTACAGATGTACCGTGAATAGCACCAGTATCTGCATCTAAACCACTTGGAATATCTATTGAAAAAATAAAGGCATTTGAAGAGTTTAATAAATCTATTATTTCAAATATTATTCCCCTTATGCCACTATTTAAACCTGTTCCAAAAATACCATCTATAACTATTGAATCTTCACCAAGATTTTCCTTAAGTTTTAATAAATCATCCTTGTTTTCTAAAACTATAATATTTCCACCTATGTTTTTAAGGATATTATAGTTTATTTTAAAGTCCTTGCTAGCTTTTTCTAGATTTCCGGCTATATAAATATAGGTTTCCTTTTCTTCAAGAATTAAATCCCTAGCCATAGCTAAGGCATCTCCACCATTATTACCAACGCCAGCTACTATAATATATTTTTCGTATCCATCTAATGGAATATAATTTATCATAGCATTTTTAGCATTTTCCATAAGTACAATTGAAGGAATTCCAATTTTTTCAATTGCATATTTGTCAATATTTCTCATCTGTTCTGCTGTTACAGTAATCATAATTCCTCCTTTCCTATTTTTTACCTCTTAAATCATCGCCTAATATTTTATATTTTTCAAAGTCTTTAATCCTAGAATATATTCTTTCATCATAAACCCTGCTTATTTCATTAAATCCTATATTTGTAGAAATAATAATCGGTTTTTTTTGTATTATTCTAGTATTTAGTAAATTAAAAAGATTTGCTACAGATTGATCTGTAATATATTCTGTTCCTAGGTCATCTATAATTAATAGATCTGCCTGGACTATAAGATTATATTTTTCTCTATTTTCTACCATTCTATTAAAGGCATCATATTGATTGGCCCTTAATTGCTGCATTAAATCCGAAGCAGTCATATAGACAACATTATATCCCCTTTTAATAACCTCACTTGAAATTGAATTACAAATATATGTTTTTCCTACTCCTACATCTCCACTAATATATAGTGATTTGCTTTTTATTGAAAAATTCTCAGAATATTCTTTAAATTTTTTAAATAATATTTGAATAACTTCCCTTGGTGAAATTTGTTCATTTTCTTTTTTCTCTTCCCTAAATAGACTAAAGTCAAAATTTTCAAAGGTTTCAGTATCTATTGCTTGGTACATATTTGCCTTTTTAAAACGAATTCTATTTATAATATTCCTTTTACATACGCAAATCTTACCATTAATTTCCCCTTCATCTTTACAAATATTACAACTGTATATTTTATCTAAATAATCTGTAGGAAATCCCTTATTGACTAATAATTTCTTCCTATTGTTTTTTAAATTAGCTAAATCTTTTTCAACTAAGGAAATCTCTTCCTTAGTTCCATTTTTCATAATATTAATAAGCTCTAAATTTTTAAGTTTTATTTCATAACTTAGTAATCTATATTCCGGTATTTTTTTATTTATTTCAGCTTTTCTTTTTTCCAGTATAATATTATTCTTATGTCTGATTTTTTCTAATTTTTTATCAGCATAAATAAAATCATTCATCTTTATTCCTTTGTGCTAAATAATTTTTAATATATTCTAATTCCTCTGAATTCTCTTTAAAGTCAATATCCAGTTTATTTTCGTCACCACTTTTTGGTTTGTAGTATTTTCTCTTCTTTCTAATGTTAGCTTTTTTAGTTTTTTCACTATCTAAAAGATTGTAATAATCTTCAACTGTTCTAATTCCGTCTAAGTACCAATTTCTAATTATTCCAAAAACATAGTTAAAATTCATTTTACCGGTTTTCTTTTTTGAATACTCAAAGGCTTTTACTATTAAATCAGAAGAAACATTTGTGGTCTTTTGTAGGTCTAAAATATCCATAATATTTGTATTCGTTAGTGGTAATTCTAAAATATCCTCTATTTTTTCAAACATTTCTATATTGTTGTTTTTATTTAAAAACTTTTCTTCATTTCTATTATATTCATAAAACTGTTTTGAACCTAGTTGCAATTCCCTAATACTAATGAATTTATAATTATATTTTCCTGTTTCTACAACTAATTCCCTCGATATTATACCTACTTCAAGCCAATACTCTAAAGCTTTTTTAAAGTCATCTAAGCTCATTCCTAAGTCCTTTGATATATCATCTTCATCAAATTCATAGTTGTTGTCGTTTTTTAAAACCTGTCTATATAGATATAAATATACTTTAACAGCTTCTCCATCTGCTGTAGGCATCATTAAGTCTAAAAAAAGATTTTCAATAGGAGTTTCACCTAAATCTAAATTAAAAGTATCTAAACTAAATTTCATTATATTGCTCCTTTAATTTATATCTCCTATAATCTAAAGTCATTATATGTATCTTAGAGTAGATAATCCCATTATTTACAACAAAATTATCCCTATATTTTATATATTCGATTTCATCAAAATTAATATTTTGATTTTCAAACATTCCTAAATACTCAGATACATATCTAAATCCTAATTTTTTGTATAATTTAATAGCTCGTTCATTAAATTCATTTACTTCAAGATTCATTCTTTTCATATTCATTTCATTAAAATAATAGTCTAAAAATATACACATTGCTTTATATCCATATCCTTTTGAAATAAAGCTGGGATTTAAGACTATTCCTAAAGTTGAACTTTTCTTAAAAATATTAATATCTTTAATTCCAATATAACCTATAAAGTCATTATTGTAATTATATATAGCAAAATATTTATTTCGTATTCCAGATTTTTTACTATAATACCATATTTTTAATTCTTTTTGATTATACTTAGCTAAATCATAGTCGATAAATAATTTGTTACTATGTCTTCCCCAAGATTTTATTTTTAAAGCATCTTCTAATTCTAATTTCTTTATGACTAAGCTATTATCTTCTATTATTGTATTTTGTAATCTATGCTCCATAAAAACTACTATCTTCTTCCGATACTAAATCTGTAAATTTCGTATACTTCTTATTAAAGTATAGCTGTACTGTACCTGTTGGACCATTTCTATGCTTTGCAATTATTAAATCTGCAATATTTGGTCTTTCACTTTCCGGATTGTAATAATCATCCCTATATAACATCATTACTATGTCGGCATCTTGCTCAATTGCTCCAGACTCTCTCATATCTGAAAGCATAGGTCTTTTATCCGTCCTTGATTCAACAGCCCTAGAAAGCTGTGACAATGCGACTACCGGACAATTTAACTCCTTAGCAAGTCCCTTTAGTCCCCTTGAAATATTAGAAATTTCCTGTTGCCTATTTTCATTTCTACCTGAACCGTCTGTCATTAGTTGTAAATAGTCAATAAGAACTAGATCAAGACCTTCTTTAGATGAAAGTCTTCTACATTTTGACCTTAATTCCGTTAATGAAATACTAGATGTGTCATCTACAAAAATAGGTGTGTTTTCCATAATTCTTATTGCATTTCCCAACATTTCAAAATCATCTTCTTCCAATGTTCCTGAAATTATCTTTTGTAAGTCAATTAAGGACAATGAGCTTAAAAATCTTTGGGATAATTGTAGCTTACTCATTTCCAAAGAAAATATAGCTACATTTTTACCATCTAAAGCTGCACTTAAAGCCATATTTAAAGCCAGTGTGGTTTTTCCCATTGAAGGTCTTGCTGCAAGTAAAATCAAATCAGATTTTTGTAAACCCGATAGATGTTTGTTTAAGTCTATTAAACCTGTTGTAATACCTGTTAATCCACCTTCATTTAAGCTCATTTGATTAATTTGGTCAAGGGTTGCTTCTAAAATGTTACCTATTCTTTCTAAATCCCCCTTGTTTTTACTTTGACTAATACTATAAATTGAAGATTCTGCAAATTCCAATACTTCACTTACCGGATTATTAGAATAGCATTTTGTCATTATTTCATCGCTAGTTCTAATTAAATATCGTAATACAGCTTTTTCTTTAACTATTTTACTATAGGCCTCAACATTTGTTGGACCTGGTACAAATTCAGTTAAACTCATTAAATACTGCATTCCACCAATGAATTCTAATTTTCCTTCTTTGTTTAATTCTTCACTTAAGGTTACAAAATCTATTGCCTCTCCCTTATCTGTAAGATTAACAATGCTTTTGTATATTTCAGCATTTTTGTTTGCATAAAAATCATCATATTTTAAAATGCCTGTTGCAGTATCTATAGCATTCTTATCAAGAATCATAGATCCTAGAACAGACATTTCTGCATTTAAATCATGTGGAAATATTCTACTGCTTTCTGGTAAATTTTCCATAATTACTCCTTAGTAATTTCTACCTTAATATTAGCTATAACTTCAGGATAAATTCTAACTGGAAGATCTACAGTTTTTAAAGTTTTAATATTTTCCTTTAATTCAATTTTTCTTCTATCTACTTCTAAACCAACTTGTTTTTCTAAAGCTTCTGCAATATCTTTACTTGTAATAGCACCAAATAATCTATCACCTTCACCAACCTTAGCTTTAATAACAACTTTTTTACCTTCTAATTTTTCTTTTAAAGCCACTGCTTTTTCATATTCTTCTTTTCTTTTTTGTTCTAGTTCCTCTTGTTCTCTTTCCCAGTTTGCTAAATTTTCTTTAGTTGCTTCTAAAGCCAATTTGTTAGGTAGTAAAAAATTTCTTGCATATCCTGTTTTAGCATTTACAAGTTCCCCTTTTTTACCTAAACCCTTTACATCATCTATTAGTATTATTTTCATTATTGTCCTCCTCTAAATACTCATCTATAACTTTTTCTAATATCTTTAAAACCTCTTCAATACTACCCTCTACTTGAGCACCTGCTGAAGTTAAATGTCCTCCACCATCAAGTTTTTCTAAAATCAACTGTACAGATATTTCCCCTAAGCTTCTTCCGCTTATATGAACTTTATCATTATCCTTTGTTAAAACAAAAGAAGCTACAATATTATCTATATTTAATAATTCATCTGCCGATTGGGCAGCTATTAAAATTGACTCGGAAACTTCTTCATCAAGTATACCTATTGCAATTTTTTCCCTATAAATTTTTGCATTATATACTACTTCACCTTTGGTTTTAACTGTGTCCACACTGTCTTTAAACAATTGTTTAACTGCAATACTATCTGCTCCCTGTCTTTTTAATATTGATGCAGCCTCAAAGGTTCTAACACCTGTTTGTAATATAAAATTCTTAGTATCTACAGTTATACCCGCTAATAAGCCCTCTGCTACTATCTTAGGAATTTTTAGTTTTTCACTCATATATAACAACAATTCCGTAACAAGTTCAGAAGTTGATGATGCATGTGGTTCTAAATATGTTAAAACCGTATTTTCAATATAATCTCCACCTCTTCTATGGTGGTCAATTAATACAATATTTTCAGATAAATCTAAAAGTTCAGGACATTCTGAATGGGTTCTTCTATGGTGATCTAAAACCACTACAGTTGAATCACTTTTACATAATTCTATTGCTTCCTCAGGTTTAATAAACCTATCCTTTATATTTTCATCGGGATAGTTTTCCAACACAGAGTTGTATATTTTGTTAATAGCCGGCGTGATTTTATCAAGGACTATATAGCTTTTCTTACCTACAATATTTGCTATTTCCATTACACCTAAACAGGAGCCTATTGAATCCATATCTGGGTTTCTGTGTCCCATTATAAAGACATCTCCACCTTGCTCTATTAATTTCTCTAGTCCATTTGACATTACCCTTGCCTTAACAGAGCTACTTTTAATAGCAGATTGATTTTTCCCGCCAAAATATTCATAATGGTCCTCAATTTTAACAACAGCCTGATCTCCACCACGACCTATAGCAATATTAATACAAGCCCTTGCACTTTTATAGTTTTCTGATGGTGAAACTTCCTTAGTTCCAACTCCTATACTCAATGTTGGAGGAATTTTATTACCTTCGTCTAAGTCCCTTACTTCATCTAGAATATTAAATTTATTATCCATTACTTTTCTTAAATTTTCATAAGACATGGCTAAAAGATAATTATCCTGTTCAAATTTTATTGAAAAGCCATCATATACTTGAATAAAGCTGTTAATAATTCCATCGATTTTAGCAAAGACCAAGGGTCTGTGGTTTACTTCAGTATTTTCATATAACTCATCATAATTATCTATATTAATAGATATAACTGCCAAGGAATTGTTTAAAATCTCCTTAGATAATCTAAATTCTTCTGTATAGTCCACTCCATAAAGCAATGCATTGCTTTCTCCTGACTCATCGCTAAAGACATTTATAAAGAATTTATAGAACTTTCCTTCATAGTCTACTTCTATATACTCTTTTCCGGAAAAAAGCTCTTCAATATTGGCTTCTTTAAACATATTCCTTATGTCTATATTAATATAGGATTTTTCCGTTTCGCCAAAAATATTTTTAAACTTCGTATTATACCAAGTTATTTTGCCCTTTTCATTTAAAATAACTAAGGAAAATGGCATAGTAAAAATAGCTCTTCTAGTTATTTCATCAAATTGCTCATTAAATTTTTCTATAAATAATTCGAAATTTTTTTCTGATGAATAAATTACTTTATAGCCATAAAATCCCATATATGCTGTTACAATAAAGGACAGTACCCCAATTATTAAATTGTAATAGGAAATAATAATAGAGAAAATTACTAAAATAATATAAATTATAATAATATCCCTAATATTAAAATATTTAAACTTTTTCATTTTCTATCCTTTTAAACCTTTTTCTAAAGTTAACAAACATATCTATTAAGCCTATAGCTCCGTATAGAATGTCTCCTCTAAATAATCTAAAGGAAATAAGCACTAGTGGAATTATAAACCTAACAAATTTATTAACCCTACCTATAAGATAATAATCTACAAGTGCAATACCTGAAACTATAAAGATAAAATTAAATATTACAAGTACATTTTGAATTATTATACTATAGTATGGTACTTTAAAATAATAACATAATCCTAAAATTATAGTAATTAAAATTACAGGTATTATCATAACGCCACTTACTCTAATATTTATAAATCTAAAATTCTGTTTTATTTTAACTCCTCTTTTTCTTAGTCCATTTAATGAATATAAAAGAGAAGAATATTCAATAGTCAGTATTATTATTATAGCAATAGAAGGTAATAACATCTTCATAAGATTAAAGGAATCTTCCAGCAATTTTATAACTTCCTTTGTATCACCTAGGTTTGGAATCATGCCTACAAGCTCAGGTAAACTTACAATAATTTCATCTATTTTATTTAAAATTACAACAATTATATCTTTATCTAAAGCAAATTTAAGGTTCAAATAGCTAACTACAGATATAAAAATAAAGGCAAAGAAGTTTACCAGTATTATTTTGTTAAAACTATAATTATCTTTTATCATTTTACTCATTATAACTATCATCGGCAATAAAAACAGCAACAGTACACTAGCTATAATTGTACCCCCTGTAATAAATATAATGGCCATAGTTATTAAAAAGGAAATTATTCCATATTTCATACCATTTTTTACCGACAGAATAATAGAAGGAGCCGGTAATACAACAAAAGTAATTGGTATTATTGATGATAAAAAATAAAATATATATGACATGAAAACAGTATTTATTAGTTCTAAATTTTTTATATTCTTATTTTTAGATTCTATATTTAACACCTCCGTAAATAACATTATTATATCATATGCTATTATAACCTATCAAAAAAAAGAGCCTATTATTTAGGCTCCCATGATAAAATTGCTTCAAATTCAAATTTTTCTTTAGGTTTTAAATTAAACGGACTTTTATTGTAACTATCTAAAAAGCTTGGACCATTATAGGTTGGTTCTACACAAATATAATCATCTTTGAAATCTGACCATATAACAAAGGTATTAATATTTTTACCGGTGTATTTGAATTTATATTTTTTTGTTTCAAAACTAAGTTCATTTCCATCTAGGTAAACAGATTTTTCTAATTCTTCATTAGTAAAAGTGTTTCCATTGACTTTAACATAGCTGTTTTCACTTTTAAAATACGGATGAAATCCCGGTGCTATTAATAAATCCTTATTATCCCTATTAAAAAAAGTTAAACTCATTTTAAGTGTATTTTCCTTAATTTCATATTCTAAATAGGAATCTAAGTTGGAATATTCCTCTAATCCTCTTAAGAATAGGGCAATATAATTTTCTTTTTTATCTAATAAATCCCAATTAAAACCCCTTCCATAACCATGGTTTTTTAATTTCCCCGTACTGTCAATTCCAAAATTCGGCATACAGGAATGGATTCCTCCCCTTGTTTTTATACTACCATCTTCTTGCTTTAATTTTTTCATAGGATACAGAATATCTACTTTTGTATCCTTAAGGCTTTCAACAAAACCGCCTTCACTGTTAACATACATGCTTAAATTATCAATCTCTGAATAAAAATTCATTATTCCTCCATTTGTCCCTTTACCTTAATTAATATATCTAGGAGTTATACATTTGCTCTACCTTAGTATAACTATTATCTATTAAAGAATTTGTTACATAATCTCTTAATTCAACTGTAGTAACAACATTTCTATTATTTGCTTCAATTTTTCTATTAACTTCTCTAATTACTATTTCTATATCTGATTTTGTCATCATAGTACCTGCTGCATCTGAAGTATTTGCTAAGGAATTAAAAAGCTTATCCCTGTCAAACTTTTCCACAGTACCCTTCTTCTTAATTACATAAATACCTTCCTTATCCTTGTAGTAGTCACATACTATGTCTAATTTTAAATCCGATATAAATTTTAATATTTCTTTATCATTTAAATCGTTTTCAGTTATGTAGGTCTTAATGTCTTCTAAAATTTTCTTTTTATCCATTTCTTCCTCCTAAAATAATCAAAAAATATAATAACAAGTCTATTTATAAAAAGAGCAAGGTTGCCCTTGCTCTAGAAATAAAATTTCATAACTATCCTAAAATCTTAGTTACTACTCCTGCTCCTACTGTTCTTCCACCTTCTCTTATAGCAAATCTTAATCCTTCTTCTATTGCTATTGGTGTTATTAATTCTATAGTAAATTTAGCATTATCTCCTGGCATTACCATTTCTACGCCTTCTTCTAATTGAATAACTCCTGTTACATCTGTTGTTCTAAAGAAGAATTGTGGTCTATAACCTGAGAAAAATGGTGTATGTCTTCCACCTTCATCTTTTGTTAATACATATACTTCTGATTCGAATTTTGTATGTGGTTGAATTGTTCCTGGAGCCGCTAATACTTGTCCTCTTTCGATTTCTTCTCTTTGTACTCCTCTTAGTAATGCTCCTATGTTATCTCCTGCTTGTGCTTCGTCTAACATTTTCTTGAACATTTCTACTCCAGTTACTACTACTGTTCTCTTTTCGTCTGTTAAACCTATTATTTCTACGTTGTCTCCTACTTTTACTACTCCTCTTTCTACTCTACCAGTTGCTACTGTTCCTCTTCCTGTTATTGAGAAAATGTCTTCTACTGGCATTAAGAATGGTTGGTCAACGTCTCTTTCTGGTTCTGGAATATATTCATCTACTGCTTCCATTAATTCTACGATTTTGTCTCCCCACTCTCCGTCAGGATCTTCTAATGCTTTTAATGCAGATCCTACTACGATTGGTGCGTTGTCTCCATCATAATCATATTCGTTTAATAGATCTCTTACTTCCATTTCTACTAATTCTATTAATTCTGGATCATCTACTTGGTCTTCTTTGTTTAAGAATACTGCAATTTTTGGTATTCCTACTTGTCTTCCAAGTAATATATGTTCTCTTGTTTGTGGCATTGGACCATCTGCTGCAGATACTACTAGTATTGCTCCGTCCATTTGTGCTGCTCCTGTAATCATGTTCTTTACATAGTCAGCATGGCCTGGACAGTCTACGTGTGCGTAGTGTCTTTTTGGAGTTTCATATTCTACGTGAGAAGTTGATATTGTTATACCTCTTTCTCTTTCTTCTGGAGCCTTGTCTATATTTGCATAGTCAACAAATTCTCCACTTCCAAATCTTTTATTTAATACTAGTGTGATTGCTGCTGTTGTTGTTGTTTTACCATGGTCTACGTGACCTATTGTTCCTATATTTACGTGCGGTTTCGTTCTTTCAAATTTTTCTTTTCCCATTGATATCCTCCTGAAAATCCCCATAATTATTTTATAATACATCTTAATTTTAATACAGGGTAAGGAAATAATCAACTTTTAAATAGATTATTTAAAAGTTTTTCCTTAAAAACTATTTTTTAATATTAATATGAAAAAAAGGACATAAATAAAAGTATCTTTTTAATTCATATCCTTTCTGTATTATATACTATTATTTTAATATTTTTCCAATTTAAAGATATTTATAACATCACAATCCGGGCAACAAAATCTAATATCATTATTTTTTCCTTTAGGAATATCTCCACCATATCTTAATATATCTATATATGGAAAAGCTACATGCATAGCCATTGGACATAATTTTCCTCTTTCTGTATCAAAATCGAATACATCTCCTATCCTATGACCTCTATGACAATTATAATCGCCTTTTTTATCAATTAATGTAATTTTAATTTTTGTTTTCATTTTCTATTTTCCTTTTTTATAAAATGTATCTTTTAATGGTAAAGAAGTTCTAAATATTCCATCCTTATTATAGTAGGCATTTTGAATTGCCGCTACAAAAGGAATAGATGAAATCTCCCCAATGCCTTTAGCGCCGTATGCTAATTTTACATTGTTTTTTTCAATGAAAACAGATTTTATTTCCGGAACATCTGTTGCTCTTAACAAACCTAAGGTTCCATATTTTACCTTTGGTATTCCATTTTCTAGTGGAAAATCCTCTGTTAATGCATATCCCATACTCATTAATGTACCACCTTCTACTTGTCCTTCAATACTTTTAGGATTGATTACTTTTCCTACATCATGGGCTGCTAATGTTTTTACTACCTTCCCTTCCTTGTTTATAACAGCTACTTGTGTAGCATAACTATAGGCAACATGGCTTATTGGGTTTTTCTTCTTTGTACCTAATGGATCGGAATCAAAAGAAAATTCACCAATATACAGTTTTTTGTCTAAATTTTTTAAATCATATTTTTTTAAGTCCTCTTTTAATTTTAAAGAGGCTCTTCTTGCTGCCTCTCCCGCAAAAACAGTCTGTCTAGATGCTGTTGTAGTTCCTGAATCAGGTGTCGTACTTGTATTAGGATGATCTATTATTAATTTTTCCGGACTAATATTTAAAGTTTCACACACTACTTGGGTTAAAACCGTTTGAATACCTTGTCCAATACCCGCTGCAGAAGATCGTATATGAATTTTTCCATTGTCTATATATAAATTACATCTACCAACATCTTCAACACCAACTCCTAATCCTGCATTTTTTAATGTAGAAGCAATTCCAACATAATACTGATCCTTATTTAAATAATTATAGTAATAATCTTTACAAGCCTCTAATGTTTCAAGAAAAGCTGTTCCTTGTTCTGCAATTTGTCCATTTGGTAAAGGCTGACCAGGTCTAACCGCATTTCTAAACCTTATTTCCCATGGACTAATTCCAACTTTCTCTGCCAATTCGTTTAATGCAGATTCCATTGCAAAAGAGGATTGGGATACTCCGAATCCTCTAAAAGCTCCTGCAGGTGGATTATTTGTATAAACAGCCTTGCCTTCTATTTCTACATTTTCATAATAATAGGGACCACCGGCATGAGTACAGGCCCTTTCTAAGACCGGTCCTCCTAAAGAAGCATAAGCTCCTGTATCTGAAATAATTTGGGCTTTAGTTCCCAATATTTTCCCATTCTTATCACAACCAACTTTAAAATGCATATACATAGCATGTCTTTTAGGATGTATATTTATACTTTCCTGTCTGGATAAAAGAACTTTTACAGGTCTTTTTAAAAGAAATGCCATAATAGCTGCATGATGTTGTACACTCATATCCTCTTTTCCACCAAATCCACCACCTACATAGGCAGATTGTATTTCTACTTTTTCCTTTGCTAAGCCTAAAGCCTCTGATATTTCTCTGTATTCATCGTATATTCCCTGTCCTCCAGAAATAACCTTTATCCCATCAGCTTTTGGAATTCCTATTGCACATTCCGGCTCCATGAAAGCATGTTCAGTAAAGGGTGTATAGTAATCATGTTCCGATATAAAGTCAGCTTTTTCCAAAGCTTTATCTACATCTCCTCTCTTTAGTATTGGATTGTATAAAATATTGTTTTTAGGAATATAATGATTACCAAACTGATTAAATCCTTTTTTATGTATTTCATATGCCCCTTCTTTCATACTATCAAAAGGATTTGTTATAGGTTCTAGTTCTTCATAATCTATTCTTACTAATTTACTAGCTTCCTTTAGCTGTTCTTTAGTCTTAGTTACAATTAAGGCAACTGCGTCCCCAATATATCTTGTTTCCTCTCCTTCTGCTATTAAAACAGGCCAATCTTTTTGTAAATGACCAATATATCTTTCTCCAGGAATATCCTCTGCTGTATAAACAGCTAACACTCCAGGATGTTCCAAAGCTTTAGATTTATCTATTGAAAGTATTTTTGCCCTTGCAATTGGTAACCTTATAGCCTTACCGTACACCATTTCATCAATTACAATATCATCAACATATTTAGCTACTCCAAGTGTTTTAACCTTTGCATCTACTCTTACAAACTCCTCACCTATTTTCCCTTTAGAGTTTTCCTTAGAAATTGTTTTATTATCTCTGAAGATTTCTGCCGCTAGTAAAATAGCATCTTCAATTTTTACATATCCAGTACACCTACAAATATTACCTCTAATAGCTTTTTTTACATCATCTCTAGTTGGATTTGGGTTTTGGTCAATAAGGCCTTTTGCTGCAATTACCATACCTGGAATACAAAAACCACATTGAACAGCACCTGTTTTTCCAAAAGCATATGTATATATTTCCTTTTCCTTACTTGATAAGCCTTCTACAGTAATAACCGATTTGTTTTCGACTTTAGATAATCTAACAACACAAGCTTTCATTACCCTGCTATCTACCAATACTGAACAAGTTCCACATGCACCTTGATTGCAACCATTTTTTACCGATGTAATACTTAAATTATCCCTTAAAAAAGTTAATAGAGATATATCCTTACTATATTCATAGCCTTTTCCGTTAATCTTAAATTTATACATATATTACCTCCAGAAATATTATAAAAACCTTTTCTTCTCCTAATTAAATTTTACATAAAAAAATGCAAATACCCTGTTGCATAAGCAACAAAATATTTGCGTTTTCAATGTTTTATAATATTTCAAAGGTATTTTTAGAAAAATCTATTATTTTTTCTTTTTTCATCTGAGCTAATTCCCTCGATAAAGCACTTCTATTAACTCCCAAATACTCCGATAGTTCATTTCTTCCCATTGGTAAAACAAAGCTCTTCTCTCCGGAAATTTGAGCTATCTGAGATAAATAGGTCATAATTTTTTCCCTAATAGTTCTTTTACTTAATATGTCCACCTTTTCTATAAGTTGAATATTCTTTTTTGCAATTTCTGTAACCATATTTTCAATTAATCTATTATGAAATTGACATGAGTTTTTACAGGTCTTTAAAACCCTGGAAAAAGGTAAAAAGATAATTTCACAATCTGTATTAGCATAAAAAGAAACACTACTTGTTAAAATATCACTACATATATAGCTTTCTCCAAATATTTCCCCTCTATTCATTATCATAAAAATTGATTTATTCCCCCAATAATCCTCTTTTATCATATGAACAGTTCCTTTATAAATTAAGCCAATATTATTTAATTCATTACCATCAAAATATATATATTCATTTTTATAATATTTTTTGGAATAAATACCAATACAGTTAAACATTGGCTTCATCTCGTCTTCAAGTATTCCCTTAAATATATCATAGTTTAATAAAGATTTGAAATCCTTCATTTTTTACCTCATATTATATTAAAATCCTTTACTATAGTATATCATTTAAAGAGATATATAATTATTTAATATAATAGCTTATTGGTTATTTTTATTTTCAAAATATTTCTCTATGTTTTCAATAACTTTTTTACTCAATCTATCAAAGGCTTGTTTTGTTCTTCCAGATGAAACATTCATACAGTTAACATTTGGATGAGTTAATAATTTTTCATCTCCTAAGGCTCCTAAAGAATCACAGAAAAATTCATTATTTCCATTATCTAGCCAGTTTTTTAGTGCTTCAATATCATGAGAAGGACCTATTGAGGTATTAAACATAATCTTACCATTTCCAAATTTTTCAAATTCCTTTTCCTTCATTAAAATAATATTTTTATTTAAACAGGTAAAAATCACATCTACTTCCTTTAGAAGATTATCTAAGGGTAAATATTTTATTCCTTTTTCTTCTTCTTCTTTTTTTCTAGTCCTGCTGAAATAATATAAATCCCCTCCCATATACTTTAATGTATTGGCAATCATAGAGCCGGATGTTCCAAGTCCTATTACCCCAACTTTTAAATCTGTAATTTCCAAAGGAAGTTCCTTCCACTGTTTTTCTCCAAAGCCATGTAAATATCTAATAAGTTCACTTAGTACGTACTCAACAACGCCTTCATCGCCATAATCCCTAATTCCATAAACAACAATCCCTTTTTTATTTGCTGTTAGAATATCGACATTTGCACTTTCCGGTGAATATAGACTACAACACATTCCTATATATTTTATATTTGGACATTTATCCAATATGTTTTTTCCTATAGTACTTGTGTAGCTAAGCAATACGCCGTCAGCATCGCCTATTCGCTTAATTATTTCTTCCTCATCTTTTGGAATATCATTATATATAACAACTTCCTTAGCGTAATTATATAGTTTTTTCTCTGCCTCCGGAATTAAGCTTACCGGTTCTATTACAACTAATTTTTCAAACATATATCCTCCTAAAATACAATTGGCGAAACAATATTTTGAAGTATAAATACTACGCTCCACCCAGCTATATCGCTGGTTTTAGAGTAAATATTTAAATCTGTTTTCACTTCTTCGCCTTCAATTTCAATCTTATATTCATCGCCTTTAAAATTTGGTAATGCATCTATTTTCATCTTTGTGTTCTCTGGTCCTGCACTGGCAAGAGCCGTTGCTATTGCTACATTTACATGGGTTGGCAATATTTCAATTGCTTCCTTTGTAGTTCCTGTAAACACCTGTTCTTTTTCTCTAATATCCAATAAACCACCCCTATAAAGTGGTGTTTTTTCTAATGATTTCGGGGATTTTTTAGAACTTATTTTAGCTGTAATAGGACTCATTAACGATGCTGTTCTCAGTACATCAAATCCACCAACTGCACCACTGGCAATATAAACCTTTTTATTATTTTCAAAAGCAGTATTTTTTATTTGTTCATAAAATTCACTATCGGCAAAAGCTCCTATTGATAATACTACAAGACTTGCTCCGTTTTTTAAAATCCTTTCACCATAGTTTTTTACTGCTTCAACTGATGCAGCTTCTGCTACAAAATCCGGATTTAAAGATAATAATTGGTCAATATTATTACAGGGAGTACAGTTATATTTCTTTGAAAATTCAACTACCTTGTCAGAATTTCTTCCTAAGGCTCCTACAAGTTCATATTCTGGAAGATATCCATCCTTTAAAGCCCTTGCTACGATTTCATTTAGGTGACCACAGCCTAGTAATGCTAATTTTAGTTTTTCCATATTTCGCTCCTTAATATTTAATATACATATATATTATCATTTCAAACTATAATTAAATATATATTTTTCCATATAAAAAGTGCATCTCAAAGTTAATTTATTTTAACTCTTAGATGCACTTATTATAATATATAACTTTTTATTTTGTAATCTCTTGAAGAAATACATCTGCCTGCTTTTTGTCTAAATTAAATAATAAAATATAATCCAGTATATGTGAATAGGTATTTTTACCAATTAATTTATTAGCAAAGGCCATTGCTGCAATTTCTCCTAGATAAACAATATTAGACCTTCTTGTATATTTTAAAATACTCCATAATTCGATTTTATAGGTATTTATAAATAAATTTGGATTTTTGTACTCTACATAATGAAATAGTTCATGGGCTAATACAACTTTTTCAATATATTCTTTATTAATAGAAATATCGGTATATTTTTCGAAAAAATTGAAAGCACCCTCTATTGAATTATTATATATGACTATTTTATTCGGTTCTTCAAAGTATCCATAATAGCCAGTTTCTGAACTATCAGTAAAAACAATATTCAAATTCATCTCTTTTACAATATTAAATATGTCGTCATTATTATATTTACCTAATATTTTATTTGCTTCATCTTCTCCACACTTAACAGATTTAGATATTAAATAATCTACTGTGTCTTCATCTATTTTTTTTCTTATAGGATCTTGATTTAGCAAATATCTATAGTAATCATAATCGGATACTTCTAATAATCTAATTATTTCTTCTTTCATTTATAGATCATTTCTTGCTGAAATTAATATTATCTCCTCATTAGAAGGTCTTGTTATTAACTCTGAATCCATTACCATATGCATTTGTTCAAGTGATGCCATTCCTTCATAATCTATTACCTTAGCACCTATACACATATAGAAATCTGGAGATAATTTTATATCTGATTTATAAACTGACATTTCTTCCCAAAGTTTGTCTGTTAATGCTCTTACTCCTGCTGCTGTAGTTGCAACAGCATCTCCGTCAGACCTTTGTATTTTAACAAATCCCTTTTTATCTACCACTCTAATTTCCGTAGTTTTTTGTTTTTCATAACCTACTACATAGAAATGAGAATTTTTAGCAAGTATTTCTACCTTTGAAGCATCTACTTGCATTGAATCTGCGGCAATTTGCTTAGCTTCTTCATCTTCTATGGATTTAGACAGGTCTTGGGTTTGAATTTCTGTAGAACCTGTTGCTATTGCTCTAACTTTAGATGTTTGTGAATCAATTTCTATTTGAATCTCAACACTTTCAGCAGTTGCCCCTGATTTAATAGCCATATCTGTTGCTTCTCTTCTAATATCCGCTAAATCATCTGGAGTCGGATCAGGAATAACCCTTTCAACTACATCTCTAACCATAGCTAAAGCAACTCCTATAGATGAAATTACCTCTGCATTATCCGCTATTTGATATGGAAGCCCCATTTTGTTTGCTGTAAATGGTAATAGGGTTAAGGCTCCACCGCCACCACCAACTAAAGTTATTTGTTCTCTTTCTATTTTATATTTAGTTGCTAGTTCTTCTATTACCGCTATACAAGTATCTGCTGCATCATCTAATATTGCTTTTGCACAATCTTCAACAGACATATTCAACTCTTTTGCTAAAGCACCTACTGCAATTAAACTGGATTCTTTATTACCAAATGAGAAATCCCCTTCTTTTACTATACCAAGTACTATTGCCGCATCTGTAACAGTTACTGCTACTCTAAATCCATTATCACACTCTATTGCTATATAGTCAGATGGATCATCTTTTAAAGGTTCAATTCTTACTACTTCCGGGTTTTTTAATTTTTCCGGATCTGAATAAGTAGCATAAGGTAAATTAGCTATATGGGCAGATCTAGGACCAACCTTTATAATTTTATTTTTACTAGCTCTTACCATTGAACCACCTGCAACTCCTGAAACATGGACATCTAGGGAGTTAATTAATGTATTTTGACCACCTACTACAGCATAATCAACCATAGGTCTACCATTTTTTATAACACCTATATCTGTACTAGTTCCTCCAACTTCAAAGAAAATACCATTGGAAACCCTTAAATACATCAAGGCCCCTACTGTTGAAGCTGCAGGACCTGATAGCATTGTCAGTACAGGTCTTTTTCTCATTTCCTCTATGTCCATAACTCCACCGTCGCCTCTCATTATCATAAGTGGAGCTTTAATTCCGGCCTTTCTTACTGCTGATTCGGTACTATCTGCTGTTTCAAACATCTTAGGTAATATTGAAGCATTTATAACTGCTGTTCTAGTTCTTCTTGTAAGACCATAGAGTTTACTTATGTCAGAAGCAGCTGTTACTTCTATTCCTCTTTTGGCACCTAGTTTTTTAACTTCTAATTCTTCATCGATATTATCTACACCAAATGTTTTAGTTGCTACAAGTACTTTACAGTTCTCCTGTAACAATTCATCTATTGTTTCGTTAATTTTTACAGAATTAATTTCCTTTAAATTTATATATCTATGTGCTGTTTTTATTTTTCTTTTTCCTGACTCATCTAATTGAATATCCTTAATATTACTTTGAATCTTTGACAAGAATCCAGAAACAACTCCTTGTCCCATTGCAATAATTCCAGTTTTCGCAACGTCACCTTCTAACAATGCATTTGTAGCTTGGGTTGTAGAATGTGCTATAAAGGTTACTTCGTCTGGTGATATTCCATTTTCAGTTAAACATTTTTTAAAGGACTCTACTACTCCTGCTGATACTCCCAATTCATCCTCATGTGTTGTTTTTACAGATCCTATTCCAACTATTTCATAGGTTGAATCATCAATGGCAACAGCTTTTGTATGAGTACCACCAACATCAATACCAACTCTTATTTTTCTATTACTCATTAGATCCTCCTATCTATCCAAAAAAGAAATATACTAATACTATATTAATAATAGCTATTATCCAAGCCCAAATAAATCCTGTTTTCAACAAATCCTTTACAGATACTTTACTGTAGTTTAACGCCCATAAATTCCATGACTGTGTAGGACAAACAGATAGATTCATAGCTATTGTAGGTACATACATTAAACAGAATAAAAATGGAGTTGAAAAGTTTCCTATTGCATTTAATACTCCTACTGTTGCTGCTCCTGCACCAAATATAGTTAAAGGACCTCTAAATAAACCAAATGGTGCTATTATTGCAAATACTAATGCTAATGTTATAGTAGATTTTGGTAATATTCCACCTAGTATGGCTTCAAAATAAGGTGCTGCTACACCGGAAATCTTGTTAAACATAGGTAGAATAAATAAGAATCCCAATAAACTTGCAACATCTATTACACCATCATAGAAAGTTCTAGATATTGTTCTTGAAGCTTGACTAAATCCAGTTAATCTCTTACAGAATATTAATCCCCAAAGTGAACCTACAATAAAGGCAGGTATGGCACTCCAATTCCATATTATTGCCAAAGCCGTTGGTATGATTGGAGTTATCATAGCTATTGTAGGTACATAATCCTCTTCAACAGTATTAACAGCTCTTGCTGCCCAAGCTCTTCTTTTTTTCTTCTTGGTTTTTAGATTGAAAATCAACATAACTGCAATTATTACCAATTGTACTGCCATTGCAGAAAA
The DNA here is from genome assembly GCF_016458825.1 of Miniphocaeibacter halophilus. Taxonomy (NCBI): domain Bacteria; kingdom Bacillati; phylum Bacillota; class Tissierellia; order Tissierellales; family Peptoniphilaceae; genus Miniphocaeibacter; species Miniphocaeibacter halophilus. The sequence goes on from NZ_CP066744.1 coordinate 129,379, forward strand.
TGCCCATGGGAAATAACTACTGTCATAGTTCATATCTCCAAATATACCTTTCATTTGTGTGAAAAGAACTTGGTTTATGTACATACCACTACCAACACTCATTAAATAACTTGTAACTGCTACCGGTTTTGGAACTCCTAGTGACATAAGAATTGGAAGTACAATAACTCCAATAGCTACAACTGCACCTGCTCCAAATGTAGATGTGAAAATAATTCCAGTTACTACTGAAAGTAAAACAGTTGTTATTAAAGGATCATCTCCACCTAATTCTGTAACAGAACGTATTAGTTTTTTTGCAATTCCTGTTTCAATTAAAATTCTTCCAAACCAGCTACCAAAGATTACATTTACAGCTGTTGCTCCCCAACTTTCCGGTCCACCTTGAAGTATATCTCGCATAGCTGAAGCTTCATCTAAACTTGTTGGATTCCACTTTAAGTTTCCCCCTATCATACATAGAGCTATCCATATTACTGCCATGATGAAAAAACCAACCATTAAATTTCCACCTTTAGCAGCATAATAAATAAGTCCAAAGTATGATATTAATAATAAAATACCAATAAAAATATCCATAAACTCCTCCTTTTTATATATCCAAACTATATTTCTATAGTTTTTTAACCTCTTCCCAAACTGAATCGTCTACATGAACTCCTTCGGTTAAGGCTTTCTTTCTTCTAGCAAGAACTCCTTCTCCCGGATATGTTATTTCCTTGTTTGGATCAATTCTTTCTGCATTTTTCACTTGATTAATTAATCCTTCAGCTATTTTTTCAGTTTCTTCCTTAGTAGAAAAAACATATGGGTCAATAGCTATAAAAACTTGCGAACAACCTGTACAACTACCCTTACCTTCTCTATCCATATCGGCCGCTGTTCTACCTTTACTTAATATACTAGCCATTAAATCCAAGGCTATAGCAAAACCTGAGCCTTTCCAATATCCAATTGGTAAAATTCTTAAAGATTCTTCTATATCTCCCGGAACAGAAGTTAAGTTTCCATCTTTATCAAAACCACCTGGATATGGAAGTTCTTTACCTGCTAATCTTGTAACCTCTAATTTTCCATAGGAATATTGACTTATTGCCATATCTAAAACAAATGGTCTATCCTTATATGGAACAGCAATACAAATAGGGTTATTTCCAATAGTTGGTTTTTTACTTCCCCATACAGGCATTGAAGATTCTGTATTAGTCCAATTTATTCCAATAAAACCATCTTCTACAGTATCCCATGCATATGTACCACCTCTCATCCAATGAGTTGTATTACTTAAAGTTACCAACCCTAATCCATGTTCTTTAGCTAGTTCAACTGCTCTTTTAGAAGCTTTTTTAGCATTTACAATACCAATGCCTAAACCTCCATCATAATGCTCCATAAATCCCCTTGCATTTACTAGTTCCATTTCAGAATTTAAATCGACCCAACCTTTATTAACATAATCAATAAATCTTGGAACCCTATTTAATCCATGGGATTCTACTCCATCTCTGCTGGATTGTGCATGAACTTCTGAGCAAATTTCAGCTTGTTCTTCACTTAATCCGGCATTTAATAAAGCTTTTTTTATTACCGATTTTAATTCTTCAAATTTAACAAACATACTTACCTCCTTTTTGAAATTTTATTTATTTTTGTTAATTTTATCCATTTTTTCAATAGCTTCCCAAAGACCTGTTAAGTATTCTAAACCTAAGGCCCTGTCATATAATCCATACCCTGGTCTACCTTCTTCATCCCAAATCATTCTTCCATGGTCTGGGCGAATATATCCATCAAAGTTCGTATCATAGAAAGCTTTCATAATTTCAAACATATCAAAATCACCTTCTGGTGAAAAATGTGCAGATTCTCTAAATTTTCTATAACCTAAAAATTTAATATTTCTAACATGGGCACAGGCTATTTTATTCTTTTTACCAAAATATCTTACTATTTCAGGTATATTATTGCCCGGATTAGATCCTAATGAACCTGTACACAAACAAATATTATTTGCAGGACTATCTACTAAATTCATAATTTTTTCAAATTGTTCTTTACTATGGGCGATTCTAGGTAAACCAAAAATAGGCCATGCAGGGTCATCTGGATGAACTGCCATTTTTATTCCCACTTCTTCACAAACCGGAATTATTTTTTCTAAAAAATATTTAAAATTCTCAAGTAATTGTTTCTCATCTACTGATTTGTATTTTTCAAGAACTTCGTCTAATTCCTTTAATCTATCCGGTTCCCAACCTGGCAAAGTAAATCCCTTGGAATCCTTTATAGTATTTTCAACTATTTTTTGTGGTGTTAATCCCTTTAGTTCCTCTTCATCATAATATAGTGAATTTGAACCATCCTCTGGTATTTCTCTTGCTAAATCCGTTCTTAACCAGTCAAATACAGGCATAAAATTATAAACTATTACCTTTATTCCATATTCTGCTAAGTTTTTAATTGTTTCAATATAATTTTCAATATATTTTTCTCTACTAGGTAGTCCTAATTTAATATCCTCATGAACATTAACACTTTCTATTACCTCTACTTCTAGTCCATGTTCATGTACATAGTCAACATATTCTTTTATTCTTTCCTTTGTCCATATTTCCCCTGCAGGAATATCATCTAACATGCCCATAATACCTGAGCAATTAGGAATTTGTTTAATATACTTTAATGGTATTTTGTCTGTGTTTTTTCCATACCACCTAAAAGTCATTTTCATAATTACACCTCTAATTTTTATAATTTATTTTTTATATATTAACTTAAACATTTTGTTTCCTTATTATTTCATCTAAAAAACTATTTTCTTCCAGTCTATTTATTTTCTCTTTACTTTCATTATCCATATTAATTAAATCCGGATAATTATCCTTTAACCAAAATTTTTCCTCTACTAATTCTGAAATGTGTTTATTTAATACTTCTATTAAGGAATCCTTATCTCTTTTTTCCATAAATCCAACCATTTCTTTATGTTCTTCCACTAATTCTTCTAAATGTTCCACACCCATAGAAGCTAAGGATAAAAGTCTAATTCTACCATAATGTGCCTGATTATCCGTTATTACCTTCCATATAAATCTTCTATTTGTAGTCTCGAATAATATTTCATGAAATTTATTATCATATTCTAAAAAAGAAATAAAATCATTTTCTTCTATTGCTTTCATTTGTAAATTTATTATTTTTTCATATTTTTCTAAATCAGGCTTTAGATAATCGTTTTCTAAAAAATCTATATACATTTTGTATTCAATACAATGGCGGAGATACCTTTCATCTTCCATCGTTTTTAAATCTATTTTGGTAATTCTAGTTCCAACTTGTGGAATACTCTCTACTAATCCTTCTTCTTCCAAACGAATAATTGCATCTCTAGCCGGAGACCTACTAACATTCATTGACTCGCAAATATCTTTTATACTTATGTTTTTCCCAGGCTTAATATTTAAATTCATTATTTTTGAGTGAAGTTTCATGTAAACTTTTTCACTCATAGTAATTTTTTCTCCCATTTCCCCCTCCATTTTAATACTAGTAATATACTTTATTAAATATTACTATAATATATTATTTGATATATTAACTAATATATTAGTATTAATATGCCAGTTGGTCAAGTATTTTTAATACTTTTTAAGTTTATTTTTGTAATTATTAATTATATTTAATAATTACAATGCTTCTTATACTTTATATTATAGTTTATCTTTACTTAAAACAAAAAATACTAAACTACTTTCGTAGTTTAGTATCTTCATATTTATTGTTATTTAATTTCTTTCAATAATATTATTTATACTTGAACCTGCAGCCACCATTGGATACGCCCAATCATCGTGGTCTATCATACATTCAACTATATTTATTCCATTTTTTAAATCACAATTACAAAGAGCTTTTTCCAATTCTTCTTCGTTAGCTACTTTTCCCGCATAGTTTACTCCATAGGCTTTTGCTAAATATTTAAAATCTAAAGCATCGTAAATATCGGTTTCGGAATATCTTTCATTTTCAAATATCCCCTGCCATTGTCGCACCATTCCTAAGGTGTTGTTATTGAAAACAAAAATTGTAATAGGTATTTTATATGTGCTTAAGGTTAAAACCTCATTATGATTCATTCTAAAAGAACCATCTCCAGTTATTAATATAACTGGCGTTTCCGGTTTTGCAATTTTAGCTCCAATTGCAGCACCTACTCCAAAGCCCATAGTACCCTGTCCACCGGAAGTAATTACTCTATTAGGATATTTAGCTTTCCAGTACATCATTGTCCACATCTGATGTTGACCTACATCTGTAACAACTACGGCTTCATTTGTAAAAATATCCTCAATTTTTTCTATATATCTTTTTGGTAAGAAATTCTCCTCAGACTTTGGTAGCTTTTCATGATTAAAATCCATTTTAAAATGTACATCTTTTAATTCATCTATCATTATTTTTAATATTTCATTAAAATTTCCAAGAATTTCCACTTCTGCTTCAATATTTTTATTAAATTCCGTTCCATCAACATCAATGTGAATTACTTTTGCATTTTCACTAAAGCCTCTTCTGTGACCTATTGCTCTATCGGAAAATCTTACGCCTATTCCCAGTATAACATCTGCCTTATAGACCATCATATTAGTAATTTTCTGACCATGCATACCAACAATTCCATAGGACTTTTCATCGGTCATATCAAATGCTCCCATACCCATTATTGAATTCATAACAGGAATATTTAAATTGTTGGCTAATTTTCTTAAAAGTTCCGATGAGTTACTTCGAATAACCCCACCACCTGCATATATTATTGGTCTTTTAGCATTTTTAATTAGGTCACAAGCCTTTTTAATATTATTAATGTAGTCTAAATGTCTTTCATCTCTGTCTATTCCTAAAGATTTATAATCATAATCTTCAATTTCTTTTTCAAGAACATCTTTTGTTATATCGACAACTACCGGTCCTGGCCTACCGCTTCTAGCAATATTAAAGGCCATTTGTATTGCTTCACCTATTTTATAAGGATCTGTAACTAGAACATTGTATTTAGTAATGCTCATTGTAATTCCTGTTGTATCAACTTCTTGAAAGGAATTTTTCCCTAGAAGCTGTTGTCCTACTTGACCTGTTATTACCACTAAAGGAATAGAGTCCGAGTAGGCTGTTGCAATACCAGTAATTGTGTTTGTAGCACCTGGCCCTGAAGTAGCTATACAAACTCCTGTTTTTCCAGATCTTCTTGCAAAACCATCTGCTGCATGAGTAGCACCTTGTTCGTGACTGGTTCTATATATTTTAAAAGTACCATCTCTATACAAAGCATCAAATAAAGGTATAACAGCTCCTCCAGGATATCCAAACACCGTATTTACACCTTCGGCCTTTAAGCATTTTAATAAAAAATCTGATCCCTTCATAAAATCTCCTTAATCGTTTAAATAAGCATCATTTATAAAGCATGCTCCTTTATCGGCTGAAGAAACATATTCCATATATCTTGCTAAATATCCGTCAACATCTTTAGTTTTAGGAGTAAATTTACTAAGTCTATTTTCTATTTCCTCATCAGATAAATCTACTTTTAAAACTCCATTAGGAATGTCCACTATAATAGTATCTCCATCTTGGACAACGCCTATTGGTCCGCCTTGTGCAGCTTCAGGTGATACATGACCAATAGCAGCTCCTCTGGAACCTCCGGAGAATCTTCCGTCGGTTATTAAGGCAACAGAGGTATCTAATTTCATACCATTTAATGCTGAAGTAGGGGATAGCATCTCTCTCATACCTGGACCGCCTTTTGGACCTTCGTATCGTATAATTATTGCATCACCCGGTTGTATTTCAAGTTTTAAAATTTTCTTATAAGCTTCTTCTTCACTATCAAAAACTCTAGCTTTTAATTTTGCTGTCATCATTTCAGGTAATACGCCTGATGCTTTAACTACAGCTCCATTAGGTGCTAAGTTTCCAAATAATACTTTTATTCCACCAACTGGTGAATATGGATTTTCTATAGTTCTGATTACTCCACCTATATACTTATCTTTAATTAATTCACCAATGGTTTTTAATGATACGGTTTTACAATTTTTATTTATTGTCCCATCTTTTCTGGATAATTGATCCAATACTGCATAAATACCACCACTAGCATAAAGATCTTCTATATAATCTGTACCTGCCGGCGATAATTTACAAAGATTTGGAGTAATATTACTTACTTCATCAATATCGTTTAAAGTTAAAGGTACTTTTGCAGCTTCAGCTATTGCAAGTAGATGTAGTACTGTATTTGTTGAGCAACCTAAAGCCATATCCATTGCTAAAGCATTTTCAAAGGCCTCCAATGTCATAATATCCCTAGGTCTAATATTCTCTTCAACTAATTTCATAATCTGTTGACCTGTTCTTTTAGCAAGAACTTTTCTCGCAGAATAAACAGCTGGAATAGTACCGTTTCCTTCTAAAGCCATACCTAATGATTCTGTTATACAATTCATTGAATTAGCTGTAAACATTCCAGAACATGAACCACAGGTTGGACAAGCATTTCTTTCTATTTCTTCAAATTCTTCTTGATCCATTTGGTGATTTGCTACACTACCTACAGCTTCAAAACTTGAAATCAAGTCTACATCTCTTTTAGTAGTCTTACCTTTTAACATTGGTCCACCACTTACAATAATTGTAGGAATATTAAGTTTTGCTGCTGCTATTAAGGCAGCTGGAACAGTTTTGTCACAGTTTGGAACAATAACTAAACCATCAAATTTATGAGCTTTTACCATAACTTCTATTGTATCTACAATTAATTCTCTAGAAGGTAGGCTAAAGTTCATACCAGTATGATTCATAACTATTCCATCACAAACTGCAATTGAAGGAAATTCAAAAGGTATTCCACCTTCCATGTAGATGCCTTTTTTCACTTCTTCAGTAATTTGACGTAGATGAATATGCCCTGGAACTATTTCATTAAACATATTACAAACGCCTATAAAAGGCTTTTTCATATCCCTTTCATCAACCCCTAAAGCTCTCAAAAGAGATCTATGAGGAGACCTTTCCATACCCTTCTTTATATTATCACTATTCATTAAATCACCTTATTTTCTTTTATTTTTTTATAAATTTCATCATTGATCTTAGTTTCTTACCGGTTTCTACTATTGGATGAGCAAGTTCTTCTTCTACTCTTTGATTATAGTATTTTCTTCCTGTTTTATTTTCTTCAATCCAATTATTAGCAAAAGTTCCATCTTGAACTTCTTTTAATACTTGTTTCATTTCTTTTCTAGTTTCTTCAGTTATAATTCTCTTACTTGTTACATAGTCACCATATTCAGCAGTATCTGAAATTGAATATCTCATATTTTCAAATCCGCCTTCATAAATCAAATCAACAATCAATTTCATTTCATGTAGACATTCGAAATATGCAATTTCTTTTTGATAGCCTGCTTCTACTAAAGTATCGAATCCGGCTTTAATTAGCTCTGTTACCCCACCACATAAAACAGCTTGTTCTCCAAATAGGTCAGTTTCTGTTTCCTCTTTAAAGGTAGTTTCAATAACACCTGCTCTTAATCCACCAATACCTTTTGCATAAGCAAGTGCCTTATCTTTTGCTTTTCCTGAATAATCTTGGAAAATAGCTATTAATGCTGGTACTCCCATACCTTCTTGGTAAACTCTTCTAACTAAATGTCCTGGTCCTTTTGGAGCAACCATAAAAACATCTATATTGTTAGGAGGAACAATTTGTTTGTAATGAATATTAAATCCATGGGCAAATGCTAGAGATTGTCCTTCTCTTAAATATGGAGCAATTTCATTATCATAAACATCCTTTTGTTTCTCATCCGGAAGTAAAATCATTAATACATCAGCTTCTTTTGCACAATCTGAAACTGATTTAACAGTTAAACCATTTTCTTTAGCTTTTTCAATTGACTTAGATCCTTCCCTAAGTCCAACCATTACGTCAACTCCACTTTCCTTTAAATTTAAAGCATGAGCATGACCTTGACTACCATATCCTAAAATTGCAACTTTCTTTCCTTCAAAAACACCTAAATCTCCATCTTTCTCATAAAACATAATATATTTCTCCTCCTAAAAAATTATTGTATTTTTATATCAGCAAGTTTGGATAGAAACAAACGAACATCTTTGTAATTATTTTCATCAATTTTTAAGGTTAAATCATTATCTGCCAAATTAAATTCATTAATCGGTACTCTTCTGTTCCTTAAGACAGACAACACCCTTAAACACGAATCCATTCCATTATCCAGTTTTGCTACCAATATTCTTTCCATTCTATCCATCCTTTCATAAATATAATTATAAAAAAAAACCTTTCATTCCTATGCAACTGCATAGGGACGAAAGATAATTCCGCGGTACCACCCTTTTTGTGTTAAACACCTCTTTTAAAGTTAACGGATTTACCGGATTTTTCTACTACTATTTCAAAAAATCTGCCATAGAGTGAGTAAAATAATAAACCTACTGTTAACTTTCACCAACCGTTAACTCTCTAAAAATATTTTTATTATTTAGGTCTCTATCATTGCATTTGATATTGTTAATATTTTTAATATGTTATCATTTTTTATAACTAAAGTCAACCTATAGTTAAATATTTTTTTTATAATTATGCATATTTAAATGTTATTTATCAACATACTTTTTTATTTCTTGTATGTGTCTGCATAAATATACTGAAATAATTTATATAATTAATTTTATATATTTTAAAAATCACCTTTTAAATATCCTTTATCATTGGAATATGAAGAATAGGAACAAATTCCGGCATAAATGGCTTATCAATTACAATATAATTAAGTTCTTTATAAAAATTCACTGCTGTATCTCTTGATTCTAAAAAGATTTTTTTGTAATTGTTGTTTAAGGCATACTTTTCAGTTTCTAAAACTAATTTTCTCCCTATTCCCAATCCTCTACTATCTTTAGAAACAGCTAGATATTTAATCTGAATTTCATTTTCATCTAGTGGATGTAAAACTATAACTCCCTTTAACTTATTATTTATAAATCCACCAATTAAAATATCAAAACCGTCTTCTAGGGTTAAATCATCTTCCTTTATGCTTCTTCCCCAAGGAATACGTAAAACCTCATCTCTTAAAATAATAGACTCCTTATATTCTTCTGTTCCATATTTTATATACTGTATTTCCATACCACACCTATTTAAATGTATTTTTAATAACTTCCATTAAATTACTACATTGTATGACTTCAATATCCTTAAATTTTTTCAAATCTATTTTAGTCTTAAAAATAAACACTCGTTTATATCCCAACCTACTTAGTTCCTCTATTCTTGTTTCTATTTGTGGTACTCTTTTCAATTCCCCTGTAAGTCCAACTTCCGATATAAATACTGTTTTATTATCTATGCCCTTGTTATAAAAAGCTGAAACAATACTCATGATTATAGCTAAGTTTACAGATTGTTCTGAAAGTCTAATACCACCGGTTGTTTTTATTATGACATTTTTATCATATAAATTAACTCCGCCTCTTTCTTCAAGAATGGATATTAAGGTATTTAATTGATCCTTTCTTAAGCTATCGCCAATTCTTGTAGGATAAGGTAAGAAGGTTTTTGAAACAAGACTTTCAATTTCTACGACCATCATTCTGGAGCCCTCTTTTATCATGGATAAGGCTGAACCTGGTATTGAAGTTTCCCTTTCCGTTACAAAATGGTTATCTATATCCTTAATTTCCTTTATGCCATTTTCTGTCATATTAAATAAACCTATTTCACCTGTTCGTCCAAATCTGTTTTTAGTGGATATCAATACTCGAAGTGGCTCATCTATCTCACCTTCTAAATAAATAACCGTATCCACTAAATGTTCCAAAGTCCTTAGGCCTGCCATTTCATCATTTTTTGTCATATGGCCTATCATAAAAACAGCTTTAGGATTATCCTTGTTTTTTGCTATATCTACCAGTATATTGGCACATTCAATAGTCTGTACCGGAGAGCCAGCTCTTGAATTAAATTCGCTTAAAGTAAATGTTTGAATACTATCTAAAAATATTACATCAGGATTAATCTCCTTTATATTTTTTACAGCAAGGTCCATAGAAGTAGTCGATACTATCCAAATTTCATTGGGGATTTCTTCCATAGTTCTAATTGCCCTTGCTTTTATTTGAGATTCCGATTCCTCTCCTGAAATATATAATACCCTTACTCCCTTTTCTGCTAAGTCATAGGCCATTTCTAAAAATAATGTTGATTTCCCCGCTCCTGGCCTAGCTGTTAGTATGGAAACGGAATCTTTCACAATTCCTCCTCCTAAAACACGATTTAATTCTTCCATTGATGTAATAATTCTTTCACTACTATCTATTACTACATCCTTTAGTTTTAAAGCTACTTTATTTTCTAAATTGTTTTTCCCCGACTTTTTATTTTCAACTATTTCAACTTCTTTTAAAGTTCCCCAAGCTTGACAACTGGGACACTTCCCAGTCCAAGAAACAGTTTCATAATCACATTCTTTACATCTAAATATTTTTTTCTTTTTCATTTCTCTCCTTATTTAAAAAGAACTTCTAAGTTTATATTATAAAAGATATGTTATTAATATTTCTTACTATATAACATATCTTACTATATTACTTGTTAACTTTTCTATTTTTAAATACAAAATATTTACTAAAAAAATAATTTAATATTACTACAATTGCACCAATTAAAAATTTAGCCACTAACCCTTCTATTCCAAAGATTATTTGATCTATTCCAAAAAACATTAAAATTGGAAAGCCTACAATTTCAATTATACCCGTTAATAATCTTCCACCTAAAAACAATGCAAATTCTCTTAAAAGATGAGGAATTTTAAAATTTCTACTATTAAATACAAATATTTTATTAGTAAAAAAGGCAAAAACTACTGCAGAAATCCAAGCAATTATATTTGCAATATTAATATTAAAATTACCGTATTTAACTAGGACACTATAAACCGTTAAATTTACTACTGTAGTAAATATTCCTGTTATTAAATAAATAATTATTGACTTATACTTCTTTATATTTTTAATAATCATGTTCACTTATTTTCACCACTAATATTGTTCTTTAACTCTATATTAAATTAATATATTTTAATTATCCATAATATTAACAGATTTTTCTACTATATATCTATTTCTATTTTTTACTTCATCATAAATTGCAGAAATATACATTCCTATTATACCTAAACTCAACATCGTAATGGAACCTGTAATCAATTGTAATAATATTATAGTTGTAAATCCTCCTAAAGCCTGTCCGGAAAAATATTTATATAGGGAGTGAATTCCTAAAAAAATTGTAAATACAAGAAATAATAATCCTAGAAAGGTAACAATTTGTAATGGAGCTGTGGAAAATGAAACAATATTTCTAATTGCATACTTTATAAGGCCAAATGTTGACCATTTACTATTTCCCGCTGCTCTTTCTTGTACTTGGTAGCCAACGGTTATTGTTTTAAAACCAACCCATGAGGACATTGCTCTAAAAAACATATTTTTTTCAGGTAATGCTATTATTTCATCTACGGCTTTTCTATCTAATAATTTAAAATCAGAGGTTTTTTCCATATCCACTTTAGTTGATATGGACATTAATTTATAAAACAATTTAGAAAACCATTTGTATAATTTATTTTCTTTTCCTCTTTCTAATTTAATGCCTTCTATAACATCATATCCATTTTTCCAAAAACCATACATTTCTATTAAGGTTTCTGGTGGATGTTGTAAATCACTATCAATTACAGCACAACATTTTCCTTTAGCATAATTAAGTCCAGCAAAAATAGCAGATTCTTTACCAAAATTTCTTGAAAATTTTATTCCCTTAATATTTTTATTGTTTTCTCCAATTTTAGAAATTTTATTCCAAGTCTTGTCTTTAGAACCATCGTCAACAAAAACCAATTCGTAGCTAATATTTAATTTATTAACAACTTTTTCTAATTCTTCAACTATTAATTCTATATTTTCCTCTTCATTATAGGCAGGAATTATAATAGACATTTCAGTATTCATCTCTATCTCCAATTTTAATTAATATCTTTTATTCTCATTAACATAATAACATATATTAAATATTTTTTTCTTCAATCTATAATACTCTATTAAACAATTATAACCATCTATAAAATAAATGGTTTAAATAGTATTCTTTTACCTTAGACTATGTTTACTTAAGATTTTAAAGATGTAACTTAAGAAGTAACAATAATTTAATTTTAATTTCCTACCTATTAATTCGTTTTATTTTCTAATTTTCTATCTCTATAATATGTAAATAAAAAAGGGTTGACGAAATACTACTATAGTATTACTTCAACCCCTCTTTTAAATTATATTATTTACTTTCAACCTCAACTGGTTTGTTTTCTTTTTTCTTAAAAGTAACTTTGTCTCCTCTTGTAGAAATAATAATCTCATCTTCTCTTTGAACTTCTTGACTTAAAATTGCCTCAGCCAATTTGTCCTCTATTTTAGTTCGGATTACTCTTTCTAATGGTCTTGCACCATAGGTTTTATCAAACCCCTCTTTACTAACTAAATTGATTAATTTATTGTCATAACTTACTTTTATCTCTAATTTAGCAAGTCTTTCAACCATTTCATTTAACATTATTTCTGCTACTTTCTTAGTATCTTTTTCTGTTAAATTACTAAATACGATTATATCATCAACCCTGTTTAAAAATTCTGGTCTAAAGGTTCTTTTTAATTCTTCAGTAATAATTTCCTTGTTTTTATCATATTCTTCTTTTTCTTCATTTTCTGAAGAAGTAAAACCTAAAGTACTTTTTCTTTCTAAACTATGTGCTCCTACATTTGAAGTCATTATTAATATTGTATTTTTAAAGTTTACTACTTTACCCTTAGAATCTGTTAATCTACCATCATCTAAAACTTGTAATAAAGCATTAAATACATCAGGATGAGCCTTTTCAATTTCATCAAATAATACTACTGAATAAGGCTTTCTTCTTACAGCTTCTGTTAATTGTCCCCCTTCGTCATATCCAACATATCCTGGAGGTGAGCCAATTAATCTTGAAACTGAATGTTTTTCCATATATTCACTCATGTCAATTCTTATCATAGCATCTTCTTCACCAAATAAAGCTTTTGCCAAAGATTTTGCCAAATATGTTTTTCCTACTCCTGTAGGTCCAACAAAAATAAAGGAACCAATTGGTTTATTAGGATCTTTTAACCCTACTCTTGCTCTTTTTATTGCATGGGATACTGATTCTATTGCCTGATCCTGTCCTATTACAGTCTTCTTTAAATCCTTGTCTAAATTCAAGTATTTTTCACTTTCTTCTTTAGTCATAGAAGTAACTGGAACATTTGACCAGTCAGAAACTATATTTGCTATTTCATCAAATCCTACTACCATTTCATGAGTTCTTTTTTTCATCTTCCAAGATTCTTGTGTATTTTTTAACTCTTCTTTTATTTCTTTTATTCTGTCTCTTAATTCTGCTGCTTTTTCAAAATCCTGCATTGCAACAGCTTGATCTTTATTAGTCTGTAATTTTTCCAGTTTAGCTTCTAGCTCTTTTAAATCCGGTGGAGCTACAAAAAATTTAATTCTTATTTTAGATGCTGCTTCATCAATTAAATCTATAGCTTTATCCGGTAGAAATCTATCAGTTAAATATCTATTTGAAAGTTCCACTGCAGCTTCTATTGCCTCATCGTTTATTACTACTTTATGATGGGCTTCATATTTATCCCTTAAGCCCTTTAATATTTCAATAGTATCTTCAACAGTTGGTTCTTCTACTACAATTGGTTGTAATCGTCTTTCCAATGCAGCGTCTTTTTCAATTTGTTTTCTATATTCATCTATTGTAGTAGCACCTATTATTTGTAACTCGCCTCTTGCTAGTACCGGTTTTAATATATTGGCAGCGTCCATTGCCCCTTCAGCACCACCGGCACCAATTATTGTATGGAATTCATCAATAAATAAAACTACATTGTCTTGACTTATTAACTCATCGATTACGCTTTTTATTCTCTCTTCAAAATCCCCTCTATACTTTGTACCGGCTATCATTCCAGCTAGGTCTAAACTTACGATTTCTTTGTCCTTTATTATTTCCGGAACATTACCTTCTACAATTCTTTGGGCTAAACCTTCTGCTATTGCTGTTTTACCAACTCCCGGCTCCCCAATTAGCACTGGATTATTTTTAGTTCTTCTTAAAAGAACTTGTATGATTCTTTCTATTTCCTTATCTCTACCAATAACCGGGTCTATTTTTCCTTCTCTAGCTAATTCATTTAAATCCTTAGCAAATTTATCTATAGCTGAATCACCTTTATTTTGTCTACTTTGCTGATTTGCCTTTTGACTAGCTGAGGCAAAATACTCCCTTAATTCCTTTTTAACCTTATCCTTGTTAACTCCAGTTATATTTAGCATGTAGCTTGAAAAAGAATCATCATCTTCCAATAATGCTAGAAGAATATGTTCTGTTCCTATAAAATTGCTACCTAAACCTCTAGCAACTTCTCTACTTTGCTCCATTAATCTTTTTACCCTTGGAGTTAAATTATCAGGTATCTTGTTAGCATTGCCATAACCTATACTGTTAACTACAACTTGTTTCAAATTTTCATAATTTGCACCGGCGTTAACAAGTATTTCTGTATCTTTACTATTTAATTTCATAAAAGCCAATAAAATATGTTCTGTTCCTATATAATCATGTTTCATTGTATAACTTTCATTTGACGATAGTTTAAGAAGTGTATCTACATTCCCCATGTTTTTGTTATTCATTGATTATCTCCTCCTGTTCGAAGAAATCTCTAATATAATCAGCTCTTAATACATTTTCTTCTTCAAAAGACTTTAAAGAATATTTGTATTTTAATATATTATACTTTTGTACCGATAACATTAAATTTGTTATTTGATTATAATTCAATCTATTATATAATCCTAAGTCTATACCCATTCTTAAAAACGATAAATGTTTTAATGCTTCCCTATCAGAAATAATTCTTGCATATTTTAATGTTCCCAATGCC
This sequence comes from Miniphocaeibacter halophilus, assembly GCF_016458825.1. Taxonomy (NCBI): domain Bacteria; kingdom Bacillati; phylum Bacillota; class Tissierellia; order Tissierellales; family Peptoniphilaceae; genus Miniphocaeibacter; species Miniphocaeibacter halophilus. Next base: position 144,508 of record NZ_CP066744.1, read on the forward strand.
CTATAAACCTTATCTTTTAAATAATTGGATTTTTGACCAAGTAACTCTCTTCTAATATTTCGTTCTCTTTCTATTATTTTTATTGCTATATTTTCTAATTTATCTATTACTTCAACTTCTGAAAAACCTAAAGTTCTTTGATTTGATATTTGAAACATATCACCTAAAGCGTCACTGCCTTCACCGTAAACTCCTCTAATTGTTAAACCGAGCTTTGCTAGGGAGTCCATTATACCTTGAAGGTAATTTCCAAGCTTTAAAGCAGGTAGATGTAACATTACCGATGCTCTCATACCTGTTCCTGTATTTGTAGGACATGATGTTAAATAACCAAAGTCCTTATCAAAGGCAAAATTTATATTCTCCTCAAGTTTATTATCGGTGACTTTTGCAATTTCAAAAGCTTGATGCAAATCAAACCCCGGTAATAAAACCTGTAGCCTTAAATGGTCTTCCTCATTAATCATTAGGTTCAGAAAGTTTTTTTCATTAATAATATAATAAGAAATATCCTTGTTTTTAATTAGCTCTGGACTAATTAAATGTTCTTCCATTAGCACTCTTCTGTCAATACTATCTATATTTTTTAAAGAAACAACTGTAAATTCCTTATTTTCATCTATATTTTTAATAGCCTTAATAAAGATATCGGAAATTTCTTTTGCCTCTTCTGAATTCATACTATTAGGAAATTTATATTTAGTTAAGTTTCTAGCTAATCTAATTCTTGAACTAATAACTACATCATCATATTCTGTATCTTTTTTTAGTTCTAACCACCTAACCATTTACCTCTCCATCAATTTCACTTAAATCTATTTTTAATTCTTTGATTTCATCTCTAATTTTTGCTGCATTTTCATAATCTTCATTTACTATTAAATCCTTAAGGATTTCTTCTTTTTCTTCTATTTTATCCCTAATTTTAATTAGGCCTTCGTATCTTTCCGGGATTTTTCCCTTATGTTTACTATCACCTTGTGTTTGATTTAATATTTCCTTTACTTCATCTTTAAAATCTTCATAACATTGACTACAACCAAATTTACCCTTTGATATAATCTCTGATAAACTTGTACCACAATTGGAACATTTTTTCTCACCTTTTGTTGTAGTATCTTCTTCTGTCTTGTTTTCCTTACCGGATTTAGTATTTATAATTGAACCTATTAAATCGCTTAATATTTCTTGGAAATATTTAAAATCTCCTTCTCCTAAATCCATATTAGGCATAATATCACTTATATATTTAAAGTAACAATCCTTACATAAACGAATAGTCTTTTTATTGTTATTATCTATAAAATGAATTTCAAAATTAGCATCATTATTACATTTATCGCATTTCATAATTATCCTCCTATCGGAGAAAAGCCAATAGCATATTTCTTAAAATATCAGCTCTTACAATATTCCTATAGTTGATATTAACATTGGTAAGAGCCACATCTTCCAATGCATGTAGTATTAATTGACCTTCCCTTTTACTTAAAATTTCTTCCTCGTATAAACTATTTACTATATTATATGCCATATCCTTAGTTATACTATCACCTATTACATCATTAATTATTTGATCTATTGACGATTCTTCTGTAAAAGTTAGTTTCATTATTTTTATATATCCACTTCCACCTCTTCTACTCTCTATATAATACCCTTTATATGGAGTAAATCTTGTGGTTAATACATAGTTAATTTGAGATGGTGCACAATTAAATTGATTTGCCAAATCATTTCTTCCTATTTCTACTATACCATCTTCTGTTTGTTCAAGTAAATCCTTTATAAATCTTTCTATACTATTACTTAGACCCGCCATACTACACCTCTAACTTTGACTTTCTTTGACTTATTGAATATAAAAAAATCAATTATTTTCTATTTAAGTATAGCATCTTTTATTATTATTATCAATACCTAGTTAGTAATAATAAAAAAGCCTTCTAAGAAAATCACTTTTCCTAGAAAGCTTCTTAAGTAATATTTTATTCTTCTTTAGATTCCTCTATTATCTTTTCAGCAATGTTTGAAGGTACTTCTTCATATCTTACAAATTCCATATTGAATTGTCCCCTTGCTTGTGTCATAGATCTTAGATCTATTGCATATTCAAATAATTCTGCATGAGGTGCTTCTGCAATAACAAGTTGAGTACCATCGGTTTGAGGTTCCATACCTAAAATTCTACCTCTACGTTTGTTCATATCTCCCATTATGTCGCCCATATATTCTTCTGGTATTGTTACTTCAATTTTCATAATAGGTTCTAATAATACAGGATTTGCTTCCTTTATACCTTTTCTAAATGCTAACTGTGCAGCTAATTTAAATGCCATTTCATTTGAATCAACTGGGTGGTATGAACCATCATAAAGAGTTGCTTTTAAATTTACTACAGGATAACCTGCTAAAGGTCCTTTTTCTAAAGATTCCATTAATCCTTTTTCAACTGCTGGGAAATAATTTTTCGGAACTGCTCCTCCAAAAACCTCTTCATCAAATTCAAATTCTTCTGTAGACGGTTCAAATTTTATAAATACATCTCCGTATTGTCCAGCTCCACCAGATTGTTTTTTATGTTTACCTTGAACATCTGATTTTCCTTTAATAGTTTCCCTATAAGCAATTCTTAAAGGAATAATTTCAGTTTCAACTCCAAATTCATCCTTTAATCTATCTAAAGCCACTTGTAATTGAACATTACCTTGGCCACCTAAGGTTAATTGTTTGGTTTCTTTATCCCTATTAGTTACTAAACTAGGATCTTCCTCTTGTAATCGTCCCAAAGCTGCAGAGATTTTGTCCTCGTCACCCTTTGTTTTTGGCTCAATAGCAATAAATAAGGTTGGTGAAGGATATTTTATAGGTTTAAATAAAGTTGGATTAGCCTTTGAAGCTAAAGTATCTCCAGTCTGTGTAACAGATAGTTTAGAAATAGCTCCAATATCTCCAGCTACTATTTCCTTTGCCTCTATTTGTTCTTTACCTCTTAAGTAGAATAAAGCTCCTAATTTTTCAACCTTGTCTTTTGTAACATTATAGATTTCTGCATCCTTTGTAACTTTACCTGATATTACCTTGAAAATTGAAATTTTACCAACAAATGGATCTATTACAGTTTTAAATACAACTGCTGCCATAGGTTCATCTACTGAAACTTCCCTAAATTCATCATCTTGATGTCTGAATCCATATTTAGCTCTTTTATCATCTGGTGAAGGCATGTATTCAACAATTAAATCAAATAATACATCTAAACCTGCCCCTGTTTCTGCTGATCCTGCAACTAAAGGAACAGCTGTACCTTCAAGTAATGCTGCAGTAATACCCCTCATTAAATCTTCATGGGTAAATGTTTCTCCTGAAAAATATTTTTCCATTAATTCTTCATCGGTTTCAGCAACGACTTCACTAATTTCATTATAAACTACTTCAACTTCATCTACTCTATTTTCAGGAATTGGTACTTCTTTTCTTTCAAAACCATTATATTCATATGCTTTTTTATTTAACACATCTATAATACCTTTGAAATCTTCTCCTTCTCCTAAAGTCAAAGTAAAAGGAATTACTCTTTTAGAATACTCAATATGAAGATCTGAAACGATTTTTGCAAATTTCGCATTTTCCTTTTCCATTTTATTTACAAAAATAATTCTAGGTAATTCTATTTCTTTTGTATATTTTAATACTTTTTCAGTTCCTACTTGAAGTCCATTTGTAGCATCTATTACTATTAAAGCAGCTTCACTTGCTCTAAGGGCAGAAAAAACCTCACTTTGAAAATCAAAATATCCAGGAGTGTCTATTAAATTAACCTTCGTATCTTTCCATTCTATTGGAATAATTGAAGTATTAATGGAAGTTTTTCTTTTCGTTTCCTCTTTTGAAAAGTCAGAAACTGTATTTCCATCTTCCACTTTCCCCATTCTTCCTATAACTCCTGTGTTATATAGCATAGCCTCTGTAAGAGTGGTTTTACCACTTCCGCTATGACCAACTAAAGCTAGGTTTCTAATTTTATCCGTTGTATAATCCTTCATAAATTCCTCCTATTTTAAAAATTAATAAGTATGTAATAATTATAACATGAAAACATTTTTCTGGTAGATAAAAAGTGAAAGTTTTATTTATAACCTTCACTTTTCATAATCCTTATTCATTATTGTCCATATCTAAAATTTTCCCATCTTTGTTTTCACTGGATTTTCCTGAGATAATTTTATTTTCTTCCTTTAAATATTCGTCAGTAGCTACTGGTAAGCCTTTTTTCTTTAATTTATATTCTGATACTTCCTTTATTAATTGATATATTACAACAAATATTGGCACACCTATAATCATACCGACAATTCCAAATAAGCTTCCACCTATTATAATTGAAACTAAAATCCAAAAAGCAGAAATACCTAATTTATCGCTTTGCACCCTTGGCTTAAGTAAATTTTCTTCAATTTGTTGGGCCACTAAGATAATTACAATAAATATTAATGCTTTATTGAAATTCTGTACCGATATCATTAAAAATACTGGTACCGAACCTATCCAAGGACCTATATATGGAATTAAATCCGTAACAGCTATAATAAAGCCCATTGCAATTGCGCCTTCTACTCCAAGAATACTTAAAGCAACAGCTATCATTATACCTAGCATAGAAACTACTAAAAGCTGTCCTCCAATATACCCCTTCATAGTAGTATTGATTTTCATAACTATTCTAATTAAATTTTCAGAAATTTTTGTTGGCAAAAATGAATAAGACACCTTTCTAGTCAATGCCCCAAATCTTTCCTTATCAAATAGTATATAAATAGATGCAATAAAGCCAATAAACCAAGCCACTGTTGTATTTACTACACCGGAAGCCATTGAGCCTAATCTTGGCAGAATCCCCTTAAAGAAATCCGTAATAAAACCTAAAATTTCATTTGCCCTATCAGTAATAAATTCAACTATTTTAGGGTCAATCTTAAACTTTTCTAGTATTTCCTCTATTTTATATAAATTTGTAGTTGTCATAAGCTTACTAGCACTATCAATTAAGGTCTTAATTGAATCATATAATTGTGGAATCAATAAGCTAAAAAACAGGACTATAAATAATAAAAACAAAACATATGTTAATGTAGTGGAAATAACTCTTTTAGTCTTATCTTTTAATTTTGAAAAAGCCTTTATTTTATTTAACTTTTTTTCTATAAAAGATAAGGGTAAATTTAGTAGAAAAGCAAAAACACCACCTATTATGAATGGATAGAAAATCCCAAAGAAAGTTCCTATACTTTCTTTTACATCATCAATTCTATATAGGACAAAGAAAAATATTATAGAAACAACAGCTACAATTATCCCATAAATCGCTTTGGTTTTATCCTTCTCATTCCAATCAACTTTCATATTTCACCTCCATAATATACAAAGTTCCAATACAATTGTAATTTATTTCTAATTAAATAACAATATAATTAAAAAATTGTGGTAATTTCTTAACTATTAGTTTACATTATATCCTAATCTTTCTGAAATTTTGTTTGCATAATATCTAATATAGTTTGAAATTTCATTTAATTTCTCATCTGTCATCCTATTAGCTGGACCGGAAACACTTATGGCTGATTCTACTTTTCCATCTATATTAAAAATAGGTGCTCCTATACATCTTACCCCAATTTCATTTTCTTCATTATCTATAGCATATCCTAAATTTCTTATATTTTTAAGTTCCTCTTTAAATTTATTAAAATCTGTAATAGTTGTTGGTGTAAATTTTTTAACATCTGAACTATTCCAAATTTCTTCAACTTCTTCTTCCGATAAATGTGCAGTAATTGCCTTACCTACTGAAGAACAATACAAAGGAGTTCTTTTACCAATAGTTGAAAACATTCTAATTGTATTTTTACTTTCAACCTTATCAACATAAACAATGTAATTTCCATCTCTTACCACTAAATGAACTACTTCATCAACCTTATCCATTAATTCTTCAACATATGGTCTTGCAATTTTAACTAAGTCGATATTTTGAATCTTATTAATTCCTAATTCATATAATTTAAATGTTATGAAATATTTTCCTGTTATTTCATCCTGTTCTACAAATCCTTTGTAAATTAAAGAATGTAAAAGTCTATGTACAGTACTTTTATGTAGACTAGTCCGTTCACTTAACTCTTTAATTCCTATTCCATTTTCATTTTTTGCTACTATTTCCAATATATTTAAGGCCCTATCTAAAGATTGAACTATTTCTGCCATGATTTTACACTACCCTTTCAAATTTATTTGCAATTCTATTATAAACCAACTATAATAGAATTAACAAGTTTCATATTGTAGTATATAGTTTTGTATGGTGAAACGCAAGGAGGGTATCATGAGAAAATTTGAAGTTATTCAAAGAATTGAAAAAGTTGGTGTTGTAGCAGTTATTAGAGCTACATCTACAGAAGAAGCTAAGAGAATCTCTTTAGCATGTATGGCAGGTGGTATTGATGCAATCGAAATTACATATACAGTACCTGGTGCTACTAAGGTTATTGAAGAATTAACAAATGAATTTGGAGATGATCTATTAGTTGGTGCAGGAACAGTACTGGACAGTGAAACTGCAAGAACTGCAATTTTAGCTGGAGCTAAATATATTGTAAGTCCTGCTTTTGATTTAGAAAGTGCAAAATTATGTAACAGATATCAAATTCCTTATATGCCTGGTTGTATGACTTTAACAGAAATGATTAAAGCTATGGAAGCGGGTGCAGATGTTATTAAAGTATTCCCTGGTTCTGCATTTGGTCCAGATTTTGTTAAGGCGGTTAAAGGTCCATTGCCTCAAGCAGTATTAATGCCAACTGGTGGAGTTAGTATTGATAATGTTGACAAATGGATTAAAAATGGATGTATAGCCGTTGGTGTTGGTGGAAACCTTACTAAAGGCACAAGTGATGAAATGACAAATTCCGCTAAAGAATTTGTTGGCAAAGTTAAAGAAGCAAGAGAAGCTAAATAACAAGGAGGATTTAATTATGGCAAAAGTTGTTACCTTAGGAGAAATAATGTTAAGATTATCCACACCTGGATACAGAAGATTTGTTCAATCAGATTCTTTTGATGTAAACTACGGTGGTGGAGAAGCAAATGTAGCTGTTTCATTAGCTAACTATGGACATGAAGCTTATTTTGTTAGTAAATTACCAAATAATCCAATTGGTCAATCTGCAGTAAACAGCCTAAGAAAATATGGTGTACATACAGACTATATAACTAGAGGCGGAGACAGAGTAGGTATTTACTATTTAGAAACCGGTGCTTCAATGAGACCATCAAAAGTAGTATACGATAGAGCTCATTCTTCCATTAGTGAAGCAACTATAAAAGATTTTGACTTTGATAAAATATTTAAAGATGCAAAATGGTTCCATTTTTCAGGCATAACTCCAGCATTAAGTAAAGAAGCAGCTGATTTAACAGAAGCGGCTTGTAAGGCAGCAAAAGCTAATGGAGTTACTGTTTCCGTAGATTTAAACTATAGAAAAAATTTATGGACTCCAGAAGAAGCTCAAAAAGTTATGACAAATTTAATGCAATATGTTGATGTTTGTATTGGTAATGAAGAAGATGCTCATTTAACTTTAGGATTTAAACCTGGCGATACAGATGTAACTACAGGAGAATTGGAATTAGAAGGATATAAAAACATATTTAAACAAATGATAGAAAAATTCAACTTTAAATATGTTATAAGCTCATTAAGAGAATCCTACTCTGCATCTGACAATGGTTGGTCTGCATGTGCATATGACGGAAATGAATTCTATGTTTCAAGAAAATATGAAGTTAGAATTGTAGATAGAGTTGGTGGTGGAGATTCCTTTGCTTCAGGAACTATTCACGGCTTACTTGAAGGAAAGAACTTTAAAGATGCCTTAGAATTTGGTGTTGCTGCTTCAGCATTAAAACATACAATTAATGGTGACTTTAACCTAGTAACTATAGAAGAAGTTGAAAACCTAGTTGGTGGAGATGCTTCTGGAAGAGTTCAAAGATAAACAAGATAATTTCGATCTATTCTTAAATAATAATTAACAATAAGAAAACGCCTATTTTAACTAATAGGCGTTTTCTTATTGTCCTTCTTTACTCTCTAGTAATTCCTAATTCTTTTGCTTTCTTTTCAACTTCATCTGCAACAATATCTGCAACTCTATCATCAAATGCTGAAGGAATAATATACTCTTCATTTAATTCATCCTTAGAAACAAGTTTTGCTATACCTACAGCTGCTGCCATTTTCATTTCCTCTGTAATTTTTTTTGCCTTAGCTCTTAAAGCTCCCTTAAATAAACCTGGAAAAGCTAAAACATTGTTAATTTGATTAGGAAAATCCGATCTACCAGTACCAACAACTCTTGCTCCAGCCTCAACTGCATCCTCATAACCTATTTCCGGTTCCGGATTTGCCATAGCAAATACTATAGAATCCTTTTTCATAGATGAAACCATTTCTTTATTTAAAACCTTTGGTCCACTTACACCAATAAATAAATCCGCTTTTTTCATAGCTTCTTCAAGTGTTATGTCTTCCTCATTTAAATTAGTAATCTCTGCAATTTCTTTTTTTACAAAATTATATTCCTGTGAATGTTTTTTATTTAATACACCTGATCTATTAAAGGCATATATGTTTTTTACACCTAATTGTTCTATCATCTTTATAATTGAAAAACCTGCAGCCCCTGTTCCTGAAACTACAGCTGTAATATCTTCCGCTCTTTTGTTTACTATTTTCAAAGCATTAATAAGTGCAGCTGTAACAACAATAGCAGTTCCATGTTGGTCATCATGAAAAACCGGAATATCCAATTCCTCAATTAAGGTTCTTTCGATTTGCACACATCTAGGAGAGGAAATATCTTCAAGGTTAATTCCACCATATGTTGGTGCAACGGCCTTTACTATATTAATTATTTCCTTAGGGTCTTTCGTATCTAGTACAAGGGGAACAGCATTAACCTGTCCAAATTTTTTAAATAGAACACACTTGCCTTCCATTACCGGAAGTGACGCTTCCGGACCTATATCTCCTAAGCCAAGTACAGCAGTACCGTCAGAAATTACTGCAACAGTATTTCCCTTCCAAGTATATTTATAGGCATTATCTTTATTTTCTGCAATTTTCCTACAAGGCTCAGCTACTCCTGGAGTATATGCAATAGCTAAATCATCCTTATCTTCTAACTTAGCCTTTAATTCTATAGATAACTTTCCCTTCCATTCCTCATGTTTTTTTAATGCTAATTCGTAAATATTTGACATAAAAACCTCCTATCCAAAAAATATAGGTACTAAAATAGATGCTAGAAATATGATAAATGCCCCACCAAGTCTTGAAGATATTTGAGCAAATGGCATTAATTCCATTCTTTTTGATGCTGTTAATACTGCAACATCTCCTGTTCCTCCCATATTTGCCATACATAATCCAGCTGTAATCGCTGCTTCTATTGGATAGAAACCTACTAATCTACCTATAAATCCTGAACCTAGTATTGCACCTATTATTACTAATAATACAAGTACAAAATATTGTGGCGATAATGCAGCTATAATATCACCAAGATCAGTATATTCAATACCAATTCCAAGTAATAAAGCAGCTGTAAAGTTCTTAGCAACAAATTGATACCATCCTGCACATGCCTCTTGGATGTTTTCCGGTATTATATTTGTAGCTTTTGCTATTGCTACAGATACTATCATCCATGCATATGTATGTATATCTATTTTTATAGGTCCTATTCCATTTTTTAATATTGTTGCAATTATTGCTCCGAAAGTAAAAAATGCTGTTGCTACTACTATTCCCTTTCCATAATCTACTAATTCCATTTTTCTTTCTTCTTTTTTTTCTTCTACTAAGGAGCCATCATCAATTCTCATAAGTTGCCCATTACCTGTTAAAGATGGTTTTATTTTACCAAGTTTATCTAATAATCCACCTGCTACTATTGCCATAGCATTACCTAAAGCTACGGCAGGAACAAGTTTAGACATTATTTGAGCTGCAGGAATATTTAATGCTGATTCAAATACTTTAGATATTGGAACTGCTCCTGCTCCCATTCCACCACCCATTATTGGTATTCCTATATAAGCTATTGCCTCTCCTGGTGTGTAACCAGCTATCCCCGCAAAAATAGCTACAAGTCCTAAAGCAGCAGCCACTCCTCCAATAATACATGGTAAATATCTTATTGCCGCTTTTATAAGTAATTTTCTATTCATCCCTAAAATTGAACCAGTTATTAAAGCTGCTATATAAAAATCTAAAAATCCACCCGCGTTCATAAAAGTACCTATACTCTCTACATCAGCTTCTGGTAATATTTTTTTATATACCAAAAAAGATCCCACAAGTATTACGACTATAGGTCCTCCTCCTAAAAAGGTTTTTACGATTGGTGTATTGTTTCCTATTAAATTAAGGATTTCACCAAATACCATTAAAAACAAAAACGCTCCTACCATTCCCGATGGTAAAACTCCTAAAGCTATTGCCACTACAATAACAACTGCTATTAATAAAACTATCGGCAATTTCATTCCTAAAATTTTAATATCCTTCATAATTTCTTCCTTTCTTTTTATAAATTTTTATTTAAACACCTAAGTGTTAAAATCATACTTTATAAATTAAATCTAAAATTGTTCCATCCCTATACTTGCTTATTGCCACGACTTCATCACTGATCTTTCTTTTTTTAGGTTTTCCTGTTAAATTAATAGCTCTTCTATAAAGTTCTTCAATATTCACAATATCTAGGCTTTTTATTTTGGAAAGATTTTCTATAAGATCTGTTCTTTTTGGATTAATTGCTATACCTCTATCTGTAACAATTATATCTATTGTTTCTCCTGGCGTAGAGATCGTTCTTACTCTATCTACGATAACAGACCTTCTAGAATTTACCAACTTACTTACAATAATTGAAACCTTTGCACCTGCCGCTGTATCAGCATGTCCCCCAGAACCACCAATAATGACACCATCTGAACCAGTTGTTACATTAACATTAAAATTCAAGTCCACTTCAGAAGCACCTAATATTACAAAATCCAATTTGTTTGCGATATTATTCTTGTTATTTATATTTGCATATTCATTGGCTGTCATTTTAATATGATTTTTATTTTTAACGATAGATTCAGTCGCACCAACAGTAAAGCATTGTACATCATAAAGTTTTTTAAAATATCCCTCTTCTAACATTTCTACTAAATAATCAGTTATTCCTCCTGAAGCAAATCCACCCTTAACTCCAGTTCTTTTCATGATTTCTTTTAATTCTTTTGCTACAGCTAAAGAAACTCCTCCAGCACCTGTTTGAAAATTAAATCCTTCTTTATAATATCCTGAATTTTCAATTACTTTAGCACATTTCTGAGCAATTTTTATACCAACTGGGTCTTTAGTAATTTGTGTTGTCCCACTGACAATTCCTTTAGGATCACCTATTTTATCTACTTTTAAAACATAATCGACATTATAAAACTCTATTTCTTTTTGATTAATTTCACTTACAATATTATCAGTAATTAAAACTACTTTTTTAGCCATTATTGAATCTGCTATAGCATAGCCTAAAACCCCACAATTTGAAGGTCCTTGTGAACCAGTTCCATTTCCATCCTTGTCTACTGATGGCGTCGCAATAAAAGCAATATCAATAGGTAATTCATTTTCCATTATTTCTCTCGGCCTACCACCATGAGTAGTTATTACTACTGGCTGTTTACATTTTCCTTTGCTTACAGCTTCTGCTACTGGACCTGAAAAATAATCACCGTGTAAAGTCTTTACAGTTCCATCTTCCATCATTTTTATTATGGTTTCATGACAAGGGAAAAATGAAGAAGATGCTATTGTTATATCTTTGATTTTTAAACTATGTATATACTCCATAATCATATTTAGAACATAATCACCATTTCTTAAATGATGATGAAAACTGAAAGTCATTCCATCTTTTAAATTTAACAAATTTTTAAATTGGGAGATACTCTCTAAAAATACCGGTTTTTTATTGTTCTTTTTAAATTTATAGTCTTTGTACTTTACGTTTTTAAAAGCACCAGTAAATTCTTTCCCATATTCTTTTATTTCTTTACTCATTATAATAAGCTCCATTTTTTTGCAGAATCAATAATCATTTCTGCCCTTCTCACTACTGGTAAATCAACCATTTTACCATTAAAACTGAATACACCAATTCCCTTTTCTTTTGCATTTTTATCTGCTTCAACTATAGCTTTTGCATATTCAATTTCTTCAAGACTTGGACTAAATATTTCATTGATTAAATCAATATGTTTAGGATTAATTGACAACTTTCCTGAAAATCCTACTGCCTTTGCAAACTCTGTATCTACTTTAAGTCCATCTAAATCATCAACATCTGTAAATGGAGTATCTACACATTCTAGATTATAGGCTTTTGCAGTAGTTGCAATTACAAATCTTGCATACTCAATTTCTTTAGAATCTTTAGTCCTCTTTATCCCCATATAACTACAATAATCCTCTGCTCCTAACAATATACCTTTTATCCTGTTTGAAGATTCAACAATTTCCTTAATGTGAATTAAATCTGAAGGCTTTTCAATTAAAAGATAAAAATATATATTATTTTCAGTATTAAATTTTGAAATGTTATTAATTTCCTTTTCTATCCATATTATAGATTTTTTATTTGCTTTAGGTATAACTATTCCATAAGGATTCATTGGTATTATTTCTTCTAAATCCTTTCTCCAATATGGACTATCTGTTGGATTAATCCTAACAGTAACTTTCGAATTAATAAAAGGCAAAGATTTTAAAGCTTCTCTAACTAAAATTCTCGCTGAATCTTTTTCATCTAACGATACAGAATCCTCTAAATCCAAAATAACTACATCAGATCCCAGTACATCCGAATTCAATATCATTGAAGGGTTATTTCCAGGCATAAATAAAAATGTTCTATTACTCATATTGCTCTCCTTATCGCAGTTTCTACCCGAGCAGATATGGTGAAATTCAAAGCTCCTTTATCTTCAATCTCTACAATACATGATTCAATATCTAATTCATTTAATTTGTTTACTATAACTTCTTGAATCTCTTCTCCAAATTCTTCCTTTACTATACTTTCTATAATTATCTTATTTTCATTACTGCTATTTTTACTAACTTTTACTAAACAATCATTAGACTGTAAACTTCCACAAGTTCCATTTCTTATTAATTTCACTTATCTCACCTTCCTCCTCATAAACATATATTAGAAAATACATTATTGTTATAATTATTATATCTGCAGCACCTCCTGTGCTTATATTTTTATCTAAGCAATATCTATCCAACTCTTCTTTAGATAACTTTTTATTTATTACTTCTGAAACTAAATTTTTAAATATATAATATTGATCTATTCCACATCTGTTAATTGTAGTGGTGTCATTAATATATTTCATAATTATTAAATTAAGTTCTTGTATATTTTTAAAATTTTTCAAATAAGGACAAAATATATTTTCAACTATTTCAAATCCTGTATAAGGGATTTCTCTAATACCCTTTATATTATACTTTTCATTTATTCTATATCCGTTTGTATTTAGATTAGAATTAAAATCATCATATATATTATCTGCTAGTTTTTTAATTATCTTAGAGTAATCATTAATTGAATAATTATTAAAAAAAGCATAACTAACAAATAATACTAAAAAATTTAAACCTTTGTAAGTATTAATACCCTTTGTGATTTTAAACAACTCTTTTTCTATTTCTTTTCCTAAATTTCTTAAATCTTTAAAATTTTTTATATTATTAAATTGATCCTTAATATAATAAGAACCTAATAACTTTATGGATTTAAAAAAACTTATTAAATCCATATCGCTATGACTTCCATTGCCAATTACATTCACACAACCATAACTAAAAGTTCTTGATAGTTCGATAATACAAGCCAATTCAAAGATATTCTTAAATATATATTTACTATCTTTGAAAATAAATTCTGTAGTGCTATCTTCAATAAATTTGATTAATTCGTCTACACTATGTTTTCTTTTTTTTACACATATTATTGCATCGTTATCACAAATATAACATTTTCTTCTTTCATAGTTTAAATCAGTTCTAGAAATTATTCCACCATTGTCTATCACATCTACATCAATGAACCTACCTATTTCTTGTTCTTCAATTAAGATGGTTTTTTTCTTTAAAGATAAACTATCTTCATTTGTACTAAAGTAAATATTTAAACCATCCTCGCCAAAATAATAATAAATTTCCTTTATTGTTATATTTTCAATTATTTTTTTAAAACCTTGATAACATAAATAATTAGACAAATATGAAGTTTTATTATTTCCTGGAATATTAGCTCTGATAATAATCCAGGATTTTCTATTACTTGAATTTATTAATTTATTAAAATTATTCCATCTTTTTTCTCTGTCATTTAAAATTATTAAACTACTATTTTTCATACTTATCTTTTAAGAATTTATAAGTACTTTCTGGTACTATTTTTTTTATTTTCCTAAAATTTCCTTCCTTGTAATATTTTCTTACACTTGATGCTGAAATTATTTCTCCATTAATTTCTTTTCTCTCTACTTCCTTAACTTCAACAATATCTTTTAATAATTCTTGCATAACATTGTTATATATTTCAGTACTCTTATCTAATTTTTCTTTTCCTATAAAACGTTTCTGTATGTTAAAATACGGAATAAAATATTGTTTAAATATCAAAATATCTAATTTCGCATATTCTTTATGTATTTTTGATATGTCCTTAATAAAATATGTTGGGAAAGTACTATTAGAAATAACATATTCAGTTGATGGTAAAATAAATATATTTTCATAATTCTTTAAAGCATTTTTTGTCATAGTTAATCTGTCATTAAATGAAAAGAATGAATCATTTTCCTCAACTACAAAAATAAGTAGTTTTTCCACATCTTCTAAAGCTTTTTTCACTAAAAATTCATGTCCCTTAGTAAATGGATTTGCATTCATTACAATTGTTCCAACTATAAATTTTTCAATTTTTTTCTTTACATCTTCATATTTATTTAGTCTTTCATAAATATCGTTTTTACCTCTATGTAATAATACAACTTCTCCAGTATCTGAAACTATTTTAAATCCAAAATCATTAAACAAATCTACGTTTTTTTTAATTGTAAAAATAAAATAATTACTATATCCTTCTAAGAAAAGTTCTTCTATTATTTTTGAAATAGTCATATTTGTAATATTTCTATTTCTATATCTATTATCCACTGCAATTAACTTTATAATATTTCTATATTTACCAGTTGATGCAATAATTTCTCCAACTTCATCATAAACTACATAAACGGAATCTATTTTATCTAGTCGTAACTCCTGCTTACTTAAAAAATTCTCTAGTTTTTTTAAATTATAATTTAAATTAATATCTAATTTTTCTATAACCATATTACACCTACAACAATTTTTTTAAAGTTAATAAATAAAATTCAACTACTAATGTAAATACACTAAAAATAGTAGTATACATTATTATTCTCGATGCTAACTGTGATTCACCAGTATAGTTTACAGCTAAAACATAACTTGAAACCGCAGCCGGTGCTGACATGGAAATTACTATTGCAAATAAATCCATTCCTCTAAATCCTAGAAGAACCGCAATAAAAACTCCAAATATCGGAATTAGTAAATTTCTTCCTAAACAAGTAAGATAAACATTTGTTAACATGGTTCTATCCTTTTTCAAAATTAATCCTGCACCAATAAACATTAGTCCTAAAGGTGTAGTTAAGGACCCTAAGTCCGTTAACGGTTCCAATATTATTGGAGAAATTGGTATTTTACAAACATTAATTATCAAGCCTAGAATTGCACCTAGAATCAACGGATTTTTTATAATATTTATAACTATTTTAGAAAATTTTATTTTTCCTACACTGGCATAAATTTCAAATCCTAACACTGCAAAAATATTGGTAATTGGTCCTAGAAATGCTATTAGTAATATTAGTGGACTTATATCTATGTTTTTACCGTAGTAATTAGTTGCTAAGGCTATTCCTAAAAGCAACATATTTGGTCTTACAATTCCTTGAAGCATAGTAGCTTTTACACCTCTGCTTCTCCTAGTTCTATTTAATAAATACATGGCTATTACAAAAACAAAAATATAAAATATTATTACGTATAAAAGTACATATAAATTAATGTTTTTTAAGGATTTCGAATTAACTATACTAGTTAACATATATAGAGGCATGAAAACATTAAAAACTAAACGATTTCCTTCATCTACGAAACTTTTTGACATTACATTATACTTGCCTGCTAAAAACCCTAAACCTATTAGAAAAAAAGTAGGAAAAATTACTTTAATTATTTCAATAAATAAACTCATATTTTAATATTCCTTTACAATATATTTTATATTTACACCCTACCATTATCATATCGCAAAACTATATATTCTTAAAGTTTAATGTTTTATAATTATAACTATTCGTAAAACAAGTGATTTGTTCAATGCTAATTGTATTTTCTTCTCTAGCAGTCCCATTAAACAATTATTTTATTAATACTTAATTCTTGTTTTTTTACAGAAAAGACTTATCTGTTTTTCAAGATTAATTTATCCATTACTATAACTTTTTTAAGTGATTTTTATACAATTTACTATTACTTTTCTCTTTCTTCTATCATAGTTATATAAAACCCTTTACTCCAAAATTTTCTATTTCCATATTTATATCTTAAACTTGCATATTTAGCAAATATCATTAACTACTTTCCTTCTTAAATTTCTCATAAAGTTTCAGACACCCAGTTTTACTTGTATTTTTCAACAAATATATATATTATTTATATGATTCGACTCCTATTATATCAACTTCTTTATAACTATATAATTGCCTTAATAATTTTCAACATAATATTAATCTTTATATGCGTTACCTATCCTCTATATGTTGAAATAAATACTGTATAATAATTATAATTCTATTTTGTATATGAAAAATTACTCTTATACATATTATAGCTAGACTAGTTTTCTTACTACATTTGGAGCTTTCTTTTATTACAATAAAAAATAGTGCTAACGGATTTATTTCCATCAACACTATAGATTATATAATCAAAAAACTGATTTCTTTTTTCCTTAAAATGCAGGAACTACAGCTCCTTCATATTTTTCTTCTATGAATTTTTTACATTTTTCTGAAGTCATTACCTTTACAAGTTTCTTAATATTTTCATTATCCTTATTTTCAGATTTTACTGCAACTATATTAACATAAGGTGAGTCATTACCTTCTGTTACAATACTATCTTTTAATGGATTTAAATCCACTGTTAATGCATAATTGGAATTAATTACGGCTCCATCAACATCAACATAAGCACTTGGGATGTTTACTGCTTGTAAGGCTGTAAATTTTAAGTTTTTAGGATTTTCAGCAACATTTTCTTTTGTAGCGCTTAAATTAGTGCTGTCATCCAGTTTTATAAGTCCATTTTTTTCTAATAGTAATAAAGCTCTTCCACCATTTGTAGGATCATCTGGGATTAATATTTCTGCACCTTCAGGTAATTCATCTAACGATTTATACTTGGTAGAATAAAATCCCATTGGCTCAACATGTATTTCTCCTGCAACTACAAAATCATAGCCTTTTTCGTCATTTTCTTGTTCTAAATATTGTTTATGTTGAAAGAAGTTGGCATCAATATCGCCACTGTCTAAGGCAATGTTTGGCATTACATAATCATCAAAATCTACTACCTCAACTTCTAATCCTTCAGCCTTAAAATCCTCTTTTAACGCTTCCAATATTTCTCCATGAGGTGTTGCTGTTGCACCTACTTTGATTTTTTCTAACTTCTCTTCACTAGTTGTTGCTGCACCTGTTGTTTCTGTAGTGCCATTTTCCTTGTCCTTAGAACTACAGCCAACAACTACTAACATTGAAACTGCTAACAAAATTGCTAATA
Organism: Miniphocaeibacter halophilus; assembly: GCF_016458825.1. Classification (NCBI taxonomy): domain Bacteria; kingdom Bacillati; phylum Bacillota; class Tissierellia; order Tissierellales; family Peptoniphilaceae; genus Miniphocaeibacter; species Miniphocaeibacter halophilus. The sequence goes on from NZ_CP066744.1 coordinate 162,584, forward strand.
TTTTTTTCTTCATTTTTTACCCCCTATTTTTTATTTATTTTTCTATTTAAGTAATTACCTATTATTTGTACAATCTGCACTATTATTACAAGTAAAATTACCGGTACCCATAGTAGAATTGTTATTGACCTTTGATGTCCATAGGTTAAGGCTACTGCTCCTAACCCTCCACCACCTATAAAGCCGGCCATTGCAGAATATCCTATTATATTTATAATGGTCATTACAATACCGTTAATTATCATAGGCATGGTTTCCGGAATCATAACTTTTAAAATTATTTGAGAATTAGTTGACCCCATAGCCTTAGCTGCTTCTATTAGTCCTTTATCCATGTCTAAAAAATAACCTTCCATTAATCTTGCAACAAAAGGAATAGAGGCTACTGTCAATGGAACAATAAAGGCCGTTGGACCTATTACCTTTCCTACAATAATTCTGGATAATCCCAATAGTATCATTATTAAAATCGCAAAGGGAATGGATCTAAAAATATTAATAACCGTACTTAAAAAATTATAGATATAGCTAGATGGAGATATTCCATCTTCCCTTGTAACTACTAAAATAACAGCTAATGGTAAACCTAGTATTACAGCTATTATTGAAGAAACAAAAACCATATACAAAGTTTCTAAAGTTGCCGGCGCTACTACTTCCCAAACTTGTTCATAAGTCATTATAGCACCTCCGCCTTTATATTCTTTTCTTCCAGATAGTCTAAAATTCTACCTAATTCCTGGTAATCCCCAATTACTTCTACTATCATATAGCCTATGGATTTATCTGTTACTTTGTTGATTTTTCCCTGTATTAAATTTATAGAAGAGTCAAACTTCTTAACAATATCACTAAGAATAGGTTCTTTAGATGTGTTGTCATCATAGGTTATTCTAATGAGTTTTCCTTTAAAATCCTCTGGATTCCATAAAAATTCATCATCTGACTCTTTAAGATTTTCAATAAATGATAAAGTTCTTTTATGCCTAGGATTTCTAAAAAGTTCCTCTACTGTATTTTCCTCTATTATTTTTCCATTTTCCATAACGGCAATTCTATCACAAATATCTTTAGCTACTTCCATTTGATGAGTAATCATAACAATTGTCATATTCAGTTCTTTAACTACTTTTTTAAGTAATTCCAATATTTGTTTTGTATTTGCAGGGTCAAGGGCAGATGTTCCTTCATCACTTAAAAGTAGTTTTGGCTCTGTTGCAATTGCTCTAGCAATAGCTACCCTTTGTTTTTGTCCTCCTGAAATCTCTGCTGGATAGGAGTTTTTCTTATCCATTAAGTCAACAAACTCCAATAGTTCATTAACTCTATCTTCTATTTTATCCTTGGGCATTTTTAATAATTCCAAGGGATAGGCTATATTTTTATAAACGGTTTTTTGATCAAAAAGATTAAAGGATTGAAAAATCATTCCAATATCTTTTCTTTCTTCCAATAATTCTTTTTGGTTTAATGATGTAATTATCTTACCATCTATTTTAATAGTACCTGATGTAGGTTCTTCTAACCTATTTAAACATCTTACTAAAGTAGATTTTCCAGCACCACTTAAACCAATAATTCCAAATATTTCACCTTGATTTACTGTAAAAGAAACATCGTTAACGGCTTTAAATACATTAGAGCCAACTTTAAATTCCTTTACAAGGTTTTTTACTTCTATCATAAAACCTCCACTATATAAAAAACCTCTCTTTTGAGAGGAATTAATTAATTCTTTACAAAAAAATTTAAAACTTTTTTGTAATAAAGTATATTAAAAGTATATCTTTTAGCCTATTGTATGTCAATTAAATACAGTATTTTAGCTATATTAATTTCAAATAACTAGATATCGGCTAAATAGGAAATTATATTTCCTACATCATCATAATATACATAGTCAGCTATATGGTCGTAGTCGGTTTTTTCTTTATTTATTAAAACTAGATTATTACCTTTATAATACTGAATAAAACTAGCTGCAGGATACACCTTTAAGGAAGTCCCCCCTACTATAAGTATTTCCGCTTCACCTATTAATTTTATAGCATTTATAATATTTCTTTCCTTTAAACTTTCACCATATAAAACTACATCCGGTCTTACAATACCATTTTTACATGCACTACACTCAATACTATAATTATTATTTTTAACTTCTTCTAAGCTATATTCATGTCCACAATTTGTACAGTAAAAATCCCTTAAGTTTCCATGAATTTCAACTACATTTTCACTACCTGCCATTTGATGTAATGAATCTATGTTTTGTGTAACAACTCCTTTTAATTTACCCATTTTTTCTAATTTAGCAAGACCAATATGGGCAGCATTTGGCTTAGCATCTTCATAAATTAGATTTTCCTTAACATATTTCATAAAATCTTTAGGGTGATTTGCAAAAAACTCATGGCTAAGCATATACTCTGGACTAAAATTAGAATCATTTTTTTGGTTATAAAGACCAGTTGCAGAACGAAAGTCCGGTATACCTGATGCTGTCGAAACTCCAGCTCCTCCAAAAAATACAATATTATTACTTTTTTTAACAGCTTCCTTTAATCTCTCTATATTGTTCATAGTATCCCTCCTAATTAGGATTATTTAATATAGTCAATATTATTTAGCTTCTCATCTTTATAATAACATATTATCTCTTTATATTTTCCCATATATATTTTCATAATTTCATCCATAGAGTCGGACTTGTTATCTTTTCTTAAAAATGTTTCCAATTCCATCCATGATAGATTTCCTTCCCTGTTATTGGTAATTAAATTACCATAATATGAATTTGTATAATATAACAAACCAATTAATCTTTTATTACAATCTAACATATACCATTGGAATATTCCTTTTAATTTAATATTTTCAATATCCAAATTAGTTTCTTCTTTTACTTCCCTAATACAGGAATTAACTAAGCTTTCCTTCTTTTCTACATGACCTCCGGGAAAAGTTAAGCCTTCCCAACCCTCTTTTTTTACCTTATCTAAAACTAAAACTTTATCATCTTTTAAATCATGTATCATACACATATTCATTAATATTACTTCCATATATTTCCTCTACTTATCCTTAATATTTTCAAGACTACTATTTAATAAAAATGAAAGTGGATTATTTATTTCCCACTTTCATTCTTACTTTTTGTCTTTTTTTTGTTGTTTTTCTTCTTCTTGTTTTTCATATATTCATCATATTCTTCTTGAGTATAATATTTAGTATATCTTTCATCTATTATTAAACTACTATTAAACATTATAGCTCCAATAATTGCATTTATTCCATATATGTCCGGAATATACAATATTGCAAAAAAAGCAAAAATAGGCAACGTTTTTGATAAAAATTCCAATACTTTGGTTTTTCTAAATCTTTGTACATAGAAATTTTTTGTTAAAATTCTAAATCTATAAAACATTGATGCTAAAAAAATTAATACACCAATTATTAAATAAATTAAACTTATTTCTTTCTTTGCAAATTTATATAGAATATAGAAAAGTAAAATTGTTGTTAGCATCTGTAGAAAAACAGAAAATTTCCTCTTTTTATGTAAATCCATAACCTCTCCTTGTTAACATATAATATATATCATATTACAATTTACATACATAATTCAAGTAAAAAACATTTATATTTATTATAAAATAGTTTAATATATTATATATTGATAAATATCATCTATTAATTTTATCAATAATGTTAGAATAAAAGTTGGTAGTTTTTTACCAATAACAAAAAAGGAGGTTTTTTATGTTTTTTTTATTTATTTTAGGAATGTTTCTATTAATAGTGGGAGGATATTTCTACGGAAAGTTCTGTGAAAGGGTTTTTGGTCCAGATGACAGGGAAACACCGGCAGTTAAAAGCTACGACGGGGTAGACTATGTACCTATGAAAAGTTGGAAAAATAAACTTATTGAATTACTTAATATTGCAGGTACCGGCCCAATACTAGGTCCTATTCAAGGTATTTTATTTGGTCCTGTTGCTTTTATAACCATTCCTATTGGATGTGTTTTAGCAGGAGCCTTACATGATTATTTTGTTGGTATGATCTCTATGAGAAACAATGGAGCACAGGTACCTAAATTAGTTTCAAAATACATGGGAAATACTATGAATAAAGTCTATAATATTGTTATTTGGCTATTAATGTTACTTACAGGTGTAGTATTTATTTATACACCAGGGGACTTAATAGTTAACGATATTCTTCACATGGATATTAATTCAAATGTTATTTGGATTGTTTATGCCGCAATTTTATTTTATTATATTATTTCTACAATTTTCCCAATTGATAAGATAATCGGTAGGGTATATCCTTTATTTGGTGCAGTTTTAATTATATCTGCCATTGGAGTATTCATAGGTATTATAAGAGATGGTGGTGCAAATTTACACAATCTTACAAATACTGGCTTGCTTTTTGCAAAACATCCAACAGGTCAAAAATTCATACCTGTATTCTTTATAACTGTTGCCTGTGGTATTATGTCCGGTTTTCATGGTTCTCAAGCAACGTTAATTTCAAGAACTGTAAAACATGAGAAAGAAGGCCGTGGAGTATTCTATAATATGATGATAGGAGAAGGCCTTATTGCTATGGTATGGGCAGCTGGAGCAATGATTTTATTTAACTCCGGTACTGACGTATCAACCGGTGCTACAGAAATGGTAGGAATTATTTCAAGGGAATTTATGGGAACAGTTGGTGGTCTTTTTGCTATAGCTGGGGTTATAGTACTACCTATTACTTCTGGTGATACAGCCTTTAGATCCTTAAGGTTAATGATAGCTGAGCAATTTAATATTGACCAAAAATCCGCTGTAAAAAGAGTTGTTCTTTCCTTAATTATATTTGTACCGGCTATTGCAATTCTTTTCTTTGCAAAATCAAATGCTGACGGATTTAACTTATTATGGAGATATTTTGGATTTACAAATCAATTTGTAGCTGTTTTTGCCCTAGCATTAATTACAGTATATTTAAAAGCCCATGGAAAGAATTATTGGATTTCCATGATTCCAGGATTTTACTATACCTTTATAGTTGCTTCCTATATATTCCATGAACCTATTGGTTTTGGTTTAGAAAGTCGTTTAGGTTTAGATCCTCAAAGTTATACAATATCCTATATTTTAGGAGCAGTTTTTGTAGTTCTTTTCTATATATTAGTATTAAAAATTACTTCAAAAAGAAAAGATGAAATAATTAAATTAGATAAAATTTAAAAATAAAGCTAAGGGATTATTCCCCTAGCTTTATTTTTGTTTTTGAAAAAATACTTTCTAGTAAAATTATTAATAATGATTTGCTTTAAGCTATAGTATTTTTTATTTCCTTTATAAATTTAAAAACTTTTTCCGGAGCTTCTTCTCCACTTTCTTCAATTATATTAACAATAGCTGAATCTAAAATAATTCCGTCAGAAATTTCTGACATTTCCTTTATTTGTTCCTCATTTTCTATTCCAAATCCTATTAAAATCGGTATATTGGTATTTTCTTTTACAAATTTTGCAAATTCTTTAACTCCGTCAGGAAATTTTTTTCTAACTCCTGCTAATCCCATGGAAGAAACTAAGTAGGCAAATCCTTTAGCATCTTTTGCTAACATTTCAATCCTATTTTTAGAAACAGGAGGAACTAAAGTAATCATAATAATTCCATATTTATCTGCAAAAACTTTCATTTCATCTCTTTCTTCAAATGGTAGGTCAGGCACGATTATACCGTCTGCACCAACTTCTTTGCATTTTTTGAAAAATTCATCATAGCCATATTTAAATACAGGATTACAATAAGTTAAAAATACAATAGGAACATTTACTTTTTTTCTCACAGTTTCTACTAAGTCAAAGGCCTTTTCTATTTTCATACCGTTTTTTAAAGCCTTTATATTTGCATTATGAATTACTTCACCTTCAGCATTTGGATCTGAAAATGGAATCCCTATTTCTATTAAATCAGTTCCGGCTTCAACCATTTTATATATAACCTTCTCCGATATATCTATTGTTGGATGGCCTGCTGTAATATATCCTATGAAAGATTTTTTGTCTTTTAAAGCTTCCTCTATTCTATTCATCTATATTCTCCCCTCTGTATCTTGCAATAGCAGCTACATCTTTGTCCCCTCTACCTGATAAGCAAACTATAATACTGTCTTCTGGTCTATATTCTTTTGCAATTTCCAGTGCTTTTGATAATGCAAAAGAAGATTCTACAGCACAGATAATCCCTTCTTTTTTAGCTAAATATTCAAAGGCTTGTACTGACTCCTCATCGGTTACCGGAACGTACTCCGCTCTTTTTGTCTCATGTAAATAGGAATGTTCCGGTCCAATGCCAGGGTAATCCAATCCTGCTGAAATTGAATAAACCGGTGCAATTTGTCCCTGGCTATCTTGAACAAAATATGATTTCATACCGTGAAATATTCCAACTTCTCCTGTAGTTATTGTAGCAGCATGCTTTCCTGTTTCTATGCCCAAACCTGCTGCTTCACATCCTATTAAGCGTACATCTTTTTCTTCAATGAAATCTGCAAACATTCCTATTGCATTACTTCCTCCTCCTACACAAGCTAAAACCGCCTTAGGAAGTTTACCTTCAACTTCAAGTATTTGTTTTTTTGCTTCCTTGCTAATTACAGATTGAAAATATTTAACCATTGCCGGATAAGGATGAGGTCCAACTGCTGAACCAAGTACATAGAAAGTGTCATCAAATCTACCTGCTAACTCCCTAATTGTTGCATTTACAGCGTCCTTTAGGGTTTCTGTACCTTCCCTTACTGCATTTACTTTAGCTCCAAGTAATTTCATTCTATAAACATTTAAGGCTTGACGGTCTGTATCTTCCTTTCCCATAAATATCTCACATTCCATTCCAAAAAGTGCCGCAATTGTTGCTGTAGCCACTCCATGTTGGCCTGCTCCCGTTTCAGCAATAAGTCTTGTTTTGCCTAATTTTTTTGCTATAAGAGCCTGTCCAATTACATTATTTATTTTATGAGCTCCCGTATGATTTAAATCTTCCCTTTTTAAATATACTTTCGCTCCTCCTAAATCCTCTGAAATATTTTTTGCATAATATAATAAAGATGGCCTATTAACATAATTTTTTAATAGATCCTTATACTCTTTTATAAAACTTTCGTCTTCTATACATTCATAAAAGGTTTTTTCAATTTTTTTCATTTCTTCCATTACAACTTCCGGCATATATTGCCCACCATGTTGACCGTAACGTCCTTTATTCATTTTAACTCTCCTTAAAAATTATAAATTTATACTAAAAACATCTTCTAACCTATTTAAATAATTAAAACCTATCTTATTTTTATCTACGCCAGTAAAATTTCTCTTTGATTTTTGACCTGTACAACACAAAAGTTACACTCTTCATTTTTAACTCCTAAAATTTATAAAAATATTAAATAATAAAAAAACCGCCCTCGACAATATATGTCAAGGGCGGTAAATATAAAAATTCACCACGGTGCCACCTTGTTTTAAGCACAACGCTTACTCTATCAGGGTACCATCATACCCCTGGCAACTCACGTATGCCCTACGTCATAGAATACTAAGCCTAAGCTTTTCACTATGCCCTCAGTGGTCCATTTAATAATCTGCTTACTGCTGTTTCTCACCATCCCAGCTCTCTTTAAGGGCTAACAATTATTCTTATCTCCACTTCATCGGTTTAAAGTTATATGAAATTAAATATGATAATACTATATTATTTTTCCTTTGTCAAATATTTTTATTTATTCTTTTGGAATTTTATCATGGAATATAATCATCCATGGTGATTTATACTTGTGTAAATTTGATATTTTAAAATTACCATTTTCTTCAGATACTGTAAATTCCGATTCTACATCTTCTGAAATAATAACCTCTTTATTTTTTACTACTACTCCAGTATAATTTACCTTATATTTTTTCCCTAGGCTACTATCTTTAACATATTTAATATCTATGTTTTCTACTTCTGCTTTGTATTTATTTATATCTTCAATATATATATATAATATTGACTTATCAATTATTTCTTCATAAAGGTCCTCTGTGAAAAATTTCCTATACTTTTCTCCTAATTTATTTGAATTTCCGGCACTATTTTCTGATTCTGTAGGAGAATCTTTTATTCCCAATTCGCTAACTGACAAACTAGGAATTTCTTTTGAATCCTCTTCAAAACTACCATAGTTAAGTTCTATAAAATCCTTAATTAATTTTTCCTCAGAATTATTTAATGAGCAACTAACAAGTATAAAAATTGTCATTGAAAATAATAATATTAATTTAAGCTTTTTCATAATCTTATCCTTGTATAATGAACTAAGTCAACTATAGTTCATTGTTTTTTATGTTTTATATATAATAAACATAATGTTGTGGATTGGTTTTTACTCCTATAGTTCGACTATTTAATTAAGTCTCCAACCACATATCTATGTTTTATTGTTTATTAGTTAGATAACGCTAGACGTTTTATCTAGAACAAGGATACACAACATAGCCTATGTGGAAAACACAACAAATTTAATTGAGGTGATTTTTTATGATATATGTTGGTATCGATGTTTCTAAAAATAAGCATGATTGTTTTATTGTTCATTCTGATGGTACTGTTATCAAGGATGTTTTTACTATTCCTAATTCTATTGAAGGTTTTAAGTATCTAATTGATTCTATTCCTTCTACTGATGAAATTGTAAAAGTGGGGCTTGAAGCCACTGGACATTATAGCATTAATATCGCTAATTTTCTTAACAGCAATGGTTACCCACCCATTATCCTCAATCCGCTTCAAACTAGTCTTTTCAGAAAAGCTCTAACGCTTAGAAAGACTAAAACCGATAAGGTTGATGCTAAGTGTATTGCTTCTATGCTAAGTAATCCTGACTTAAAACCCCACTCTAATCTAGATTATCAGATTTTGGAGTTAAAGTCATTAACTAGACATAGAAAACGTCTTAGGGAACAATCTTCTAAGCTAAAGGTTTCTTTAAACCGCCTTGTTGAAATTATGTTTCCTGAGATTACTGATTGTCTGTATTCTATTAATCAAAAATCTACTATGGCTATTCTTTATGAGTTTCCATCTCTTAAATTAATAGCTGATGCTCACCTTACTAAGTTTACTAATATCCTTAAGAAAAATTCTAAGGGCAAGTATTCCAAGGCTAAAGCAATTGATATCAAAAACTCTGCTAAAAACTCTATTGGTTCTGATAGTAGAGCTTTAAGTTTTGAACTTAAGCAAACTATCCGTCTAATCAATGATATCGAAGAGGAGCTTATATTACTTGATAATGAGATAAAATCAATTATGGAGAATGTTCAAAGTCCTATTTTGACTATACCTGGTATCTCATATAATCTAGGTTCTATTATCTTATCGGAGATAGGTGATATCCATAGATTTTCTTCTTCTTCAAAGCTTGTAGCTTTTGCAGGGCTCGATCCTTCTACCTACCAATCCGGTAATTTTAGAGCCAGTAATGTTTCTATGGTAAAGCGAGGTTCACCTTACTTAAGATGGGCTTTATTACAAGCCGCTAGGCTAATTTCTATGAGAGATAACAACTTTAAAAACTATTACCAAAAGAAACGCAGTGAAGGTAAGTGTCATAATGTTGCTATTACTCATGTTGCTAAAAAACTTATTAGAGTTCTTCACTATTTGTTAATTAACGATTTAGAGTTTGTTCCACAATAGTGTTTTTATAATTTCTATTGTTGATAACTTATTTTTTGTGTGCCTATTTTTAGATATTTAATTGTCTGCGTAATTTATCTTTTTTACTTGACTTCATATAGTTAGTCTTTTTAATTGTATTATATAGAAAAAAGTATATATTTACTTAAAATAAAGGTTCTTTGTCAAATGGTGTTGGTATACAATAAACTAACAAACTACTTTTATATCAGGCAGCTATATAGTTGCCTGATAATTCTTTATTGGCTTCATTAAATTTTTAATTATAAAAACCCTATTTCTAAAATTATAAAATGACCTATATCCAAAAACTATTCTTTTTATACTTTTAATAAGATTATTAGTACCTTCCAAGGGTCCATTTGTAATGTCCGTACTTAAAGTGTTTTTCACATATTCAAAATATTTTAACAAGGTGTTTATAGCTACTTTCATTTGCTCACTTACTGTATCCTTAAATAAAGTTAAATGTTCCCTTAATCCTTTAGAATTTTCACATCTAATATCAGATAAAAGAATTTGATAAACCTCATATGTTTTCTTTAAATTATCATCAATAGCTATAGTTTCATTTACTACATCAGATGTGCTTTTCCACTTACTAAAATGTGTCCATTTACTAAAGTGGATTATATCAAGTTTAGAAGAATCCTTTTGAATTAGCTTCCAATATCTTTTTAATCTTTTATATTCAATAGAGGAAGTACTAAAGTTTTTCATTATTTCAATCCTTGTTTTTAACAAAGCTCTGCCAATAAGATTTACAATATGAAACTTATCTAAAACTATTTGAGCATTAGGAAAAACATCCTTAATTAATGACATATAAGGTTTATATATATATATATACAAATATATTTAACATTTGCTCTTGCTTTATAGGTAAACTTTCTAAAATATTTAGTTAAATAAGGGAGAGTACGATTTTCAACAATATCTATAATATTAAAATTCTTCCTATCACCATTACAAAAGATAAAGCTCATACTGCCCTTAGCATCTTTAGTGGATTTGAATTCATCAAAACACAAAGTTTCAGGCAGATATGACTTGTTAACTCTAAAAGCCTTATAATTAGCCTCTAAAGAACGACTAACAGTATTAGAAGATACGTAATTTAACCTAGCAATATCCTTTTGACTTATTTTCATAGTTAGATTTTCAGTTATATGTAATTTTACCCTATTTGAAATAAAACAATTTTTCTCTACAATATTGGTTTTTGCTGTAAAAGTATGAGAACATTCTTTACAAAAAAATCTTTGTTTTCTTAATTTTAAAATAGTAGGATCTCCATTTAGTGGAAGAAGTTTAATATTTGATATTTTATTTCCGTGCTTAATAATTGCATTCTTGTCCATATTTCCACAAATTGGACAAACATTAGGAGTATAAGAAAGTTTAGCGTCTATAACTTTATATGTTACATTGTTCTTTCTCATGTTATTGCTGAATTTAATAAATTTAATATTCTTATCTTTTATTCCTAAGAAATCTAAGATATAATTACTTGTAGACATAATGACCTCCGATTGGTATTTTGTAGTGAATTTATTGTATCGGAAAAATGGTTGTTATGTCTCTTTTTTATAAAAAAATGGTGCTGGAGAAGATTTTCATTTTCCTTCACCAACACCATAAATTATAGAACCAAAATAAATATATACTTTTAGACTTATTTTATTTTATTGCTGCTAGTTTGTGTAAATTTAAAGTCAATCCACCATCTACTGTAAAATCTGTACCTGTAATAAAGGAAGCTTTATCGCTAGCTAAAAATTCAACCATATTTGCAATATCCTCTGCCTTACCTGTTCTTCCCATAGGTGTTACAGATTTTAAGAAATCCATTTGCTCAGGATGTTCCCTTGCTGCTTCTTCAGCCATTGGAGTTAAAATAATTCCTGGAGATACTGAAAGGATTCTCGCTCCCTTTTCTCCATATTTTTCTGCATTCTTTTTAACTAATAATCTAACTCCCTTTTTAGAGAAATTATAGGCATTTGAAGAATTGCCTTCCATTAATTTTTCAAGTTTATCTAAGTTATTATCCTTTGACGGTTCTTGTAATAATTCATTATATTCCGGATTATCAGGTATAACTGAGCCCATCATGGAACTAATTAATATAAGTACAGAATCCTTACTTAAATAATTATATAGTTCATCTATTAGAATTTCCGGTCCCATTAAATCTATTTCAAGTGTTTTTCTTACATCTGCACCGTCTCCACTTACCCCAGCAGAGTTTACTACTGAACCGATTTCCCCTAAGGATTTAGCATATTCCAACAAATCTTTTACAGAGTCCCTTTTTGAAACATCTCCAATAAAATATTTTGCATTTACATTTAAATTACTTAACTCTTTTACGGCTTTTTGTAGTTTAACTTCATTTCTTCCTGTTATTACTACAACGCCTTCTGGAAGTTTCTTTGCACATTCAAAACCTATGCCACTTCCTCCACCTGTTACAATATGAACTTTCATTAAAATTCCTCCTTAAAAAAATCAAAAAACATAATTACAATCTACCTATATATTACATATTATACTATATCCAACCAAGTTTTAAAATTTGGTGCAGGAAACTCCCTATTTAGTATTTTTAATTCATCTTCATTTAAGACTATTTCTAAAGAGTTTATATTGTCCTCTATATGTTCTTTCTTTGTTGCTTTTGGTATTGCTATAGTATTTTTTCTATTTAATACAAATCCAAGTAATAGCTGATAGACAGTTATGTTACGATTTTTTGCTATTTCTATAATCGATTTATTTTTAATTAATTCTTCTCTTAAATATCCTCCTTGGGCTAAGGGACAATAGGCCATCATTACAGTATTATTTTCTATCAACCAATTCTGTAAATCATATTCTGTACCTCTTGAGCCTAAATGATACAACACTTGGTTTATAACACAATTACTGCCATTTCGTATTGAGAACAATTCCTTCATGTCATCGGTGTCAAAATTAGAAACACCCCATTGCTTAATAATTCCCTGTTTTACCATTTCTTCAAAACAGTCTATGGTTTCTTTTAATGGTACAGTCCCCCTCCAATGAAGAAGGTATAAATCCAAATAATCGCTTCCTAGTCTTTTTAAAGTATTCTCTACTGCTGAAAATATTTTCTTTCTAGAAGCATTGTGGGGATAGACTTTAGAAACAATGAATAAATCCCTTCTATTAAAATCCTTTATTGCCTCTTTAACTATTAATTCAGCACCGCCTTCGCCGTACATTTCAGCTGTGTCTATTAAATTTAAACCCTTTTCAATTCCAAACTGTAAGGCTTCTACTTCAGACTTTCTTTGTTTTGAGTTCTCCCCTAGCCTCCAGGTTCCTTGTCCTAATTTTGGAATGTAATTTCCATTTTTTAATAATAACTTTTCCATTTTTCTCCTAAAATAATATTTATAATTTTTTACTTCCTATTTGTTTTTATAAGTTACCAAACATCTATATTTAAATATTATGCTAACATAATTTTTTATTCAAAACAAATTAATAAGTAAAAAGGAATATTATGTTATAATCATTTATATATAGAAAGGGAGGTTTAAATGAAAAGATTAAAATTACTAATTTTATTTTCCCTTATGGCATTAATATTAACTAGCTGTAACGGAAAAAACAATAATGAAACTACTAGTACTCGTACTACAGAAATAAATGGAAATGATGACACAAAGCCTTATTCTTTAGTTGATGGTAGTGAAATTTCTGAAAAAGATAAATATAATCCGGTTATTGGAATAATGTTGGACAACCATCCGGAAGCTATGCCTCAATCTGGTTTTAATAAGGCTAGTATAGTTTATGAATTTAAAGTTGAAGGAGATTTTACAAGATATCTGGCTATTTTCCAAAATAGTGACGCAGAGTTAATAGGACCTGTTAGATCAGCTAGACCTTACTTTGTACAAACCATTGCTGAATTTAACGGTATTTTTGCTCATTTTGGCGGTAGTGACTTAGGTATGAGTACCATATCTAAATTAAATATAGACAATTTAAATGGTATGGAGTTAGAAGGTACAACTTTTTATAGAAACAAGGAAGTTAATAAAATTTCTCCACATAATGCCTATACTTCAATAGAATTATTAGATGATGCAATTTCAAAAAAAGGATACGAAACCGATAGAAAATTTGATGGTTTTAAATTTGATTTAGACGGAAATAAAATTTCACAACAAATGGACAATGGAAAAAGTGCTACTGAAGTTCATATTCCATTTAATTCAACCTATATTGTAGATTTCAAATATGACGAAGCTAAAAAATCTTATGAAGTATTTAGAAATGATACTCAAATAGTCGATGAAGCAGATGAAGAAAATGTTTATGCAAAAAATATTATTATTGAATTTGCTAGCAGTAAGGTAAATGGACCAGCTGGTACTTTAGAAATATCCCATATTGGTAAGGGAAGCGGTAAATTAATTACAGAAGGAAAAGTAATTGATATTAACTGGTCAAAAGATACTGCAACAGACAGAACAATTTTCACAAACTCCGATGGAGAAGAAATTCTTTTAAACCCTGGTCAAACTTGGATAGAGGTTGTTGAAACAGGTACAAACATTGCAACTAATTAAAAACACAAAATATTTACTATAAAAAAAGCATCTAAATGTTAGTTTTATTCTAACTTTCAGATGCTTTTAAACTTTATTACCTTTTAATTTATTGCCTTTTTTCTTAATTCTTCATAATAATCCAAATCCTTTATAGTATCTCTACCATAACAAACATTAACTAAGGCTAGCAGAGTTTCCGGTAGACTTAAATCATCTTTATAAGCTATAAATACGCTACTCCATTCCGGATTGAATTTATTTTTATATTTTCTTAATCCTTTAAATCCATAAATTTTATTTCCATATTCATATGCTAAATTCACTAACTTTTCCTTTGTACTTGAGTAACGCTTGTTTCCAACATTTGATAATGGCGCTATTCCTAAGTCAAAATATTCGTAGCCATTTTCCTTTGCCCACTCAATAATAGTAATAAATAACATATCCATTATTCCATCAGGTGCATCATTTTTATGTCTCATTAAGTCAATGGAAAGTACCTTACTACCTTTAATTGGCATCATATTTGCAAAGGCTTCAATTTCTCCTACTTCATTTTCAATAACAAAAATTGGTGCTCTATTAAGATAACTTTCTTCAAAAGCTCCTAGAGAAAAATGCATTTCTTCTCTTTTCCCTAGCCATTCATCAGAAACAGCCTTTAATTCCTCCATGGTTTTATTATCATATGGAGGCTCTATAACTTTAAAAGACAAACCCTTTGTTTCCATACTATTAATGGTTTTTCTTAAAACCTTGTTCCTCTTGCCCGCTAAGTTAAAATTTTGTACATCTACAGTTGCGCTTTCACCAATTTTTAAAAATCTAAATCCTATACTCATATAGTCCTCTAAATATTTACCGGTAATTTGATAAAAACACACCTTCATTTTATTTCCATAAGCCCATTCAATAAGTTCGTCAATAGCATCTTCAAAATCATCTGGTTCCCCTGCCGGATCACCTAAAACAAGTATATTGTCCTTATATGGTCTATAAAGAAACATAACTGTTCCTTTTTCATTTAAAAAATAATTTTTATCATCCATGTAAAAGAGATGGGTGTATGGAGTATAAGGATATTTTTCATAAAACTTATTAAATATCTCCATACCCTCATCGGTATTTTTCTTAAATTCAACATGTTTTCTATTAATTCCCGCCATTACAGCAAGTACAAGTATTGCCACCAATGGACTGAATAATACATAAATTGGATAGTTCTTTATAAAATCCAAAGAATATTTTCCAGTTCCGTTTAAAAAATCAACTTTATGGGTTATATTAAAAAATATAATATAGGTAATAAATATTAAGAATACAAATACCGAATTTTTAATAAGATGACTTTTATTTAACCTACCTGTTGAAGCTTGAAAATACCTTCTATTTAATAATAAAGCCATAGCAATTACTATACAAATTACAGCTTCAATATAACTTCTTCCCTTACTTAAATAGATTATTGCAGCTATAGTTAACAACATAACCGACAAATTATGGGCTACCTTAACCATGTTTTTTATTCCATTTGATAGGACAACAAGCAATATACCAATTACTAGGGTAAACCGCCTATTAAACATTATCATATAATCCGGAAAGAGCCTTCCCATTACTCTAATTTTAATAAATAGTCTAGGCATTGCTACAGATAATATGATAATTACACCGGTCATTAATACTGAAAAAGATAATAGTAAGGACATAAAATTAGCTTTTTCAAAAACTTGCTCGCCAGATTCATCCTTTGGTGAAATCATAAGTAATATTAATCCAACAAGCCAAGGTATAATTGTATAACAAATTCTACAAATTAATAGACTAAATACTATATTAGGCTCTCCATAACCCATCATTTTAAATAAAACCATACAGGCAACTTCAAATGAACCTAGTCCACCTGGAATCATACTTATAATTCCAACAATTGTTGCTAATACATATACAATACAACTCTCCATTAAGGAAATTTCTGGTTGATAAAACTTTATTGTAAAAGCGAAAAATAAAGCAGCTAAAAACCATTCAAATGTAGATTGTAAGGTTAATAAAACTCGTAATTTTAATTGTCCCTTAGCGAATATAGAATCCTCATCGGTTACGTATTTTTTAATTGGTAATTTATCGCTAAAAATAAATAAAAGAACTACTGCAAACATTAAGACCATTAATGGAATTAAAGTAGGCTTACCTATTTTTATCAATCCTATACTGGAAGGTAGAGCTAAGGAAAATAATCCTATAATGTCTGAAAATAAAACTATAAACATAATTCTATTTACTACTTTTCTATCAACATCGAATTTATTATAGGAAAACTCCCTAATTGTAAGTCCTGCAACTCCACCAAAACCAATGAAATTATTAAAGGACTGGGATATCCAACCAATTCTAAAAACTTCAAGTTTAGGCATTTTCATCCTATAATAAGCCGCTAAAATAAAATCATAAATCGCTGCAAAGCTAAAACACAACAAACCTAATGCTATAAACATAAATTTTTGCCAAAAGGTCATAGTTCTTGCCATTCTCAGCAATTCTCTAGCATCTAATCCCCTTACTTCTTTTACAATCACATATGTAGTTAATAAGATAATTAAAGTTATTAAAATGGCCTTTATAATTTTCTTATTTTTTCCATAAAACTCTTTTATTCTATTCATATACTTTAACTCCTAAATATAACAATTATACTAAACATATTATCATATAGTAGATTATTTTTAAATTAACAAAAACAATCTTAATAATTATTTAATAATTGCCTAATATTTCAATCTACTAATATAAATATTAAATTTTGTTATTTTTATATAAAAATATTTTACAAAACTTCTATTTGACATGGTTTTAATGCTTCTAATGCATTTTTATGACTTTCTACTGTTACACCTGCACAGCAGGAAGAATCTACAAGAATATTAGTTTCCGGTAAAAATGCCTTAATAGTTAAAGCATTGGATATTACACATATATCCGTACATAGGCCTATTATTGTAATTGAATCTATTTTTTCTTTTTTATTTTCCTCATATAGTAATAAGGCCAAATCCTTTGAACCAAAAGTCTCTTTATCAATAGGAGTGGTTTTCCTTAATTTATTAATGTCCTCTTGAATTTCCCAACCAAAAGTTCCCTTTATACAATGCTCAATTGGTAAATTCTTTCCTTCCAAAGTATTAAGATAATCTTCATTATGAGTATCTCTTGTGAAAAATACTCTTCCCTGAAAATCTTTAATTTTTTCTATTACCTTTGGCACAATTGCTTTAGCCTCTTTAGTTCCTAATGATCCATCTATAAAATCATTTTGCATATCCACTACTATTAAAATATTATTCATATCTTCCCCCTTAGTTTAAATATAATAACAATTTATAGCTTTCGCCATACCTTTCTACTATGTTTCTATAATAATTATATCAAATAGTAATTTAAATAAAAAAAGACTAGAATTTCTAGTCTTAAAAAGATAATTTTATAATATTTTTATATAGGACAAGGGACGATATTACTAGCAAGAAGATAATAATCGTATTAATATACAGGGCAAAATTTTTAAAAATTATATTAATGCCAATTATTAGCATTGTTCCTACTATTCCAATTAGAACTATAATAAAAGTATTAATACTTTGCTTTACTAGTTTAACTTCATTTTCCCAGTTGAAATTTAAAAATTTCAGGTTGATTTTTAGTCCTAATATTGCAATAAATACCATAAAACTTAAAACAATAAATATGGCTATTAATATTTGTTCTATTTTAAAACCGCTTTTAATTACCGACAAAATATATACAAGTACGGCTGGGATAATAATTGTTAAATTTAATAGGATTTTACTATTATATAAATTTTTATTATCAATTGGACTACTTTTAATAAACCAGATGTTTTTTCCTTCATAGGAAAGGGAAACATGGGTTGTACATGACATAGAAATCATCATACAGGCAATATAGGGGTATATGTTTCCAATCATCGTTAAATCTATATTTCCTACTAAGGACCCTATACTTTCAAATCCAAATAACAGTATCGTGCCAGATATTACTATTAAAAGAATAGGTCCTATTATCGTATTAAGGGCGTAAATTCTTGAATTAAAATAAGATTTTAACTCCTTAATATATAAGGCCTTTAAAATTGATTTTTTAGAAAAGGCCTTTGTTTCTATATCTTCACCACTATTTTTTTTCTTTCCTTTATTAATATTTATTTTTAAAAATATAGAATTAATATAAACTACTGTAATTAAATAAATAATTACTGATGAAGCTATTACTATAAACAAGTAAAAGATACTATTGTTTTTAAAAATATTAAAAATCCAATTTAATGGAACAATATAATACATAATTGAATTTAAAAATTCCCTTACAAATAAAGTTACACCAGCTATAGAAAACTCCACATCCATATATTTAAATGGTAAATAAGTAGAAAGGAAAATCACAATTATTGTTAATAACAAGGCCAAACCATTGTATAAATAATTATTGTTTTTAAATTCAGATAAGAGCCTACTAAAAACCGAACTTAATATTAAAGCTAAACTAATTGAAATTACAGGAATAAATAAGGTTAGCAATACCCAACTAACAATTGTTAAGCTTGAAACTTTGACAAATATAAAATATACAATTGCAAAGGGTATTGTAATTAAGAGGTTAATTAGTAAATTATAAAAATATATTATTATAAATCTACTTTGCACTATCCATAGAGTTTTTAATGGAAAAGTCATAAAAATATCCTTATTTCTAAAACTATAAATTTGGTCTCTAGCTTTTGAAAATGTTGCTATAAAAGAAATAATAAATATCAAGAAAAAAATCAATATTGGAATATAATCTCCCAAGCCTAATTCTATTAATACAATTGCCTGTCCAAAAATATATGAAACTATAAAAACACCTAAAATTACAAAGGTAAGAAACATTCCCTTATTATTTTTAATATAATTTTTGATATTTTTAAAACTAAATTGTGATTTAATATTATATTTCACCAAGGTAGTAATGTTATTTAACATAATAGTTCTCCAAATATATTTCCTCTAAAGTTTTTTTACCAATAATGGCTTTAGTTTCACCTTCAGCTATTATTTCTCCATTTTTTATTATTAAAATATTAGTACATAAATTTTGTGCTACTTCCAGCACATGGGTTGAAAATAATACTGCACCACCATTTGCACATATTTCCCTCATGATTTTTTTTAATTCAAAAGATGCATTAGGGTCTAAGCCTACAAAAGGCTCATCTAGAATCAATAATTTAGGATTGTGTATTAAGGCGGAAATTAAAACAATCTTTTGTTTCATCCCCCTTGAATAAGTGGAAATATTATCCTGTAAAGCATTTAAAATTTCAAAACTTTCACTGTATTTTCTTATATATTTTTCCCTATCCTCTGTTGAAATATTAAAAATATCGGCTACCATATTTAAGTATTCCAGTCCTGTTAAATTTTCATAAATATCCGGATTATCGGGAACATATGCCATAACCTTCTTACAACTAATAGGATCTTCTAAAAGGGAAATACCATCAATAAAAATATCACCTTTTTCAAAGTCATGTATACCAACTATACATTTAATCATAGTTGTTTTTCCTGCTCCATTATGACCAATAAAGCCAACAATTTCCCCCGATTTAATTTCTATATTTAAATTTTTTATAATTTCCTTTCCCTTTTCATAGGATTTAGTTAAATTTTTTATTTCTAATATATTTTTCATAACAACTCCTGTTTTAATTTAATGTTAAAAGTATATTATAAATTAATATAAAATTATATCGACTGTTTAGATATCTTTTTTATACTAATATACTTTTACGATACAAAAATAGCATTTGGAATTTTTTATTTCCAAATGCCTTTTAATACAATTAGCTTCCTATTTTAATAAATTAAAAATTAATACAACAACCAAAACAATTTCAATAATTACTAAAGTAATTAAGTAAAAATAATAAAAAATATTTTCCGGTATTATTTTTGTTAATGGTGAATTTACTTCTTTGTTTTTAACTAATTTAACTATTTCAGATAAACAAATTATTAAAAAAATTACTATAAGAATATTTATCATAATATCTCCCTCATTTTCTTAAAGAAATTATATCATATAAAAACTATTTCCAAATTTATATCTTATCAATTTAAACATATATTAAAAATAGTATATAATTATATTATAAATTAAATAAGGAATTGATTAAATGAAGAAAAGAAAACGCACTTATATTACAGAAATTTTTATAGTTATACTATTAATATTCCTATCTGTTTTTATAATTGATGGAAAAAAATTTTACACTATTTCAAATGATGAAATATTAGAGCACAACGAAGATTTACTATATCAGAGTATGCCTACTGCAAAAAATGTAGAGTTGCTCTTAAATAAAGACTTTAATCATACATCGCTTTATATTTATAAATTAGATGATACATATGCTGTCTTTAGCTATAATAAAAGCTTGTTTTTAAATAGGTCCATCTTAAATTCCTATACCTATCAATTAAAGGACTTAAAGGAATATAAAATAACTGTATCAAATCAAATTTATGATAACAACTTTTCAATTTCAAGTGTAAACAATCAAATAGAAGTTGAAAATAATGCTAAACGCAATAAAAGTCTACCTTTAAACTTAATAAATATAACTGTAACAGTATTAATTATAATATCAGTATATTTTGTAGGAAATAAGCTGGTAAAAGATAATAAAAAGGATGAATAAATATACTATTTGGAGGAATTATGAATACAATATTTCAATACTTAGATTGGCGTGGGGATCTTAATATAAATATTGCAAAATTTAACAATATTGACGCTTTAATATTAGCAAGATTTTCTTACTTACCTTTTGATAATATAGTTCCTAGAGAAATAGACAAACCTATTACAATAAAGGAGGCCTATAAGCTTTTTAGAAAAGACAAGGACTTAAAAGATAAACTAATTCTTGAAAATGATTATCCTTTATTTAAAGAATTGGCAAAAAATGAAAGATTTAGAAATATGAAACTATATACCTATGTAAATGATGTTGATGAAAAATCTGAAAAGCAGTTTTCCGCCATTACCATAGATACCTTGGACAACAATATCTTTGTTTCATTTCGAGGAACTGACAGTACCTTAACAGGATGGAAGGAAGATTTCAACATGAGTTTTATGGATGTAGTTCCTGCCCAAATTGAATCAAAGAATTATTTGGAAAAAATTTCCGGTAATTTCAATTTACCAATTAGGGTAGCAGGTCATTCTAAAGGAGGAAACCTGGCTATTTATTCATCTTCCTTTACTTCAAAAAAAGTTCAAGATAAAATTAAAAAGGTTTATAATTTTGACGGTCCAGGACTAAACCCTATTTTAATAAAAGAAAAAGGCTATAGAAATGTTTTAGATAAAATCCATACATTTTTACCCCAATCATCCATAGTTGGAATTTTATTAGAACATGAAGAGGATTACAGTGTAATACACAGTTATGAAGATGGTTTAACCCAACACGATATTTATACTTGGGAAGTAATGCGCAGTGACTTTGTTTATTTAAATAAAGTATCTTCCGATAGTGTATTTATTGACAGTACAATAAGAAATTGGTTAGCAAATGTTGATGAGGAAAAAAGAAGTCAGTTTTTTGATGCAATATTTGAAATATTCGAAATATTTGAAATTAATAATAAAACCAGTATTGACGTTTTAAATACTAGTTGGCTTAAAGCAGCTAAAATTGTATTTTCTTCATACAAATATTTAGATGATGAATCTAAAAAAATGATCTCAGAAATTTTTTCATTATTAATCAAATCTGCAACTGATAATATAGACTTGCTAACACCAAAAATTTCTATTTTTAACAAAAAGAAGGACTAGAAAATAATTACTGGGGAATTTTTATTTAATTATTTTTAATTTTAGAATACTCCCATCCATAGATATACATTTTATTCTTAATGTTTATACTATAGAGGGAGTATGCCGTTTTAAATTTTCTACTTTCTTAAATAGAATAATACTAATATGTTTTTTATCGTAGCTCCAGTAATCCCAAAAATATCCTACAATGTTTTAGAGACAAATCCCTTAGCTTCTTTTAACTTCTTCATTGCATCGTCCTTACTACTATTAGTAAGAATCATTACTATCGCAACCTTTACATTCCTGTCAGCTTTTTCAAAAAACTCCTCTGCTTTCTCATAACTGGAATCTGTAGCTTCCATTATTATTCTTTTAGATCTTTCAATTAACTTTTCATTTGTTGGTTGTACATCTACCATTAAGTTCTTATAAGCCTTACCTATACCTATCATTGAAGCTGTGGAAATCATATTTAATACCATTTTTTGAGCAGTACCTGATTTTAATCTTGTTGAACCTGAAAGTATTTCAGGACCTGGAGAAATATCTATTCCATAATCAGCAATTGAAGCCATTTCAGAATTACTATTACACGAAACAGAACCTGTAACAGCACCAATTCCCTTTGCATATTCTAATGCAGAAACAACATAGGGCGTTCTTCCACTAGCAGAAAGTCCAACTAAAATATCCTTTTTAGAAAAATTAATATCTTTAAGATCTGTAATTCCCATTTCTCTATTATCTTCTGCACCTTCTACTGCATCTACAATTGCCTTACTCCCACCTGCTATTAGACCAACTACCATTTCATTACTTACTCCAAAAGTTGGTACACATTCTGAGGCATCTAAAATACCTAGTCTTCCACTTGTTCCTGCCCCAATATAAATTAAACGGCCACCATTATTAAAAGTTTCAACAACAGCATCTACAAGTTTTCCAATCGTTGGTAAAACCCTAGCAATTGCTTTTGGCACATTTTCATCTTCTTTATTCATTAAAGAAACTATTTCCAAACTATTTAGAGAGTCTAAATTTTCCGAATTCTTATTTCTTTTTTCAGTGTCAAGTTTGCTTATATCCATCTTATAATTCATTACATCCCTCCAAGAAATGTCTGTAATTATATATAAATTAATTCTTAATATATTTTTTAAGCATTAATATTTACTAATTATAATAAAAACTATAGATAATTACCTTATTTTTATTTTTCTTCTTAACACTATTATAATATAAAGAAATAATATTTCAATATTTTTGTTTGTATTAAGTAATATTATACCTTATTTTTAATATTTGCCAATTTTACCATAAGGTATAGCCCATATAGCAGATATAATCAATCTTCCAATTATTGCAAATGGAGGCCAAAAAAATATTCCTATAAAAACTAAAATATTTACAATTAAGGAAAACTTGCTTCGTCTATCATTGGATAATATTCTTTTGAATTTGGAATCCTCTTCATTGGCTTTTAATAATGTTTTAGATAAAATTCCATAGGATAAACTCCACATAAAATAAACTACAGAATAACAAAATGCTGGCCATAATTTTGTAGGAAATTCACTTATCCAATATGTTACAAAGGGAGAAAGAGTTAACCAAAACAACCAAAAATTATTAGCCCAAACTGCAGTATTACTTATTGATTTGGCTAAAGATAAAAGTTGGTGATGACTTTGCCATATAACAACAACAAATATAAAGCTGGAAATATATGCAATTAAACTTTCTCTAATTTTCCATATTTCATTAATAGATGGTGTTTTAGGTACTTTTAAGTTTAAAACTAACAAAGTAATTACAATGGCTATAACACCATCTGAAAAAGCCTCTAGCCTATTTTTATTCATATACATATAACCACTTCCTAATTTGAATTTACTAGAAATATATTTCCAACTATTAAAATTTTAAAACATATTGTTTAGAATTATAGCAATAGATTAAAAAAATATTACAAAAACTAAATAAAAAGCATCATAGTTTTCTAAAAACCAAAACCATGATGCTTTTTAATGTTTTTATTTTCTATATTTATTAATGATTCTATATTTAAATATTATTTCCTTCTATTTTTTATATTTTATGAAATTGTATAAAAATATAAAAATGATATTGCAGTTAAAATATACATTGTTACAGGTATTTCTTTGATTTTACCAGAAGCTATTTTTAATACTAAATATACTGGTATTGCAACACAAATTCCATTAGCAATATTATTTGCAAAAACCGTAAAAGCTATACATGCAAAAGCAGGAAATGCTTCAGTATAATCATCAAATTTCACCTTACTAATAGCACTTAACATTCCAATTCCTATAATTATAAGAGCCGGTGCTGTTGCTTCAATAGGAATCATTAATGCAATTGGGGTTATTAATAAAGACAACAGGAAACACACACTTGTAGAAATAACCGTTAGCCCCGTTCTTCCTCCTGATTCAACTCCGGTAGAAGACTCTAAATATGTAGTCATGCAAGGAATACAAAATAATGAACCTGCTACTGTTGAAATTGCATCTACCTTAAATACCTTATCGATTCCTGGAAGGTTACCATCTTCATCTAAAAAACCTGCCTTTCCTCCTACCCCTAAAGCTGTTCCAAAGGTAGAGAAAAAATCCGGTACAAATAACGACAGTATAAACGGTATATAGGCAAATTTCAAAGCTCCTAAGAAATCTATTTGCAGAAAATATTTAAAAGGATTAGCTGGCAAAGTAAACCATGTTTCAGGTAATTTAGTTATTCCCATTGGTATACCTATTAAAGTAGTAATTATTATTGAAACTATCATATATCCTGGAACTTTAAGAGTTTTGGTTACTAAAATTAAAATAAACCCTATTATAGCTAATATTACTCCTATACTTGTGAAATCTCCAAAAGCTAAATAATTCTTTCCCTCTACTCCTACAATTATACCTGCATTTCTACATCCCAATAATGCTATAAATAATCCAACACCGGCACTTACAGAATGTTTTAAACTAGCAGGAATGGCCTTTACAACAGCATCTCTTACTCCTAAGTAAGAAATTACAACAAATATTATACCACTCCAAAAGATTACTCCTTGAGCAACTTCTATTGGAATACCTTCATTGGAAATCATACCGGCAACTATACCAACACTACTTAAGCCCGGTCCCAATGCAAATGGTCTATTTGTCACTATTGCCATGGCAACTGATGTTAATACTATAAGTATTACCATTGAAGTTAAAATTACTCCCTTATCTAGCCCAGCAGTCGCCATCATATTAGGAATTGTTCCCAATACATACGCCATTGTTACAAATGTTGTTATCCCTGCTAAAACCTCTGTCTTTATAGATGTATTATTTTTCTTTAATAAAAATATTTTTTCAAGAAATCCTCCATTTACAACTTCTTTATTACTTTTCATATTTAACTCCTATCTATAATATCTCATATAATGGCATAATTTTTGAATTTACCACATCAATTAAACCTTTATCAGTTATTTTTAATTCAGGACTTACTGTTAAAGTTAAAGTTCCAAAGGACATAATTGGATTATAATGATTATATCCTTGCTCTATCATTTTTCCTCTAATACCTGATAGTTTATTAGCAACTTTAGCAATAGGTTCTTCAGATAGTATCCCGCCAACATTTAATTGTAAATCAGCTTGAATTTCTCCCTTATTAGTTACTACCATTCCCCCTTGCATTTCAATTAATCTGTTTAAGGCTAAAATCATATCCTCTACATTTGAACCTGCTACTAGAATATTATGGTTGTCATGGGCGTAACTTGATGCAACTGCACCTTCCTTATGACAGTCACCTGTTAAAAATCCAATTCCTATATTGTTATTTTTACCATATCTTTCAAAGACAGCTGCTAATAAACAACCTGAATCTTCCCATTTTAAAATATTGTTTTCTACAGGCATTTCAATTTGTTTTCTAGAAGTTCTTGTACTTTTATCTTTTAACTCCATTACA
The DNA here is from genome assembly GCF_016458825.1 of Miniphocaeibacter halophilus. NCBI lineage: Bacteria > Bacillati > Bacillota > Tissierellia > Tissierellales > Peptoniphilaceae > Miniphocaeibacter > Miniphocaeibacter halophilus. The sequence continues at coordinate 188,806 of NZ_CP066744.1, forward strand.
TTTACAAGGACTTTTTCAACATTTTCTTGTACTTTTATTTTTAAAACATCTTTTTCTTGTTTTTTTATTTTTATGCTGTTATAATATGGCTTTGAAAAATATTTCTTATTATCTTCACTATCAGTAATATTTTTATCATAAATTAATCTACCATTTTTATATGTAGAACTTACAGTAAATTCTTCCAAATTATCCAATAATACAAAATCCGCAAGTTTTCCAGGGGCTATTACACCACGATCGAATAAATTCATCCTCCTTGCCGGAGTATAGGTTGCATTATAAATAGCTTGTTCAGGAGTAAATCCTAATTTAATAGCTTTTCTAACTAAATGGTCTAATTGTCCATATTCATAAAGGGTATCGGTCATAACATCATCTGTAACAAAGGCAAAATATTCATATAAATTATTATCGATAATGTAGTCCATAACTTCTTTATGAAGCATTTTTTCTTGTATTTCCACAAACATTCCATTTTCAAATCTCTGGTGTAATTCTTCTAAACTATGTTCTGTATGGTCAGCATTAATACCAAGATATAAGAATTTTGCTAAGTCTAAATCTACTAGGGCAGGACAATGTCCTTCTATCGGAAAAATTTTATCCGTTTTTCTTAAATCCTCTATAAATTTAGTAATTTCTAAATTATTAGGCTTTATAACTTGTCGATAGTTCATAACTTCTCCAACACAAGCAACGAAAGGGTTTTTCTTTAATTTTTTCATATCTTCGTAATCAATTTTTCCACCTGTAGTTTCAAGTTCTTCTGAGGAGGCTGGTACAGAGCTTGGAATTCCATAAAATATATCTATTTTACTATCTTTTCCAGCATTTATCATTTCATATATTCCATCTATACCTGCTACATTCGCCATCTCATGAGGTTCTGAAACAATAGTTGTTACACCACAACCTGCAATAAAATCACTAAATCCCTTTGGCGATACCATAGAACTTTCAATATGCATATGGATATCTATAAGTCCCGGTACTAAATATCTTTCTTTTCCTTCAATAATCTTTTTAGGTTTTAAAACATTATCATAGTCTTTCCCAATATACAAAAATTTACCATCAACAATGTAAACATTCTTCATATCAAATTTCTTAAAGTAACTGTTATACACTTTTACATTTCTAATTACTAAATCGGCATATTCTTTTAACATTTAAACCTCCTCACATAATAATATTATAGTTACTATTTTAACTGTTATTTAAAATAAAACATTCCCCCTCCTTCTACTCTTTCTGAATTTAAATAACAATTAATTTCCAAATATATATTTATTTTAAATCATTTATATATTATTAACATTTTATTTTGTTCCAATATAGTTATTAAATTATATTATATCATTATTTCTAAGTTTTATCTTGATTTTATAAATATACTTAATAATTTTATTTCAAATAAAAAACACCATAGCTTAACTATGATGTTTGACTAAATATTCTATTGCTTCAATATATCCTTTAAATCCCTTACCCTTTATTGTGGTGACACAGGCCTGTCTTATGTAGGATATTTTTCTAAATTCATCTCTACTATCCGGGTCCGATATATGAACTTCTACTGTTGGTATTCCCACCGCCTTAACTACATCTAATAAGGCTACAGATGTATGGGTGTATGCTGCCGGGTTTATTACTATACCATCATATTTACCATAGGACTCCTGTATTTTATCTACTAAATTCCCTTCATGATTGGACTGATAAAAACTTACTTTTATATTCAATAGTTTTGTCTCTTCTTTTATATAGGCAATCAAATCATCGTAGGTTTCTCTACCGTATATCTCTGGCTCTCTTATTCCCAACATATTTATATTAGGTCCATTAATTACTAGGATTTTCATTAAATGCCTCCACTATTTCATCTACAGCATTTGGTAAATAGATATTATTTACTTTAATATCACTAAAATCCTCATATTTACTTTGTCTTTCTTCTTTTAACTTTATTAGTCTATTTATTCCGCCTTGGGACAATGGTCTTCCCTGTGTTGAAAGTTTTTCTATTTCTCTTTCTACAAGTACAATAAATCCATTTTGTTTTAAAGGATTATAATTTTCTTCATCAAGTACAACTCCGCCACCTGTTGATATTACTACACCGGTTTTTCTTGAGAATTTATGAGTTAGCTCCTTTTCTATTTTCCGAAAGCCTTCTTCTCCTTCACTTTCAAAAATTTGTGGAATAGACATTTTTTTTGCTTTTTCTATTTCCTTATCTATGTCTATAAATTCTTTTCCTAACTTTAGTGCAACTTTTTTCTCCTATACTGCTTTTACCTGAGCCGGGCATTCCAATAAGTATAATATTATGGGTACTTCTGTATATTTTTTCATAGACCTTATCTAATTTACTGTTTTCTATTTTTTTATTTAAAAATATTTCGACAGCTTGTTTTGCTTGTCCTACTAACATTGGAAGTCCATTTATAGTCTTAATTCCAAGTTTTTCACCCTGTAAAATTAAGGCTGTTCTAGCAGGATTATAAACAACATCTGCTACTGCTTCTATGTTTATAAAATTATTTAAATTCACTAAGGACTTTGCTTCTCCAGGGTACATTCCAACAGGTGTACAGTTTATAATAACCTCAACAAAATTATATTTTTCCAAATCGCTAAATTTTATATTTCCCTTTCGTGAAATTATAAGTATTTCTTTAGCTCCTAAGTCCTCAAGTGCTACCCTTACGGTTTGGGATGTAGCACCATCTCCAAGTATGGCTACTCTTTTGTTCTTTATAGTAATTTTGCCTTTTGAAAGCATGTACTTTACACCATAATAATCAGTATTATCCCCATATAATTGTCCCTTTGAAAATTTAACAACATTAACTGCATCTATTCTCTTAGCTATGTCTGAAATTTCATTACAGTATTTCATAACTGTTTTTTTATAGGGTATGGTTACATTAATAGCTTTTAGATTTTTATCCTTTAAAAATTCCTCTATTTCCCCTTCTTCTTTTTCAAATAATTCATATTTGTAGTCTGCAAAATAGCCATGTATTTCAGGTGAAAAGCTATAGGAAAGATGAGCACCTAAAAGTCCATATTCATTTACTTTCATAATTACAACAGCCCTTCTTCCATTATTAAATCCAATATTACAATGGCAACAACTGCTTCTATTACCGGTACTGCCCTTATAGCTATACAGGGGTCATGTCTACCATGTATTACCAATTTTTCTTTTCTATTGGTATTTAAATTAATTGAATCCTGTTCTAAGGAAATAGAAGGAGTTGCTTTCATTGCAACTTTTAAAAGTACCGGCATACCATTGGAAATTCCTCCAATAATTCCACCATTGTTATTTGTTTTTGTTACAACTTTTCCATTAGCAATATCAAAAGCATCATTATGTGTTGAACCTTTTAATTTTGTCCCTTGAAAGCCACTTCCAAATTCAAGGCCTTTTATTCCGGGAACTCCAAATAAAACTTTTGCAAGTTTATTTTCAATTCCATCAAACATAGGATTTCCAAGTCCAACAGGCAAACCAATTACTCCGGCTTCAATTATTCCACCAATGGAATCCTCTTGTTTTCTAATATTATTTAAATATTCTTTCATTAACTCGGCGGTTTCTTCATTTATTACAGGAAAATCCCTATTTGATACTAGTTCTAAATCCTCTTTAGATAAATTTACAAAATCATAGGAATCGTCATTTAATTCACCTAAGGACAATAAATGAGCACCTACAAAAATATTTTTTCTTTCAAGAATTTGCTTAGCTATTCCTCCAACAATACATATTGGCGCTGTAAGCCTTCCTGAAAAATGACCGCCACCTCTCATATCTGCAAATCCCTTGTATTTTACATAGGCAGTAAAATCTGCATGGGAAGGTCTAGGAATTATATCCAAGTTTTTATAGTCTTTTGATCTTTGATCTTTATTAAATATAATAGCTGTTAATGGACTACCTGTTGTTACTCCGTCTACTATTCCGGATAAAAATTCAACTTCATCCGCTTCTTTTCTTTTAGTTCCAAATTTATTTTTCCCCGGTGCCCTTCTTCCCATAAATTGATTTAATCTGTCTAAATCAATTTTTTCCCCGGCCGGTAAACTATCAACTGTACATCCAATTGCCTTACCATGGGATTCACCAAAAATTGAAACCTTTAATTTACTACCAAAACTAGATGACATCTATCTTTCCCCCTAAAGATTTAAAATCCTCATAAAATTTAGGATAAGATTTATTTACAGCTTCTGCATCTTTAATAGTTACATTGTTTTCTGAAATTATAGAGCCAATTGCTGAAGCCATTGCAAGTCTATGGTCATTAAAGGATTCCGTAGTACCACCTTTGAGTTTTCCAACACCTTCAACTGTTAAGCTTTCAGGTCCTTCAATAGCCTTACCACCTAAATTCTCAATCATTTTTCTAGTGGTTACCAGCCTATCGCTTTCTTTTAATCTTAATCTTTTAGCATTTATAAATTCCGTTTTTCCTTCAGCACAAGAAGCAACAATTGACAATATAGGTAAAGAATCCGGAATTTCTGAAATATCTAAAGTTATTGCTTTTAACTTACTCGAACTAACTTTTACATAGTCCTTTCCAACTTCCACCTTAGCACCAAAATCCTTTAATACTTTAACTATTTCCTTATCCCCTTGGGTAGAGTTCATATTTAGCTTTCTTACAACAACTTCTTTTCCTATTGCACCTGCAGCAAGGAAAAACGCTGCATTTGACCAGTCACCTTCAATTGTTACATCACTTGTAGATATATATTTTTGACCTTTTTTAACGAAAAATCCATTTTCAAGTCTTTCTACAACTACTCCAAACTGCTCCATTGCATCTATTGTCATTTCAACATAATTTCCCGATTCTAGTTTTGTTGTTAATCTAATTTCAACATCTTCATTTAATAAGGGAGCTGCAAATAACAAGCCAGATATATATTGAGAACTAACATCACCGGGAATTTCAAAAACTCCACCTTTTAAACCGTTTTTCACAGTAAAAGGCATTTTTTCCTTAGAAAAAGTAGTCCCATGTTCCTTCATTGCATTTATTAAGTCCGACATTGGTCTTTCCGGCAATCTTCCCCTACCGGTAAAATCCACTTCTCTATATAAGGCAGCTGCAATTGGTAACATCAACCTATAGGTAGTTCCACTTTCCATACAGTCCAGCAAAGGAACTGAATTTGTTTTTTCTATAGGCGTAACTTTTATATTAGTTCCGTCTTTTTCAATTTTTGCCCCTAATGCCCTTAAACAATTCATAGTTGTATCTATATCAATTGAAGTTTTTTCCAATACTATATTTGTAGCTTTATCTGCTAGTGCTGCACAAATTAAAATTCTATGACCATGGGATTTAGAAGAAATTGCATCTACTTCACCACTTAAATAATTTGGTTTAATTGAAATATCCATAAACTATTCCTTTCCCAATTCTATAAATTCTTTAATCTCTTCTGTTTTAATATTATATAATTTACACTTTCCGATTCTTTCAGGAATTATTAAATTAATATTACTACCTAAAACCTTCTTGTCCTTTATAGCTTTTTCATATAATTCTTCTGTAGAATACTCTGAATTAATAGGAAGGTTATTCTTTATTAAGGCCTTTTCAATTTTTTCACTAATTCTTTCTTTAGCTAGATTCTTCTTTTCTGAAGCCCTTGCTATTATTCCCATTCCCGCAGCAACTGCATGACCATGGGTTATTTCATAATCACTACACCTTTCAATAGCATGTCCTACAGTGTGGCCTAAATTTAGCAATTGTCTTTTACCTCTATCAAATTCATCATTTGCAACAATATCCCTTTTATGTTCAACACATTTTTTCACTATGTCCATAATATCTTCACTATTTGCTGTAAGCTTGTCTTTTAAAAATCTATTAAATAATTCCTCATCAAATAAAACTCCATATTTTATAGCCTCTGCTATACCATCAGCAAATATTTTCTCATCAAGTGTCTTAAATGTTTCTACATCACAAATTACTTCTATTGGCTGTTTAAAAGCCCCTGCTAAATTTTTTCCGGCTTCTAAATCAATAGCTGTTTTCCCACCAACAGAAGAATCTATTGCAGCAAGAAAAGTTGTAGGTATTTGTAAATAATCTATTCCCCTAAGGTAAATTGCTGCTGCAAATCCTGCAATATCGCCAACAACTCCACCACCTAAGGCAACAATCAAATCCTGTCTATTAATTGTATTACTGGCTAAAAATTCTAAAATTTCGCTTAAAGTATTAATATTTTTAGATTTTTCTCCATTATTAAATACAAATTTATGATTTCTAATTTTATTATTAGATAGTCCCTTAGATATTTCTTCACCATATAAACTGTTAACTATATCATCAGTAATAATTGCAACAGTACAATCTCCCTTTAATTCCTTTATTCTATTAGAAATATTATTTAAAAGATTTCTTCCAATTACAACATTGTATTTTGTTGAAGCATCTATTGGAATCTTAATGGGACTTTTCACTTTTCATTTCTCCTATTTCATTAACTGTATTTCTCACTAAGGCTATTTCCTTCATTAATCTATCGAATTTAGAAGGTTTTAATGATTGTGGTCCATCACATAAAGCTCTTTCCGGGTCATTATGAACTTCAATTAAGAGTCCGTCTGCTCCAATAGCTGTTGCCGCTATTGATAAAGGTTCTACCATTTCCCACATTCCTGATGCATGAGAAGGGTCAATTATTATAGGTAAATGGGTTTTCTCCCTTAAATATGGAACGGCTGTAATATCCAATACATTTCTTATACCTGTTTCAAAGGTTCTTATTCCTCTTTCACATAATATTACATTTTTATTTCCACCAGCCATAATATATTCAGCACTCATTATCCATTCTTCATAAGTTGCAGACAAGCCTCTTTTTAGTAAAATCGGTTTATCTATTTGTCCTAATTTTTTTAACATGGCGAAGTTTTGCATATTTCTTGCCCCAACTTGAAGCATATCCACTTCTTCAAAAAATGGTAAATCCTCTATGTCCATAATTTCACTTACTATTGGTAGTCCTGTTTCTTTTTTAGCCTCCAACAGTATTTCTATTCCCTCATTTCCCATTCCTTGAAATGAGTATGGAGATGTTCTTGGTTTAAAAGCTCCACCTCTTAATAAATTTGCCCCGGAAGCCTTTACTGCCCTTGCTATTTCTAAAACCTGTTCCTTTGACTCAACTGAACAAGGTCCTGCCATTACAGCAAAGTGTCCTCCACCAATCTTTACTCCCCCCACATCTACAACAGATGGTGTTGGATGTAATTTCTTATTTGCAGATTTGTATGGCTCTTGAATTCTAGTTACTGAATCTACAACTTCAAAGGCCTTTACCGAATTCATAGCAATAGATGCAGTGTCGCCAACAAGACCTAAAATAGTGTATGTTTTACCAATAGTTGGTTGAACCTCTAAACCTTGGTTCTCTAACCATTTAATTAATTCCTTTGCATTTTTATCCTCAATACCTCTTTTTAATTTTACTATCATAATTTAACTCCTTATATAATTTATTTAATATTTATATTATAACTGAAATAGTACTTAAACCATTACAGTTTTAATTTTATTTATCTCCTGCATTAAATGTTCAAATTTTTCCGGTTTTAATGATTGTGGTCCATCACATAAAGCTCTTTCCGGGTCATTATGAACTTCAATTAAGAGTCCATCTGCTCCAATAGCTGTTGCCGCTATTGATAAAGGCTCTACCATTTCCCACATTCCCGATGCATGAGAAGGGTCAACAATTATAGGTAAATGGGTTTTCTCCCTTAAATATGGAACTGCTGTAATATCCAATACATTTCTTATACCTGTTTCAAAGGTTCTTATTCCTCTTTCACATAATATTACATTTTTATTTCCACCAGCCATAATATATTCAGCACTCATTATCCATTCTTCATAAGTTGCAGACAAGCCTCTTTTTAGTAAAATCGGTTTATCTATTTGTCCTAATTTTTTTAACATGGCGAAGTTTTGCATATTTCTTGCCCCAACTTGAAGCATATCCACTTCTTCAAAAAATGGTAAATCCTCTATGTCCATAATTTCACTTACTATTGGTAGTCCTGTTTCTTTTTTAGCCTCCAACAGTATTTCTATTCCCTCATTTCCCATTCCTTGAAATGAGTATGGAGATGTTCTTGGTTTAAAAGCTCCACCTCTTAATAAATTTGCCCCGGAAGCCTTTACTGCCCTTGCTATTTCTAAAACCTGTTCCTTTGACTCAACTGAACAAGGTCCTGCCATTACAGCAAAGTGTCCTCCACCAATCTTTACTCCTCCTACATCTACAATTGTATCCTCTGGATGAAACTTTCTATTAGCTGCCTTGTATGGCTCTTGAATTCTAGTTACAGCTTCTACAATATCAAAGGCTTTAATACTATTAACATCTATTATGGAAGTATCACCTACTAAGCCTAAAACAGTATAGGTCTTTCCCTCTGAAGGATGTACTTCTAAATTTCTTTCATTTAACCATTTAATTAGCCTTTTTGTTTTTTCATTTTGTAATCCATTTTTTAATTTTACTATCATAATAAACCTCCCAAAAAATATATATTATTCTTATATAAAACTTATTAATTAAAGGATATATATAAAAAAGACTAGCAGAAGTTAATCTGCTAGTCTCTTTTTTGATAAATGTATATTAATATATCATGAAACTTTTATTTTGCAGCTAACCTCAAAAAGACCTTACTAAAATAGTTAGTAAAGCTAAAATAAAAGTTAAAATAGTTAGCTGCTAAATTATGTAATTTCATGTGAACCACCATTTAATTTATCCTTTCTCACTTATTTGATAAAAATATCAACAAGTAATTTATTGCATTTAATCATAACATAATTTATTTACATTTGCAAATAATTATATAAATTATTTTAATTATTTTAAAAAAGTTAAAATATAATATTAAGATAAGAAACTTGACTATTTATAACTTTTATATTATAGTTTCAGTTATAAATAAATATTAACTTATAAAATGATCAGTACCTTGTTGAGTAGTGTCTTCAAGGGAATTACAACATTTTTTGTTACGGCTGTTAAGTGCCTAACTTAACAAAGAGACTTCTAGTAAAGAAAGGTGGTACCACGGTAACGCGTCCTTTCAACTAGGAGATTTTTTATTTTATGGAGGAAGTAAATGATTAATTACAAATTAGAACATGATAATGTTTTTGATGAATTAGTTGAAAGAGGATACTTTGAACAAGCAACCCATGAAGATGAATTAAGGGAACTGTTAAAAAATGAATCTGTGAAATTTTATATCGGCTTTGATGCCACTGCCGACAGTCTAACTATTGGTCACTTCATTCAAATTATGATTATGATGAGAATGCAAAGACATGGCCATGTACCAGTAGCTTTACTTGGTGGAGGAACAACCATGGTTGGAGATCCTTCAGGAAGATCCGATATGAGAATGGTTATGACTAAAGAAACAATAGAACATAATGCAAAATGCTTTGCAAATCAATTAGGAAGATTTTTAGATTTTGAAAATGATAAGGCCATAATTGAAAACAATGCAGATTGGTTACTAAACCTAAATTTCTTGGACTTTATGAGGGAAATAGGTGTACATTTTTCAGTTAGTCAAATGTTAACCCTAGATTCATATAAAAATAGATTACATGATGGACTTACATTTTTTGAATTTAGCTATATGCTAATGCAATCCTATGATTTTCTGGTTCTATATAGAAAACACGGAGTAAAACTACAAATGGGTGGCTCTGACCAATGGTCAAACATAATTGGCGGCTATAATTTAGTTAGAAAATTAGAACAGGAAAAAGTATATGGAATTACCTTTAAACTTTTAACTACTGCCGATGGTGTAAAAATGGGTAAATCCATGAAGGGTGCAGTTTGGTTAGATGAAGAAAAAACAACCCCTTATGAACTATTCCAGTATATGAGAAATATTGATGATAGAGATGTTGAAAAATTCTTACTTATGCTTACATTTTTACCTATAGAAGAATGTAAAAGATTAGGAGCCTTAGAAGGTGCGGAAATAAATAAGGGTAAAGAGGTTTTAGCCTATGAAATTACAAAATTAGTACATGGAGAAGAAAAAGCTAAACAGGCTTTAGAAACTTCAAAAGCTTTATTTAGTAATAATGCCGTTGATGAAAATATGCCTACAACAGAACTTAGTAAAGAAAAATTTACTGAAGGCGTTGGAATATTAAATCTGTTAACAGAATTGGAATTAACTAAATCCAATGGCGAAGGTAGACGATTAGTCCAACAAAATGGAATTTCAATTAATGGAGTCGTTGTAGATGACTTTAGGAAAAACATTACCCTAGATGACTTTGATAATGATGAACTGGTTATTAAAAAGGGTAAAAAAATCTACCATAGAGTTACAGTTAAATAAGACTAAAATAAAGATAGTATAAAATCATACTATCTTTATTTTTATTATTCCTTTGTTTTTTCTATAAATTCCTTTACTAAATCATATGCCTTCTTATAATCTTCAGAAGATACATAAATTTCTTTTAAATAAATGGAAAATCCACCTATTATTCTCATATAGCCTCCTGAACCCTTATCTTTTATAATATAAGGTATATTATTATCATCAAGAATTTGTTTAACTGTCATATACTTAAATTCATCTTCTGTTTCCAAAAGCAAGACTTCTTTTACTTCAGCATTCATTACAATCCTCCTTATATTTACCTTGAAATTTTCTTATTTTCTTTATACCCATTAATAAAAATAATTTGCTTTACAAAATACATATTCCAATATACATTATTATTGGGAGGTGCACATGAATACAAATAAAAATGAATTATTGGGAACAGAGCCTATAACTAAATTACTTTTAAAGTTTTCAATTCCTGCAATTATTGGAATGATTGTTAACGCCCTTTATAATGTTGTAGATAAAATATTTTTAGGTCAGGTAAATTCCCTTGCCATTGGTGGTGTTCATTTAACATATCCACTAAGTTTGGCAATAATGGCTTTTGCCATGTTGGTTGGAATGGGAGGAAATTCCCTTTCATCTATAAGACTAGGTCAAGGTAGAAAGGATCAGGCTGAAAAAATTCTAGGTAATTCCTTCACTATGCTCGTAGGGTTATCCTTTATTATATTTGCAATTATATTTTTCTTTCTTGAACCGATTTTAAAAATCCTTGGAAGTAAAGAAGTTCTTTTACCTTATGCCATGGATTATATGAAAATTATAGCCATAGGTATACCATTTCAAATGATTGGATTTGGACTTAACTATTTTATAAGAGGAGAAGGTAGCCCTACTATAGCTATGGGAACGATGCTAATAGGTGCTATAACAAATATAATTTTAGACTATGTTTTTGTAATCTTACTTGGACTAGGTGTAAAAGGAGCTGCTTTAGCCACAATAATTGGACAATTTTTTTCTTTTGTTTGGGTTCTAATGTTTTTCTTTGGTTCAAAATCATCTATTAGAATTACTAAAGAAAATATTAAATTGAAATTACATACTGTAGGGGAAATTTTAAGTCTAGGATTATCTCCTTTTGGAATGCAAATAGCTTCCAGTCTTGTTATAACTATATTCAATATACAATTAGCAAAATTCGGAAATGAAAATGCAATAACTGCAATGGGAATAGTACAGAGTATAAGCACTATAGCTTTTATGCCTATATTCGGTTTAAACCAAGGTTCTCAACCAATTTTAGGATACAATTATGGAGCAGAAAAATACGAACGTGTGAAAAGAACTTTAATCTATGCAATTATAATAGCTACCATATACATTTCAATTTGCTACTGTGTAATTATGTTAGCACCGGAATTATTAATAAATCTGTTTATTGTTAATGCTTCTAATATTAACACCATTATGCCAATAACCGTTGAAGCCTTAAAAGTTACATCCTTTGTTTTTCCAATACTGGGTTTTCAAATACTAAGTTCCAATTATTTTCAAGCAACAGGCAAACCTATAATTGGAGTAATACTGTCCTTATCTCGCCAGTTAATAGTTCTTTTACCTGTATTGTTAATACTACCTAAATTCTTTGGACTTTTAGGTGTTTGGCTAGCATATCCTGTATCGGATTTAATTGCTTTTATACTAAGTGTAATATTTTTAACTAAAGATATAAAAAATTTAAATAGGAATATAGACATAGAAAAAGCACAGGAAAATTAATCCTTGTGCTTTTGATTTATCCTACTATGAATTTGTATTTTCTAACATAAATGTAGTAACTTCAGGCATAAATTCATTGCTAATTCTTGCAAGAATTTCTTCAAATTTCTCTAAATCCTCTTTAGATAATTCTGCTTCCATCCTATCTATTACCGTATGGATATACTCATTTTTAATCTTTTGATAATTTTGAAATCTATCTGTTAATTCTAAATAGAATTCCCTTTTGTCCTCTTTTGATTGAACCTTTCTAACATATCCTTTTTTTACAAGACTTGCTACCTTGTATGCAGTATTAGGTTGTGAAATTTCCAAAAAATTCGTTAATTCACTTATTGTTGGTCGCCCTAATGCATTAATAACCTCTACACAAAATGTTTCTGTTGCAGATAAGGTGGCTTCTCTGGTCTCAAAATTTTTAAATATATTCTTGTAAAAATTCAGTTTAAATTTTTCATATACTTCACTAAATAATTCTTCTATCATTCTTTTCCCCTTTTAAGTTTATATTACTTTAATATTAACAAAAAAGTACAGATTTATGCAAGTAAATTGTTTAATTAATAATATTCTTTTTAAATTTTAGTCAGAAATGAAAAATGTCAATTCAGCTGTAACTGCAACTTGGTCTCCTACTTTTGCTATTGCTTCACCAAATCCAACATTTCCTCTTCTTTTTGTAAGTCTACATTCTAATTCAAGTACATCTCCCGGAATAATTTGTCTTTTGAACTTAGCCTTTTTAATTCCTCCAAATAACGCAATTTTACCTTTGAATTCATCAATAGTCAGCAATGCAACAGCACCTACTTGTGCTAAGGCCTCTATTATTAATACTCCCGGCATAACTTTATAACCTGGAAAATGTCCTTGGAAAAATGGTTCATTTGCAGTTACACATTTAATTCCCTTAGCCCATTCCCCTTCTTTTCCGTCAATAATCTTATCTACTAATAAAAAAGGATATCTATGTGGGATAATTTTTTCTATTTCATTAATATTATATTCCATTATTCCTCCCATTTTTTTATAATAATTGAAGCATTGTGACCACCAAATCCAAATGAGTTACTCATAACATAAGAAATATTTTCATATATACCCTTATTGGGAACTATATTTAAATCGCATTCTTCATCGAGCACTTTATAATTAACTGTTGGAGGTATATATCCATTTTCCAAAGCCAATACAGATATAATAGCTTCCAGTCCACCTGAACCACCAAGTAAATGACCTGTCATTGATTTTGTAGAGGAAATTTTCAAATTTTTTGCATGTTCTTTAAATGTGTTTTTTACAGCTAAGGTTTCGAATTTATCATTCAAAGGAGTTGATGTTCCATGGGCATTTATATAGTCAATGTCCTCTGGTTTAATTTTTGCATCTTCTATTGCATCTAACATAGCCCTTCCTGTAAATCTTCCTTCACTATCCGGAGCAGTCATATGGCTGGCGTCGCAAGTTACACCGTAACCGACTAATTCAGCTAGAATTTTAGCTCCACGTCTTTTTGCATGTTCTAACTCCTCTAAAACTATTATTCCAGCTCCTTCACCCATTACAAAGCCTGAACGCTCTTTGTCAAAGGGTATGGATACTCTGTCTTTACTTTCTCCTGTAGACAAGGCCTTCATAGATGTAAAACCACCAATTCCCACTTCTGTAATACTGGCTTCTGAACCACCGGCAAATATTAAATCCTGGTAACCATCTCTTATACTTCTAAAGGCATCACCTATTGCATTGGTTCCACCAGCACAAGCAGTTACAGGACAAGCACTATAACCATGAAAACCCAATTCAATGGCAATTAATGCAGAGGTCATGTTTGCAATTCCCCCTGTAATAAAAAATGGTGAAATTCTTTCAAAACCCCTCTTGCTGCCTTTAATAGTTTCATCTTGAATAGTTTTTAGTCCACCTATTCCGGAAGAAATTACTACACCACATCTATTTAAGTCTTCAAGCTTGTCTAATTCTATTCCACTATGATTTAGCGCCTTATGGGCAGCTACTATACCAAACTGATTAACTAAATCTATTCTTCTTATGGTTTTTTTATCTAAAAATTCCTCAGGTTTAAAATCCCTTACCTCACAAGCAAATTTCGTTTTGTTATTCGATACATCAAATCTTGTTATTTGGTCTACTGCACAGTAACCTTCCTGTAAGCTTTTGTAAATATCCTCTAAGGTATTTCCTATTGGAGAAACAGCACCAAGTCCTGTTATAACAACTCTTCTTTTCATTATATGCTCATACCTCCATCTACCGATATAGTCTGTCCTGTTATATAATTCGCCTTGTCACTTGCTAGAAAAACAACTGTATCAGCTATATCTTTAGGCCTGCCTAATTTAGCTAAAGGTATATTTTCCAACATTGAATTAATAATATCTTCAGGTAATTTTTCAGTCATACTTGTCTCAATAAAGCCCGGAGCTATAGCATTTACAGTTACATTTCTAGATGCTAATTCCTTAGCTAAGGATTTTGTCATACCTAAAATACCTGCCTTACTGGCTGAATAATTAACTTGTCCAGCATTTCCATGTAAACCTACAATACTGGAAATACTTATGATTTTTCCGTATCTTTGCTTCATCATAATTCTTGATGCTAATTTCATACAATAAAAAGTTGAATTTAAATTAGCTTCAAGAACATCGTTAAAATCCTTCGGTGTCATTCTTATAATCAGATTATCCTTTGTAATACCTGCATTATTTACAAGAAGGTCCAATCTTTTAAATTTTTCCTTTATATCTTTAAATATTTTTTCGCATTCTTCAAAAATTGAAACATCAGCCTTTACAAGTAAAACCTCTGCTCCATTCTTTTCACATTCCTCTTTTACTAAATTAGCTTCTTCTTCGTTTGATCTAAAGTTTAAAGCTATATTATAACCTTCTTTAGATAATTCTATTGCTATAGTTCTACCAATTCCTCTTCCTGCTCCGGTTACTAAGGCAACTTTTTTATTACACATTCTTAAACTCCTTTTCAAAGGCTTTAATACTTTCTATATTATTAATAGAATAAACTTTTAATTTTCTATCTATTTTCTTTAAAAAACCTTTTATTACATCTCCAAATCCAATTTCAATAAAGGTGTCTACTCCTTGACCTATCATGTATTCAATTGATTCTTGAAATTTTACAGTTGATTTAACTTGCTTAGTCATTATTGTCTTAATGTCTTCACCATTTCTTACACTAGCTAATAAATTATAGACAATCGATATTTTCTCATCATAAAAATCATATTCCTTAAACACTTCTTCTAATTCTTTAGCTACCGGCTCCATATATGAAGTATGAAAGGGTCCTGAAACATTTAAAGGAATTGCCCGTCTTGCTCCGGCTTCTTTTAATTCTCTTATTGCTTCCTCTACTTTAGAAGCTTCTCCGGAAATAACAATTTGACCAGGACAATTTAAATTGGCAATTTCAACTTTATTTTCATTGTCACTAAGCTCTTCCAATATTCTTTCGATTTTTTCTTTTTCCAATCCCATTACAGCTACCATTCCGGTTTTAATACCGGAACTTGCTTTAGTCATGGACTTCCCTCTAATATTGGCTATTTCTACAGCATCTATATATTTTAAAACTCCGGAAGCTGCAAGGGCAGAATATTCTCCAATACTAAGACCTGCAACAAAGGAAGGTTTAACTCCTAAATTATTTAAAATCCTTGTAACAGCTATTTGAAAAGAAACCATAATAGGTTGAGTATATTTTGTTTCAGAAATTGTTTCCAAGTCCTTATTAAAAGAATAATCCTTTATATCAAAATCAAGATTAAGGGAATCATAAAATTCCTTAATATAATCATAATTTTCATATAGGTCCTTACCCATACCTGCCTTCTGACTTCCTTGTCCACCATATAAAAAACCTATTTTCATCTTTTCCTCCACTGATTTTTTATTTCCTTAAAAATTTCTTCAACAGTAGTTATTCCTTTTATTCTATAAGCTAGACTACCACTAAAGAAAAGACCGTTTTCAACATCTCCATTAGCTGAACTTATTAGAGCATCGGAAATGCAAAAATTAGTAGTTTTAGGATTACAGGTTTTTAAGCAATTAATACATCTTTTAGATGGAATTCTTTCCTTGTTCATTTTCTCTATTAAGGGAGTTTTTATAGCTCTTGCAGGCATGCCAACCGGGCTATGTAATAATACAATATCCTCTTCTTTGGCCTTAACAATTAAGTCCTTAAACTCCTTACTAACATCACATTCCTCTGTAGCTATAAACCTTGTGCCTATTTGAATACCTGTAGCACCCCAGTCTTGAACCATATTTAAGTCATTGCCATCAAAAAATGAACCGCCGACAAAAAGAGGAATTTTTTTACCTATATTGTTTTTTAACTCATCTAAATAGGATAAAACATCTTTTGTTATAGTTTCTAAACTATAGGACTCATTAATAATTTCTTCTTTTTTAAAGCCTAAATGTCCACCTGCGTCCCTTCCTTCAAGCACAACAAAATCCGGCGTCCTATCGTATTTTTTCATCCAGTTTCTAACAACTAATTTCAAAGCCCTTGCACTTGAAATAATTGGGGCAATCATTATATCCTTTGTTTCAACTAATCCCGGTAAATCTAAAGGCAAACCTGCTCCAACAACAATTGCGTCCACTTTAGCCTTTACAGCAGTTTTTACCAATTCCTTATAATCTGTTAAAGCCGCCATAATATTTGTTGCTATTAAGCCATTACCCTTAGATATTTCCCTTGCTTTATTTAATTCCTTAGTAAAAGCCCTAGCAGCTGACTCTTTTTTATTAGTATAAAAATCAGGCTCCTTAAAACCAATATCCACCATAGATATAGTTCCAATTCCCCCTTCTCTTGCTACAGATCCGGCAAGATTACCTAAAGAAACTCCTACTCCCATTCCACCTTGAATAACAGGAATACTTATTTCCTTAGATCCAATCATTATTGACATTTCAATTTCTCCAGTTCTTCTAAATATTCATCGTATAAATTCTTTATAATATCTTTTACAGCTTTAATTTCCTTAACTTGTCCAACAACCTGTCCTGCCATTAAAGAACCATTATCTATATCACCATCAAAAACAGCCTTCTTTAAGCCGCCTAAGGTAAATATTTCCAATTGTTCCTTAGTCCATCCTTCTTTTTCTCTTTTTATATATTCATTTGTCATACTATTTTTAATTAGGCGAACAGGTATTCCACCAATTCTTCCTGTAACGGTAATATTGCTGCTTTTTGCCTTAATAACCCTGTTTTTATAATTTTCATGAATTGGACATTCTTCAGCAGCTAACAAACAAGTTCCTACTTGAACTCCTATGGCACCTAAAGCTCTAGCAGCCAACATCTGTCTTCCACTAGCTATTCCTCCTGCTGCAATAACGGGAATTTTTACAACGTCACAAACCTGAGGTATTAAAGCCATTGTTGTCATTTCACCAATATGTCCACCTGATTCAGTTCCTTCTGCAATTACCCCATCTACTCCTAAACGTTCCATTCTTACTGCTAGGGAAGGTGCCGGTATTACAGGAAATATTTTTATTCCATGTTTCTTCCATTCATCAATATACTTTGAAGGATTACCTGCTCCGGTAGTAACAACCGGAACTTCATATTCAACTATAAGTTTAGCAACTTCATCTGCATTTGGATTCAAGAGCATAATATTTACACCAAAAGGTTTATTTGTTAATTTCTTACATTTTTCAATATTCTCTTTAGCTTCCTCAACGGTCATTCCACCGGTTCCAATTAATCCAAGACCTCCTGCATTTGAAACTGCAGCAGCAAACTCACCTGTTGCTATATTTGCCATTCCCCCTTGTATTATTGGGTACTCTATACCTAAAATATCTTGTAAATTCATCTATTCTCCTACCATTCCATTAAAGTTCCTGTCCAACTAAGTCCGGCTCCAAAACCAACTAATATTATTTTTTCCCCTCTTTTTAAAATACCTTTTTTATTCATTTCATCTAAGGCAATAGGTATTGAACTTGCTGAGGTATTCCCGTATTTATCTAAATTCATAAAGAATTTTTCAATAGGAATTTTAGTTTTCTTTGAAACGGAATTAAGTATTCTGTAATTAGCCTGATGACAAATTACATGGTCTATACTATTAATGTCTAAATTATTTTCTTTTAATAAATTGGTAATAGTCAAAGGTACTATTTCTACTGCAAATCTAAATACCTCCTTACCTTTCATACCAATAAACTCCCTAACTTCTTCTAATCCTTTATAATTTAAAGTCAAACATTCATCATTTGACCTAACTCCACTTTCAAAACATTGTTTACTACTATTCTTTTCAATTAAAACAGCACCGGCGCCATCACCAAATAGTACAACGGTATTTCTATCATACTTATCTAAATATTTGGAAATTACTTCCGCTCCTATTAAAATAGCTTGGCGACCCTCATCTAAGAATTTTTCAATTAAATTTAGCCCTGCAACAAAACCGCTACAAGCCATATTAAAATCAACAGCAAAAATATTTTCTTTTAATCCAAGTAAACCTTGAACTCCTGAAGAAATATTAGGCATGGATTTGTCGGCAGTAAATGTTGCTACTAAAACCATATCTATTTTTTCTTTATCTTTAATATTCAGATTTTTAACTGCACTATAGGCTAATTGAGAGGTGTCTTCAACTCTTGAAATTCTTCTTTCCCTTATTCCTGTTCTTGAACTAATCCATTCATCAGAAGTTTCTAAATACTTAGCAAAATCATCATTTGTAATTATTTCTTCCGGAAGATAACTGGATGTTTCTAAAATTTTTAATCCCATATTAAACTCCAAAGCTTCTAAATTTGTTTTCTCTCTTTGTTTGAAGCTCCAAACCTGTATATTTTAATAGACCTGTAAGCTCTTCTTTAATAACCTTGTCCAATCTTTTAAAATTATCTTTAAAATCCTCTTGTAGAAAGGATATATTTTCTTTAACAACTCTATCTATAACTCCCATTTCAAGTAAATCATCAGAAGTTAATTTCATATATTCAGTAGCTTCTGCGGCTTTAGAACTGTCCTTCCATAAAATAGAAGAAAATCCTTCCGGTGACAAAATAGAGTATATTGCATTTTCCATCATAATAACCTTATTTCCAACACCTAAGGCTAAAGCTCCACCACTTCCACCTTCTCCGGTAATTACAGAAATTATTGGAACCTTTAAAGAGGTCATGGTCATAATTGACCTGGCAATAGCTTCACCTTGTCCTCTTTCCTCTGCTCCTATTCCGGGATAGGCACCAGGAGTGTCAATAAAGGTAATAATTGGTCTATGAAATTTATTGGCTTGTTCCATAAGCCTTATTGCCTTTCTGTAACCTTCCGGACTAGCCATTCCAAAATTCATCTCTATATTTTCCTTAGTGTCTTTTCCCTTATTTGTGCCAATAAAAGTAACCGGTACTCCATAATAAGTAGCAATACCTCCAATAATACTCTTGTCGTCTTTAAAAAGCCTATCTCCCTTAAATTCAATAATATTATTAAAGAGATGATAAATAAAATCCTTGGCTTTAGGTCTGGCAATATGTCTAGCTAAATATACTCTATCGTAGGCAGTTAATTCCCCTGCTACTTCTTCCAATATTTCCTTCTTCTTATTTTCCACTTCAAGAATCAAATTATCAGCTAAATCACTATCTTCCATCTTCTTAAATTCATCAATTTGAGAATTTAATTTACTAATTTGTTTTTCAATATTCTTAATCATATTAATCCTCAACTCCATGAATTTTTAAAATTATACTTAGGACTTCCTTTAAGTTTTCTCTTTCAACAATTGTATCTATAAATCCGTGCTCCATTAAAAACTCGGAACTTTGGAAACCTTCAGGCAAATCCTGTTTAATTGTTTGTTTAATAACCCTTGGTCCTGCAAAACCAATTAAAGCATTTGGTTCAGCTATAATAATATCCCCTAAACTTGCAAAAGAAGCAGTAACACCGCCGGTAGTAGGGTTTGTTAAACAAGATATATAAAGTAGGCCTTTTTCACTATGTTGTCTTACAGCGTTGGAAGTTTTAGCCATTTGCATTAAGGACAAAATTCCTTCCTGCATTCTTGCACCACCACTTGCAGAAAAAATAATTACCGGTAAATTTAAGTCCATAGCTTTTTCAAAGGCTTTAGTAACCTCTTCCCCTACATAAGTTCCCATGCTTCCCATTAAAAAACTGCTATCTAAAACAGCAACAACACAAGATGAGCCTTTTATTTTTCCTAAAGCCACCCTTATAGCTTCATCTTGACCGGATTTTTTCCTATTGTTTTCAAGTTTTTCAACATAATTTGGAAAGTCCAATGGATTGGAATAATTCACTTGGCCTTGAATTTCCTCATAGCCCATATCCATAACTAAATCCAGTCTTTCCTTACTATTTAAGGGTAAATAAAAACCACAACTAGAACATATCCAATTTGTTTCCGGCAAATTGTCCTTTAAAATGGACTTTTCACAATTTGGACATTTATAAAAAAGATGATCATTAAAATTATCATCTTCTTTATTTTCTAATTGAGGTTTTTCCCTGTTTCTTCGTATAAAATTAAGTAAATTCTTTCTCTTTTTAAAATTATCTTTCATATTAATCCTCAACTAATCGCATACGGTCTAATAAACAATTCATCTTATCCGATAAATAACCTGTGTTAAAATTACCTCTAACAAAATCCTTATCAAATAAAATAGTATATTGAAAACCAAGATTAGTATTAATACCTTCAATAAAAGTTTCTTCTATTGCCCTTCTCATTTTTTTAATAGCTTCTAGCCTTGTACTACCCTTTACTATAATTTTTCCAATCATAGAATCATAAAAAGGACTAATAGGACAACCATTGTATAAAAAGCTATCAAATCTGGTATTCATACCGCCCGGTGCATAGAAAAAGTCTACAGTTCCTGCAGAAGGACTAAAGTTCTCCATAGGATTTTCCGCATTAATTCTACACTCAATGGCGTAACCGTCTAACTTAATATCCTTTTGCTCCTTAGACAGATGCAAGCCCGAAGCAACCCGTAATTGCTCCTTAACCAAATCAACACCTGTAACCATTTCAGTAACAGGATGTTCCACTTGAATTCTCGTATTCATTTCTATAAAATAAAAATTCTTATTTTCATCTACAACAAACTCAATAGTACCTGCATTTTCATAATTACAGGCCTTAGCAGCCTTAACTGCAACAAGTCCCATTTTTTCCCTTGTAGCATCATCAAGGAAAACCGAAGGAGCTTCTTCAATCATCTTTTGATTTCTTCTTTGAATTGAGCAGTCCCTGTCACCTAAATGAATAGTGTTGCCGAAGGAATCTGCAATAATTTGAAATTCAATATGTTTTGGATTAATAACGAGCTTTTCAATATACATGTCTCCATTTCCAAAACAATTTATGGCTTCAGTTTTTGCATTGGTATATTCCGTACTTAAATCCTCCATGGAAAATACCCTACGCATCCCTCTACCGCCACCGCCAGCAGCAGCCTTAATTAAAACCGGAAAGCCTATTTTTTCACAAATTTCTACAGCTTCTTCTATTGTATTAACTACACCGTCGGAGCCCGGAACCGTTGGTATATTATTTTTTATCATTAGTTCTCTAGCCTTGGCCTTATCTCCCATAAGCGAAATAACTTCACTACTTGGTCCAATAAATTTCATGCCATATGCTTCAACTATTTTTACAAAATCTGCATTTTCAGACAAAAACCCATAACCCGGATGAATTGCATCACAGTTCATGGAAAGGGCAGCGGAAATTATATTGTCTGTATTTAAATAACTATCACTTGACTTGGCACTTCCAATACATATAGCATAGTCTGCTAACTTTACATGTAGTTGGTCCTTATCTGCAGTAGAATAAACAGAAACCGCCTCAATACCCAACTCTCGGCAGGCCCTTATTATTCTTATGGCAATTTCTCCTCTATTTGCAATTAAAACCCTTTTAAACATTTTCAGCCTCTATTTTATATATGGGAGTATCAAACTCTACTAAATCCTCATTTGATACTAAGATTTCAACAATTTTGCCCTTAACAGGCGATTTTATTTCATTAATCATTTTCATTGCTTCAATAATACAAATTACTTGATCTACTTCTACAGTGTCCCCAACCTTAACATATGGTGAAGAAGAAGGAGAAGGTGCAGCATAAAAAGTTCCTACTAAAGGAGCTTTAAAAACATAATAATCCTCTACACCTTCTTCTTTATTTTCACTATTATTTGTTTGTATTGGAGTTTCTGTACTTTGTAATGGAGCTTTTTGCTGAACAGCCTGCTCAACAAAAACCGTATTATTTCTTTCTAAAGAAAATTTAAAATCTCCATCCTCAAGTTTTAATTTGTCAATATCTGAATTATTAAAAATATTAATAAGTTCCTTTATATTTTCAAACTCCATATTTCTACCTATTTATTTGATTCTATATAGTTTACAATATCTTGTACTGTACTTAAGCCGGCAAAAGCATCATCATCAATTTCAATATCGAATTCGTCTTCCAAAGCCATTGAAACTTCAACAGCGTCTAAAGAATCTGCCTCTAAATCCTCAATTAACTTTGCTTCCGGTTTAACATCTCCGGCGTCTACTCCTAAATTTTCTACTATTATTTCTTTAACTTTATCAAATGTCATTTTAATTTCTCCTTATTATTATAATTATTGTATTGTATAAATATTTTTATATAAATTTTTATAAGCTTATTCTAATTGTTAATTTATATTTTGTCAATATATATAAATGTTTTTATGTATTACAATTGATTTCCTAAGTCAAATATGTATTAAATTTAATATATTAAGAAATTAATTACTTTAGTAACTATTAAAAAGAATTATTTACTAGTATAATGTTCTTGTAAATAAAATTGGAGGTAAATATGAAAAGGAAAAAAATTTACTTACTTGTTGTTGGACTAATATTAACCCTATTTACATTAATAGCTTGTTCCAATAACAATAGTAAGAAAGAAACAGAAAAAACTAGAGAAGTAGTAACTACAGAAAATGAAGAAAAAGAATCCCTTGATGTAGCATGGCCTTTTTATGAAATAAAAAAAGATGGTCAAGTAAAAGGTCATATGCTGGGAACTATTCATATAGCAAAAGAGGAAATGTATCCCTTCCCAAATGAAATAGTAGAAAGTCTTAAGGAAAGTGAAAATTTTATTACAGAAGTACTTATGACGGATTTACAAGAAGAGGAAACTCAAGATGTATTAATGGAAAAAATTACAAGTGGTGAGCCTTTAATAAATACATTAAACGAAGAAACAAAAACCGAATTTCTTAAAACCATTGAAAGTTATGGACTAAAAGAAGAAAATATAGCTTCTTTAAATAGGTTTGGAATTTCACAAATTACCGACGGTCTAGTATACGCACCTATGGCTGCTTTTGGAGTGGATATACAGCTAAGTTCATTATCAGCCAAAAACGAAAATCAAAAAAATATAGGTTTAGAAACCACAGAAGACCAATACGAAGTTTTACCGAAATTATATGACCAACCGGCAGACTCTAACGAATGGGCTAAGTCCATACTGCCATATGAAGAAAACAAAAAAATGACTGAGGAATTACTACAATCATATATAGATGGAAATATTCTGGAAAAATATGTAGATGCAAATAGCTTAGAAGTGACTGAAGAAGAGTACAATTTATTACTGGTAAACCGTAACCTAAATTGGATTAAACAACTACCACAATATTTAGAAAGAGAAAATCAAAGCTTTATTGCAGTAGGAGCAGGTCATTTTCCGGGAGAAAAGGGCCTAATAAAACTTCTTGAAGAAGAGGGTTATGAAGTTAATTTAATAGAGTTTAGTAAAGAAATGAGTTACCTTAAGAGTAACTCATTTCTTTGTTTTTCATAAAGAATAAATAATTCTATCATTATATGAAAAGAATATTTCCATAACCCTTTCTCTTAAACCTTTATTTCTTAACTTTACTATTACTTTTCGACTTTAAAAATACCAGTATTCCTAAATAAATTACCGATAATATAGAAGCCATATCCAAATGACTTAGCTCTACCGGAAGACCTTTACCAATAATTAAATTAACAAGGCCTATTACTAGAAAAAACAACAAAGATATATAAAAACTTCCACTTCCTGCAGCTGTCTTTAAGTCCTTATCACCTTTTACTTGATGTAGAATAACTGCCGTTAAAATTATTAAAATCTCTATAATCAATAAAACTTATCCATAAAAACCCCTTATAAAATTAATTTACTTCCTAAAATGACAAAAGTTGGCTACTATGCCAACCTTTATTCTAGCCTTTTACCTTTTAGTGAATTACAAAGTTACTATATTACGTATTTTTATTAAAATCTGATAAAATACTTAAAACATTTTTTAAATTCTTCTTATGACCTGCCCCATAAAAAGAATTACTTCTTAAGTCTGAAGTTTCTGCTTGTTGAGCTGTTAACGCTATTATTTCATCTCCATATTTTATATAAATATTGTAATTTAAAAATTCTTCTTTTATTTCTACACTATTTATTTCTGTGTTTTTTATAACAAGACTGGTTTCTTCTTTTAAAAAACCTGTAATTGTACTAAAAGGTAACAAAATTATTTCATTTTTACATATTTGTAAAACATATATCTCTGCTGTAAACATTTTTGCTATTTTAGCACTTAAATTTTCCGGTAAATATCTTACTATTATTGAACCTTTTTCTACCGGTTCATAACCAAGATTTTTCACAAATGTAATTACTTTATTTTCTGAAGCCATTTTTCCTCCATTTTTATCATATTCAATTTTTATATTCCCTAATTCTTTTCAAAATCAAACTTTTCCAACTTCATTTGCTTATTCTTTTCCTAAATATACAGGCTATTTCTATAAAAATGTTTATAATGGTTCTCTCTTAAACATTTACGCTAATATTATTCTTTCATATATAACAAATGCCAAACATAGAACAGCTGCAAGACCTAAAAATATCAAATATGAAAGATTCTTTTTACTCCTATCATACTTATAGGTAATATATAATCTTCCAAAAGAACCAATTAATGATGCTGAAATAAGAAGATATATACTTGCAATTGACTTACCACTTGTAAATTTAAATATAAGCTCAGCAACAGCCAAAATTGCAAAAACCACTATTACAATATTATAAGATACCGCGTCAGCCTCTACTCGCATTTTCTTTTTATCAATATTATTCATAATTTCCTCCTTAAATATATTAAATATGTAAAATAATTATATTAAATATCCTTATATAAATTACTTTACTTCCTAGAATGTTCCTTTTCCTTCTTAAACTGACAAAAGTTGGCTACTATGTCAACCTTTTATCTACCTATGCCTTACTCTTTCTTTTATTTTTACCAAAGATATAGGCCATTTCTATTAAAACTAAAGCTACAACAGAAATTCCAGCAGTAATTCCTATGGACATAAGCAAATCTTCACCTTGGCAAAACTAATAAATCCTGTACTAGCTCCAAATAGAAGCCAAAATAAACTAGCAACTAAGTTTGATAAACTTTTTCCCTGTGCTGCCCTAAAAACTAAAGTTAAAATAGAAACCACTAAAATTCCTGAAACAATATAAGTTAACTTATTTATTCTCCTTAAAAATTTCTTTTTTATTTCAAACGTTTGATTATACAACAGTTTTTCTGCTTGAATACATAATAAACTATTTATTTTATAATGTCAACTATTTCATACATTTTAAAATATATTTTTATATTAATGAGAAATATTTTATCTTATTAATATAAAAACATGGCTTTTAATTTATAGATAATTGTTAATGAAAATTAAATAGAATAAAATTTTCCAATAAAAAAGATATACTAAGATAAAATTAGTATATATCGGTATTTAAATAGTATTTTAGGAGGTTGTATCATTGAGTAAATATGAAGAATTAATGAAAAACAAAAAAGAAAAAGAGAAAACAATTGAGTATATTATTGGTTCTAAAAAAATAAATGAATTAAAAAATATTAACAAATTATTAATTACTTCATTTCTTACATATTCAAATAGACTATGTTAATTAATAAAAGTATCTATAAACCTTGTTTATAGATACTTTTATTAATTATTCATATTTTTTCTTAATCAATATAAATATAAAAGTTGGGCATACTAAAGAAAAATATGTTGAAATTGCATAAAATAATAAAACATCTAAATCTATTTCAAAAGGTAATAGAAAAGGTAATACGTTACTAACAAAAATATATAATAAAAATCCTAAAAATGCACTCTCACCATATATTTTTCTTCCTCTTTCATCTTTTCCTTCCTTTGATAAATAGAAATATATTATATATATTGTCATTAATATACTTATAATAAATGATAACTTTATGAAATTATTATTGGTCATTAACTTAACAATTAATTGTTTTATCAATTCCATTAAACCACCTCTTTAAATTCAAATATATCCTCTATTCTCACACCAAAAACCTGTGCTATTGAATAGGCTAATAGTAGTGAAGGATTATATTTGTTCTTTTCCAATTGCATTATAGTCTGTCTTGAAACTCCTACTAAATCCGCTAATTCCTGTTGTGTCATTCTTTTAATTGCCCTCTGAACATGTATGGAGGACTCAAATGTATATTTATCTTTTTTTTTCGCCATAAATCCCCCTGTAATTATTTCTTATAATATGTATGAAAAATGTTTCATTTCCATTATATGATAAATAAGACTTTTAGTAAATTATTTAAATATTTTTCAAGCCCTAGTCTTTATTTTTTATTTATACTATTATAGTCTTAGGTGATTATATGAATAAGGAAAATATAAGTAATTTGAATTTGGAAATTAAAGAAAATTATGAAAATATAAACGGAATTATGGTTATAAAAAACGGAGAGGTCCTTTTAGAAGAATATTTTAATAATAAAAACAAAAATGACAGGTTTAATGTTGCCTCTGTTACCAAGTCGGTCCTTTCTGCTGCCTTTGGTATAGCCTTAGACAAGGGCTATATTAAGTCCCTAGATGATAAGGTTGTAGATTACTTTCCTGAATATGAACTAAGTAAAAATAGAACTAGGGATAAGGTTAAAATTCATGAACTACTTTCTATGACTGCTCCTTATTCCTTCCGTGGCTTTGGACAGAAGTTGGGAAAACTCATTAACAGTGAAAACTGGATAGAACATTGTCTTAGCATTTTAGGTTTAGGTGGAAATAATAGTGAATTTAAATATTCCGATGCCTCTGCCCATTTACTTTCCGGAATTATTACTAAAACGACTAGCTTAACTACCAGAGAATTTACAAACAAGTACCTTTGTTCTAAAATTTCCATGACTGAAATACCCGATGTGGAAATGAAGTCCTACAATATAAACGATATTTTATTTACCGATGAAAAAGGATGGCTAAAGGACAAACAAGGTCTTACAATCGGAGGTTGGGGATTAACCTTAACCTTAGAGGACATGGCAAAATTTGGACTGCTATATCTTAATAATGGTCTTTATAAGGGTGAGCAAATTATTTCAAAGGATTGGATAGAAAAAAGCACAAAAGATTACAGTAAGGATTATGGCTACCTTTGGTGGCTAAGAAATATAGAAAATTACAAGGCCTTTTACGCTATGGGAACAGGTGGCAATATTATTGCAGTAATTCCAAAATACGACCTGGTAATCGCTATAGCTTCTAAAGTTGTGCGAACTCCTTTAAGGGATAGATGGGATTTAATAGATAATTTTATTCTTCCCTATGTTGTTTAATATATTTTTTCCTATAATAATTTAAATTATTTGAAGTTTTTATAGCAAAAAATCCTTAGTGTTAAAAACACTAAGGATTTTTTTATCTTTTTATACGTCTGTACTATTACCTTGTTCTTCTCTATATAATTTATTGTCATAATACTTAATAAATGGAAGATAAATAATAAAAGCTACTATCACGCATATAAAGGCCAGAATTACCGCCTTAAAATCTCCACCTGTTCCAATAAAGGCACCTGTCCCCGCAGGTGATGGCCAAGGCATCTGTGCTATGATAGGTTTTACTATTTTTAATTTTGTTGCCCAATATCCTAAAGATGCTGTAGTTATTGGAGCTAAGAAAAATGGTACTGCCATAAAAGGATTGTAGACTATAGGCAATCCAAATATTATTGGCTCATTGATATTAAATATAGCAGGTCCTAATGAAGCTCTTCCTAACACTTTTAACTGCTCAGATCTCGCTAAAAAAGCAATAAAAATAGTCATTCCTAATGTAGCACCAGAACCTCCTAATACAACATATGTATTTTGAAATTCACCTGCAAATGGTATATTTGCACCTGCAGCATTTGCAGCCATATTTGATAATAACATAGGTTTTACTAATGCATCAACTATATTAGCCCCATGGATACCAACTAACCATAATGCATGTATTAAGAAGTATATTATAACTATACCTATCCATGTATCTGTTAGTTTTGTAACAAATCCAAAAGGTATTGCAATTATGTTAAATATATCTGTACCTAAAGCAACTAAAACTCCATTTATAATTAGTACTACAAAAGCAACTACAAATGTAGGTATTAATGCAGTAAATGCCCTTGATACTCCTTCAGGTACTGCATCTGGCATTTTTATTGTCCAATTTCTCTTAACACAAAAACGATAAACTAATACAGATATAACTCCCATAATAATAGCTGTAAAAATACCAGAAGTTCCTATTCTACTAACACCATCTCCAACCATTCTCCAACCATTTATAACATGTTCATCTTCTGTTACACTTTGTATTAGTGAAAATCTACCATCTACAAATACTAACTCAGGAATACACATAAAAAATGCAAATAATGATAATAACGCACCACTTACAGGATTTATATCTATATCTTCTTCGTCAGCATAAATTTTAGTTAATTCATAACCTATAACTATAGAAAAATATAATGCTAATATACCCATTGTTGCTTTATTTGCAACCATATACAAATCTTGTAGTCTAAAAACTGAAGAATCAAAAATTCCTTGTAATGCAGGAATTGTATCCGGTAGTATATTTAAAACCAAAAACATTGAACCTACAATAGTAAATGGAATACTAGCAACCCCTGCAGCCATTACGGCCCTTACCAATTTAAACTGCGCTATTTTAGCCATTGGACCCATGAATTTTTCCAAAAATCCTAAACCCTTACTCATAACTTCCTCCTTATTTTCTTATAGCTTTCTCATATTTTTTTATTCTTTCAAATTGCTTATCTTTATTTTTCTCTATAATATTTAATTTTTTTATTATCAAATAAGAAATAATAATACCTATTAATAGTCCTACCGAAACTAATAATCTTGTTTTTTGTGTAATCTTTAATATTGGAAAAATCTTTATAAATAAATTTGTCCATGATAATATAATTAATATTATATTTAAAAACAATTGTATTTTAAAATATAACTTTGTTCTTGGTAATTTATTGGTGTGATGACTATATAATTTTACATGTTCAAAAATTACAAAAACTAAAAATAAAATTAATATACAAGGTAATATAACCATAAATGATTTAGTTAAAAAAAGTGATATCAACCAATATACGTTTATAAAAAAGAAGAATGCAACTGTGTATCTAACTATTAAATACCTGTTAAAATACATGTTTTTTAAACTTAATTCCTTACCTTTTCTATCAATTATTCTCTTTTCTTTTTTGCTTAGCTTTTTTCTATTCACTCTCCAATTTTCCTACCTTTTGATATAGTACATTCATTTCAATTGCAACTTCTCTTAAAGCTATAGTAGTCATTAAATGATCTTGCGCATGTACCATTATTACATTCATATCAACTTCTTTGCCTGCTGCAAAATCCTGTAATAATTTTGTTTGTGCTCTATGAGCCTGAAGAATTTCTTCATTTGCTTCCTCTAGTTTTTTATCAGCTTCTTCATAATTCCCTTCTCTCATAAGCTTGAAGCCCTCATGTATAATAGTTCTTGCTTGTCCACTATGAATTATTATTTCAAATGAAACTACTTCTGTATCATCTTCTGTCTTTTCAATTTTTTCTTCATGATTGTTATTTTCCATACTAAACTCCTTTATATAAATATAATTTTGAGTAGTTATTAAATACTATTTAATAACTACTCAGTAAATAAATTAGATGTTATTTTCAATAAGCTTAGCTAATTTTTCAACCCCCGTAGGTATAGGTACATAAGCATCAAATGGAATATTTACAATTTCTTTATTTGATTTTTTAGCCATAGTATTCAAACTATCATAATTCATTTTAGCTTGAGGACTTAATAAATATACATCATATTCATCTTTTTCAATTTGTTTTTTTCCTTCTCCTACAGAAGAAGCATCTACTTGAATTTCTTCTCCCTTATTTTTAAAATAATCTGTTGTTTTTTTTGCCATAACTGACGAAGACATTGCTCCTACGCAAATAATTACTGCTTTTTTCATATTATCCCTCCTAATATTATATTTTTAAATTAAAGATTTTCACCATTGGATTCTATTACTTCTTTATACCAATAGAATGAATCTTTTTTACTTCTTTTCAATGTACCTTTACCTTGGTTATCTTTATCAACATAAATAAATCCATATCTTTTTTCCATTTCACCAGTACCTGCAGAAACTAAATCTATAAATCCCCAAGGTGTATATCCTATTAAATTAACTCCATCTTCGATAACTGCTAATTTCATTTGTTCAATATGAGCTTTTAGATACTCTATTCTATAATCATCATGTATTGATCCGTCCTCTTCAACTTTATCGTAAGCACCAAAGCCATTTTCTACTATAAATAGCGGTAAATTATACATATCTGTAAACCAATTTAGTGAATATCTTAACCCTACAGGATCAATTTGCCATCCCCAATCACTAGCTTTTACATATTCATTTTTAACTATGTCTTTACTTTCATCATAGTCAAAAAATTTATTAGATTCTTTATGTTCTACAACTTTTGACATATAGTAACTAAAACCTATGTAATCAACCACACCATTTTCCAACTCTTCTTTATCTTTTTCAGTAAAATCTAATTTAATTCCTTTTCTATTTAAATATCTTAAAATATGATTTGGATAACTTCCATGAACATGAACATCTGTAAAATAATATCTTTTTTCCATTGCTTTTTGAGCCATTAATACATCTTCCGGTTTACATGTCTTTGGATATAAAGGAACCATTGCAATCATACATCCAATTTCAAAATCCGGATTAATTTTTTTACCTAATATAACTGCTCTCGCACTAGCAACTAACTCATAATGTGCTGCTTGGTACATTATAGCTTCTCTATTTTCTCCCTCTTTATAAACTATTCCAGAATTTGTAAATGGAGCAAAATCTTCATTAAAGTTTGCTTGATTATTAATTTCATTAAATGTCATCCAATACTTCACTTTATCCTTATATCTTTCAAAGCAAACCTTTGCAAAGCGTACAAAAAATTCTATGGTTTTTCTATTTCTAAAACCACCATATTCTATCACCAAATGGTAAGGCATTTCAAAATGAGATAATGTTACTATCGGTTCTATACCATTTTTTAAACATTCATCAAATAAATCGTCATAAAATTTCAATCCTTCATCATTTGGCTCTAACTCGTCACCTTTTGGAAAAATTCTAGTCCAAGCAATGGAAGTTCTAAAACACTTAAGTCCTAAATCGGCAAATAATGCTATGTCTTCTTTATATTTATGATAAAAATCTATAGCTTCATGATTTGGATAATTTTTCCCTGGTATAACTCCATCTGTAATTTCCCTAGGCTTATTAACGGAGCCTACAGTCATTACGTCTGCAACACTAATACCTTTTCCTCCTTCTTTCCAACCACCTTCTAATTGATGTGCTGCAACTGCACCTCCCCATAAAAAACCTTCTGGCAATTTATTTTTCATAATCTCCCCCTTATTTGCTGTAATCAACGATTGTACAGCTCGTTAATTTAGTAAAGTCATCTGATTAAAACTCCAAATACTAAGAATAAAACAAAATTTTACTATTTGTTATGCAAAGTCATCTTATGTATTTATAATTATATTATACATCTTTTCTATATAAAAATCATTAATTAAGATTATTATAATAAAAACTAAATATATTTTATATAATAGATTAAGTATATTCTATTGCTTAATAACAATAAATATAACAAAAAAAAGCATATAGAATATTCTATATGCCTTATTAATGTAAAAATTTTATGCTTTTCCTATTGAGCCGAAAATTTCCATTTTTTCTTTTACTGTATCTTTTATAGCTTGAGTTCCCGGTGCAAGTAATTTTCTAGGGTCAAAGCCTTTACCTTCTTTGTCCTTACCTGCTTCTATATATTTTCTAGTTGCAGCTGCAAATGCTAATTGACATTCTGTATTAACATTGATTTTAGAAACTCCTAATGTTATAGCTTCCTTTATCATATCTGTTGGTATTCCTGTACCACCGTGTAATACTAATGGTAATTTACCAACTTCTTTTTGTATTTCTGCTAAAACATCAAAGTTTAATCCTTGCCAATTTTCAGGATATACTCCATGAATGTTTCCAATTCCTGCTGCTAGAAAATCAATTCCTAAGTCAGCTATCATTTTACATTCTGCCGGGTCTGCAAATTCACCAGTACCAACAACACCGTCTTCTTCTCCACCTATTGAACCAACTTCTGCTTCAACAGATATTTCTTTACTGTGTGCAAGGTTAACAATATCTTTTGTTTTTTCAACATTTTCATCTATTGAATAATGTGAACCGTCAAACATTACTGAAGTAAAGCCAGCTTCTATTGCCTTTTTAGCTCCTTCGTATGAACCATGGTCTAAATGAATAGCTACAGGAACTGTTATTCCCATTTCTTCTACCATTCCTTCTACCATTTTTACTACGGTTTTATAACCTGTCATATATTTTCCAGCACCTTCAGATACTCCAAGTATTACCGGTGATTTTAATTCTTGTGCTGTTTCTAATATTGCTTTTGTCCATTCTAGGTTATTAATATTAAATTGACCTACTGCATAATGACCTTCT
Source organism: Miniphocaeibacter halophilus (assembly GCF_016458825.1). Lineage (NCBI taxonomy): Bacteria > Bacillati > Bacillota > Tissierellia > Tissierellales > Peptoniphilaceae > Miniphocaeibacter > Miniphocaeibacter halophilus. The sequence goes on from NZ_CP066744.1 coordinate 222,135, forward strand.
AAAGCTTTGTCTAACATTTCTTTTGCTGATACTAGCATTGATTAAATACCCCCTAAAATTAAATACGATTACCATATTATTATAAGTCTTAACATAAATATTATATCATAATTATATATTAATAAAAAACTATTCGTTATTTCTTTTTTTAGCAGCACCATATATTAAACCTGTTATAACTGCACCTATTAATACTGATGCTATAAATAATAAAGCTTTCATTGCTGAATCCATTACAGGAACAACGAATATTCCTCCATGAGGAGCTGGTGAGGATATTCCAAATAACTGTGTTAAACCACCTGCTACTGCTGAACCAACTATTGATGAACCTATAACTCTTAGAGGATCTGCCGCTGCAAAAGGTATTGCTCCCTCTGTTATAAATGATAGTCCAAGAAAATAATTAGTAAAACCCGATTGTTTTTCTTTTTCTGTAAATTTATTTCTAAAAAATATTGTAGATGCTAAAGCTATTCCTAATGGTGGAACCATTCCTCCAGCCATTGATGAGGCCATAAATGTTCCATCGCCTATTGTTGCAAGTACTCCTGTTGAAAATACATAAGAAGCCTTGTTTACCGGTCCTCCCATATCTACAGCCATCATTCCACCAAGTAATACTCCAAGTAAAACCTTATTTGTAGTTCCTAGTCCTTTTAAGAAAGTATTTACTGCATTATTAATAACTACGAATACAGGATTTACTGCTATATACATGACAAAACCCGTTAATAATAAACCTAATACAGGATAAATTAACATTGGTTTTAATCCTTCAAAGGATTTTGGCATTTTAGAAGTCATTTTTTTAAGTAATAGTATTGAATACCCTGCTACAAACCCTCCTACTAATGCTCCTAAAAAACCTGCTCCTGCTTGGTTTTCGGCTGCTTCAATAAAACTAAAACCACTGCTTGCCATAATACCTGCTACCATACCTGGCATTAATGCCGGTCTATCAGCAATACTATAGGCAATATAACCTGCTAATATTGGAAGTAGAAAATTAAAAGCATTTCCACCTAAAGTATTTAAAAATATAAATGGGGTTGATTGGTTTCCTAAGGTTCTTTCAAATAGGAAGGACAAGGCCATTAAGATTCCCCCACCTACTACAAATGGAAGCATATGGGAAACTCCGTTCATTATGTCCTTATAAATTCTACTACCTATTCCCTGATCTTTTTTACTGTCCTCATCTTCAGACTGTGACTGTGATTTTTTATATATTGGAATATTTCCTTCCAATATCTTATTTATTAATCTTTCCGGTTTGTTTATTGCTTCTGAAACAGGTGTTTCAATGACTTTCTTACCACTAAATCTATTCGTTTCTACTTTTGTGTCAGCAGATACAATTACTCCAATAGCCTTATTGATATCTTCTTTCGTTAATTTATTTTTAACACCATCCGAACCGTTTGTTTCTACCTTTATATTAACTCCTAATTTTTCAGCTTTTTCTTCCAAGGCTTCCTGTGCCATGTAAGTATGAGCTATACCTGTTGGACAAGCTGTTACTGCTACTATAAAAGGCTTATTCCTATCTTCTATTGTTTGTTCTGTTTTAGCTTTTTCTTCCTGTTCTTCATCAATAATCTTTAATACTTCTTCTGGAGTTTTTGCATTTTTTAACTTTTCGACAAAGTCCTCTTTAAGTATTAATTTTGATAATTTAGCCAATGTTTCTATATGGGTTTCATTCGCTCCTGCTGGTGCTGCAATCATAAAAAACAAATAGCTTAATTCCCCGTCTAAAGACTCAAAATCTAAACCATTGTCTGATTTTGCAAATACAACTGCAGGAGTATTTACTACTGAAGTCTTTGCATGAGGCATTGCTACACCTTTTCCCAAAGCAGTTGATGAAGCTTTCTCTCTATTCATTATTTCATTTTTAAATACTTCTTTATTTGAAATAATATTATATAAATATAATTGATCTATCATTTCATCTATAACTGATTCTTTTGTTGAAGATTTTAAATTCATTATTATTAAATCTTTTTTTAATAAATCTCTAATTTCCATAATAGCTCCTTTATTTTTTTATTAATGTAACTTTACTATACATTTCCTCTATAAATTTTCTACTACCTATATCTTCTGAAAAAGCTGTTGCTGTTCCAGATGCTACTGCCCACTTAAATGATTCTTCTACTGAAAGTTCGTTTTCTATACCAAATATAAAACCGCCTACCATAGAATCCCCTGCACCAACACTGTTTACTAATTTCCCTTTAATTGCCGGAGCGTATATCGACATGAATTTATTAACAAATACTGCTCCTTGTGCACCTAAAGAAACTATTACATTTTTAGCTCCTAGGTCTAATAGTTTTTTTCCATAAATAATTATTTCTTCAAGACTATTTACTTCTACATCAAATAAATCCTCTAGTTCTTTTTTATTTGGTTTAATTAAAAAAGGTTTGTACTTTAAAACCCTAAGTAACTTTTTTCCTGTAGTGTCAATAATAAACTGAATATTTTTTTTATTTAATTCAACTACTATTCTTTCATAGAAATCATTACTTAAAGAATTTGGAATACTGCCTGATAAAACAACTAAATCATCTTCTTTAATATTTTTAATTTTTCCAAAAAAATCATTTTCTTCTTCTGGTCTTATTTTCGGACCTTTTGCATTGATTTCCGTTTCTATTTTTGTTTTGAGTTTTACATTTATTCTTGAATCATCTTTTATTTTTGTAAAATCCGTTCCTATTCCTATTTCCTTTAAAGATTTTTCTATAAAATCTCCTGTAAATCCACCAACAAAACCTATATTATGTGAATTAATACCTAAATTGTTTAAAAGTTTCGATACCATAATTCCCTTTCCACCGGGAATTTTCATTTCATAATGAGACCTATTTGTTTCACCTTCTTTAAAGTTTAAAACTTTCACAATATAGTCAATAGAAGGATTTAATGTTGTTGTATAAATCATCTTAAGCTCCTAGTATTTTAGCTTTCTTCTTAATTTCATCACTTATCTTACCTATATCATTTGTTATAATAGTTCCTTGTCTTAGTTCTGCTATTTTAGAAAAATATACCTTTCCAAATTTAGTTTCATCTGCAAGAATATATGCTTTTAAGGAATTTTCTATTGCTTTGCTTTTAATACTGGCTTCTTCAATATCCGGTGTCGTTACACCATACTCAACATCTATTCCATTTGCTCCTATAAAGGCCTTGGAAAAATTAACTGTCTTTAAATTGTTTAAAGCAATAGAACCTACTAGAGCCTTTGTAGATTTTTTTATATGACCACCTATTAAATAGGAGTTAATATTATATTTCATTAGTTCTTCAAGATGCATTAGTCCGTTAGTTACTACTGTAATATTTTTATCTTGTAAATATGGAATTAATTCGAAAGTTGTTGTACCGGCGTCTAAAAATATAAAGTCCTTTTCTTCTATTAATATAGAAGCTATTTTAGCTATTTGTTTCTTTTCTTTTATTCTTGAAACAAATTTTTCCTCTGCTGTGTCCTCTTTTACCTCTATTTTTTTTAGTACTGCTCCACCATGTACACGGTTTAATATTCCTTCTTCTTCTAAAACGTCTAAATCCCGTCTTATTGTTGCTTCACTTACATCTAATAATTTAACTAGTTCCTTATTGGAAACTGTACTTTTTTCTTCTAACTGCTTTATAATTAACTTTGCTCTTTCTTCAAATAACATTTTATCTACCTCTTTATTAAAGTATACCATCATTTTCTATCATTATCAATCATTTTCTTTCAAGTTTTAAAAGATTTTCCATCATTTCCGCTCATTTTTCAAATAATTTTCAAATTATTTTAATATGATATAATTTAATAAAATATTTAAGGGAGATTATTATGAATGATTTAGAAAGTATAAGAAAAGAAATTGACAAAGTTGATAAAGAAATTATTACTTTGTTTGAAAAAAGAATGGATCTTGTTAAATATGTTGTAGACTATAAAATAAAAAATAATATGAAGGTTTTAGATTCTAGTAGGGAAAACTTAATTATTGAAAAAAATAAAAATTTATTGCAAAACAAAGAATACAGTCAATATTTAGAAGATTTTTTTAAATCATTAATGGATATTAGCAAAGATATACAAGAAAAAATTTTAAAGGAAAACATTAATGAATAAAATTTTTAATACTATTGGTGTTTTTAATATTACAAATAACTTAAAATTCGATAAAAAATACCCTGTTATTCTTGGTAGTTCCTCCCCTAGAAGAATTGAATTACTTAAAGAAATTACAAGGGATTTTAAGATTATTAAACCAAATGTTAACGAGAAAGAAATACTGTTAAAATCCTTTAATGATAATATAAAATTGGACTTTTTAGAGGATTCCTTTATTTCCTGTAGTGAAATTGCCTTAGCAAAGGCCAAAAACATATATAAAAACAATAAAAATTCTCTTATTATTTCCGCTGATACCATTGTTGTAACAGAAGATAAAATTTTTGGTAAACCTAAGAGTAAAGAAGATGCTTTTTTAAGTTTAAAATCATTTTTAGGAAAATTTCATTATATTGCAACTTCTGTATGTCTTTTTATAGATGAAAATAATTACGACTTATTTTATTCTGTATCTGCAGTTAAATTTGTAGAGGAAACAAAATTTTCTTTAAATTATATTAAGAAATATGTTTCTTCTGAACGACCAATGGACAAGGCCGGTTCTTATGGAGTACAAGAAGTTGGAACTTATTTAGTAGATAGTGTTTATGGTGATTATTATAATATTGTCGGCTTTCCGGTTGTAGAGGTTAGAAGGAGAATATATGAAAATTTTAGTTAGTTCTTGTTTACTAGGCTGTAAATGCAGGTATGATGGTAAGGAGCAAAAAGTAAATATTTCTAATTTTATTTCCAATGACTTTTGCCTCATTCCTTTTTGTCCTGAACAAGCCGGTGGATTGCCAACTCCTAGAATTCCTTGTGAAATAGTTGGTGATAAAATTATAAATAAAAATGGTAAAGACAAAACCAATGAATTTATTAAAGGTGCCAATGAAGCTTTAGATCTATGTAAATTATTTAATATTAAACATGCAATTTTAAAATCTAAAAGCCCTTCTTGTGGTTTCGGAAAGATTTACGATGGAACTTTTTCAAATAATTTAATTAATGGAAATGGCATTACAGCTAATTTATTAAACAATAATGGCATAAAAATTTATAATGAAAATAATTTAAAAAATATAATAACTGTAAAATAAAATTATTTTAAAGGCAGGTTTTACCTGTTTTCTAGTCTATTTTAAATATTGATAATATTAAATTTATATTTTATAGTAAATATTTATTCAATGTTTAATTTAATTGACAATCATTATCAATAAGTCTATAATAGTATTTAGATATTAACTCATAAATTACACCCCTTGTAATTAAGATATCTAAATATGGATCCCCTATCCATAACTTAAAAGCAGACTCCCCTGTCTGCTTTTTTATTTTGTCTTTTGTAGCGTACGAAATACAAAACTACCTGCAATAAGATAACTCCAAAAATTTGGACTTTTTCCAGAACGGATTTATCGCTCTGGTTTTTTTATATTATATTGTAGCTAATTTTATTTAATTATTTTGAAAGACTCACATCAAGAGCAAAATCGAATCTACCTTGACCTATGGCTTTCAAAATAATACCACAGCTATGTTGCAGATAATTATTCTCTATACTCTACTGGACTTAACAATCCAAATCTCTCTTTTATCCTTAGTTCATTACAGTATTTTATATATTTTATTATTACTTCTATTTTTTTAAATCATATCCTTTAACCGATTATTTTAAAATAAAATTTTAATTTATAGTAAATATTATCCAATATTTCCTTTAATTGACAACCCTTATTAATAGTTTTATGGTTTTTTTAGTTAATAACTTATAGATTACACCCCCTTGTAATTAAAAATATCTAAATATCGACCCCCTGTCCAAATACTAAAAGGCAGACCATTTCTGATCTGCCTTTTTATATTACTTATAAATAATCTAGTAGGACTCAATTAAAAAAACTTTGAAAATTTTTACAATAAATATGTCGTATCTTTTTTATTTGCAATAGAATAAATATTTTACGGTTTTACAAACTCTACTGCAGTATTAAATTTATCTAAATATGTTACACCACTACTTGAACCTAATAATATATCTGTTATTTGACACGATTTAACGGAAATAAATCTACCATTTTCGTAATGGCTATCATATTGGTGAATAATCTTTTCATTTCCCTTTGAATCTTTTCCTAAATATAAAGTAACATGACCTTTCATATATAATGCTGTACCAACTGGAAGAGATTTAACTTTCTCAATCTTATTCTTTCTGGATAATCCACTTAAGTTAGTTCTTTTTGTATACTTCATATTTTCTTGATCCCTTGTATTTCTAGACATTTTAATTCCAAAAGATTTATAAACATCTTGAACAAAAGAAGAACAATCATGAGCATTATTAGAACCACCCCAACCATAAACTTCCCCTTTAAATTTCAAAGCTTGTTTTACAATATTTGCAGTTGTATAGGCTATATATCCTCTATTTGTTCCTACTTCGGGAATATTGTTTTCATACACTTCTAAATTACCATTCTTTGCTACATTTGGGATTAATACATTATTATTAGAAATTGGTATTGCCGTCCCCATATCAAAATATTTATCTTTAATTTGAATTTGTTTATCTATTACTACTTCTTTTTCCAAATTCTTATAGTTTCTAATATTCTCTTTGTCTTCTATTCCAATATAATCTTTAAAAATCCAACCCTTATAATTCTCTGTTATTCCAAAAATCCAATTACCATCCTTACTATAATGAAGAATTAAAACTGGATCCCATGGATTTAAAGCTGTTTCTGTAAAAAAATCATGGCTTCCCCCACTTGTTCTATTTTCATCCCATGTTGGAAAAGTCCTTAACAATGTCCTCTCTGTTACTATTCCAAATGCTAATTCTTTTTGATCTCTTACATTTTCTAAATTTAAATTATTCTTCCAATTATTTTTAGTTTTTTGACTATGTTTATTGTTGTTTTTACCGTAGGAGTTATTCGGAACTTTAGATAGATCGTTTATCATAGATATAATTTCATTTTTACTATATGTCTTATTTATATTCAAAACATCATTCATATCATTGTTCTGTTGAATATTCTTTCTATTAAAATCCTTTATTTCTTCTTCTGTCATTATAATTTCCCTACTATAATTATTAATTTTATCCCAGATATAAAATTCCTCTGGAATATTAATTCCCTTTATTTCATCTATAACAGTATCTGAAATAGAACCTGTTCCTCCTACCACTATTATTTGTCCTGCCTTTTTAACATACTCCTTAACTTCTTTGTCTATGGAATTTCTCGCTGTTAACAATATAGGTGCATTGTATTTTTTGCTAAGTGAAATAGCAGATAAAGCATCAGGATAAGATTCACCACTTGCTAATATAACAGTTGTTACCTCATTTCCCTTTTCTTTGGCAATTTCTAAAGATGTTTTATACCTATTTGTACCCATTAATCTTTTACCACTAATGTTACCAACATTTAATCCACCAAAAATATATTGAATATTAGAATTTTCAGTCAATTCCTCTTTATATCCATCAGTTAATAATAAAGCCAATTCCTTTTCTGCAATAATCCCTCCTGCTGAAATAGCATCTGGAAAATTATTACCATTTGTAATTCCTATATTGTTTGAAGCTCCTAATTTTATCATTTCCTCTTTAACTTCATAAGAAGTATAGTATCTGTCCTTACCTGAAATTCTACTTACTTCATATTCTTTATTAAGTTTATTAAAAATACTACTAGAAATAGCATTTTCTCCACCAATAATATATATTTTTTTAGGGTTTAATCTTTTAATTTCAGTATAGGTATCCTCATTTAAATATTTTGACTCTGTTAATAATAAAGGTGAATTTAAATAAGATGCCAATCCCCCAGCTGAAACTGCATCCGGATAATTTTCTCCTGTTACCAAGACTACATATTCATTTTTCTCGTAATTATATTTACTTATTTCCACAGATGTTTTATACCTATTAGTTCCAGAAATTCTTTCAATTTTACTACTTCCATAAGAAACATTTTCTTGAAATACAAGTATAGTAACTATTGTTATAAATAAAAAGATTTTTTTCATATTCCACCTAAATTCTTTTAATTTCCAATGGATCATTAATTATCTTATCTGCTCCATATTCTTCTAATTCATCTCTTTTTCTAAATCCCCAGGTTACTCCTACAGCATAGACTTCTACATTTTTAGCTGTTAGCATATCGGTAGAAGTATCTCCAAAATATGCTATTTCTTCTTTCTTTAAATCTAAATCCCTTATTAATTTTTCCATCATATATGGATTTGGTTTTCTTGGAGTGTTTTCATCTAGTCCAATTATATAATCGAAGTAATTTTCTCCAAAATTATTCTCTAAAACATTTTTTGCTGCTTTTAAAGGTTTGTTTGTACAAACTGCGATTTTTTTGTTGTTTTCCTTTAAATATTCTAAGGATTCTCTTATTCCTTTATAAACTTCCGTATAATCGTCGTCTATATTATTATAGCTATTTAGATAATTAGAATGTAATTTTTTAATAATATTTTCTTTTTCTTCATTGGAATAAGTAAGGTTATCCCTTTCCATTATATAGGCCAATGCTCTTTCTGTAAGTATTCTAGGACCATCTCCTACAAAATATTTAAATAGTTCAACCTTTGCCGGTTTATAGCCTAGCTTTATTAATTCTTCATTAAAACAATCTGCTATTGTGTTTAAACTGTCAATAATTGTTCCGTCTAAATCAAAAACATATGCTTTATACATGTAACACCTTCCTTTTATATATTATTCCCTACTAATTTATAAGAACCTACTTAAATGTATATACAAAAAAGTAGGTTCTTTTCACTTTATTCTTTATTTTTAATTGTATATATACCTATTCCTATTGCTATTGGTAAATTTAACGAATCTACTTCACTACTTTGCTCTATTATAATTTTCTCAATATCATTTCTATAGTATTCTTTTCCTAAACCCGAGCCTTCATTTCCAAATATTAATGAATATGGCTTTACTATGGTGGTGTTTAAAACATTTTTTGAGCCTTCATCTAATATAAAAGCATATTTATTGTTATTGAATTTTTTAATATAGTCCTCTATGGTTTTAAAATATTCAAATCTAATTTTAAACAAAGCCCCCATACTTCCTCTTATTACCTTAGGATTAAAAATATCACAACTATTTCCAATTAAGGCTAAATCCTTAATACCAAAGGCAACCATTGTTCTTATAATAGTTCCTAAATTTCCCATATCGCTTATATTATCAAGAACTAAATGGTTACCTTCTTTAATTTTTTCATCATATTTTTTTAATACACCGGCAACATATATTTTCTTTTTATTCCCTATTCTATCTAATGTTCTAGGTTCAAAGGAAAAAGGGATGCTGTTTTCATTTAAAATTGAAATTATTTTATCTAATTCATTAAATTTTTCCGATAAAATAACCCTGTCCACTAATTCCGGTCTACTATTTATTAGCTCAAAGGTTGGAAAAGGTCCTAATGTATAGGTATAAGTAAATTCTTTTTTATACTGTTTTAGTTTTTCCATAAATCCTACTCACTAAAAGCCCACATTTTTTTAACTTCTTCTTTGAAAGAATCAAAATCCCAAGTTTTTTCACTATTTCCCAAATTATTCGGATCATATATTTTTAAATTGTTATTATCATCATTACCTACTATTAACATAACGTGAGATACTGTTGTAAATGTTCCAGGTCCTACTGAAATTATTACCGGATTACCCTTATCCAATTCAGTTAGTAAGGCTTCTTTGTCAATTTCTAATTCCTTAATATCTAAATTATATTCCCTAGCAATGAAGGGATAAATATCCCAGCCTGTTCCATAATCACCTACATGTCCATTATTAATGGCTATATCTGCAATTTCATCGGGAGTTATATTATATCCTAGTAAACCCGATAACATCATAGCTAAAGAAGTTGGTGCACAACCGGCACTTCCAATTACGCCTGAGCCATATTCTTTATATCCCCATCTTTGATCCCATTGAATATAATAAGGATAATCTACATCTTTATATATTTTATTTGGATAATTAAGTTTATATTTTATTGAAGTATCGGCAAATTTTGCAACAAAATCGATAGTTTGTGGATTAGTTCCAGCCATCTTCAACAAGTCTTCCGGAATTCTGTCAATATTTTCTAAAATTACTGAAGCATTTTCATTGACTTTTTTAGCTTTTTCTATATTTGCCTTCCATCCTTTTTCATCTGTTGCTTCTGAATATTCCACATCTATATTATTATTTCTTTTATTTTTTTCATCATCTTCTCTATCATATTCACTAGTACCTATTAGTCTTGTAAATCTATTGTCACTGTCGTCGCCATTTCCAAGTGAAAAAATATTTACTGCTAATACTACTATTACTATAATAATTATTATTAAGAAAAGCCTGTTTCTCATGATTTGTCTTTTTCTTTTCTTATAAGCTTTTCCTGATAGTTTTTTTCTACTCATTTAATCCTCCTCAAAGTAATATTTTACTACATTTTCACAAATTTTTCTTCTTTATATAATAACTATTAAAATTAAGCGAGTTATTGCAACAAAGTATTTGAAAACAACTTGGCTCATTAGTATAATTTAAGTAGGCTATATATATTTACTAAGGGAGGTAAATAAATGAATATAAGTCAATCTGTAAGAAAAAAAGATCATCGTGCAAAAATAGATGGTAGTGCAAAATATGTTGAAGACCTAAATATTGACGGAATGTTACAGGCAAGAGTACTCCGTTCTAAATATGCTAGAGCAAAAATTTTAAATATCAAAACACCTAGTTTACCTGAGGGTTATTTTATTGTAGATAAAAATGATGTTCCAGGTATTAATGAAGTACATATGGTAGAAGACGATACACCGGTTTTTGCTGACGGAATTGTAGAATTTATTGGGGATCCTATTTTAATGGTAGTTGGTCCGGATTTAAAAATAGTCGACGAACTACTAAATAAAATAGTTGTTGACTATGAAGTTCTAACTCCAGTTTTAGACCCTGAAAAATCAGATACCGCCTTTTTTGAATATGATTTTGGAAAAGGTGATGTTGAAGAAGCTTTTTCTAAAGCGGATAAGGTATATACTGAAACCTTTAGAACAGGTTACCAAGAACAGGCCTACTTAGAAGTTCAAGGTATGATTGGAGATTATCATGATGGAAAAGTTACTGTAAGAGGTTCTATGCAATGTCCTTACTATGTTCACGGTGCTGTTGCTAAGGCAATGGGCTTAGAGGCAAGAAAGGTACAAATTATTCAAGATGTTACCGGCGGAGGCTTTGGAGGTAAAGAGGATTATCCTTCTTTATTAGGTTGTCAATTAGCTGTTGCATCCCATAAAGCAAAAAAACCTGTTAGATGTATTTTTGAAAGAAGAGAGGACATGGAATTTACTACTAAAAGACATCCTTCTATTTCAAAATATAAGGTAGCTGTTAAAGACGGTAAGGTAACCGCTATGGATATAGATGTAATTTTTGATGGCGGTGCCTATACAACTTTATCTGCAGTAGTTCTTCAAAGGGGATTAATGTGCTCTAATGGAGTTTATAATGTTCCAAATTTAAAAGTTCATGGTAAGGCTGTAAAGACCAACACAACGCCTACTGGAGCCTACAGGGGTTTTGGTGCTCCACAAACCTTCTTTGCTGTTGAAACTATAATGAACAGAATTGCTAGAGATTTAAACATTGATGAAATAGACTTTAAGTTAGCCAATGTTGTAAAAGAAGGAGATTCTACATCTACTTCAGGAAAATTCCATTTCCACGTTCCTCTACCGGAAATGATGGAAAAAATACTGAAAAAATCAGATTATAGAAGAAAGAAGGAAGAATACAAAAATCAAACAGGTAGATACAGAAAAGGCATTGGATTTTCTTGGCATTTACATGGAGCAGGTTTTACCGGTTCAGCAGAAAGGGATTTAATTAAAGCTGAAGTTAAATTATTAAAACACGCAAACAATAAGGTGGAAATATTAGCATCTAATGCCGATATTGGTCAAGGACTTAAAACTACTTTTTCTAAAATAGTGGCTAATGAGCTTAATATTCCTTACGAGGAAATTTTAATTAACAATCCGGATACAGATAGAGTTCCTGACTCTGGACCTACTGTAGCTTCACGTTCCCTTATGGTTGTTGGAGAGCTTTTAAGAAGAGCTGCAATTAAATTAAGAAGCAATTGGATTGAAAACGAAGAACAGGTTATAATAGAAAATTTTAAAGAGCCGGATTTTGTTATACCTTTTGATATTAATGTTTTCCAAGGAGACGCTTATCCAACATATGCATGGGGTGCACAAATTATTGAACTGGAAATTGATACCTTAACAGGTGGCCATAAAGTAATAGGAGTTTGGTCCTCCTTTGATGTTGGTACACCAATAGATATGAATATAGTTGTTGGACAAATGGAGGGTGGACTTTTACAAGGTATTGGATATTCCCATATGGAAAATATGGATTATGACAATAAGGGTAGAATTAGAAATAATAGTTTTACCGACTATATAATTCCTACTGCTGCCGATATTCCATTCTTTGATGTAGATATGCATATTGTAGAATATCCGTTAGGACCTTATGGGGCAAAAGGAGCCGGAGAGCTACCTTTAGTAGGAGTTGCCAGTGCATATATAGAAGCTGTTGAAAATGCAACTAAATCAAACATTAATCATAACCCTATAACAATGGAAGAAACTTTAGTAGCATTTAAGGAGGCAAAATAATGAATAATACTATTAAATTTATTCTTGATGGAAAAAATGTAGAATATAATGGAAATCCTTCTGAAAGACTACTAGATGTACTTCGTAATTATTTTCATTCCACCGGTGTAAAATGTGGATGTAAAGAAGGCGAATGTGGTGCTTGTTCAGTTTTAATAGATGGAGTTTTAGCAAATTCCTGTATGCTTACTGTTGGAAGAATTGAAAACTGTGAAGTAATGACCATTGAAGGATTTAGTAAAACTAAAAAATTTGATGTAATAGATAAGGCCTATAGCTCTGTTGGAGCAGTCCAATGCGGTTTTTGTATTCCTGGAATGGTACTGGCTACAGAATACTTACTAAGTCAAAATCCAAATCCAACAGAAGAGGAAATAAGAGATGGTATTTCCGGAAATCTATGTCGTTGTACAGGCTATAATGCCATTGTAAGAGCTGTTGGTATTGCTGCAAAGGAAGGTGAAGGATTATGGTAAAAAACTATACACCTAAATCATTAGATGAAGCATTAGAATTAATGAAAAATAATGAGTTAGTTCCTTTTGCTGGTGGTACAGATTTAATGGTTAAAAATGATGAATCATTAAATTACATTTATTTATATAAAATACCTGAATTAAAAAAAGTATATAAGGAAGATTCCTACTTAAAATTAGGAGCAGCCTCTACTTTTACAGAATTAATTGAAAATAAATTAATACCTGAAATATTAAGAGATGCTTTAAAGAAAATTGCTGCACCGGCTATTCGAAATTTTGGAACAATTGGCGGTAATATTGGAAATGGTTCTTCTAAGGCAGATTCCGTTTTAATATTTATGGTTTTAGATGCATATATTAAAGTACAGTCTAAAAATAATGAAAGAGTAATTCCTATTAAAGATTTTTATAAGGGCAATAAGAAACTGGATTTAAATAAGGATGAATTAATTACAGAAATCTGGTTACCTGAAAAAGAATATACGAATTATGTCTATGAAAAAGTTGGAGCTAGACAGGCTTTAGCAATTTCAAGAGTTGATTTTGCAGGAATAATAGATATTGAGGACAATATTATTAAACACATTGCAGTAGCTATTGGTGCCATAGAGGATTTAATAATAAGAAGACCTGATATTGACAATCTACTAATTGGTAAAACAATTGAGGAAGCAAAGTCCTTAAAAGAAGAATATTTAAATAAATACAGTGAAGCTATTAATCCGAGAGCTGGAAGAGTTTCTGTAGAATATAGAAAAGATGTTTCTATGAATTTCTTAAATTACTTTTTAGAATCAAAGGGAATTTAGCATATTAAAAAATGTCCTATAAACTTTTTAAAGGTTTGTAGGACATTTTATTGTTTAATAAATCCATTAATTTACTTTTTTATTTTTCAAAATTTACTATGGACTTAGGAGTTTTTATTATATATTTTAATTAAAATCATAGATAGAAATTGTAATATATTTAATATTAGTAAGAAAAATAAAAACAACTCTATTCCAAGTATAATACTATTAATTCTAAAAATTCCTATTTTCCTAAAAATATAGATGGAAATAAATAATAATACTATTGTAAAAAATACTATTATTGAAGTTTTCATTACCCCGCCTATTGTTTTTTTAATATAACTTTTTTCCCTGTTATAAAAAATAATATTATAATAAATAAAATTTACAACAATTATAGATATACCAATTAAAAATACAAGAAATAATCTATTACTATCATATGCCTTTAAACCGGTATTAAAAATAGTAGTAAAAATTAAATAAAATAATATGCTGATTATTAAATTTAATATACATGGAATTATAAATAATTTTGTATTTGTATATATTTTTCTATTTTTCATTTTTGCTCTCCCAAATTTATATCTCTATATATTAATACGAATATAAATTGGAAAATGTTACAAAATATAAGAACTAAGTAATATTTTTATATTATTTGTAAATTACTACTAAATATCATATAGGGTATCGTAGTTTATTTGTCTATTAAACAACTCTTTAAATTTAGTATAGTCCCCTTTTCCTTCAGCCATAGCCCACATTAATTTAACAACTGTTGCTTCAATTGTCATATCAAAGGATTCTAAAATACTAAGTTCTCCCTTTAATCTCTGTCCAACTTCATAAACCATTAAATCCGAGCCTTCCATTGGAACCTGTGTTGTTATTACAATAATTTTATTTCCAGAATACTTTTTAGATAATTTAATGAACTTGTCAAAAATATGTTTTGGAATACCACCTACCCCGTAGGATTCAATAATAATACAGGTATAGTGTTCAAATATAAAATCTAAAATATCCCCTTCTATTGTTGGAATTAACTTTAATAAAAATACAGAATTGTTTAAATCAAAATAAAAATCCGGTCTATTTTGTTTTTCTTCATTCTGAATAAATCTAATAATTTTATTATCTTGAATTGTAGCTAAAACCGGATAATTTAAACTGGAAAAAGCATCGTAACTCTTTGTTTTTTCTTTTCTTCCTCTTGTTCCTGCAATTACCTTTCCATTAAAAACAATTACAACATTGTTGGACTTTTCACTACTTGCATATGTTATACTGTTGACTAAATTCATTTTAGCATCTGTTATTTCATTGCTTATGGATTTTTGTGCCCCTGTAATTACAATGGGTTTTCTAGAGTTTTGTATTAAGTAGGAAAGTGCTGCAGCTGTATAGGCTAAGGTATCGGTACCATGAGTTACTACAAAGCCATCATAATTTTCATAGTGTTTCTCAATTGTTTTAGCAATTAAAATCCAATTTTCCACTCTAATATCTGTACTATCTATATTTAATAAATCCAGTGTATCTATTTCCACACCTTCAAGTTTTATATTAAGATATTCTAATAGCTGAGTTGAGCTAATTCCTGGAACCAATCCATTCTCCGTTTTTATTGAAGCTATTGTCCCTCCAGTAGATATTATTAACACTCTTTTCATATTCTTTCTTTATTCCTCACTAAAATTCTATTTTTTTAGGAACTCGTTTTTCAAAAACGTAAACTCCCTTAAAGCCTAATTCCTTTAACATTTCACAGGCCTCAAACACCCCTTCTCCAATATCTTCTTTTCTATGGGCATCAGAACCTATTGTAATGATTTCTCCACCAAGTTCCCTATACCATTTTAGCACTTCTTTTTTTGGATGCATATAACTTAAACCCGCTCTTATTCCTGCAGTATTAACTTCTATACCCTTATTATTTTTAATAAGATACTTTAAAATTTCCTCAATAATATCCTTATATTCAATTATATTTGGTATTGTTTTATTACTTGGAGCGTATCTGTCAATATAGTCAATATGACCAAGTACATCGAAGTTTTTTGTACTTTCTACTGCTTTTAACATTTCTGTATAATATAATTTATACAAATCCCTTGGAGGATATTTATAAAATAATCTATCTAAAACAATATCTTGTTCCTTTAGAGAATGAATTGACCCAATAATAAAATCAAAGTCGAATTGACTTGTTATTTCATCATTTTTCTTTGCTGTTTCATATTGAATTCCTACTTCAATTCCATAAAGAACCTTAATTTTGTCCTTGTATTTTTCTTTTAATATTTTTACTTTTTCAAAATAGCCGGGTATATCTATACCGTCTTCATAATTATCTGTAACTTTTATTAAATCCATATGATCAGTTACGGCAATATATTTAAGATTTTTATTTATTGCAGCCTGAATATTTTCTTCAATTGGTGTTTTTGAGTCAAAAGAAAACTCTGAATGATTGTGTAAGTCTATCATATTCCCTCCTATGTTTAATCTATATTACAATTATACAATACTTATGTTAAATTAATTTAAACAAATAAATTTTATATAGAAATTTCTAAAGGACATAAAAATGACCATTCATAAGAATGGCCATTTGCTTTTACCAAACAGGTATAGTCAAATATTTATACTTGTCTATTTTCCCAACTCCAACTTTTGCAAATATCTCTTTTAATTTCCTACAAACTTCACCTTCATGACCGGTTCCAATTCTTCTATCATCTGCTTCAACAACTGCAGTAACCTCCATTGCAGTTCCGGAGAAGAACACCTCTTGGCTATTATATAATTCGGTTCTTGCTACAGATCTTTCAACAACTTCCATACCAAGTTCTTCTTTTGCTAGCTTCATTACTAAGGCCCTTGTTATTCCCTCTAAAATATCGTCTGATGGCGGTGGTGTAATAAGCTTGTCATTTTTAACAAAGAAGATATTTTCTCCAGGTCCTTCACAAACAAAACCTGCATTAGTTAAAAATATTGCTTCGTCATATCCCTTACTTATTACTTCTAGACCTGCTAAAGCTGAATTTAAATATCCTGCTGTAGCCTTTGTTCTTGGTGGTAAAGAAGTGTCTGAGATTCTTCTCCAACTGGAAACTGCAACTCTTAATTCATCCTTCCCGGAATATGAGTCAAGTGGTTGTGTATATATAATGATTCTGTCATCCATTTCCATTAAAGACGGTTTTAATGTTTCAGCACCCTTATATACAATTGGTCTTATATATGTAGTTGTTTTACAATTATTTGCTTTTAACAACTCAACTGTATAATCACATAATTCTTCAGATGTATAAGGAATTTTCATATTTAAACATTTACATGATTCTAAAAGTCTATCATAATGTTCCTTCATACAAAAACCATATAACTGCTCTTCCTCATCATCCCAGTAAGCCCTAATTCCTTCAAAGCAAGCTAAGCCATAATTAAATGCTTTAGATCTTATACTTATGCTTACAGATGATTCATCTACTATTTCTCCTTGATAAAATACTTTTTGTGTCATATAATCCTCCTGGTTCCTTTAGCATATTAAATTATTATGAATAATATCATATAACTTATTTATATATTTTGCAAGAATATAAAATTTTATATATTATTATTATACATCATGTTCCTATTCTTTTTAATAAAAACTACTAGTAATTTAAGTTTTTTAGTAATAAGTGATTATTCTTTACTATAGTTTTTTATATTAGCATATATATTTGTTTAGTAATATACGAAAATTTGATATAATGATAAAGAATAGGATTTATTTACTAATTACAATTTGGAGGTATATATGAAAATTATTAAAGGATATATATCTGAAATATTATTTAGAACAAAAAGAAATTTATTACAGTATATTTTATCATTGGTTATTCTTGCACTAATAATGACTTTTACCGCTTTTATCGGTTTGAAGATCATTGGTATACATAATACTTTATTAAAATCTCTTTTAGTTGGAATAGCAAGTATTCTTCCTGCAATTGGTTCAGGAATAATAATGATTCCATGGATAATAGTAAGATTATTGGCAAAAAATATAGAATTAGCAGGTCAACTGGCAATCGTATACATAATATTAATAATAGTAAAACAGGTATTGGAGCCATATATTAACGGGAGTAAGTACAGTATTAGACCGCTAATTACCATAGCTATTTTTCTCATAGGATATATATTTGGCAGACTTACAGGAGCAATAATAACTTCGTTTATATTGTTGATTATTGCCACATTATTTGAAGTTTTAGATATTCAAAATTATGCAAGATGGGCTAATAGAAGAAAAAGAAAAGAAAGAAGTATTTAACTTATTTCAAAGTAAAAATCCAACCTCTTAAGAGGTTGGATTTTATTTTAATTAATAACCAGGTTTGCCAAGTAATTTAAACATCTGTGTTTTATATTCTTCTACTCCCGGTTGATTAAATGGATTAACTTCCAATAAATAACCGGAAACAGCTACTGTAATTTCAAAGAAATACAATAATTCTCCTAAATTTTTTTCGTCTAATTTATCTATTTCAATTTTTATATTAGGTACCCCACCTTTTACATGGGCAACTACTGTACCTTCCATTGCTTTCTTATTTACATAGTCTACACTTTTTCCCGCTATATAATTTAGTCCATCTAAATTAGCTTCTTCTTCATTTATATTTAAATTCTTTTCAGGGTTTTCTATGGAAATTACCGTTTCAAAAATATTTCTAACTCCATCTTGTATCATTTGTCCCATTGAGTGTAAGTCGGTAGTAAAAATAGTTGATGCTGGAAATATTCCCTTTCCATCTTTTCCTTCAGATTCTCCAAAAAGCTGTTTCCACCATTCTGCTAAATATCTCATTTTTTCTTCATAGGACACTAAAATTTCAATAGCCTTGTTTTCATCATATAAGACTTCTCTTGCAGTAGCATATTGTAAAGCAATGTTGTCTTCAAAATTCTTTGTAGTATATTTTTTTCTACCAAGTCTTGCACCTTCCATTAACTCGTCAATATTAACTCCTGCTGCAGCTAATGGTAAAAGACCTACTGCTGTAAGAACTGAAAATCTTCCACCAACATCATCAGGTACAACAAAGCTTTCATATCCTACTTCATTAGCAAGTCCCTTTAAGGCCCCTTTTTCTTTATCTGTTGTAACATAAATTCTTTTAACGGATTCTTCTTTCCCATATTTCTTTTCAATAGCTTCCTTTAAAAATCTAAAAGCTACTGCCGGTTCTGTAGTAGTTCCGGATTTTGAAATAACATTAAGGCTGTAGTCCTTGTCTTTTAAATAATCCAATAGCTCTACCATATAGGTTGAGCTTAAGTGGTGACCTGCATATATTAATTCAACTCCATCTAATTTTCCAAAATATGGCTTTATTGCATTTTCTACAGCCTTAGTTCCTAAATAACTTCCACCTATTCCAATAACTACTAAGACCTCTGAATCCTTTTTAATTTTTTCTGCAGATTTTTTTATTCTGTCATATTCTTCCTTATTATAATTTTCCGGTAAATCTATCCAACCTAAAAAGTCATTTCCCTCACCGGTCTTACTAAGTAACTTGTCTAGTGCACCAAAAGATTTTTCCTTTATACTTTCAATTTTCTTTTCAATTCCGGAATTAGTTAAATCTAGCTTCACAGTCATTTTCGTCCTCCAATCTCTCTATTAGCATAATTGCTATATCATCCTCTTGTGCTCCCCATCTATAAGCAGAAACGGAGTTCACAATATTATCTAACATATTTCCTCTATTTTTTTTCATAACCTGTATTAGCCTATCTATTCCATAAAACTCATTAAAATAGTCCTTTGTTTCGGTTATTCCATCGGTATAAAATAAAATTTTATCTCCTATATTTAATTTTATTTTACTTTCTATATATTTACCTTTAGCAAAAATAAAGGAAATTGGCAATCCTGTACCTTCAATTAACTCTATTGAGCCATCTTCACTCATTTTTATAGGAACAGCATTATGTCCTGCATTTACATAAATAAATTCATTTTTACTTATGGTATAGACACCATAAAAAATTGTAAAGTACTTGTTGTCCTCTAAATTTAATTCTGCAAATCTTTTAGTTAACTCCCCTAATAATAAATTAGGTGTAATTGCTTTTTGACTTTTTACCAATGATCTTACGGTTTGTCTTATAAACATAGTTATTAAAGATGCCGATACTCCATGACCAACTACATCTGCAATATACAGACAAATAGTATCTTGGTCTAAAGAAATTATATCAAACATATCACCAGATAAAAATTGAGAAGGTATATAGCGATAATCGACACAAATACCATTATGATCTCCTTTATCGGGAAGTAAAGCTTTTTGTACATTTTTTGCATCATTTAATTCTTTTCTAGTTTGTTTTGCAACTTTCTCATAGCGTTTAATGGAAATTACCTCTATTGTTATATTTCTAAAACTTTCAACAATTGCAAAGACTTCTCCGTTTTCATTATATATAGGAGTGCTTCTAACTAAGTAAGTATCTCCTTCAAACTCTATGTTTTTACTGGAATAATATTTACTTTCAAACTCCGAAACTCTTGTACCTAATGGTATTCCTCTTTCAATATTATTTTCATCGTAACAATTTTCTCCCTCATTGTTTCCATTTGAGTCAATCATTACTTCATTTTCATAGAGTATTATTCCACTAGGGTCTATAATTCTTATCCAGTCAGGTAAATAGTCACTAATTCTCTTATTGTTGGCTTTCAAAACCGAATTAATAGTTTTTACATTATTTTTCTTTCCAAACATTCCTTCCCTCTTATCTTTGTGGTCGAGGCCCGTAAAATTGGTAATAGTCCACCTTTATTCTTCCATTATACAATTTTCTTTTCCTATCTGCCTTTTTACCGTATAATTTTTCAAATTTTTCATTATTAGTAATTAAGTAAACAGACCAAGTGGGAAAATCTTTGAATTTTTTTCCAAGATCCCTATATAGTTTTTCTATTTCCTTTTGTTCTCCCATCCTTTCACCATAAGGTGGGTTTGTAATTACTACACCGTAATTATCAAGTAGATCTACATCTCGCATATCCTTCATAAAAAATTGTATATCTTCATTTACACCAATATTTTCAGCATTATCCCTTGCTCTTAAAATTGATCTTTTATCTGTATCCGAGCCGAGTAAATGAAGTTTAACCTTATGGTCTATTTTTCCAAGGGCAATCTTCCTATGTTTTTTGTAAATATCTTTTCCAATAATAGGCCACTCTTGAGAAATAAACTCCCTATCAATTCCCGGAGCAATGTTTTTCCCTATCATTGCTGCTTCAATTAATATAGTTCCAGAGCCACAAAATGGATCATATAGGGTT
Source organism: Miniphocaeibacter halophilus (assembly GCF_016458825.1). NCBI lineage: Bacteria > Bacillati > Bacillota > Tissierellia > Tissierellales > Peptoniphilaceae > Miniphocaeibacter > Miniphocaeibacter halophilus. The sequence goes on from NZ_CP066744.1 coordinate 243,650, forward strand.
CTGTCCGGATTCCAATAGGACAACTTTATCATTGCTGCAGCTAAAGTTTCCTTTAGAGGAGCATCTCCTGCTCTATCCCTGTAACCTCTTTTGTGTAGACCTTCTCCGGAAGTATCTATTGTTAATGTTGCAATATCCTTTAATAAACTAACTTCTATTTTATATTTAGGACCATTTTCTTCAAACCAGTCTATCTTATATACGGACTTTAGTCTTTCTACTATGGCTTTTTTAACTATTGCTTGGCTGTCTGAAATACTAAATAATTTTGACTTCAAACTTTTACCATCAACTGGAAACTCTCCATTTTCCGGAATAATATTTTCCCATGGAAGAGCCTTGGTCCTTTCAAATAATTCATCAAAAGTTAAAGCTTTAAATTCACCAAACTTTATTAAAACTCTTTCAGCACATCGTAGATTTATATTTAAATTAGCAATATCCTCTTCATTGCCTTCTATTTCTACCTTACCATCTGTTACTTTAATATTTTCATATCCTAGATCCTGTAATTCTCTCTTTACTACAGCTTCTAATCCAAAAGTTGTAGTAGCTATGATTTTAAAATACATGCTTCACATCCTTATCTTATAACAATTATAACAAAATATCAGAAAATTATAACTTTAAATGTTATTTTATATTAAATTTAGGTATATATATTACTGTAAGTTAAAAAATTTTTAAGGAGGATTTTATTAATGAATATAGGCGAATTATATCAATCAGCAGACTGGAAAGGTGAAAAACACGTTCCGGCAATAGATGCTCCAGCATCTGTAAAAGCAGGAGAAGAATTTGAAGTATTGGTTCAAGTAGGAAAGGAAATTGAACATCCTAATACTTTTGAACATCATATTGTATGGATTAAATTATATTATTTACCAGAAGGAGCAAAATTACCAATAGAAATTGGTGACTATAATTTCTCAGCACATGGAGAAGGAGAAGCACTAACTTCACCAAAAGTTTCTACAAAATTAAAATTAGCTAAAGGTGGAAAATTAATTTCTACATCTTACTGTAATATTCACGGTTTATGGACTAGTGAAGTGGACATTAAAGTTGAAGCTTAAATATTAAAAAGAAATGCATCTATGATAAATTAATATCGTAGATGCATTTTTACATAAATTTATATTTTACTCTTTTCAGTAACAATTTTAACTTCTTTGAAAATATTTCTAGAATAAATAGTTATTAGTATCGATATAAAAGCTATTACCATAATTATTATAACAGCCCATTTTCCTATTATAAGTTTTCCTAGCATACCATAAACTATTTGTCCTAAGGGCATTGCCAACATTGAAATCATCATCATAAAGGACATAACTCGTCCCATTATTTCCTTATCTGTAATTAATTGTACAAAAGAAATCAATTGAATAGAAACCATGGTAAATATTCCTTCTAATAGAGTTATTAGTGCTACCATAATCCAAAAAGAAGTAAGATTATTATATATACCTGAGTATGGTATTACCAATAATAGAAATATAAAACTACTTATAAGCAACATCTTTATAATATTATTTCCATTTATTTTTGATAGTAGGGTAGATACTGCTATACTTCCACTAAGTCCTCCAATAGCAAATAAGGTATTCATTACTCCATATAATTCATCTCCTATTGACCAACCTACTCTTACTGTATAAGGTAGAACTACAATTGTAAATGACGATATAACCATATTTAGTAAAAATGTTACAAGACAAATTCTTACTATAAGCATATTATCCTTTAAATAGACAAGAGTTTCCTTAGTGTCTTCAACAACTATATTTACAGGAGAACTACCGGTTTTTTTACTTTCTTTTTGTTTAATAGTTAAAAATATTTCACAAATTACAGCTATTAAAAAGAATAGACCACTAACAATAAATATATTATAGGCCTTATTAAAATTGTAAATAATTCCTGCTAATACAGGGGCTAAAATATTGGATAGCATGGCTACCGAATTTATTATTCCATTGGCTTTAGGTATTTGTTCTTCTTTACATACTAAGGGAATTGCCGATTGTACAACAGGAGTCTCAAAAGAAGATACTACTCCTAAAATTATGGAAATTATTCCCATAATTAATATGGTATTTCCCTTTACAACCCCGATTGCTATTGCCAATACCATTATTAAATAACTAAAATCCATAACTATCATCAGTTTTTTCTTTGGCAATCTATCAGCAACAATCCCTCCAAAAGGTAAGAATATAATTCTCGATATCATCGATAAGGACAAAACCAAGCTAAATATTCCCATAGAGCCGGTTTTGTCAAGAACATAAAGGGATATTGCAAATTGTGAAATAGCTGTTCCAAAAACCGAAAACAACTGACTTCCTACTAAAAATATAAAATTTTTATTTAATAATTTCATTATTCCACCTCTAAACTCTTAATCTTATTATACATACTTATTGTAGATATTAAACCACAAATTAGAATTATAAGTGCGAATACAAAAAGTAAATTTATTGATTCTGTACCTAATAAATTGCTAACTATACTGCCTATAATAACCGATGTAACAATTAATAAGGCTGTTGATTTTTTTAACCAACCTATTAATAAGGAAATTATCCCTCCACTTATTATGAAAATAATGGATAAAATAATCATAGGTGTTTTAGATAATAATATTTCAACTGAAAGCTTGTCCATCATGACATTAAATGTATTATTAAACAAGGTAAATAAGACTATAATTAATATTGTCGATATTAAAAAACCTATTATAGAAGATAAATTTACTAAAATAAGCTTACTAAAAAATATTTTCCCCCTATTTACAGGATAGGCCAAGGTTAAAAAAACATTGTCATAATTATATGATTCTAATACAAATTTACTATACATAACTGCAGTTAAACAAATATAGGACACTGTTTCTATTGTTATAATCACGGTTAATATTAAACCACTACTCAAAGTCTCCTCTGCAGAAGGAGCCTCCATATATTGTACAGCTACAAGTAAGGCTGTAAGTAAAAATGTAGCAATAAATATACCTATATTTGCCATTATATAGGGTTTATAAGAATATTTTCGTAATTCTAAGTTAATATACTTCATAATTTTTCTCCATTTTTTCTATAATATAATCTTCAAATTTTTCCCCATTTACCCTTAATAAATTTTCTATTGTGTCTTCCAATATTAAATTCCCATTATTCAATATTCCTACTCTATCTGCTATTTTTTCTACTTCTGCCAAAATATGACTGGACATTAAAATAGTTACTCCTTTTTTTCTTATCTCCTTAAATAAATATCTTAAATCCTTAATTCCCTTAGGATCCAATCCATTTAAGGGTTCATCTATGATTAATAACTTAGGTTCATGAATCAATGCTCTCGCTAGAGAAAGTCTTTGTTTCATTCCTAGCGAATAATTTTTAGTTATTGTCTTATTTGAATAAGATAAGCCGACATTTTCCAAGGAAAATCTTATTTTATCCTTTCTGCAATTCATATAGTCACAATGTATTTCTAAATTTTCCCTGGCTGTTAAATGTTCATAAAATTTAGGCTCATTAATATTTAATCCTAATTCCTTAAAATATTCATTTTTATAATCCAATATATTTTTACCTAAAAGTTCTATTTCCCCCATTGTTGCCTTCATTAATCCCGTTAGTATTTTAAAAAGAGTTGACTTTCCTGCCCCGTTTTTTCCTACTAAGACATATATTTCTCCTCTTCTTAAAGTTAAGTTTATATCTTTTAAAACTTCATTACTCTTAAAAGATTTAACTAGATTTCTACAACTTAAAATTTCATTCATTTACTGCCTCCTTCTTAAATTCCATTTGTATGTTTATATTAGTAAATATAAGTAAATTAAAGATTTAAGATACTATGGTATGTTAGATTCCAAAAAAAAATAATAATTTATTAAAAATATTTTCTGCTCAAGCTTTGATTTTAAGTCATATAATTTAAAAAAATCAATTAAAATTACAAATTCAAAATATATAAGACCTAGTTACATACCTAGGTATGTTAATTATTAAAAAAAATAGTTTAACTATTTTTTTTTAATAAAATCGTAAAGATTTTCTGCATCTTTAATTATTTCATCTGTAAATATTGGAACTCCCATACTCTCCAACATATCCCTTGAAAAATTCATTTTACGCATAAAGTCTTTCTTGGTAAATTCTGTAAGAAATATTCCAATACGCATATTTAAATATAAAAGTGTAATTTCTGCTATTTCCCTTGGATAATTTGTTTCTATTGAACCATCTTCTATTCCTTTACGGATTATTCTTTCAACTTCTTCTGCAGAATCCAATACATGAAAAAATTCTTTTCCTACAAGCTCCGGACTTTTTAAAGAAACTTGTGCAGAGTAAATTATAGCTTGAATATTATGAGATTGTAAGGATAGTCTAAACATATTCCTTAAATCTTCCAAACCATTTTTACCGGGCTTTAATTCCTCCATTTTTTTGCCCACCCTATCTTCAAATAGATTTAACAAAATATCCATCTTTGATTTAAAATGATGATATATTGCCCCTTTTGTCATACCAATTTCACTAACAATATCTGCAATAGTAGTTTCATCATATCCATTTTCCAGAAATAATTTTTCTGCCGCCCTTAATATTTTATATTTAGTTCTTTCTGCATCTCTTTCCTTCATAAATATCACCTAACATACTTCGGTATCTTAATTCTACTATATTAATATTTTTTGTCAATAAAAAATCCACATATATGTGAATTCATATATATGTGGATTTCCTTATTTATTTTTGTTTTCCCTATTTACTTTTATATTCCTTCTCATTTTTAAATATGTTCCTATTATAAAACCTGCTATACCAGGTATTAATCCATAATATAGTGAAGTAGAATCATATCCTACTCCTTTAAAAACCACTATTGGTAATAATATTCCGGCAACAGGATACATTATTAGAAATAAATATTTCATCATCCTACCAAATAGACTAGATATTAAATTAGTAAGAAAAGCACTTATTGGTAACAAAATATAGAAAAAAATAGTAGTAAATGCTTTTTCATATCCTTGTCCTAATAATTTACCGGAAACTATTATAATAATAATCAAAGTTATAAAATAAATAAAAAGCAATTTGTCAATATTTGTTTTTTTGTTCAAATTAACCATCCTAACTAAAATTTTTATTTATTATATTATAACCCTAAATAATTATTATAACTAGCCAATTAAAGACTTCACTTCTAAAAACTCCTTAAAACCAAATATTCCTGCTTCCCTTCCCAGTCCTGACTGCTTATATCCTCCAAAAGGTAAATAGGCATCGGAGGAATCTTTATTAATATAAACTTCTCCGGAATTAATTTCCCTTGCTACCTTTTGAGCTATTTCATCTTTACCATATACCCCAGCTGATAGTCCATAAATAGTATCATTGGCTATTTCAATGGCTTCTTCTATGTTTTCAACCTCAATTATTGAAAGAACCGGACCAAATATTTCCTCTCTTGCAATGGTCATATTATTATTTACCTTGTCAAATATTACAGGCTTTATAAAATATCCATTTTCATATTCTCTAGGAATTTCACCTAAAATTATATTTGCCCCTTCTTCAATTCCAAGTTCAATATATTTTTTTACCTTCTTAAACTGTTTTTCACTTACTAAGGGTCCTACATTAGTATTAATATCTTTAGGATTACCTACTACTAATTTTGAGTACTGTTTTATTATTTCTGCTATAACCTCATCTTTAACATCTTTAATTACAATTGCCCTTGAAAATGCTACGCAGGTTTGACCACAATTTCCAAATAAAGATGTGAAGATTCTTTTTACACCAATTTCTATATTACTATTATCTAAAAATATAGCCGGTGATTTTCCACCTAATTCAAGGGTTATTTTCTTTACGGTATTTAAGGCAGTCTTGGCTACTTCCTTACCACCTTCAGTTGAACCGGTAAAGGAAACTTTATTAACAAGTTTATGTTCTGCTAAAACATTCCCTACTTCTCTTCCTTTTCCAGTTACTAAATTCAAAACGCCTTTAGGTAGACCTGCTTCATGTAAACCCTCAACTATATAGTAGGATGTTAAAGGAGCAATTTGACTAGGCTTTAATACAACTGTACAGCCGGAAAGAATTGCTGGCACTATCTTTTGAATAATTTGCCCCATAGGAAAATTCCACGGCGTTAAACAAGCTACTACTCCTACAGGTTCATATCTTACCCTGCCAACTCCCAATTCCTCTTCAAATTTAAAATTTTTTGCAATATTAATATAGGCATTAATTCTATTTATATTATTCCGAACTTGGTTGTTTTGTGCAAAATTAACAGGGGAACCTTGTTCTTCAGTAATTATATTTGCAATTTTTTCTAAATTATTTTCTATATATTCTTTGAACTTTTCAATAATTTCTATTCTTTCCTCGATACTTGTGTTCTTCCAAGTTTTAAATGCTTCAAAAGCTGCATTAACTGCATTATTTACATCTTCTGAATTTCCCCTTGGGACTTTTCCTATAATTTTTCTATTTGAAGGATTCTCAACTTCAATATATTCATTTGAATTAGCTTTTACAAATTGACCATTAATATATAGTTTATTATAATCCATTAAAAATACCCCCTTCTAATATATTTATATCCGTTTAGAAGGGAGTACTAACTTTATTAATCTTTTTATTGTATTTTTATATCTCCAGATACTGTCTTTACAGTCATTTTACTACTGGATTTTCCTATTATATTCTTATAGCTCTTACCTATATTGTTTTTTATTCCCTTTTCATCTCTAATGAAAATATCCCCTGATACTGTTGAAATATCTACAATGTAATTCATATTTTCCACTCTTCCCTTTACATCTCCTGAAACGGAATTGACTGAAAAATTATTTGAATTTACCAAGTCGAATTTAAAATCCCCAGACACTGTATCAATATTAACTTCCGGTGTATCTGCTGCTATTGAAATATCTCCTGACATAGTATTAATATTAATACTATTTTTAACACCTTTTACAAGAATATCTCCTGAAGCGGAATTTCCTTTAAAAGTACTTCCTAAACTTTCTAAATCAAGGTCTCCACTAGCAGAGAAAAAATTAACATTATTTTTATTTACATATATTTTAGCATCTCCACTTTCAGAGCTAACACTTATGTTTGCTTCATTTCCAATTGGTAATTTTATATATATTTCTTTAACAGGGCTTTTAACTCCAAAAGAAAAATATTTATTAATATCGAACTTACTTGCATTATATGTTCCAACTTTTAATGTTGTTCCTTCTTTTAATATTGTAAAATCATATTCTTCATCTATGGCAGTATGGGTTACTTCAATATAATCTTCATTATGGTTTTCAATAAACACATCTGTATTAGCAACTTTTACTTCTATTCTATGGATAGGAGTATCTATTTTTTCATTATCCATAATTAAATCTGTAGAATCGTAAACAGTTTTTTCTTTCTTTGAAAATAAATTACCAACCTTATCTGCTATATCGGTAAAAAATTCTCCATTAAAATTTTCGAAAATATTTCCTTTTTTATTTTCATTAAAAAGTCCTTCTTCTTTAAATCCTTCGTATATTTCCCTAGGACTTCCTAATGAGCGAGAAATTTCCTCTTCTGTTTTGCCTTCTTCTTTTCCGGATCTAAAATGTTCCTCATAATCTAACTTTATTTCCCTATATACAGCTGAATCTACGTTTCTAAAATAGTAATCTAGAAGCTCCATAAATTCTTTTTCATTCATTATTTCTCCTCCTCTAAAATCATCTTAACCCCATTAACCAGTTCATTCCAATCTTCATAGGATTTCTTAAGATATTCTTTGCCTGTTTCTGTAATTTTATAATATTTTCTTTGCGGTCCTGTTTGAGATTCTTTATAATAAGTTGCTACATATCCATCTTTTGATAATCTTCTAAGCATGGGATAAATAGTTCCTTCCGACATTTTTATAAATTCTGTTAAGGAATCAACTATTTCATAGCCATAAGAATCTTTTCTATTTATAATTGCCAGTACACATAATTCAAGGACACCTTTCTTTAATTGGGTATTCATTTTACCAGCTCCTTAACACTATTATAAAACAAGGTACTGTATAATGCAAGATACCTGTTAAATAACTATAGCTAAATAGTTTTAATTTATAGATATTCATAAATATAAAATTAATATTAGGTAAAAAAATCTATATATAGTATAATAGTAATAATATTTATTTTTACTTTAAAACATTAACTTACTAAGGAGGTTATTATGAATTTTGTTTTTATTTCCCCTCATTTCCCAAGTAATTTTGAAAATTTTATAGTTCGTCTACGTGAAAATGGAGTAAATGTATTGGGCATAGCAGACGAACAATATAACAACCTTTCTGAAAATTTGAAAGCAAATCTCACTGAATATTATAGGGTAAATGATTTAGAAAATTACGGTGAAGTTTTACGTGCCTGTGGTTACTTTACACACAAATACGGCAAAATTGACAGAATAGAATCCCACAATGAACATTGGTTAGAACTAGATGCTAAACTTAGAACAGATTTTAATGTTTTTGGTTTTCATAATAAGGATATGGACAAAATAAAAAGAAAATCTGAAATGAAAAAAGTATTTAAAGAGTGTAATATTCCAGTTGCCAAAGGTAGGGTTTTTACAGATCATGAAGATGCTATTAAACTTGCAAAGGAATTAGGATATCCTGTATGTATAAAACCGGACTGTGGAGTTGGTGCTAATGACACTCATAAAATCCATAATGAAGATGAATTAATGGCTTTTTATTCAGTTAAACATGATGTGGATTATATAATGGAAGAATTCATTGATGGTGATATTGTTACCTATGATGGTTTAACAGATCAAAATGGTAACACTGTATTTAATTCTACTTTATTATATGATAAAGCAGTTCTTGAAATTGCTGAATTTGATACGGATATGTACTATTATATTCCTAGAGAAATACCTGAAGACCTAATTGAATATGGAGAACTTTGTATAAAAGCCTTTAATGTATTTGAAAGATTTTTCCATATTGAGTTTTTTAGAGAGAAAGATACAGGAAAATTAATTGCTTTAGAAATAAATTGTCGACCACCTGGTGGAAGTACGACAGATATGTTTAATTATGCAAATGATATTGATGTTTACAAGGAATATGCTAATATAGTAACCCATAATACTTTTGAAGCTAAGATTACAAGACCATACTACTGCTGCTATATAAGCAGAAAAGACAGAAACTATCTTAATTCAGTTGATGATATTATTGAAAAATATTATGATTATATTGTAGATATTCAATCTATACCTGGAATTTTTTCTACAATTATGGGTAATTACGGATTTATTATTAGAACACCTGAAAAAGATAAATTATCCGAAATAATTCAAGCGATATCAATTGAAAGGAGCTAAAATGAATATAGAATATCATAGTTTTTATTCTCATCATTTAAATAGAGATATGCCATTTAAAAGATATGGTCATAATGGAAAGGTAATTATAGCATTTCCCTCATCTGGAGGAAAATTTTATGAATATGAAGATTTTAAAATGATAGAATCTATAGCTTGGTTTATTGATAATGGCCATATACAAGTATTTGCTGCAGATTCGGTAGACAAAGAAGCATTTTTATGCGATTGGAAAAGTCCACATGATAAGGCAGAAATGCATAATGCTTACGATAGGTATATTATCCATGAATTAGTAGGATTTATTAAAAGCTATACTAATAATCCTGGACCATATATGACTACCGGTTGTAGTATGGGCGCTTACCATGCTGTGAATTTTCTTTTAAGACATCCAGACGTATTTGATTCTACAATAGCCTTAAGTGGAGTTTATGATATAAGGTATATAATAGATTCAGATTATGATGATTTTAATGTTTATGAAAATTCTCCAGTAGATTATATTTGGAATCAAAACGATCCTTGGTTCATAGATAAATATAGAAACAGTAATATAATTATGGTAACAGGCCAGGGACAATGGGAAGAGCAAAGTATTAAAGACACAAAAAAAATGGAAGAGGCTTTTAACTTTAAACAAATACCGGCTTGGATTGATTATTGGGGCTATGATGTCGACCACGACTGGCCTTGGTGGAGAATCCAAATGTCATATTATTTAGGTAAATTATTAGAGCAAGGATATTTGTATTAATCCTTGCTTTTCTTAATTAAATTTTGCTAATAATAATTTATATTATATAATAAATACATTGTTTAAAAGGAGGTTAAAAGTGAAAATAAAGAAATATTTTTTGTCATTTTCTATTATATTAATTAATTTAATTTTCATATCTGCTAGTATTTCAAAAGCTAGTGGTTTAACAGATGTTATATATACAAAAATAGATGATGATGTATATGGTAGATACACTGAAAGTACTACTATTGAACAAACAAACTATAGAGGTAGATTAAAATTAAATCCTTCTCAACAAGAATCTTTAAATAAAAGTGGTTATAAAAGCCAAGAAAGAAAGGGAAGGGTTTTTACAACAGAATTAGGTCAAGCTTTTATAAATAGATTTTATAAAAATGGTAATTTTGTTGACTGTGCATATTTCAAAATATATGGAAATACCGGTGGTCCACTAATTAATTTTAATTACCTAAAAATAAAGGAAATGGAAGTAAGTTTAGATTTATATTACGATTTAATTGAAGATAAAACAGCTATTGGATTATATGATAGAATAGATAAAAATTCTTTTAAAAATGATGGTAGAACCCTAGAAAAAATAAATTATTTCGACATAATTACAGATGAAACCAGTGAAAGGGTTTACTTGTTTAAAGTAAAGGATATTTATGGAAATATTAGCAAATATATTTTAAAGACAATAGGTAAACTAGAATTAAATAATGAAAAATCCCCAGGAAGTAAAGTAACAATTACATATAATACTAGAATCAAAGGTATTGATGTTCCTTCCCAGACCCTTGACTATGGAGATTTAGCTACTCCACCTGAAGAACCTATTTATGAAAAAATAGAAATTTCTTCCGGTCCATCTGCAGGAGTTTATAACAAAAAATTTGGTGGATGGTTTTATGACAATAGAAGTCATAGCATTCCCATGGACTTTTCCCAACCTGTAAAAAAAGATACTAATTTATTTATAAGTTGGTGTGACACTTTTAGACTTAGAGGAAAGGACAGATTTGAAACCTCAAGATTAGTTGCTAGTAAATTCCTACAATCCGATTATGCTGTAATAGTTAATGGCTATTCCTATCCTGATGCTTTAAGTGCGTCTCCCCTTGCTACTGCTACAGATTCCCCACTAATATTAACTAGAAAAGATAATATTAGTAATGAAGATATTTCCTTGTTAAAATCTTTAGCTGTTAAAAAAGCATATATAATAGGAGCGGAAAATACAATATCCAACAATATAGAAGAACAAGTTTCTAATATTGGCATAATAACAACTAGAATTACCGGTTCTGACAGAATAGAAACATCACTAAATATTGCAGAAGAAATCTATAATATAACTGGAGATAAAAAAGCTATAACTTTTGCCAATGGCTTTGATTTTCCCGATGCCTTATCCTCTACAACTGTTGCTAACAGATTTAATACTCCGATAATTTTAGCTAGTCCGGAAAAAATAGAAAAATCAGCTGTGGAATTTGTTAATGCAAATAATATTTCAGATATTTACATTGTTGGTGGCGAAAATTCTATTTCAAATGATATAGAAAAAAACTTCAACAATAAAAAAATTACTAGAATTAGTGGTTCCAATAGATATAAAACCTCATTAGAAGTTACAAAACTAATTAACTACAATCATCATGCAGTTATACTAGTTAGTGGTAAAAATTATGCAGATGGAATAGTAGCTGGTCCTTATGCCGGATTAACTCAGTTTCCAATACTTTTAATGCCACAAAATGATAATCTAGACTTAGAAACTAAGGAATACTTAAAAAGCATTGGACTACATGAAGCAGTAACCATTGGTAGTGAAAAATGGATTTCTGATAAATTGCAAGAAAAAGTGTCATGTGTAACAATAGAAGAGGAATCTTAAATAGCCTAAAAAGGCTATTTTTATTTTACCAAGAGAACATCTTAGACATTTTGTAGAATTGTTGTTTCCTATTTGTAACAAAAAATATTGATCTTAATGTTAGAATATAATAATAGATAGATATAAAGAAAAGAGGTAATTTATGAAATTAGTAATATTTATCTTAATAGTCGTAATTATATATACCATATACTTGAAATATAATAAAAAAGATAAAAACAAACAATTACAAATTAATTTAAAAAAATACTCTGAATATAAAACCCTAGAATTTAACACATACGGTGAAATTAAAGGTTTAGGAATGAAATATGAGAAATATGAATTTGATTCAGAAGTATTAAATGAATTTATTGAAACAATGCACACCTACAATAATTGGAAAAAACTTCCCCTAACAAAAAATTTAAAAGTATTACTTGAAGACTATATTTTATCATCTTCTGCTAACGCTGAAGATAGTAGTAAATTTAAAGGATATATAAATATACCTCCCTATGTAAAGGGCTATTACTATTTTATTGATAAGAATAAAAATAGAGAAAACATTGATAATACAATACTTCATAGGCAACATTTAGGCTTTGAATTATTTATCTTAAATACCGATGATAAAGAGCTAAATCATATAGTCATGGATATATAAAACACCTTTATTTTGGTCACCCTAGTTACCATAATTAAAGGTGTTTTGTGCTTTATTTCTTTATGACAATATTTAAAAAATCTTTTACATGACTAGCTAAATTAACCTTCTTATTCCATACGGCATAAAGGGAACGGAATCTTTCTGGATAGTTTGTTAAAGGAATAGTTATTAAATCTCCCTTTTTCTCTAAAGATTCCACTGCTACTTTTGAAATAAACGACGTTCCTAAACCTAAAGATACAAGTTTTTTTATAATTTCTTCATCATTAATTGAAATTACAATATTTAATTTGTCTACATTAATATTTTCTGTAGCCAAAAGCCTATCCATATTATTTTTTATACCTGAACCATATTCTCTAATAATCAAAGGTTCTTTTGCTAGCTGTGAAATACTGGGATTGGATTCTTTTAATTTTCTATAATACTCTGTGTTTGGACATATGTATACAAATTCATCTTCGTAAATTGGATAAAACTCACAATTTTCGTTTTCCTTCTTCATGCCTACAATACCAAAATCAACTTGGTAATCTGAAACTTTCTTAATAGTTACTGCACTATTGGTTTCCTTTACATCAATTAAAATATTAGGAAATTTGCTACAATATTCTTTAAGAATATTCGGCAAGATATAAGAACCTGAAATGGTAGATACACCAATAGCAAGTTTCTTTTGCTTTCTTTCGCTAAATCTATCAATTACTCTGTCTCTACGAGAAATTAATTCCTTAGCTTCTTCATATAATTTTTGTCCAGTATCCGTCAATTTCAATTCCCTCGTTGAACGTATAAAAAGTGCAGTGTCCAACTCTTCCTCCAATTGTTTTAGCTGTAAGCTAACTGTTGGTTGTGAAATGTTCATTTCTACTGCAGTCAATGAAAAACTTTCATTTTCAACAAGAGAAACAAAGATTTCTAACTGTCGAAACTCCATAACATCTCCTTTACTTTTTAAATTTTATCATTTATATTATATCATTAAAACGTTTTTATAGAATAGAAACATTGAAAATTTTAACTAAAAAATGGCTCAAGTGTTAGGATACTTAAACCATTTTTTATTGATGTTTTTTAAAAATAAATCATATATTTTATCTATTAATCATCTTTTTTCTTAAATTGACTTATTCCACCAATTACTAATCCTAAACCAATAATCGATATTCCAAATGTTCCTGCCATTCCTGTTCTTGGTAAATCCTTACCCCTTTTCTTTTCTTCTATTTCTCTTGTTGAAATTGTTGGTTCGGTCGGAATTGTTGGTTTTGTTGGTTCTGTTGGTTCTGTTGGTTCTGTTGGTTCTGTTGGTTCTGTTGGTTTTGTTGGTTCTGTTGGTTCTGTTGGTTCTGTTGGTTTTGTTGGTTCTGTTGGTTCTGTTGGTTCTGTTGGTTCTGTTGGTTCTGTTGGTTCTGTTGGTTCTGTTGGTTCTGTTGGTTCTGTTGGTTCTGTTGGTTCTGTTGGTTCTGTTGGCTCTGTTGGTTCTGTTGGCTCTTCATATTTATTTTTAAATGTAGGCAGTTCATTTAATTGTAATTCATTTCCATCTTCATCCATATATACCACTTCAGATATTAATGTATTGGTTAGTCTATCAAAACACACTTTTATAGCAACTTTATAAACTATATTGTCATAAATTATACTTGAATTGTTCCCTTTTACTTCTCCTAAATAAAACTCAAATTCTCCTTCATGATCTACTGGAATATCAAAAATAAAGTTTCCATTTTCATCATTTGAAACTTTTAATTCATTTCCATCCTTGTCCTTTAATATGTTACCATATTTGTCTGTTAAAGCAAATTCAAATTCCTCTTCTTCTAAATCTTTTCCTGTAAGTTTCTTATTTCCACCAATTTGTGCTTCTCCTGTTGGTAGAGTAAATTTGTTTTTGAAAATTAATTTAGACTCTTTATATTCCTCTAAGTCGTCAAGTTTATTTTCATTTACCCCCTCTATTCCTTGTCCTTTTAGGTATTCAGTAAAAAAATCTATAGGTAACTTATCATCGTCTAATGGTATATTAGAACCATCCGTTATTGCTTTTACTTCTTCCTTACTATAACTTTCCAAACCTTTAAAAGGATCTTCGTCTTTTCCTGGTATCACTATTCTTGCTTCTATAAGTTCTCCACCTTCATATTTTAAATAATATATAGTTTCGTCATAGGTAACTCCATGTAATGATTTATCACTAAGCTTTGGAGCATTTTGAACTTCTATCATTTGAGAATCATCGTCATTAGGATCTTCTAACTCCATTCTCGTAGCTTCAAAAGTTTCCTTACCGTTTTCGTCTAAGTAAATTAATCGCCCTTCTTTATAATTAATTACATTACCATCTTTGTCCTTTATTTCCTCTAAAATTTCTCTTTCTTGATATTTTTTAGATTCTACTATTTTATAATATGTAGTTCCATCTGTATCTGGATGCAAATCAACTTTCCACTCTCCAGAACCTTCCACTTCCTTTCCGTTAGCATCTAATTCAGGAACAATGGCTACAATTTTTTCTTCTATATCTAAATCCGATTTCCAAATATCTTCATCAAAATCTTCTTGCCCATTATCACCTTTTATTATTCCTTCTATCCAACCTAAAATATTTCCAGTTGCGTCTTTAATAGCTTCTTGAATTTCAACAAAAAAGTCCCCTTCTTTAATTTTTCTGAATATATTATCGTCTTTATCTTTAACTATAGTATCTGTACATTTAAAATCTGTTACATCTTCTTTGTTTTTTGAAGCTTTATCATCTTTTGATTCTTCTTCATTTTCTTTAGTACTATTTTTTTCTGTAAGATTCTTTTTTGCCTTTAATTCGTTTTTAGGTATAGTATTCGGCTTTTTTTCTTCTATTACTTTTGATTCATTTTCTTCTGCAATATCAATCCTATTCGGTTCTTCTAGTATATCTTTTTCTTCTAGTATATCGTTTTCTTCATCTATGTCTTCTTTATTTTCACTGTGAGTGTCTTCTGGTAAATTCAATTCTTCAGTATCTTCTACTTCTTTTAAATTTTCAATGGTGTCTTGAGAGCTCTCTTTTTCATTTTCTAATATCTTATTATCCTTAACTGTTTCCTTAAATATAGTTTCTCCAACCTCTTCCGGCAATTGTTCAGCAGTTACAACTATTGTCGGTCCTGATTCCACTACTTCTTGTTCTTCTGCAAAAGATAAATAAGGTATAATTGTTGAAGACAATACCAATGCAAATGTTAATATTATACTTAAGATTCTCTTTTTGTTTTTCATAATTAACTCCTTGTATAATGAACTAAGTCAACTATAGCTCATTGTTTTCTATGTTTTTATATAATAAACATAATGTTGTGGATTGGTTTTTACTCCTATAGTTCGACTATTTAATTAAGTCTCCAACCACATATCTATGTTTTATTGTTTATTAGTTAGATAACGCTAGACGTTTTATCTAGGACAAGGATACACAACATAGCCTATGTGGAAAACACAACAAATTTTAATTGAGGTGATTTTTTTATGATATGTGTTGGTATCGATGTTTCTAAAAATAAGCATGATTGTTTTATTGCTCATTCTGATGGTACTGTTATCAAGGATGTTTTTACTATTCCTAATTCTATTGAAGGTTTTAAGTATCTAATTGATTCTATTCCTTCTACTGATGAAATTGTAAAAGTGGGGCTTGAAGCCACTGGACATTATAGCATTAATATCGCTAATTTTCTTAACAGCAATGGTTACCCACCCATTATCCTCAATCCGCTTCAAACTAGTCTTTTCAGAAAAGCTCTAACGCTTAGAAAGACTAAAACCGATAAGGTTGATGCTAAGTGTATTGCTTCTATGCTAAGTAATCCTGACTTAAAACCCCACTCTAATCTAGATTATCAGATTTTGGAGTTAAAGTCATTAACTAGACATAGAAAACGTCTTAGGGAACAATCTTCTAAGCTAAAGGTTTCTTTAAACCGCCTTGTTGAAATTATGTTTCCTGAGATTACTGATTGTCTGTATTCTATTAATCAAAAATCTACTATGGCTATTCTTTATGAGTTTCCATCTCTTAAATTAATAGCTGATGCTCACCTTACTAAGTTTACTAATATCCTTAAGAAAAATTCTAAGGACAAGTATTCCAAGGCTAAAGCAATTGATATCAAAAACTCTGCTAAAAACTCTATCGGTTCTGATAGTAGAGCTTTAAGTTTTGAACTTAAGCAAACTATCCGTCTAATCAATGATATCGAAGAGGAGCTTATATTACTTGATAATGAGATAAAATCAATTATGGAGGATATTCAAAGTCCTATTTTGACTATACCTGGTATTTCATATAATCTAGGTTCTATTATCTTATCGGAGATAGGTGATATCCATAGATTTTCTTCTTCTTCAAAGCTTGTAGCTTTTGCAGGGCTTGATCCTTCTACTTACCAGTCAGGTAATTTTAGAGCCAGTAATGTTTCTATGGTAAAGCGAGGTTCACCTTACTTAAGATGGGCTTTATTACAAGCTGCTAGGCTAATTTCTATGAGAGATAACAACTTTAAAAACTATTACAAAAAGAAACGCAGTGAAGGTAAGTGTCATAATGTTGCTATTACTCATGTTGCTAAAAAACTTATTAGAGTTCTCCACCATTTGTTAATTAACGATTTAGAGTTTGTTCCACAATAGTATTTTAATAATTTCTATTGTTGATAACTGGTTTTTTGTGTGCCTGTTTTTACATATTTAATTGTCTGCGTTATTTATCTTTTTTACTTGACTTCATATAGTTAGTCTTATCTTATAAGTTAGACGGCCAAATGACCATCTAACTTATTTAAAGTTCCAACTATTTATTATTACAAATCAATTCTTTCCATTCGCTAATAATTTAACTGTAATTACCTCGGATCTTTCACATATGTGATTACCATTATCTTCCTAAATTTTACTCTACTTTAATGTTCTCGACTTTTTTGTTTCCTTCTATTGTGGTACTACCATAGAAATTAGTAAATTTAACCTTAACTGGACTAGTTGTTTCAGATCCATTTAGGCATATTTTTGCTACCAATTTATTATCGCTGTTTAATTCTACTTTAACTTCTAGTTCATAAATAACATCATCATATTTGATTTTTGAATCTTTTCCTTTTCTCTCAAATATCTTATATTTATAAACCCCTTCTTCTTTAAATTCTAATTTCTCAAAAGATCCAAATCCATATTCATCATTTCTTGTGATTAACCTTACATCTTTTGTATTTTCAATACCTTCTAATACAAATGAAAATTGGTTAGCTTTTAACTTTCTTCCTCTTAATTCTTTTTCGATGACTATTTCGACTTCTATTGGTTGCGGTTCTATATAGGTGTTATTAAAGACTGGCAAACCTTCTATAGCTTCTCCATTTTCATTCAGATACTCAATTTTTGTTTCTAGTTCGTTTGTTTCTTCATTTATGCTTGCAGTTATCTTTACCTTGTATATGATTTCGTCATAGTTAATATCTGGATCCCTTCCCTTTTCTTCTGTTAGGGTATAAGTATATTCTCCGGCTTTTGGTATCTTTATGCCTGTTATACTAAAGGACGTGCCTGTATTTTTCCCTGTGTAACGTTCTTCATCGTTCTCATCATTAACTAGTACAAAGCTAAATTCATTATTCTCTAAGTCTCTTCCGGTTAATTCTTTACTTCCTTTTATTGATACTTTTGCCGGTTTTATAATAGGATTTACTACTTCCACGTAAACCCCTACTTTATCATCTTTTCTTATTTCAAAGAATTCACTAGGAATGTATTTAGCCTTACCATATCCCGGAGGAGATTTTACTTCTATTATTTTATATTGTCCCGGTTCCAGTTTTTTAAATTCTACAATACCTTCTTCATTGGTAGTTCTTTCTAATTCACCGTTATCTAAAGGTTCATAATCTATATATTTCCCTTCCTCATTCTGTTTTTGTATTTTAAAAACAACTCCGGAAATTGTATTATTTTCATTATCTAATTTTTTAATACGTAATTCTCCCGGATCTACAGATTCTACTCCGGATTCTGCTTTTTTAAATTCAATTTCCCACTCTGATGAATCTTCATCTTTTTCATTCCATCTAATTGTTGCTTTATTTACATATTTTTTATCTGTAGCTTTATCTGTGACAATAGTGTCAAAAGAAATATCATAGGCAAGAACTTGACCTTTTGATATACCTTCTTTACTATAAACAATCTTCATATAGTCTTTTTGTTCCTGACTAATTAAATCAGATGCAGTGTCAATTATATTATTTAGACTCTCTCCCTCATCCATTAATCCATCATAAGTAATGCCATTACCGGGTTCTTCGTCTGTTAAACTACCAAATCCTATTAATATAGTTTTATCAAATATTCCTATTACAGGAGTACTTGTTCCCTTTATTCGATTGTAAAAATCCTCATATTTTTCCTCAGGATTTGGTCTAAGAATTTCTCCGGTTTTTACTGTTCTGTAAGTTATAGAAGTATCGCTCATTGTTTTTTCCGGAGTTGGTACAAATAACGGTGTAGAAATATTAAAACTTTTCTCATCTATTTCCAGTCCATCCGTTATTTCATCTTCAAAAATCATATTATATTTATTTGTAATTTTTTTACTGGCAATCATATTTGCAAGTTGATCGTAATTTATATTAATGTGCCAATTTAATTTATTTTTACCTTGATATTGTCTTCCATCTTTTGTAAATTTGAGTTTATCTTCACTAATTGGATTCTTTCCATCGCCATGTCCCGGCCCCGGTGGATCTGTCTTTGGATCTACCTTTATAGTAATTTCTCCTTCTTCAGTAGAAATAATAAGATCCCCATCACTAATTAAATAACCTTCTATTTCAAAATAACCATTTTTTAACTCTATTTTTTTCTCTACTTCTTCATTAAATGTCGTTATTATTTTTCCATCTTTAATTATAAAAGTTCCTATTTTAAACTCACCATCACAAATTAAATCCTGTGGCTCATCTATTTTCATATCTACAAAATTAGAATCTGGTAAATCGATTGTAAAATAATCTTCATTTTTTATATCTTTTAGATTCTCTTTAGAAACTGACCATTCGAATCTTATCTTTATAGTATCTCCATTTTTTATTTCCGGTTGTGGTTCAACTTTATTTCCATTTTCATCAATAATTGGTATTTTATTACCATCCTGTAATAAATACAATATAGTCTTCTCAAGTGTTATTTTGTCAGTAACATTTTCCCCAATATTATTATCAGCTCTTATGTTACTAAAAGGAATAAAAATATTTATCATCATTATAATAACTAAAAATAACGATAATTTTTTATGTTTCTTTCTCATAATATTGACCTTCCCTTCTGATTAAAAACCTTTTATCAATTTTACTAGTTTTTTTAACTCTTATGTTTGTTATCGTTTTCCTACCATCTACGTCAGCTGTCCTTTATTTTCAAACTTATAACCACTCTTTTTCCACCAAAATATATACTAATAAACGTTCAAATTTAGCCTTTATCTATTAATTTCATATTATTATCTCAAGTTACTATTGTCAATTTTATGGTAGCTATGCCTGGCATAATGTTTTTAGTTTTAAATATTGGAATTTCAACATTTTATTGTTATAATATATGCATAATAGTTGTTTTTATTTATTAAATATATTTCACATATATATTTGTTTCTATTAAATTTATTATAATAATATTATTTTTCTTTTTTAAAATTATAAGGAGAGTATTATGGCTAGAAATATCTATAAAGTTCCTGAAGCACAAAAAGATTGGATTCGAAGAAGTAACTCTATAAATAAGTTAAAAAAAATCAATAAAACTAAAAATAATTTTGCAATTATAGCACCTGGAGGCTATGGAAAAACCATCCTAGCTATACAATTTTTAAGTGAAACAAAAGGTAAGAAAGCTTGGATTACAATAAACAAAAAAAATAATGATATATCTTCTTTTTTAAAAGTTTTCTTAAATGCTCTATCAAAAATATTACAAAATCAAAAATTTAAAGAACTTCTACTTTCTTACAAGGGGAATTATTCCCTTGGAGAAGTTTTGGAAATACTTCAATTGCTTCCTAACACAACAGCAAACTATTTCATTATTGTTGATGATTTACATAAGGCCGATGAAGAAATACTGAATACACTTTCCTTAATACTTAAAAGTTTAAATAATAGTTCTATAATTATTGGCTTAATAGGTAGAGTAACCATTCCTAATTTAGATGATAACGTTTTAACCCTATCTTCAAATGACCTAACTTTTTCAAACGATGAAATTAATGAATTATGTATAAATGAAAATAAACACTTTGACTATGAAGGAATAAATAAAATTGCCAAACTAACTAAAGGACAGGCCCTTACAATTAAAGCCTTATTAATTGGAGATGAGGATTTAATAAATAATGCCATATTAACATATAAAGATCTGGATAATTATATTGATGAAATAATTCATCAATCTTGGAACTTGGAAATTCTTAATTTTGTTTTACATTTAATTTTCATAGATGAAATTACACCAGAACTTGCAGTCCGTTTAACCGGTAATGTTAATGCAAAAAAAATATTGTATAAATTACATAAAGAAAATATTTTTTTATTAAAAATTGATAATAATACCTATACAATACATGACTTATTTATAGATTATTTAGTAAAAAAATCAACAGCTATACTTAATAATGAAATATTGTATAAGATAAAGAAAATTTCAGCAGAAATTTACTTTGAACAAGAAGATTATCTTTCTGCAGCAAAATTATATTTAGAAAATAGGGACTTTCATAGTGCAATTAACTCTTTAATAGAAGGTAGCAAATACGAAAATCATATTCCAATAGAAAAATATATGAAATTTATAGAAAAAGAAATTCTTCCATTATCCGAAGATGATATTATTAACAACTATTATCTGCTTTTTGAAAAAACTTGGTATGGATTTTTATGTGGAAATAGTAAACTTTTTAATGAAGGGATACAAGCTATTATTAATATAATTCCTAAGATAATAGAAGAAACTCCCGAGCATATTCAAACCATTATTTTTTTAGTTAGCCTGTACTACAATATGTCCTTAAAAGATTTTGCTTTAAAAGTTGTTAATCTTATTAATAATTTTGATTTTCAGTTGGGTAATAATGAAATATCCGTTGTTTCTATAACTCATAATCTACCATATTTCCATCGTTCAATGAGAGATTATAGTGAATTTTATGACCTTAATAATGAAGATATTAATATAATAATGAGCTCCTTTGGCATTTTAGTTGAATCTGATGCTCATATATTAGAATCTTGTTTAAAAGCCGGAATATATTATGAAAGAAATAATATTTTAATAGCAGCTAAATATGCCTTAGATGCCTATGGTAATATTACAGAAAACACTAACTATGAAACTGTTTTCTGTGCTTCAATGATATTAATAAGTACACTAAAACCTTTAGGGGCAGAAAAACAAATATCAAAAATATATAATTTCCTAGAAAATTATATAAAAAAATGGCCTGCAAATAACTTATATTCTAACTTAAAAGCAATGGTAATTTTCAGAGAAATCAATCAAGGTAATTTAGAAAATATAAAAAATTGGTTAGATATTAATTATATACCTAAAACAAAAAATCTTTCTTTTTGTAAATTAGGTCTATATTATACAATTGTATATAGTTATATAGCATTGGAAGAGTATGATAAAGCTATAGAATTTGGAAAAAAACTGAATTTATTCGCAAAGAATTATAATAGACCGCTTGATCAAATTGAAAGTAATATACTCTTAAGTATATCCTATTATGAAAAACATCTAATCGAGGAGTCCTATATTCACTTAAAAAGAGCCTTGAATATTTCATATCCTTATAATTTTACAAGACAATTTATCAAATATGGAATTCATACTTACCCTATTTTACTAGGATT
This sequence comes from Miniphocaeibacter halophilus, assembly GCF_016458825.1. NCBI lineage: Bacteria > Bacillati > Bacillota > Tissierellia > Tissierellales > Peptoniphilaceae > Miniphocaeibacter > Miniphocaeibacter halophilus. Next base: position 266,307 of record NZ_CP066744.1, read on the forward strand.
AATTAATCAAAATAAAATTAAGAAAGGTCAAGTTGAATATGTTGAAACAATAATTAATAATATTAGTAATGAATATGATAGTACTATTTTAGGAAAAGTTGATAAATTATCACCTAGAAGACAAATGATACTAGAATTATTAAATGAAGATTTAACCTATGCAGAAATAGCTAAAAAAACAGGCCTTACATTTGGTACAATTAAAAATCACATTGGACTTTTATATAAAACCTTAAATGTTCAAAATGCTCAAGATGCCATAGAAAAAGGTAAGATGCTTGGATTCCTGAAATAATAGCACAAAAATAGCAATAACCCTAAGAGAGTTATTGCTATTTTTTTATTGTATATTATCTATTACTAAGTATATAGTCCATAACAACTTCCGGAACATAATTTCCTCTAGATAGTACTATTGGATAACCGTTCTTTGTTGCATATGGTGCACCAACTATAGCATCTGGGAATACTTCTCCACTTGCTATTACTACATGTTTTGGTTTTACATATACCTGTTCTGCCACCAATACTGATGTTTCATATCTGTCAGCACCAGCTATTCTATCTACTGTTGCAAATTTCTTAACTTCATTTGCTACTGCTCCTGATACTGAATTAACTCCACCACCAATAGTAACCTTAGATAAGTTCCAGTCTTTTATTGTTTTTACTGTACTTGCAGGTAACTCCCTTGGTTTTGTTAATAGTATTGGCATATTTCCTTCTACTCCCATAGATGTCATTGCTATGGCATCTGGGAAGTTTGTTCCGTCAACTAATATTGCCTCTGTTTTACTTCCTGTTAATCCTCTTACTCTATTTCCTACAAGTATTGCTGTATCATATCTATCTGGTCCACCTATTCTTTCTATGGTGTAGCCGGATAATGCTTTTTCTACTTTTTCAGATATTGAATCTCTTCCACCTATTAATATTACTTTAGTCGCTCCAAGTCTATTTATTTCAGCCTTTACTTCTGCTGGAATAGCATTTTTTCTTGTTAACATTATTGGTGCATCTAATTTATTTGCAAGTACTGTTGCTGTTAATTCATCTGTATATTTTTCTCCACTTGCTAGTAATACTATATTGGATTTGTTATATTCTTTTGCTACATCTGCTGATGTACCATACCTATCCTTACCCCATAACCTATATTGTACAAAGTCCATTAACTGATTTTCCACGTTCTTAGTTAAGGTCTTAGGTCCTCCAACTAGTGTTATTTCTTTTATTGTTGGTTTTATAGGAGGTGTAGGATCAATTGGTTTTTTATAATTATTAATAACAGTAATCTTACCTTCTATATTCTCACCAGAAATATTTACTTTTCCATCCTTAGGGGAATATGTCGGCTTAAATCCATGAGTTTCAATTTCTTCTACTATATAATCTGCATAATATAAGTTTTTAAGAGTTAAGGATTGTCCAGCCTTAAGTTTAAAGGTATAAGTATTACCTTCCTTTGTTAGTCCTTCAATTCCTTCTAATACACTTTCTCCATTACCTTTAAGAGGTCCTTTAATTGTAAACTTAAATTCTAAGTTTTTATTTTTATTCGTATTTGGTGTTTTCTTGTCAAATTCTTTCTTTATAGTAAGTTTTCCATTAATCTTAGCATCATACTTGTTAGTTACTATTAAACCATCTTCGCTATATATTGTTTTATAATCTTCTATTTTCTCTTTTTCTTTTACAGTATATTTGTATTGGTGAGCATCTTCTGAATCATATTTTTGTAAATTTTCCCATGTGTATATGAACTCATTGTGATTTCCATCTTCCGGTGTTACTTTAGTTGGTTTAATATCTGTTTCTTTACCATCTCTTAGTAAGATTAAATCCACTTTTACATGCTCTTTTAATAGTCCACCATCCCAGATTTTCTTAGCTGTTATGTCTACAGTTTCATCTCCGGTTTTTGGACTGTTGGTAACAGTTACAATGGCAGCTTTTGCTTCATCGGATAAGGTTACTTCTTGTCCAGGATTATAGCTTGCTACAAATCCTTGAGTGTCAATTTCTTCTACCTTGTAGTCACCATAGTATAGTCCTTCCAGTGTCTTACTCTCTCCTGCTTTTAGTTCAAAGATTTCTTCAAATTTTCCTGCTTCACTTTCCGGTCCTGTTACCTTAAATTTAAAGGTTGGTGATGGTTTTATTGCACTTCTTGTTTTAATGCCATCGTCAAATGCTTTTTTGATTGTGAGCTTTCCATCTTTTTCTGCCACATAGTCATTGTAGACTTCTAGGCCATCTACATTGGATTCATAGTACTTAGGAACTGTTGCTTCCTTTACTTCATAGGTGTATTCGTGTCCATCTTTGCCATACTTGGTTAAGTTCTTCCAAGTGTAGGTGTATTCCTTTTGTCCCGGTTTATCAGGTGTAATTGAAGTTGGTTTAATATCTGTTTCTTTACCATCTCTTAGAAGAACTAAATCTACTGCTTTGTAGTCCTTAATTAAACCGTCTCTCCAGATTTTCTTAGCTGTTATGTCTACAGTTTCATCTCCGGTTTTTGGACTGTTGGTTACAGTTACAATGGCAGCTTTTGCTTCATCGGATAAGGTTACTTCTTGTCCAGGATTATAGCTTGCTACAAATCCTTGAGTGTCAATTTCTTCTACCTTGTAGTCACCATAGTATAGTCCTTCCAGTGTCTTACTCTCTCCTGCTTTTAGTTCAAAGATTTCTTCAAATTTTCCTGCTTCACTTTCCGGTCCTGTTACCTTGAATTTAAAGGTCGGTGATGGTTTTATTGCACTTCTTGTTTTAATACCATCGTCAAATTCTTTCTTTATTGTAAGCTTTCCATCTTTTTCTGCCACATAATCATTGTAGACTTCTAGGCCATCTACATTGGATTCATAGTACTTAGGAACTGTTGCTTCCTTTACTTCATAGGTGTATTCGTGTCCATCTTTGCCATACTTGGTTAAGTTCTTCCAAGTGTAGGTGTATTCCTTTTGTCCCGGTTTATCAGGTGTAATTGAAGTTGGTTTAATATCTGTTTCTTTACCATCTCTTAGAAGAACTAAATCTACTGCTTTGTAGTCCTTAATTAAACCGTCTCTCCAGATTTTCTTAGCTGTTATGTCTACAGTTTCATCTCCGGTTTTTGGACTGTTGGTTACAGTTACAATGGCAGCTTTTGCTTCATCGGATAAGGTTACTTCTTGTCCAGGATTATAGCTTGCTATAAATCCTTGAGTGTCAATTTCTTCTACCTTGTAGTCACCATAGTATAGTCCTTCCAGTGTCTTACTCTCTCCTGCTTTTAGTTCAAAGATTTCTTCAAATTTTCCTGCTTCACTTTCCGGTCCTGTTACCTTGAATTTAAAGGTCGGTGATGGTTTTATTGCACTTCTTGTTTTAATGCCATCGTCAAATGCTTTTTTGATTGTAAGCTTTCCATCTTTTTCTGCCACATAATCATTGTAGACTTCTAGGCCATCTACATTGGATTCATAGTACTTAGGAACTGTTGCTTCCTTTACTTCATAGGTGTATTCGTGTCCATCTTTGCCATACTTGGTTAAGTTCTTCCAAGTGTAGGTGTATTCCTTTTGTCCCGGTTTATCAGGTGTAATTGAAGTTGGTTTAATATCTGTTTCTTTACCATCTCTTAGAAGAACTAAATCTACTGCTTTGTAGTCCTTAATTAAACCGTCTCTCCAGATTTTCTTAGCTGTTATGTCTACAGTTTCATCTCCGGTTTTTGGACTGTTGGTTACAGTTACAATGGCAGCTTTTGCTTCATCGGATAAGGTTACTTCTTGTCCAGGATTATAGCTTGCTATAAATCCTTGAGTGTCAATTTCTTCTACCTTGTAGTCACCATAGTATAGTCCTTCCAGTGTCTTACTCTCTCCTGCTTTTAGTTCAAAGATTTCTTCAAATTTTCCTGCTTCACTTTCCGGTCCTGTTACCTTGAATTTAAAGGTCGGTGATGGTTTTATTGCACTTCTTGTTTTAATGCCATCGTCAAATGCTTTTTTGATTGTAAGCTTTCCATCTTTTTCTGCCACATAATCATTGTAGACTTCTAGGCCATCTACATTGGATTCATAGTACTTAGGAACTGTTGCTTCCTTTACTTCATAGGTGTATTCGTGTCCATCTTTGCCATACTTGGTTAAGTTCTTCCAAGTGTAGGTGTATTCCTTTTGTCCCGGTTTATCAGGTGTAATTGAAGTTGGTTTAATATCTGTTTCTTTACCATCTCTTAGAAGAACTAAATCTACTGCTTTGTAGTCCTTAATTAAACCGTCTCTCCAGATTTTCTTAGCTGTTATGTCTACAGTTTCATCTCCGGTTTTTGGACTGTTGGTTACAGTTACAATGGCAGCTTTTGCTTCATCGGATAAGGTTACTTCTTGTCCAGGATTATAGCTTGCTATAAATCCTTGAGTGTCAATTTCTTCTACCTTGTAGTCACCATAGTATAGTCCTTCCAGTGTCTTACTCTCTCCTGCTTTTAGTTCAAAGATTTCTTCAAATTTTCCTGCTTCACTTTCCGGTCCTGTTACCTTGAATTTAAAGGTCGGTGATGGTTTTATTGCACTTCTTGTTTTAATGCCATCGTCAAATGCTTTTTTGATTGTAAGCTTTCCATCTTTTTCTGCCACATAATCATTGTAGACTTCTAGGCCATCTACATTGGATTCATAGTACTTAGGAACTGTTGCTTCCTTTACTTCATAGGTGTATTCGTGTCCATCTTTGCCATACTTAGTCAGTTTTCCCCAAGTGTAGGTGTATTCCTTTTGTCCCGGTTTATCAGGTGTAATTGAAGTTGGTTTAATATCTGTTTCTTTACCATCTCTTAGGAGAACTAAATCTACTGCTTTGTAGTCCTCGATTAAACCGTCTCTCCAGATCTTCTTAGCTGTTATGTCTACAGTTTCATCTCCGGTTTTTGGACTGTTGGTAACAGTTACAATGGCAGCTTTTACTTCATCGGATAAAGTTACTTCTTGTCCAGGATTATAGCTTGCTACAAATCCTTGAGTGTCAATTTCTTCTACCTTGTAGTCACCATAGTATAGTCCTTCCAGTGTCTTACTCTCTCCTGCTTTTAATTTAAAGAAAAATCTGGATACATCATTAACTTGTGGAACTTCTGTCAGTCCTTCAATATTTGCTAATGCACTTTCACCATTTTCCTTAATAGGTCCGGTAATTTCAAATTCAAAAGTTGGAGCTGGTTTTATTTCACTTTTTAGTTTAATACCATTGTCAAATTCTTTCTTTATGGTAAGCTGTCCATCTTGTTTTGCCGTATATTTATTTGTTATAATTTTACCTGTTTCATCTATACTTGAAGTGTAGTATTTAGGAACTTCTACTTCTTTTACCTTATACTCATATAAATGTCCATCTTCAGCACGTTCCGGTAAATCTTTCCAGGTATAAGTGTATTCTTTTTTACCGTCTTCTTTTGGAATGACATCATATTTAACATCTTTTAATTCTTCTCCGTCTCGAAGGAGAACTAAGTTTATAGGTTTATAATCTTTCAATAAACCGTCAGTCCAAATTTTCTTAGCTACAAAGTCTATCTTATTATCTCCAATAAGTTTATTAGTAACTACTATTTCTACCGGTTCCTCATCATTTACAACTTCCACTTTTCTATTTTCAGGATTATAACTTGGTTCAAAACCTTCATGCTCCACTTCAATAACTTCATAGGTGCCATACATTAAATCTTGAAGTACTGTACATTCTGGTCCCTTTATAGTAAAGAAGTATCTTCCGTTTTCTTCTGTTAACCCTTTTACTCCTACTAAAGCACTTGTTCCGTCAGTCTTAGTCGGTCCAATTACCTCAAATTTAAATTCAGGATTTTTCCCTGACCTTGTATCTTCACCACCTATATCAATTATTTTTCTAACCTTTAATTTTCCATCAGCTTCTGCTGTATATTCATTGGTTACTGTAAAACCTTTATCCATATCTCCTGTTACTGTGGATTTATAATATTTAGGTGTTGATTTTTCCCTTACACTATATTGATACTCTAATCCATTTTCATCAAATTTTTGAAGATCTTTCCAAATATAGATATATTCACTTTGTCCGTCCTCTTGTGGTGTTATGCTGGTTGGATTAATATCTGTCGCCTTGTCATTTCTATAGAGAACCAAATCCACTTTTTTATGTTCGTCTAACAGGCCACCAACCCATACTTTTTTAGCTCTTATGTCTACTTTATCGTCTCCGGCTTTTGGTGTATTTGTAACAACTAATTCTTGTTTTTTATTGTTAATAGCCAAATCAACTTTTCCATCGGCAATACTGTAACTAGGAATAAATCCTTTAGAGTCCGTTTCAGTTACTTGATATTCTCCATAAGGTAAATTACTTAATATCAGCGATTCATTTACTCCCAGTTTGAAGGTAAATTTATCCTTTTCTAAGGTTGGAGTTAATTCTTTAATCCCTTCAAGTGCATTACTACCGTCTGCCTTGGTCGGTCCGGTAATTTCAAATTCAAATTTACCAGATTTAGCAGATTTTGTACTTGCTACAGGGTTGAATTTTTTCGTTATGGTCAATTCACCAAGAGGTTTCTCTTTATTTGTTACGATAATAGGAGTATCTTCATCCCCTTGTTTAATTTTAAAGGTGTTCGTATCTTCGCCATAAATATTATAACTTGTTCCATAGTCAGTTGCCTCATGGGCAATTGGACCTGAAAATTTTTCAGCAGCTACTGTATAGGTATCCTCTATACGTAGGTTGGTCATAACCTTCTTTCCACCAGCTTTCACGGTGTATTCCTGTTTATAATCCCCCTTGTCATTGTCCACGGGCATTGTAAATTCTCTGCCATCTACTTCAAATCCTTCAGAAGGAACTTCAAAGCCTAAACTATTGATGAGTTTCTTCTCAATTACCAAGAGAATCGGATCCACTTTTGGAACTTCTACTACGATTTTCTGTTGCTGTCCTTTATTGTCTACATAGTCCAGCACAGTTTCTCCATTGGTGGCATAATTTGTACCGTCCTCTGAAGTTGCATTTAAAATATCGTCATCTATTTCAATTGTATATTTCAGTTCAGCATACTTAATGTCAGAACCTTCCTTAATAGGTTTCTTTAGTGTTCCTATGTCCCATTTTATAGTCTTAGTTTCTGCCTTATAGTCCACAGTACCATCACTTGCAATTATTGAGCTGACATCACCGTATACTACAAATCCGGTTCCCATTGGGTCTGTTACCTGACAACTCTTTGCTGCAGAGAGTATATCTCCACCGATTACCTGAAATATTTCTTCTAAGTCTTCAGGCTCTGCAGTATAATCTTTTCCAGAATTTGCCACACCCTTTAATACTTCAGTACCTTCAGCACTCATACTTAGAGCAATGGTGTAGATCATATTGCTTTTATTTTTTGCAAATCCTGCTTCTGCAATAGTAGAATTTCCGTTATTAATATAATATTTAGTACCATCATCTGTAGTATCAAATAAAAACCTTATATCATCTCCATTTCCCCTTGATTCATTATAGACAAATTCGCTTTCAGGGATTTCTGTTGAAGATTCAAAATGTTCACCATAAGGTATCCAATATTTATTTTTATGTTTGAAATTGTAGCTATAAGTTGGTTCTCCATCGGATAGTAGAACCATATTTTGCATATCTGCATCAGAATTTTCAAGTAAGACACTGGCTTGTCTAATACCTGCTTGGGTGAGAGTTCCTCCCTGTGCCTCTAAGCCTTTTATGGCATTTACAATTGCCTCCCTGTCATCAGTTAATGCCTGATCAACTGTTACACTTGAAGAGAATGATACAATTGCAATTCTGGTCTTAACATTTTCGTCAGATAGGAGGGTATCTGCAAAGGCAATAGCTGCCGTTTTTGCAGCATCCATTCTCGTACCGCCACCACTTGCTTCATAGCCCATACTTCCTGAACGGTCAATTACCAATACAATATCTGAACTGGTTTCATCGTCTCTGCCTTCTATTCTCAGTGTAATGTCCCACATATTTACTTTGCCTTCTACAGGTTTGGCATCTTTTGTCATTCTTACCTGACCAAGTTCTAAATCACTGTCAAGAGAACGTTTAGTCCTATAAGCAGTTTCAGGAAAAATATCGTACCTTATTTCAGGAGCCTCAATTTCCATTGGTCCAGGTAAGTTATCTAAATTATAAAAGGTCTCCATTTCTTCATCTAGCGCTATTTCTTCTTCAACTAATTTAATTTCTTCAAAACTATCTTTGATTTCTTCCTTATCAGTTTCTTCAACATCTACATTAATCTCATCATTAGCCTTATTAATCTCATTTTCCGTACCATCTTCGTGATTTTCAACTATTTCCTCTAATGGTGGATTATCATCAGCCTTTGCTAAATTAACAAATACTCCATTAAAACTAGCTAAAATCATTAGTATTGATAACAGAAAAGATATAAAGCGTTTACGTTTTAAATTTCTCATTATATAACCTCCTTACCATGTTCGCTATATCTAAATTAATCTTTATTTAGATATTTTAATATGTTCTAAATTAATAGTACTGAAAATAAAATTATATTTTTTAATCCCAGCCCCTTTTCCTTCTTTGAAATATAGTCTATTCTTCATTTTTGTTATGTATCTTACACATAGATTAGTTTGTTAATTTTTTTCTTTAATTTTCTGTTATCGTTTTCCCATTGTCTACATCAGTAATTTTTCTTTTTTAAACTTATGAACACTCCCTTTTTTCAAAAAATATACACTAATAAACGTTCAAATTTAGCGTTTATCTATTAATTTCATATTATTATCTCAAAGTACTATTGTCAATTTCATGGTACTTATGCCTGGCATAATAGTTATAAATATAAACATTGGAATTCCAATGTTTATATTTATAGTTTCTATATTATAACTATATTTTATTTGTTAAGATTTTTTATTATATATATTAATTAATATTAAATTTATAATTAAAATAATTATTTTTTATACTTAAAATAAGATAAAATAAAAAAATTCATTAATTAGGAAATATTTTCCTATTAATGAATTAAAATTCAAACATATTTTTATCAAAAAATAAAATATAAAACTTTTCAAATTATTGTTTTTAATTGCTATCTAAAGTATATGTTTTTACAAACTAAAACCCCCAAATCCTTGTTGGAATTTAGGGGTTCTAGTATGTCAGAGTTACTGCTGTTTTTAATATTGCATTTATTTATCTACTACCAAGTATATAATCCATAACTACTTCTGGAACGTAATTTCCTCTAGACAATACTATTGGATAACTATTCTTTGCTGCATATGGTGCTCCAACTATTGCATCTGGGAATACTTCTCCACTTGCTATTACTGCATGTTTTGGTTTTACATATACTTGTTCTGCCACTAATACTGATGTTTCGTATCTATCAGCACCAGCTATTCTATCTACTGTTGCAAATTTCTTAACTTCATTTGCTACTGCTCCTGATACTGAATTAACTCCACCACCAATAGTAACCTTAGATAAGCTCCAGTCTTTTATTGTTTTTGCTGTACTTGCCGGTAACTCCCTTGGTTTTGTTAATAGTATTGGCATATTTTGTTCTACAGCCATGGATGTCATAGCTATGGCATCTGGGAAGTTTGTTCCATCGACTAATACCCCATCTGTTTTACTTCCTGTTAAACTTCTTACTTGGTTTCCTACAAGTATTGCTGTATCATATCTGTCTGGTCCACCAATTCTTTCAACTGTATAAGCAGATAGTTCTTTTTCTACTTTTTCAGATATTGAATTATTTCCGCCTACTAATATTACTTTAGTCGCTCCAAGTCTGTTTATTTCAGCTTTTACTTCTGCTGGAATAGCATTTTTTCTTGTTAACATTATTGGTGCATCTAATTTATTTGCAAGTACGGTTGCTGTTAATTCATCTGTATATTTTTCTCCACTTGCCAGTAATACTATATTGGATTTGTTATATTCCTTTGCTACAGCTGCTGATGTACCATAACGATCTTTACCAGCTAGTCTATATTGTACAAAATCCATTAATTGATTTTCAATATTTTCAGTTAAGGTAGACCTTCCACCTATTAGGGTTATTTCTTTTATAGTACCTGTTGGTCTTTCTGGCTTACTTGGCTCTGTTGGATTTGTTGGTTCCTCTGGATCTATAACAGATGTATCCAGTACCCACTGGGCATATAATACAGTATTTTCTGTAATATTAAACTTATCTTCTGGATTATAGCCTATTCCACTTCCATCTGCCTTAGTGTTCCATCCATCAAAAGTATAGTCTTCTTTTGCCAAATTTCCTTTATCCAATACAGTTACTTCTTCATCTTTTCCATATGGTGAATTTTCATCTATAGGTGCAGTTCCACTATCAGCTCCATTGGAATTATATTTTACTATATATGTTTCTATAGGAATTAAATCTACAACAGTATTATCATCAAGATGGTCATCAGCCACTCCTTTATACTCTGTTACAGCAGTAAATAAGCTTTTATCTTCAGGGTGACGTCCTTTTTCTCTGTAGTTAATATTTAAATCTGTATTCTCATATTGTCCTATACGGCAAATATTCCCACTACTATCTACTGCCTTTTCACTATAGGTAACTCCACTACTGTTTGGAATAGAATAAGCATAACTTTTTGCCCCTTTTGGTAAAGTCATTTCAGTCACTTTTTTACCGAATTCATCATATGTTTTTATTGTCAAGTCTTCTTTTATTTCTAATAGTGGATTAAAAGTATGGCTTGCCATAGTTTGCATTGAGCCTGATAATAATTTTGCAGTAATGGCATCTCTGTAGAAGAATTTTGAGCTACCGGCAAAATATGCACCTGAATAGGCTTTAACAATAGCATTGTTTAAAATTTTCAAAGTTCCTTCTGTATCTATATTCCTAGGTGTCTGCATACCTGTATCTTTTCCACTGTCATCGTAGTGTTTTCTTCTTCCCCCACCTATTCCAGCACCATAATTACTGGAAGCAGTCACAGTACTATTATCAATCTCAATATTTCCAGCATAGCTAGGAGAGTCTGATTTGTAAAATTGTGAAACACCGGCACCTATTCCAGCGCCGTCTGTAGATTTAGCTATAACTTGCGAATTATTTTTAATGTCAACATCCCACTTATCATTCGAAATTATACCACTACCAATACCTGTTCCACGAATAGATTCAGCATTTATTGTTGCTCCATCTATTAATATATTTGAATAGCTTTGGTTTGGTTCTATTTTACGTTTATTGGTTCCCGCACCTCCTATAGCAGCTCCATCACCTACTAAAACATTAACACTTGCATCTTTAATAGTAATATTCATCCTCACACCATCAATTTCGTTAGCAACTTCAAGGCCAATTCCAGGATGAAAATTATCAATAAAATCACCAACTTCATAATCATCTAAATAATTAAATATATCATTGTCTTTTCTCTCTTGAGTAACGGTTTCACGTCCTAATATATCAATGCTAGTTCTTTTTCCACTAATATTTATTTTCCCTGATAAGTCGTTTCCGAATTTAGGCGGAATATCTATTCCAATTCCTCCACCATTTCTTGTAAATATCTTTATGGTACCACCTGAAATATTTATTTTCCCATTTGGTGATATTATTCCACCTTCATTTCCACCTGTTATAATTGTGGGATTTTCTGAGATATTTATATAGCTAAACTTATTGTCATGTTGAATTGTATTTTGCAGCTGAAATCCTATTCCAGGACCACTACTACCACCTGTAATATCTCCAAAACCAAAGTTTTCCTTATATTTTTCAGGATTATAAACAGCATTATTAACTGCTATTACAGTAGCATTATCTTTAATATTTATTTGACCCAAATTAGTACCATATGCATTTCCAATTGCTGCTACATTACTCCCTCTTGTAGAAGCATTCACCGTAGCATTCCCCTCAATATTTATTATAGGAGAATAAATTTCTTCACCCTTATCGTAATGACCATAACTTTGACCAGAACCTATCCCTGCACCGTTAATAAAGCTTACATTTTTTATAGAGTGTGCGTCTATTATTACATCATCTTTAATTGTAATAGCACCATTTGGTCCTTTAGGTTTACTACCTGGCAAACCGAAATTTAAATAGCCTGATCCAATAGCTGCACCATTACCTAAAGTTTTCGCATCCATCTTTATTTTACCGGTGAAATTTATATCTCCACAACAGTTTTGATAATCTCCACCAATTCCAGCACCTGAATCCGAGTTATTAGTGTTAGTAATATATCCAGCAACCACTTCCAGTTTAGAGTTTTCACCGCCTGTTATTGTTAAAGATGTCCCAGCATTGACTCCAATTGCTGCACCATGTTCATTACCTGTTAGATAATTGTTCTCTCCTTTAACAATTAATTTATTATCCGTATTATCTAATACCTTAATAGCTGAAACACGATTACTGGAATTATATCTTTGAGCTGAACCTCGATAATTATCGATTTTTAAATCTTTTATAGTCAGTTTAGCTCCATTTTTGAGATTGATTTGAAGATATTTAAAAGTTATTTCGCTACTAGCAATTATAGTGACTTCAGCATCATCAATAGTTATCTCTTTAGGTTTTACTAAGTAGTTATCGACTATTCCTGCCTCTTCCGGAAGATTTGAAAAATCATATGTTCCTACAGCTAAAGTTTCAGGTACTTCTTCCCAAGAGTTATACTGAATTGTTTCACTTGCTAAAGGTTGAACTTCTTCCTTAAGCTCTTTAAAAGAATTTTCTAATTCATCTTCATTTCCATTAGAAAGTTTTTTCTCAGTTGGAGCTGTTTTTTCATCTTCTCCTATTGTATCCATTATTTCTTCATTTACTTCTTGTTTAACCTCATTTGAAGCTAAAGTTATCGTATTTGAAAATATAATTATTATTGCCAATATTAAACTTAAATATTTTTTCCTACTAAACGTTTTCATTTCTTACCTCTCACTTTAAAATCATCTTAACAATATTATCTACATATATTAATACTATCCACATACATCAATGTTATCATCTATAAATATATTTTTCAATAAATACAAATAGAGTAGAACTTAGTATTTCACTCTATTTTCATTAATGCTGAATTATTTACTCTTAAGTCAAATAAGCCTTTATTTTCATCAACTATATCCAAAAAAATATTACTCCTACATATCCTTAGTTATATTATTTTCAAATCTTAATTTAATATCTATAAATAAATTAGAATTGTCTCTATGAACAATTCCAACATAAGTTATTCATTTATGGTTAATAGTATCACTTTTATTTTTATACAAATCAATATATTCTGTTGCTATTACACCACCATTAATTCCTAAATTATTTATAAATGCAAAATTATTAAATTTTATTTACACATAACAAAGGAGAGGGTTTCCCCTCTCCTACTAAAAACTATTAAATTATTTCCAATTTATCTACTATATCAAATAAGTAATCTTCTTTTATATCGAAAATTCTTCCGGCATCTGTTGCCTTGGAAATTTCCGGATCAATTGGAATTCTACTAAATGTATCTATCTTTTCATTTTTTGCTATTTCTTCTATTTTACTTTCTCCAAAGACTGCAATTTCTTTTCCACAGTCAGGACATTTTAAATAGCTCATATTTTCTACAGCTCCTATAACATCTACATTCATCATAGTAGCCATTTTTACTGCTTTTTTTACAATCATACTAATTAAATCAGATGGTGCTGTTGCAACAACTATTCCATCTATTGGTAATGATTGAAAAATTGTTAATGGTACATCACCAGTTCCTGGTGGCATATCTATAAATAAATAGTCCAATTCATCCCAAATAACATCTTGGTAAAATTGTTTTACTACTCCTGCTATAATTGGACCTCTCCATATTACAGGATCTTCTTCATTTTCCAATATTAAGTTAACACTTATTATTTTTACGCCATTTTCAGCAACTTGTGGAATTATTTTACCTTCATTATTTGCATAGGCTTTTTCATGAATTCCAAAGTATTTAGGAATACTTGGACCGGTAATATCAGCATCTAAAATACCGACCTTATAACCTTTTTTTGCCATTTCTGAAGCCAGCAAGCTGGTAATTAAAGACTTTCCAACTCCACCTTTACCACTTACTATTCCTATTATTTTTTTTATTTTAGTACTTTCATCAGGTTGTATTAAAAAACTGCTTGGTGCAGTTCTGTCTGAACATGTTTGACTACAATCTGAGCAATTTGAATTACAATCAGCCAAAATTACTCCCCCTTATATAATTGTAATTATAGCACAATTATTTTTTAGATAATGTGATTTTTATCATTATTTTTTAATTTCATAAATTATTTTATACCCAATTGTTTTTATAAAATAACTTTAAAATAAAATTTATGATTATTTCTAATATTATAAACAATAAATAAAAAAAGAGCATCTCTGCTCTTATTTGTATACAAGGTAATTTTTTTCTTCTATTATTAAGGCTGACAATCTTCCGTTATTTATTTTCTTTTCAATAGTGGTTTTACTTTCTAAGGACTTAAAAATTATTCCATTTACTAAATAAATTTTATTTCCAATAATATTTTTAATAGCTGAAATCTTTATATATGTAGAAGCTCCGTCATTTTTACAAATTGGCTTTCTTGTTTTTATTGGTACAAATATATTTTCCTTATTGTAAACGTAAGGAATATTCTTCTTTATATAAAGATGTTTTTTAATAATTAACCTAACTTGCTCCATATCGAGTAAATCGAACCTTGCCATCTGTTTAAAAATTGTAGATATTCTCCTACTATCTCTTACTAGGGAGCCGTCTAGTAAATATACATAGGTAATATTTCCAATTCCTTCAACATATTTTGGTTCGAGAGCAACTATATCATCTTTAGAATACATATATCCCTCCAGTGGTTAAATTATATCAGAACATATGTTCGGGGTCAATTTTAAATATTTATTATATGTTAATTGTTCTAAATATCCTAAATTATTATTTTAAGTTACATTAATATAGTATTGTGATAATATAAATATAAAGGAGGAAAAAATTATGGAACTTGGAACAAATGCATTAATTAATAGTCCATCATTATGGGGATTAATACCGTTATTAATTTACATAGTATTAATTTTTATGAACCAATCAAATTTAGTAGCTACACTAGTAGGTATTTTTGTTGGTGCTATTATAACGGGACAAAGCCTAGGTATGATGGCCGATAATTTTGCAGCAAGTCTTGGCTCATCTGTTGCTATTATTGGTTTCATCATTATGTTAGGTTCAGGACTAGGAAAATTAATGAATCGCTCAGGTATTACAAAAACTCTGGTTTATTGGATAGTTAAAAGAATTGGTGTTGACACTCAATCAAAGGCAAAACTTGTTATTATAATTGTTTCTATTGTAATTTGTGGTTTGCTAGGCACCTTAGGTGGTGGTAATGCTGTTGTTGCACCAATTATTATTCCAATACTTGCTACTGTTGGAATAACTCCATCGGCTGCATCTTTAATCTTGAAAAACGCCGGTGAAGTTGGGCTTATTTGGGGACCATTAACAGGTGTAACACTTATGTCTTTAAAAGTTACCGGTCTTTCCTATGGAAGATTTATGTTATTTGCAGCAATTCCTTTTGGAGTACTTTGGTTAATTGGTACTTGGATTGGAGCAAATAGAGTGCAAAAACAAACTGTTGGAACTGAAAGTTATGAAATTACAGAAGATATGAAGGTAGAAAATAATCAATCAACTAAAAGGGAAAATATTGCTACAATAATATTCCTTCTAACTTTTATAGCCTTGGTTGTTTATGGAATATTGGCAGAACAAGGAACAAGTTACGCTATTTTAGTAATGGTTGTTTTAATTGTTGTTGTTTCCATAGTTGGCGGAATTAAACCAAAAGAAGCAGAAACTGAGGTTATTTCCGGTGTTGCAAGTATGGCTGAACTATTTTTAATTTTTGTAACAATAGATGTTCTTCTAAACCTTGTTACAGTAGCAGGTGGATTTGAAGCTTTAGCTAACTTTATAGAAAATGCTTTCAACGGTATTGGCGCTACATCTGTAATGTTAATTTCCAGCATAACAGGTGGTTTAGGAATAGAGGCAGCGGCAGTTTCAGAAATTCAAATTATTTCCGATATGTTTGGTGAAATGGCAAGAAATGCTAAGTTACCTATGGAGATGTTCGCTATTTCATTACTTGCTGCAACAAGACTTACCGGTAGTATTTATCCAACTTCAAATTTAGTTGGACAAATGGGAATTGCTCATTCCAGCAATATGAAAAAAGTATTACAAGGTAACTGGATTAGTATAGTTCCAGTTGTAATATTCATAATAGTTTGGGCTTTTGTAGGAGTAAAAATATTATAGGTGAAAATATGAAATATATAGACTTACATTGTGATACTATTCTTCCTCTTATACAACAAGGGGAAAATAGTTCCTTAAGAGAAAACAAAGAACTTGCTTTGGACTTAATTGGATTGAAAAAGGCAGAAGCAATGGCCCAATGTTTTGCTATTTGGATGCCTGTTGCAGGTGATTTAGCCGGAATAGAAGTTTCTGAAGAATTAGTTCCTACCGGCGGAAATTCCGACATAGCTTATATTGACCTTGCCAGTAAAAGACTAAGAAAAGAAGTTTCGGAAAATAGTGACTTAGTTGCATGGGCAAATAATGGAAAAGAAATTGAAAAGAATAATAATAATGGATTAATATCTGCAATACTGACTATTGAAGACGGAAGAGCCGTTGATGGTAAAATGGAGAATTTGAAATATTTTCATGACTTGGGAGTTAAAATAATCGCCTTAACATGGAACTATGAAAATTGTTTTGGATTTCCAAACTCAACTGATAAAAATATTATGAATAAGGGTTTAAAGGACTTTGGTGTAGAGGCAATATCCTACATGAATGAACTTGGAATAGTAGTAGATGTTTCTCATTTATCCGATGGTGGATTTTGGGATGTTGCTAAATATTCTAAAAAACCATTTATAGCAACCCATTCAAATTGCCGAGCTTTAGCAGAGCATCCAAGAAATCTTACAGATGACATGATTAAGGCTATTGGAAATTCCGGCGGAGTTGTTGGATTAAACTTCTCTCCAAGATTTTTGAAAAAAGACGGCAACCATTCTTCCATTGACTTAATGGTAAAACACCTTAATCATATGAAAAATATAGGTGGCTTGGATATTCTTGCCATAGGTACGGACTTTGACGGAACCTGGGCAGATATTATGGACATTAAAAGAGCAGAAAATATGCAATTACTCTTTAATGCCTTGGAAAAAGACGGTTGGAAATATAGGGAAATGGAAAAATTTGGTTATATTAACGCCTTAAGAATTTTTAATACGAATTAAAAAAGAGGGAAAATCCCTCTTTTTTATTTACTAGGCCTTACTTCAATAAATTTTGAAATTCCATTATCATTTACAGTAATTAATATAATATCCTCTTCTTTTATTTCATCAACTTCAAGCTTAAATTTCCCATTTTCCACCTGTATGTATTCATTATTTAAATTACCAGTTACATAATTATATATTCTAATTTCCATTGCTCTAATATTTCCATCAACTGTTCCTGAAATCAAACTACTTCCAACCTTTACTTCATCAATTTCCACCTTTCCTTTTGACTCATAATTAACTACATATTCACCATTTACTGTTAGAAGATTATCTTTTCTTGTAAATACCTTCCAAATTTTACCAGCCTTTAAGGGGTCGGAAAATTCTATAATATCCTTAAAATAATAGATATATCTATTATTTTAAGGATATTTAAAATGCCTATTTAGCTGTTAATATTTTCATAAACTCTTCACCGGATATAGTTTCATTTTCATAAAGATGTTTGGAAATCTCATCTAACTTCTGTCTATTTTCCATTAGAATAGCCTTTGCTTTTTCATACTGTTCTTTAATTAATCTTACTACCATTTTATCTACTTCTTTTTGGGTCTCCGGAGAAGATGCTAGTGACGTATCTCCACCTAAATATTGGTTAGTAACCGTTTCAAAAGCTACCATTCCAAATTCTTCACTCATACCAAATCTTGTAATCATTGCTCTAGCTAATTTAGTCGCTTGCTCAATATCATTAGAAGCTCCTGTAGTAATAGTATTAAATACTATTTCCTCTGCTGCCCTACCTCCAACTAAGGTTGTAATTTTATTTTCCAATTCTTCTTTAGAAAGTAGGTTTTTATCAGTTTCTTCAACCTGCATCGTATAGCCTAAAGCACCTGAAGTTCTTGGTATAATAGTAATTTTTTGAACCGGTGCCGAATGGGTTTGTAAGGCTGCTACTAAGGCATGGCCAACTTCATGGTAGGATACAATTAATTTTTCCTTGTCTGAAAGTATAGCATTTTTCTTTTGATAACCTGCAATAACAACTTCTACAGATTCCTCAATATCCTCTTGTTTAACAATATCCCTTCCATCTCTTACAGCTCTTAAGGCCGCTTCATTTATCATATTGGCAAGTTCTGCACCAGATGCACCAGAGGCCATTCTTGCTATAATACCATAGTCAATTCCAGGCTCTGCGTTAATTTTCTTAGCATGGACTTTTAAAATTTCTTCCCTACCCTTTAAATCCGGTAACTCAACAGGTACTGTTCTGTCAAAACGTCCCGGTCTTGTTAAAGCAGGGTCTAATGCTTCCGGCCTATTTGTAGCCGCTAATAAAATTACTCCGGTATTTTCTTCAAAGCCGTCCATTTCAGCTAATAACTGGTTTAAAGTCTGTTCTCTTTCATCATTTCCACCAATATTTCCATCACGTTTTTTCCCAATTGCATCTATTTCATCTATAAAGACAATACATGGAGCTTTTTCCTTAGCCTGTTTAAATAAATCCCTTACCTTAGAAGCTCCCATACCTACAAACATTTCCACAAATTCAGAACCGGACATAGAGAAAAACGGAACCTTGGATTCACCGGCAACAGCCTTTGCAAGCATGGTTTTACCGGTTCCCGGTGGACCAACTAACAGAACTCCCTTTGGCATATTTGCCCCTACCTTAGAATATTTCTTTGGATTGTGCAAATAGTCCACTATTTCTTCAAGGTTTTCCTTTGCTTCGTCTTGGCCGGCAACATCTTTAAAACTTATTCCCTCTTCTGACGGAACATATACCTTTGCATTGCTTTTCCCAAAGGTTAAAGCATTTCCTCCTCCGGCCTTAGAAGCTATTTTCTTAGCCATATAGGCACCAAATAAATAAAAGATTGCTAAAGGTACTATAAAGGAAAGCAAAAAGGATAATATGGGAGAAGTTGGTTTTACAATTTTAGCAGAATATTTAGCTCCTGCCTTATAAAGCCTATCATTTAAGGTTAGATCATTTATTGTTCCTGTTTTATAGAAATTTCCTTCCTTATCTGAAAAGACTATTTCATTTGATGAAAGCTCAACTTCCTTAATATCTCTATCTTCAGTCATTTTCATAAATGTTCCATAGTCTACTTCCTTTACCTTTTGTTCCATTATTAAAGGCTTAATTAATATATTTAGTAATAAGACCACCACCAAGACAATAATATAATAAAATAACAAGGACTTCTTAGGTGATTTTACTTCTTTCATTTTATTCCCCCTTTTCCGATTTTCTATTGTAATTTAACTGACAATTTGAAGCTATTAGAGAGTTATACAAAACATTTACCATAGAATATAAGGCCATGTCTAAAGTAAACTCTGCATAGACAATAATGCTTTCAACTATTCTTTCATCTATTTGCTCATTATTATCCAGATATATATCGTCAATATTTTTTTGAATTTTTTCCACTCTCTTATTAAAATCTAACTGTGCTTTTGCAAGCTCCCTTATATATTCCGACTTACTATTTTCTGAAGAATTAATTAGTTCTTCCTTTAATTGATTGTATATTTTTTTTATTTCATCTAATTCTTCCAAAATAGTATCTTCATTACAAAACTGTATTTCATATATTCTACTTATTAATCTTGTGTATTTTTTATCTATTTCTAATAATTTAGCAGTTAAAATTTCATTACTAGCATTAACCATACAGTACTCCTTTCACTAAATTAATAATATCAAGAAGAGAAGTTGTTAACCACTATCAATATTTACTTACTGTAAATACAAAAAGACAAAAGTGTAAAGAAACTTTACACTTTTGTCTTTTTGTAAAAATTTATTTAAAAATTATTAACTTTCCTGTTAGCAAATTACAAATTTTCTCCGCTAATTCGTCTATTTCCCCTTCATTGTCTCCTACATCGGTGCTAATTAACAAACCTAAAACTCCAAAGGAATAAAATTTTAAAGCAACCTCAAAATCAGAAATAGATAAATTCAGCTTATGACTTTTCTCTAAAAGCATTTTTCCAATATATTTTTTAGTAATTTTAGAAATTATAAATTCAAAATCCTCTCGTCTTTTAGAGTTTTTAATATTAAAAAACAAAGGCTTATATTCTATAACAAATTTAATAAAGAGCTTAATAGAATCCTTCATATTGTCTATTTGTTGACTATTTCTATAAACTTCTTCAATATTTCTTTCAATAATCCAGCTAAATAGGTCGTCAAAATCTTCAAAATGATAATAAAAACTTTGTCTGGTAATATTGCATTTTGCAACAATGTCCTTAATAGTTACCTTATCTATTCCCTTTTCTTCAATTAACTCTCTAGTAGCCGATGCTAGAACTTCTTTCATATCTATTGCCATAATAATCTCCGTTAAATCTAAATGTTTATTTATTATACCATAAAAGACTTTTTTTGTTTTTTATGACTTACTTTCTTCTTTATATTAACGCAGGATGTTTCACTAAACTTCTTTTAAACTAGACAACAGGTTGCCTTTGACCTACCTACAATTTGTAAAACAAATTGGGTTAGCTATTTTAATTATAAGTAATATTTATTTTTATTGTATTTTTATACCTTTCATTTTAACGCAGACTGTTTTTTGCCAAGCTTCTTCGAACCTTGGATAACAGGTTGCCTTTGACCTACCTACAATTTACTTCGTAAATTGGGTT
The DNA here is from genome assembly GCF_016458825.1 of Miniphocaeibacter halophilus. NCBI lineage: Bacteria > Bacillati > Bacillota > Tissierellia > Tissierellales > Peptoniphilaceae > Miniphocaeibacter > Miniphocaeibacter halophilus. The sequence continues at coordinate 287,353 of NZ_CP066744.1, forward strand.
AGGTCATAAAAAATACACCCTATCAATAAATGATAAGGGTGCATTAATTTGGGGTCTAAAATATATTGTATGAAAATAAGTCCTTCACCTTTCATAACTTCTACATTAGAATATCATATTTTAATACCTCTATTATTACAAAAATATTAATTATACCTAACAATATCCTAACAAAATATTCAAATTCAAACCTAGCTCTATTCTTGCCAACAGATAGATTGAATTTTATTTAAATATACTATCTAACTTATTATATAAATTAGAACTTACTGATGATTTTCCACCAACTATAAATATCTTTTCCATTTCCTCTTTCTTTTTTATATCCATAATATATTTTTCTTGAGAATTTGTTAAAATCTTTCCATCAGTTAAAATAATAGGCGCATTTTCAACCTTAGATAATGAAATTGCTGTCAATGCATCCGGTGATTTATATCCATTTGCAACTATTAGTGTATCTGGACTATTTAGTTTCTTAGCAATTTCTAAAGATGTTTCCTGTCTATTACTTCCGGCTATTCTATTGCTTATATTTATATTGGTACTACTTAAAACATTATCGGCTACAGTGTTTTTTCCACCTACTATTATAGCTGACTTAATATTTAAATCCTTCAGTTCCTTACTAACATAGGTCCTTAAATTTTTTCCATCAGTTAAAACAATACCTTGTTTATTTTCCCTAGCATAAGGTCCTGCTGCTAGTGCATCAACATCTTTACCTTCTAAACCATTTGTTATAATAATAGAATTGCCATAAGAAAAATCTTTTTTTAATTTTTTAAGAATTTCAATAGAAGTTTCATAACGGTCTTTACCTGCAATTCTTTCAATATTTTTCTTTCCTAATTTATTTAACAAATTATATATATAATCTGAAACAGAGGATTTACCACCAATAATATAAATATTCTCTGCACCTGATTTTTGAATATAATCCTGTATTTCCTCTTTCATATTATTTGACTTAACAAGTAAAATAGGTGCATTTAATTCATTTGCTAAGGGTCCTGCTGATAAAGCATCTGCTGAAATATCTCCATTTGCTATAACAATGTTTTCCGTTGTCGGATATAACTTATTTGCTATTTCTAAAGAAGTCAAAAATCTGTCAGCACCGGCTAGTCTTGTAATATTTTCACTTTCTTCATTATGAATATCCAGTTTATTAATATTAGTAACTAAATCCTCCGAATATGCTCTGGCTAAAATAATATCTGTTTCCTTTATTTCTTTAACTGGAATAGTAAAATTATTATTTAATTTTACAGAATACCTAAAAGATTTTTCATCTACAGTATCAATAATATATAAAGCAAAATTTCCTTTTGCCCTTCCTTTTATTTCAGTATCTCCTGCTGAAATAATATCTACTTTTAAATTTAAATCCCTTATAGTTTTTTTAGTTGATATGCTGTCATAATAAACAAAATCTCCTCTGTTATAGACCCTTACCTCTTCATTATTTTTAAGGGCGTTATCAAAAGAAATTGTTCCTATACCATTTTCATTAATAAGACCTGTTTTTAATTCTGAATTTTCGTAGGTTTTTAAATTATGAACATAGGAAGTAAATTCAGTTTCGGGAACACCATAGACCTTTATTTCCTTACTTCCTACAACCGGAGTATCCAAAACTATCTTATTATATACATTCAAATCGGTTAAATAATAATCTCTTACTTCATCCTTACTTCCTACCTTATAATCATCGGTATGCATACTTCCAAATTGAAAATAATCATTATAAAAACTTCCAATATAATATTCCGTTGGATTTTTTATATTAATATTAGAATTTTTACTAACTTTCTGTCTTTGATTTTTAACATTTTTCCCCTCTACAGTTAGTGTAAATCTATCTACTATTTTACTTGGTCCATGTAGATTAATTTGGAAATCGATTTTATTATCTGCTTTAGAATTATTTGGTAAATAGCCAATAATCATAAAGATTGCCATAAAAAAAGACAGTATTCCAAATTTCCTCTTCATATTAAACTCGCTCCCTTCATACTGTACTTAGTATATAATAAATATTAATACTAAAGTTTACATAATAGTTACTATATAATTACAAAATAGTTAAAATTGCCTTACAACATCCTAACAAAAAAGCCATATGACTAAAAATCATATAGCTTAAAAATTATTTATTTTCTTCTACTTTTTCTGGAGTTTTTACATCATTATTTTTTGTAGGATCAGTTGAAATATTTTCTTTTATATTTGTTGTTGGTTTAGTCTCTTCTGTTGGTGTTGTTGGTTTTTCTTCTTCACTTTCGTCAACAGGTTTTTCTACCTTTAAAGCCTTTAATTCTTTCTCAATATCTGAAGAAACTGAATTTTCTCCACCAACAATAATTATTTTTTTAATATTTTTATTTCCTACAATATATTCCTTAGTACCTTTGGAAAGTGTTTTTGAATTAGTTAAAAGTACTGCTCCATTGTTCATACTTGCTACTGGTGCAGAAGCTAAAGCGTCCGGAAAATCGTAACCATCAACAAGAACTACTGTGTCAATATCCTTCTTTAAAACACCTTTGTAGGCTTTGGCAATCTCAACTGCTGTTCCAATTCTGTCAGCGCCAGCATATCTAATTTCTCTATCTAGAGTTTTTGGTACTGAATTTAACCCACCAAATACTATTGCAGCTGGTTTACCGCCTTCAACATAAGGAATTAAAGGCAACCATTGATTTTGTCCAACAAAAGGTGCTGCAGCTAGAGCATCTGCGAAATCATTGCCATTAAAGGCAGCATAATCATCGATAAAAATATTTTCTGTAGCTAAATCTGTCCTTTGTCCCCAAATAGCTACTGCTGTTTCATATCTATCCTTACCAGCAAGTCTATCAACTCTTTTTCTTAACAACATAATTTGTCCTTCAACTTCATCAGATATAGTATTTCTTCCGCCAAGTAAAAATATTTTCTCTGGATTTAATCTTAGAATTTCCTTTTCAACTTCTTTAGGTAAATTATCTTTTCCTGTTAATAGAATAGGAGCTTTTATTTGTGTAGCTAAGGTTCCACCGACTAAAGCATCTGCAAACTTTTCTCCACTTGCAAGAACTACATATCTTGAGCCTTTTTGGAAAGTTTTTTGACTAGCCTTAACTGCTGTTTCAATTCTGTCTGCACCGTCAATTCTTGTTACCTTCATATTAGTTGTTTCTACCTTGTCGTCTGCTTGAGCAATTGTTGGAATAAAAGAACCACAAATAATAGCTAATGATAATGCCAAGCTTCCAACTCTAAATCTTTTTTTCATTTTCTTTTCCCCCTTAATTTATCTTACAAATGTATTATAACAAACAATATTGTCTAATAAATTACAAACCAGTTACTATTCGGTTACAAATTAGTTAATTTTACCTTACAATATCCTAACAAAAAACAAGATTTTGTTATCTATTTGTAATATAAGATTTTTTACAATAAAAAAACCTTATACCTATTTTTATTTAGGTATAAGGTCATTTTTATTGCTATTATCCATTTATAGCCTCTAATTCATTTTCAATATTTGAAGAAACAGAATTTTCTCCACCTACAATAATAATATTTTCTATATTGCTATTGTTTAAAATATATTCCCTTGTCTCAGATGATAATTTTTTACTTCCAGTTAATAAAATTGCCCCATTGTTAATACTAGCTACAGGAGCCGAAGCAAGAGCATCAGGGTAATCTTCGCCATTTACTAAGACAATGGTGTCAATATCTCTTTTTAGTTGACTTTTATAGGCATCTGCTACTTTTGTTGCTGTATCGTAACGGTTTTTACCGGCATATCGAATTCTTTCATTATATCCCTTTGGTACAGAGGATGTTCCTCCAAAAACCATATAATATGATTTTCCGGAACTTACATTTTCCATATATGGATATAAATAAGTAACAGGATCCATTTGACCAACAAAGGGAGCAGCAGCTAATGCATCGGCAAAGTTTCGTCCATCTACAACAGCGTAATAATCTCCGGGGATTATGTATTCAGCAAAACTATATCGTATTTCTTCAATTTTTTTTGCAGTTTCTACTCTATTTGCCCCATATAGTCTTTCAACTTTTGCACCTGTTTCTTTTAAAATATCTCCAGATTTAGCTGAAATAGTATTTGTTCCACCAAGTAAATAAATCTGCTCTATCGATAATCTTTTTATTTCGTCTAAAACCTCAATTGGTACATTATTCTTTCCTATTAGTAAAATAGGTGCTTTGATTTGTGCAGCTAAGGTTCCTCCTACTAAAGCATCGTGGTAGTCTTCACCACTGGCAATAATAATATATTTAGAATTACTAAAAGTACCTCTGCTTATATTAATAGCTGTTTCATACCGGTCCTTGCCGCTTAATCTTCTTATATTCAAGCTATTGTCAGCCTTAGAAACAACAGGATAAATATTAATAATTAATGTTAAGGCTAAAAGTAAACCTGTAAATTTTTTTCTCATTTAATCCCCTCCCAAATATTATTATACAATACTATTGTTACTAAATACCAACCTTCAATAAAAAATACAGGTACTCCTATATTTTATAAGAGTACCTGTATTTTTATTTTTTACTTTTAATTACTGTTGATAATTCTTGGATACTATTAGATAGGTTTTCTAATTTATTTTCAATTCTAGCTAACAAGAAAACTGTTATTACAATTGGAAAACCAATATTAGCAATATATCCTAAAATCTCTTCCATAATTTCACTCCTTTAAAAATTAAAAGGAGCAAGGCTCCCTTTAATTAAGCTATATTAAATTCAGTGTAAGTTGTTTCTACTACTTTAGCTTCAACAGCCTTAGTCATAGTACCTTTTTTCCCTTGTAATGCATTTGACTCAGCAATATTTACTATAGCAGCCTTAACAACTTCGTCTGTTAAACCATTTTTAATATTATCTACTCTTAATTGCAAAGTTTCATCTAATTCATTTGCAAATTTCAACATTAAATAACTATTCATACTTACCTCCTTTCAAAAATTTAATCAAAGCTAATCTAAAATAGCTTCTTCAATTCTGTAAACATTCTTATTGTTTCCTTCAATTAAAGTTAGAACTGCATCTCCAGCTTTTTTTAGATTCTCATCACTTGCTGAACTGTTTATTGAAGAATACGTTTTTGACTTGTTTACATTTTTCTCTCCATCATTAATAGTAAAGGAGACCTTTAATTTAACTTTTTCTACAGTCTTCATTTTCTCACCTCCTATTTATATATTGCTTTAATCCTTAAAAATTACCATTATTAATTAAAGTTTTCTTTAAACTCTTTAAACCATTGGTTTTTGTATTTACAATAGTCCTATAGGATTTACCATATTTACTAGCAATTTCCTTTAAACTCATATCCTTAAAATAAAAATCTACAATAATGTTTTTTTGATTTTCAGTAAGCTTATTTAAGCCATAATATAAGATTTGATTTCTTTCCTTAATACTATAATCTTCCTCAATATTTGTGCTGTCTGTAATTAAATCTATTAAAGAAATATTTTCTTCCCCTTCTATTTCCTTATCTAAGGAAATATAGTCATCTTTTATATTGTTTTTCCCTAAATAAAAATAATATATTCTGGACTTTAAATATCCGGAAAATGGAATATTCTTACTTTCATCAAAATCTAAAATAGCTTCACAAATTTCTAAAACCCCTTCCTGTAATAGCTCTTCAAATAAATTATGCTTATTATAGAACTTTTTAATAGCAGAAATTAACAAGGGTTTGTAACTTTCAACAACAATATGGGCCTTTGAAATGTCCTTTTCTTTAATAATTTTCTCAACTAAATTTACCAATACTACGCCTTTCTTGCAGCTGCAGTAAATTCCTAGGTAAATTAATTGTATAGTCTTGTTCACTAAAAGAAAAAATAAGAATAAGCACCCATTCTTCCCTTAAAATTAAGAATGAATACCTATTCTTCCTGTTTTCATTAAGAATAACCCCTTATTCTTATAAAAATTCAACTATTCCTTGTTTTTGGATAAAAAAATACCACTTCATAAGAAGCGGTATTTTAAAAATTATTTAATTAAATCCTCTAAAGTTTTCTCTAATGTATCAAATACAGACTTAGGTCCACCAGCTATATAAAGAGTGCCAATTGGTTTTTTGCTCTTAATAAATTCAGTTTGTGAATTTGTAATACTATTTTCAGCTGACAATAATATTGCTGCATTTTTTGTTTTAGCCAAGGAAGCTGCTGTTAAAGCATCTGCTGACTTGTAGCCATTTGCAATAATAATTGAATTAACATTTTCCAGTTTTTCCGCAATAGCAACTGAGGTTTCATAACGATTATCGCCATATGTTCTAGTACCAAGAGTTAAACCGGCATCAGTAACTGCTTTGTCTGATAGGGTCTTTGGTCCACCAACTATTTCTGCACTAGTAATATTTAAATCTTTTAAACCGGCTTTTACCTTATCTGTTGTAGCATTATTTCTACTTAAAATAATAGCTTGCTTTGATTGAGTAGCATAAGTTGATGCTGCTAAAGCATCGGCATCCTTATCATCTAAACCATTAGCAAAAATAACTGATTTATTATAGTTGTGGTTTTCAACTAATTTTTCTGCTATTTTTAAAGATGTTTCATACCTGTCAGTGCCATAAATTCTTTCAGTTTTTGTTGATGCAGAAGGTTTTATATTTGTAATAACCTTATCTGATACTGAATTTGGTCCACCAGCTATATATATTTTTGTAGCACCGGATTCTTCAATATAGCTAACAACATCTTGTGCAACAAAATCTTTTTCTACTAATAGTATTGGAGCATTTAACTCATTAGCTAAAGGTCCTGCTGCCAGTGCATCTGCTGAAACATATCCATTAGCAATAACAACTGCATCTGTTGTTGGATAGGATTCCTTTGCTATTTTTACTGCTGTAATAAATCTAGTAGAACCATATAGTCTTTCAACAGAAGAAGCTGTTTTTATTACAGTATATACGCCTTCATCCTCAGAGTTTAAAGCCTTAATATAAATTTGGTCATCATTAACAAAACCTGTTTTATGTTCTATTTCAAATTTACCATTTGATACTTTAGCTTCACTTAATTCAGTAAATTTCTTAGTGCTTGTATTATAAATATAAGCCTTTACAGAAGCACCTGTTGAAGTACCTGTAATTTTCTTATCACCTATATTTATTTCATCAGCCTTAACTTCTAATTTTGTTGTTTCAGAAGTAATTTTCACAGAATTCTCTGCAACTAAATTATTACTTTCTGCAGTAGCCTTAACAATAACACCACCACTTGTTAATATTCCAGTATTTTCTAATTTAACTGTAGCCTTACCATTTAAATCTGTCTTTACTGTTTTAGCTGCTAATTCCCTATTATCTACTGTATCCATTAATTTAATATTAACTTCCGTACTAGGTGTTGTATAAACGTTAAATTCTTCCACACCTCTATTATTACTGGAAATTCTAGGTGCATCTATTAAAACTTTATAATTTTCACTTTTTAATCCAAATTCAACTTTCGCTGTCTTTGTTAAAGCAATTTTATAAACAGATTTTGTTTTTGTACTATTGGATTTGTCTTTTTCAATAACAATTCCACCATTATCTCTTACAATTACTTCATAATCTTCAGGAATATTTGTAAAAGTAACAGTATAGTCTCCTTCTTTTATCTTAATTTCTTTATTTAAAACAAAATTTTCAATAGTTGAACTGATTTTTATTTTATTTTTAATTTCAGTAGGTGCTTTAAAATCTACTGTTATTTTTCTATTATCTGTAACTCTAGTCAAATATATTTCTACAGAAATATTATCTTTACTTGTATTAATAGTAGAACTTGTAGTTTTAACACCGTCAATTTTCATACTATCAAATTTAAAATCCACTGTATTATAACTTATAGGGTAATCTTTGCTTTTTGTTAAGTATATCTGTTCATCACCAAAAGCAAATTTTTTACCATTTATTTCTAAATCTGCATTACTTGGTGCTATTTGTTCATTATCAGCATATACTTTAATTTCTACAAGTGAAGTTGATTTGTTTCTAAAATTAAACATAATAAATATTTCTTCATTAGTATCCGGAACTTTAAATGAAGTTGATTTAACATTTTTATTATTTATGTCTATTGAATTTAAAACATATTTTTCGGTATTATATTCTACAGTGTATTCAGCCTTTTTTTCTAGTTCTTCTACATCATCTATATCTGTAGCAGTACTATTTCCGGATTTTTTTAATTTAAGTCCTAAATCTAAATAAGCAGTTCCACTGCCGCCCCCTTTTACACCATCAATTTTAACATTATGTTCATATTTTACTGTATTACTGCTTAAACTTGTATCTGCATAAGACAAATTTCCAGCAAAAATAGAAAATACCATTACAAATGACATTAAAATTCCAAAAATTCTTTTACTCTTGTTCATTATATCCCTCCTATATTTGATGATAACACAAATTACAACTTATATAAAATTACATAACTAAAAAAATACCTACAATATTATTATATTACAATTTGTTAAAAAAATAATTACAATATCCTTACGATTATATAAAAAAACTCCTGTAGTTTTCACTACAAGGAGTTTTTTAAGTTATATTATTTATCTCTACTATTTTCAACTAATGTTTCTAATGCAGTTTTTACTGCCGGTTTTACTGAGTTTACTCCACCTGCTATATAAGCTGTTTCAATATTTTTAATTGTGCCTATATAAGTGTTTTGGCTAGATGTAAAGTCAGTTTCTGTTGATAAAATAATAGCTGCATTTTTTGTAAATGCTAATGGTCCAGCTGTTAAGGCATCAGGTGATTTGTAACCATTTGCAACTACTACTGTTTTAACATTTGCTTGAGTTAATTTTTCAGCTATTGCTACTGATGTTTCAAATCTATTTACACCGGAGATTCTTCCTTCACTTGTATAAGTAAGAGCTGTTCCATTAATTATATTTTCAGCAACTGTTTGTGGTCCACCAATTATAGTAGCCTTTGTTGCCCCTATAGTTTTTAACCCAGCTTTAACTTCTGTAGTTAGTACACTTCCATTAGTTAATACTATTGGCATTTTCTTTTCTGTTGCATAAGTTGATGCTGCTAAGGCATCGGCATCTTTTGCATCTGTACCATTTGCTATAATTACTCCATTAGTATAACCTTTATCTTTTAATGTAGTAGCTACCTTAATGGAAGTTTCGTAACGGTCTTTACCATCAATTCTGCTAGTTGTTACGCCTTCTTTTACTGCTTGTAATTCTCTAACTAGATTTTCAGAAACGGAATTTCTTCCACCTACTACATATATTTTTTCTACACCATTATCTCTAATATAGTTTTTAACACCTTGAATTGCAGAGTTGTCCCTAACTAAAAGTATTGGAGCTTCTAATTCATTAGCTAAAGGTCCTGCTGCTAATGCATCTGCTGAAACTTCTCCATTTGCTATTATTACATTTTTCGCTGTTGGATAAGCTTCCTTAGCTATTTCTACTGCTGTTTCATAACGATCAGTACCTTCAAGTCTTGTTACTTTATCAGCTACCACTTTTGTTTTTAAAGTGATATCAAAATTTAATGCGGTCGCATCGTTTGGTACTGTAAATTTATTATCTGTTGCTGTTTCTCTATTATCTCCAGTTCCAAATTTAACCTCTTCAATATCATATTTACTTGATATTACTTCATATTCCAATTCATTAACTAATTTGTTAGTATCTGAAGGAAAATCTAATTCAGTTTCATTTCTTTTTAATTTTAAACCGTATTCTTTTAGTTTTGCTGCTGTAAGTTCTGTTGCTGTTGTTATCGGTTCTTTATCATCAACTTTCAAAGAAGTTACAGTAGTAGTTACAGTACCTACTGACTCTAAAACAATATCAAAAACTAATTTATTTCCAGTTTCTGGTGTAGTAAATGAAAGATCACTTTCAAGTTTTACACTTTCTTCACCATTTTTAATAGTTATTGATTTTATATTATACCCATCGTCTACAACAACTTTATATTTCTTTACTTTTTCCATAGTTTCCTCTGTATTAAAATCTACAGTATCTTCAGAGTTAATTTTTTTTAGTTGTAAACCATATACTTCAATTTGACTTTCCGTTAAATTTTCTTTTTCTTCATCATCCACTTTTAAAGAGTTTATTTCAGCTTTAAACTTAACTTCTTCAGGTTTAGGTTCTGCTGGAACATTCGTATCGTCATCTGAGTCACCTGTATTTTCTGCATCTTCTAAAACCGGTGTTGTTTCTTGTCCTTTTTGAGCGTCTTGATCTTGCACCGTAACAGAATCATTATTATCATTCTGAGCTTTTGATGTAGTTCCTACAAATATTGAAAAAACCATAACAAAAGCTAATAAAAAACTTGTTATTCTTTTTGTTCTTAACATAATTCCCTCCTTATACCTTTAAAATATATGATACCATAAAACGTACATTTTTTTTACTTTTTAAATTAAAATATTATACTTTAAAGATTATATATAAATATTTTTCTAATATATAAAATAAGTATAAAAAAACAGATTATGCTATCTCTTAATAAAAAAGATATAATAACCTGCTTTTTAATTCATAAACATAGCAATTACTATTACCATTTATTCAAAAATTGAATTTATTTGTCTCTACTATTTTCAACTAATGTTTCTAATGCAGTTTTTACTGCCGGTTTTACTGAGTTTACTCCACCTGCTATATAAGCTGTTTCAATATTTTTAATTGTGCCTATATAAGTATTTTGGCTAGATGTAAAGTCAGTTTCTGTTGATAAAATAATAGCTGCATTTTTTGTAAATGCTAATGGTCCAGCTGTTAAAGCATCAGGTGATTTGTAACCATTTGCAACTACAACTGTTTTAACATTTGCTTGAGTTAATTTTTCAGCTATTGCTATTGATGTTTCAAATCTATTTGCACCAGAGATTCTTCCTTCACTTGTATAAGTAAGAGCTGTTCCATTAATTATATTTTCAGCAACTGTTTGTGGTCCACCAATTATAGTAGCATTTGTTGCCCCTATAGTTTTTAAACCAGCTTTAACTTCTGTAGTTAATACACTTCCATTAGTTAATACTATTGGCATTTTGTTTTCTGTTGCATAAGTTGATGCTGCTAAGGCATCGGCATCTTTTGCATCTGTACCATTTGCTATAATTACTCCATTAGTATAACCTTTATCTTTTAATGTAGTAGCTACCTTAATAGAAGTTTCGTAACGGTCTTTACCATTAATTCTTTCAGATTTAATTTTTGTATCTATAGCTAATAGCTCTGCTAATAAATCTTTAGAAACTGAATTTGGTCCACCTACTACATATATTTTTTCTACACCATTATCTCTAATATAGTTTTTAACACCTTGAATTGCAGAGTTATTTCTAACTAAAAGTATTGGAGCTTCCAATTCATTTGCTAAAGGTCCTGCTGCTAATGCATCTGCTGAAACTTCTCCATTTGCTATTATTACATTTTTCGCTGTTGGATAAGCTTCTTTAGCTATTTCAACTGCTGTTTCATAACGATCAGTACCTTCAAGTCTTGTTACTTTATCAATTTCTTCATCTGATTTTAAAGTAATAGTCAAATAAACTCTATTTACTGTTGCTTTGAAAGAATAAGCATCATTTCCTTTATTTCTACTAGGATTAAAATCTATTTTTTCTATTTTATGCTTACTTGAGGATACTGTGTAAACATAATTTATAATATCTTTTTCTTCTGTAGAAGTAGTTCCCTTTACTGTAGTATTAGTACTAGTAACCAACTTATTATCATTCTCTGATACTTCATTTATAAATTTAAATCCATATTCAGACCAATCAGTTACATCTCTACCTTTTATTTCTTTACTACCTATTTTTATCTTTTCAATAACAACAACAGTTTCTATTTCTTTATTATCTGTTGCATTAGTTGTATCAGATGTTTCCGTAGTTGGTGCAGTAGTTGGTGCAGTAGTTGCTTCATCAGATGTTTCCGTAGTTGGTGCAGTAGTTGGTGCAGTAGTTGCTTCATCAGATGTTTCCGTAGTTGGTGCAGTAGCTGCTCCATCTGCACCAGATCCTGGCTCCTTATTATTTTCTGCTAGAGATTTTGTACCTGCATAAACTGATAATACTAAAACTAAAGCTAATAAAATACTTATTGTTTTTTTTGATTTTAACATAAATTCCTCCTTATTCCTTTATAATATATGATACCATAAAATAAATTTAAAAAAAGTTGTGAAAAATAAACAAAAAAATAGGTATTGTACAATACCTATTTAAAAATTATTTTGTTAAATTTAATATTTCTTTTGCTAAGTCGCTATTAATAGAGTCTGTTCCCCCAACTACATAAACCTCAAAGATATTATTTTTTATATTTTTAATATATTTTTCTGTTTCCTTGTTAATTTCTTTACCATCTACTAAAATAATTGGAGCATTTTTATTACCTGCCACTGAACTTGCTGTTAGAGCGTCAATATAATTAACTCCACTTGCTAGAACAAGATTGTTAATATTATTTAATTCCCTTGCAACTTCTATTGAAGTTTCATAACGATTTTCTCCAGCAATTCTTTCTTCTAAAACAATATTGGTATTATTTAATATATTATTAGAAACAGAGTTTTTTCCACCAACAATTATAGCGTCTTTAATATTAAAATCATTTAATTTGTTTACTACATTAACTTCTATAATATTACCATTTGTTAAAATTATAGGATATTTTTCTTGTATAGCTAAAGGACTTGCTGAAATTGCATCAGCTGCATTAACTCCATTTGCCAATATAATTTCATTTTTGTACTTATGGTCTTCAATTAAAACTTCTGCTACTTTCGCTGATGTTTCATAACGATTTTCTCCAGCTATTCTTTCTACTTCTAATTTGTAGTCATCACTAAGTTCTTCTTTTAAAGAATTTGCTACAGATTCTTTTCCACCTACAATATAAACCTTAGAAGCTTTTGTAGATTCAATATAGTCTGCCACTGGCCTAGAAATAGTTTTGCCATTTGTTAAAAGAATTGGAGCCTTTAATTCATTAGCAAGTGGACCTGCAGACAAGGCATCGGCTTCCTTAACTCCATTGACTAAAACAATATTTTCCGGATTTTTAAATATATTTTCTGCAATTTTAGCTGATGTTTCGTAACGGTCTTTTCCGGCAAATCTTTTTAAGCCAACTTCCTTTTCCCTTACTAGTTTAAATTCTAAATTCAAATCTGAATCTAAGGTAAATTTGTATTTTCCATTTTTTACTATTGAATTAAGACCATCTTCTACTTTATAGATATAAAAGCCTTCAGGTACATTAGTAAATTCTAAAATATGTTCACCTTTTTTTAAGTCAATTCTTTCACCTAATTTGTAGTCTTCACCGTCTAATTTTAATTTTATATTAAAATTATTATCTTCTAAAGTAGCTTTAAACTTCGAATACTTAATATTTTCAATAAAGTCTAAGTAAACAAATTCCGTTTCCTTGTCTGTGTTTAATTTTAAAATATTACTAGTGGAAACTACCTTGCCATCAATGGTAATGGATTTTAAAGTGTAGTTATCTTCATTATATTTTATTTCGTAATCCTTACCATTTTCTAAATACAGTATATTAATTCCCTTTTCATCTTTTAATTCTAAAGAATTAACTTCTAATTCCAGTTCTTCTGTTGGGGCTTTACCGTCTACTTTAGTAACAAATGCTGTTTCAATAAATTTTTCCTTAGCCTCTACATTATTAGTTACAAAAAATGCAAATACCAATGTAAAAACAAGAAAAAACGATATTCCTTTCTTTTTAATCATTTAAACACCTCCTAGCATTATTATATCCTATAATTTTTAATAATAACAGTAAGAAAATATATACAAAAAAAACTACTCTTTCGAGTAGTTTTTTTAGTTTATCTTATTTACTAACTAATAAGTCAGCAATTTGTTGTGCAATAGCATCTGTAACTGAATTAACACCACCAACGATGTGAATTTCAGTCATTCTATTATCATTTAGATATTTAACTAAAGCATCACCTAATACAGCTGGACTTTCTGTTAATAATACTGGAGCATTTTCAACAAATCCTAATTGACCTGCAGATAATGCGTCTGGATAATCTTTACCATTAACAACTATAGCTTGTCCGCCATGTGTAAAGTATTCTTCAGCAACTGCCATTGAAGTTAATTGTCTATTATTTCCAGATAATCTGTCGATATTAGAAATATTAATTTGTCCTAAAGCTTCTGATGAAACTGAGTTAGGTCCACCAACTACCATAACCTTGTTAATTTGGTAATAAGTATCAGCTAAAGCAGCTTTTACTGGAGATGGAACTGTATTAGTTTCTGTTAATAATATTGGTTGAGTATATATTGCTGATGGAACTGATGCAACTAAAGCATCTGGGAAATTGTATCCATTAGCTAACATTACTGTACCATTATATTGTTCATGAATACGATCTGTTGGGTCAGCGCCTGTACTTCCTTCGTTTCTTACAACATAATCAAGTACTTTTGCTGATGTAGCAAATCTGTCATTACCATAAACTCTTGTATAAGTTATTTTAGCAGCTTCTAATTGGTCTATTACTTTTGAACTTAAAGTATTTGGTCCACCAACTATTATAGCTTCTTTAGCTCCAACTTCTGCCATATAATCCATTGCAGATTTTGTTAAAGCATTAGTGTTTGATAATAATAATGGAGCATCTTCTATACCAACAATACCATTAGCAACTAATGAGTCAGCAAAGTTATAACCTGAAGCTATAACAACTTTTTTATTATCTGCTCCTTCTGGATAAGCTTTTTTAGCAACTTCTACTGAAGTTTCTAATCTGTCTGTACCAGATATTCTATTACCAAAAGCTGTTCCTGGTAATAATGTAACTTTTGCAGCTGTTGTTCCTCTAAAGTTAATGTCTCTAAAAGGAATTTCAACTGTTCTTGGAACAGTCCAGCCTTCAGCTTCTTCTACAACAACTTTGAAAGGTAGTTTTATTTCTGTATAAATTGGTCTACCACCTAAACCTGCTCCTGATAGGTATCTCATAATGTTTTCTAAATCTAAGTCTTTAAATTGAATAACACCATGAGCACCAGTTCTACCTTCAGCTATAGGTTTTTCATCATAAGATTCAGGTCCCCAAAGTTCTGTAGTATTAGGATATACTTTTACTAAAGCTCCTTCTACTGGTTCTTCTTTTGCATCTTTAACACCTGTTACAGTAACTTCTAAAGTTGTAGTGTATTTATCTTCTGATAATAAAGCGTAATTATCTTTATTTAAATCTGTAAATACATATATTTCATCACCACTATTTGGTCCACCTTTTCCAGCTATTTTAACAGGTGTTGGGTCATATACAATAGCTACAACTCTTTGCTTAACATCTTTACCATAGCCTGTTACATTAGGAGTTATTTTTTCTGTAACTCTGTCTCGCAATAGGCCTAATGATGGATATGATGTTTTAGGAGCTTTTCCACCATTTTCAGCTATAGTTTCATCAGAAACTAAATTAATTTGTCCATTACTATCAGTTTTATATTGTAATTTGAAGAAATAGTATAACCAATCTGGATCTAAAACTTGATCTGACCAATCTACAATGTAAGATTCAGTTTCTTTATCTAAAAGATATTTTCCATCTTGAGCCTTTACATTATAAACTTGTACATATTTGTTTGCTAAAGGTTTTTTATCCTTATTTACTAGTTGTATTAAGTAATCTCCACCTTTTAAGTTGACTACTGATGAATCTACAAAGTTAAAATGTATTATATTGTCTTCAAATACAGGTTTATCCATTCCATCAACCATAGTATAAGTTATTTTTATTGATGACATATCTACTTTTCCTGCTGCATCAGTTTTGAACTCGTACTTTGTTGGTGTTCCATCTACAACTTTTTCTCCAGCTTTTACTTCAAATACATAAGTAGTATCTGCCTTTAAATTTTCTCCTAGATGGTATTTACCTTTGTTTGCATCAGTATTATCCAAAGGGTTAAAATTAGATGTTATATCTATACCATCTTCAGTTATTTTTATCTTGTTTTTTAGCTCAGCAAGCTTACCATCTAACAAAGTATGAACTTCAACTTTGTCATAAAGTTTACCTGTTGCAAAAGCAGGAACTGCTGTAGCAAACACCATTACAAGAGCTAAAAGTAACGATAAAACTTTTTTGTTCTTTCTCATGATTATTAATCACTCCTCCTATATTTTTTCTCGCCTTTCCTTGTCAATCTTTGACAAATAAAGTAAGAACCCTCTATACTAAATAATTTAGTAACAAAATAAATTTATATTGTGCACCCATCGATACAATGGGCCAAGATAAACTAATTTAATGTCTACCGTAGCATCTATCGATCGATGTACTACGTAGTTTAATAAAATTTATTTCGTTTTCAAGGATTGTCAAGGTTCGGCTGTTGCTTTCTAGCAACTATATAATAGTAATTCTATTTTGAATTACTTATTACATTATATTATTATTATTCGCTAAAATCAAGTTTAAGCAAATAATTTAGCAATTTTTTTAATATAAATTGCTATTATTTTTATATATATGAAGTATTTTACCAAGTACAATTTCTTTTATATTTTATAATAAAATCCAAGTCCACACCATAAGGTGTAGTTTTAAGCCGTTCCACCACTATGTAATGTAGTTTCTCTTATTATGGAATAATTTGTTTTTTTATTAATATTTTACATTTATTAATAAATTTTAATAAAAAATTTATACGATATTATTTATTATTAAACAAATTATTTATAGTAAAGATAAATATACTTTCATATACTTAACAACTTCATTATGATACCTTAATTTTTCTATATTGTAAAGGATATTAGATTAATTTTATTTTATTTTCCTTTATATTATATTATATGCCCTATTATTAATTTTTTTAACATGAAAACATCTTTAATTTATATTTTATATTATTTATGTATTGACACTAATTATCAATTTATTCTATAATGTACTAATAGTTAATTTCAAAAGTTTTTCCTTCTTTATATATAAGGAATATATACTAGAATATTTGATATTATTCAGTAATATTTTTACATTTTTTATCATATTTAAGATATATTTTAAGGGATATTCCCAATGCTTTTTTACTGTATGACATTACTGAACACCTTGCTATTCTAAGATTTAGCTGTTTATTTTTCTAAAATTTTATTTTTTTAAAGTTTTTTCAAATTAATACAATTTTTTTATATAAACACTTATTTTTATTACTTATATATGATATATTATAATAGGCAGAGGAACTAATAATCGTTTTTAAGTTTAATTATTATTTATTGAAGGGGAAATTATGTCACTAAAATTAGTTGATACTAATATTTCACAGTTAGTTAGAGAGGTTTCTCGTAAAATGGATACAATTTTATTTCCAATTTCCGATGAATACAATTTAACTAATATGAAATATAAGGTATTGCAAGAAATTAACAAAAAAAACACTGCAAATATTGGAGAAATAGGTCAAGCTTTAGGTATTGCTGATGGTAATATTTCCAATATGTGCAAAAAATTAGAAAAAGAAGGTTATTTAAAAAGAACTAGAAGTATAGAAGATGAAAGAATTGTTACTGTTACTTTAACTGACAAGGGCATTGAAGCCGTCAAGAATGTTAAGGATGAACTTGAAAAAAAATATAAAAATTGCAAAGAGGACTTAACCGATGAGGAACTTGAGCAAATTATTTATAGTTTTGTAATTCTAAATAAACATTTAGACAATCTAGCTTCTTTTGAATAGAAAGGAGAATATATGAGTGATAATAATAAGTCCAAATTTCCAAAAGGATTTAAACCTAATTCTGTTACAATTCTTTTACTAGGACTTTTATTATGGGCTACAGTAATGTCTTTTGTTACACCGCTTTTTACTGGGCAAACCGTTACGGAAGTAAAATATAGCGATTTTTGGAAAATGCTACAAGCAGGTTCTGTTATTGAAGTAGAGTTAGATGATCCTTTAACTTTTACTGCAAAGGACTCTAAGGGTGTGGAGAAAAATTATAAGACTCCATACAATGCTTATATACAAGATGCAGATTTACAACCTGTTTTAAAGGAAAAAGAAGTAGGATATAAGGCAAGAACTTCGAATTTCTTTACTGAAACTTTACTTCCTAATATATTATCTATTGTCATAATGTTTGCACTTCTTTCCTTGCTTATGAGGAGTCTTACTAAGCGAATGGGAGGTAACTCAATGAGCTTTGGTAAGTCAAATGCAAAGGTGTATGTACAATCAAAACCGGGAAAGAGTTTTAAAGACGTAGCGGGACAAGATGAAGCTAAAGAGGACTTGTCCGAAATTGTAGATTTTCTACATGATCCAAAGAAATATAGCGAAATAGGAGCTGTTTTACCAAAGGGAGTACTTTTAGTTGGACCTCCTGGTACAGGAAAAACCCTACTAGCTCAAGCTGTTGCAGGTGAAGCCAATGTACCGTTTTTCTCAATGTCAGGTTCTGAATTTGTTGAGTTATTTGTTGGTATGGGTGCTTCAAAAGTTAGAGATTTATTTAAACAAGCAAAGGAAAAAGCTCCTTGTATTGTTTTTATAGATGAAATAGATGCTATAGGTAAAAAAAGAGATTCCCATGGTCTTAGTGGTAATGACGAAAGGGAACAAACATTAAACCAGCTTTTAAATGAAATGGATGGTTTTGAAGGAAATACGGGAGTTGTTATTTTAGGAGCTACTAATAGGCCTGAAATTTTAGACCCGGCACTTACAAGACCTGGTCGTTTTGACAGAAGAATTCCTGTTGAACTACCTGATTTAGCTGGAAGGGAAGCTATTTTAAAAGTTCATGCTAAGAAAATTAAAATACACCCTCATGTAGATTTTAAATCTATTGCTTTAATGACTGCAGGAGCCTCCGGTGCTCAATTAGCTAATATTATTAACGAAGCTGCTTTAAGGGCTGTTAAGTTTAATAGAAAGTTAGTTGCACAAGAAGATCTACAAGAATCTGTTGAAGTAGTTATTGCAGGTCAGCAAAAAAAAGGGATGGTTATTTCTCCAAGAGAGAAGGAACTTATTGCTTATCACGAAGTTGGTCACGCTTTAGTTGCAGCAATGCAAACTCATTCTGCACCAGTTACAAAAATTACGATTATTCCGAGAACATCAGGCGCATTAGGTTATACTATGCAGGTTGATGAGGAGGAAAAGTTCCTTATGAGTAAAGATGACATCTTCACAAAAATTGTTACCTATACAGGTGGTAGAACTGCCGAAGAATTAATTTTCAACACTAAAACAACAGGCGCTGCAAATGATATTGAAATGGCAACTAGACTTGCTAGAGCTATGATTACTCAATATGGTATGACAGACGAGTTCGGTATGGTAGCTTTAGATACTCGACAATCGATGTATCTTGATGGTAGCACTACAAGTAGTGCATCACCTGAAAAAGCTGCTGAAATCGACAATATGATTGAAAAAATCATGAAAGACGCACAGGCAAAAGCTAGAAAGATTTTAACTGAAAATATTGATAAACTTCATGAAATTTCAAGATTTTTAATAGAAAAAGAAACCATTACTGGTGACGAATTTATGAATATCTTGGATTTAAAAGATGAAGAAGAGATAAATACTAAGGTAAGTGAAAATACAAGTGAAAATAATACCGAAAATCTAGATGAAAATATAAAAGATAATGATTCAAAAGATGATTTTAATTTAGATGATTGGGAAAACTTAGACGTTTAATAAAAAAAGGAAAGGCAAAAAAAATAAGCCTTTCCTTTTTATTATGTAACCTTCCCCTTTACTTATATTAAACCATATACTGTATATTTTGCAAATATATTTGTAGTATATATTATACTTGTTTTAATTTATTCCAATTTTTTTGACCACTTTTTAATATATTTGCTTCCTTTTCATTTCTTACTAAATACTTTGTTATTTCTCTTCTTTTTGTATGACCGTTTAGGTTTTCATCTACTATAATTATTGGGTTTGTGCCTTTAAAATCATATTCGCCGGAAGCTACAACTAGATATTGGGTTTTTTCACTGCTGTTAAAATATTCCATTACTATATTCCAAGATTTTTTTAATTCTTTAGTCCATTTTATTGGCTTTACTATTTTAAAAACTCCTGTCATATTATAAATATTGGGAATTTCCTTTTGATTAAAACTATTTTCTTTAAAGCCGTTTAATTTATTTTTCTTAATTATATTGGGATAATCTTTAAATGCTAGATTCATATCTAAGCCATTGCCTGCTTTTCCTATACCTGCAAATTCTCCCTTGTTTGAATATTGCCAAATTCCGGTGTTACTATCTACATAGGGTGATTTTTTATTTGTACTGTATGTCCAATGAGCTACCCATTTGTCAAATTCTTTTAGGCTTCTTCCCTTGTATTTATAGGAATAGTCAAATTCCTTACTAAACCATGAACCCATTGTGTAAAGTCCTGTATAAAAACCCTCTTCTTCTAATTTGTCCATAAAGGCTATGGCAATTTCCGTTTTAATTTTTCTACTTAAACCTGCTTGTGAAGGGTCTTCAAAATCCAACCAAATCGGATATTCAAATTCTTTCCCTTTAATGTTGTTAAGAAGGTTTTTCACTTCGTTTAACGCTCCTGTAACCGTCTTAGAATACAAATACCAGTAAGCACCTACTGGCATCTTGTATTTTTTACATTCTTCATAAATAGCATTAAATTTACCGTCTAGCGGTGTTACCCCACTACCGGCTTTTATTATTACAAAATCCAGTCCACTATCCTTTGCTTTTTTAATATCGGACATATTATTCCAATTAGACAAGTCCACTCCTATTTTATTCATTTTCTACCTCCTATTTATATATTTAGGAAGTTATTGTTTTTTACTAAATAAAAAAGAAGTGAATATAAAATTCACTCCATTTATTATTGATAATCTTCTCCAATTAGGTAACTGTAAAAGGCTTTGTTACAATATATTGTTCTTTGTTCAATTTCAAAGTCGTTGTTTTCCGTAAGTTCCGCTTTTACTTTTTCTTTATTTTCCACTGTAGAAAAGGAATGTATTTCATAGATTCCATTTTTTACTATATTGTCGACTATTTCCACATATTCTTCTTTATTCATTTTTCCATTTGTTGTTGAGTATAGTGGTTGCCACCAAGATTCATATAGCAATCCCTTTCCTTCTTCGTTACCTTCATTTTTCTTTGCATATTTTCCTATTATATTATTAAATTTTTCCATTTCTTCATTTGAAAGAAATTCTATTGCTAAATCATATTCAACAGCATGGACAAAATAATCTTCTCCGTCCTGCACCACTTCATAGGTTGGAGTAGCTTCCGGAACCGGTCCCCATTCCAGTAAGTATTTATAGACTGAAATTTTTGGTTCTAATTGAATTCTTGCCTGTATTCCTTCACTTCTTAACAGTCCAACTAGTTGATGGGCATGTTTTATGTCTGAATGACCATATACTATTGTTTTGTCTTTTATAAAGTTAGAATTGTTCTCTGATGACTTTAAATTATAACCTGTAACTGTTCCATTTTTTACTGCTTTATATCCTACTTCTTCTAATTTTTCATCAGAAAATAATAAAAAGGATTCCCATGTATTATTTATTTTAGCGCCAATGTCTGTATCGTAAATACTTCCTATGTAGTTTCTTCCTACTCCTGTACTATTTAGTACTCTTGTTATTATATATGCAAAATTATCTGTACTTAATTTATTTTCTTTGTATATTTTTTTAACTACTTCGTTATTTACAATACCTAAATCCATTGCACAGACAAGGTAATTTTCCTTACTGCTATTTACATCAATTTTATAGTCGTTTTTTAGTTTTTCTTTTATTTTGTCCTTGTTATATGTAAGAGCTAATTCATCATATTGTGCATTTTTTATTGACGCTTCTATTAGTTTGTCCGGTGAGTAATTTCCTTCAATTTTTATTGCTTCTTCTCCGAATATTGTTTCAAAGGTCTTATTGATTTCTTTTACATCTAATGTTGTTCTTTCTTCTAAATCCAAATTATAATATTCTTGTAAATACGAATAATCGGATTCTTCCATTATTAATTTTCCGCTTGTTATGTTTTCTTCTTTGTTACACGATGTTAATGTAAATGATAATAGTAGTATTAATATTATTTTATTCCTAAACTTTTTCATTACACACCCTCCTTTTAACCATTTTATCACATTCTAAACATTATTTTATTTAATATATTAGTAGATTTATTTGTTTCTAATATATTAAGCAAAATAATTTGTAATTTAAGCTTTTACTTTATAAAATATAGTAAAGGAGGATATTTTATGTCAGACAATAACGATAAAAAGAACCTGTTAGCTATGCTTTTAGCCCTTGTTTTTATGATAATTATAGGAGTAATTATATCTAAGTTCCTATAAATAAAAAAAGATATTACAGGTAGGTAATATCTTCTAGATCTTCTTTAATATTTTTTTATAAGCAAGTAATAAGACTGTCGAAATAATAAGTAAGAAGCTATAATTTTTAACTGTAGTTAATAGATTTGTATAATTTAATATTATAATTTCACCACGAAAGTTCATAATAAAAACAGTCGTAAAAGTAATTACAGTTGCTATTGTAATTAAAACTCCGGCCACAATATTTACCTTGTATATTGATGCATAAAACACAATAGTGCTGGCAAGTAAAAAATATATTGCAAAAAATTTAAAAAAACTTCCTAAAGCTACGTCTAAATTAAAGAAATCTCTTACTAATAATTCTAAGGATGTTATTAAAACTGCAAATATAATCGATAATATTAATATTAGAAATACTGTTGTTTTAAAGATTTCCCTTCTTGAATAACCTACTAAGATTGGGGTTTGTATATTTATAATTGTAGATATGCCAATTGTTAATATTGCAAGTATGACTCCAACTTTTAACAACACCAATAATTTAAATACAAAATTATCATTAAAAATATCTGAAAGATTATTATAGTTCATTTTTGCTTCATCTACTATATTTAAAAATACAAATATTAAAATTCCTATTACTAAGGGTGGTAATATACTTTTTAAAACATATTTCGATAATTTTTTATAATTGTTCATTTTTCACCTCTGAAGTTTATTTTATTTAAAACTTCTTAATTTCTTTAAATGGATAAATCCTTAAAAACGCAATTCCAACTATTGAATCTTTTTTTATTGGGCCAAAAGTCCTACTGTCATTACTGTAATCCCTATTGTCCCCTAATACAAAAACTTCGTCTTTTCCTATTTCCCAATGTTTTTCATCTTTATAACCGGTTATTCCTTTAGTCATAGTGTAATTTTCTACAAGTTCATTCCCATTAACAAAAACTCTATTATTTTTTATTTCTACTGTATCCCCTTCTACAGCTATAACTCTTTTAATAAAATCCTTCTTTTTATTATTTGGACTATGAAATTGGATAATATCACCAGGTTCTAGGTCACCTAAAAGAAATCCAATTCTATTTACCAATATAAAGTCATTTGTTTTTAATGTTGGCTCCATACTAATACCATCGACTATTGTTGTACTACCAATAAATTTAATAATTAACAAGGCAATAATAAGAGCTAGAACAACTGTTGATATTATTTCCTTAAAGACTTGCTTAAAACTTACTTTCCTCTTTTTCATTTTTTCTCCTGTGTTAGATTTTAATTTTTAATAATTATCTATTATTACTTTACTACCTAGTGTTCCAATTAATAGTAAGGGTAAGGAAAATATTAAATTATTTACTAAAGTTTCCGTTTCAGGTATAAAATTATAAAACCCCCAGACATATACCACTAAAACTCCTACTATTACTCCACCAAGTATATAGTTCTTTTTAAAGGAGTAGCTTATAAAACCTGCTAGTGAATATATAAGTAAAAATTGTAAAAAATAGTCTATAAAATATTTGTAGAACTCCGATTTACCGATTTGAGTAAATAACATTCCCGTAACTTTTATATTAACTCCAAGAACACCCAGTAGGGTTATAAATAAGCTATAAACTATTCCAAGTAAGACCATTATCTTAATATTATTTGTAAAAATGGTTCTTCTTGTTTGTCCTGTTAATATTTGTAAGTCTATATTAATGGCAAAGTCTATGGCATATATTACTGTAAAAATGTTTACTAGGGATTTTATTATTTCATCCCATTCTAAAAAAGTGCTTTTTATTCTTATAGAATCCCTTACAATATTTATTTTAGAAAGAGCAAATAATATAAGTAGGACTAAAAGAAAGGATGAAAAGTCCCATAAATATTCCCTTCTTTTAGTTTTGAAAAACCTAGCTGAATTATTCATTTTAAAATCTCCTTAAAACTTCTTTATATCCTATTAATGATACAAGGGAAAAGACTAGGTAAAAAATATGTTCTTTAAGCAATACATCTCTTCCTGATAACATATTTTCTACTGCTGTATCAATATCAATTAAACCTACAAATTTTAATGGTAGTAAGCCAAATATTAATACTATAAATCCTAATACTATATTTTTCTTAAAGGAAATAGCAATAAAACTTGCAGTTAAGGTTAAAAACAACAATTGTAAAAAAATTTCTACAAAGCTATTAAAAAATATATTTAAATCCATACTATGATATATAAGATTTCCATCGTCAAATTTAAAACCAAAGGAGGATATGGTCGCTATTATTAAACAGCCAATTAACAGCATTATTAGTATCATAACTATATTGACATTAAATATACTTTTTCTACTATAACCTGTTATTAAATGTAATTTTACCGATACTACATATTCTATTGCCAGTCCAACGGTTATAAATAAAATATAAATTTTTAACAGTGGAAGTGACCCTCCAATTGCTATTTTTATAACTTCTTTATTTAACCCTATTTTTATATCTCCAATAAAAAACATTATTGAGCTAAATACTACAGTTGTTATTACTGCTATTATTGAAATAATCAACAAATATTTAAAATATTCCTTTGTTTGTCTTTTTAATAAACTTTCCATTTCAATACTCCTTAGTTAGTGTGAACAATTAAATTCTGTAATGTTATATTTTCAATTGTTATATTACTTTCTTCTATTTTCTCTAATTCTTCTTTTGTAAAGTTGTCATAGATATAATATTTTTCCATGCCACCAAATTTTTCAACATCTATTATATTCTTATCTTTTAAAATTACTAACTTCTCCGGTGAACCCATAAATGATTTTGCATTTTTGTTAATATTTTCTACTGAATCAAATATTTTTACACTTTTATCGGCTAAAAATATTACATCTTCAAAATAATTTGCCGCCTCATCTATTATATGGGTGGAAATTATTACTATTCTTGGATTAAGTTCTAAGTCCTCCATTAAGACCTGGTAGAAGGCATACCTTGTTTTTGCATCCAATCCTGATGTTGGCTCATCAAATATTGTAATTTTCCCTCTTGTTGTTAAGCCAATTACTAAATTTACCAGGTTCTTTTCACCTTTTGAAAGTTTTTTGTATTTAGATTTTAAATTTATATTAAATTTTTCTACAAGATAAGTATTAAATTCCTGGTCCCAGTTTTTATATAAGGTTGAAAGGATTTTAAAAAGTTTTTTAATTTTATATTCTGTATAAAAGGCCTCTCCAAACATATCTTCTGAAATATAAACTATGTCTTCAACAACTGACTGATTTTCCAATACAGTCTGATTATTAAATTTAATTTCACCTGTATAGCCTATTTTAAAATTGGATATTGACTGTAGTAAGGTTGTTTTTCCCACTCCATTATTTCCTATTAGTCCATATACTTTACTGTCTTCCATTTTTAAATTTATATTTTTAAGAACCTCTTTTTGTCCGTATTTTTTGCTGTAATCTACTATTTCTAACATTAGTTTTCAACCTCCATTTGTTTTATTAATTCAATTAATTTGTCTTTATCTATGTCTAACCTTTTTGCCTCTCTTATTAATTCAGGTACTAAATTGTCTAAAAATTCCCTTTGTCTTTTTTCTATTATTATTTCCCTTGCTTTTTCTGTTACAAACATTCCTAAACCCCTTTTTTTATACAATACTCCTTCATCAACCAGTATTGTTAAACCCTTTCTTGCTGTTGCAGGGTTAATATTGTACATTTTTGAGAATTCATTTGTTGATGGTGCTTGATCTTCTGTTTTTAAATTTCCCGATATTATTTCATTTTCTACCATGTCCACTATTTGTAAAAATATAGGTCTGTCAGAAGTCATATCCATATAACCACCCCCCTTAATTGGTTAGTTAGTTGAGTAACTAAGTAAATAATACATGAATTTGTTTTCTATGTCAATAGTTTTAAATTATTATTTTGGACAATAAAAAATCTCCCATATTTTTATATGAGAGATTTGTAAATATTTTTATTAACTTATCTTCTACAATTTCCACCTTGTCCGCTTGGAACATTTCCACAAGAACCATCTTGTAACCTTTGTCCACTGCCTCCACCACTGTTACCATGATGTCCATAGTTGTTGTTTTGGCTGTTATTTCTTGGTGTAGGGTTTTGATTATTGTTTTGTTGTGGATTATTTCTATTTACATTACCTTGTGGTGCATTGTTTTGGTTAGCATTGTTACCAGTAGTTACATTTGCATTTTGAGCATTAACATTTGCATTTTGTCTATTGTCTTGAACATTTGAATTTTCTGTGTTTTGTTTTTGTTCTCTTGTATTGTTTGTAGGATTAGTTTGGTTTCTTCCAGGGTTGTTATTTTCAATTCTTCCTGTACCGTCTTGTAATCTTTGTCCAGTTCCTAAACCATTACCTCTACCTTTTTTATTTAACATGCCAATACCTAAGCCGTAGTTTCCACATAATTTTCTATAACCTAGATTTTCACCATCGCAAAGATCTTTATTTTTTTCCATGTTAGTTATTATTCTGTCAGCTTCTTCTCTGTCTAAATAGCCGTTATCTACTCTTTCATTAATAAAGTTCTTTTTTATTGTAAACATTTCTTCTTTG
Organism: Miniphocaeibacter halophilus; assembly: GCF_016458825.1. NCBI lineage: Bacteria > Bacillati > Bacillota > Tissierellia > Tissierellales > Peptoniphilaceae > Miniphocaeibacter > Miniphocaeibacter halophilus. The sequence continues at coordinate 314,379 of NZ_CP066744.1, forward strand.
TATTCTTCTAGAACACCAAATTCTTCTGCTATTTGTCCATAGGTTTTTCCGGTAGTAGTTCTTATTTCTATTATTTCTTCTAATGGTTTATTAGTAATATTTGAAAGAATGTCCGGATGGGAAACCCTATTGTTTTCTACTGCTAACGATGTTGTTCCAACTCCTAATACCAATACTAAAGCCAGCATTAATATTAATTTTTTACTTATTTTCTTCATTTTTTATTCCCCCTTATGTCTTTGTTTAAATACATTATATAAAGACATAATGTCATTTATGTGTCATTTTAATATTTTTTCGTAATTAAATATAAAACAAGTTCCTTTTTTATATTGGGACTCTACTGTTAATTGACTTGAATGTTTTTCTGCTATTTCCTTTGCAATTGACAGTCCTAAGCCTGTTCCTTTTATATTTTTCTCGGAATTATCCTTATAAAATCTATTAAAAACAAGCTTTAAATCCTTCTCTTTTATTCCTACTCCATTGTCACAAATTAAGATTTTATTTTTTTCACCTTTTATTTCTATTTGGGAGTTTTCTTTGGAAAATTTTATTGCATTGTCTATTATTATTAAAAACATTTGTCTTAATCTTCCATAGTCTCCATTAATTACTATGTTAGGAATATTTTCTTGAATTATTTTTATGTTTTTTCCCAGTGCTAATTTTCTACTACTTCTTATAATATCGTCAATTAAATCCGTTAAATATATTTCCGATATTTCTATTGAAAAATCCGGTGATTCTAATTTTGTTAAGTCAAGTAAATCTCCTACTAGCCTTTGTAGGGAGTTTACTTCTCCCAGCACTTGAGAATTATATTCTTGTAATTCCTCTACTGTTGGATTTTCCTTTATATTGAAATTTTCCAAGGTGCTTTTCATTACAGTTATTGGAGTTTTTAATTCATGAGCAATTTGTGCCAAGAAATTTTTCCTATCATTTTCTAATTTTATAATATCCTCTGCTTCTTTTAAAAGAATTGGTCCTGTAAAAACCTTTGATAGATATATGGATAGGAGTATTGCTATTAAAAGTCCAATTCCTAGTGATATAAGCAATGCTTTTGTCCCTTGTTTTACTGCGTCCTCTATTCCTGTTACCGGTGAGTGAAGAAGTACGACCTGGTTGTTGTCACTATTATTTGCTAATATAGGAACACCAACGGTAATTGTTTGCTCCCCTAAAATATCTGAAAAGACCTCACTTACTTCTACTTTACCTGATAAGGCTTCTTTAATTATTTTTTCTGCATTTTCCGGTAAGTTTATTTCTGTGTCATATATATTTTCTTCTACTAGGTTATCTTCTTCATTGTTTTCTGTATTCCTTCTATTCATTCTTCCTGTACCGTTAGCATTTTCGTGGGAATGGGTATTATTATGCATTTGGGAGTGGGATGTTATTACATTTAAGTTTTCATCTACTACCCAAGCATCTGCACCGGCAATTGAATTTATAGACTTTAAATACATACCATAGCCACCCATTTGACCTTTCCCTAAGTCTAGGGTGCTAATATTTTCAGCTATGGTTTCCGCTCTTTCTATTAATAAGTTTTCCTGTAATTCTATTGTTTGATTTTTATATATTCCAAAGAAAATAAATCCAATTATTAATGAAAATATAAGCAGTACTATACCAAAATATAAACTAAGTCTTTTTGCTGATACATTATTTTTCATTTTTTTCTTCAAATTTGTACCCTACTCCTCTTATAGTTTCAATATCCCAACTAGGATGGTCATACTTATTTAGCTTTGCTCTTAGCCTTTTAATATGACTGTCTATAGTTCTAGTATCGCCATAATAATCATAGCCCCAAAGGGAGTCTAAAAGATTATTCCTACTAAATACCTTGTTTTTATTACTTGCTAATGTCCAAAGAATTTCCGTTTCCTTTTTTGTTAAGGGAATAACTTCTCCATTTAATTTTACTATATAGGAGTCTAAATCCATATACAGATTATCATATTCCAATATTTGACTTTTATCTTCTTCAAAGGAAATTCTTCTAATTATGGCTTTTATTCTGGCAAGTATTTCCTCTAGGGAAAAAGGCTTTACTATATAGTCATCGGCTCCTATTTCTAAGCCCATTATTCTTTCAAAGTCCTCTCCTCTTGCCGTTACCATTATTACTGGCACCATGGAGGTTTTTCGAATTTCTCTACAAACTTCAAACCCATCTTTTTTTGGCATCATTATATCCAGTAATATTAAGTCCGGATTTTCTTCTTCAAATACCTTTAAGGTTTCCTCTCCATCATAGGCGGATATAGTTTCAAAGCCGGCTTTTTCTAAATAACTTGCTAGATTTTCATTTATTTTTTTATTATCATCTGAAATTAAAATTTTCATTACAATCTCCTCTAAAAACTCTACTATATTACTTATACCTGTTTTCTATGTCTTTTAAATGTTTTATTTGTTATTTATTTGTTTTTGTTTAGTGACTAAACAATATTGACTTATTGGTAAAAAAAGACTATACTCTTTTATTAGGGAGGAATATTTATGTTGTGTGAAGTTATAAGTAAATATTTTAATAATTTAGATTCTTATTTAAATGATGAAAAATCACCAAGGGATTATGGTTCAGGGCAACTATTATACCAATCTGAGATTAACTTCATAAATGCAATATATAATAATCCTGAATCAAATGCAATGGAGTTATCAAAAAAGTTAAATATAACTAGAGGCGCTGTTACACAATACGGAAACAAGTTAGAAGAAAAAGGTATTGTTTCAAGATATTTAAAAGAAGGAAATAAGAAGGAAAAATATTATAAATTAACGGATTTAGGTTATAAGGTAGTTTCAGGTTATATCCAATACCATAAAAATGCCAATAAGGAAATTTGTAATTATCTTTCCAGTTTAACACCGGAAGAAATTTCTATAATTACAGAGTTTTTAGATAGAATATCTGATTTACCTGTTACGAAATGTAATTTCGATTCTGGTAAATGTTATTTTGATAATGAATTACTAAAGGAGGTAATTTAATGTTAGAACTAAAAAACATTGGTTATAATGCCACTAATGAAGATGGTTCTATTAAGGAAATATTAAAAAATGTTAATCTAACTGTAGATACTGACAGTTTTGTTGTTATAACAGGTCCAAATGGTAGTGGAAAATCCACCTTAGCTAAAATTATTATGGGTTTAGAAAAACCTACTACAGGACAAATTTTTCTTGATGGTAAAGATATAACCAATTTAAATATAACTGATAGAGCAAATACAGGTGTTGGCTTTGCTTTTCAACAACCTGTTAGATTTAAAGGTTTAACCGTAAGGGATCTTTTAAGATTTGCTTCCGGTAAAAACCTAAGTACCCATGAAGCTTGTGATTATTTATCTCAAGTAGGCTTATGTGCCATTAATTATGTAAACCGAGAATTAAATGATAGTCTTTCTGGTGGAGAAATGAAAAGAATTGAAATTGCTATGCTAATGGCAAGACAGGTTAAACTTTCAATTTTTGATGAGCCGGAAGCAGGAATAGATTTGTGGAGCTTTAATAATTTAATAGAAGTTTTTAAAAAGTTAAAAGAAACTACTAAAGGCTCTATTATGATTATTTCCCATCAAGAAAGAATTCTTGATATTGCTGACAAGGTTGTTGTTCTTGCAAATGGAACAATTACTGCTGAAGGTAGAAAAGATGAAATTTTACCTAGCCTATTAAGCACACAAGATATTTGTGAATTATATGTAAAGGAGGTTTAATATGAACGAAGTTAGAGAGCATATGTTAAATACTGTTGCAGATATGTCTGGTGAACCTACTGGTGCATATAATATAAGAGTAAACGGAAAAAGCGAAGGCAGAGCCAGTACTAAAAATATTCAAATAGAAAGCAGAGAAGATGGAAAGGGAATTAATATTTATGTAAAACCCGGAACAAAAAATGAATTTGCCCATATTCCTGTTGTTATTGACAATAGTGGACTAGTTGACATGGTTTACAACGATTTCTATATTGGTGACAACTGTGATATACAAATTGTTGCAGGTTGCGGTATTCACAATGACGGTACCCATTTAACACAACATGACGGAATTCATACTTTTCATGTAGGCAAGAATTCTAAAGTTAAATATGTTGAAAAACACTATGGTGAAGGCGGTGGCAGTGGTGAAAATGTTCTAAACCCCGTAACTATTATTCACCTAGATGAGGGAAGTAACTTAGAAATGGAATCTGTTCAAATAGAAGGAGTTAATTCTACTAAAAGGGTTACAGAAGCTACTATTGCAGATGACGCTTCCTTAACAATAAAAGAAATAATAATGACCAGCGGTACCCAATCAGCTACTACCGATTTTACAGTCGATTTAAACGGTGAAAATTCAAGTGTAGCACTTTCTTCCCGTTCTGTAGCGAAAGATAATTCAAAACAGTATTTCTATTCTGTTATTAATGGAAATAACGCATGTACAGGACATTCTGAATGTGATGCTATAATAATGGACAATGCTATGGTTAAAGCTGTTCCTGACGTTACTGCAAACCACGTTGATGCTTCCCTTATTCATGAAGCTGCTATAGGTAAAATAGCCGGTGCACAAATAAATAAATTATTAACTCTTGGAATGACAGAAGAAGAAGCTGAACAAGAAATAGTAAATGGTTTCTTAAGATAATAGAAAATAAAAAGAATTGAACTGAACCCCAAAATCCAAACAAGGATTTTGGGGTTTTAAATATCAAAATAGATATAATATACATCTCATATATTGGTTAATTGTTTTCGTCATTAGCAGGCTACGTTTGCCAAATCATAGATTTGGACTTCGCTGCATCTGACCTACCTACAATTTGTTTCACAAATTGGGTTAGGTCATCAATATCCAATCATCGTATCGGCTATTACTCTAGTTTTTTCTATATTATTTTCTTTAAGCTTATCTTTTATACTTTGAACCATACCCATTGTTCCGGAAATATAATAATAAGGTTCATTTCCATACTTTTCTATTATTCTATCTATTTCTTTACTTGTTTCTACTCTATTTTCTGTTGTATGTAGAATAAGTCTATTATTTTTTTCGGAAATTTCTTTAAGGTCATCTAAGTACATGTAATAATTTTTTGAAGAATACACCAATTCCATCATATTGCCTATTTCATCTTCTAAAGATTTTAACAATCCTCTAACAGGAGTTATACCAATTCCACCGGCTACTAAAACCATTGGACACATTTCTTCCTTTTTAACAAACATTCCCATAGGTCCTTCAATTGTTATTATATCTCCCGGTTTCTTTGATAGTAATTCCCTTTTAAAGTTACTAATATTTTCCCCTGTTCTTGTTCCTAACATAATAAAACCTTCTTCCGGTGCCGAAGCTATGGATAAGGTTCTTTTATCTTTTCCATTTATTTTACTTTCCGGCATTTTTACAATAACAAACTGTCCGGCTTTCCAGCTAAATTCATCTAAAGGTTTTAATTTTATTGAATAATAATCCTCATTTGTATTTTCTATTGAAATAATTTCAGCTTTAATTCTTTTCATAATTTCCCCCTTGCTTATGATTTTAATAGTAATTATATCACAATTTATTTTACTAATTAGTATAAAGCTATGTTTTTATTATATAATATATTCTAAAACCAACTCTATTATTTATAGACTTCCTTTGTTTTTAGCCATTCTACAAATCATAGGTAGGTTTTTGTAATACAGAAGTATATGATGTTTATAAGGAGAGATAATATGACAATTGGAAAAAATATAATGAATAAACGAAAGGAATTAGGACTTACGCAAAAAACATTAGCAGAGAACTTAAATGTTTCCGATAAGACTATTTCCAGTTGGGTAAATGAAAGGACTTATCCTGATATTGAAATGTTAATACAATTAAGCGATTATTTAAGTCTTTCCTTAGACGAACTTATAAAGGAGGATATTGAAATGGTTAAAAACATTGACGAAAATGTTAAGGATGGAAAAAAATGGAAAAAATGGAATAAGCTTATTATAATAGCTTTTGTACTTTTACTTGTACTTTTATTTATTACTAGCCAGGTTAAGTTTGCTTAATTTACCAATATAATAAAAACCATAATTACAAAAAGGATATTGACAAACCATTTAGCTTATCTATATCCTTTTTAAATTCCCTTATTAATCCAATTCCAAGGCTCCTGTATATAATTGATAATATGTTCCATGTTCTTTTATTAAGTCCTCATGGTCTCCTCTTTCAATTATTTTTCCATGTTCAAGTACCATTATTGCATTGGAATTTCTAATTGTTGAAAGTCTGTGGGCTATTACAAATACAGTTCTACCTATCATAAGGCTGTCCATTCCCTTTTGAACTATTGCCTCTGTTCTGGTGTCTATACTGGATGTTGCTTCATCGAGTATTAGTACCGGTGGGTCAGCTACTGCCGCTCTTGCTATTGATAGTAGTTGTCTTTGTCCTTGTGACAATCCTTCTCCATTATCTGTAAGCATGGTGTTATAACCGTCAGGTAATAGATTAATAAAGAAATCTGCATTGGCCAGTTTTGCTGCCATACGAACTTCGTCGTCTGTTGCATCTAATCTACCATAACGAATATTTTCCATTATTGTTCCTGTAAAAAGATTTGTATCTTGTAATACCATGCCTAATGAACGTCTTAAGTCATCTTTCTTTATATTTTTAATATCAATTCCATCATAGAGGATTTGTCCTTTTTGGATGTCATAAAATCTGTTTATTAAATTTGTTATTGTAGTTTTTCCTGCTCCTGTTGAACCTACAAAGGCAATTTTTTGTCCCGGTTTGGCATAAAGATTTATGTCATGAAGTATTGTCTTTTTACCATCATAACTAAAGGTTACATCTTTAAAACGCACATCGCCTTTTAGTTCTACATATTTAAATCCATCTTCTACAGGAACTTTCCAAGCCCATGCTCTAGTTCTACAATCAGCTTCTGTACAATCGCCATCTTTAATTTCAGCGTTGACCAATGTAACATTACCTTCATCAATTTCCGGTTCTATGTCTATTACATTGAAAATTCTTTCCGCTCCTGCTAATGCCATTATTATAAAATTAGCTTGGTTTGATATTCTTCCAAAAGGCATTGCAAAACTTCTTGTTAACTGTAAAAATGATGCTATTGTTCCAACGGTTATTGCACTAAAACCCGTTACTATTAAAATGGAACCGACAAATGCAGTTAAAACATATTGTATAAAACCAATATTGTTTACTACCGGCATCATTATATTTGCAAATCTATTTGCATTTGTTGCACTATGGCAAAGTCTGTCATTTAATTTTTCAAAGTCCTCTACTGTGCTATTTTCATGGTTAAAAACCTTTATAACCTTTTGACCATTAATCATTTCTTCTATAAAACCATTTACATTTGCAATATCTGATTGTTGTCTAACAAAATATTTTCCACTTCTTGATGTAATTGCTTTTGCAGCAAACATCATTATTATTACCATAAATACTGCCAATATTGAAAGTGGTATGTTTATTATAACCATTGCTATAAACACCGTTACTATTGTTATTAAGGATGACAAGGTATCCGGTATACTTTGGGTAATCATCTGTCTTAAAGCATCAACGTCATTTGTATAAAGTGACATTAAGTCCCCATGGCTATTTTTATCGAAGAAATCTATCGGTAGAGTTTGCATATGTTTAAAAAGGTCATCTCTAATTCTTTTTAAAACACCTTGCCCTATATTTACCATTAGTCTATTGTAGATATAGTTTGCTATTACCCCTGTATAATACAAGGTTCCCATTAAAATAATTGTTCTTATTAAATGTGAAAGGTCAGGATTTTGACTTCCAATTAAAGGTGTTATTACGTTATCTATAAGATACATAACAAATAAAGGTCCTACTAAGTAGGAAATTGAACTAATAAATATTGTTATTGCAACAACTACAGATTGTATCTTATATGTTCCAAATACATATTTTAATAATCTTTTCATTGTTTTCCCTCTATTATTGTTCATCAAATAATCCTCCTTTCTGTTGTGAATTATATATTTCTTGATAAATTTTATTTGTTTTCATCAATTCTTCCGGTGAGCCAATTGCTACTATTTGTCCACGATCCAATATAATTATTTTGTCGGAATCTTCAATAGAATGAATTCTTTGGGCTATTATTATTTTAGTAACATTAGGAATTTCTTCTCTAAAGGCCTTTCTAATCGAAGCATCGGTTTTTGTATCAACAGCTGAAGTTGAATCATCGAGAATTAATATTTTCGGATTTTTCAACAAGGCTCTTGCTATACAAACTCTTTGCCTTTGTCCACCTGAAAGATTTGTACCTCCTTGGTCTAATACTGTATTATAGCCATTTGCTAAACTCATAATAAAATCATGGGCCTGAGCTAATTTACAAGCATGGATTATTTCATCATCTGTGGCATTTTTATTTCCCCATTTTAAATTTTCTTTTATAGTTCCGGAAAATAATACATTTTTTTGGAGTACCATAGCTACAGAATCCCTTAGAACAGTTAGGTCATAATCCTTAACATTTTTACCGGCTATTTTCACCTCTCCTAAGGTTACGTCATATAATCTTGGAATTAGCTGAACTAATGTGGATTTACCAGTTCCTGTTCCACCAATTATTCCTACTGTTTCTCCAGATTCTATTTTAAAATTAATATCCCTTAAAGCCAGTTTATCTTTATCGTCAACATAACTAAATCCAACATTTTCAAATATTATTTCACCGTTTTCTACTTGTTCTATTGGGTTTTCTCCATTAACTAGATTTGGATTTGTATTTAAAACTTCCGATATTCTTTCCATGGATGTTCTTGCAATAATTATCATTACAAATAACATTGAAAACATTACTAAACTATTTAATATTTGCCAAGCATATGTTATTAAACTCATAAGTTGACCTGTTGTCATAGTTTCAGAAATAATTTGTGTTGAGCCAATCCATGAGATGAAAATTATTGCTGTAAATATTGAAAACTGAATAACCGGATTGTTGAAAATAACTATTTTTTCAGCCTTTTTAAACAAATTAAATATTAAAAGTGACATTTTGTCGAATTTTTTTATTTCTTCATCTTCTCTTACAAATGATTTTACAACTCTTATTCCGGAAACATTCTCCTGTACTACTTTGTTTAAATTATCATATTCATCAAAAACTTTTTCAAAAATCGGATGAGCTTTTAATATTATTAAAAATAATATTATTCCTAAAAATGGAATAATAATCAAAAATATCATAGCCACATCAAAATTGATCCTTAAGGCCATAACCAAGGCAAATATTAGCATTAATGGTGACCTAACTACTGTTCTAACTAACATTTGATATGCATTTTGTATATTAGTGACATCTGTTGTTAGTCTTGTAATTAAGCCTGACGTAGAAAATTCATCAATATTTTGGAAGGAAAAAGTTTGAATTTTTTTAAATATATCAAGTCTTAAGTTCTTTGCAAATCCTGCAGATGAACTTGCAGCAAATCTTCCTGCTAAAACTCCTGAAATCAAGGATAATATTGCCATTATTATGAGAATTATTCCTATTTTTGTTATATAGGCCATATCTTGTTTAGCAAGTCCCTTGTCAATTATCCATGCCATCATAAAAGGCATTAAAACTTCCAAAATAACCTCAAAGGAAACGAATAATGGTGCTAAAAAACTGTCCCTTTTATATTCCCTTACGGATTTTAAAATATTTTTTAACATACACACCTCCTAAAAATTTAATTCTATATTGTTCATTATTTTATCTAGTACTTTTGAAAGTACCTCTAAATCTTCTTTTTTAATTCCATCTATTAAAATTTTTTCGTAATTATTAATTTCAACAGATATTTTCTTTTGTAATTCTATACCCTTTTTTGTTAATTTAATCTTTTTAACCCGTCCATCTTTTTCAGAAATAGTTCTAGTAATAAGATCTTTTTCTTCTATTAATTGAAGTATTCCCGTTACAGTTGAACGTCTTAGATTAAATTCTTCCTCCACTTCTTTTTGATAAACTTCATAATTTTTACCATTTTTAACAATAAAATGCAGAATTCTAGCTTGTCCTCCTGTTACACCGTACTTTTCAGCCATTTGGTCAAATCCCCATTTTATTTTTTTGGATAATATATTAATTTTTTTACCACAATATATTTGATTCATAATTTCACCTTCTCTAGTTAGCTCCCTAACATATTATATGATTTTTCTTTTTTTTGTCAATATATATCTTTTATTTCAAATAGGTTATAATTAATGAAGTAATGGAGTTGGATATATGATTTATTTTATAATTAATCCCCATGCTAGTTCAGGACTAGGCGAAAAAACTTGGGTAGAATTAAAAAAAATATTGGATAATAGAAAAATAGAATATGATTTTGCTTTAACAACAAGGGAAAAAAGAGCAGATTTTATCGCTGATGAAATTTCCAAAGGTTTAACTACGCCAATGACTATTGGAATAATTGGTGGAGATGGTACTATAAATGAAGTAATTAATGGATTAAAAAATTTCCATTTAATTACTTTAGGAATTATTCCCATTGGTTCCGGTAATGATTTTGTTAGGTCATACGGTTATAAAACTAGTTTGCAAAATTATTTAGAAATAATTTTATCCCCTAAAAAAATACTTAATTACAATATAGGAAAAATTAAAAATAGTTACTCTGAAAGAAAGTTTATTGTTTCTTCAGGAATAGGATTTGATGCACAAATAACCTATACGGTAAATAACTCAAAATTCCGAAAAATTTTTAAGAATACTCCTATTAGTAAATTAGTATATATTTTTAGTGCTTTAAAGGTAATTTTTGAATTTAAGCCAGTTCCTTTTACAGTTATAGAAGAAGAAAAAACAAGTATTTTCAATTCCCCTTTTTTTTGCGTAATTATGAACACTCCCTATGAAGGAAAAGCTGTAAAGTTCTGTCCCGATGCAAAAGGATATGACGATATTTTTGATTTTTGTATGATAAATACTACAAATAAATTTAAGTTGGCTTTTTTAATACTACGAGCATATTCAGGAAAGCATGTTACAAATAAGGATGTTTATATTTCAAAGGGAAAATATTTTAAAATTGAAACATCTAAAGACCTTCATTGCCATACAGATGGAGAACAAGTTGGAAAAAGTAATTGGGCAGAATTTATTCTGCTAGATGAAAAAATAAAAGTTATAGTCAAGTAAAAATAATTAATTAAAATAGGTTATATAAATAGAAGAGTGAAATTTTTATCTATTTATATAACCTATTTTTAGTAAGGTTGTTATTAATATATTAAAAATCTTATTTGAACTTAAGCCTATCATAATGGTATAAGAAATGGTTATAAATGTAGAATTTAAAAAATTTCCTTATTATTTTGAATATTTTTTATACATAAAGGGTATCCTTAATATTGAGAATAAAACTAAGGAGGTTTATTATGACAATAAAAGTTGGAATAAATGGTTTTGGAAGAATAGGAAGGTTAGCATTTCGTAGAATTAGAGAAGTTTCAAACGATATCGAAGTTGTAGCTATTAATGACTTAACAAGTCCTAAATTATTAGCACATTTACTACAATTTGATTCAACTCACGGAAAATATCCTGGAGAAGTTACAGCAACTGAAAACTCTATAATAGTTGATGGTAAAGAAACAGTTGTTTACGCAGAACCAGATGCAAGTAAAATTCCTTGGGTTAAGGAAAATGGTGTGGATATTGTTTTAGAATGTACTGGTTTTTATACTTCTGAAGAAAAAGCACAAGCTCATATAGATGCTGGTGTTAAAAAAGTTGTAATTTCTGCTCCGGCAGGACAAATGAAAACCATAGTTTACAATGTAAATGACGATATTTTAAATGGTGATGATAAAATAATTTCAGCCGGATCCTGTACTACAAACTGCCTAGCACCTATGGCATATGCTTTAAATGAGGAGTTTGGTATTGAAGTTGGTACTATGACTACTGTTCATGCTTATACTTCCACTCAAATGGTTTTAGACGGACCTGTAAGAGGTGGAAATTTAAGAGCAGCACGTTCTGCAGCAGATAATATTATTCCACATTCAACAGGAGCAGCTAAGGCAATTGGTTTAGTTATTCCTGAACTAAATGGAAAATTACAAGGTCATGCTCAAAGAGTACCTGTAGTAGATGGCTCTTTAACTGAACTTGTAACTATATTAAAGAAGAAGGTAACTGTTGAGGAAGTAAATGAAGCAGTGAAGAAACATACTATTGATAATCCTTCTTTTGGTTACGAAGAAAGAGAAATAGTTTCTACTGATATTATTGGTACCACTTATGGTTCTGTTTTTGACCCTACTCAAACAGAAGTAACTTCATCTGGAGATTATCAACTAGTAAAAACTGTTTCATGGTATGACAATGAATACGGATTTACTTGTCAAATGGTAAGATTGTTAGAAAAATTCATGAATTTATAAATCTAAATATTTAATTTATTGTTAAGTATTAGTATTTAAAAACTGCCTAATGGCAGTTTTTTTATTACTATTATTTACATACCACTTTATTATGATAAACTATACTTTAACTAAGTTTTTTATTTATATCTTTTTATTGATAATTATGATACAATTTACTTGTAATATAGAAACATTTTTCCCTAGTTTATTTACATAATTTATTAATGAAGGTGTAAGATGAAGTTTTTTAATAAAAACGAAATTTTTAATATAATTTATATGATAATAGGAACTTTTTTAATAGCTTTAGGCATTAATATGTTCTTTATTCCCCATGAGATCGTTTCTGGTGGGATGAATGGAATAAGTGTTATTCTCTATCATGTTTTTAATATTTCTCCTGACAAAACGCTGTTTGTTTCCAACTTCCCACTTATTATTTTAAGTTTAATTTTTTTAGGAAAAAAATATACCCTTAATACTATTTTTTGTTCATTTTTACTTCCTATATTTGTAAGAATGATAATAAATATACCACCATTTGAAGGTGACACAATTTTAGCGTCTATTTTCGGTGGAATTATTACAGGCCTAGGAATTGGTTTAACTTTTAAAGGCGGTAGCTCAACTGGTGGAACTGCTATTCCTGAACAGATTATTCATGATTATTTAAGAATTCCCTTAAGTACTTCGGTATTATTAGTAGATGGATTTATACTATTAGGAGCTTTTTATTTCTTTGATTTGTCCTCAGGATTATACTCCTTAATTTCATTGTTTATTATTGGGAAAATGGTAGATGTTACTCAATCAGGTGGACAACCGGCAAAAACCTGCCTTGTTATTTCAAATAAAACAGATAAATTAATTTATGAACTAACTGTACCCTTATATTTAGGAGTTACTATTTTAGATGGAAGAGGCGCCTATACCGGTGACAAAAAAGAAGTTTTACTATGTACTTTTCCTGAAAAAACAATTATAGATGTAAAAAATGCCATCTATAAAATTGACCCTAATGCCTTCTGTTTAGTTTTTGATACTAAGGAAGTACTTGGAAATAGATGGAAATCACATTTAATAAAAGAAAATAATCTATTAAAATTAAAAAATAATTAGGTAGTATTAATAATTTACCTAATTATTTTATTTTTTAATTAAAGAATAAATACAAGCAAGAGCAATTACTAATATTATAAGAATTAATGTTTGAAATTGTCTTTTAATATAATTTTTATAATTCATTTTTTTCCTCCTAAAAGGTCCTTATAAGTGAAGGTTTATAGAATATTTAAATTAAATAATCTACTTTATGTAACTTAATTTTACTTTTTAGGTATTTCTTACCTCTATAATATAATCAATATAATAGTAGGTCAAGACTATTTGATAATTATTATCAATTAATCGATTCTTAATTACTTTTTTGTAATATTCATAATGTTTTTAATTCTACATCTTATATAATTTCATTTTATTTTTTGTTTTTAGAACATATGTTTATATTTTTTGTCTTTATTGATATAATTAAACTAGGTGAATAGTATGAATGATGATTTGAATTTTTTACATATAGATTTAGATGCCTTTTTTGCTTCCGTTGAAGAACTTGACAACCCTTCTCTTAAGGGAAAGCCAATGGTTGTAGGTGGAAGAAGTCAAAGGGGGATTATTACAACTGCAAATTATGAGGCTAGAAAGTATGGCCTTCATTCTGCTATGCCTATTTTTAAAGCAAAAAAGCTTTGCCCCCATGTTATTATTGTTCCTACAAGACATGATAAATATGAGGAAATGAGTAAAAAAGTCTTTGAAGTTCTTTACAGGTACTCTAATCGAATTGAAAAAATGTCTATTGATGAAGCTTGTCTGGATATTTCTCATATTAATTTAAATCCTACTATACTAGCAAAAAAGATTCAAAGAGATGTTTTTAAAAGTACAGGCCTTACTGTTTCCATTGGTATAAGCTATAATAAATCCCTTGCTAAAATGGCTTCGGACTGGAATAAGCCTCAAGGAGTAAAAATAATAACAAAGGACATGGTACCCGGTATTCTTTTAAACCTACCTATTGGAAAAATTGCCGGAATTGGTAAAAAATCCGAAGAAAAATTTCATAAAATGGGAATCTATAAGGTAAAGGATTTAATGCAAATAAATAAGGAAATGTTAGAGTATCATTTTGGGAAACTTGGACTGGTTGTTTATGACAGAATTAGAGGAGTTGACAACCGTCAAGTTGAAACTACTAGAAAAAGAAAGAGCATAGGAATTGAAAGAACTTTTTCAGAGGATATATACAATAAAGATGATATTAAAAATAAAATCCTTGAATTTTCAATGGATTTATCCAAGGAGTTGAAATCAAGGAAAATAATTGGAAAGACCATTTCAATAAAAATAAAATTTAATGACTTTAAGGTTATTACCCGTAGCATTACTTTGGAAAATCCTAGAAATGACTTTGAAGAAATTTATCATAAGGCTTGTTATCTACTGGACAATATAAAACTGGAAAAGCCTATTAGGCTCCTAGGTGTTGCCATGGCAAATTTACAAAAAGATAATATAATTCAATTAAGCTTTATGTAGAAAGGATAATAAATGTCAAAAATAGTTCAATGTATACCTAATTTTAGTGAAGGAAAAAATATAACAACAATTAAGAAATTAATTGATGTTGCTAAATCCACTGCTGGAGTTACTCTTGTTGACCATTCTTCAGATGAAAACCACAATAGGTCTGTATTTACATTAATAGGGTCACCTGAAGGTGTTGAGGAAGTTCTTGTTAAACTTTCTAAAATAGCAAGAGATAATATAGATATGACTAAACATTTTGGTAAGCATCCAAGAATGGGTTCAACAGATGTTATAGCCTTAGTGCCAATTAAAAATATTACTATGGAAGAAACAGTTAAACTATCTGAAAAAATTGGAGAAAGAATTTATAATGAATTGGAAATACCTGTAATGCTATATGCAAATTCTGCAAAAAAAGAAAATAGAATTAATTTAGCCAATATTAGAAAAGGCGAATTTGAAGGTATGAGTAAAAAATTATTAGAAGAGAAGTGGACTCCTGATTTTGGAGAAAACAAAATACACCCTACTGCTGGTATAACAGCAATAGGTGCAAGAAGTCCTATGATTGCCTTTAATGTTAATTTAAATACCAATAACTTGGAAATAGCAAACAATATTGCAAGAATAATAAGAGGTTCAAGTGGTGGCTTTAAAAATTGTAAGGCAATTGGTCTTTTATTAGAAGATAAAAATATAGTACAGGTTTCTATAAATATGATGGACTATAATAAACTCCCACTTTATAGAATTTTTGAAATTATAAAACTTGAAGCTAAAAAATATGGTGTTACTATTTTAGAAAGTGAAATCATAGGACTTACTCCCGGAAAAGCATTGGTTGATTCAGCTATTTATTATTTACAAATGAATAATTTCGACTATAATACTCAAGTTTTAGAAAATTATTTATTTGATTAGATTTAAGGAATTATAAAATATTTTTTTAATACAAAAGAGCAGATAAATTTTCCTATCTGCTCCTTATAGTTATTATTTAATTTCTAAAATATTATCATTTATATTTACATGTCCATAATTTTCCACATGTATTTTTTCTCCATCAATATTTGTAAATATCATTACTACAGCTGATGAAGTTGCATTTTCATTAACATAGTCTAAGTCAAAAGTAATTAATTTTTGACCTTTTTTAACTTTATCGCCATTATTAACAAACATTTCAAAGCCTTCACCATTTAATTCTACTGTATTTATTCCGGCATGAATTAATATTTCAACTCCTGAATCTGATGTTAATCCCACTGCGTGTTTTGTTTCAAATGCAAAGCTAATTGTACCATCACAAGGTGCTACTATTTCTCCATTATCTGGAAATATTACTACTCCATCACCCATTAATTTTTCTGAAAATGTTGGATCCGGTGTTTCTGTAATTGGTTTTAAGTCACCTGTTATTGGAGCTGTTATTATTTCTGAAGAAACTTCTACAGTAGGTTCTTTTTCTTCTTTCTCCTCTGCTCTTTCATTACTAACAACTTGTCCACTTTCTAAGTATTCTTCCAATTCAGTTTTTATTAATGATACTTTTGGTCCGTAAACGACTTGAACACCTGTACCTTTTACTATTACACCTGCAGCTCCTGTTTGTTTTAAGAGTTCCTCATTTACTTTACCTGAATCACTTACAGTAATTCTTAAACGGGTTGCACAAGAATCTACACTGTCAATATTTTTAGAGCCACCTAAACCTTCAGTTATATCTATAATTTGGTCACTAGCTGTTGCTGTACCTTTTTCCTTTTGTTCTTTTACATCTTTTTTAGTATATAATTTTACTTCACTTTCTTCTCCTCTTCCTGGAGTTTTTAAGTTAAATTTTAATATTAAGAATTTAAAAATTACATAATATAATATGAAGTAAATAATTCCTATTGGTATAATTCTTAACCAATTTGTTTTACCATTACCTTGAAGTATTCCAAATAGGAATAAATCGATTAGTCCTCCTGAAAATGTTAGTCCCACAGCTATATTAAATATATGTGCTATCATATATGCTGCTCCTGCTAAAACTACTTGTACAGCAAATAACATAGGAGCAACAAAAAGGAATGAAAACTCTAATGGTTCTGTTATTCCTGTAAACATACTTGTTAGTGATGCTGATAAAAGTAATCCTTTAGCCTGTTTTTTGTTTTCAGGTTTTGCACATTTATACATTGCTAGCGCTGCTCCCGGTAAACCGAAAATCATAAATATAAATTCACCGGAAAAATATCTAGTAGCTTCCGCACTAAAATGTACTGTATTCGGGTCAGCTAATTGAGCAAAGAATATTCTTTGTCCACCTTCTACTAACTGTCCTGCAACTTCCATTGTTCCACCAACAGCTGTTTGCCAGAAAGGCAAATAAAATACATGGTGTAAACCAAATGGAATTAAGGCACGTTTAATTATTCCAAATGCTAATGTTCCAATATATCCGGTTCCTGTAACCAGTTTTCCCAATGAATATATTCCCGTTTGAATAAATGGCCATAAATAAAACATTAATATTCCAACTACTAAATATACTACTGTTGATATTATTGGTACAAATCTACTACCTCCAAAAAATGATAAGGCACTAGGTAGTTCTATTCGGTAGAACTTATTATGTAATGCTGCAACTCCAAGCCCTACAATAATACCACCAAAGACTCCCATTTGTAATGAAGGTATTCCTACTGCATCTGCTATTGTTCCAGGTAAAACTGATGGAGCAATTGAACCATCTGCCAATACTTTACCTGAAATAGTCAACATAGCGTTAATTGCTGTATGCATTACAAAGAAAGCTATTACAGCAGATAAAGCCGATACTTCTTTTTCTTTTTTTGCCATTCCTATTGCTACACCTACTGCAAAAATAAGTGGTAGATTGTCAAAAATTACACTTCCTGCCTTACTCATTACAGTAAGTAGTGAATTTAATACAGTACCACTTCCAAGAATTGATTCTAGTCCATAGGAGGCAATCATAGTTTCATTGGTAAATGAGCCTCCCACTCCTAATAACAATCCTGCAACCGGTAAAATTGCTATGGGCAGCATAAAACTTCGCCCTACACGTTGTAAGACTTCAAAAATCTTGTCTTTCATAAACATCCTTCCTTTTCTAAAAATTTACCTTTTATATAATAACATATTTAAATAAATATTTTATTATTACGATAATATTTTTACATAAAATTTTCTAGTTCTAGGTCCATCAAATTCGCAAAAATAAATACCTTGCCATGTTCCTAGTAATAATTTTCCATTTTCAATTATAACTGTAACAGAGGATCCAACCGACGTTGCCTTTAAATGTGCAGAACTATTTCCTTCAAAATGACGAAATTCCTCTCTGTCCGGATAAGCCTTTTCTAAACCTAACAGCATATCTTTTACTACATCCGGATCTGCATTTTCATTTATAGTTATTCCTGCTGTTGTATGTGGACAAAAAACAAGACAAATGCCATTTTTTACCTCACTAATTGAAACAGATTTTTGTGCATAGGAAGTAATATTATGAAATGACTCCTTTTTCGTTTGTAATGAATAGTTATAAAGCATATAAAAAATCCTTTCATTTAATATTTTTTATTAAATAATTATATAGAATTTAACAAAAATATATATTATTAAATAAGTATACTTTATTTCTACCCATTATGACTTTAATTTAAATAAAAATAATTGTAAAAAACTTCTTTACTATTTTATATTTTCTTAACCGGATGACGTATTACCGTCTTTAAGTTTTCAATTTTACATCGTCTAGGATCTGATAAATAAATTTCATGATGTTTTCTATTATTGTTAATATCGGTAACAAAACCTTCTTGTTCTATGTATTTATTCATCTTATTAATTGATTCAATTTCAGTGTCATAGGAACCAATATGCATTATTTGTACACACAGTCCTTCTTTCCATTTTAAATATTTTGCCTTTGATAGATTAAGTTCCGGTTTTTTATTTTGTAATTTTTCTTTAGCCCATATAAAAACTTCCTCTGTTACAAAGTCCGGTTGTCTAATTAATGAAGTCCATAAAAAATCATTCTTATCTCCTATAGTTCCTCCCTTATAGCTTTCATCATCAAACCACCACAGACCTTCAAGAGGTGGCACAACATAATCAAAATAATCCTTTGGTTTCGTTCCGTCCTTTTTGCTCATTTTTATTGTATATGATAGGCCATAAAGAATTTCCATTGCCTCCTTATATTCTTGTGATGTATTTGGATTACCTTTACCATCTACTGCTATGAAAATCATTTCCGGAACATCTATTAAACTAGGTTTTTTCTTTGGTAAATATAAATCCTTGTATTCTTTTTTATAATCAAATTTCTTTTCCATCTTCTTCTCCTATTGGTATTATTATTTCAGTTATATATTTTTTTGGATTACCTTTAAAATTTTTTCCTGGTCCCTTAATATGTACTTCTCTAGTTGGTGTTTTCATAATATAATTATTCTTATTACAATAGTCTATTATATTTTTATAAGCCCTGTAAATTGATTCATAACTACCTATATGGTTAGTTTTAACCCCCTTTACTGATGGAATTACCTTAAATTCAATACTATTATAGGTCTTTATTTTTTTAGATACCGGTATACAAACCTCTATTTCTGCCTCATCTTCAAAACCATAATCATAATATAAACAAAATGAGTTTCCAGTTATATTATCTTTTCCTACTTTATGGATTTGATCTATGTATTTTCCTACATCACTGTATTTTCCTTTATATCTATAGGACAATACCATTTTTTCTTCTATTTCTACCAGTTTGAAACAATAATGTTCTTCCCTTTCTTCCTCGTTTATTTCTTTATTTAAATATAAATCTATATATTCAATAAGTCCCTCCTTCTTTTTAATATCATCCAAGATGTTTTTCTTCTTTTCTAATAAATAATAAAATAAGTCATCTTGACTTTGACAATTTGCTACAACTTCCTTCATTTCCGATATAGAAAAATCCAAATACCTTAGTGTCTTTATAAGTTTGGCCTGTTTGAAATTATCTTCATTATAAAGTCTATGACCATTTTCATCTCTTGAAAAAGGCTCTAATATTTTCTCTTTATCATAATAATATAAGGTCTTAATTGTTAAATTCGTAATTTTAGAAAACTCACTTATTTTATACATTTCATCACCTATTACAATTATAGACTATACCCTACACAGTAGAGCAAAAAAGTAGAAGATAAAATATATCTTCTACTTTTTTAATCCCTTATTTTTTTGATTTCTATATTTCTAGCATTAATATTTTTTAAAAAATCTTCATCATGTTCTACTAAAATAATTGTAGGTTTATATTTTAAAATCATTCTCTCTATTTGGAGTCTTGTTATTATATCCAAATAATTTAAAGGTTCATCCCAAATATAAATATTAGCTTCTTCGCATATGCTTTTAGATATTAGAACCTTTTTCTTCTGTCCACTACTATAGGAGCCTATATCTTTGTCAAAGGTATCTCTATCAAAGCCCATTTTTCTAAGTAGTGTTAGAAATTTTGTCTTATCTACACTATTATTTTCTATAAAGTCATCTAAGGAACCTTTTATCCAATCAAACTCTTGAGGTAAATAGGAAATTTTTAAATTACTTGCTAATTTTAAACTTCCATTTCTTTTAATATTAAAACCTACTATGGATTTTAAAAAACTACTCTTACCCGCTCCATTTTCTCCTGTAATTGTTACAATCTCTCCATTTTCTATTGAAAAATCCAAAGGTTCAAATATTTTTCTATTATTAAATGATATAGAATAATTTTCTGCCACTATTAGATTTTTACTATGATGGGGTACAGATTCCAATACTAAATCATCTTCAAATTCTATATTTGTTAATAAACCTGTTTTTTCCTCTAATGTTTTTTTATATCGTTGCTCAAGATTTTTTGACCTTTGCATCATTTTTGCAGATTTGTGACCAACATAACCTTTGTCTACCTTTGAACCTGAATTTCTCATATTTTTAGAAGCTTCTACTTTATCGGACCAGTTGGCCTTCTCCCTTGATGATTTTTCCAACCTATCTATTTCTTTTTTAAGTTTTTCATTTTTATTTCTATTAAATTCATCTTCTGCTTCTTTATTTTCCTTCCAAGTGTCATAGTTTCCTTTTTGTAGTACTATTTTTTGCTTTTCTATTGTAAGAACATGATCTATTGTATGGTTTAAAAAGTTTCTATCATGAGAAACCAATATAAACCCTGATTTTTTATTTAAATATTCAGCTAAAATCCTTCTTCCGTTTATATCTAAACTATTTGTAGGCTCATCTATTAATAAAAAATTGTTGTCAGATATAAACATAGAGGCAATTAATACCTTAGTTTGTTCTCCGCCGCTTAAAGTATTAAATGGCCTATATAAAATATCTAAATCCACCTTTAAAAGATTTAGCTCTCTTTCTAATTTCCACAGCTCATAATTTCCCTTTATTTCTTCAACTACATCAACAGTTAAATAATCTTCATTTTTTATTTTATATGGAAAATATTCAAAGTGAACCTTACTTGTAATAGTTCCACTATAGTCTAATTTTCCTAGTAAAATATTTAAAAATGTAGATTTCCCATAACCATTTCTACCAATTAACCCTAATTTCCAATTACTATCTAATTGTAGATTAATATTTTCAAATATAGGTTTTATATCCCCAATATACGTAAATTCTAAATTTTTTATATCTATTATAGACATTAACTCTCCTTTCTATTAATTAGTTAATAATATAAAGTTTCCATTTTATCACCTCCAAGTTTATGTTTTATGTAATTATTATTCTATTTAAATCAGATTTGGACTTCGCTGCAACTTGAAGCCCTAGTCAAAATCTTTGATTTTGTTACAGGTCTCATGTCAGCTGTTGACCAAGTTTTACTTGGATTCAACAGTCTGCTGACCTACTACGCAATCAAAGATTGCTGTTAGGTCATTAAAAAAAGACGAGGGAAATCCCTCGTCTAATGGTTTACATAATATATAATATGAAGAGATTTCTTGCTATGGTCATAATAAATACGGTCTAAAATATATAATTATTTATTTAATACATATAATTACATTAACTTAAGACTATTATTTTTTATTATTTCCAAATTAAATTTTTAGCAAGAAATTAAAATCATTCTTTCACCTCTTATTTTTATATCAGACTAATATTATCATATTTTCCACTTTAAATCAACAATCTAAATCTCGGCTGTTGTAAATCCTTTACCTTTTACTTCATAAGTATCTGAAATAGTCATAAATGCATTTTTGTCACGCTTTTCCACTATTTGCTTTAAAGCTGCTATTTGTCTTGTACCTACTACAGTATAAATTATTTTATATCCTGTTTCACTATAAGCTCCTGCACCTTCTAGGTAAGTTACTCCCCTATGAACATATTTTATTATATCTTCAGTTATGCCGTCATATTCCTTTGATATAATAAATATCTGTTTTCTTTCTCCAAAACCCATTTGAATTCTATCAAGTAGTGTATAGCCTACAACCATGGAAACTATTGTATATAGTCCCTTGTCCAATGAAAATATATATGAAGCAATTAAGACTATAAACATATTCATACCTAATAAAGCATTACCAATATTCATATTGAGCTTTTTTTTAAATATAGCTGCCAATATATCTAATCCACCTTGACAAGCCCCATATCTAAAAAGAATTCCCATGCCTATTCCATTAATGGCTCCTCCTATTACAGAAACAAGAAAAGCATCTTCTAAAATAAATGGATTTTTAAAGTTTTCAAATATTAGTAATATACCGGACAATACTAATGCTGAAATCATTGCATAGGTTGTAAAAATTTTATTTAAGAATATATATCCCAGTATAACTAACGGAATATTTAATACCAATATAGTTATACCTGTAGGTATATTGTACAAAATTTTTAATAATAAACCTATACCTCCTAAACCACCACTTAGTAAACCTTTTTGTTGAAAGAAAAAGGTCATTGCAAAAGCACAAATAAAATCTCCTAATAAAATAGCCCCCATTCTTTTTGAAATTTCCATTTTATTACCTAGATAATTAGATATCCTAAATGCATCTTCTTCAGATTTACTATTCATTCATATCCCCTTTTTATTATATTAATTTTATATTACCTTTCAATATAAAGCTAACATAATTCTGTTAAAAAAACAACAACTCATTTATGTTTTAGTTTAATAAATTCAGAAATAGACTAAAATTAATTAAAGGACATTTATAGTAATTTTAAACTTTAAATCTATAAATAATAATCTTCTTCTTATTTATTTCTTAATTTTAAATTGAATAAGTGTTAACAAGTAGCCCTTTTCACACCAGAAAACCAGTATACCGTTTGATACTGAGCAGTTCGATATGCTCCTGTATTATACATTTGTATATCTTATCTCACCCTATTCTTTTCTTATCCGAACTTTGAAGATTGAATACGCCAATCTCTATATTCTATCCAGCTATAGAATAACCTTTCAAATACTACTGTCAATATCGTTCTACCTTCCTAACTTATGTTGTTACTATGACCTCCGCTGATTTCTCACAATTCATTTATACTACTAGTTCATCTATGAGTACTCACAGAACAAATCATAATACTTTCATTGTTTAATATCAGAATTTACGCCTTAAGTTTACGGTTGCTTTTTAGAACTTTTCTATCTCTAGCTAACTTGCCCACTGTTTGTGCCTTATATTCTGTTCCTGTTCATCAAGCTACGATTTCACTATTACTTCCTTTATACTATACGTCACCATATAAAACTTGCAAGTCGCTATCAGATTTGTCGTCAACTATGTTCTTTAAGGAATTACATCCAGAATTAGAACATGCCATCATAGCAAAAAAATATCAGGCAGTTATAACTGCCTGATAAAATAGTTTGTTAATTTAATATATTTAAATATTATTTCTTATATATTTAAAATATATACTATTAACTAATCATCTTTTTTCTTAAATTGATATAAACCACCAACTACTAAACCTAATCCTACTAGAGAAATTCCTAAAGTTCCTACAATACCTGTTTTAGGTAGTTTTTTACTTGGATTCGCCGACTTAACAGGGTCTGTTGGTTTAACAGGATCTGTTGGTTTAACAGGATCTGTTGGTTTAACAGGGTCTGTTGGTTTAACAGGGTCTGTTGGTTTAACAGGATCTGTTGGTTTAACAGGATCTGTTGGTTTAACAGGGTCTGTTGGTTTAACAGGATCTGTTGGTTTAACAGGGTCTGTTGGTTTAACAGGGTCTGTTGGTTTAACAGGGTCTGTTGGTGTACTTGGATCTACAATTTCAGTGTCCATTACCCATTGAGCCGTATATACTGCATTTTCTGTTACGGTTTTTGCTACTTTTGGATCCCAACCATCAAATTTATAGCCTTCTCTTGTTGGCTCTGTTACTTTTACTCCATCAAGTCCCATGTATTCATAACCTGGTGTTTTATCACCTTTGTTTACTGTGAAAGAAACGTCCATTTGCTCTCCACCATTTACTTTATAGGTTACTGTATATTTTGGTACTGCCTTTTTCCACTGAGCCGTATATACTGCATTTTCTGTTACGGTTTTTGATACTTTTGGATCCCAACCTGTAAATACATAGCCTTTTCTTGTTGGCTCTGTTACTTTTACTCCATCAAGCCCCATGTATTCATAACCTGGTGTTTTTTCTCCTTTGTTTACTGTGAAAGATGTATCATTAGTGTCTCCACCGTTTACTTTGTAGGTTACTGTATATTTTGGCACTGCCTTTTCCCACTGAGCCGTATATACCGCATTTTCTGTTACGGTTTTTGATACTTTTGGATCCCAACCTGTAAATACATAGCCTTTTCTTGTTGGCTCTGTTACTTTTACTCCATCAAGCCCCATGTATTCATAACCTGGTGTTTCATTACCTTCTTCTACTGTGTAAGAAACGTCCATTGGCTCTCCACCGTTTACTTTATAGGTTACTGTGTATTTTTCTGCTTCTCTCCACTGAGCCGTATATACCGTATTTCCTAGTACGGTTTTTGCTACTTTTGGCTCCCAACCTGTAAATACATAGCCTTTTCTTGTTGGCTCTGTTACTTTTACTCCATCAGATCCTATATATTCGTAACCTGGTGTCTTTTCTCCTTCTAAGACTGTTAAAGATGTATCAAGAGTGTCTCCACCGTTTACTTTGTAGACTACTGTAACCTCTTCTGGAATTTTCCATAGGGCTGTGTATACTGCATTTTCTATTACAGTTTCTGATACTTTTGGATCCCAACCTGTAAATACATAGCCTTTTCTTGTTGGCTCTGTTACTTTTACTCCATCAAGTCCCATGTATTCATAACCTGGTGTTTTTTCTCCTTTGTTTACTGTGAAAGATGTATCATTAGTGTCTCCACCGTTTACTTTGTAGGTTACTGTATATTTTTGCACTGCCTTTTCCCACTGAGCCGTATATACTGCATTTTCTGTTACGGTTTTTGATACTTTTGGATCCCAACCTGTAAATACATAGCCTTTTCTTGTTGGCTCTGTTAACTTTACTCCATCAAGTCCCATGTATTCATAACCTGGTGTTTTTTCACCTTTATTTACTGTGGAAGATGTATCAGAAGTGTCTCCACCGTTTACTTTGTAGGTTACTGTAAGTCTTTCAGCTTTGGCTTCTTCCTGTTGAGTTTTTATAGCATCTTTTGTCTTATCCAATTCATCAAGGTTGTAATTTTGTGTCTTTTCACCTTTCTTTGCAGTTTTTGTTGCTTTTTCAATACTATCTGTAGAATCAGTTTCTCTAGTTTCTTCAGATTGGATTTTTTTCTGTTGAACCGTATCAATTGGATTTACTGTTGATTTTGATACAGACTTATTAAAATCAACTTCTTTAGTTTGTTTTGAAGGTAAATCTTGGGTTTTCCCACTATCTTCTTCATATGTTGCTATATTTTTACTTTCTGCCATAGTTGTTTTAACCGGTAAAACATTAAACATAAACGTAAATATTAACAACATACTTAATGCTCTTTTTATTTTGTTCATATATTCTCCTTTTCTTTTATTTTATTTTATTTTTTAATTATATATTATATATAATTAAAAAGAATAAGTATATTTTACCAAATAATCTATATAATATCAAAGTAATTATTAATATTATATTTATTTTATTTTTATATTGTTATATATTATTTATTAAAAATATAATTCATCAAAATATAACAAAAAAACGGCCAAGTATTAACTTGAACCGTTTTTAAAAATCTATTTATTTATTTCCCAGTAAATAGTCCACAACTACTTCCGGAACATTGTTTCCTCTAGACAATACTATTGGATAACCGTTCTTTGCTGCATATGGTGCTCCAACTATTGCATCTGGGAATACTTCTCCACTTGCTATTACGGTATGTTTTGGTTTTACATATACCTGTTCTGCCACCAATACTGATGTTTCATATCTGTCAGCACCAGCTATTCTATCTACTGCTGCAAATTTCTTAACTTCATTTGCTACCATATCTGACACTGAATTAACTCCACCACCTATAGTAACCTTACTTAGCTTCCAGTCTTTTATTGTTTTTGCTGTACTTGCCGGTAACTCCGTTGGTTTTGTTAACAGTATTGGCATGTTTTCTTCTACAGCCATAGATGTCATTGCTATAGCATCTGGGAAGTTGCTTCCGTCAACTAATATTGCCTCTGACTTTTTACCGGTTAATCCTCTTACTTGCTTTCCTACTAGTATTGCTGTATCATATCTGTCCGGTCCACCAATTCTTTCTATGGTGTAGCTAGATAATTCTTTTTCTACTTTTTCAGATATAGAATCTCTTCCACCTACTAGTATTACTTTACTTGCCCCAAGTCTATTTATTTCTGCTTTTACTTCTGCCGGAATAGCATCTTTTCTTGTTAACATTATTGGCGCATCTAATTTATTTGCAAGTACTGTTGCCGTTAATTCATCTGTATATTTTTCTCCACTTGCCAGTAATACCAACTTGGATTTACTATATGTTTCAGATACTTTTACCGATGTTTCATAACGATCTTTTCCATAAATTCTATTTAATTTAAATTTCTTCAATTGGTTTTCTATGTTTTCAGTTAAAGTATCTCTTCCACCTATTAGGGTTATTTCTTTTATTGTATTTGCTGGTTTTTCTGGCTTACTTGGATTTCCCGGTTCACTTGGCTCTGTTGGAACCGTTGGTTTCGTTGGTTCTGTAGGGTTTGTTGGGTTTGTAGGATTTGTTGGTTCACTTGGATTCGTTGTATCTGTTGAATCCTCCTCCCATTTTGCAAGTAATTTTAAATTTTCTGTAACTTTCAATTCAAAATCATATTTTGTTCCATCTTCTAAATACCAACCTTTAAAAATATATCCTTCTTTTGAAATATTTTCTTCGACAACTACATCACCTTTTTTTACTTCAACAACCTTTGTCTTCATTGTATCATCATCAAATACTCCACCCTTTGGTTCAAAGCTTACATATACTAGTCCCGGGCCTGAAGTATCGAGCTTCCATACAGCATAGACTCTTGTATCTTCTTCTATGGACGTAATTTCTGTGATTACCTTACTTTCGTCATTGTCTGTTTCCAAGGACCAACCTGCAAATGTATAGCCGGTCTTTTCTAGGTTCCCTTCATTTCCTTTTAAGGTTACCTTACTTCCCTTTTCATATTTTTCTTCATCTACTGGAACAACTCCTCCGGTGTTTCCATTTCCATTATAGCTAACTCTATATTTTGGAACCTCTTTCCATACGGCATAGACTGTTGTATTTTCATTTATACTTTCTATCTCAGTGATTACCTTACTTTCGTCATTGTCTGTTTCCAAGGACCAACCTGCAA
This sequence comes from Miniphocaeibacter halophilus, assembly GCF_016458825.1. Classification (NCBI taxonomy): domain Bacteria; kingdom Bacillati; phylum Bacillota; class Tissierellia; order Tissierellales; family Peptoniphilaceae; genus Miniphocaeibacter; species Miniphocaeibacter halophilus. The sequence continues at coordinate 342,293 of NZ_CP066744.1, forward strand.
ATGTATAACCAGTCTTTTCTAGGTTCCCTTCATTTCCTTTTAAGGTTACCTTACTTCCCTTTTCATATTTTTCTTCATCTACTGGAACAACTCCTCCGGTGTTTCCATTTCCATCATAGCTAACTCTATGTTTTTCTTCCCATACGGCATATAAGGTAAAATTATCCTCTACATAGTATATTTCTTTACCAACTTCATAATCCGAGTCAGCTTCTACTGCGTCTGCCTTTGTAGACCAACCTAAAAACTTATAACCTTCCCTATTTGCTTTTAATGTTTCTTGTCCGTCTATTATATTGGTAATAGGTTCTGATACAGTTCCAATTGTATAATATTTTGTAATACTTTTTTCTATTTCATTACCGGATTCATCTAAGACCTTATCCTTTTCATAATAAATACTTCCGTCATATTCTTTTAAGTCAGGTAGAGAAAATTCACCACCATTAGCATCATATTTAATCCAGGACATTTCCACTGCCCCTTGATCCTTATATCTATTAAAATTTCTTTGGTCTTTTTCAGGAACTTTTTCCGTTCCAGTATAGGTATTATCTGCAATACTTTCCGGCTTTATTGGAATTGTCTGTATAATCTCATCATTAAATCCTGCTGTAATTTTAGATAGATTATCCTGTAGTACAGCTTCACTTACTCCTAAGATATCCTTTACAGTATAATTCGGTGTATCTCCCGGATCTCCCTTATCTACATTGACAACATTTACTCCACCGGCTACTTTCAACTGATTATTGGATATGTCCTTATAGTTAGATGTTTCATCTGGTACACCATTATTATAAACCCTGTTTCCTATAAATAAGGAATTGTATCTTGAAACTGAAGGTGTTGGAAAAAGCCCTGCTCCATGTAGCGCAATAGCTCCTCCTCTTTGCTCCGTAGTGGAGTTTTCATTTCCACTTTGATTTGCGACAAAAGTTGTACTATGAATTTTATTTATCATTTGTGAAGAACCACCATTTTTAAAATATTGAATAGCTCCTCCTGAATAACCTGCCCCATCTAAGCCGTAGGCCTTGTTGTTAACAAAGGTAGAGTTTTTTATATTTGTAATAAAACCGGGATTAAAAGTACCTTGAAACATAATGGCTCCACCATCATCATAGGCAATATTATTTGAAAATGTAGATTTATTAATATTAAATTCAGCACCATTTCGCCCGTCTAATACATATATGGCACCACCGTCATAGGTACTTCTTACCTTCTTACCTTCTCCATTACTTTGATTTTTATCAAAGACAGATTCGTTTATTTCTACCTTCCCATAAAAATAGTGCAGTGCTATAGCACCTCCACCGCCACCATAAATACTTGTATTATCACATTTATTAATATTATTTCTAAAAATGGTATTATTTATAGTAATATTGCCCGTATAGTTTTTCCCACTTAGGGCTCCACATTCATAGTTATCACCGGTTCCGATATTGTTTTCTATTGTAGAATTGTTTATGGTTAAATGGGAGTCCGACTTGGTCTCTCCAGCTCCTACAAATATAGCCGGTGCTGTATTTCTTGCTGTATTGTCATGAATATAAACCCTGTTAAGTTCCGTATGTGCATCAGGTCCTGTATTTACATTGATTGCTCCTACTGTGGAATTATATATTTCTACATTTTCCAGTATTAATTTACCATTTTCCGACTGATTCATTATTAATTTATGATTATATGCAACTTCTATATTAGTACCGTCTACCCTTAAATCTTTAATAGTTAAACTTCCGGTACCATCACCCTTGATTATAATATTTCCTTCTGTCCAAATTATATTTCCACAATCTACAGTTACTACGACATCAGGCATTTCTAAAACTACATTGCCTTGTTCAAAATTATCAGCTAGTTTTATAATATCTCCATTATTTGCTTCTGCTACTGCAGTCTGTAATTCTTCTACAGTACCTACTTCTTTGCTTTCTGCAAAGGATATATTTGTAAATATCATTATTAATATAATACTAAGCAAAAAAATGATTTTATTTTTATTTTTTATTGCTTCTAACAAAACTCGTCCTCCTTGACTTTTCGACATTTTAAAAAATAACTACCCCCTCCTAAAATAGTTTTATTCTTTCTTAAGATAAATACATTTAAATTTAATTCCTACAAATATTGTACGATTTGTAAAATTAAAAATAACTTATAACAAACATATAATATATTTAAAAAGATAAATATTTATAGCTTTATTATAAGTTATTACTGTTATATTGTAAATTAGAAATTATATATACATTACCAAATAATTCTTGACCAAGGTCTGTTGTTTTCCCAATTTAATTTTATTTTACAATTGTAAACTTCTGAAAGAATATCCTCTGAAATTATTTCTTCTTTCCTGCCTTTATATATTATTTTCCCACTTTCCATTATTGCAACATGGCTAATAGCCGGAAATATTTCTTCTATACTATGAGTTACATAGACTAAGGGTTTGTTGGTCTTTTCATATTTATCGTTTAATGTTTTTAACAAATATTCTCTAGATTTCAAGTCCAAACTAGCACAAGGTTCATCGAGAATCATTAGTTCCGGATTATTCATAAATGCTCTAGCTATTAAGGTTCTTCTTTGCTCCCCTTGTGATTGATTCAAAAAAGTCCCATCCTTTAAATACTCTAAATTAAAATCCTTTATTAACTGCCTGGCTATGATATAGTCTTCCGTCTCTAAGTCTTGGTATATACCTATGGTACTATATTTCCCACTTATTACTATTTCCTCTAGACTGTAGTAATTTAAAGTATTGTAAAAACTATACATAGTTGAAGATACAAAGCCTACTTTAGACTTTATTTTTTCCCAAGGATATTTTCCAAATGTTTTTTTAAACACCCTTAGTTCTCCTGATGTTGGGTGGGTAAATACCGGAACCATTCCAAGTAAGGTAGATTTACCTGAGCCATTAAGTCCAAGTAAGACCCATTTCTCTCCTTCGTTTATAGTCCAGTCTACTCCCCTTAGTATTTCCCTTCCATCCCTTCTAAATGTAATATTATCAAAAGCCAGTACTTCTCTTTTTTCCATTATATCCTTTCTGCTACTGCTGTACCTATTTCTGAACATTTAACATATTCTCCCTTAGGTTCTTTTATGTCTATAGTTCTTATTCCTTCTTCCAATACTTTTTCAACTGCATTTTCTATAGCTACAGCCTCCTCTTCTAAATCAAAAGAATATCTTAACATCATAGCAGCTGAAAGTATTGTAGCTAGCGGATTAGCAATGTCCTGCCCTGCAATGTCTGGAGCGGAACCATGTATTGGCTCATACATATGAATACCTATTTCGCTTATACTAGCAGATGGAAGCATTCCTATTGAACCTGTAATTTGACTGGACTCATCAGATAGAATATCTCCAAAAATATTATTTGTAAGTATTACATCAAATTGAGACGGATTTTTTATAAGTTGCATTGAAGCATTATCTACATACATAAAGTCAAGTTCGACTTCAGGGTAATCCTTTGACATTTCCTTTACGACTTCTCTCCACAACTTACTGGAGTCAAGTACATTTGCTTTGTCTACTAAGGTAACTTTTTTTCTTCTTTTCATGGCAGAGTCAAATGCCATTTTAGATATTCTCTTTATTTCATTTTCATTATATTTTTCAACATCATAGGCAGTTCTTACTCCATCTTCAACATATGTTTTTCTATCTCCGAAATATATTCCACCAATAAGTTCCCTTACTACTAAAATATCTACGCCCTTTTCTACTATATAATCCTTTAATGGTGATGCGGATTTTAATGCTTCATATATTGTTGCTGGTCTAAGATTAGCGTAGAGACCAAGTCCCTTTCTTAAAGCTAGCAATCCCTTTTCTGGTCTTAAATCCGGTTCTACACTATCCCATTTATCGCCACCAACTGCTCCTAGAAAAACCGCATCTGATGATTTACATATTTCCAAGGTTTCCTCCGGCAATGGAGTATGGTATTTGTCATAGGCTGCTCCACCTATTAAGGCATACTTATATTCAAATTTATGGCCGAATTTTTCTGCAACTCTATCTAAAACTTTTAAAGCTTCATCTACAATTTCAACACCTATTCCATCGCCTTTTGTAACTGCAATTGTCTTATTCATTTTGACCTCCCTGTCTAACATAGTTTACAAGTCCATCTGCTGCAATTATTTTTTCCATAAAGGCAGGAATTATTTGAGATTGATATTTTTCGTTTTTAGTATTGTTTGTTATAATGCCTGTTTTAAAATCAACATCAATGTCATCACCATTGTCTATTTTTTCCACTGCTTCTTCTGACTCTAAAATAGGCATTCCTATATTAAAAGAATTTCTGTAGAAGATTCTTGCATAATTTTTTGCAATTACCGCTTTTACTCCACTGGCCTTTATGGCTATTGGTGCATGTTCTCTTGAAGAACCACAGCCAAAATTATCTCCTGCTACTATAAAATCCCCTTCTTTTACTTCCTTATTAAAATTCTCATCTATATCTATCATACAGAACTTCGCCAGTTCTTTTGGATCTTGCGTATTTAAATAACGAGCTGGAATTATAACATCTGTATCTATATTGTCACCATATTTAAAAACTCTTCCCATTTTTTCCTCCTAATTACTTTCCGGTCCTGCTATTTTCCCTGCAATTGCTGAATATGCTGCAATAACAGGACTAGCTAAATATACTTCTGAACCCGTATGTCCCATTCTTCCTACAAAGTTTCTATTTGTAGTAGATACACATCTTTCACCATCGGCTAATATTCCCATATATCCACCTAAACAAGGTCCACAAGTCGGTGTACTAAAGACACATCCTGCATCTATAAAAATCTCTGCTAATCCTTCTTGAACACATTGTTTATAGATTTCCTGTGTTGCCGGAATTATAATACATCTTAAATCTTCAGCAATGGTTTTTCCCTTTAATATTTCTGCCGCCTCTCTCATATCTTTAATTCTACCATTTGTACAAGAGCCAATTACTACCTGTTGTATTTCAATATTACCAACTTCATCTATTGTTCTTGCATTTTCAGGTAAATGTGGAAAAGCAACTGTCATTTTTACTTCAGATAAATCTATATTATATACTTTTTCATATTCTGCATCGTCATCAGCATAAAACTCTTCCCAACTACTTACTCCATGTTCTTTCATATATTGTCTTGTTTTATCGTCAACCGGAAAAGTTCCGTTTTTTGCCCCAGCCTCTATTGCCATATTACAAATTGAAAATCTGTCATCCATTTCTATTGTTGAAGCACCTTCACCCATAAACTCCATGGATTTATATCTTGCTCCATCAACACCAATCATTCCTATTATATGAAGAATTAAATCCTTTCCTGTTACATATTGGTTTAATTTCCCTGTTAAATTAAATTTAATTGCCCCCGGAACTTTAAACCAAGCTTCTCCTGTTGCCATTCCTGCAGCCATATCTGTAGAACCTACTCCTGTAGAAAAAGCTCCTAATGCACCATAGGTACAGGTATGAGAGTCTGCACCAATTATTACATCACCGGCCTTAACTAAACCCTTTTCCGGTAGTAAGGCATGTTCTATTCCGGAACGTCCAACTTCAAAAAAGTTTTTTACTCCGTATTCTCTGGCAAATTCTTTACATTTTTTAGCTTGAGTTGCTGATTTTATATCTTTAGCAGGTACAAAATGGTCTAAAACTATAGCTATTTTTTCTTTATCAAAAACTCCACCATCTGTCATTTTATGAAATTCATTTATTGCTACCGGTGTTGTAATGTCATTACCAAGTACCATATCCAATTTCGCCATTATAAATTGATCTTTTTTAACTGACTCCAATCCTGCATGTTTTGCTAGAATTTTTTGTGTCATTGTCATTCCCATATTAAAATCCTCCTTATTTAAATTCCTTCTCCCTGCGCGTTTATTCTTTCCGTAAAGTATTCAACATGATTCATTGCATTTACATATGCTAAAATACTGGATTTAATAATATCATTTGAAATACCTTTACCGGTAAAAACTCTATCTCCCTTAGAAAGCTTTAATGAAGTTTCCCCTAAAGCATCTTTTCCTTTTGTTACTGAGTATATTGAAAAATCCTCTAATTTTATTTCCGAGCCAAATATTTTTCCTAAAGCGTCAAAAGCTGCGTCTATAGGTCCTTTTCCTGAACCGACAATTTCTATTTCCTCATCATCTTGTTTAATTTTTATAATTGTTTTAGATTCCTTACCTTCACTAGTAGCTGTAGAATAATCTACTAATTCATATTTTGAAATCATATTGGACATATCTCTAAGTATTAAGGCTTCTAAGTCTTGGTCATAAACAGTTTTCTTTTCATCGGCTAAGGTTTTAAACCTGTCAAATATATTATTTAATTCCTCATCTGAAACCCTGTATCCTAAATCCTCTAATCTGTCTTTCAAAGCATGTTTACCTGAATGTTTACCTAAAACCATGTTGTTTTTAGAAAGTCCTATTGATTCCGGAGTCATTATTTCATAGGTTTCTTTATTAGCTAATACTCCATGTTGATGTATTCCTGACTCATGGGCAAAGGCATTTACACCTACAATTGCTTTATTAGCCTGCACCTTAGCTCCTGTAATATTTTGTAGTAAATTAGAAGAACGCATTATTTCAGTAGTTACAATATTGGTGTCAACCTTGTAAACATCCTGTCTTACTTTTAAGTTCATAACAACTTCTTCCATAGCTGCATTACCTGCTCGTTCTCCTATACCATTAACAGTACATTCAACTTGAGTTGCTCCTGCCTTAATAGCTGCTAATGAATTTGCAACTGCAAGACCTAGGTCGTTATGGCAATGAACTGAAATATCTACCTTTTCCATTCCTCTTGTGTTTTCTTTTATGGCCTTTATAAATTCATAATACTCAAATGGATCTGCGTAACCTACTGTGTCCGGAATGTTAATTACTGTAGCTCCGGCATCAATAACAGCTTCAAATATTTTAGCCAAAAACTCCACTGATGTTCTAGTTGCATCTTCTGCTGAAAATTCAACATCATGACAGTATTTTTTAGCATGTCTTACAGCCTGAACAGCCCTTTCAATAGCTTGTTCTTCTGTCATTTTCAATTTATATTCCAAATGAATAGGCGAAGTTGCCAAGAAGGTATGAATTCTTGGATTATTAGCATCCTTGACCGCTCTCCACGCAGCATCAATATCCTTTTCTAAGGCTCTTGCTAAAGAAGCTACTATTGGTTTTTCTACAGTTTGAGCAATTCTTTTTACTGACTCAAAATCTCCCTTTGAAGAAATAGCAAAACCGGCTTCTATAATATCAACATTTAATCTTTCCAATTGCCTAGCCATTTGCAATTTTTCATTTAAATTCATACTACAACCAGGTGACTGTTCTCCATCTCTTAAAGTTGTATCAAATATCTTTATCATTTTTTCCTCCTACTAATACTTATTTATATAAAAAAATAATCCCTGTAAAATACAGGGACGAAATATTCGCGGTACCACACTGTTTGTCTATAATAAATAGACCACTTAAAATCTTAAGGCGACTAACCTTTCTTCCTACTTGATTCAAAAGAAATACTAGAAAATTAGTAATACTCTCTCCCAATTATTATCTTCCACCAAATGATAACTCTCTATAAATTTTTGTAGAATATGCTTTTTCATAACGTATATATTAAATTTTTTGTTCTTATGGTAACTTAGCGTTATAAATTTTTTTAACTATTATTGTCTCTTAACTACCTGCATATTAGAGATTTTAATTACGCTGGAGCTTGAAGCCCTAGTCAAAATCTTTGATTTTGCAACAGGTCTCATGCAATCTGTTGACCAAGTTTCACTTGGGTTCAACAGTCTGCTGACCTACTAACAATTTGCTTCGCTCATTGGGTTAGGTCATAGCCCGACTTTATCACCAAATCATAGATTTGGGAAGCGCTGGATCTGACCTACCTGCAATTCGCTTCGCTCATTGGGTTAGGTCATAATAAAAAAAACAGCATCCCTATATAATAGGACGCTGTTAACCGTGTTACCACCTAATTTGCATAAAACTATGCCACTCAAAAGTCTTTAACGAAACTACTCGTCATTTCTTACTAAACTCGGAAATGAAACTAGGAAACTAGAAGTAAAATTTTCCAACCTAGGTTTTCACCAACCACCTAGTCTCTACAGTCTTTCAATTTTACGCTTTTCCATAACGCTTTTAAAAAAATATTGAATATATATTATCACGTTAAAATAAAAAAGTAAAGCCTTTTCAATAAATTTCTTAATATAATTTAAAATACACACATTACCTATCTTACTTATAAAACAATATTTAAATTCAATAATAAAACGCTAATAATTATTTTATTAAACTTATACTATATTGTATAATATTTATAATAGGATTAGTCCTGTTGTACATATAAATACTAAGGAGGGATATTATGCAAGATGAAAACATTTTCTTAAAAGATATGAGTTGGCCAGAAATTAAGGATAGGTTAACTAAAACAGATATTGCAATAATACCGGCAGGCCAAACTGAACAACATGGTAAACATTTACCTATTAATGTTGACAATATAATCTGCACCGGTATAGCACAAAGAGTTGCAGAAGCCACATATGAAACTGCAAAACCCGTTGTTGCTCCAACAATTCCTTTTGGATATTCCGATATACCATATTTTAGAGATTATCCTGGAGTATTTTCTTTAAAACCTGAAACGTTAACTGATGTATATGAGCAAGTTGCTTTTTCTTTAGTAAGAATGGGTTTTAAAAAAATAATATTTATTAATGGTCATCATCCAAATCCACCTTTTATTCAAGAAGCAATGCGTAGAGTAACAAAAAAATCTGGAGCTTTTACAGCAATGGCTAATTTTTTTGAAATACCTCAAGAGGAAGTTTTAAAAATATTAGAAGAACAAGGACAACCTCCTGTTTGGGGACATGCTTGTCTGATAGAAACTTCTGTATCTGAAGTATTTGGAGCTAAAGTAAGAGAGGAGTTTGTTGAAGAATCCTATATGGGAGAATTCCCAAAGGAATTGAAAGATTATGTTCCTCTTGCACCAATTGGAATTAATGTTCAATCATACGAATATAATGACACTGCTAGAGCTTACTGGCCTGCAGACGGAAATGGTCCTATGGGAATTCCTGTTGGTCATTCAAAAGAAATAGGTGAAAGGGTTATAGCGGCTACTATTAATCCAATTGTTGAATTAGTAAATAGCATAGCTAGTTTGGAAGTTAAAATTCATGAAGAATATTTAGAAAAAAGACCTTTTTATTAAAAATCAATTTATTTAACTACATAAAAGCAAAACCTCTTTAGATTTTCTATTTATCTAAAGAGGTTTTATTTTTATCTATATATAATTTCCAACAATTGAGATTTTCTATCTAAATCCATTTCTTCTCTTTCAATTCTTTGTCCCATTTCTTCATCTATTTTCATTTTTATTTCACCGGACAAATTATTTTCTCCAAAAGGATAAACTGCATTATTTTCTTTATCTATATGACTTCTTAACAAGTTTACATAGGTCATAGTATTACCTATTATTTGAATCTTATCTCTATCATTTTTTTCTAATTTATAGTTATTTAAATACTTTTCCAATTCTAGAACATAGTACCTTGCCATTTGATGTTCTGTTAACATGCCGGTCCTAATTAACTTTTCTGCCGGTGCTCCAAGGTTGTCCATCATATATTTGAAAAGAATATCCTCTTCTTTTTTATGATGTGTTTCGTCAGCATATTTCCTAATAAATTCAATAGCTGCTCTAAAGAATTCATCATTAACTTCTTCCCCATTTAATATGGAAATACATTCATCTTCTAATCTGGTTACAAAAACCGATAATTCTTCATGTTCCTTCTTTAAATAATCAACTGTAAACATAATTAACCCCTAATTTCATAATAGTCTTTTGACAACTCACATAATTTGTAGTCGCTATTACTTAATACCCCGTTTATATATTCATTTCTCAAATCCCAATATAATTTTTCATTTTTATTCCAAAAATTTAAATGCATATCTGTAACAACTTTATATGAAATTAAGTTTTCCTTTTCTTCTATGATTCCTATTGCTTTATCGCAGGGCATACCATCTAAAAATTTAGAGTTTATTAGCTCATAAGCTTCTTTTGGGTTTCTATAATCTTTTTCTTCTTTCCCTAGTTTATACATAAGAAACCTTATTTCTTCAGTTAATAACGGATTCTCACTAATTAATTGACTTGTAACAAGAGCAAATTTCCTTTCAACTAATCCTACTCTTTCTTGCAACCATCCATGAATATTCTTTATATCAATAATATCTTCAAGATTTCCCTCTTCTAATACTCCTAATTCATTAGTATTGTCAACAATATAATTATAGCCATGAAGTTTTGCTATATTTAAAATTTTATCTACAATGAAGTTTTGAAATTGAATTTTTCTAAACATTTCATAATGAATAAAACCTAAAAAGCTACTCATTAACTGCCTCATTTATTCTTTTCATTAAAATATCTATGTCTATACCATGTACCATAGCAGCTTCCTCTAAACTTTCTGATTGAGAAGCAGGACATCCTAAACAATGCATTCCAATACCCATTAAAACAGGAATAGCTTGTGGATATAAACTAACAAGTTCACCTATTAACATGTTTTTATTAACTGTATTTGAACCCTTGTCTTTAAAGAAAATATCCATATCTTCCTCTACAGTTGTAATACCTGCAATGCCAAAGTTTTCAACTAGTACCTTAGCTACATTTTTAGATAAAAATCCAGGTAGAGTAGGTCCTAAATGTATATTCTTAACCCCTAAATATAATAAGGCTAAAAGAACTATTACGGCTTTTTGTTCATACCAGGCAATATTATATATTATTGGTAATTCATTAATATCATCTAGTTCAAATATTTCTTTTAATTTTAATGCAATAGCAACTAATGAATAGGAATCGTTACATTGTCCTGCATCTAGTACTCTTGGAATTCCACCAATATCGCCTAAGTTCAATTTATTATATCTATACTTTGCACAACCGGCAGTTAAAATTACACTATCTTTTGGTAGGGCTTTGGCAAATTCAGTATAATAACTTCTTCCTCTTTGTCTACCATCGCATCCTGCCATTACTACAAATTTTTTAATTGCTCCGGACTTAACAGCTTCTACAACTTTATCGGCAAGTTCAAATACTTGATTATGAGCAAATCCACCAATAATTTCACCTTTTTCTATTTCTGTAGGAGCCTTACATTTTTTAGCATGTTCAATTAACTCTGTAAAATCTTTTTCTTCACCTATATCGCCGGGTATGTGTTTACAACCTGGAAAACCTGCTGCTCCTGTTGTATAAACCCTATCTTTATAGCTGTCCTTTGGTGGAACAATACAATTTGTAGTCATTAAAATAGGTCCGTTAAATAATTCAAATTCCTCTTTTTGTTTCCACCATGCATTTCCATAATTTCCAACAAAATGAGAATACTTTTTAAACGCAGGGTAATAATTTGCAGGTAACATTTCAGAATGGGTATAGACATCTACACCTGTACCTTCAGTTTGTTCCAGTAGCATTTCCATATCCCTTAAATCGTGACCTGAAATTAAAATTCCCGGATTATTTCTTACTCCTATGTTCACCTTGGTAATTTCCGGATTTCCATAAGTTGAAGTATTGGCTTTATCCAACAAGGCCATTGCTTCAACTCCAAATTTACCTGTTTCCAAAGTTAAGTTTACTAAATCCTCTACAGTTAAAGAATTATCCAGCGTTAAAGATAAAGCTCTTTGGATAAATGCATTTATTTCTTCATTATTGGCTAATAATACTTCTGCATGTTTTGTATAGGCACTTAATCCCTTAACACCATATACAATTAACTCCCTTAAAGATCGTATATCTTCATCTTCCGTTGATAAAACACCAACTTTTCCACTTATTTCATTTAAGCTATTTAAATCCCTATCATTATAAAGAGCTGCCTTTGATAAATTTTCCTTGTTTTTTAAATTATTTAATAATTTATTCTTCTCATCTAAAGTCTTAAAAATTCTTTTATCTATAGCTTCTTCATCAAAATTTGCATTTGTAATAGTAACAAAAAGATTATAAGTAACCAATTGATTTATTTCCTTGGGAATGTCAAAGTCCTCTTCCCTTAATCTTGTAGCTATTTCTGAAATACCCTTTGTTAACCAAATTAACAAATCCTGTTTATTGGCAACATCTGAGTTTTTTCCACAGACTCCAACTTTAGTACATCCTTTATTTCCAGCTGTTTCCTGACATTGGAAACAAAACATTTTATTATCCATAAATATCCTCCTTATTAATATCGGTTATTGTTTTACAATATTAGGATATATAAGATAGTAAATATTATCAGTAACGATTGTTACATTACAAAAATTTTTCCAATTGCTCCCTATTTATTTTTATACTGTTTTTATTTAGTTCAATTAAACCATCATTATGCATATTCATTAATTCCCTTGAGATTGATGGTCTAGTTGCACCTAAAAAATCAGCTAATTCCTCTCTTGTAAAATATAATTCTACTTTGCCGTTTTCATTTGACTCTTGAATAAAAAACTTAGCTAATTTTTCTCTAATTGAAAAACTACCAGCAATTAACAATTTTTGATTTAAATAAAAGGCTTTTTGGGACAGAATTAAAAGCATATTATTTATAATTCTTATTTTCAAGGCATCACTATTTTCATCAAATAGCAAGGCCCTTTTAGGAATTTTTATTATTGTGGACTTTTCATTAGAATAACAACTGTAATCATAAATATTATTTTCTAGATATAAATAGACTTCGCCAAAAACAGTTCCCTCTTCTGTAAATTTATTTACAATGGTCCTTTTACCACTTAAACTTGTGTTTTCCACAATAACCGAACCTTTTTCCAGTATAAATAAATATTTCGCTTCATTTCCTTGTAGAAAAACTTCCTCTCTTTTATTTAATAATATTTTTTCCGCATTATTTTCAGAAAGAAATTTCTCAATTTCATAATCTGTAAGATTTTTAAACAAATCACTTTTATTAGGCATATTTTCACCTCTTCCTACTATATTTTATATTAAAAAAAGAGTAATTTACAATAAAATTACCCTAAAAAACCTATTAAAAAAATATAACTGTAGCAATTAAAAGAACAAAACCAATAAATATTGTAGCTAAAAATATATACAATCTTCTTTTATGAAAATCTATCTTTTCCTTATCTTTAATATCAATATTAGAAGGGTATTTTCTCCTGTTAATTAAGTATAAGATAAGTCCCTCGCTGCTTTGTCCGCCTATGGCAATAAAACTCCATAGCTTTGCTCTTTTAATACCCCTATTTTTTGCGTCTATGTATACAATTTTGTTTAAATTATATGCTATACCAATTGCTGATATAAAACATATGAGTAAACTGATTATAATAAAAATATTCATAACAACCTCCTATAATCTTTTTATTATTTGATAAAATATTAATAATGAATTAGCCATAAGCAATACAAATATAAAAAATAAAATTATCTTATTATCCCTTACTAAACTATTAAATAATATTAAAAAACCTATTAGTAAAATAATAAAAACTATGTTTAATAAAATAATTCCAATAAGCTTTTTATTACTTTTTACAATATTCGTACTTTCTTCTAAATGTTTTACCATATTATAATCATCCTTTAATAAGTCATCTAAACTAATATTATAAATATCGCTTAATTTAATTACCGCTACAATGTCCGGATAGGACTTTTCATTTTCCCAATTTGAAATTGTCTGTCTAGTAACATTTAATCTATAGGCAATATCCTCTTGAGTAAAATTTGCATTTTCCCTTGCTCTTTTTAATTTTATTCCTATTTCCATATTCCACTTCCTTTAACTTAATTATGGTCATAAATTTAATATAAGTCTATCAAAAAAATTTAGAATTTTTGCTTTTTTTATGTAAAATTTTTTTGACATGTTGAAAATTACACAAGAAAAAACTTTTTTAGCTTCTTGCAAAATAATATAATTTATAAAAGATACACTATAGAAAGTTTACGGGTTATAGGATATAGATTATACTATACAAGATATAATATAATAATTATTAAAATAACAAATATTATTTTAGATTAATTAAGAAATCATAATTCAGGGAGGATAATATTGAATAAAAAAACGCTTAAGCAATTAATAATAATATGTAGTTTAATAGCAGTTGGTTTTATGTATTTTATTCTATTTAAGACCTCATCTTATACAGATAACCAAGTAGAACAGAATACTAAAGAAGATAAGAAATTATCTAATATATATCCTAAACCATTTTTAAAAGAAGAAGTGAAAAATAGAGTACCGGAAGCTTTAAAAGAATATGTTGATTTAGGACATAGAGGTATTACAGTAGGTATGGGACCATATGATAGTTATAGTAACTACATGTATATGAGAGATATTAAGGCATATGAAAATAATAAAAATGTAAAAATGGATGAAGACGGATTTCCAATGATACTTTATGAAGATGGATACTTTTACAACCCCGTATCTTTTTGTCACTTTACTCTATCTATGTATGCAGATTATTTAAAAACAGAAGATGAAGATTTGAAAGACTACTTTCTTAAATGTGCAGAATTCCTAATAACATTACAAGATAAAGAAGGTGCCTTTCGTTATCCTTTTGAATGGTATAACTATAATAGTGGTGAAACATATCCAAAGGATTGGGTATCATCCATGGCTCAAGGACATGCTTTAAGTGTATATACAAGAGCATATCATTTAACTAAGGATAAAAAATATATAGAAAATGGTAATAAAGTATTTAATTTTATGATAAAACACAAGGATGAAGGTGGAACATTAACAACTTTAGAGGATATAGATCCTAAATATAAAGATCATATATTTTTTGAAGAATATGTATCTACACCGGACAGTTATACTCTAAATGGTTTTATATTTAGTATATTTGGTCTATATGATTGGGCTACATTAAACGAGGATTATCCGGAATTAAAAATAGGTGGTTTGCCTGCCTATTATTTTGAAGAAGGCGTTGAATCTTTAAAACTAATTTTACCCTTATATGATATAGATGGTATGTCAACATATGATTTAGGACATATTGTATACGGAAAAGATGGACATGTAATAGCTTCTTATCATAGTATACACATTATACAATTATCTAATTTGTATTCTGTAACAGGAGAAAAAATATTCCATGATTATCAACGTTTATGGACTTATTATGTGGAGGACTTAGTCTAAAATTTGTATTTTAAAAGCTAATATACTTATATTTGCAACTTTTTGACTTATTAAAACTAGACAAAAAACCTATCTTACTAAATCTTAGTAAGATAGGTTTTTTCTAGTTCTTTAAAAGAATACTCATTTTTCTATATTTATTGTTCTTCCTAAAATGGACCGTATTTAATCATTTGAGCAATAAATACAAAAACAGCCGATTCTAATGTCCATATTATAAATAAGGGCATAAAGAAATTCACCCATTTTTTCCAAGGCACTCCCGCATTTGTAATTTGCTTATTTCAGATTTTAATGATACTATTATTTAAATTTTATTTTGAAAGGAAAGTTATGTTTATATTAGATCCTCCATACATATCTGAAGAATTGAAAGAGTACTTAGTTCAATCTCAGTTACCTGTCTTAGAAAATAATACATCTGTAAATATTTTTAAAAACCAAAAAATTAATCTAGTTAATAAAAATGAATTTTTAGATATTCTTTCCAAGAATAATAGATTTTATACATGTTCAGAAAATTCTCTTGATTGGGTTATAAAAAATATTAATGATAAAAATCTTAACAAATATATAGAGCTTATGAAAAACAAATTCTTATTTAGAAAAACCATTGAAGATGAATATCCAAATTTTTTCTATAAAGAAGCCGATTTAAATAAACTGTCACAAATCAATACCAATAATTTGAAATATCCATTTATACTTAAACCTAAAGTCGGTTTTTTCAGTGTAGGGGTCTACTTAATATCAAACTCAAAAGATTGGAATAATGCAATAAAAGATATTATGGAAAAATCAAAAGAATGGGAAAAAACTTATCCTAAAAGCGTAGTAAATACAGAGTTTATTTTAGAACAGTATATTTATGGTGAAGAATTTGCTATTGATGCTTATTTTGATGAAAATGGAAAAACTGTTATTCTCAATATTTTAAAACATGATTTTGATGGAATTTCCGATGTAAGCGATAGACTTTATTTTACCGGTAAAAGTATTATGGAAAAATATTTAACTGACTTTACAAATTGGTTAAATAAAATTAACGGTTATTTAAATATAAAAAATTTTCCCTTCCATGCTGAAATAAGAATAAATGAAGGTAAAATAACTCCTATAGAATTTAATCCTCTGCGATTTGCAGGATGGTCTTGTACCGATATTTCATACTATGCTTTTGGTTTTCATACTTTTGACTATTATTTAAACAAGAAAACACCAAATTGGAATGAGGTTTTAAAAGATAAAGATAACAGCTACTATACAATTATAGTTATGGATAAAAGTGGAAAGGTCAATCCTAAAGATATTTTTGATTATGAAAAAGCCTCAAAAGATTTAGGAACAATATTAACTCTACGCAAAATAGATTTCTACAATAATCCCATTTTTGGATTTATTTTCTCAAAGATTAATAAAGATGATAAAAATACAATGAAAGAAATTATAAGAAGGGATTTTAATGAATATTTGAAAAAAGCTTAGCTTTAATGTAAGCTTATAAAAAATTTAAATCTAATATCCTTTAAATTTTCAAAAATTACACAACAAAAAACCTTTCTTAGTAAAAAATAATCTTAAGAAAGGTTTTAATCTATTTTATTATTCTTATAAATTCATTAGCCCATTCTACATACTTATATCCAAGAGCTGTTAAAATATTTTCATCCAGCATAAAATCCGGTTCTTTAATCATTTTTTCAACATCCTTGTAACCAATGAGACCCTCCATATCTTCCTCTTTTAATTTTATGTTCTCATCTTCTAAGTACCATTTCTTTTCAACTCCTGCTATAAATTTTCTATTTTTCATTATTCCCGCTTTACATAATGTCATAGGTCCCGATGATATAGCAGCTATTAATTTTTTGTCTTCATTAAATTCCCTTATAATTTTATGAAGTTTTTCATCTTTAAAAAGTATATATTGCCCTTTTGCATATGACCCGGTAATAACTAGTGAATCAAATTCATTAAAATCACATTCATCATAGGTTTTATCAACAATAGTTTGTATACCCTCTTCACAACGATATATTTCCTGACTAGCTCCTATATAAACTACAGGTTTGTTTTCCATCTGTAATTTAGATAGAAGTACTGCAATTTCAAAATTACAAAAATAAGGAAATAGTACTACTGCAGTTTTCTTCTTTTTCATATAACCTCGCCTCTTTTTATTTTAAACTGTATTCCTTTAATAATTAATGTTTTTATATATCTATTTTCTAAAATCTCTTTTCCTACCTATTACTTTATTCATACAATGTTTATGGGGGATACCTGATGAATTACAGGAAAATATATATTCACTACACTCTAAAATCTCCCAATCATCGTAGTAGGTAAATAGTTCCCCTGATTTAAAATAATTAAATATCGGTTCCTTTTCCGGAGGATCATCTATAAAGGGTTTTTTTATAAAAGCATTGTGAACATGTATTCCATTAGGATTTGTATATTCCAGTAAGTTATCCATTATTTTATTACGCATATCTAGCAGCATATATTGAAGTGCTCCTGATGATATTATAATATCGAATTTAGATGCAAGCTTAAAAGCGTTTATATCTGCAATAAACAAATCTACTTCAACCTTATTTTCTTTAGCTAAGTTTTTAGCCTTATTAATTGCCTTATCCGATATATCAAAGGCTGTTACCTTATATCCACATTGAGCCAAAAATACAGAATTTTGCCCTTCTCCACAACCAATATCCAAGACCTTGTATTTTTTAATTGGAGGTTTGTATTTTAAAACATCTAGACTTATTTGTGAATGTTCTTTTCCCCAATAATATTCAGCCTTATCATATTCTTCATTATATATGGTCTTTTCTCCAATATTATATACATAACCTACTATTTGATTAATATCAACTTCAAAAACCGAAGCTAGTTTTTGTAGCATATTAGCGTCCGGTTCTGCTTTTCCCAATTCCCATTTTGAAATTGCCTGTGGTGATATATTCAAAATAGTTGATAACTCCTGTTGAGTAAGTCCTTTTATCTCCCTATATTTTTTAATATTCTCATGTAAATTCATATTCTCACCTCTCTTTTATCCTATTGTAAAATAAGAAAGTATACTAGCAACTATATTTATATATTTTTTTAATATTCAACTTTAAGTTGATTTTACTTAAAAATTTCTAACCATCCCTCATAATAGTCATATCTAACTTCTTCTGTAGCAGATGTTAAATAATTACCAATAATATCACCATATTTGTATCCTAATTCTTCGGCTTTTTCAAAAAACTCATTTTTATTATTTTCCTTTGTCCTATTAGAATTTACCTTTAACAAGCCTTTTAAAAACAATTTTTCTTCTGAATCCCTTTTTCTTAATGGAACTTTGTTTTCTTCTTCCAAACTTAAAATTCCATAGGTTAATTCATAGTCTTTTTTTTCATCTAATAATATTACTATACGATAAGGATTGGATAAATATATTTGTGCATATTCCTTATTTTCAAAATCAAAATAATATATTGGCTTAAATAGATTTTTTTCAATTTCAAATTTACTTTTTTCTAAAGCTCTAAGTCTATTAAGCATTTTCTTTCTATTATCAATTTTATTAACTATTTCTTCTAAATCCTTAATTTCTTTTAAAATTTTATTTTTTCCTTCTTCTAGGCTTTGTTCTAATTCTTCTACATTATAATTTTCATATTCTTTAATTTTTTTTACAGGAATAGATAATTCCCTATAAAAAATTATGTCACAAATATTCATTATAGTTTGAAAAGTTGCTTCTCTATAGTTATTTTCCGGATTTCTTCTAAAGTGAATAAGTCCTTCCTTATCCCAGTATCTTAAAGCAGAAGAAGAAATATCTAAATTTTGGGCAACCTTGCCAATGCTATCCATCTTTTTCATTTTTTCCCTCCTGTTGACCTTAAAGCAACTTTAAGGTGTATAATCCTTATTGTATCATAGGAGGTGAGATATATTGAAGAAAAACATATTGAAGAAAAACTTTTTTAAATACGTACTCCCATCTATGCTAGCATTTGCCTTTTCTGGTCTTTATTCAGTAGTAGATGGTTTATTTATAGGCAGAAGTATTGGTGATTTTGGACTTGCTGCCGTTAATTTTGCTTATCCCTTAACCGTTCTTATTCAAGGAATTGGAACAGGTTTAGGAATTGGTGGTGCTGTTGGGATTTCCATTGCAAGGGGAAGAAGAGAAAGTGAAGAAGAACATAAATTCCTAGGTAACACCATAGTTTTATTATTAATAGCTTGTTTTACTTTAACAACTGTTCTTTTTATTTTTTCAGCTCCTCTTTTAAGAATATTTGGAGCAAAAGACACCACTTATATATACGCTGTTGAATATATAAGAGTAATAATTTTAGGAGCTACTTTCCAAATTTTAGCAAATGGACTAACTCCAATTATTAGAAATTATGGCAAAGCTTTCCTAGCCATGGTGAGTATGATTCTAGGATTTATAACAAATATTGTTTTAGACTGGTTATTTATTGTAAAACTTGGTTATGGAATGAAGGGTGCTGCCTTAGCTACTATTATTGGACAATTTGTTACTATGATTCCTTGCTTGCTATTTGTTATAGCAAAAGTAAAACTAATGTTACCATATCATTTCAGATTGTTGAAAAAATATATAGTAAATATTGTTCAAACAGGACTTTCACCTTTTGGCTCTGCAATGGCACCATATATAGTAATATTAATTATGAATAAATATGCCTTTAATTACGGTGGAGACGAAGCTGTTGCAGCCTATGCAATTGTAAGTTATGTAATGTCATTTATACAATTATTACTACAAGGAATTGGTGATGGTTCTCAACCATTAATGAGTTACTACTACGGAAATAAGGAAGAGAAAAATGTATTAAAAGTAAGAAACCTAGCATATAAGTTCTCAGCTACTGTTGCAGCAGTATGTGTTTTAGCAATAGTATTGTTAAGGAAACAAATACCGGTTATTTTTGGTGCATCTAGTAAAGCATTACCAATAACTGTACAAATATTACCAATATTTGCCTTAAGTTTTTTATTACTAGCATTTTTAAGAATTACAACTTCATATTTCTATGCAACTAAAAATAATGGCTTTTCATATATTTTAATTTATGGAGAACCGGTTATATCCTTTATTCTATTAATATTTGTATTACCTAGAATTTTCGGATTAAATGGAGTATGGTTTACAATACCTTCCACTCATTTACTTTTAGTTATTAGCGGATTTTTCCTGCTGTTAAAGGAAAAAAGTAAACAAGCAAAAAAAGCAATATTAAGTCATTAATGACTTATATTGCTTTTTTATTATTTATTCATTCCATTTTATTTTTTTAAAGGTAAATAAAGATGTAAACCACCAAAATAACCTTAAAGCATTATAACAAATCAGTGGAAAAATCCCTAAAATCAACAATCTAATTTTAAAAGGTAAACTTTTAGCATAATACAAATTGTATATACTTATAATTACTAGAGGAAAAATCATAAAAATAAGATTATATTTTCTTAAACCGTTAATAAAACCATATAGTAAAATCAAGTAAATACTTAATTCAAAAAAGGTCATAAGTAAAAATCTGATTTCCTTTAAATAATCTACATAGGTTGCCTTAGTAAAACCTCTTTTAAAGAGTTCGTCAAATGTACCTCTTTGCCAACGTAACCTTTGATTTATAAGATCTTTAACCGTAGGCATTAAATCAGTATAAACTACACATTCTGTGGATTTTCTAGTTTTCCAACCTAACTTCTTTAAATTTAAGGTCAAGGAATAATCCTCTACCTGTGAACTATTATCCCAAACAGCATTAAATTCTTTACTGACTTCCTCTAATGCTTTTATTCTTAAAAGATTTCCTGTACCGGAAATTACATTGATTTCCTTAGTTACACTAGAATTATGATATTTTATATACTCAAAATGTTGCATCCAATAAAGTATATTTGATTTTTTTATAAGTTTAGGATTTCCAACAAAACTAGAACTTATAGCGGCTACTGAAGGGTTGTTTTCCAATCCACTATAGGTATATTCTAAAAATTTTTCATCTAATTCTGTATCTGAATCCATTTGACAAATATATTTATAATCCTTTCCTCTAAGATTTTCTTTAATCCATGAATATCCAAAATTTAATGCTCCTGATTTTAAATTAGGATTATTCTCCATAAATAATAAAGTATAATTTAAATCGCTTATTTCCAGCATTTTTTTAGTTATTTTTTCAGAAAATCCATTATCTGTCATATTATTAAAGACGATTACTACATGTTTAGGCTTTCTTGTCTGTTTTATAACGGATTTCAAAGTATCTCCAATACGTTTTTCATTTCTATTAGGTATTAAGACAACTATTGGTAGTTCTTCCTTATAAGAATTTTTCTCAACTATTGAAGATAGTAAATTATTATTACTCCAATTCTTTATATAGTTTGTACGAAAAGCTAAACATAATAAAATAACAACTATTGTGCCATTGAGTATATAGGCAAAAAAACTATTTGTTAATATGTTTAATAAAGTTTCCAATATACATTACTCCTTATTTTTTTAATTTATTTAAAATATACAATAGTATATTAATAAATATATAGATAAACCAAATAATTATTTTAACACAACTAATCTCATTTATCTATATATTCTATAAAAAATAAAACATATTAATATACTACAATTTTAGTAATTACTTTTACTAAAACTATTAAA
Organism: Miniphocaeibacter halophilus; assembly: GCF_016458825.1. Lineage (NCBI taxonomy): Bacteria > Bacillati > Bacillota > Tissierellia > Tissierellales > Peptoniphilaceae > Miniphocaeibacter > Miniphocaeibacter halophilus. Next base: position 364,301 of record NZ_CP066744.1, read on the forward strand.
TAAAAAAACTATTAGGGCTATCTAATAGTCTTTTATTAAAAATCAAATATAATTTTAACTGCTTACAATATTTTTAGGCTTTTTATTAATCCATGAATATACATTGTCAAAGGTAATTTCAGCCCTTCTTACCATTGCTTCTTCTGTAAAGAAAGCAATGTGTGGGGTTACTATTGTGTTTTTAGCCTTTAATAACTTCTCTTCTCCCTTTAAAGGAGGTTCAATGTCAAAAACATCAATTCCTGCCCCTCCAATAATATTTTCATTTAATGCATCTGCCAATGCATCATTATCGACAATTGGGCCTCTAGCAGTATTAATAAATATAGCGTCATCTTTCATCAATTCAAATTCTTTTCTACCAAATAATTTTCTAGTACTTTCTAATAATGGTAAATGCACTGTAACAATATCGGAAACTTTTAATAATTCTTCTAAGTCTAGGTATTTTACACCGGAAAACTTCAAGCTATTATTTTCATCCTTATCATAAGCTACAACCTTACAGCCAAAGGCCAAGGCGATATTTGCAACATGTTTTCCAATAGCTCCTGTTCCCACCACACCTATTGTTTTTTTATACAAATCCCTGTATCTGTAACCTGCTTTGGTCCTTCCATCCCTTGTAGCCTTATCCATAGGTAAAATATTACGATATAAACCTATAATTAAACCATAGGCTAATTCAGCAACAGATGTAGTACTATATCCGGCAGCATTTGAAACTAAAATATTTCTTTCCCTGCAAGCTTCCAAATCTACATGGTCATAACCTGTAAAGGCAACAGATATCATTTTTAAATTTTTAGCAGTTCTTATAACCTCTCCGGAAAGAAGAGAATTCGCAATAATTAAAATGTCTGTGTCCTTAACTCTTTCCTTAGCTTCCTCATCATCTTTAGCAATAGTATTATATATTTCTAACTCATGTCCCTCGTTAGTAATATATTTTGCCATTTGTTTTAATTTACTATCTTCAACTGATAGCGGTTCTAAAATTGTTATTTTCATACACTTCTCCTTTTTACTTAATAAGATTAATTCCTTACTACTAAGTAATAGTAAACTCCAGCCCTAATTTACAAATATGTACATTGTTTATCTCATTATATAATAAAAAAATGATTTTCATCTAATGCCATAGTCACATATAATAGGGAATTTTATAGAAAATTATATATTATAATTAATTTGAATTCAAACTAATAAAAGTAGGTCCAAAAATTAGTTTTACCCTAACCTTTAGACATACTTTTTAATTCATTTTTATTATGTAAATTCAAATAAATCTTCTACCCTACAATCTAGAACTTTTGCAATATCCATTGCTAGTTTTAATGACGGATTATACTTTCCTCCTTCAAGCCTTAAAATAGTTTCCCTTCTAACATTTACCAAGTCTGCTAATTCCTGTTGGGACATATTTTTAGCTAATCTATACTCTTTTAATCTTGTTATAAGCATATTAATCATTATCCAATTTGAAAAATATTAAAGGATATAGGAAAAACATAGACACCCATATAAATATTCCAACTACCAATGGTATAGTTTTAGATATATTTCTATCTAATAGCAACAATACTAAAAATAATCCAAAAATCAAATAACCCAGCAATATATTCTTTGCTTTTAAAATATTCTCTATTAACCTTTCATCCGGCTTTTGCATATCTATCTTTCTTATAAGTGGAATGGAGAAAAAGGCAAAAAAACTAAAGAAAAAATAATTTGGACTACTATTATATTTAGGAATTAATCCAATTAACCCAAAAAAACCAAATACCCACATATATTTAATATATTTTTCTACAATTTTTTTCATAACTACCTCCTAGATGATAAATACATCACCTAGAATATTTTTTGTCAACAATATTTTATAAATAATATGCTGTAAGTCCTAGAAAATAACATCCCATATAATACATAAATAAGTTAACTAAACTTAACCAATGTTTTTTCTTTGTTCCAAAGTAGACAAAAAACAAGACTATATCTGAAAATAGAAACAATCCAGCCCCTACTGTAAGCAATACTCCATGAGGTTTAATTAAATTCCCCAACATAGCCACTTCTATGGCCTTTGTAGCCATAACACCAATAATCACTGCATATATATTTACAATTTTTTTTAATTTCTTTAGCCTTACTAAATTTCTTTTTTCGCAAAATAAAGCTATTAGAACCAAAATAACAGGAAGGATTAAATCAAACCAAAAAAATCCTATAATAGAATAAAAAATAATACAAAATAGAATATGTGCTAGAGAAAAACTTATAACTCCCGCCTTGAAAAATTTCACATTGACTAAAACCCTATTTTTATTAAATCCTAAAAAAACATCACCGATTAAGCAAAAAACAAGACCTAGAATAAGCAGTAAAAATACTATATTAAAATTTCCGCCACCAAAATAAAAAGACATACAACAATTAAAAATAAATAAAGAACTTGTTAAAGTTTTTACTTTCAAATAAATATCTTTTCTTTTTTTTGAAACCCATAATAAATATATTAATGTAATAATATAAATTATAGAAAAAACAGAAACAAAATATTTCATCCCTAACTCCTTTAGCAAATAGGATATTTACACCAAGTATAACATAATGGAAAAATAATAAAATATCTAATAACTATCCTATTAGAATTATTACAATAATTTAATATTTACTTCTCTTGATTTGTAATGATTACATATTTGTGTTTAGAACATTTTATCTGGGTATATATGTTTTGTAGGAAATTGAATAGATTTTATTTAGGAGGACAAAATGAAAAAATTAAATGTTTATTTATCAAATTTAAATATCGAAATAACAAAGGTTCACAATTTACACTGGAATATAGCCGGAAATGGCTTTATTAATATCCATAATTTTACAGAAGAATTTTATGATGATTTATTTGAAAAATTCGATGAAATTGCTGAACTTATTAAAATGAGAAAGGAATTTCCTTTAGCTTCTGTTAAGGATTATTTAGAAAATGCTACTATTGAAGAAATAGAATCTAGGGACTATAAAAAAGATGAAGTTTTAAATATACTTCTTAAAGATATTAATATTCTTAGAGATTTAGCTGTAGAAATAAGACAAGAAGCTGATGAAAAAGGCGATTTTGTTTTAGTAAGTGTACTAGAAGATCATATTTCAGGATATGACAAAAATATTTGGATGATTTCAGCTATGTTGAAATAATTAAAAATAAAAGCTGTTGTAGAACTAGGAAAAATAGCTTTGCAACAGCTTTTATTTAAATATTAATTTCTTATTTTAAAAGGCTTATATTTTCTTATTCGAATAATAGAAATATTCCCTTATGGAAGATTTCTTATAAAGTAAAACTTAATTATATTTTCATACTAAGGGCAACTTTTCCCTTATCCTTATCTATTCCAATTATTTTCACTTCTACTATATCTGAAACCTTTACTAAATCCTTAGGGTGTTTTATAAATTTTTCAGACATTTCAGATATATGAACAAGTCCATCATTTTTTATTCCTATATCTACAAAGGCACCAAAGTCAACAACATTTCTTACTGTTCCCTTTAAAATCATCCCTTCTTCTAAGTCGTCTATAGATAGTACATCGGAACGAAGTATTGGTTTTGGCATTTCATCCCTTGGGTCACGGCCAGGTTTCTTTAATTCATTTACTATGTCAACTAAGGTTGGAACTCCAACTTCTAATTCCTTAGAAACCCTACTGATTTGAATTTTTTTCAAATCCTGTCCCAATAATTTTTCTGCTATTTCATAACTTTCAGGATGAACTCCGGTATTATCCAATATATTTTCAGATTCCGGTATTCTTAAAAATCCTGCACATTGGACAAAGGCCTTTGGTCCCAATCCTTTTACTTTATTTAATTCTGCTCTATTTTTAAACGGGCCATTTTCTTCTTTATAGGCTACAATATTTTTAGCTACAGATTTACTTATACCTGACACATAGTTTAATAATGCAGGTGATGCTGTATTAACATTTACACCTACAGAGTTTACACAGTCCTCTACTACATTACCTAAGGTTTGCTTTAATTCCTTTTGGTTAACATCATGTTGGTACTGGCCAACGCCTATATGTTGAGGGTCAATTTTTACAAGCTCTGCCAATGGGTCCTGTATTCTTCTTGCTATGGAAATAGCTCCCCTTATTGTTACATCTAGGTCCGGAAACTCCTCGTCTCCAAGTTTTGATGCAGAGTAAATTGATGCTCCTGCCTCATTGACTATTGTATAAAAAAGGTCTTTCTTCCCTAATTCCTCTATTAATTCAGCTACCATGCTCTCTGTTTCCCTAGAAGCAGTTCCGTTTCCAATTGCTATTAAATTTACATTGTACTTATTAATAAATTCAGTTAATACTTTTTTGGATCCTTTAATGTCCTCTCTAGGCTTTGTAGGATATATTGTAGAATAATCCAAGACTTTACCATGTTCAGATATAACTGCGACTTTACAACCTGTCCTATAGCCTGGGTCAAGTCCTATTACTACGGAATCCTTTATTGGTGGCTGCATTAAATAGGGTTTTAAATTACCGGCAAAAACCTCTATTGATTCCTTATCTGCCATTTCCTTTAATTCGTTTTTTATTTCCGTTTCTATTGATGGAAGTAATAGCCTTTTATAGCCGTCCCTTAATGCTTCCTCTAAATATTTATAACCTACATACTCATCATTCATACAAAGTTTAAATAAAATATTTTCTATATTTTCTTCATCGTTAAAATCGTATTTTAATTTTAAAATACCTTCTTTTTCTCCCCTAAACATGGCTAGTATTCTATGAGGTTTTAAATGTTTTATTCTTTCAGCAAAATCATAATACATATCATATGTAGAATCTTCTTTATCCGGTGCTTTTGTTGATATTAGTCCACCGTTTTTATGGGCCTCATCTCTTACAATATCTCTGAATTCCTTTGTTTCGGATATTCTTTCTGCAATTATATCCATTGCACCTTTTAATGCATCTTCTAATGTAGCTACTTCTTTTTCTTCATCTACTAAAGACTCAGCCATTTCTTCAATATCATTATTTTTTGCTTCTAATGACATAATTAAATCAGCTAATGGTTCTAATCCCTTTTCCTTTGCAACAGTAGCCCTTGTTCTTTTCTTTTGCTTGTAAGGTAGGTAAAGGTCCTCTACTTCCTGTATTTTTTCAGCATTTACAATTTCTTTTTTTAATTCTTCCGTTAATTTTCCCTGTTCATCTATTAAACGGATTACATCTTCTTTTCTTTGCTCTAAAGACCTTAAATATGTAAGATGTTCTTCTAATTGACGAAGTTCTGTGTCCGATAAATTTCCTGTTACTTCTTTTCTGTATCTTGAAATAAAGGGAATAGTATTTCCTTCATCAATTAATTTAATTGTATCTTCTACTTGTTTTTCTTTTACTTTTAATAATTCTGCGATTTTTAAGTTGATATTCAAAAGTCCACCTCATATTTTTACTAATTCTCTACTAAAATAATCTTATATATATTTATAGGATGCAGAAAGCTGCATCCTATTTATCTTTTTGCTTTATAGCATTAAGCTTTAAATATTCGTTAATAAAATCATCAATATCCCCATCCATAACCCGTTCTATATTTCCAACTTCATAATTAGTTCTATGATCTTTTACTAATGTATAAGGATTAAAAACATAGGAACGAATTTGGGAGCCCCAAGCAATTTTATTATACTTACCTTGTATATCTTCAATTTTTTCACGATTTTCTTCTTCTTTTATTGCAATAAGTCTTGCCTTTAACATTGACATAGCAGTTTCCCTATTGCTTATTTGACTTCTTTCCGACTGACACTGAACTGTTACACCTGTTGGAATATGTGTTATTCTAACGGCTGAATCCGTTGTATTAACATGTTGTCCACCGGCTCCACTTGCCCTATAGGTATCTATTCTTAAATCATGTGGATCTATTTCAATTTTATCCGTATCTTCAATTACCGGATAAACATCTACACTGGCAAAGGAAGTATGTCTTTTTTTATTTGTATCAAAAGGCGATATTCTAACAAGTCTATGAACTCCCTTTTCAGATTTTAAATAACCATAGGCATTATACCCCTTAACAAGCATTGTTACGGATTTTATTCCACCTTCTGTATCACGGTTATAGTCCGTTATTTCATGGGAAAAACCATGGTCATCCATCCACCTGGTATACATCCTTAAAAGCATTTCCGTCCAGTCTTGGGCTTCAGTTCCACCAGCTCCTGAATTAATTGAAAATATTGCATTATTTTTATCGTATTCCCCACTAAGCATAGTTTCTATTTTAAAATCTTCCAATACTTTTTCTATTTTTTTCAAAGTATTTTCAATTTCCTTATCATATGCTGTTGTGTCTTCCTCTTTTACCATTTCAAGAAGAACTTCAACTTCTTCTAATTCCTCTTGAATTTTATAAAATTTTTCCGCCTTTTCTTTTTTAACCTTTAGGTCGTCAAAAAGATTTTGGGCCTTATTACTATCGTCCCAAAATCCTTCTTCCATGGTTTTTTCTTCTAAGGCTTTTATATCTTCTTTAAGTTTAGGCAAGTCAAAGTGAATCACCTAACTCCTTTAATGTTTCTTCTAAATAAGAAATTTCTTCATGTACTGCATATAAGTCCATTTTTTCCCCTTATGCGTTTCTTCCACAACATTTTTTATATTTCTTTCCACTACCACATGGACAAGGGTCATTTCTTCCTATTTTCTTTCCTTTAACAACTGTAACTTGTTGGTCACTGGATTTAGTTTCTTTTGCTACTTGCTTTCTACGAACTTCTTCAACAGGCCTAACATTAAACAATCCTTTTAAGGTGTCCTCTTTTATTGAGTCGTTCATTTCTTCAAACATAGCAAAACCTTCTTCGTTATATGCCCTAACTGGATCTTGTTGACCATAGGAACGAAGACCTATACCTTGTCTTAATTGATCCATTGCATCAATATGATCCATCCATTTTCTGTCTACAACCATTAAAAGTATAACTCTTTCAATCTCTCTGAACTTTTCAGTTCCGATTTCCTTTTCTTTTTCATCATAAGCTTTTAATGCTTGTTCAGTAATATATTCTTTTAATGTTTCTTCGTTAAATTTGCTTAAGTCCGTAAATTGAAGTAAGCCATCCGGTAAAAATGCAGATTTAAGATATAGCATTAAACCTTCCATATCCCATTCTTGTGGACTGTTTGAACCATTTGTAAAATTATCCACTGCAGATGAAATAATATCTTTCATCATTTCAAGAATATAGTCCTTCATGTCCTCACCTTGAAGAACTCTTTCTCTTTCTCCGTAGATTATTTTTCTTTGGACATTCATAACATCATCATATTGTAAAACGTGTTTACGTATACCAAAGTTGTTAATTTCCACTTTTTTCTGAGCTCTTTCTATAGCCTTTGATATAGTCTTAAATTCTATTGGCTCATCTTCCGGGAAATCTCCCTTTTCAGCAAATCTCTGAATTGTTTCGCCACCAAAAAGTCTCATTAAATCATCTTCTAATGAAATAAAGAATCTTGAAGAACCTGGGTCTCCCTGTCTACCAGAACGACCTCTTAACTGGTTGTCTATACGTCTTGACTCATGTCTTTCTGTACCTAGTATATACAAGCCGCCGGCAGCTAGTACCTTTTCTTCATTTTCATCTGTTTGAATTTTATATTTTTCATGAAGCTTATTATAAACAGACCTTGCTGCCATAATTTCCTCATCATCCGTTTCAATAAAACTGTCAAGACTGTCTATTATATAATCGGCATAACCTTGTTTTTTCATGTCATGTTTTGCCATAAATTCAGGGTTACCACCTAAAACAATATCTGTACCCCTACCAGCCATATTAGTTGCTATTGTCACCTTTCCATATGTTCCTGCTTGGGCTACAATTTCAGCCTCTCTTTCATGATGTTTAGCATTTAATACATCATGGGGAATTCTTTCCTTTTTAAGCATTTTGGAAATCAATTCAGAAACCTCTATGGTAACTGTACCTACAAGAATAGGCTGTCCTGTTTCATGAATTTCCTTTATTTCTCTAACAATCGCATCATATTTAGCCTTTTCATTTATATAGATTCTGTCTTCAAAATCCTTCCTTGCAATAGGTTTGTTTGTAGGTATTTCCACAACGTCCATATTGTAAATTTCGCTAAATTCATCTTCCTCTGTCTTAGCAGTACCTGTCATACCTGCAATTTTTTTATACATCCTAAAGTAATTTTGGAAGGTAATTGTTGCAAGGGTTTTTGATTCTGACTGTACTGTTACTCCTTCTTTAGCCTCTATTGCTTGATGTAAACCATCTGAATATCTTCTACCTTGCATAATACGACCGGTAAATTCATCTACAATTAAAATCTCTCCATCCTTTAATACATAGTCAATATCTAAATGCATTGTATTATGAGCTTTTAAAGCTTGGTTTATATGGTGTGCTATTTCCATATTGGAAAGATCTGATAAATTTTCCAAGCCAAAATATTTTTCAGCCTTTGCTGTACCTTTTTCTGTAAGACTTGCTGTCTTTTTCTTTTCGTCTACAATAAAATCTACGGTTTCTTCTTTTATTTCCCTATCAAAAATATCCGGTTTTTCTTCATTAGGGTCAATAATTCTACCTTGTAATGTTCTTACAAACCTGTCTGCCCTAACATAAAGATCTGTAGATTCATCACCTTTACCGGAAATAATAAGGGGAGTTCTTGCTTCATCGACTAATATAGAGTCAACCTCATCGACAATAGCATAGTTCAATCCTCTTTGTACCTGGTCTTCTTTATAAATAACCATGTTGTCCCTTAGATAGTCAAAACCAAATTGATTATTAGTACCATAGGTTATGTCACAAGCATAGTTTACTTTTCTTTGCTCGTTATCTAGTTCATAAGTAATACATCCAACTGATAAGCCTAAAAATTGATGGACTTTTCCCATCCATTCCATATCACGTTTTGCAAGGTAATCATTTACTGTTACAATATGAACTCCTTCTCCTGTAAGGGCATTTAAATAAGCAGGTAAAGTCGCAACTAAAGTTTTACCTTCACCTGTTTTCATTTCAGCAATTCTACCTTGGTGTAAAATTACACCACCTATTAGCTGAACTCTATATTGTTTCATTCCTAAAACTCTCCAAGAAGCTTCCCTTACAACTGCATAGGCTTCCGGTAGTAAGTCATCTAAAGTCTCTCCATTTTCTAATCTATCTTTAAATTCCTGTGTTTTATTTTTTAATTCTTCATCACTTAAATTAGACATTTCCGTGTCTAATGCTTCAATTTTATCAACAATAGGATCTACTTTTTTTATTTCCTTATTGTTGCCACCAAATAATTTGTCAAAAAATCCCATATTTCACCTCATATTTTTTCATTGTTTATTTTATCACTTATTCCCTACATATACAAATGAAAACCCCTTTTTTAATGGCTTTTAATAAATCTTAATATTTTCTTAGATTTTATTTCAATAATAGTAATATAAATACTAAAAAAATAATAATAAACAATTTTTCTTACTATATATAGTATAATTTTTTTATTAAATCTTCCTTAATAAAAAAAGTCGAACTCACTTGAATTCGACTTAAATTATTTATTCATTTTATAGTTTAAATATATTCTGTAAATTATAGCTGCAGCTACAATTATTATTGCTATTTTAAACAAAAGGCCAATTACAGAAGCAAATACTACAATTAATGTAATTGCTACTACAAATGTCAAAATTATCGCTAATAGACTATACATATTGCTATTCCTTATGACCATTCATAAAGGTTTCATAAACAGCTCTTATGGCATTTTCATAATCATCATCTGCTATTCCAACTATTATATTTACCTCACTTGAACCTTGAATAATAAGTTTCACATTTATATCTGCTTTTGCAAGTCCTGTAAATAAAGTTGCAGAAGTACCTGAAGTATTTTTCATGCCATGACCAACTACAGTAATTAAAGAAATATTTTTAGTATAACCTATTGAATCGGGTTTACAAATAATTTTTATATCCTGAATAATATCCTTAACCATTGGCTCTTCAACATTATCATTTATTATTAAGGAAATAGAATCAATAGAAGAAGGCATATGTTCTAAATAAATATCATATGATTCTAAAATTGACATAAGTTTCCTATGAAATCCCTTATCCTGATTTAATTTAACTTTTTCAATATAAATAACTGTGAAATTCTTTCTTCCTGCTATTCCCGTTATCCAAGTAGAATCCTCTCCCAAGCTTTCCTCGTCAACAATTAATGTACCAGGATCTTCCGGAGCATTTGTATTCTTTATATTAATAGGTATTCCTTCTGAAGTAACTGGAAATATAGCTTCATCATGTAATATTGACGCTCCCATATAAGACAACTCCCTTAACTCTTTATATGAAATTTTTGAAATTCCCTTTGGTTTATGAACAATTCTTGGATCAGCTATTAAAAATCCTGAAACATCTGTCCAGTTTTCATACAGCGATGCTCCTACAATTCTTGAAATTATTGAACCCGTTAAATCTGAACCACCTCTACTGAAGGTTTTTACCTTACCATTAGGTAACGCTCCGTAAAAACCTGGAATAACTGCTTTTTCAACGCCATCTAACCTTTTTGCTCCTATAGTATAGGTCATTTCAGCATCAAAATTTCCCTTTGTGTCAAAAAATATAATTTCTTTCGGGTCTATAAATTCATAATCTAAATATTTCGATAATAATATTCCATTTAAATATTCCCCACGACTTGCGGTAAATTCTTTAGAAGCTCCTTCACCTAGTTCCTTTAGTATTTCATCAAAATATGGGTCTAAATCTATAGTCAAACCAATACCTTCTGCAATACCGTTATAAACCGTCTTAATATTTTCCAAAACCTTTGAATAATCTTGTTCCAATTTATATAAATCCTCTAAAATATATAATAGATCCGTTACTTTAGTATCATCCGGATAAGATTTTCCTGGAGCTGAAGGCACAACAAATCTTCTTCTACTATCGCCTTCTACTATATTTTTAACTTTTTTAAATTGTTCACTATTAGCTAAGCTACTTCCTCCAAATTTAACAACTATTGGCTTTTCCATATTTCCTCCCATAAAATAATTTATTATATTAACGTATTATATCATAATGACTAAAACATTGATATACGCTAGTCTTTATTTAAATTATTTCTTAATAGTACTTTCTTTAGATATTATATTAACATATTGATTAAAAATTTGAATGTTTTATACTATACTGTTTTAATATCGCTAGATATAGCTTTTCTTTATATTGGCAAGTAAAATATATTTTTTACTTATATTAACATAAAAACTCCATAAAAAAATAAGCTATGGAATGAGACACATAGCTTATTTGAAACATTTTACAAATTTTCAGTTACATATTTTACTACATCCTGTCCAATTCTTAAGTTAGCCTCAGCAGTTAAAGAACCAATATGAGGTGTTAATGAAATCTTAGGGTTGTTTAAAATTCTTTCATTTTTAACCGGTTCTTCCTCAAATACATCAAGAGCTGCAGCCCTTACTTTTCCGCTGTCTATAGCATCAAGTAAAGCCTCATCATCAACTACTCCACAATTGGAATAGTTTATAAAATAAACTCCATCCTTCATTAAATCAAAAGTTTCTTTATTGATTACATGATAATTTTCTTTTCCACCTGGAATATGAACAGAAATATAATCGGATTCCTTTAATAATTTATCCATTGTTACAGGTTCAAATCCATATAACTCGGTTTTAGAATATTTGTCATAATAAATCACTCTCATACTAAGGGATTTAGCTTTTTCCGCAATTGCTCTAGAAATTCTTCCAAAACCTACTAAACCTAAAGTTTTTCTAGAAATTTCTGTACCAAAATATTTTTCCCTATCCCATTCGCCTTTACGCATATTTATATTTGTCATATGAATATTTCTTGAAATTGTAATCATTTGACCTATTACCATTTCAGCAACTGCATTTGTAGTTCCTGAAGGAGTGCTGTAAACTCTTAATCTTTTAGATTTTGCATACTCCATGTCTATATTATCTAAAATTGCTCCAGCCCTAACTATAAATTTAAGTTTCTTTGCTGCAACTGCTACATCTATTACTTCTTTAGTTATTTGTGTATCATATCCTATTACCATACAATCCACTTCTTTTACATATTCTAATAATTCGTTTTCATCAACTTTTTTGTTTATTATTTCATGACCTTGTGCCTCAATTTGATGAATATATTTTTGATCTAAATCACTAGTAATTAATACTCTTGCCATTTTTGTCCTCCTAAAAATAATATTATTTACTCTCTATTATATTATAACCAAATTTCAACAAAAAAAACATTTTCATAGAATTTACTACTAATATTTCAGCAATTTTATTAAATGGTAGTTCTCCAAAAACTCGTAAAGAGAAAACTTCCTTGTAAGGTTCCTTCATCTCATGTAAAAATCTATGTATTCTCATTTCCGTTTCTTTATTTACTATATTCTCTGAAAAAGAGATATCTGAAGATGGAATGAACTCTAATAATTCATCAGATTGTATCCTTTTTTTCTTTTTTATAATGAGAGTAGTATGTATTTTTTGCAATAGTAAATAACCATATCTTAATGTCTACCTTTCCATCAAAACCATCTATTGACTTTAACGCTTTAAAAAATGTTTCCTGTGCTATTTCCTCTGCCAAAGATTCGTTTTTACAAATACTTTTTATAAAAAGAAATACATCTTTAAAGTATATTTTATAAATTTCATCAAATTCTATCTCCAACACCTCCTTTACTATATAACCCTCGAACTATAAAAATATTACAAAGTAAATAATTTATTTTCTAATACTAAAATCCTATTAAATTATTTTCCTCTAAATCTAAAACTTTACAAACAAAATATACGCTCATTTCGAGCGTATAGGAAATTTATATTTATTTAATATTAAAATCAAAAACTAATCACTAACTATTTTTACACCATTGGAGGTTCCAATTCTTGTTGCACCTGCTTTAATCATCTTTAAAGCGTCTTCCTTGGTTCTTATTCCACCACTAGCCTTAACCTCCGCCTTATTACCAACAACTTTTTTCATTAAAGCCACATCTTCTACCGTTGCTCCACCATTTCCAAATCCTGTTGATGTTTTTACAAAGTCCGCTCCAGCTTCTAATGCAATTTCACAAGCTTTAACTTTCTCTTCCTCTGTTAAAAGTCCTGTTTCAATTATAACTTTAAGATTTGCAGCATCATCTGTAGCATTTAATACCTTTTCAATATCTTTTTGTACATATTTATAGTCTTTATTTTTTAAAGCAGAAATATTAATTACCATATCTATTTCTGAAGCACCATCTTCAATTGCTTTTTTTGCCTCAAATGCCTTTGTTTTTGATGTTGATGCTCCTAACGGAAAGCCAACTACAACACAGGTTCTAACATCTGAACCTTGAAGTAACTCCGTTACAGTCCTAGCATAATAGCCATTAACACAAACAGATTTAAAATCATATTCTTTTGCTTCAAAACATAGTTTCTTTATTTGTTCAAGTGTAGCATCCGGTTTAAGTAATGTGTGATCTATATATTTATTAATTTTCATGACAACCCCTATATAACCCCTATAATAATTAAGGAATCAACTAAGTTGATTCCTTAGATCTATATTTATTAATTAAAATGCTGGCTCTAAAAGTCCATAATTTCCGTCTTTTCTTTTATATACAACCTTTACTAAATCAGTTTCACCATCTAAGAAAACATAAAAATTATGGCCTACTAATTCCATTTGTAATATTGCTTCTTCAGCATTCATTGGTTTTACTCCAAAAGATTTTACTTTCACTATTTTAGAAGTATCCTCTTCATGATCTTCAAGTTCTGGAATATTTTCAAATCTAATAGTCTTACCATTGTTTAGTCTTTTTTGTAGTTTTGTCTTATATTTTCTAATTTGAGAAACCAATGAATCAATTACTCTGTCAATAGAAGTATACATATCATCTGTTGATTCTTCAGCCCTTAAAACTGTTCCTGGTATAAGTATTGTAACTTCAACTTTTCTTAAATTCTTTTCTTGACTGTAAGTTACTTTACATTCAACATCTTCAGTAAAATATTTGTCCAATCTACTTAATTTCTTTTCTGATACCTCTTTTAAACTATCGCTTAATTTGTAATTTTTTCCCATATGATTAAATTTCATACATATACCTCCTATAATAAAATAGTTTCTTTATTTTTATATAAGAACTATTTCTTTCCTATATATTAAATTATACCCAATATTTGAAATAGAAACTACTATACTACAATTACCTAATTTCTTTTATTGTTTTATATTATACCAAGTAAAAATTTCTAAATAAAGTAATTTAATAAATAGTCGATATTTTATCAATTAAATATAACCTAGTACTTATTTTAAAAATTAAAATTCACAATTATATGATTAAATTAAATTTATTGTCTAAAAAATATTATAAGATATAAATATACATTATGAAAGTTATTAACAATTGTGGATTAAAAATTGTGGATAATGTGGATAACTTTGTGGAAAACCTATTTCCCCTAGTGTATTATTGTTAATTAGTATATTGATAACTTTTTTATTTTTTATTTTTTAATATTATTATACGAATTTTTATAATTTTATTTCTAATATTACGAATATTTATCGTATGTATTCTAGTATTTTTTACACATTTAATATAATATTATATACGAGGTGAATATAATGAGTAAATTCAAAAATTTTTTGAAGCATATTTTTGGACTACGAACTTTAAAAACTGCTGTAGCTACAACCTTATCCATTTATATTGCCGAACTTTTAGGTATGAATAATCCTATATTAGCAGGAATTTCTGCAGTAGTTTCTATGACTTCATCTGTTTTTGATTCTTATAAAATAAGTGTAAATAGAATGATATCTACAATTATAGGAGCTGCTATTGCTGTTTTGTTTCAATATTTTGGAATAAAAAGCATGATAGCCATGTTCTTTGGAATTATTTTTATTATTAATATTTGTAATTTTTTTAATTGGAAAAAATCAATTTCCCTTTCCTGTATAGTTTTTGTTGTTATAATGTTATATAAACCACGTTCAGCAACAGACCCTAACTATTTAATGTATTCATTTTTTAGGGTAACGGATACAGCCATAGGTCTAGTAATTGGATTTCTAATTAACTATTTTATAGCTCCACCTAGTAGACCGAACTTTCTTTTAAACACTTATAAAAAATCCTTGCAGGAATTTGAAAACTCCTTTCAGCTTTTGCTAGCAGGAGCTTCTAATATTAAAGTAGAAAATTTAATTGACGATATAAACGAAATTAATACAGAATTAAAATCAATTAAAAATGACAAAAAGCTTTTTATGAATAGGGAAATAAAAATTTCGGATATATCTACTATAAACTACGATTTTTATTCCGCTTTTGGATTAATTACTCAAATAGCTGACACAGAAAATATTCCTAATGTAAGTCAAGAAAATCTTGAATTATTTCAAAAATATTTCGATGATAGTCTAGTTGTTATACCAACGTGTAAGGATGAGGAATACTATATGGCTTTTAATTATTATTTAACAGAGTTATTGGAAACTTTTTTCAAATTAAGAACCAATATAGCAAATTTCGAAAAAAATTTAGGAAATTAATATAACGAGTTGATACTATGTATATAAAAAAGAAAAACAAAAAATTTGATTTTAAATTATTCATGAAGGATTTATTAAATCACGTAAAAAAAGATAACATTACTATGTTAACTTCTCAAACTACCTATAATTTAATAGTTGCCTTAGTACCTTTTTTAGTTATTGCAATTAATATAATATTATATTTTGCATCTAGTCAAATGAATGTAATTGAAAACTATATAAATACATTTCCCAAGGATATAGCTGAAATTGGTATTTCTGTCTTAAGATTTATTATTTCACAAAGAAGTACCGGTATTTTATCAGTAGGGGTTTTAATTGCCTTGTGGTCCTCTTCAAGAGGAATGAAAGCCTTAATAAAATCTTTAAACATGGCCTTTGATAAAGAAGGTACTGCTAGTTTTTTAGCAACACAAGTAAAGGCTATTATCTTTACCATAGTTCTTGTACTAATTATTGTAGTTTTACTCTTAGGACTGGTTTTTGGAGATATTATAATAAATACAATAATAGATTTTTTTAAAATTGAAATAGAAATAGTCTACCAAATTATATTTAATTTTTTAAGAATAATAGTTCCATTTATACTAATGGTTATTTCTTTTTCATTTATGTATATGTTTGGTCCTACATTTTCCTTTTCGGACCTACCTCCCTTTATACCATGTTTAATTGGGGGATTTATTGCTACAGTTAGCGTTATAATAGTAACCTTAGGCTATACATTCTATATTAATAACTTTTCAAAAATGTCTTCTATTTATGGTCCCTTAGTAGGAGTTATGATTTTATTTATTTGGATGTATTATATGGTTATGAGTATTATACTGGCAGGAGAAATTTCAGCAGCTATTATACGATATAATTATGATATTAACTATGACAAGTTAGAAAATAACTCCATTTCCCTTGTAGATACAATAAAAAAATTTAAGAAAAACACATTTAAGTAATTAAACTGAACCCCTAAGTCCAGACAAGGATTTAGGGGTTTTTAATATTTTAAAATCATATAGATTAAATATAGAAACTAATTTCCAGGTACAGACATATTAAGGTTTTCTTCATCAATAATATTTAAAATTTTTCTATATTCACCATTTTCATAATATTCTTCAGTTTTTTCTAAAAATTCTTCCTTTACATCATTTCCTCTTTCATCCTTTACATCTAATTTAATTGGATCTTTAAAACCCCTATCCAATAACTCTATAATCTCTTTATCTACAGGCTTATTTTTTAGACTTCCATTTGAACAGGATACTGACACAAAACAAATTAATAAGATAGCTAATAATATACTCAACTTTTTCAGCTTGTTTTTACAAAATATTTTTTTCATGCTATCCTCCTTTAATTGCCAATACTTATTATATACTTACCCCGTGAAGAATTTTATCAACAAAAAAAGACAGTTCAAATAGCTAATTTAAACCATCTTTTAATATTTTATAAAAATCTATTTCTATTAGGATCGTCTTTGTTTTCCATATCCCAAAAACCATCTATTGGAATTTCCTCTTCTAAAGCAATAAATTCTATTTTTTCTTTGTCCAAAGGGTTATAGTATAAAATACTTACTCCACAGCAGTGGTCTGCTTCTCTTGGTGTAGGAACTAATGTAGACTCTACTCCCTTTTCCTTAATATTTTGAAGTAAGGCCATAGCATCTGCTGCCTTTGGCATAAATACATAATATTTTCTATTACTCATAACTTCCTCTAGCTTAACATTTCAATAAAGGCACCTATTCTTGTCTTTAATTGTTCTGCATCTTCATCTGTATAATCCGTTTCAATTCCTATACAAGGTATTCCCGCCTCTGCCATGGCTTTTTCAACGAAATATCCTTCTGTATCATAGATATTGCAGAATTTTAAATTAACATCTATTACACCATCTGCCTTATATTCTTTTGCTAATCGAATAATGTCATCTATTCTAGCTTTATTCGGTGTAAAACAAGCACAGTTAATATGTCCCAAATATCTTTCTGCTAAATTTTCTACCATTTCATCTATATTTTCACCGGATTCATCTACTAAGGCTTCACAATATCTTATTCCGGTACACATTTCTTCACAAATTACAGCTCCACCACTGTTTTCAATTATTTGGTGTAGTTTCCAATTTGGAATAGATAAAGGTGTTCCTGTAAGTAATATTCTTTTTGTTCCTTTTTCAAATACAGATACCTCTTCTTCTTTTCTCTTATCCAATTCATCGCATAATTTATTAACCATTTCTGTAAATCTAGTTGGATCATCATAAAAAGCTATTTGATGAATTAATAGAACATCTCTACCACTTATTGGAATATTATCCAGTTTTCTAAAGTTATTCAGTCTTTGTAATGCTTTTCTCTTATTGTTTGATATTACTATTGCTTCCTTTAAACTTTCCTCTGTTACTTTATTTCCTGTAATTTCTTCTATTTTTGTTATGTAATTTCTAATTTCTTCTTCCCATTTTTTAAAATCTTGCGGACGTTTCATTTGAGGTATATCCATTATATACATTTCTGCATCTTCTGATAAAATCTCCCAAGCTTTTTTCTTACCATCACAAGTTGTTTCTCCAACAAATAAATCACAAATTCTAAAGAAAGGACAGGTTTTGTCAAAATGTGCTCCTAAAGAAGCTTTAATCAATGGACAAGTTGCCGTTGGTAAGACCTTTTCTCCTCCCGGTACCCAAAATTGTGAGCCACTACATAAGCCTGTGGCTATTCCCCCTGCTGCAAATACTACTTCATCCGGAACATGAATACAAAAAGTACCTACTACTTTTTTTCCTTCCTCCTCTTGAAGCTTTATTAACTCTGCCGGCCTTAATCCATGGATGTCACCAACTACCATGTTAAAGTAGTCCATACCATTTGGACGATTTTCCTGTGTTAAATAAACGTCTCCAAAAGCCTGTGGTAAAACCTCACATAAAATATCGTGAGTTTTTACATCCATCCCTAAATTTTCCCACATTAAATGATTATCTGTCATTATTTTCCCCCTTTGTATAATTAAAACATGTTGGTGCATCATATATACATCTACAACATGTAATATCCGCATTTTTATTATTTTGTACTATTTTATAATGGCCTTCCTTTAAAGTAGAATCAATATGGTTAATAATTCCACCTGGGCACATTGCTATAATTTCTTTTCTTTTGTCGGCTTTTTTTAAAGAAAATTCGTCCAATACCCTTTCTAAAAATTCTTTTCGTTTTTTTAAATCTATTATATATTTTGTATAAAAAGACAAGAGGAAAAATTCCTTACTTGGAAAATCACTTTCTTCAAATCCCTCTAAAAGCTTTTTAATTTCTTTTAAATATTTCTCAGCCTCTTTAAATCTTTTTTCAGAAAACTCAAAACCGTATTCTTCTTTTATAATAGAATCTAATTCTTTTTTTTGAACTATATCTGTATACGGTCTTTTCCGTTCTCTTTAAAAATTCCTCCTCTATTTTAGGACAGGAACCATCTAAAATATACATCTTCGATGAAAAGAGTAAGGGACATTTTTCAGTTTCTAAATATACCATTGTCGACCGTATAGGGTCACAGCCTTCAATGTATCCGTAATCAAAAATATATGAATCCAAACCAATAATAGGTATTGGTATTAAACCATAGCCATATAGCAAGGCCTGGTCAAAATTTTCTCCAAATACCCCAATAATATTATCGGTTTCCATCTTCTTCATAATACAGTCAACAAAGGCCGTCTTTCTTAATTCTAGTAACTGATTTTCCAACTTTTTTAATTTTTCCTTCATGCTAAAAGACCTGCTCCTATAGCACCGGCAAATCTGGCATCCTTGTCTGTATAAACTTGAATTCCCAATCTTTTAGTTAATTCATCTATCATATACTGACTGTCACTAAATCCGCCTGTTAAAAAATATTGTTCTTTTGATGGTTTTTTATTAGCTAAGGAGACAACTTTTGCACATATTGAATTAACAACACCTGCAGCAATATCCTGTCTAGATGTACCTTTTCCCATTAGTGATATTACTTCTGATTCGGCAAAAACCGTACAAGTTGAAGATATTTTTATTTCTGTTCCTTTTTCTGCATAATCGAACATTTCCTCTAAGGTTAATCCAAGTCTATTTGCCATTATTTCTAAAAATTTTCCTGTTCCTGCTGAACATTTATCGTTCATAATAAAATCCATAACCTGTCCATTTTTTATTTGAATAATTTTTGTATCCTGTCCTCCTATATCAATTACGGTCATATCCCCTTCTCTTAAGAAATTTGCACCCTTTCCATGACAGGTAATTTCAGTAATTGTCTTATCAGCATAGGGAACACTTACCCTACCATAACCTGTAGCAACTATACTTATTTCATCTCTTTTAAATCCTAATTCTTCTATCCACTTTTTTAAAACTTCACTGGTTTCCTTGCTGTTCCAACCACTTGGCATTACTTTTTTATGAATTATAGACTCTTTGTTTTCATCTAATACTATTACTTTACTAGCTGTTGAACCAATATCTATTCCAACATAGTTCATATTTTCACCTCCAATTATTTAAATAAAATAAGCTAAAATATATATTAGCAATATAAATATATTTAAATTAATTTCTATAAATAACTTATATGTTTGTTCTATTTTTGTCAAGGATATTATATAAAATATTGTTAATTTAAAATAAAAAAATACATTTCTAAATTAAATTAGAAATGTACTTTAATTATTTGTATTATATTTTGATGATTTTTCTAAAAAACCTAACTTATCCAGTTCTTTTTCAACCTCATCTAAAATTTCTTTTTCATCGGCTACTATTGTATGGTAATGATAGTTTTCCGTTAAATTTTTTAATGGCTGACTAATTCCTGATTTAATTTCTGAAAGAAATTTTTTAACATCTCTTCTGGATTTTATATTCATATCTACTTTTATAGCACCATAAACCTTATGATTTACAAAAACATCTCTTATTTCAGCACCTAAGTCAACTATTGCATTTAATTCTTTTTCTATATCTTCATCTTTATGGGATACTTTAATAATTTCCTTGTACTTATCTTTGTTTTCCAGTCTGTACCCCCTATTTGTAGAAAATATAGAGTTTCCCTCTGCCTTTAATATGGCAATATCTTGAACAATAACCTGTCTTGATACCCCTAGTTTTTTAGCTAGTTCTGTTCCTGAAACCAAATCGCTGCTATTTTTTAATATATTAATTATTTCTTTTCTTCTGTCTGTAGTTTCACTCATTTTAATACCCTTAAATTTTTCATCGATAAATCCAATGCCCTTGAAGAATGAGTAGGTGCACCTGTAGATATATAATCGATTTCTAAATTACTATAATCCTTTATATTTTCCAAGGTTATGTTTCCTGAACATTCTATTTCTGCTTGATGGTTAATTAATTTTACCGACCTTTCTATATTATCAATTGTCATATTATCTAACATTATTATATCAGCCTTAGACTCTAATGCTTCTTTTACCATTTTTAAGTCCTCTACTTCCACCTCTATTTTATTAATAAATGATGAATACTGTCTTGCTTTTTCCACAGCATTTTTTATTGAGCCTGCTGCTGCAATATGGTTATCCTTTAATAAAATTCCATCGGATAAATTATTTCTATGGTTGTATCCACCACCAACTCTAGTTGCATATTTTTTCTAAAATTCTCATATTAGGTGTAGTTTTCCTAGTATCTACTATTTTTATACTGCTATTATTTAAAGATTCTACCATTTTTTTAGTGTATGTTGCAATACCGCTAAGTCTTTGTAAATAATTTAAGGCAACTCTTTCACCGGATAATAAAGTTCTTACCTTACCTTCTAGTAAGGCAATTTTTTCTCCCTTAGTGATTTTATCTCCATCATTACAATAATATGTAATATTTGTAGTTAAATCTAAAAGTTTAAATATTCTTTCAAAAATATTAAGTCCTGCAATTATACCATCTTCTTTAGCATATAGACTTACCTGACCTATAACATCATCTGAAATAATAGAATTTGTTGAAATATCTTCAATAGGTATGTCTTCCCTTAAAGCCTCTAGTAATATTTTATCAACTGTTAAGTAATTTAGTTTTGGTAAATTCATCAATTTTTATTCCTTCCTTTATTATCTCTTTTTTCTTCCCTAGACTAAGGTTTCTTATTTTAAAATCGTTAATATTAGCTTCTTCCTTGCTAATATTTTTTATAAAATCTGCAGTTCTTTTAGAAAAAACAACGGATTCCAACAAGGAATTACTGGCTAATCTATTTTTTCCATGAACTCCTGTACAGGAGGCTTCTCCAATTGCAAATAAACCCGGCATAGATGTTTCTCCCTTTAGATTTACTTTAATTCCTCCCATAGTATAATGTTGTGCAGGAACTATTGGTATATCGTCAATATATGGATTAAGCCCAATTTTTCTTAAATATTCGTATATTTTAGGAAATCTTTTTTTAATATCTATTTTCATTGAATTCATTCTAAGCCATTGAAATTCTCTTTTGTCCTTTTCCATTTCCTTAATAATCGCTTTTGAAACAATGTCCCTGGGTTTTAGTTCATCTATAAATCTGTCCTTATTTTTATTAAGTAATATTGCCCCTTCCCCTCGAACGGACTCAGAAATTAAAAATCTTCTTTCCCTTGTATTTTCATATAAGGCAGTTGGGTGTATTTGAATATAGGACAAGTCCTTAAGTTTTATACTATGCTCTATTGCCAGTGCTAGCCCATCTCCCTGAATATGTTTATAGTTAGTGGTGTTTTCATAAAGACCACCTATTCCACCTGTTGCTATAACAGTAGATTTTCCAGTAATAAATAAACCACCATTACTGGCTATTGCATATACTCCATAACAATTACAGTCATTAACTAGAATGTCCTCCATAGTACAGTTCTCTAAAACCCTTATATTTTCCCTTTTTTTGACTTGTCTTATTAAGGTGTCCATTATAGCTTTTCCGGTAAAATCTCCACAATATAAAATACGATTTTTACTATGTCCCCCTTCTCTTGTATAGGAATAACATCCTTGTTTTCTTTCGAAACTCACTCCAAAACCCTCTAAACTTTCAATTGCTTTTGGAGATTCTTCTACTAGAGTTTCAACTGCCTTAAAATCATTTTTATAATGACCGGCCTTTAAAGTATCCGATATAAAGGATTCCTTGTCTTCTAATCCTTTCATAACAGCAATTCCCCCTTGTGCTAAATAGGAATTACTATCTTCAAGTTTTTCTTTTGTTAACAATATTACCTTCATAGAAGAAGGCAAGGTCAATGCACAAATTAAGCCTGCTAGACCGGAACCGACTATTACAGTATCAGCTTTTAAACTTTTCAAAACCTAGTCTCCTAATTTCAACATTCTATTTAAAGGTATTTTTGCTTTTTCTAGAATTTCTTCATTTACAAAAACTTCATTTCCACCATTTTCCATAATGTTTAATAAATCTTCTAACTTTAACAATTTCATATCGTCACAAATCATATTATCTAAGAAATAAAATTTCTTATCAGGATAGTTTTTTAATAATTCATACTTAATTCCAACTTCCGTAATAATAATAAATTCCTTTAAATTAGAAGAAGCAGCTTCTTTAATAATTCCACTTGTACTTCCTACATAATCTGCTAGGTCTAGAACTTCCTTTTTACATTCAGGATGTGCCAATACTTTTGCATTTTTGTATTTCATCTTTAAATTATTAATTTCCTTAACAGAAACTCTATTATGTACTGGACAATAACCTTTATTGGCTATTATATTTTTTTCAGGAATAAGTTTTTCAACATATTTAGCTAAATTTCCATCAGGAATAAAAAATATATTTTTCTCTGGTAATTCTTTAACTATTTTCACTGCATTTGCCGATGTAACACAAATATCGCTATGGGATTTTATTTCTGCTGTTGAATTAATATAACAGACAACTGCTAGGTCCTTATATTTATTTCTCATTTCTTCTATTGTGTTTATATTTACCATATGAGCCATTGGACAATCGGCCCTTGTATTTACTAAATATACTTTTTTATCCGGGTTTAAAATTTTAACACTTTCCCCCATAAAATAAACTCCAGCAACAATAATATTTTTTTCTTTTAATTTAGTTGCAACTTGAGCTAAATAAAAGGAATCACCTACATAATCCGCTATTTTTTGAATACTATCATCAACATAATAATGGGCTAAAATTACAGTGTCCCTTTCTTTTTTTAAAATATCAAGCTTTTCTTTATTCATTTTCCAGTCCTTTCTCTATAATGGTATGAGTATAACACGATAGGGTTTCATTGACAAGACAATAGACAATACATATGTAGGCATAAAAAAAGCTTTGACATATTATCAAAGCTTTAATCTTATTTATTTTCTACAGGATTGTTATAACCTTCAAATTCTGCAGTACAATTAGGACATCTTGTAGCTTGAATTGGTATTTCAGTAAAGCAATAAGGACATTCTTTAGTAGTTGGTTCAGCTTTTTCTTCCTTTTTACCTAATGCTAAAACTTTATTCATAGACTTTACTACAATAAACATACAGAAGGCAATAATTATAAAACTAATTATTTGTTGGAGAACTGCACCGTATGTAACATCTACTCCACCAACCTTTATTGCCAAATCTTCAAATTTTACAGCTCCTGTTACTGCTGCAACAAAACGCATTAGAATTTGAACTATTTCATCTACAATTTTCCCAAAGGCACCACCCATTACAACCCCAATTGCCATATCAATTACATTTCCACGCATGGCAAATTCTTTAAATTCTTTTATCATACAAATTCCTCCTAAAAATTAATTATAATTACTATGTTAAAACTACTTTATTTAGTATACCCTTTATTTTAGCAATTGTAACTCCATAATTAGTAAAAGGAATATTTTGTTTTTTAGCCTGACTAACTCTACTTTCTACATGTTTTTCATTAAACATACAGGCACCACAATGTATAACTAGATCATATTTTTTAAGGTCTTTTGGGAAATCATCTCCCCTTACAAAATCAAATTCTATATTTTCCCCATATTTTTTTCTAATCATATTGGGAATTCTAACAGTACCAATATCCTCTGTAATTGGAGGATGGGTACATGCTTCGGCTATTAATATTCTACTCTTATTATTAAGCTTTTCTATTGTATTTGCAGACTTAACAAAATAATCTATATCGCCTTTAAGTGCTGCAAAAAGCACAGAAAAAGAAGTTAAGAGGGAATTTTTCGGTTTTAGTTTATAAACTTCTTCAAAAACCTTTGAGTCGGTAATAATTAAATCGGGATCCTTATTTAAATATTTTAACGCCTCTTCCACTTGTTCTAAATCTACCGCTATTGTTATAGCATTTTTATCTATTAATTCCCTAATAGTTTGAACTTGTGGTAGTATTAGTCTTCCTTTAGGTGCCTCTTTGTCCTGGGGCATTACAAGCATAACTAAGGAGTTTTTATTTACTAAGGAGCCTGTAATAGTTTTTTCCTTTTTTACTGCTAGTTTTTTTCCTAACTCTTCTATAATTATATTTTTGTCCTTATTTATAGAAAAGACTAGGATATTTTTTTCTAATATATTTTCCATTTCCTTAATTTTATCTTCTGAATATGAAAAAATATCATCCTTATTTAAAATAGGTATAAAATCTATTTTATATTCTTTTAATAAGTTAACCCACTTTTTATCAAAGTCAGTTAACTCATTTTCTATAATTAAAAGAGCCACATCTAATTTGTTTAAAACCCTTTTAGTTTTTTCTACTCTTAACTGGCCAATTTCTCCAATGTCGTCATAACCTGCAGTATCAACAAAAACTACAGGACCAACGCCATGTAATTCCATATTCTTTTGAACATTGTCCGTTGTAGTGCCGGCAAAATCACTTACTATTGATGTTTCTTGGCCTGTTAGTAGGTTAATAATTGTAGACTTACCAACATTTCTTCTTCCTATTAAACCAATATACTTTCTATTGGATCGTGCTGTAGTTTCCATATTAGAACCTAAAATCTCTTTCACCTTGTTCTATACTTCTTAAATATTTCCTAGCTATTTCTCTAGTTTTTTCATTTTTAATATTTGGAATTTCATTTTCAATTACCTTAAGTCCTGCTTTTTTTGTATCTTCTGAGGCATAGTCTTCTAAATATTCCTTTAGGGTAATAACAGCATTTGGTTGGCAAATATTGGCTATTTCTCCGGATTTTACAAGTTTCATAAACCTGTCTCCAGTTCTTCCGGCCCTATAGCAAGCGGTACAAAAAGAAGGAATATGTCCCATTTCAAGTAGCCAATTAACAACTTCATCTAAAGTTCTTGTATCACTTGTTTCAAATTGTGCAGAATTTTCCTCTATTTTTTCCTCTTCGGCATAACCACCTACTGAAGTTCTTGAACCTCCACTTATTTGGGATACTCCTAAATCTAAAACCTTTGAACGAGTTTCCTCATTTTCCCTTGTGGAAATAATTATTCCCGTATAAGGAACGGCAATTCTAATTAAGGCTACGATTTTCATAAATATTTCATCACTAATGGAATTTATAAATTCATCTGGATTTACATCATCAGCAGGTCTTATTCTAGGTACGGAAATAGTATGAGGACCAACGCCAAACTTAGCCTCTAAATGTTCTCCATGCATTAAAAGTCCAATAAAATCATATTCGTAGTTATTTAAACCAAATAAAACTCCACAACCAACATCATCTATTCCGGCTTCCATTGCCCTGTCCATTGCTTCTGTATGGTAGGCATAGTTATGTTTTGGACCTGTTGGATGAAGCTGTTCGTAATTGTCCTTATGATAGGTTTCTTGAAATAGTATATAGGTTCCAATACCTGCATCCTTTAATTTTTTATAATTTTCTACAGTTGTTGCTGCAATATTTACATTAACTCTTCTAGTATCTCCCTTTTTATGGTGAACGCTGTAGATTGTTTTAATTGACTCTATAACATATTCTATAGGACAGTTTACTGGGTCTTCACCAGTTTCCAGTGCCAGTCTTTTATGGCCCATATCCTGTAGAGCTATAACCTCTTCTTTTATTTCCTCTTGAGTTAGTTTCTTTCTTCTTATGGTTTTATTTTTATAGTGATATGGACAATAGGTACATCCATTAACACAGTAATTTGAAAGGTATAAAGGAGCAAAAAGAACTATTCTATTGCCATAAAATCTTTGCTTAATCTCCTTAGCCAACTTAAAAATCTCTTCATTTAAATCCTCTAATTCACAGGATAATAAAACGAAAGCTTCCTTGTGGCTAAGACCTTTAGCCTCCTTTGCTTTTTCCAATATTTCTTCAATTAACTGTCTATTTTTACTATTTTTTCTACCATATTCAATAGTTTTTAAAATTTCTTCATTGTTAATAAATTCTTCTGCCTTAGAAGAACTTGGTATGTAATTACTCATATTTTCCCCTTGTTTTCTTATTTAAATTTTTGAATATACAGCCTTACAGCTAACATCTTTAATCATTCCTAATTTCCCGGTTAAGGCACTTATTTCACTTTGTGGTGCATCTACAATAACCGATATTACATTTATACTTTCTCTAATATTTGGAATCCCCATTCTTCCAATAATATATTTTGAATATTTGTGTAAAATTTCATTTACCTCTGTGCTGGCTTCTTTGTTTTCAATAATTATTCCAATTATTGCAACTCTATTATCCATATCAACCTCCTAATATATTTAAAACAAAAATGGACACAGAATACCTGTGTCCAAAAATTTAATATTCACAGGTTTAGCTTCAGAACTTATCTTTAACCTTACCTCTGTTGATATTATAACTCTAATATATAATTATTTCTACTATAATAAGACTTAATTCATTAAAATAATATCCTTTAAATTAAAAAAGGAGACATTTCTGTCCCCTTATAATTTAATATGAAGTATCTGTTCTTTTTCTCTTCTTATATTCTTCTACATCGAATTTAGAAAAATCTACATCTATTCCCAATTCTTCTGCTAACATACGACCATATTTTTCATCGGCATAAAAACAATGTTCAATATGACGTAATTTAATTTTTTCCTCTGCATCTCCCATGGCTCTTCTTGTATTTTCAACAAGAACCTTTTGTTGTTCCGGAGACATTAATCTAAACAACTTACCCGGTTGAGTGAAATAATCGTCATCGTCATCTCTAAAATTCCATCTACCAATGTCACCATTTGCTTTTTGCATAGGCTCTTCATGTTCAGTATATTCTACATAGTTACCATAACTATTTGGAGCATAATGAACTTCTGAACCACCATTTCCATCAACTCTCATTTGTCCATCTTTATGATAAGGATGGTTGTTAGTTGCATTTTTAGGTGAGTTTACAGGTATTTGATGATGATTAACACCTAAACGATATCTGTGAGCATCTCCATAAACGAATAATCTTCCTTGAAGCATTTTGTCAGGTGAAAATGAAATACCAGGAACTACATTTGCAGGCGTAAATGCAGCTTGTTCTACATCAGCAAAATAGTTTTCAGGATTTCTATTTAATTCATACTCTCCAACCTCTATTAGCGGATATTCTCCATGATACCATACCTTTGTTAAATCAAATGGATTATATGGCATATTATCTGCTTGCTCTTGAGTCATAACCTGTATATACATTTTCCATTTAGGGAAATTACCCTTTTCTATTGCTTCATATAAATCTCTACCATGGCTTTCCCTATCCATACCAATTAATTTTTCTGCTTCTTCATCTGATATGTTTTCAATTCCTTGTTGGGTCTTCATATGGAATTTTACATATACTCTTTCATTATTTTCATTTATCATTGAATATGCATGGGAACTAAAACCGTGCATATGTCTGTAGGATTTTGGTATTCCCCTGTCACTCATTGTAATAGTTACTTGGTGTAAAGCTTCTGGTAATGAAGTCCAAAAATCCCAGTTATTATTAGCTGATCTTAAATTTGTTCTAGGATCTCTCTTTACAGCCCTATTTAATCCGATAAAATGATGTGGATCTCTCATAAAGAATACAGGAGTATTGTTACCTACTAAATCCCAGTTACCATCTTCTGTGTAAAATTTTATTGCATAGCCTCTAATATCCCTTTCTGCATCAGCAGCTCCTCTTTCCCCTGCTACTGTAGAAAATCTAATAAATATTTCCGTTTCTTTTCCTACTTCTGAAAATATTTTTGCTTTAGTGTACTTTGTAATATCGTTTGTAACTCTAAATGTTCCAAAAGCACCTGAACCTTTAGCATGCATTCTTCTTTCCGGTATAACTTCTCTGTCAAAATGAGCCATTTTTTCCATGTACCAAACATCTTCCATAGCCATTGGTCCTCTTGGTCCAACAGTCATAGCTGTTTGATTGTTTGCTACTGGTATCCCAGCTCCATTAGTAACCTTTGGGTCTTTTCCTATTACATCGTTTTTACTGGTGATTTTTTTATTCTTATCCATTTCTCCTCCTATTTTATTTGTTCATAAGTTAATTACAAATATGTAATTATTACAATTCCATTTAATATATACCCATTTGTTTTAAAAAAACATACATTTTATAATTAAATTCCAAGTAATAATATTAAAATGTACATTGTTCCAACTCCGGAAATTATTGTTTGAGCTAAACTCTCTCTAAAATAGGAAACAAAAAAACAAACTATTATAGATATTATTGTAGGAACCATAATCTGTTTGTCCATAGTTAATACTCCTCTTGTAATTAATATAGCAAGACTTGTATAGGGAATAATATCTAAAAAATCCTTAAATTCTTTTTTTATTTTTTTATCCTTTAAAAATGTCATTGTAATTATTTTAGGACAACTAGTTAAAATAGCACAGAGAACTATTAGTAAAAAATATTCACTTTTCATTATATTGTCCCCTTTCTAATTAAAATATAGCCTATTAAGGTAGATAAAAGTATTCCAACAACTATATCCCATCCTGTTGGAAGTATATTTAAATAAAATATTATTATATAAATAAATGCAGCTATTAAAGAAACTACTATGCCTTTTAAATTTCTTTTAACAGAAGGAATTAATAAGGCAATAAACATTGCAGTAAGCCCTATTTCTAAACTCATCTTTAACTTTTCAGGAAGAATATCCCCTACTAAATAACCTATAACAGTAAAACCTACCCAAAATAAATATGGTATTAATCCTACAAAAATTGCATAGGCTGTACTAATTTTATCTTTGGTAAAAGAAAGAACGGAAAAGGATTCGTCTGTTAATAAAAATCCTATTAAAGGAATTGATTTTTTATTTACTCTTTCCATTTTTACTCCAAGAGATGTTGCCATTACAAGTAATCTTAAATTAATTAAAAAAACCGATATCGCAATTCCAAGTGTTGGTACACCGGCTACAATTAACTCAATTGCCATAAATTGAGAGGCCCCAGCAAAGACCATTGCTGAAAATAAAAAAGTATCCAGTAAAGTCAATCCGGAATTTCTAGCTAATAAACCAAAGGCTATTGCTATGGATATGTATCCTATTCCCACCGGTAGGGATATTGCAATTCCCTTTTTTATATCTTTAGTTGTGTTTTTTTCTCTTACTCTATTCATAAAATTTACACTTTCCCATCAATTATAATTTTAAAAAAGCATGGTTTCCCATGCTTTACTTAAATTTCTCTTCTATCTTCCAATGCTTTATAAATCGACATTTCATCAAAATATTCTAAACTTACACCTAAAGGAACTCCATTAGCAATTTTTGTCACTTTTACTCCTAAAGGCTTTATAATTTCAGATAAAAAGTTAATTGTAAGATCTCCGTCTACAGTTGGTGATAAGGACAATATTACTTCATCAATACCACCATCTTTGACTCTTTCAATAAGGGATTCTATATTTAAATCCTCAGGACTAATATTTTCCCTTGGAGAGATTAGTCCGTTTAAGACATGGTATTGTCCCTTATATTCCCTTGCTTTCTCAAGAGAAATAATATTTGAACTATCCTCAACTACTACTATAGTGGATTTGTCCCTGCTTTCATCTGAACATATATCACATATTTCTTTATCTGTTAAATTACCACAAATTTTACAATGATGAATTTCTTTTTTAACATTAATTAGAGCATTTACCAATCTATTTACTTTTTCATCATCCATTTCAATAATTTTAAAAGCTAGTCTTTTAGCTGATTTTCTTCCAATTGTAGGCAAGCTTGCTAATTCAACTATTAGATTTTCTATTGGTCTTGGGTATAAAGCCATTTAATCACCTACTAAAATAATCCTGGAATATTCATGCCTCCAGTAAATTTACCCATTTCTTTTTCACTTGTTTCTGTAACTTTATTTAAAGCGTCATTAACAGCTACGATTATTAAATCCTGTAACATTTCAACATCATCCGGATCTACAACATCTTCTTCTATTTTTACAGCAACCAATTCTTTTTTACCGTTTACTGTAACCTCTATACTTCCTCCACCAGCAGTTGCTGTGAATTCAGTTTCCTCTAACTTTTCTTGTGCTTCCTCCATTTGTTTTTGCATTTTTTGCATTTGTTTCATCATATTATTCATATTTGGCATTCCGCCTCTTGGATATCCACCTTTTGCCATAAAAAATACCTCCTAAGTAATATTAATATTATCTTCCCCAAATAAATCTTGGATTAATTTTAAATTTTTTTCTTTTCTTAAATTATTTAAATCCGGATAACTTGATTCTAAAGTTATATGCACATCATAATCACTACCTACAACTTCTTGAACTATTTTTTTCAAAACATTTATATTTGAACAAATTAACTTCATTTTTGTATCCTCTGTTTTAAAAAGAATAACCAAGCGGTTTTTTTCTAAAAACCTATAGGTTGAAGAATTTATAAAATTCCTCATCATTGGTGTAGGAAGCTTGTTTACAATTTCATTCCAATACTTCGTTTCCTTGTACTTGTCTAAAACATCGTCTTCTAAATCATCACTATTTTCTACTTTTTCAGCACTAGGATTTTCTTCCTTCTCTACCTTACTATCTTCTGTTTCTGTAATATTTGACTTATTTTCTTCTGTAATTATTTCCGCCTTTACTAAATCATCTTTTACAGAATTATTAGTAGTAACAATATCTATATTACCATTAGAATTTAAATCTTCAACTTTTAAATTAGAAAGTTTTTCCTCTAATTCTTTAACCTTATCTTCTAGGTAGTTGATTTTAGATTTAAAACTATTGTAATTAACATAATCCACTAACCTTGTAACCAACAGCTCCCCTAATATAACAGGGTTTTCTGTAGTCTTTAATTTAATTTCAAATTCCATTAATATATCCAATGACTCAATAATCTGATTCATTTCTATATTATTGGCTTGTTCCTTGTATTTTTCAAGATACATAGTACTAGCATCTACATTGCTTTCCAATTTATTTTTAACTAAAAGTAAATTTCTATAATGGTCAGTTAAATCCTTAAATAAATTAGAAATAATTTTTCCCTTAGAGGTTTCTGCAAAAGCTTTTATTGTATTTGAAAAATCTTTAGAAATTATAGCATCAACTAGCTTAAATATTTTGTCCTGGTCAACTAGACCTAAATCCTCTTCTAAATCCTTAACGGTTATTTTATCTTTTCCCAAAGAAATTACCTGATCTAAAGTGCTTAAAGCATCTCTCATAGCTCCATCTGCTTCATTAGCTATAAGATTTACCGCTTCCGGTTCAATTTCAACTCCTAAATCCCTTGTAATATTTAGAATATTTTCCTTAATAAACTCCGTATCCAGTCTTTTAAATTCATATCTTTGACATCTTGAAAGGATGGTTTGAGGAATTTTTTCTATTTCCGTAGTAGCTAAAATAAATACTAAATGCTTTGGAGGTTCCTCCATGATTTTTAAAAGGGCATTAAATCCCTCATTTGTTATCATATGAGCCTCGTCTATAATATAAACCTTGTATTTTAAATTAGCAGGAGGGTAAATTACCTTATCTCTTAGATCTCTAATATCTTCAATTCGTCTATTAGATGCAGCGTCCATTTCAACTATATCAAAAGTTTCCTCATTGAGAATAGACCTACAATTTTCACAAACATTACAAGGTGAACCATCTTGTAGATTTAAACAGTTTATAGCCCGTGCAAATATTTTTGCACAACTTGTTTTACCGGTTCCTCTAGTTCCTGAAAACAAATAAGCATGACCTATTAAATTGTTTTTTACTTGGTTCTTTAAAACCTCAGTAACTTGACTTTGACCTAAAACTTCATCAAAAGTTTTTGGTCTATATTCTCTATATATAGCTTGTCGCAAAAAACAACCTCCTTATTTACTTGCTTTATTATTATATCATAGGTAGAAAAAATATTTAATTGCTGATTTTTCCCTAATATTTAAATCGCCACTACTTTACAAATACTTAAACAATTTTATGTTGTTTATATTATAAAACACTTTAATATGATATTATTATTAGTATAATATATAATTATTATTAATATAACATATAAAAGAGGAGCATTATGGAGAAAAGAATTTTAGGTAGAACCGGTTATGAAGTTTCTGTAATTGGATTTGGAGGAATTCCAATTCAAAATGTTGATAAAGATACAGCTATAAAGCTTGTAGAAGAAGCACACAAACAAGGAATAAATTTTATTGATACAGCAAGAAGTTATAATGACAGTGAAAAATTATTGGGACAAGCATTGGAAGTAGTTGGAAGAGAGAAATTTTACATAGCAACTAAATCAATGCAAAGAACCTATGATGGTGTCCTTAAAGATTTAGAAATTTCTTTAAAAAACCTAAAAGTTGATTCCTTAGATCTTTACCAATTTCATAATGTAAGTAAAGAATCAGAAATGGAAACTATTTTTTCTGAAAATGGTGCTTTAAAAGCCGTTAAAGAAATGAAGGAAAAAGGTATAATAAAAGAAATTGGCGTAACTAGTCACAGTGTTGACCTATTGAATAAATTAATTGACACAAACGAATTTTCGACAATCCAATTTCCCTATAATATTGTAGAAAACCAAGCTGAAGAAGCATTTAAAAAAGCTAAAGAAAAAAACATTGGAATACTAATTAT
Organism: Miniphocaeibacter halophilus; assembly: GCF_016458825.1. Lineage (NCBI taxonomy): Bacteria > Bacillati > Bacillota > Tissierellia > Tissierellales > Peptoniphilaceae > Miniphocaeibacter > Miniphocaeibacter halophilus. The sequence continues at coordinate 398,070 of NZ_CP066744.1, forward strand.
GAAGCCACTTGCCGGTGGAGCTATTCCTAAAGGAGAGCTTTGTTTAAGGTATATTATGGAAAATGAAAATATTACTTTGGCTATACCGGGAATGGATACAATAGAGCAGGTAAAAGAAAATGCCGGCGTTGGAAATAATCCAAGACCCTTAGCTGAAGAAGAAATAAAAGAATTACAAAATTATGTAGAAGAATTAGGAACACAATTTTGTAGAAGATGTGGTTATTGTGCACCTTGTTCAGTCGGAATAGATATTCCAACAAATTTCCTAATGGAAGGCTATTATACCAGATACGACTTAAAGGACTGGGCATTAAGTCGTTACAATGGTATGGAGGTCAATGCTAAAGACTGTATAGAATGTGGAGATTGTGAACCAAGATGTCCTTATGACCTACCTATAATAGAAATGCTTAAAAATGTAGCTAAGGTTTTAGGTTAAGAAAAAATAGGCTTAGAAAATCCTAGGCCTATTTTTCTTTTTAAAATATTTTATTCTTTAATTACATGTAAATATTTTTTAATTAAAATACTGTAGAAAAAAATCCTGTAATTTTCGTCCCCGCTTCTTCTCCTATATTTTTTACATACATACCAAAATCGAGAGTTGAGCCAATTAGAACAATTAAAATCATTAATAAAAAACAAATTATAAATCTTTTTTCTTTTTTTGTATACTTCCTTTTCTCCATTGAATTCATTTTTTCTCCAAACTCCATTAACTTTTTTCATAATCTATAAGTTAAAAACTTCCTTTTTATAACTAACAACTCTATATTATTAAATAATTATTTTAAAATTTATTTTCACATAAAACCCATAAATTTTCATTCTAGATATTTTCTCTTACAAGCTTTTGTTTTTTCTTAGCCTAAATATTTTTAAAATACACCTATATTGAAAATATAAAGAACATTTCAACTTGCTCATTGAAAATATTTAATAAATTTACGGTAATTATACCTTTAGAAAGAGATTCAATTAATATTTGTGTAATCGTGGTTGGTAGCAACATCTGCAAAACTATTTTTATGTCATCTTTGTTTAAATAATTGTTTTTCATTTTCTTCTTCCTTTGCTCAACAACTTTTAACGTCTTTATGGCATATTTATATTGCTTATAGTTAGTATTGTACTACTATTAAATATATTGTCAACATTTTCTTGAACTTTTATATAAAAAATAAGCTTACTTATTTCTTCTCTTATCTTTTGCTTTTAAATATTTTCGGGCATTTTTCATACCACCTACATTGGAAAACATATCTTCTAATTTTTTCTTTTCAATTTCCTTAAAATCAAGACCAGAATATTTACTTTCCTTTTTTAATTTTCTATAATTATTTAGCCTTTCTTCTGAAAGTTCTCCATTTTCTACAGCCTTTAACACTGCACATTTAGGTTCTTTTGTATGACTACAGTCATTAAATTTACACATGGTCGCTAGCTCATCAATATCGGAAAAACTTTTCGATATATCAACAGTATCCAAGCCCAGTTCTCGCATTCCCGGTGTATCTATAATCAAACCGCCATTTTCAAGAACAAACATCTCTCTATGGGTTGTTGTATGTTTTCCCTTGTCATCATTTCTTAAATCTTTAGTCTTTAAAATTTTCTCACCTATTAAGGAGTTTATTAAGGTAGATTTTCCTACTCCGGAAGAGCCGATAAAGGCTATGGTTTTTCCCGGACTAATATATTTTTTAATTTTTTCTATACTATCCTCTTGTAAGTTTGAAGTTACCTCTACATCAACACCTATGGCTACACTGGCTACTTCTGTTAATTTAGCGTCAATATTATTACATAAATCCGCCTTGGTTAATATTACAACCGGTATAGCACCACTTTCCCAAGCTATAGAAATATATCTTTCCAATCTTCTTAAATTGAAATCATTATTTAAAGACATGCATATAAACAAATAATCTATATTACTTGCTATGATTTGTTTGGTATTTGATGTTCCTGCAGATTTTCTAACAAAGGCACTTTTTCTGGAAAATCTATAATTAATTACCGCATTTCCCTGATTATTATTATTTCTATCTAGGACAACAAAATCTCCAACTGTTGGAAAATCCAAGGTTGACTTGGTTTCATACCTAAACTTACCGGAAATTTCAGAAATTACTTCCCCTTCTTCACAAACTACTCTGTATAGGTTTTTAGTTTGAGAAAAAACTCTACCAATATACATACCTTCACTTAATCTATGTTCTTCTTTTAATTCATCTGTAAAACCTAAATCTCTTAAATTATACTTATTCAATTATTTTCCTCCTAAAAAATCAATTATTTTTGATTTTCCCGGGAGGCTTATTATTAAATACTACAAACCTCCCAGTTTGTAACAATATCCAATACACCTATTTTCAACATAATACAACACCTCCTTAGTGTTATTAATATATTTTATTCTACCATAATTATTGCCAAATGCTATTATATTATCCTTTTTCTTGGCTTTTACAATTTTATACTATACTTTTTAATATTTTCCCTTATTTTCTTTAGCATACTATTTTTGTGTTCCGGTAATTTTCCCTTTATTGCTATAATATTATTTTTATGGGTTGCATTAAATATTACATTTTCCATTTCTAATTTAGAAAGGAGTAAATATTCTTCTTCCAAAGATTGTAAAGGACTTAATCTTTTAAATTCACCTATCTTTACCTTGTCCAATAAAGGTGCATTTGGAAAATAAACTAAATTTACTACTACTAGCTCAAAGGGATGTACTTTATTTAAAAGTTTGGCTGTTTCAAGAGCGTTTTCCCTTGAATATTTAACTCCCCCAAAGCCTAATATTATATAGGCGGAATAGTCAATTTTAACTTTTTCCAATTTCTTCATAGCCGCTAAATTATCCTCAGAAGTAACACCTTTTCTTTGAAAGTCCAATATTTTATCTGATCCGGATTCAATTCCCAGGGATAAACGATTATATTTATTATCCCTTAACAAAAGTAATTCGTCATAACTCTTTCTTATAATATCATCAACTCTTGAAAAAGAGCTTATATATTTTACCTCCGGAAAATATTTTCTTATTAGCCTTGCTATTTCTACTAAATAGTCTGTTTTTAAGACTAAGGGGTTACCTCCTAATAGATTAAACTTTTCTACTTTTCTTCTATTATTTTTAGTTATAAACTGTAATTTTTTCAAGTTTTCTTCAATTTCTTCTAAAGTTAATTTTTTAAAGATAATATTTTTATTTAATCCACAATATAAACATTTATTATAGCTGCAACCAATGGTAACCGGTAAAAACAAATTTCTTGTTTCCGGCATTGGTACATAAATCTTATTATTATAAGGCTTGTATATTTCTTCTATGTATTTTTTAGCCTTTTTAATAAATTCTGTATTATCCATATTTCCACCAACTCTCCTAAATTATTTACCCATTAAATAGCATATTAGGTAAGAATATGAAATAATATAAGTAAATATTATAATTCAAGGTGAGTAAATGTACAAAGCATTATTTTTTGATATTGATGATACTATTTTTGATTTTGAAAAATGTAGCCTTGCAGCTTTTGAAGAAAGTTTTAAAATATGTGATTTGCATTATTCAAAATCCATATATGAACTTTATAGGGAAATTAGCAAGGATTTATGGAAAAAACAAAAAAGTGGAGAAATATCCGTCCAAGATGTTTTAAATACAAGATTTAAAATACTATTTGAAAAATTAAACCTCAATTCATCATACTATAAATTTCAAAAGGTGTTTGAAAAAAATTTAGGAAAACAATTTATTACAGAGCCTAATGTCTATGAGGTAATAAGTTCTCTTTATAAAAAATATAAAATTTATGCTGCTTCAAACGGAATATTAGAAATGCAAATAAACAGACTAAAACATGCAAATTTGTTGGATTATTTTACCGATCTCTTCGTTTCAGATGACATCGGTTACGATAAGCCAAGTGATAATTTTTTTAAAGAATGTTTAAAAAGAAGTAACTTAGAAGCAAGGGAAATTTTATTTATTGGTGACAGTTTACAAGCCGATATAATTGGAGCTAAAAACAATAATATAGACACATGTTGGTATAACATTAATGGATATGAAAAACCTAAAGATTTAGAGGTAAATTATATTATTACAAATTTAATAGTACTTAAGAGTATTTTATTATAATTACCTAAAACTATTTTACTATACTTATTTAAACAAAATAGGAGTGATATTATTTTACAATTAATTATTAAAAACGCATATATTGTTGATGGTACAAATTCTCCCGGCTATATTGGAGATATTTGTGTAGATAATGGAAAAATTGTAAAAATCGGGAAGAATATTAATGAAAAAGCAAAAACTATAATAGATGCAAAGGAAAAAATAGTTACTCCCGGATTTATAGATGTTCATATGCACAGTGATTCTTTTGTTTTCAACAAACACTATGGTGTACCACAAATTAGAGAAGGAGTTACTAGCTCCTTAAACGGAAACTGTGGTTTAAGTATAGTTCCCTTACCTAAAAACAAAAAGAATATGATTTTAAATACTCTAAGACCTGTTGTTGGAAGACTTCCTAAAGACAAGGAATTTGAAAGTTTTCCTGAATACTTGAAACTCTTAGAAAAAAATAAACATCCTATTAATTTTGGAATGAATATAGGAAACGGAACTTTAAGAATGGCAGTAAAGGGTTTTGACAAAGGTAAACTATCAGAAGAGGAAATTCAAAGAATTCATAAATTGCTAATTGAAGCAATTAATTCCGGAGCTTTTGCAGTTTCCCTTGGTTTAGAATATATGCCGGAAAATCTATACTCTACTGAAGAAATTATTGAAGTTTTAATGCCTATAAAAAACACAAATATTCCCCTTGTTACTCATATTCGTGGAGAAGGCAATCTTTTAGTTTCTTCCATTAAAGAGGTTATTTATATAGCCAAAAAATTAAATGTACCTTTGCACATAAGCCATTTAAAATGCATAGGTAAAAAGAATTGGGGACATCTTTTAAATGAGGCTATAAAATTAATAGAAAACGCCCAAAATAACGGTATGAAAATTACTGCCGATGTTTATCCTTGGACTGCCGGCTCTACACAACTGGTTAAATTACTTCCTCCACAATTTTTAGAAGGTGGGGAGGAAGAAACCCTTAAAAGATTAAAAGATCCAAAGCAAAGAGAAATTTGTAAAAACATACTAAGTAAAGACCAAGAGGATTTTGAAAATATTCTTTATTTAATCGGTTGGGAATCAGTAATGATTACTACTGTCGACTTGGAAAAAAACCAAAAATATGTTGGAAAATTAGTTTCTGAAATTGCTAAAGAAGAAAATAAAGATCCTTATGATTTTGCTTTTGATTTACTAATAGAAGAGGATTTAAAGGTTTCCATGGTTAATTTTAGCCTTTGTGAAGATGATGTTGAAAGAATTATTAAATTACCCTTTACTTTTATAATTTCAGATTCAATTTTTCCTAAAGGTGGCCTTATTCACCCTAGACAATATGGCTCCTTTGCAAGATTTTTGGAAATTTATATTAATAAGAAAAAAATTCTTTCATTAGAAGAAGGCATCTATAAAATTACCGGTTTTCCTGCAGAGGTATTTAATATAAGAAATAAGGGAAAAATCAAGGTTGGTTATGATGCCGATTTGGTCATATTCGATTTAGAAAACATAAAAAACAATTCAGATTATATAAACTCAATGGAGTATGCAAGTGGTTTTGATTATGTCTTTGTTGCAGGAGAAATGGCAAATAAAAAAGATAAGTATATAGAAGTTAATGTCGGAAGAATTTTAAGAGGAGAACATAGGCTAAAGTAGCCTATGTTCTTTCTTTTTTCTGTCTAAATACATAGATTAAATAGCTTAAAATAAATAATATAATCGATATTAAAATTGTAACCATAATAGTCCATATAATTGAATTATACCTATTATCAAAAACTTTATAAATATCGTTAGCATTATAGTGCATAGTAAAATCCGTCATTTTAATTGGTAGAAAATTTGCAAAGTAATGGTTTATTTCATAATCTTTAAGCATTTCGAACACAAATAATAACGCCCAAAAAAATACTGTAATTACCCCACCTGTTAAAAGATTTTTAGTTACAGCTGTAACAAATAAAACAAAGCCTACCAAAAATAATAATGCCACTAATCCTAAAGAGATATTTATTAAAAACTGCTGTAAATAATTTATTTTAAATACGGAATATAAGTAAGTCGGATTACTTTGAATTGGCATTGAGAAGCCTTCAAAGCCATAAATAATTCCATTTACTATTAGAAGTATTAAAATTCCCGTAAAATATATGATTAAGGAAATCTTAATAGCCACAATTACCTTAGCTATACTTAGCTCCATATTACCTTTTCTTGTTGCCCTAGATAGTTCATCCATGTTAAATTTATCTATTTTGCCAAATATTTGAAGAATAACTATAGATGAAATTATTATTAATAAAAGAATTAACGTACCTAAATCCCTGTTAATATTTTTCCAGCCTTCAGCATAGTCCATTTGAATGGGCTTTTTTGTTTTATTGGCTTTTTGAAGCAGATATTTTATATCTTTTTTAGAATAATCCTTTTCTGTATCTCCCTCTAAGTTTTTCTTTATATTAATTAATCTTTTATTGTAAAAATCCTTAGCTCTACTTTCTGTAAGCTCAGAATAGGATATTAAGTCATAATTTTTTACTAGTATCTTGTCTATGTTCTTGTAAAATTGTATATTGTCTATATTTTTATCTTTTAGACTTGAAATAAACTCCTTATCTAGAAAGGTATATTTACTTTCTTTCTTACTTCTTCTAAGGTTTTCTTTTGCCGTGTACAAAATTTTATTTCCATAGTCTACTTTATAAGCATTTAATCCCATAAGTCCGGAAATTACAGAAAATAGTGTTATTATTGCAATTATTAAAATAAAGATATTTCTGTTTAAAACCCTTTTTCTTTCAGCTCTTATTAAACTCTTCATTCTTCACCTCTTACAGATAATATCTTTTAAATTTTACTCTGGTTAAAGTATAAAAAACTAAAATATATATAACAGATAAAATAAAAACAATTATAAAGTATGGAATTGCAGTATCACCAATAAAAAAGTAATTACCGGACTTAAGTAAGGCCATTTTATTATTAAAATTTAATGGTAATAATTGTTTAAAGGAATTTTGTGTCTTCATAAAATTATTCATAAAAAACAAAATAACTCCTGTTGTTAAAATTGTAAATTTCATATTTTTACTATAAATTGAAATAACCATAATAAGATTTCCAATAACCAGACCACCTAATAGACCACAAAAAATTACTAACAATATCCCCTGAAATATATTTATATTAAAGGCAGAAGTTTGTTCTAAAATTTGAATTGATGCTCCAAGTCCATGTAAACTTCCTATTAGTCCATGGGTAATAAGAAGTGTTAAAACATAAATCCCATATCCTAAAAGAATAAAAACATTACCTGCAATCCATCTGGAATTTAGGTTTTTCCCCTTTCCCGTTTTAGTAGACAAGGACAACTCATCTACACCGGAGTTTGAATCCTTTGAAAACAAGCTACTTAATCCAAAAACTAAAACTAGGCAAAAAAGAAGATAATCCGTTTTATAATATATTAAAAAGTTTTTTAAACCCTCTGTATATTTTATTGTAATTGGAGTTTTAATATTATTTATTTTATTCTCTACTATTTCCAATTGATTTTTTGTATATTTAAAAAATCCAATTAATTTATTTTCCAATTTCATATTTGTAATAGCTTCCTTTTTAAATTTTTTATAGAAGCTATTAACATCTTTAAGGTTTTCTTTATTAAAATCCAGCTTGCTGTTTTGGCTAATACTTTCATCTATAACTATTGGTAAAATAAAATCCCTTGCTAAAGAATATTTAGTCCACTGGTAGATTTTTCCACTTTCAATAGCTTTTCTTTCCTTACTATTTTGAAAATCTTTAGTAAATCTATTTAAATATTCCTGATTTAATTCTCCCTCGTATTCCTTGGAAACATTTAAGTAAGACCAATAGGCTAATTTCCCCTTAACTGTCTTATATTTATGAACATAGGTTTCTTCCCACTTTCCAAAGGATATAAGTCCATGAAATACAGTTAGTATTATCATGCAAATCATAGCCAAAATAGTTACCTTATTGAATAATTTTTCAAGTTCAAATTTTACCTGCATAATATTTCCTATTCTTTATGATTAATACCATCATGAACAAATTTCCATTGTCCGTCTTTATTTTCCTTTGCAACATAAACAAACTTCCAAGTGTCCCCATCTAAATACTCCATTACTATAATATTTTCATTATCATAACCTTGAAGTTTTCCCTTGTCTTCATCAATATAAACCTTATATACTCTTGGATCTGCTGGTAAATAATACAAATCTTTTGTTTTTTGTTCTAGCTTCTTATCCTCTTCCAAATATCTTCCAACTTCTTCATAAGCCTCTTCTAAATCATCCGGAAGTTTCGGTTCTACCTTTCTCACTTCATCAAAGCCCTTAATATAATCCTCTTCATTTGGCTGTGTATTTATAATTGTTCCATTTACTTCTTTAGTATATTTGTCCTTATCCCTTTCCTTCCTATATTCCCCTATTTGTTTTTCTAAAAGTTCATCATCAGCCTCTATTTTTTCCAATACGCTTTCAACATTTTTTGTTGGCTCCGTTTTATTGTTCATATAATCATCATCGGTTCCCTCTCTATTTCCACAGGCTGTTAATGTTACAACGATACAGGACAAAACTGCCAATTTAATTATTTTTTTCATTTTTCCCTCCTATTTTATTATTGTTATAAACATAGTAATCTTCTAATGTAGGTAAAACTTTTTTATTTTCTATTTCTTCAATTTTTTCACCAACATACCTTATTCTAATTTTTTCATTCTTCCTTTTCATTCTAATAATCGGGTTGTTTTTCTCGATTTCTTTTAGGTAATTTGGTTTTACTTCAGCTTCCCAAACCCTATTATTCATTGTTTCAACCAATGTGTCTATGTCGCCTTTTTCAACGAGTTTTCCCTTTTTCATTACAATTACATCCCTTGAAATAGCCTCAATTTCCGAAACAATATGGGTGGAAATTATAATGATTCTATTTTTCCCCATATCTCCTAAAATATTTAAAAATCTTATTCTTTCTTGAGGGTCTAACCCTGCCGTTGGCTCATCTAAAATAATTATTTTAGGATCATTTATAATAGCTTGGGCAATTCCTATTCTTCTTTTCATACCTCCTGAAAAAGTAACAACTCTTTTATTAGCTACCTCTTTTAAATTTACAAATTCTAAAACTTCATCAATTTTATTTTTTAAGTCTTTTTCATTAATTCCTTTTAAAGAACCCATATATTCTAAAAATCCTCTGGCTGTTAAAGTAGGATATACAAAAAACTCCTGAGGCATATAACCTAATAACGACCTGTATTTATCACCTAAAACCTTAATAGAATTTCCATCAACCTCCACCCTTCCTGAAGATGGTTTTAAAACTGTAGTTAAAATTCTCATTAAAGTAGATTTTCCTGCCCCATTATCTCCTAATAGTCCATAAACTCCATCTTCCAAAGAAAAACTTATATCTTTTAATGCAACTTTTCTTCCAAAGTTTTTTGAAATATTATCTATTTTTAAAATCATACTTACTCCTTCCACAAATCTGTAACTACAATCTTACTGTAATAAAACAAAATAATAATATTTAAATCATAACTGCTTAAGATTAAATAATAGCTGCTTAAAAATTAAAATAAGATACTTCTTTGCTATAATAGTTGTAATAAATAGAAGGCAAGGAATAATAATGAAATTAATTGAAATTTTAAAATGGATTAACAATTTAGACCTACAGACAATTCCTGAAATCTTGTTTTGCTTTTTAGGAATATTAATTTTATCGAAAATTAAATTTAAAAACTTAAAAATAAAATCCTATATTTATGTATTTATTTCTATGTTTTTAATTGTTTTAATAAGACATAGACTTTATACTTTAACAATACCTACAATAGCTCTTTTAACCCTTGTTTTTTCCATGGTATTTATAAAAAACAACTTAATTAAGTCCTTTAATTTAACCGGTATTTTAATACTTGTTATGGTAATACTGGAAAATTTATTGGATATAGTTTTAACAATTTTAAATTATCCACCACCACTGTATAATTTATTAAATGTACTTATGTTTTTAATAGGAGGAACCTTACTATTACTTCTTATTAGTAAAATAGAGATCCCCTATAATAATAAATTTTTAGCAATATTTTTAATAATAGCTACTGTTGTTTATTACCAGCTGGTATATAGGGCTTTAACAACTCCTAACTTTCCTGAAACACCTGTAATTTTAGATTATTATGATTTTGACAAATTAAATCTTAGTGAAAGTGATATTGAAAATATAAAATCCTATTTTCCTGAAGAGTATTTTGACCAAGAGGCTTATGAACATTTTCAAAAAATGTCCTTAATTAAAGACAGCTTAAAGAAAGTATTGTCAGTAATTGTCATGTTTGCCTTTATAGGAATATACCTTCACTTAATAGTAAAATTGGAAAGAGAAAAATTCCTTGACTCCTATTACGATAGCTTAGAAAAAAACTATAATGAAGTTAGAAAGTTTAGACATGATTATAAAAATATACTAATAACCTTAAATGGACTTATAAAACAAAATGACCTAGATGGAATTAAAGATTTTTATTATAGTATCACCGACGAGGACAAGGAAATAATATTTAATAAATCCTTTAATTTAGACAGACTTTCCAATATTCATATTAAATATTTAAAAGGCTTTCTCTTTAATAAAATAAGGGAAGCGGAAGAAAAAAATGTTGATGTTTTTTTAGATATATCTGATTATATTGAAAATATTAATATTAAAAATGTCGATTTAATTCGAATATTGGGAATTATACTGGACAACGCTATTGAAGAAGTGGAAAGCCTTGGACAAGGAAAAGTTAGTGTCGTTTTTCTTACTACAAAAACCTCCAAGATTATTATTGTAGAGAATAACAGTAGAAAAAATATACAGAAATTATTTGAATTAAAAAAGGAAGGTTTTTCCACAAAAGGTAGCAACCGTGGTTTAGGTCTTTCTATTTTAGATGAAATACTTTCAAAATATAAAAACATTACCCATGAAATACAAATAGAAAACAATAAGTTTTTACACAAATTAGAAATAAAGGATTAAAAAATGCAAAAGATTTATATTTGTGAAGATGACATTACTCAACTTCAAGAATTAAAAGAATACATTACAAATTTCACCTTGCTGCAGGGTTATGACATGGCTGTAGATCTAGCTACTACTAATCCGGATGAACTAATAGAGCATATTAGAAAAAACAAAGTACTTGGCGGTATTTATTTTTTAGATATTAACCTACACCATAAATTAACAGGATTTAGTTTAGGAAATAAAATAAAACAAATTGATGAATCTTCAAAAATTATTATCGTAACAGGCTACGAAGAATTTTCCAACTTAACCTTCAAATACAAGGTTGAAGCTATGGACTATATATTAAAATCAAACCCGGTAAATATGAAAAAACGCATAAGTGAATGTTTAAATACAATAGTAGAAAGAGCTGTTGAAAATCCAAATATTAGTAGAAATGTCTTTAAATTTAAAGATGGGGACATAATCAGATTTATTAACTATAAGGACATAATGTTCTTTGAAACCTCAACTACACCCCATAAAATTAAAATCCATCTGGATAATGGAATAATTGAGTTTTATGGGAAGATTAAAGAAATTGTAAATGAAGAACTGGGATTAATTAAATGTCATGAATCCATAGTAGTAAATAAATACAATATATCTGAAATTAACAGAAAAACCAGAACAATAAGAATGAAAAATGGTGAAGAAACAATTTGTTCCACAAGATTAATAAAAAATTTATTGGATTAAGTCTAAATATATATTTAAACTTAATCCAATTTAAGTATAATCAAAAATTAATTTTAAATTATAAAATAAAACTACTGTATTTTACTTTGTGCTTCTATACATATTACTCTTTCCAAAATATCATCTCTCATACAGTATACTTTACCTGCTAAATTAGGGATGACACAAGCATGATTTGGAATAATATTTATTTTATCGCCAATTTCAAAAGATATTGGATTTTCAGATTTTAAATATCCATGCTCTTCATTTAATTTATGAATTATTATTGAAGGATCTTCTTTTATATATCCGTAACCTTCTCTAAATCCAACTAAATCACTACTTAAAGTCTTAGTTCCAGCATCTATAATAGCAGTATTTTCATCCGGTCTGGAAATAACTGTTGCCAAAATAGTTAGAGCACATTTTTCTTCCGGAATTACTCCTGTAGTAAGTTGAGCGCAGTCATTAAAAATATAATTTCCCGCTCTTGCTTCTGTTATTCCCTTAAGTTCTTTTGGAAATCTTACAGAAAATGAACTTCCACCACTTAAAATATCCATTTTAAATCCTATCTCTTCTAAGGATTTTGCTGCAGATACTATTTCTTCAGATTCCCTTTTACTTCTTTCTTCCATGGCTTTAATGTCTTTCAAGCCATAAATATCTCCACCATAATATAGGATTCCTTGCACTTCTATTCCGGCTAAGTCCTTTATATTTTTCCCAAATTCCACAAGTGGTTCTCCTAAAGGAACACCACCTCTAAATATTCCACCATCTACTTCTATTAATACAGGTATTTTTATATTTAACTTTAACCCAAGCTCTGATAGATCATTAGCTCCCTTTATAGAATTTATAACAGTTCTAATAGTAAGTCCTTTTCTTTTTAAAAGTTTTTCATAACCTTCTAGTTTTTCTTCACCTATTACAGGAAAAGCTAATAAAATATCTGATATTCCACCATTGGCCATAACTTCTGCTTCACCTAAAGTCGCTACAGTAATACCTTCTGCTCCTAATTTTTGCTGAAGTTGGGCTAAATAAACAGATTTATGAACTTTAATATGAGGTCTATGTGCTATTCCTTGTTCCTTTAAATTATTAACTATTTCTTTTATGTTTTCTTCAACTTGATTCATGTTTATATGAACTGCTGGTGTGTTTAATTCTGACATATTAATACTCCTTAATCCAATTTATCTACTATAACTTTTATCCTCATCGGTTTCTCTTATTTCATTTAAATACTTATATAATGTATATTTAGATATTTTTAAATAATCACATGCTATATCTCCTGATTTGGAAATTAAGAAAAATCCCTTTTTATCTAAAAAAGTCAAAACTTCTATTTTATCCTCTTTTGACATATCTTCCACAGATTTATTTAATAATGCCTTTGCCTCTTTTATAAAATGTTCTGTTAAATCTTCTACACTGCTGGCAAATACCTCATTGATTTCCTTGTCGGGAGTATACATTGTTATATTTTCTACAGACTTACCTATATTTAAATAATCAGATATATCCGTATTTATACAGAGGGAACCTATTACCTCATTATTGTCATTTCTAAAATAATATGTTGATGAACGTAATACTTTTCCATCCTTGGTTTTTGTAAAATAACAGTAACTATCTCCTGTTTGTTTATTTGTATTTTTTCTAATTACTTCTAGGCCTAAATTAGTTCCACCATCTCCTATTTTTCTTCCTGTTATATGACCATTTTCTATTGCTACAACTGAATTATTATAATCATGATAAACATGATCATGTAAAATCACTTCTGTTTTTGGTCCAAATTGAGATGCTAACATCTTTACCAATCTACTTAAATTATCTATATCATCCATTACACTTTTCATTATATTCTCCTCTATACTATTTAAATTATTATTACTAGTATATTATCATTAACATAATTTTAATAAAAGCGTATATTTATATACGCTTTTATTAAAGTGTTTCTGGATTTCTAGTATCCATTATTTCTTTCATTCTCTCTTCATGAGTTAATATTTTATTTTTAGTAGCTAATGATACGACAACTACCAATACTAAAGATATTATTGTTGCTGGAATTGAAGGTCCTTTAAATGTATTTAAGATAAAGTCATTTACAGCCGGTACTAATAAGAATACTATTCCAAAACCAGTTCCACCAACAACTGCTGCTATTCCTCCCTGCCAAGTAGCTTTTTTCCATAAAGCACCTACAAACATAGCTACTGAAACTCCAGGTATAATTGATCCTATTACATTTGTTATATAGCTCATAACATCATTGGCAAATAATGTTGCAACAAATGCAAGGGCTAAGGTACCAACTGTAGCAACTCTACTCCAAACTGTCATTTTCTTTTCAGAAATATGTTTTCCACCTGTAACTATTGGATAAACATCTGTTAAAAGTATATTTACAGCTGCTATAGCATCTGAATCACCTGATGATAGTGTTGCAGATAAGCCTGAGATCATAAATACTAATCCCAATGCAGGCCCCAATACAGAAGTTGCTATATAGGTAAAGGAGAAGTCCGGATTATTCAATACTTCAGTAGCATTATTTTTTGTAGCAATTACATAAGCTGCCATACCTATTATTGCTGGTAAAAATGAAAATATAAATAATGCAATTCCTGACATACTTAAAGCTTTACATGCGGATTTATCGTCTTTAGATGTGTATATTCTAAGCCTGTAAGTAGGTGTTCCTCCCATTGGTATTGCTATTGAGAATATCAAATTTATTAGCCCCATGACACCTAGTGTCTTTACTCCGTATAAGCTTAAATTACCAGCATTTCCTGTTGCAGTAATAACATCTTTAATATTAGTCCAACCGCCTGCCTTTGATAACGCAACAACTGTAATAGCAACGAAACCCACACAGATTATAATAAACTGTATAAAGTCAGTCCATACAACAGCTAAATAACCTCCAATTAATATATATATACTAAAGCCTAAAACCATTATTAATTTAGCATATACCATATCGATTCCAGTTATAAATGATAAATATGTAGCTCCACCATTCATATGATTTCCAAGCCATACTATTTCTATAATAAACATCATAATGGCCATTACCATTCTCATTTGCTGACTTCCGTTATAATGATACATCGCTTCTTCAGTCATTGTTGTAAAACCTCTAGAGCGTAGTTTCATTTTCTTAGTAAACCATACCAATACAAAAATTCCTAAAGCCGCTCCTAATCCATAAGCTGCTCCTGCCCAACCACTTCTAAATCCATTTGCCGTTGCTCCTATAGAAGAACCTGTACCTATTAAAGTTGCCCCCATAGTACCAAATATTAGAAATATTGGTAAATTTCCTCCACCTGTTAAATAATCGGATCCTGAAGATTTTCCCCTAGATGAATACCAGCCAATAAAAATCATTAACGCCGTGTATATTACAAATCCAATTATAAAAAACGTAGCGTATTTTGTGCCTGCCATTTTAAACCTCCTATTTAAATTTAATAATTTACAAAATATTTTTTTGATATTAAAAATATTAAACCAAAATATTTTTTTGTTATTTTGATTAAATTAATTCTACAACGTTATCATAGCTTTTGTCAAGCTAATTTATGAAAATGTTTCTTTCCTTATTTTTTCAAGCCTTGTTGTGTTTTTTATCTTTTTTTGGTATTATTTAATTATACAAAATATTTTTTTTGATATTTAACTAATTTTTTTTTAGTCAATTTATCAAGGAGTGAAAATCATGATCCAACTTTTAATAAAAAATGGTTTCATAGTAGATGGAACAAACACTAAAGGTTATATAGGAGATATTGCTGTAGATAAGGGGAAAATAATAAAAATAGACAAATCTATTAACGAAGAAGCTGATACTGTAATTGATGCTAGCGGCAAAATCATTTCACCGGGTTTTATAGATGCACATAGACATAGTGATGCCTTTGTTTTTAAGGAAAATTATGGTGAAATACAAATTAGGCAGGGAATTACTACTACAATAAATGGAAATTGTGGCTTAAGTGTTGTTCCTTGTCCAAATGAATGGAAAGATGAGATTTATAGTTATTTAAGTCCTATAATAGGGTCTGTTCCCAAAGATGTAAATTTTGAAACTTTTTCTGAATATTTAAATGAAGTGGAGAAATTGAAACTTCCTATTAATTTCGGCATGCATGTAGGAAATGGTACTTTGAGAATGGCTGTTAACGGATTTAACGATGGTGAATTAACTGATGAGCAATATGAAAAATTACATTTATTCTTAAATGATGCTATTGATTCAGGAGCTTTTGGTGTAACTATGGGAATAGTTTATATGCCTGAAAATATGTATGATTTCGACGGTGTTGTTAAGGCACTAGAACCTATACGCAATAAAAATATACCTTTAGTTACCCATATTAGAGGTGAAGGTGATTTACTTGTACCATCCTTAGAGGAGGTTATTGCTATTGCTAGAGAATTGAACATTCCTCTACATGTAAGTCATTATAAATGTGTTGGTCCACATAACTGGGGACATCTTTTAAAGGATGCCACTGAAGTTATTATGAAGGCACAAAATGAAGGAATGAAAATTACAGCCGATATTTATCCTTGGACTGCAGGTTCTACTCAACTAGTTCAGTTATTACCTCCTGAATTTTTAGAAGGCGGCCATGATAAAACCATAGAAAGATTAAAGGATCCAATAAAAAGAGCTGAATGCAAAAATATATTAGAAAATAAACAAGAATATTTTGAAAATCTACTTTATTCTGTAGGTTGGCATTCAATTATGATTACAACTGTTCAAAAGGAAAAAAATCAAAAATTTGTAGGTAAAAGAGTTAGTGAAATTGCAGAAGAACTTGGGAGAGATCCATACGATGTAGCTTTTGATCTACTTGTAGAAGAGGATTTAAATGTTTCTATGGTGAACTTTATAGTTTCAGATGAAGATATTGAAACTATATTAAAATATCCTTTTACCTCTATCATATCCGATTCTGTATATCCTGATGGAGGTCTACCTCATCCACGACAAATAGGAACTCATGCTAAGATTCTTGAAGAATATGTTAAAGAAAAAAATATATTGTCCTTGGAAGAAGCAATATATAAAATGACATATTTGCCAGCTAAAATCTTTGGAATTGAAAATAAGGGAAGAATTAAAGAAGGATATGATGCAGATTTAGCAATATTCGATTTAAGCAATATTAAAAATCACGCTGATTATGTTAATCCTACTTTTTCGCCAACCGGTTTTGACTATATATTTATATCTGGAGAAATAACAAACAAATCAGATACATTTATAAATACAGGACTTGGAAAAGTTTTAAGACATAAATTATAAAGTTTGGAGACAAGAACATGACAAAAGCTTTTGAAAAAATTTTGAATTCAAAGATAATAGCAATTATTCGAGGAGTAAGTAGTGACGACATTCTACCAGTTGCAAACGCTCTTCTTAAGGGCGGAATTAATTGCCTTGAGGTTACTTTTAATCACAAAGATGATATTGATGGAGTAAATACTTTAAAAAGTATCTCCAAATTAAAAAACAAATATGAAAACGAACTTTTTGTAGGTGCTGGTACAGTCCTTACTGCCAACCAAGTTGACAAGGCTGTAGAAGCAGGAGCTGAGTATATAATATCTCCAAATGTAGATGAAGATGTTATAAAAAGAACCAAGGAATTAAATAAAATCTCCATACCTGGAGCATTGACTCCTTCTGAAGCTATGAATGCATATAACTTCGGAGCAGATATTATAAAAATATTTCCTGCCGGGAATTTCGGTTCTTCTTATTTAAAGTCTATAATGGCTCCTTTAAGCCATTTAAAATTTGCCGCTGTTGGAGCAGTGGATAAAAATAATATTGAGGATTTTAAAAAAATAGGAATAAATATATTTGGACTTGGAAGTAATCTAGTTAATGTTAATGATGTTTTAAATAAAAATTTTGACAACATTACTAAAAAAGCTGAATTATATAAGCAAATTATAGGATAGTTATGGATAAATATATTATTTATTATGATTCAGGAACTACTAATACTAGAATTTACCTACTAAATAGTAATTTAGAATTATTAGATTCAAAAAAATATCCTATCGGTTCCAAGGATTCGGCAGTACACGGGTCAAATGAAATATTAGTAAATAAATTATATGAACTATTATTGGAAATTCTCAATAAAAATAATATTGAATACAAGCAAGTATATGAGATTTATGCATCCGGAATGATTACATCTAAATTTGGATTAAAGGAAATTCCTCATTTAAACACTCCTGTCAGTCTAAAAGATTTTTCCAATGAATTGGAAAGAGTATTTGAAAATAGATTTTTCAAAAAAGATATCTTTTTAATACCTGGAGTGAAAACTAGCAAAGATAGTATAGAATTTACAAATATGATGCGTGGTGAAGAAATGGAAACTATTGGAGTCTTTTCTAATATTCCAAAAAATTTAAAAAACGATAAAATCGCCATAATAATTCCAGGGTCTCATACACAGATAATTCTTGTAGAAAATAATACAATACTAGATATAATTTCAAATTTTACGGGCGAATTATATCATGCTATATTGCAGGATACTATCTTAAGCCCAATTTCAAAAACAGATGATTTTTCACTAGTTGATAAGGCTCTGACTTTAGGTCTTGCTAATTTGAAAAAATTTGGATTTACAAGAGCATTATATATAACACAAATTATGCAAACTTTTAACTATGAGGATTCAAACTACAGATTATCATATTTACAAGGAATAATTAACGGTGGTGTAATACAATCCCTTGAAAAATACTGTAAGTCCTACTGGAAGGATTGTAAAACAGCAATAGTTATAGGAAATTCTAATATACAAAACACTTTTAAAATACTCTTGCAAAATTCAAATTATATAAAAAACACAATTTTTCCTAATGATAATATACCTTTTGCACTAAAAGGATTTAAGTATCTTTATAGGAATATAAAAAATTTATAATAGGAGATAATAAATATGAATGTTTATGAAAGATTAGAAAAATTAGGTTACAAATTACCAGAAACACCTGCTAAAGGAGGGGTGTATGCTCCCTTAAAAAAATTCGGAAACAATTTAGCATATATTTCCGGTTGTGGTCCACAAGATAAGAATAAAGAGGTTTTAATTGGAAAAATCGGAGGAGAATTAACTGAAGAACAGGGAAAAGAAGCTGCTAAAAGATGTATTTTAAATGTATTATCAGTTATAGAAGACAACATAGGTGATTTAAATAATGTTAAAACCTTTGCAAAAATACTTGTATTCGTATCTAGTAATGACAATTTTTTTAATCAACCTCAAGTAGCTGATGAAGCGTCAAAATTATTATATGATGTTTTTGGAGAAGAAATTGGTATTGCATCACGCTCTGCCATTGGTGTAAATGTACTTCCCGGAAATATTCCTGTTGAAATTGAAGCATTAATAGAAATAGAGGAAAAATAAATAGAAATACCAGACTAATAAGATGAAGCTGGTGAAGAAACAATTTGTTCCACCAACTTAAAAAAGCTTTTGATTAGATGTAAAACTAATCAAAAGCTTTTTATAATTTATTTTATTTTTAAAAATACCACCTACAGTAAATATTTCATATTCCATAACTTCATTTTTTTATTTTTTCCTTGTTTAAATCATTAAAAAATGAGAGCAGTACTACTATTAATGACATTAATAGACTGGTAATTACACTATCTAAATCTATGTTAGACAGAAAAAATTGTGCGATATTACTTATTGTTAGAAATGAAACAAATAAACCAACATATTTTGTTTTTTTATTTATTTTCTTCCCTATACTCTCCCAAGTAATTATTACTAGCACAATGGATATAGTATTAACTATTCTTAAAGCATTCATGTTTTTTCTCCCTTAACCTTTATAGTATCTAGTAAATTTTATGCATTTACATTTAATGTAAGTCTGAACATTTTTTTAGTTTTTCTAATTATATTACCAGTAAAACAACTACTTTTTATGACCTATCTAACTTATTAAAGTATATTTATTAGAATTAACATAGGAATTAAATTGTGTATGGAATGAAGAGCTATTGAGTAACGTATATCTTTAGTGTACATATATGTTATTCCAAATATCCATCCTCCAATACAATACAACAACAAATTAAGAGACAGTGAAGCCTCGTGTACTAAAGCAAAAACAATTCCTGATACAAACACAGCTAAGAAATTACTAAAAAAATTATTTTTATTAAAGAAATAATTAAAAAATATTCCCCTGAAAATATATTCTTCTAATATAGGTCCATAAATAACAACTCTTAAAAATGTAATAATCCGGTTTAATCCTATAAATTCAATTATTGCTTGCTGATTTGAAGAAATGTTTTGGATAAAATAATTAAAAATTAAAATAAATAACTCATTTATAAATAACATTCCTAAAAGAAACAGAATAAGTTTTTTACTTAATGGATTTTTACCAAAACCATTAGGATTATAAGTATTTAGTTGATTATTATATTTTTTTACTATGAAAATAATAATAAATATAAACATAGCTGAGTATAATAATATTAAAGTTGGTTGATTTAAATTTATATCAACCATTATTAAATCAGGAATTAAATTTAATATTATAAAACAAATAAAAAAAACTATTCTTCTCATTTTTCTCCCGTTGATTGTTCTTGCATTACTATCTATCTTTAACCTTCCCTTTTAATTTATTGACAAAACAGCTATTCCAATATTATATTACTTTATTTCTTTAGTTTAAAAAATATGCTCAACAAATCTACTTACAATATATAGGATGGCACAAGACTAAATTAAGCAATTGAAAATTTGCTGTCTTTTTGTTTATAATAAAAACTCCAAACACTATACCTGAAAAAATTGTACTTTAATGATTTGTGGTTATACCAGGGTAATATCCGTTTCCCAAATCTTCCCCCATTTTGCCAAGTCCTTTTCCAAACCAATATATAGCCTTTCCTACCTTTTCTCCATATTTCCCATAAATATTTTCTCCTTGATATAAACTGCTGGTAGAAAACATTATTGTTATAATTAAACATAAGAGTACTAAGCTGGAAGTTCTTTTTCTTTTATTTTTAACCTTGGGCATTTTATTACTCTCCCTATAATTTTTGATTTTTATATTTATAAACCCTTTGAAATATAGCTGACTTTAACAACAATATTTAACGCATTTAATAACTATTAATACCTAAATATTTCACATTACACTCCTATATTATTTAGTGAGATAGATAATATAGGAGTTTACCTAGGATTGTCCCTAGAAAGTAACTGAAAAAAATAAAAATCAAAAAAATATATATGTTCTTGTTCTTAAGAATTTCTTTAATAATTTCTTTAATAATTTCATTCACGCTACTAGGCTCCTTTATTTATTACTTCTATTTGCAAAATACTTCACAATATATCTTAAATGAAGTATTACTGCTACTATTAAAAATACAATGTAAATAGCAAGTATAATATTATTTGAAGATTTTCTACTAAAATTATCAATTATTTTTTCAATTAAGTATATTTCTCCAATAATAGGTATAAATAAGGGTTTTTTGTCCGTATAATCAATAATATATTTACTTTTCATAATAACCACCTTTTCATTACTCTATGCAATGTTTATATTGCTTATAGTTATTATTATACTCCTTAAAGTTACATTGTCAAATGTTTCTTCTAAATTAAGCAAAATAAAAAGAGCCCTTATTTAAGGCTCTAAAACATTATTTTTCTATTGTAGGAGATTAATAAAGTTATAGTTATTCTTCTAATTCCTTTTCTAGTTTTTTTATTCCATACTTATAGGATATACTAAATATTATCCAAATTAATATACCAAAAATAATTAACAATAATAAATAAATATATATATCAGTAATTATTGGTGATACAAACGATAAAATCCCTATTGAATTAAGTCCATTAAAATAAACTCCTGGTATTAATAAGTCTAAATTTCTAAAGGATATTCTTAAGCCTTTCATTGTCATTCTAAGTACGCCTATTAGACAAATAACTCCTACATAGCCTGCAAATATAAAACTGCTATACTCTAAATTCTCAAAAAATTCAAAGTACACCCAAGTACAAATTAACAACAAGAGATAAGATAATCTATAGATCTTATTAAATTCTATTAATTCCCTTTCATCTAATTTGATTTTTTTGTTTTTAAATATCGCCCTAAGTAATGTCATTTTTCCTCCTAACTATATATCCTCTTCATCCCAAAATAAGTCATTTAATGTTTTATCCAACGCTTTACAAATGTCTATGCATAATTTTAAAGAAGGATTATATTTTCCGTTTTCTATAAGTCCTATGGTCTGTCTGGCAACGCCAACTACATTAGCTAAATCCTCTTGGGAATAATCTTTCATTATTCTAGCTACCTGCATTCTTTTATTTTTTTTATTTTTCATAAAGTCACCTTTTATATTTTTTTATTAAAATATTGAACTATGTTTATTATACCATTCTTTATGGTATATGTTTATTGCATTAGACATTATTTATTCGGTTATATATTTTAATTTTTCAATAAAAAAAGAGCTTTCGCTCTAATTTTTATTGAAAATATTTTTTATTTTACTTAATATTGTACTACTTTCTTTTTCTTCTGTTTTTAGTGAAGTTTTTTCCAATTCTTCTATGAAAATATTAGCTTGTAATTCTCTTATATACAAGGCCTCTTCTTTTTTATTGGCAATTTTATAGATAAAATAAATCATAAAGTTGTAAATATCTGAACTAATTATTAAGGAATCTTTACTCATGCTTTTAACCTTATTAACTTCTTCTTCAGTAATATTTTCGTTTTTATAAGCTTTTAAAAATATTTCATATAATTCTATGGTTTTTGTTGGAATTAAATAGGCTAATTCTTCTATTTTCTTTTCTGTTTCTACAAATCTATCTTTACCAAGAACATTACTTTTTAACTCACTAAAAAAAAGTTGTTGAACTCTTATTGTTTCAACGGAATAATCAAATCCATATTTCTTTAATTCCCCATATATAATGTTTGCTAGGTCTTGGTTGTTTTCATCTGTACTTAAAATAAAATACTCATATCTTTTTCTGAAAAAATCTTCCTTCTGATTTTCTGGAATATTATTATTAAAATTAAAATTAGGAATATTTTTCATTTCATCTTTTAATTCTTTTGATATTAAACTTTCATCTACGCTATTTATTTCCATTGTATTATATAAATAATCTATTACAGCTTTAGGTATTACAATATATTTCTCTTTTAAAAAGTTTAAAATATTTTCCATATCCAATTCTGAATCTTTTAAATATTTTAAGGAATTTTCCCAATTTTCTATATTTGAGTATAATTCCTGGTCTGATATTATTTCTTCTATGGTAAAGTTACCTTTTATATAGTCCTTTTTTACTAGTATCTTCTTAAGGTCCTTAGAAAGATATTCATATTTATCTATAATTAAATTCTTGCTTATATTTTTCAAATTAGTTGGAATAAGGTCTAATTTATTTTCAAACCAAATAGAATATGCTAGGTCATATTCACTTTTTGAATATTCTACAAATCCTTTTAAAAATATATTTAAATATTCCGGTACATAGTCCTTAGTATTTAACTCGAAAATACTTTCATCTATTTTAGAAAAATCCTCTAAGGAGTTTCCTTCTAATATTTTTTCATAAAAAGTATATATATCATCTTCAATTTTTTCTACTTGTTTAAATATCTCTAAGGTATTTTTTAAATCTAATGGATTAGCTTTACTTTTTTCAATATCATCTAATAATCCAACTGTTACCTTTAGTAGTTTTAAATCCTTGTCCTTAGGATTAAGTTTTTCTGCCTTATTAAATAGTATTTCCAAATTTTTAATATCCTTATAGCCATTATTTAGTTGAAAGAAGATTTCATATCTTAAATTATAGAATTTAAGATTTTCTTCAAAACTAAAATCATCAATATTATAAATCATATAATTTGGTGTATTTAGAATTTCATCTTTTATTTCTGATTTATTTTTAAAAAGATTGAATTTTTTTATTATAAATTCTAAGGTTTCCCTAGGTATTGCTTGATAATTATAATATACAAATTTTTCTAAATTCTTAATTAAATTATCATATACTATTCCTATAGACTGGTCCAATTTATCATAGTAATTATTCCAATATTCTATTGTAATAATTTCTTTAAATTTTTTTGATATTTCAAGTTCTGTAATTTTAAGTTTATTTGGCTTGTCTTTACTTGATTCAACTTTATTATGTTCCTTATTATTATTTTTATCTTCACTATTTTCTTTTTTAGGAGCATCAATTTTTTTAATTAATAAACTATAAATCTTTAATAAATCTTTAAATTCCTGTGAATTTTTGTCAGATATTTTATTTGTTTTTCTATAAAATGCTTTTTTTATTTCTTCTTTATTAACTGTCGGTTCTATTTCCAATGTTTCCCATATATTCAAAACCAATACCTCCTTTCGTTAATTATTACTTAATTAAGTATATATAAAAAAGTATAAAAAGTATATTTTCTCCTAGTTTAAAATTAATCTTTAAAGTATTTTTTTAATTTGATAATTTTAAATCCCCGTCTTTAATCCAATTCATATTATATAGTTTTTTATAGGTTATATAGGAAATTAAGGCCGGTAATGCTATATGTAATAAAAATATGGCACCAAGAATATAGGTGGTAGAATAATTTCCACTCATTGCATTAAAGGTTCCAATTTGACCTACTAAACCACTTGTACCCATTCCGGAACCTAAGGGAGTATTTTCCATTTTAAACACCAAGGTTGCTATTGGTCCAATTATGGCTGAAGATACTATTGAAGGAAGCATTATTTTCCAATTCCTAATTATATTTGGCATTTGTAACATTGATGTACCGACTCCTTGAGCAACAAGCCCTTCTAATCCATTTTCTTTAAAGGATATAACTGCAAAGCCTACCATATGACAACAGCAACCAATTGTTGCCGCCCCTCCTGCTAAACCAGATAATGACAACATCATACATAGGGCAGCTGAAGAAATAGGTAGGGTTAAAACTATTCCTACTACAACAGACACTAATATTCCCATTAAAAATGGTTGAGTTGTTGTTGCAAACATTATAAAATTTCCAATTAATTTCATTATATAGTTTATTTTAGGACCAATGAAGTTAGCAATTATTATTCCTATTAGAACCGTCACTACAGGAGTTAAAATAATATCTAATTTTGTTTCTTTAGAAATTGCTTTTCCAAATTCCACTGCAAATATCGTTGCAATATAAACACCTACCGGCCCTCCAAGTTCATAGCCTGCCACTCCTACTACAGCCGATGAAAATAAAACCAAATCCGGAGCTTTTAAAGCATAGGCAATTGCCACTGCTATTGCAGGTCCTGTTGCGCTTTGTGCAACCGGCCATAAGACATCTGTTAAAAATTTTATATATAATTCCTGTCCAATAGTATTTAGTATTGTTCCTACTAGTAGTGAGGCAAATAGTCCATAAGCCATAGCCCCCATTGCATCTATTAAATATATTCTTGGACTAATAAAAATATTCTTTTTAAGCAAAAATTTTTTCATTATTTTTCCCCTTTTTCTTTATATTATATCCTATTTTATTTCTCCGTAGAATAAACTTTGTTATTTTATTAAATTATTCTTTTAATTATTTAATTTTTTTATAAAAATGTTAAATAAAAAAAAACCTAAAGAATAGTATCTACTATTTCTTTAGGTTATATTTATTATTTTCCGTATTCTACTTCTTTATATTCAGGATGTCTGTCAAACATCATTCTTGCTGTTGGACATAAGGGAATAATTTTAATTCCATTTTCCCTTGCATAGTTAACTGCAGTTTCTATTAACTTCCCTGCAATACCCTGTCCTCTATAATTATCATCTACAAAGGTATGGTCAATTATAATGAATTCATTGGAAGATTTAGAAAAAGTTGATTCTCCAACTTCCTTATCCCCATCATAAGCAGCAAATCTTTTTTCTTCAATTTTATATTCTATCATTTTTTTCTCCTATGGTCTTACAAATTCTTCTTCTTTTAATTTATATTTTAATGCTCCAGACGGACAAATATCAATTACTTCTCTAATTTTTTCAACTCTTTCATCTTTTGGAAGTATCCAAGGCTTTCTTTCCAAGTTAAATGTTTCAGGATCTCCTTTAACACATTTGCCGGCATGTTGACAAATATCTTTATTAAAATACACGTCTATTTCGTTTCCACTATATTTACGGTATCCTTCATTTAATAATACTTCTTCTGTTTTCTTTTCCATGCTATCCCCCTATAATTATTCTTTATTCATTTCTAATATCATAATGTGGGACTTTTCTACAGCTTCAATTTTTAAATCTTCCTCTATTACTTCCATTCCGTCACGCATAAACATTTCAATGTCATTTATTTTACTCTTACCTTCAATTTGAACTATATAGGCTTGTCTTCCTTCTTCTACTTTAAATTCAAGTTCTTTTCCTTCATCTAGTTCAGTAACATAAATATTGAAATCTTGGTGTAGCTTTACATTTGCATCTCCATCTACGCTTGAAACTATATGAAGCCATTTGTTTTTTCTGTCATCCCAATTATATCTAAAATCCCCGTAGTTAGGTGTATACCCATTTTTGTCCGGCACTACCCAAATTTGAAGAAATCTTAAAGTTTCATCACCATAATTCATTTCACTATGGTAAACTCCTGTACCGGCACTCATATATTGAACTTGGCCTCTTGTTAATGTATGTTCATTACCCATACTATCTGTATGAGTTAATTGACCATCAACTACATAGGATACTATTTCCATATTCATATGTGGATGTAAAGTAAATCCCTTGCCGGCTTTAACTAAGTCATCATTAATAACTCTAAGTCTTCCAAAATTTATATTATTTGGATTATAATATTCTGCAAAGGAAAAATGAAATCTACTTCTTAACCAACCTAAATCACTTTGTCCTAGGTATTCGTTGTTTATTCTTTTTAACATATTACTTCCTCCTTGGTTTTCATCCCTTATGTTTACAATTATTTTACAGTAATCCATTATAATTATTTTTTACTCCAAGTCATTTATACCACTAATTAGTGACATTAAACATTAAATTTATGGTAGATAATTTTTTATTAGTTACTGTATTTATGCCAAATAAATTTCCCGAGTTATATATACCACTAATTAGTAGTTTTAAACATTATACTATTACAATAACTTTTTAATCCAATATTTTTTATTTCCTCAAATTTTCCTTTAAATTATTATAATTCTTATATTTAAAATATTTATTATTTTAAACATAAATTATCCAATTAAAATATATGTAAGCCTTGTAAATACACTATTTATTTAACCTAATTAGCTTTTTAAAACTAAATTATTTTTTTCTATTAATAACAATTTACTGATACACTTTTTGGCATATAAGTAAATTAAATTGTTTAATCTGTTACAATCTTTTGTAAATTATGGTATAATTTCCTTGTAAATTTTATTGAAGGGAAGTGAAAATATGAAAACTATAAAGAAAAATAGTTTTATAAATTATTTTTATATGATATTAGGAACATTTTTTATTACAATAGGACTTAATGTATTTCTAGTCCCTAGTGAAATAGTTTCCGGCGGTATTAGTGGTATAAGTGTAATCTTGTACCATACAATAGGAATTTCCCCAGATGTTTCTATACTTATTTCAAATATACCCTTATTAGGATTAAGCCTATATTTCTTAGGAAAGAAATATACATTGAATACTATATTTTGTGCTTTTTTACTTCCTGTTTTTATTAGGATTTTTAATTTTATTCCCCAATATTCAGGCGATATTTTTATTGCAACTATTTTTGGAGGAGTATTTACAGGAACTGGCGCCGGTTTAATTTTTAAAGCTGGAAGCTCAAGTGGTGGAACTGCTATTTTACAACAGATTATTCATGATAAGTTTAAGATACCTCTAGGAACATCTATAATTTTAATTGATGGTTTAATATTACTTGGAGCTTTTTATTTTTTTGATGTTACAACAGGACTTTATTCAACTATATCTCTATTTATAATAGGAAAAACTGTAGATATTGTACAGTCAGGAGGAACTCCGGCAAAAACCGCATTAATAATTTCTAATAAAACTGAATTTTTAACTTCTGAATTAATGCGTTCACTACAAATAGGTGCAACCTTATTAAAAGGTCAGGGGGCTTATTCTAAAGAAAAAAAGGACGTATTATTATGTACTTTTCCGGAAAAGAAAATAGTAGCAGTTAAAAGTAAAATATTTCAAGTTGATCCTAATGCCTTTTGTATAGTTGTTGATGCTAAAGAAGTTATTGGAAATAGATGGGAGAGTTTTATTCCTTAAAAAAACCTACTCTTTTTAGAGCAGGTTTTATTTTCTAATATCCCAAAATATAATTGCCATTTTAGTTTTATATTTTATATTTACTACCTTGTCTTTTGATATTTCTAATATTGTTTTTTTAAAATCCAATTTGTTTTCCTCAAATATTTTTTCGTATTTTCTAGAATATCTTTCATAGGCTTTTTCTGCTGTAATGTTTTTTTCTGTTTCTTCTTCTACATATGAAATTTCAGGACTATAGCCCTTTAACCATAGTATATTAAAAATTGCCTGTACCGATTCTCTGTCATTGTGAGGGTCATAACGCTTTATTTTTGGTATTTTAGTTTTTAGGTATTCCTCTATATTGTCCTTACTTTCTATAAATTGATTGACCATACAATATTTTTTTGAAGACTTTATTAGATTATTAAGGCCTTCAGGAGTTCTTACTGGTGGACACATTGAGGCATATGATAAATCAAATTTTTTATTCCAATTCATCTTTTCCAATTCAACTTCATCCCACTTTGTTTTTACAAATTTAAGATTAGTAAGCTTTTCCCTTTTTGCATTTTCTTCTGCAAATTTTAGCATATTATTGGAAATATCCGTTACTGTAACAGTTCTAGCCTGTTTTGCTAAGGGAATTGCATACCTTCCACTACCACCACAAATATCTATAATATCTGCATTATTTAAAATATTCTTTTTTTCTAAATAATCTAAAACCTGTTCTGTAATAGAGTCATCATCTTTTAACTGGGAAATATTATATTTTTCTGCCCTATTGTCCCACATCGTTTCTGAATCTTTATTATAATCATAATTTCTTCTTAGTATATTTTCATATTCTTTTATATCCAAATCTATCACCTTTGTTTTTATAGTAATTATTTAATACCCATTATCATTAATTTTATCATACACAAAAAAGAAGGCGTAACCCTTCTTTTTCTTCTATATCTATTATTTATATTTTAAAATTCTACCCTTAATTTAAGCCAATAAATTTTTTTAATTTTTCAACATTATTATTTAAGATTAAATCATCATCTACTTCTAATTTTTCCAGTAATTCATAGGCTAAATCGAATTTACCTACCCAACTCGGATCATGGGCGTCGGAACTAACTATTATTGGAACTTTATACTGGTGACATAGTTTTAGCATTGTTTTATAGTTTTCATAGCAATTCAACCTTTGTTCTTTCTTTCCTAGTGAACTATTATTCACTTCTAAAGCTACCCTATACTCTTTTGCCCCTTGTACTAGCCTTTCATAATCTAAAGGAGTGTTGTCATCATCTGGGTGGGAAATTAGGCGAACCTTATGATTTTTCATACAGTTAATAACATTATCGGTGTTTTTTTCCCTTCCTTCATCCTTGTAGCATAATCTATGAATTCCTGCAATTGCATAATCTAATAAATCGATATATTCTTCTTCAAGTGATAGTTTCCCATTGTTTAAAACATTGATTTCACATCCGTGAATTACTTCTACTCCCTTAATAATTCTAGGTATTACCTCTAAGTTTGAGTAATAAAACGAGTCAACAGTACCTGGAATTCCCGGTCCATGCTCACTAATTCCTATAAGCTCTAATCCTTTTTCTTTTGCAGCTGCTGCCATATCCCTTATTGTTCCGTAGGCATGACCACTGGCCAATGTGTGCATATGAATATCTGCTAGTAATCTTTTCATAAGATAATAATCTCCTTTTTAAATCTATCTAGAGTCCTAGTATTAATTATATCATGGTCTTTGTAACTTCATTTATACTCTTATATTTAGCTAAATGGTTTTGTAGGTATTTTATATTTTCAATATTTTTAAATAGGATTTTAAATAACTGCTTTACACAAAAAAAGAAGGGTGGTTCCCTTCTTTTTACGCTCCTAAATAAGCTTGTTTTACTCTAGGATTTTCAGCTAATTTTTTAGCTTCTCCTCCTAAAGAAATTCTTCCGGTTTCAAGTACATATGCTCTGTCCGATATGGCCAAGGCCATTTTCGCATTTTGTTCTACTAAAAGAATTGTAGTTCCCTGCTCATTTAATTTTTTTATTGTATTAAAAATCTCTTTTACAAATAATGGTGAAAGCCCCATTGAAGGCTCGTCTAAGATTAAAAGTTTAGGTCGTGACATTAAAGCACGTCCCATAGCTAGCATCTGTTGTTCCCCTCCAGATAAGGTACCGGCTATTTGTTTTTTACGCTCCCTCATTCTAGGAAAAACATCATAGAAGTTCTTTCTGTCCCTCTTTAAATTTTCATGGGAGTCCTTTATTGTATAGGCACCAAGTCTTACATTGTCACTAACTGTAAGATTAGCAAATACCCTTCTACCTTCAGGAACTTGTGCAATTCCCAAACGAACTATATTATGAGCTCTTTCCTTAGTAATATCTTTTCCATTAAAAGTAATTGATCCAGCTTTTGATCTAAGTAGACCTGAAATAGTTTGTAGTGTTGTAGTTTTTCCTGCACCGTTTGCTCCAATTAGCGAAACTATTTCTCCCTCATTTACTATTAGATCTATTCCTTTAAGAGCATGAATATTGCCATAATAAACATTTAAGTTTGAAACTTCCAGTAAAGCCATTATTCATCCTCCTTTTCTTCATCATCGTCTGAACCTAAATAGGCTGTTATTACTTCCTTACGATTTACTACTTCTATAGGATCTCCCTCTGCTATTATATGACCTCTGTCTAAAACTATTAATCTTTCACAAATACCTAAAACCAGTTTCATATCATGTTCTATTAGAACTATTGCTATATTAAACTTTTCTTTTATTAGTTTTATTGTGTCCATTAATTCTTCAGTTTCTTTAGGGTTCATACCGGCAGCCGGCTCATCTAAAAACAGCACTTTTGCCCCTGTTGATAAGGCCCTTGCTATTTCAAGTTTTCTTTGCCTACCATAAGGCATATTACCAGCTGTATAGTTAGCATATTTAGCAAGGTCAAAAATCTCAAGTAATTCTATTGCTTTTTTCTTTGCTTCTCTTTCTTCTTTCCAATATCGTGGTAATCTTAAAGCTCCTGTTAAATAACCGTATTTCATATTGAAGTTATTAGCTACTATTACATTATCCAGTACAGTCATATTAGAAAATAATCTTATATTTTGGAATGTTCTAGCCATTCCATATTGTACTAATTTATGAGGTTTTTCCCCATTGATTTTTCTTCCATTGAACTTGTATTCTCCTGATGTAGGTTTATAAACCCCTGTTAAAATATTAAACACAGTGGTTTTTCCTGCACCATTTGGTCCTATTAAGCCTAGTAGTTCGTCGGATTTTAAATCTAAATTAAAATCTGTTACAGCCTTAAGTCCACCGAAGGTTATTGAAATATCCTTTGTTGTTAATATGGATTTACTCATTCAAATGACCTCCTGCTTTATCTGAACCTTTTATTTTTATTTTTATAAAATCAATAATTTTTGTTATTTGGAATTCTTTTCTTCCAAGTAATCCTGTAGGTCTGAATATCATCATTATAATTAATACTAAGGCATATATAATCATCCTATAATCTGCAAATGTCCTTAGCATTTCCGGAAGTATTGTTAACACTATGGCTGATATTGTAGCTCCGGTAAATGAACCCATTCCTCCAAGTACTACCATAACAAGTATATTGATTGAGTTGTTGTAGTCAAAGTATCTTGCAGTAATGTTTCCCATATTTTGAGCATACATTCCGCCGGCTATTCCTGCAAACATTGCAGATAGTGCAAAGGCAAAAACTTTATAATAAGTAGTGTTAACGCCTACTGCATCACTTGCTATTTCGTCTTCCCTAATGGCAAGAACAGCCCTGCCATGACGGGATGTCATAATTGAGTACATAAACATTACTGAAAGAACTGTTATTACAAATATAGTAGTAAAGTCCCTGTATCTTGGAATTCCCGTTAAACCTTGAGCTCCACCTGTAAAATCAAAATATTCTATTAATGTTCTAATTATTTCTCCAAAAGCCAATGTAATTATTGCTAAATAGTCACCTTTAAGTCTTAAGCCTGGAATACCTATTAATATTCCAACTCCTAAGGCAATTACTCCACCTACTAATAAGGACACTAAGTATCCTGGAAGTCCTGTTAATATGCCTGATTTTACAAACAAGGACGCTGCATAAGCTCCTATGGACATAAAGCCTGCATGGCCTAATGTTATTTGTCCTAAACAACCAACGGTAATATTTAAACTTACAGCCAGAATTATATTTATACAGATAAAATTCATTATACCTAGTTCATAATTTCCCAGCACTCCATTTACATTAAGTAAAAATATTACAAAGTATAATAAGGCAACTAAGGCAACAATTGCTACATATGAAATTTTTCTAGTACTTGTCATATTACACCTTCTCCTTAACATTTTCACCTAATATACCTGTAGGTTTAACTAACAATACAACTATTAAAATACCAAATACAAAGGCATCTGCTAATTGAGATGAAATATAGGCTTTAGTTAAAGCCTCTACTAAACCTAAAATCAATCCACCTAAAACAGCACCAGGAATATTTCCTATTCCACCTAAAACTGCTGCAACAAAGGCTTTTATCCCCATCATAGAACCCATACTAGGTAAAAGTTGCGGATAGGCTGAAAGATATAAAATACTACCTACTGCAGCTAAGCCACTACCTATTGCAAAAGTCATTGAAATAGTATGATTTACGTTAATTCCTACTAATTTTGAAGCTCCATAATCTTCACTTGTAGCTCTCATAGCTTTACCGAATTTTGTTTTTCTTAAAAACAATTGTAATAATATAGTTAAAATACCGGTAACTAATATAGTTACAATAATACTAAAATTAATTTTTATTCCAAATATATTCAATGGTTTTACATTGAAAACTTTTGGAAATGATTGCGGATTTGCTCCAATAAAAGTCATAACTACGTTTTGTAAAAGCAAACTTACTCCTATTGCCGTAATTAAATTTGAAATTCTAGGAGAATTTCTTAAAGGAGTATAGGCTACTTTTTCTATTACCATACCTAAAACAGCACAAAAAACCACTGCCGGTACAACTGCTAACCAAATTGGCAATCCTGCACTACTTAACATCGGAACCGACGCTAAGGCAACATATGCACCTACCATAAGAATATCACCATGGGCAAAGTTTATTAACTTGGCAATACCGTAAACCATAGTATATCCTAAAGCAACTAAGGCAAAAATACTTCCTAATTGTAATCCATTGATTATTTGAAGTATTAATTCTTTCATATAATCTCCCCTTACTATTTAAATAAGCCATCTCTTTTGAGATGGCTTTTAAAAACCTTATTTTATTTTGGAGCCACTACTGAATCTAAAGTATATTCTCCATTAACTATTTTAATCATTGAAACTGATTTTACAGGGTTATTATTTTCATCAAATTTTAAGTTTCCTGTAACTCCTTCAAAATCAATTTCTTTCATAGCATCAACTATAGCTTGTTTATCTGTACTGCCAGCTTTTTCTATTGCTTCTTTATAAAGATAAGCCGCGTCATAACCTAAAGCTGCAAATGATGATGGATTTTCATTAAATTCACCTTTATAAGCCTCAATAAAGTTTTGAACTTTTTCACTTTCATCCTGTAATGAATAGTGGTTTGTAAATACTGAATTTTCTACATCTGCATAAGATGATTCGTCTAATTGTTCAACTACTCCATCCCAGCCGTCTCCACCTATTAAAGTAGCTTCAATTCCTACTTCTTTAGCTTGTTGTGAAATCAATGCAATTTCCTTATAGTAATCTGGAATAACTACAACTTCCGGAGATTCAGCTGCTATTTTAGTTAATTGTGCTCTAAAATCTGTATCGCCTTTTCCGTAAGATTCTTCTGCAACTATATCAACACCTAATTCTTTAGCTTTTTCTACAAATGCTTTTGCAATACCATCAGAGTAATCTGATGAATTATTTGTTAGAACTGCCGCTTTTGTTGCTTTTAAATTCTCAGCAGTGTATTGAGCTAAAATTTCACCTTGGAATGGGTCAGTATAACAAACTCTAAATACATTTGGTCTGTCTTTAGTAAGTCCAAATTGTGTTCCTGTTGGTGTTAATAAAGGCATGTTTTCATCAACAGCCGGTTGAGCAACAGCTTCTGTTGGTGCTGAAGTAACTGCTCCTATTATTGCCACTGCATCCTGGGATACTAACTTATTAAATGCGTTAACAGCTTCTGTGTTGTCACCTTTATCGTCAAGAATTTCAAACTTAACTTGTTTTCCTAAGATTCCACCAGCTTCATTTATTTCTTTAAATGCTAATGTAGCACCGTTTGTAGCTGTTATACCATAGATAGCATTTTCACCTGTCATTGGCGATATTCCACCTATTAAAATTTCTTCTGAACTTGATGCACCATCTTTTCCTGCACCAGTCGATTTTTCTGCGTCATTATTACCTACACAACCTGTTACTAAAAAGGATAAAACAAGAACTGTAGATAATACTTTTAAAATATTCTTTTTCAAATTTGTCACTCCTGTCTCATTTATAATAATGTTTAATATTATAACAAATAAATGGGAACTTTACTAGACTAAAAGTTATATTTTTTTAAAAAAAATGATATATTTTAGTATATTTTATTATATTTTTTTTATAGTGTTGAAATTTCAACACTAAGATTTTTAAACATTTAATCATTCTTGAATATTTATACACCATTTCCTAGTATTTCTTTATTATTTTGAATTAATATTTACATTTTATTTATTTTGTATATTTTCTTACAATTTATAGTATTAAAATTCTTTATATTGACTATTTTATAGTATTATATATATAAGGAGGCATATTTAATGGATGATTTAAAATACCTAAAATTGTTGTCGAAGGAATTTAATACAATAGAAAAAACTATTAGTGAAATTGTTAAACTAAAAGCTATTTCCGTTTTACCAAAAGGGACTGAATATTTTTTAAGTGATTTACATGGTGAATATACTTCATTTATAAGAATATTAAGATCTGCTTCCGGAAATACAAGACAAAAAATTTCCCAGGAATTTAAATATGAAATGACAGAAGATCAAATGAATGAACTTTCAAATTTAATTTATGAACCATCTAATTTCCTAACCTTAATGACTAAATCCGGTGACTTTACAGATAGCTGGGTTAGGAAAACCATTTTCAACCTTATTAAATTGTTAAAAGTAGTTACTTCTAAATATTCTAGAAGAAAGGTAAGAAACAAAATACCTGAAGCATACAGGGATTTAATTGATGAAATGCTTCATATTGACTATGTTGAAATAAATAAACAGGATTATTTTGATACTTTAATTGATACAATAATCGAAATAAATGCATCTAAAGAAATAATAACAACATTATGTCATTTAATTCAAAATGTTTCAGTGGATTGTTTGCATATTGTTGGTGATATTTTCGATAGAGGTCCTAGACCGGATATTATAATGGATGTATTAATGGATCATCACGACATTGACATACAGTGGGGTAACCACGATATAATTTGGATGGGAGCTGCCCTTGGAAACAGAGCCTTAGTAGCAAACGTTGTAAGAATAGCCTTAGGTTACAATAATTTTGATTCTCTTGAAGATGGCTATGGGATAAACTTAAGACCATTATATTCTTTTGCAATGGATGTTTATAAAGATGACCCTTGCGATAGATTTATGCCTAGAATAGTTGATGAAAATAAATATTACAGTGTTAATAAATATGCTACTGCAAAAATGCATAAAGCAATTTCAATTATACAGTTTAAATTAGCCTGTCAAATTTTAAAAAGAAATCCTCAATATAACATGGACCATAGAATTACCTTAGAAAATATAGACTTTGACAAAAATGTTTATATTCCAGAAGATGGAAAAGAATATCCTTTACTTGATACTAATTTCCCTACAATAGATAGAGACAATCCTATTGAATTAACCGATAGAGAACATGAGGTTATTGAAAGTTTAAATACTTCCTTTAGACA
Organism: Miniphocaeibacter halophilus; assembly: GCF_016458825.1. Taxonomy (NCBI): domain Bacteria; kingdom Bacillati; phylum Bacillota; class Tissierellia; order Tissierellales; family Peptoniphilaceae; genus Miniphocaeibacter; species Miniphocaeibacter halophilus. The sequence continues at coordinate 434,421 of NZ_CP066744.1, forward strand.
TAGCGAAAAAATGCAAACCCATTTAAAATTCTTGTTCGATAAAGGTAGTGTTTACAAGGTTACTAATTCAAATTTGCTCTTCCATGGATGTATACCTATGAACGAAGATGGTAGTTTCAAAACCCTTGTTTATGACGGTGTTGAATACTCCGGAAAATCCCTAATGGATTTCTTCGATGAAAAAGCTAGAGAGACAGCTTACCTACCAAGATCTTTGAATTCAAAAGAAAGGCAAAAGGTTTTAGACTTATTTTGGTACATGTGGTGTGGACCAATATCTCCCTTATTTGGTAAACATAAAATGTCCACCTTTGAAAATTTCTTCATAGGTAGAGATTTACCTATTAGTAAGGAAGTTTCAGATCCATATTTTAAACTTAGTAAAAAAGAAGAGTTTGTCGATAAGATTTTCGAGGAATTTAACTTAAATCCTAAGACCTCCCATGTAATAAATGGTCATATTCCTGTAAAATTAAAAGATGGTCAACAACCTATTTCGGCAAATGGAAAAATGTATGTGATTGATGGTGGAATTTCAAAAGCATACCAACCTAAAACCGGTATTGCCGGCTACACGTTAATGTTTAACTCCCACTACCTAGCCTTGGCTGAGCATAGTAACTATGAAGTAATGGAATCCGTTCATGGTGCCTATACACCAAAGCTTCATATAACTGAACGCTTCCCTGAAAGATTATTGGTGAAGGATACCGATGAGGGTAAGGAAATAGAAAAACGTATTAAAGAATTAACCGATTTATTTGAAGCTTATAAACAAGGTATAATAAAAGAAAGAACAAAATAACTTTACAAATCTAATAGATATTATAAAAATAATAAGACCAGAATCTATTAAAGTAATTAAATAAAAATATGCACTAAAATCAAGTAGCAATCTATTACCATCTATAAAAAACTTATAGTGGAATTAGATTGCTACAATTTAATGTTAAAAGGGAACAAGCTTAGGTCGATAAAATATTAAAATAGTTATACAATTAAGTTAAATACATTAGGGGAATAAATGGAAATCAAAAATATTTTAAAAGATAGAAGAAAAAAATTAAATTTAACACAGGAACAAGTTGCTGAAAAAATATTTGTTTCAAAAAAATCAGTTTCTAATTGGGAGACAGGAAGAACTACTCCTGATATAGATAGTTTAATTAGAATAGCAAAATTATATGATTTATCCTTAGATAATTTATTACTTGAGGGGGGATGAGGTAGTGAAAAATATTAAAGAACAATCTGAATTAAAAACTATGAAAAAACAATCTATTCCACCTTTAATTACAAATATATGTCTTTTGATTTTAATATTAAGTCAAAAAATAATAGGTACCTTTCATATAGCCGTTAATATTATATTATTGGTAAGTATAATTTCAAATTCTTTCCCTATAATATTTTTTAGAATAAGAACTAGAAAACTAAATGGAGAACCTATAAATATCAATACTACTATATTAAAAATAGTAGTGATAATAATATTAAGTGTTGTTATTATTCTATATATGCCTATATTTTTTCAAAAATAAACATATAGGCATATATAAAATAAAAATCGTAATTAGACTATCTAATTACGATTTTTATTTTATATGGTCTGTAATTTTTTTAAACTACCATATTTGTTTTTCAATTTTTCAAACTCTTCTTCATCATATAAATTACATTTATTATTGCCGAAGGCTTTAGACACTTCAACTAAATATTTTGCTGTCGTTTCTATATCCATAATATGAGAAGAGCCAGTCATACAACCTGGTACTATGGTTTCTGTTGTTATTGCTATTCCTACTGTTGGTAAATCTGTTACAACCGAAGGTTGCAATATACTGTTAATATGATATATGTCATTTCCATAAGGTGTTATATCTTGAGTAGTTATTGGCAAAACACCCGGGAGCTCACCAGTTACCCATTCCATAATATCTAGTAAATCCTCACTTACTCTTAAAATATATCCTTCTTTTACTGTCGGTGTAATAGCAAATCCTTTTTTATTATAAATCCTATTTCCTTTTGTTGTGTCTACTGATAAAACTCCATCTATTTTTACCCTTGAATTAACTAATTCCTCCTCATTTATTTGAGATATGTTTACAGGAGATCCCATAAAATCAACTGGTTCATGAGGCACAGTAGGAGCATGAGTACATATATGAGTCGATATATATATATCTCCATTTAAATGATCTCCTTTGGATTTCATAGATAATATTTTAGCAGCTGTTGCTAATACAGCTAGGGCACCATCTCCATCTGAAACAAAACCTATTACATTGGGTCTTGCTCCTATACCACCTAGTCTCCCCAGTATTGCTAAGGTTTTAGCATTTCCACCATTTCTTTTACCATTTATGCCAGGAATTAATATTTTAATCATATTGGTGAATCCATTTTCTCCCATTAAGACATAAGTCTCAATTTCAAAATCCTCATAGATGTTTTTAAAATAATCCACTATTTCTTCCATATTTATTTTAGAACTATCTAATTTATCATACAATTCAATTAAATGTTTTAAAGGCATATTTAATTCTCCTTAGCTTCAAGTAATAACTCTAAACCTGTCATACTTAATACTTTGACTGCTTGTTTTAAAGTTCGTTCTCCATGCTCATCGCCAGAAGCTATTTCGAATTCCTTAGTATGAGTTCCTGTATTTTCTCTTAATCTTATATAAAATTGTATCGCTGGAATTTCATGGGTTACATTAGCCATGTCAGTTGACCCAATTCCTTGACTTAAATCTCTTTCAATATAATCTTCTTCAAATAATTCCATATTATTTCTAACTAGGTTTACAAGTTTATTATTATTTCTAATATCTTTTAATATATTCCCTTGAACTTCTATTTCTACTTTAGTACCAGTTCCTAAAGCTGAACCTTCTGCACAATTTTTCAGCATATTCATAATCTCTAATAGATACTCATAATTTAATGCTCTAATATTAAAGAGTGCTGACGCTTTTTCTGTTATAACATTATGCGCTGTCCCTCCTTCAAGAATTATTCCATGTACTCTTGAATAGTCTTTTAAATGTATTCTCTGACTATCCACCATATTGAACATTTGAATTACTCCGGTTAAAGCATTTTTTCCCTTCCACGGAAACGCTGCTGCATGGGAAGGAACACCTGTAAAAGTATATTTTATATTTGCAGATGCAAAAGATATATCATCAGGCATGGAATCCTCTGCCGGATGCATTATTAAAGCAGCATCTAAACCTTTAAAAACACCATGATCCAGCATAATAACTTTTCCACCGGCACCTTCTTCCGCTGGTGTACCTATTACTCTAATTGTTCCCGGAATATCATATTTCTCCATTAATTCCTTAACAATTACCCCTGCTCCAGTAGAAGTTGTACCTATGATGTTATGTCCACAAGCATGACCTATATCTTTTAATGCGTCATATTCTGCTAGAAAAGCTATATTCGTTCCTTTTTCACCATTATTATAGACAGCCTCAAAAGATGTTTCAATTCCTCCAATACCTCTTCTAACATCAAATCCATTTTCTTCCAAATAATCAGACAATATTTTTTGTGCCTTGTATTCTGTAAATTCAATTTCCGGATTATCATGTATATAATGACTAATTTTTTCAAGTTGTTCTTGTTTCTCTGAATATAATATTTCTACTTCTTTTTTTATTTTATCTTTACTTATCATATAATCCTCCTAATTAATTTGTTAAACCTTGCATTGATAGTACAATATTTGAAATTAATGCTGAGCCAAAATAAGTTGATGCCATTACAACAAATGAAATTAACACTATTTTCCAACTTAATTTCTTAAGCACATCTAACTGATCACCTACTGAAATTCCTGCAAATCCTAATAATGGTAAAACCACTAAAGAAAAAATATAAGGCTTCATTGTATTAACTACAAAGCTTTGCACAGGTGATACAGGTAAAGTCAAGAAAAAAGCTACCAGAGTTGCCCAAGCAAAACCTGGCAAATTCGGTTTTTTAACAAAATTCTTTATAGTTACCGCTAAAATTACCATAGCAAAAGATAGTAAGGTAGCCTTTATTAAATCTATTGTTGAAAAATCTTTACTTCCAAATAAAATATGTAAAGTAAAAACTACGATATATATGAAAATAATAATTTTCAATTGTTCTAATATTTCATCTATAGTTTTTTTCATTATGATTTCCCTCCAATCTCTTTGTTCTTGCCAATTTTCAACTTAGACAATTTCTTATAATAGAAATTAGCCAGAGGTAAAGCTATAAATATCTCTGAATATATACCTGTTACTGCTGTTAACAGTCCACTTGTTGCTGAGTATGCCAGTATTTGTTCATGCAATACCGGAACTGTACTATTTATTAATGAAGTTGTAGCTGCTCCCATCATAGAGGCACTACCCATACCTGATGCCATAGCTAAAGCAAATGGGTGAAAACCAATAGCTAATCCAATTGGAGCTAATATTGAATAAAATATAGTACCAAAAACACTTCCACTTATGTAAACGCCTAATGTTCCCATTCCTTCCGGAGATTCTAATCCATACTTATCGCCTATAATTCCTAAAGCAGTATCCCTACATAGTGAAAATGTAGCCCCTACTGAAGATCTTCCTAATCCCATCATCATCGCTAATGGTAAAGCTATAAACATTGTCATAAGATTTCCGAATTCCTGTAACAATAATGCTGGTCCTGCTCTAAATACTACCCCGATTTGTGGTCCTGCGCTAATTCCAAACATAATTCCCAATGGATAAAGTGTTAATGACAATAAATGTGGGGAAATTTTTATTTCCTTTTCTCCAATAAATTCCTTTAATTTTGGAATTACCCTTCCTAATAAGTCTGGAGATAGTAAGATAGCAAAAACAATGGCCCATATTAATGTACCTATTTGGATATCGATTTCCTTGATTTTAAATTTTAAGGGTCCAATAAATTCCGCTATAATACAAACTACTAGGGTTGCAATAACCGCATTTCTAACTCCAGAGTTCTTCTTTGTCCTTGAATTTTCCTTCATGATAACCTCCTTAGTCTTAATTTATTCCAGTATATCAATTTTGAAATATATTTACTATTGACGAATTAACCTAATTATCTGCCATTAATTTGTGCAAATTGCACAACATATTTTTGACATTAATATGCTAAAATAGTAAAATTTCTTATAGATGAGGTGATTTATGCTTATTACAATAAAAGATATTCTTTTAATGAAAGAATTTAGTAGATGTAAATTAATAAGTGGAGAAAGTGGTATAAATAATATAGTGAAATCCATTAATTCTATGGAAATACCCGATATAACAGATTGGCTTTCTGAAGGTGAATTACTTATTACAACAGGATATTCAATAAAGGATAGTCCTAAAAAAATGGAAGATTTAATTGTAAACTTATCTAAAATGAAATGTGCAGGATTAGCTATAAAAACTAGATTTATTAAAAAAATAAATAATAATGTATTAACTTTATCTAATACTTTAAAAATACCTATAATTCATATCCCAGATGATATAAGTTTTTCAGATTTATCAACTCCAATAATGAAGAAAATTGTAGAAATGGATAATTTGCAAAATAAAATATCTATAGATATGTATAATAGGTTTATTAATATTGGAATAGAAAATTTAGGTATTGAAGGAATTTCCACATTAATTTCAAATATTATTAATTCTGATGTCTTAATATTAGATAAAGATTTTAGAACTTATGTTGACAATGATAAAAACAAAAAAATTATTCCTTATTTAAAAAGTTCATTAAATTTATTAAATGAAGATGGATTTACTTATTTAGCCGAGATCGATCTCGATGTATTAATAAAGAGAGTTATTGTTAAGAAAAAAATAATTGCATATATTATAGTTTTAAATTTAGTGTCTAAAGATTATACCAATACTATAGATATTGTATTAGAACAGGCTACAAAGCTTCTTTCACTAGAAATATTAAAGCTAGAATCTGTTAGTAAAAATATATTCGATTTAGATAATATTTTTTTAACTGAAATTTTAGAAAATAATTTTAATTCAAATGAACAAATAGAAGTAAAAGCTGAGTCTTTAAATTGGCCAAATTTACCATATACTATTATCCTTTTACATTCAAAAAAATTCAATAATTTATTTGCCAATAAAGACAATTCTGAAATTGTTGTTTTTAAAAAAGACATTTATAGTATTATAAATGCAGAGTTCTATAAAAATGATCCTAAAATTAAAATAACATCTTTAAACAATGATTTCTACATCATAATTAATTCTAATAATTTTGATAAAAAACTTATAGAACAGTCTATAAACAATACAATAAATGAAGTAAACAATTACTGTAACATAAAACCTCTCTGTATTATTGGAGATAGTATAGATAAGTTAGATAAAATCCCCAATAAAATACATGATTTAGAATTAGCATTATCTATTTATTTTTTAAAAAAGGATAAAGCAGTTTTCATCTATGAAAAAGATACTATTATTGAACAGTTCTTTTTGAAAAATAAAGACAACTACTATTTAAAACAATTCATAGAAAACACCATTGGAAATATTATAGACAATAAATCCAAAGATTCCTTGGATTTATTTAAAACTCTATATGAATATTTAAAAACTGGTTGTAATACTTTAAGAGCCTCAAAAAATTTATACATACATAGAAATACCCTTACTTATAGGCTTAAAAAAATCGAGAAAATACTTGAATGTGATTTAAACTCCTTTGAAGATAGGTACAAAATAACTATTGCATTTAAAATTAATGAAATAATCAAATATTACTAAAAATAATCTTCCAATTTTAAAATTGGATAATATTTAGGCTATGTTAAAAGAGTGAGTTTTATATTTAATAGAACTCACTCTTTTTAATAGTTATTTATTGGCTATTTGTCAAATGGTGTTAGTATTCAATAAAATAATAAATTATTTTTGTTTCAGGCAAGCTATATAGCTGCCTGATAATTTTCTATATACTTCATTAAACTTTTAATTTTATTTTAAACTTTTGGTGTACTTAATTTTACAATCTATCATAATATAAAATAAATATATTCTTTATAAGTTTATTTTATAAACTCTTATTATCTGCCTTGTAATATCTTTCAAATTTTTACTAGCAAAATCTCCTTCCATAGCCTTTTCCAAACTTACCGGGCAGGGAGTTATACTAAAATATGCATCTATTCCCTCTTCGTTTATTTTTTCAACATCTTTTCCCAAAGCACCACTCATGGCTATAACAGGAACTTTATATTTGTTGGCAATTTTTGCAACTCCACTAGGAGCTTTCCCCATCATAGTCTGATAGTCTAGTTGACCTTCTCCGGTAATGACTAAATTTGCATTTTTAATATCATCTTCAAGTTTTAAAAACTCAGTAATAATATCTACTCCCCTTAAGAGATTTCCACCTAAAAATGTTTTAAAAGCATAGCCTAAGCCACCAGCTGCTCCTACTCCATTACAATCTTCATAGGATTTCCCATATTTTTCTTTAACTATTTCAGAAAATCCCCTAGCCCATTTGTCTAATTTTTCTATATCTTCCTTTCCTGCTCCTTTTTGGGGACCATAAACACTTGCCGCTCCATTAGGTCCAAAAAGTGGATTGTCTACATCACAGGCAATTTCAAAATTAGCTTCCTTTATTCTTTTATCGACTTTAGAATCATCTATACTTGTAATATTCTTTAAATCCTTGCCCTTTATACCAACCTTATTTCCATTTTCATCTAAAAATTCATAGCCTAGACTCGTTAACATTCCTAAGCCAATATCATTAGTAGCTGAACCACCTATACCAATTATAAATTCCCTATAGCCTTTATTTAAAGCATCTTTTATTATTTCACCAAGTCCAAAAGTAGTGGTATTCATTGGATTTCTTTTTTCTTTTTCAACTAAGGTTAAACCTGATGAAGTAGCCATTTCAATTATAGCCTTTTCTCCTACTACACCATATTTTGCTAAAATTTTTTCTCCAATAGGACCTGTAACTTCTACTTCTATAAATTTACCATTAAGTCCTGTTACTAAGGCCGAAACAGTTCCTTCTCCTCCATCGGCTAAAGGTTTTACAATAACTTCTGCTTCTTTAATCTCTTCTAATATTCCCTGTCTTATTATTTCTCCCGCTTCTATTGATTCCAAAGAACCTTTAAAGGAGTCGACTGAAACTACAATTTTCAAAGTAGCACCTCCTCAAACTCAATCTAACCTAAAAATATATTTAAAATAAATACTGTAGCCATTCCTGCAAGTCCCATAATCAATGTCATTGGAGTTTGAGTTTTATATCCATCTTCAGCTTTTAAACCTCCCATATTTGTAACTACCCAAAAATATGAATCATTGGCATGAGATACTGTCATTGCCCCTGCCCCTATAGCTAATACCACTAGTACCGCTGTCATTGGATTGGTTAAGCCTAATGCTGTCATCATAGAATCTGGTGACATATAAGAACCCATAATGGCAGAAGTTGTAGTTAAAGCTACAGTTGACGAACCTTGAGCAGTTTTTAGTATTGCTGAAATAACAAATGGAAAGAAAATACCTACTTTGCTAAGTACTGTTGCATTTGCTTCTATGTATTCTACAAAACCTGCAGAGCTTATAACTTTCCCTAAAACTCCCCCTGCCGCTGTTATAAACAAAATAGGTCCAACAACTTTTAATGTGTCCTCTGTAATCCTATTGAATTTATCCATATTCCTAGTAGTTAAAAGAAGTAATACTGAAAATAAAACCCCTGCTGTTAAAGCGATTACCGGATTACCTAAAAATATTAAAAAATTGACTATTGCTCCTTCCATTCCTACCATTTGTACAATTGACGCTACTGCCATTAAAATAATTGGAACTATTATTGGAGCTAAGGATAAGAATCCATTTGGTAGCTCATGTTCTTTCATTATTTTTTTATAATCATCAAAAATTTCAGAATCTGAAATCTCATCTGAGGATTTAATTGTAGGTCCTACTTTTTTCGCAAAAAAATAAGCTAAAATAAGTCCTGGTATAGAAACTATTATCCCCATTAGTATTACTGTTAGAAGATTATTTTCAACACCTATATTACCTGCTGCAGCAATTGGACCCGGAGTTGGTGGAACGTAGACATGTGTTGCATACAATCCGGCAGATAAGGCTATTGTCATAGATACAGATGATGTTTTAGTTTTTCTTGCCATTGCTTTTCTAATAGGATTTAAAATAACAAAACCACTATCACAAAATACCGGAATCGAGACTATCCACCCCATAATCATAATAGCTAAAGTAGGTCTTTTCTCCCCTACTAAATTAATAACCATATCCGCTAGTTTAACAGCTCCACCAGTAGCCTCTAGAATTGATCCTATTAATGCTCCAAGTATTATTACAATACCAATACTTGCAAAAGCACCTGAAAAACCTTCTCCAATAACTTTTGGTATTTCAGTTATTGGAATTCCTACGATGATTGCCATAATTAAAGATACACCCATTATAGATAGAAAAGGATGAATATTTAATTTTGTTATAGCTAAAATCATTACAATTATTGCAGCTATAAGTACTAATAACAATGTTACTCCTGACATAATTTACCCCCTTTTATTTTTTATTTCTTTTCACTTATATACCCTGTAAATCTAATGATAAATAAGATTTTCAAAATAATTTTTCCCCTATAAATTACTTGATATTATTCAAGAAAAAACACCTTAATTGATTTTTATTTTACAATAAACTTCAATTAAGGTGTTTTTATTCATATACAATTTACCCTTCCTGTTTTCGATAAAGTTAAGAAGAACTAACTTTATTCCTGTTCAATAAAATTACAAATTTTCTTAATAATATATTGGCGTATATCATAATTTACAAAACTATGGTCTATGCCTTCAAGTTCGTAGTATTCAACTACTCCTGGAAAGTTTCTTTCAGTTTTTATACAGGTTTCTTTAGTAACTGCAGTATCCTCACTTCCTCTAAATATTAAAACATCTCCCTTATATAAGGCTGCTTTTTCATAGGGCTTATATTTTTCCATATCGAGCATAAACTCCTTTTTGATCTTCAAGCCTAAATATTCAATTTCCTCCATGTTTTCTCCATAATTCCTATATAGTTCAACAACAGAATTATACATATCGTTTGCCGGCGCTAATAATATAATTTTCTTAGGCTTATATTCATATGCTTTTAATGTTGTAATAAGTCCACCCATACTATGACCAATAATAAATATATTATCTGTATCTACATTTTCGCAATTTTCAACATAATCCATTATACAATCCATGTCCTTAATTTCCGATGTTAATGTCATATTTTCAAACTCCCCATCTGATTCTCCACTGCCGGTAAAGTCAAACCTAAAGGTAGCGTACCCTTTAGATGTAAAGTATTTAGACATTCTTACATAGAAAAAAGCATTGCCCATTTTATTTCCCGTATGGCCATGAACAATGATTATTGTTGGTAGTTTTTTCACTCCATCATATTTGTCCGGTAAATTTTCTACTCCCCTAATTGTTAGATTATTTTTATTTTTTAATTCAATATTTTTATATTGCATTAGTCCTCCTTTTCTGCTACTTCTTTTAAACTTTCTCCAGCTAGACGATAAATAGTCCATTCGTCCATTGGAACTGCTCCCATTTTTTTATAAAACTCTATTGCTGATTTATTCCAATCTAAGCAAACCCATTCCATTCTTCCACAATTTCTTTCTACTGCAATTTTTGCTAGTTCTTTAAAAATAATTTTTCCATAGCCATTACTTCTATATTCCGGTTTTATATAGATATCCTCTAGATAAATTCCTGACCTACCAACAAAGGTAGAAAAATTATAGAAGAATAGACAAAAGCCTATTGGCTTATTATCTTCTTCAGCTATTAAAACCTCTACTCTTTTTTTATTAAATATATGGTCTTCTAATAGTTCTTCTGTTGCAACAACTTCATCTAGCATTTTTTCATAAACAGCTAAATCTTTTATAAGTTCAAATATTATCGGCGTATCTTCTCTTGAAGCTTGCCTTAAATTAAATTCTTTCATTATACCTCCAAATTAACCTTATAGAGTATTATAAGGTATTTTCAATTTAAATAAAATAAAAGCAGAGATTTCTCTCTGCTTTATAGGGGGTGTATTATTTTAATTTAATTGTAAATTCTCCAATATCTCTTATTTCTACTAAACCTGTCCTATTATATACTTTTTCACCATTTTCATTTTCTGTTATTTCTAAACCTCGCTCATCGAAAACTGCCACGATTTTAAGCTCTTTAGCATTTAATAAATCTTCTAATGAAGCTTCTCCTGTAAATTTATCTCCTAAATAGTCTAGATTTACATTTAATTTCCCCTTGTAAAAATCTTCTTTAGCTGAATCTTTAAACAATTCTTTAAAGCTTATAACCTGAGATATGTTTTCCGGGTTCTTTGTATTGTCATAATAATCATACTCTATTGTGCCCTTTGTATCATCGGCTAAATCAGCATGTCCAGTAATCCCAAATTGTTTTCCTTCATCTGTCACTCCAAATAATGTAACTTCACTTTCTGATTGAGTCATTGTTTCTTTATTGTCGCCTTTGTAATTTAATTCTATTGTTTGAGAAAATTCATTTAGCTTAACATCTTTAACCTCGAAATCAATTCCGGTTTTTTCATCTTTAAAATTTTTACCCTCAACAATTTCATATTTTCTATTTAAATGTGCCATGTCTTTAAAGCTATTGCTTATATCAAATACAACATCTTCTTGTAATGGTGTTTGCTCTCCATCAAATTCAAAGCTTAAACCTGATAATTTAAATTCAATTTTTGAACCTTCTTTTATTTCGTCTATGCCCGAAATATCTATATCCATTTGAAAAATATTGTTTTCTTTATCTATTAATTCTTGCCTAAAACTAGCTGAATCCCAAGAATTTTCTTTACCATCTACTAAAAGAGAAAAAGTAAAATCTTCATCTACAGTCATCGGTTCACCATTTTCTGTAAAGTGCTCCTTCTCGTTATTTGATGGAGCAAGTCTTGCATTTTCATAGTCTATATCTTTTTTATACTCCAATAATAATCTGAAGAACCCTTTATTTCCATCTCTAACAGCATATCTAAGTTCAATATTATAATCATCGAATTCTTTAACAATTCCGGTTTTTTCAACTAAGCTAGTTAAATCTTCCTTTCCATAACTACCTGTATTAAATACTACATTATATTTTTCAAAAATAAACTCTTTTGCTGCCGCATAAACCTCTTGTCCCATGGTAGTTTGTCCAAATACCACTAAGGCAAAGGCTGCAGCTACAGACACCCCCATAACTTTTTTCCAAATAGTTTTTTTCTTCTTTGTTTTTATATTATTTTTAATTTTTTGTTTTTCCAAATCATTTAAATTCTTCTTTTCATATTTATCTAAGTCAACTTTTGTTTCATTTGCTAAATCATATATATCTTTCATTATTTAGCCTCCTTAGCTCCTAAAGCCTTTTTTATTTTTTTCTTTCCCCTTGATACCCTGTTGTAAATATTGCTTGGAGAAATATTATCTTCTAAAGATATTTCTTCAACAGTTTTTTCTTCATAAAACAATTTCCGAAATAGAATCTTATCCCTTTCCTTTAGAGGTGCTATTAACTCCTCTAATTCCTCATCTACTCCATTTTCTATAATTTCTTTATAGTCATCTTCTTCACTTGTAAGGTTAGTAATACCATCAATATTTTCTTCATTTAATTCCTTATAATACTTTCTTAAATAGTCTATTGCCCTATATTTTGATATTGATGCTATCCAATTTTTAAGTGATGCTTTTTCCGGATTATATTTTTCAATATTATTCCAAACACCTAGAAAAATATCATTTATACATTCTTCTTGTAAATTTTCAAAATAAAATAGATGTTTAGACACTACGGTTTTTACAATCCAGCCATATTTATCTATTAATGATTCTAACGCCTTCTCATTTCCCTTTTTTATTTCTTTAACAAGCTTGTCATCTTTCATTTTTTACCTCCTGTATGCTAAAATACATACCATTCTACCTATATATACGTAATATTATTTTTATTTCTATCATTTAGGAAAAAAATCATTTCCTATTATTTAATATAAGTTTCTGTAGCTACAGTGCCTTTCACCAATATATACGAAGATATTTTATTCTTTCTATCATTTTAAATTTTATTTATTTTCTACTATATACTAAATTTAAACTCCTTCATAGATATATATGGGGGTATTTTTCGATTCTATTAAAAAAGAACAAGAAAATTCTTGTTCTTAAAAAACTCTTTCTTCAAATTGTTTTATTTTTAAAAACCCCATTAGTGAATTTGTTAAGTAGATTCCTGTACAGGTTTTGTAAAACTCTCTGCTAATGGATTTTTCTACAACTTTTTTACCATTCTTATTTATTTTTTCTATAATTTTTTCTCTCATTATTCCCGGTAATATACCGTCTGAAATTTTAGGTGTATAGAAATATCCATCTTTTTCAAAAAATATATTGGTATAGGATCCCTCTGTTACATATCCCTTACTATTTAGGAAAATACATTCATCATATCCTTCTTTTTTAACTTCTAGTAGATTAATTTTATTTGTTAGATAGTTAGATGTTTTCATATAAATTAATCTATTATTTTCATTTCTTCTATCTCTGGCGTATTTTACTTTAAAGTTTTTAAAATTTTTTTAAATTTTTATATCTATTTTCCTTAAACTCCACTATGAAAATATCATCTAATGGACTGTAGATGATTTTTACTGTATATAATTTACCGGATAATTTATTAATCTTATATAAGTTTTCAACTATTTCTTCTACTTCTAAAATATTAAACTTCTTATTTTTTAACATTCCTATGGAATTTTCTAATCTATTTAAATGTTCTTTTAAATATTGGCATTTCCCATTTTCATATTTAATAGTTTCAAAAAAACTTATTCCATAATTAAAGGCTTCCGTATTAGTATTTACAAAGCTTTTACTTTCTTCTATGTATTCATTATTTTTAAAGATTATCATTTAATCACCATTATTAATATATCATACATATTAACAAATATTCTTTTATGCTATAGTTTAATTAGTTTATTACAGGAGGAGGTTATATGAAAACCCTTATTATAGATAATTACGATTCATATACATACAATTTATTTCAGTTGGTTTGGTCTGTATCTAATGTTGAACCTATTGTTGTAAAGAATAACGAAATAACCTATGAGGAAATTTTAAAGCTAGACTTTGATAATGTTATTATATCCCCTGGTCCAGGTAGTCCCGATAAGTCGAAGGATTTTGGTGTTTGTAAGGATATTATTTTAAATTTAAACAAACCAATCCTTGGAGTTTGTTTAGGTCACCAAGGTATAGGATACTATTTCGGCTCATCTGTTGTAAATGCAAAAAATGTATGCATGGTAGAACTTCACTTGTTAGTCATAAAGGGGAAGGCATTTTCAAAGATATTCCCTCACCTTTTAAAGTAATGCGTTACCATTCTCTAGTTGTTGAAAATATTTCTAAAGATTTAAATGTTACAGCCACTAGCGATAATGTTATTATGGGATTAGAACATAGAACAAGACCGATTTACGGCGTGCAGTTTCATCCCGAATCCGTAGCAACGGAATACGGATATAAAATAATAGAAAATTTTAATGAAATCACTAAAAAACAATCTCCCTATGTAAAGTATAAAAAATATAAATCGAATATTGATGACCTAACTTTATTTGATACTCTACATAGCCTAGATAAAAATATTATATGGTTGGATTCCAGTAAAATTGTAAAAGATGATTCCAGATACTCTATTTTTGCACTATCGTCTAAAAGAGGTCATATTTTAAAATATTATAGTAAAGATAGAAGAATAGAAATTTCAGGCAATATTAATAAAACCATTAACCAATCTATTTTTGACTATATGGATGACTTTTTAGAAAAAAATAAAAATGATTTAAATTTACCTTTTTCTCTTGGTTATGTTGGTTACTTAGGATATGAATTAAAGGGAGAAACTTTAGGTTCTTATAATCATAACTCCAATCATCCTGATGCAATGTTTAAATTTGCAGATAGGGTAGTTATTAAGGACCACTTAACAAAGGAATTAACCTTAGTTTATTATTCTGATGATGAATTTGTTTTAGATAATTTTATAAAAAAGAATATTGATTTTAAAAACGAAAATTTACCTTCATATTATTTAGAAGTTGAGAAAAAGGACTATATTAACGATATTAAAAAATGCTTAAAATACATAAAAGAAGGTGAGTCCTATGAAATCTGCCTAACAAATAGGCTTATTATTGAAGAAAGTCTTGAAGCCATTGATTACTACAAATGTCTAAGGGCTGTTTCTCCTTCCCAATATGGTGCCTTACTTTTATTTGATGATTTTCAAATATGTTCATCATCAATGGAAAGATTTTTAAAAATCAATTCTAAAAACATTGTAGAAACAAAACCTATTAAAGGTACATTGCCTAGAGGAAAAAACAAGGAAGAAGATGAAAAATTAGTTCAAATGTTGAAAAATGATGAGAGATTTCATTCTGAAAATTTAATGATAGTCGACCTTTTACGTAACGACCTTGGCATAATATGTAAAAAACACTCTGTTAAGGTAACAAAACTTCTTGATGTTGAAACTTACAAAACCCTACATCAATTAGTTTCAACAGTAGAAGGTGAACTGTTGGACAATAGTACTATTATGGACTGTATTAAAGCAACATTTCCCGGAGGCTCTATGACAGGAGCACCTAAAAAAAGAACCTTGGAAATCATAGATAGATTGGAAAAATCAAGTCGTGGTATTTATAGTGGTGCCATTGGTTATTTTTCTTTAAACAAAAATGTTGATTTAAGTATAGTAATTAGAACCTCAGTAATTGAAAAAGATAAAACTACCATAGGAGTTGGTGGAGCTATTATAGATTTAAGTAACCCTTTAGAAGAATACGATGAAATTCTTTTAAAAGCTTCCGGCTCCCTTAATGCTTTAAAAATGTATTATAGTAAGAAATAAAAAAATCCTTTTTGAGAAAAATTATCTCAAAAAGGATTTTTATTTATCTTTTTACAAAATATTCTTTATACCATATTAAAAATACATATGGTGTCCATAGAAGCCTTTGATTTAAGGCTTTTTTCTCATAGTGTTCATCTAGTAATTTAACTAATTCATCGGTATTAAAAAACTTCTTTGCTATATCTGAGGTAAATTCCTCTTTAAAAATATTATAATATTTTTCTTCCCTTAACCAATACCTAATTGGAACAGGAAAACCAACTTTTTTTCTATTTGCCCATTCATCAGGCAAGGATTTTTCAGAAGCTTTTCTTAAGGCGTATTTAAACTTATCGCCGTTAACCCTAAACTCCTCGGGAATAGTTGCTGCAACTTCCATTACTTTAGGGTCTAGGAAAGGAGTTCTTACTTCTATACTATGAGCCGAACTCATTTTATCGCCTTTTAAAAGAATATCTCCCGGCATCCAATATTCCATATCCATTAATTGTTTTTTAGTTAATTCCGATTCATTTGGAATTGTTGAGTAAAACTCCTTAGCTATATCATAAGGATTTCTACCTTTTCTATATTCCGGTTTTAGCAATTTGTCCGCATGTTCAGGCTCATATATCTTTGCCTCTCCTATAAACTCTTCATGAAGATAGCTTCCACCTCTATCAAATAATTTAGTAAGTCTTGTACGCTTCATATTTTTAGTAATGTTTTTCAAAAATCTTCTTAAGCCAAATGGTAGCTTTTTATATTTTTTTAGGTTTTCCGTTTCACCATAAGGAAAATATCCACCAAATAATTCATCGGCACCTTCTCCAGATAAGACCGCAGTTACATGTTCACCTGCCATTTGAGAAAGAAAATATAGTGGTATTGCAGAAAGGTTTGAATGAGGCTCGTCCATTAAATACTGTATTTTAGGAAGATTTCCAATACAATCCTCTGCTCCAATTAATTTAACATGATGTTTTGCTCCAATAATATCTGAAAGTTCCTTAGCTAAATGAGTTTCGTTATAATCACCTTCATAGTCCTTAAAGCCAACGCTAAAGGTCTTTTCCGGTTTACTTAAACAGGCAATATAGGACGAGTCAATTCCTCCTGAAAGAAAAGAGCCCCATTTTACATCTGTTTCCTTGTATAAATCTACAGTTTCTTCCATTACTTTTCTAATATCTTCAACATATTCATCTAAAGATTTATTAGTTGGCTTAAATTCAGGTTTCCAATATCTTGTAATATCCATCTTGCCATTTTTAATTTTCATATAATGGCCTTGTTTTAACTTATAAACCCCTTTAAAAAAAGTTTCTTCCAAAGCTGAATACTGAAAAGTTAAATATGGTTTTAAAGCATCTTTATTAAATTCCTTTATAAAATTAGGATTTTTAAGAAAGGCTTTAATTTCTGAACCAAATAATAAGCTTCCATCTTTTGTATTCATTGTATAGTACAAGGGTTTAATACCAAAAAAATCCCTTGCCATAAACAACTCTTGATTTTTCATATCCCATACAACAAAAACAAACATTCCTCTTAATTTATTTAATACTTTTTCTCCCCATTTATCGTAAGCTTTTAAAAGTACTTCAGAGTCTGTGTTAGAAATAAATTCATATCCATCTTTTATTAATTCTTCTCTTATTTCCTTATAATTATAAATCTCTCCATTGAAAACCATTACTTTTGTTTTGTCCTCTGTATAAAAAGGTTGGTCACCACAAGAAGATAAATCAACCATACTTAAACGTCTAAAACCAAAAGCAACTGAATTATCAAAAAAGTATCCGTCGCTGTTAGGCCCTCTATGAATGATTTCATCAGCCATTTCTTTTAAAATTGGCTTGTAATTTTCATCTATTTTATTAGGGTTAAATACACCTACAAATCCACACATATTATCCTCCAAATATTGAATTCGTTTGTTATTATATCACAAAAATATATTTTTTAAGAGATTTCTTATTACAATATCATAACAAGTTTAAATTAGTAAATACAAAAAACAAAGTCCTAGATAATCCTAGAACTTTGTTTTTTTAATTATATTTAATTTTCCTTTAATGGATTAATTTTTTTCTCTAAATAACCTAAGATTAAATCTGCAAGTAAGGCCATCAACGCTGTTGGTAAAGCACCGGCTATTATTATTGAAGAGCCGTTACTAACATTTACTCCTCTTGAAATAATGTCTCCTAAGCCACCGGCTCCAATAAATGTTCCTATTGCTGTAACTCCAATAGCTACTACTAATGCATTTCTAATTCCTGCCATTATCATAGACATTGACAGTGGTAGTTCAACCATTTTAGTTAATTGCCACCTTGTCATTCCCATTCCCTTACCAACATCAATTAAACTTCTGTCTACATTTACTACTCCAGAGTAAGTATTTTTTAATATTGGTAATAGGGAGTATAAAAACACTGTGGCTATTACTGTATTTGTACCTAGACCAAGTCCTAACATCAATATGGAAAGTAAAGCTAATGAAGGAATTGTTTGAATTACATTTGCAATACCTATAATCCAATCAGCTAATTTATAATGTCTTGCTATTATAAAGCCCAATGGTATGGCTATTATTGCCGCCAATAAAACTCCATAGACGGATATTAAAAAATGTCTTATAAATTGTTCTGTTACATACATACCATTTATTTTATAATATTCAATTAATCCTTTTAATATTTCCATTATTTTACCTCCGATATTATCGGTTCTTTGTCCTTAAAATAGTTATTTTCCTTTAAAAATTCCGTTGCTACATTCTTTGGCTCAACTAGATCTTCATCTGCTCTACGATTGAGCTTTTGCATATCTTCACTTGATATTGTACCTTCTAGTTTTGAAACTATTTTATCTATTTTAGGATACTTTTCTATTAATTCATATTTTACAACTGGACTGGCATCATATGGAGGAAACAAATTTTTATCGTCTTCTAAAACCACTAAATCGTTAGATTGAATTCTTCCATCAGTAGTATAACCTAAGACTACGTCCATTTCTCCCGCTTCTACAGCATTGTATACTAAGCCAATTTCCATTGGATATACTTTTGAAAAGTCATAACCATATATTCTCTTAAAGTCCTCATACCCATCACCCTGTCTTTGCATCCAGGCTGTATCGACTCCTGCTTTTAATTCTGAAGCCATATTTTCTAATTCACTTACCTTAGTTATATTATTTTCTTCAGAAAATTGTCTTGTAACCATAAAGGCATAGGTATTTTCAAATCCAAATGACGGATACCATTTTTGGTTAAATCTGTCTTTGTATTCTTTAACTACAACCTTCATGGCTTCTTCAGTGTCAATAATCGGTTCCATTTCCAGTTCTCCGGTTAAGGAGGTTCCTGTATACATTACACCTGAAATATTAGCGTTATTGCTCATTAAGGCTTGATGTATTAAATTGGTTGAACCTAAATTGTTGATTATTCCAACCTTTATTTCATCATCATAATGTTCAAGCATTTGACGAACTATTTCCGAAACTATTTGTCTTTCTGTAGTATTTCCACTTGCAATTAAAATATTTTCTTCATTGATATTTGCTCCAAGACCTGGAAATGAACATGATGTTAATAGTCCTAAAGTTATAATTAATAAAAGTATTTTTGTTAAATTCTTTTTCAATTATACCTCCTCCATTCCAGTTTTAGCCGTAACGATTTTTTCAACTTTTGACAGTAGGAAATCAACTATTAAAGCAAGGGCTGTAACAGGAATTGTTCCAAATATTATTAAATTAGGATTATAGTTGTTTAATCCTGAAAAAATCAAGTCTCCTAAACCACCTGCACCTATATAGGATGCCAATGTAGCCCAAGCTACTACATATACAGCTGAAAGTCTTATACCCGCCATTATTACAGGTGCCGCTAATGGAATTTCAACCTTTAATATCGATTGGGTTTTTGTCATTCCCATTCCTTTAGCTGCATCTACTATATTTTCATCTACTCCTACTACTCCTAAATAGGTATTTCTTAAAATAGGTAGTAGGGAATATATAAATAAAGCTATAATCGCTGGAAATTTTCCTACTCCAAATATTGGTATCATTATAGCAAGTAAGGCTAATGAAGGTATGGTTTGAAGTAAGGAAGCCAGTCCTATAACTAAATTGGATAATTTTTTTGTTTTTGTTAATATTATTCCCAAAGGTACAGCTACTATTACTCCTAGAAATAAGGACATTGAAGATATATATAAATGTTCTAATGTTTTATTTAAAATATCCATATAGTTTAATTTTAAAAATTCTAACATTAAATCACCTATTCTATTTCTGATGTGCTATGCACAAGTTCTTCTTCTTGTAGGTCTTCTTCATCTTCATCTGAAGAAGCATCATACAAACTGTCTACTATATTTGCCCTTGTAAAAATACCTATTAATTTGTTGTTGCTATCAACAACAGGTAGGTTTTTATAATCACATTCTGATATTAAAAATATAGCTTCCCTTACTAAGGTACCGGATTCAATAAAATTTGCTTCCCTTAAAATATCCTTTACTTTAGTTTTCTTTCTATCTACTCTACCAATATCAAATATGTCTATAAATCCTTCAAGAACATTATCATCACCTGTTACAAATAATGTATCTACTCGCTTTTCCCTCATAAGTCTTATGGCTTGTCCTACTGTTTTATCGCCTTTAATATGAATTGGCTTTGTATACATTATTTCATCAACAGTCTGAGTTTTTGATTTAGCCTGATTTATTCTCTCCTCGCCTAAGAATTCCTCTACAAATTCATTAGCAGGATTTAACAAAATATTTTCAGGTGTATCAAATTGTATTAATCTACCCTTATCCAATATGGCAATTTTATCAGCCATATTTAAGGCTTCATCCATGTCATGAGTAACAAATACAACAGTTTTTCCCATATCTCTTTGAAGTCTTTTTATTAACTTTTGTAATGAATCCCTTGTAATTGGATCTAGAGCACCAAAGGGTTCATCCATAAGTATTATGTTCTGGTCAGCTGCTAAAGCTCTTATAACGCCAATTCTTTGCTGCTGGCCGCCAGATAGTTCCCTAGGGTATCTATCTAAATATTCTAAAGGCAGATCTACTTTTTTTATTAAATTTTCAGCAGATTCCCTTTGTTTTTTCTCGTCCCATTTTAATAATTTAGGAACCAGGGTAATATTTTCATAAATGGTCATATGAGGCATTAAGCCAATTTGTTGTATAACATAGCCTATTTTTCTTCTAAGCTTTACCTCATCAATATCTTTAATATTTTTACCATCTATTAATATTTCTCCCTTACTAGGCTTTATCATTCTATTTATCATACGCATACAGGTGGTTTTTCCACTACCACTTGTACCAATAAAAACTACAAACTCCCCATTATCAAAAGATAAATTAATATCTTCAACTGCAATTTTTCCCCCATGATAAATTTTCGAAACATTTCTAAATTCTATCATTTAAACACTCCTTGTATTGTAAAAAACATACCTAACAACGTTACCATCTAACTATTATAACATATTTATATTCCATATATATTTTATATACATTTGTGTTAATATTTTTCAAAACAAAAATACATTGAAAACCAATTTACCAATGACCTTCAATGTATTTTTATTTACAATACTACTATTTATATTTTTTTATATAGATCAATAAACTCCGATGCTATTATTTTAAAGGAATCTGCTGCCATAAGTTGATCTTCTGCATGCATTATTATCAAATTAACGGTAACATCATTTTTTTCCGCTTCCCTTTGTATTAATTTAGTATGGGCGTGATGGCCTTCTATAAAGGCCTTATTACCCTCTTCTATTAATTTATTAGCCTCATCAAAGTTCTTTTCCTTTGCTTCCTGAATTGCTTGGATGTAACATGATTTTGCTTCTCCTACATTTGAAATAATTTCAAATGCTATAAGTTCAATACCTTCCATACCGCTCTCCTTTAATTACCTATCTTACTTGTTAAAGTTTTCTATTTCTGAAATAGCTAAGTCCAATGCCTTTTTACCATCCATTAATCCGTATATATTAGAACTAATTACTGTTACAGGTTTTTCATTGTTTACTACTCCCTGTATACTTTTTAATTGGTATCTTACTTGAGGTCCTAATAGAATAACATCAGCATCTTTACTAGCACTGTCTATTTCCGCTGAACCTACAGCTGAAATTTTTGCTTCTAATCCTCTTCCATCTGCTTCTTCTTGCATTCTTTGAACTAACATACTTGTTGACATTCCTGCACTACAAACCAATAAAATATTTAACATATTATCCTCCTATATTTATTAAATTATTTTTCCTAATTTAACAAGAAACTATCTTATTAAATCATTTTTGTTTATCATGTAATTTTTTACAAAATCCTTGTCTAAAACTGGAGAATCCCCATATGTTGTATGTGCTAATTCAGAACAGGTTATAGCAAATTCAACTGTATAGTCCATATCCCACTTATCCAAAATACCAGTTATTATTCCGGCGGCAAAGGCATCTCCAGTACCAATTCGGTCTAAAACTTCAATTTCTTTTTTAGAAGAAATGAAATATTTTTCTTGATTATATATAAATCCATCTATATATTTTTTCCCATCTATTTCATGTCTTTTAGTTCCTGCAAAGTATTCTATATTAAATTGACTTTTGAATTTTTTTATAATTTCAGACTCGTCTTTTCCACTGATTCCCATTAAGTCCCTTAAGTCTCTAATAGAACCAAATACCAGATCTGAACACTTTAATACTTTAGTATAGGATTCTATTAATTTACTTTTATTTTTCTCACTATTTAAGGTAGGCCTATAATTAAAATCAAAACATATTTTTATTCCCCTGCTGGAGGCAAGTTGTGCAATTAAAACAGCATTTTTCCTAGTAATTTCAGATACAGAAAGTGCTATTCCACAAATATGGACTACATTTACACCTTCTAATGCCCTAATAATATCTTCTTCAGATAACTTACTTTCACCGAAGCTACTATTTTCCCTATTTAAATATGTAACCTCCGATGGTCTTTTTCCATATCCTAATTCTAAAAAATAAACTCCAATATGGTTACCTGAAAAACTTATTTTCTTATCTGATATCCCTAACTTTCTAATTGCTGATGCTGCTGTTTTTCCAACATTATTATTAGGTAAAGTCGTTAATATTTCCGTATTGTATCCATTTAAAGCTAAAGATGATAATAGGTTGACTCCAGTTCCTGTAAAAGACATTTCAAGATTTTCTATTTGAGAAAGCTTTCTATAAAATGGAGCCGTTAATCTCATCATAACTTCGCCATATGCTAAAATATTCATATTATACCTTTCTGCTAATTTAATATGTTTTTAGTAATTTCAAATATTTTTTCAACATCTTCAGGCTTAGTGTCCCCTGTTTGAGAATCTATTATAGAGCTGTAGATATGTGGAATTATTTTTTTAACGCCAGCCTCTACGGCTATCTTTAAAATTTCTTCAAAATTATTTAAATCTATTCCACCTGTTGGCTCTAAAGCAAAATCATTCTTAGCACAAGCTTCTGCAATATATTTATATTCATCAATACAGGATAGGCCCTTCATTGGAAAAAACTTTATTGATGTACCTCCCATATCCTTTAATAAAACTATTGCATCTTCAATTTTAACTTCTACCGGTTCTAGTTTCGAACTTAAAGGTCCTGTTGCAATATTTACATATCCAACTCTTCCAGTTGGTGAAACAAGGCCATTAATAACAGTTTCATCTTGTTTTAAAACTGATCTAGTAGCACCTACACCGGTAAATACTTGATTTACATGTTGAGGCTGTAAAACTTCCGATAATCTAGTAACCATGTTGCTTTGATTTGGGTCTCCCGCTCCCAAACCAACTGATAATGCATTATTTATAGCTTTTTGGTATTTCTTCATATCCTCTATAGCTTCTTCGTCTGTTTTATAGTTTTTTGATAAGACCCCTAAAACCACATGACCATCTGCAGCTTTGTAGCAATCTACTGCATTTTCAATTGAATTTGCCAACACATTTAAACAAACTCTGCCCTTATAAAATTTAGGATTTTTATTCATGTACACAATCCTCCATTATATTTTTTAATCTTTTATATATTATATCCATTTCCTCTTGATTTACAGATCTAATATCAAACTCTATTATTCCATTGTTTACATTGTATTCCCTTGTGTAAATAGCAACTTCTCCTGTTTTTAAAAGGTCCACTATTTTTTTAGCTGAAATTTTATCTGACCCTATTTCAACTTTAGCCCGGAAAATATCCCTACCTGCACCGTCTTGAACTATTGTTGCCTTTATACCTTTTATATTATTGAGATTTTCTACAAATGGATTTAGTCTATTTTTTTGACTTTCCCCTGTTTCAGTACCATTTTTTACATATTCTTCCAATGCTACTGTTATGCCAAAAATATTATCCTTCCCAATTTTCATAGAACGACCTATTCCATTTGATTGGGCTTGTACCCACTGAATATAAGGGTTTTTACCTACTAGTAATCCTGAGCTAGGACCTTCTATTCCTTTAGCTCCGCTATAGATTACAATATCTGCACCTAAATTATAATATAGATTTAAGTCCTCTTCTGCTGCTGCATCTACTATTAAGGGAATGGAATATTTTCTAGATACAGTAATCATATCCGATACACTTAATATGCTTTTTTGTACAGAGTGATGGCTTTTTATATACATTAATGCTGCAGTATTATCAGTAATTTGCATTTCAACTTGCTCAGCGCTACATTGGTTTGAGTAACCTGCTTCTACTACAATACCTCCACCTTGCTCAATCATCAATTCCACTGAAGTGCCATAATTAACATTATGACCTTTTGGAATAACAATTTCTCTTTTTTCTATTCTATCTGTATATGGATGCATTAAATGGTAATTGTCCCCTTTTCCTATTAAGGCAGCTACAGATTGTACTATTCCTGCACTTGCTGAAGATACAACTGTAGCAGCCTCAACTTCCAAAAGATTAGCAATATACTTTCCTATTTTTATTTTCAAATCTTCCATTTCAAAGAAGTTTTGTCCTGCTATTTTTTGCATTTCTGCTACTTTATCGCTGACTTTTGAAACTCCTAGTATGGTCATTTTACCACTTGCATTAATAACTTTTTTTAAATCGTATTTTTTAAAAATATCCACTGTACACTTCCTATTTGATTTTATAAATATTTCCATTTATTATAGATACTTTAGGAACTATTGTCTTGTTTATTCTTTCTTTATTACCATTGGAATCAATTAGTGTCTTTTCTTTATTTTCCACAGTAAATATAGTAAAATCCGCATCAAAACCTAATTCTATACTTCCCTTAGTCTTTAATCTAAATATCTGGGCTGGATTTTTAGTTATCATGTTAATTATTTGTTCTAATGGAATTCCAATAGATAATGCTTTTTCCATAGTTGTTGCTAAATCATATACCGGACCATTTTCTCTATTTCTATGATATATGTCGGTACTTATGGTTTTACATATCATTCCATCGGCTATGGCTTTTTTACCAACAGTAAAGTTAAAGCTGTCAGTACCATGTCCTATATCAAAGACTATACCTTTTCTATAGGCCTCCCAAACAAAGTCCTTAATATTGCCTTCCCTGTCTAAAATTCCATTTAGTTTACCATTATAACAATGGGTTACTATATCTCCACTATCCAGTAATTCTAAAATATCTGCCAATTCTGGTGGAGCAGAACCAATATGAACCATTAAAGGAATACCATTTAATTTTTTTTGTAATTTTTTAGCCATTTTCAAAGGTATAGTATCATTATCTCCAACTACGCTTTTACTCATTCTAGCCTTAATTCCAACTATAAAATCCGGAAATTCCTTAATTCTTTCTATATTCTTACCTTCATTTACTTTTGATAAATCAGATAGTTCATTTTGCTCAACAATTCCATTTTCAGATATATTCATAAGAGCATATACATTTGTTTTATTTTGTTTTGTTAGTTCATAAAACTCCTTAATATTGTTTTCTCCAGCAGTTCCGGCATCTATTACCGTTGTAACGCCTTTTTTTACTCCTATTTCATCTGGGAAATCATAATATAGTTTCATTTTCTCATAACAATGTACATGGGCATCTATCCAACCTGGAGAAATATAATCCCCATCTTCAAGTTCATAGATTTCTTTAGATTTTTCTGTAATGCTCTTTGAAATATTTACAATTTTTCCATCCTTTATTCCTATTTCAATTTTCTTATTATTTATCCTTCTAGCATTTTTTATTACTAAGTCTAGCATTCTAGCTCCTACTATTCATTAAATTTAAATTTACTCCAAGGCTTTACATAGTCTAGTAATATTAACTCATCATCTATAATTTTTCCAACTTTGTTCTTTCTATTATCCTTATGGTCCTCTAAAACAATTTGCAATTCATTTTTATATTTACCGAATTTGTCATTTCCTATAACTATATCTCCTCGTTTAAACATCAATTCATTATCGTGAGGGTTGTTGTCTTTCTCTTTATATTTCTTTCTAACCTCTGTTGAACGAATCATTTGAGATGTAATATCGCCTCTTCTAAAATGTTGATTTTTAAATAATATTTCCTTTTCAACATCATTAATATCATCAACTAATTCCACTTTAAAAACAGTTTGATATCTGTTTACTTCAGATAAAGCTTTTAATTCCTCTTCTGACGCATAGGCATTGCCTATTATAACGTCATCTATTAATCCTGTAGCAAAAAGATGTTTAGCTTGAACTTCTACCGGAAGCTTTCTATGAATTTCTACAGTTGGTAAACCATCGTTTATATCCCATGGTCCAAAAGTACCAACTTGTGAATTTATAAAGGCAGCAGTTCTAATTCCTTCTTTTTTAAATCTTTCTGAACAAGATGTAAAAAAGTCTAAAGGTAAAGCAGATCCATCTTGTGGATAAAAATTATGACAACCATATATAAAGGGTTTATTTGGTTGGTATGTTAAAATATTGTTTAAATATGCTACATCATTACTCATATTTAATTCAATTATTAAATTATATGGATTAAAAGATAGCATTGCTTCCTTGTTACTATCAAAAGCCACGTCTAATCTAATACCATCTGCTCCAACTTCACTGAAAAAAGACAAGTCATCATATGAAATTTCTAAAGCATCAAATATATTTGGTGCAATGTCCAAAATAACTTCAAAACCTATTTCTTTTGCATAGCCTATTATATTTTTAAATTTATTAAATACTGCTTCTTTTCCGTCTTTAACTTCTAACATACTCATGAAAATACGAGAAAATCCATATTTTGCAGCTAAATCTAAATATTCTTTATCTTTATTAAAATCACTATTATCCGGATAAACTGACAAACCTAATCTACGTTTCATATTTTTGCTCCTCTTTCAAAATCATCTGCATTTTTTCGAAACTTCCAAGCCATTAATGAAGACGATAATATTGTAAATAGAATTGGAATAAATCTTGTTTTTAAAAACACTCCAATTATTGCTCCTACTAACATAAATCCTACTCCTATTAAACTGGTTTTAAATAGGTTTTTATTGGTTAAATATTTTGGCAACAATTCTTTTTCAACTATAATTTGAGATACTAAAAAAAATATAGTGTAAATAACAAATTCATAAATTTTCATTTTTATCACCAAAAGGGTAATTTATTTAATTACCCTTCCTTTCATTAGATTACTTAGATGCTTCCCTTGCTGCTTCCGCTGCTAATTCTTCTTCTTCTTTTTGTACTTGTTGTTTTTCTGCCAGTTTAAAGAATGGATAGTAAATAATCATCGCTATAAAGAAATTTATTATTACAAGTATTCCTGCAAATACATTCCATTCTGTACTCATCCAAGCCGCAATAGGTGAAATCATGGTAAATGGTAGTTTCATCATCATCCGAGGAATAATATCCGTTATTGTTACAGCATATGCCAAAATTGTAGTAACCAGTGGTGCTATAACAAATGGAATTCCTAAAATAGGATTCATTACTATTGGAGCACCAAATATTATAGGCTCATTTATATTGAATAATCCTGGTAAAAATGACAATTTTCCTAAACTCTTATAGTAGTTTGATTTTGAAAACATAAATAAAACTACTAAGGCCAGTGTTGTTCCTGCTCCACCAATCCACACAAACCATTGTATAAATTGTTCTGTAAAAATATTTGGTAATTCAGTTGCAGCAACTCCTGCTGTAAAAGCATCCATGTTTTCTGCTATAGATATATCCCAGAAAGGTCTTATTACTGGAGCCATAATTGCAGGTCCGTGAATTCCAAGTAACCAGAAGAAACAAATTAAAAATACTGTTAACAATCCACCGGCTAAACTGTTTCCTGCCAAAATATTCTTCAATGGCATTAATAGTGAACTTAAAAATGCATTAAGGTCAAAACCCAATATATGTCTAATAGTCCAGAATAATAAAATTACAACTAATGTTGGTATTAAGGCTATAAAAGAATTTAATACCTCTGGTGGAACACCTGCTGGTAATTTTATAGTAAAATTACGCTCTTTCATAAATCTGTAAATTTCTACTGAAATTAAAGCTGTTACAATAGCACCAAATAGCGATGATGCACTTAATGATCCGATGTTTAAGTATCTTCCTGCCGTTATTACACCATCTACATCCTCTAGAACTCTAATTGGCTTAATTGTAGTTATTAAAAACGCCAATACTGCCATCATTCCACTAGATAGTGTATCTAGTTTGTAACTTTCAGCCAACGTTGCTGCTATTCCATATGTAGCATAAAGTGCCATTACACCTACTGTAAACCGAAATGGAATATCTAAAATATCCATATAGGGATCTATTAGGGCTTTTATTGAGTCAATTGGAAAGTTATTAAATATAGTAAAGAATGAACCTACTATGATTAATGGCATTGTTGCCACTAATCCTTTTCTAACTGCCATCATGTGTCTTTGACCACTAATTTTTCCTGCAATAGGGGCAACTTTCTCTTCCAAAAAATTGATTAGTTTTTTCATCTTTTTCTCCCTCCTTAAGATTAGATTCATTATAACATTATAATGTTATAATGTAAAGCGATTTTGCAAAGCTTTTCTTCCTTTAAACCTCGTACTGTATCTCATATTCTTGTTTATCGGAATTATAGTATGCAATTGACAATTCTACTAGCCTATTTAAATTATCATAGGACTGCCTATGTCTTTCTAACACTGTAGGTTTTGTCATTTTTAAAAGTTTTTTACCTTCCTCATCTAATTCCCCTACTTTAAAACTATCCTTAATGTTATAAATTAAAACCCCCTTATCTCTCAACCAGTTATATAGGGATATATCTTCTTCATTTAATTTTTCATAACCATCAAAATAAGGTAAATAATAGGTAAAAAATATATAGGGTTCGTCATCTAAATAATATAACCTAACAAACTTAACTACTTTTTCCCCCATACTTTTTTGTTCTTCTATAATATTAGGATTAGGTATTACCTCAACTGAAATAACCTCTTTTTTTAAAGTCTTGCCTATATTTTCTAGATAATAGGTAAAGGAGGAGGCCTTTGATAATTTATTAAATGTCCTATTGCTTATTACTTTAGTACCCTTCCCACTTTTCTTTTCTAAATATCCTTCTTGGCAAAGTATATCTACAGCTCTTCTTATTGTAATTTTACTTACACCATATTTTTTTTCCAATTCTATTTCAGTAGGTATATAGTCATCCAAATCATATACTCCATTAAATATATCCTTTTTTATATCATAGGCAACTTCTGCATATAATAATTGTTTGTTCATAATCATAACCACCTTTCTTTTTTAGCAAATAACTATATTAAAAATTATATTAATATTTACTTAACTTAGCAATGTTTTATTTTTTTATAGAATAAATAAAAACACTTATCTTTAATAATAACATATCTAATATAAAATAAAAAAAGAGCAAGGTCTCCCTTGCCCTTACCAGTAAAGTTTTGTATTATCCTAAAATCTTAGTTACTACTCCTGCTCCTACTGTTCTTCCACCTTCTCTTATAGCAAATCTTAATCCTTCTTCTATTGCTATTGGTGTTATTAATTCTATAGTAAATTTAGCATTATCTCCTGGCATTACCATTTCTACGCCTTCTTCTAATTGAATATCTCCTGTTACATCTGTTGTTCTAAAGAAGAATTGTGGTCTGTAGCCTGAGAAAAATGGTGTATGTCTTCCACCTTCATCTTTTGTTAATACATATACTTCTGATTCGAATTTTGTATGTGGTTGAATTGTTCCTGGAGCCGCTAATACTTGTCCTCTTTCGATTTCTTCTCTTTGTACTCCTCTTAGTAATGCTCCTATGTTATCTCCTGCTTGTGCTTCGTCTAACATTTTCTTGAACATTTCTACTCCAGTTACTACTACTGTTCTCTTTTCGTCTGTTAAACCTATTATTTCTACGTTGTCTCCTACTTTTACTACTCCTCTTTCTACTCTACCAGTTGCTACTGTTCCTCTTCCTGTTATTGAGAAAATGTCTTCTACTGGCATTAAGAATGGTTGGTCAACGTCTCTTTCTGGTTCTGGAATATATTCATCTACTGCTTCCATTAATTCTACGATTTTGTCTCCCCACTCTCCGTCAGGATCTTCTAATGCTTTTAATGCAGATCCTACTACGATTGGTGCGTTGTCTCCATCATAATCATATTCGTTTAATAGATCTCTTACTTCCATTTCTACTAATTCTATTAATTCTGGATCATCTACTTGGTCTTCTTTGTTTAAGAATACTGCAATTTTTGGTATTCCTACTTGTCTTCCAAGTAATATATGTTCTCTTGTTTGTGGCATTGGACCATCTGCTGCAGATACTACTAGTATTGCTCCGTCCATTTGTGCTGCTCCTGTAATCATGTTCTTTACATAGTCAGCATGGCCTGGACAGTCTACGTGTGCGTAGTGTCTTTTTGGAGTTTCATATTCTACGTGAGAAGTTGATATTGTTATACCTCTTTCTCTTTCTTCTGGAGCCTTGTCTATATTTGCATAGTCAACAAATTCTCCACTTCCAAATCTTTTATTTAATACTAGTGTGATTGCTGCTGTTGTTGTTGTTTTACCATGGTCTACGTGACCTATTGTTCCTATATTTACGTGCGGTTTCGTTCTTTCAAATTTTTCTTTTCCCATTGATATCCTCCTGACTATTTATCTGTATTTTTATCGCCAAGTACTTCATCTGCAATTGAAGCAGGTACTTTTTCATAATGATCAAATTGCATTGAATAAGTTGCTCTACCTTGTGTATTTGAACGTAGATCTGTTGCATATCCAAACATTTCTGATAATGGTACATATGCATCTAAAATGTGAACTCCGTTTTTAGGATCCATTCCTTGAATTTTACCTCTTCTTGAGTTAACATCTCCCATAACATCTCCTAAATATTCATCAGGAGTAGTTATTTCAACTTTTTCCATAGGTTCTAATAATGTTGGACCTGCCTTAGCAAGTGCTGATCTTAAAGCCATTGAACCAGCTATTTTAAATGCCATTTCTGATGAGTCTACATCATGATATGATCCATCATACAAGGTAACCTTAATATCAAGTACTGGGTATCCACCTAAAATACCTGATTGTGCTGCTTCTTCAATACCTTCTTGAACTGATCCTATATATTCTTTAGGAATAGCTCCTCCAACTATTGCATTAACAAATTCAAAGCCTTTGCCTGGTTCTTGTGGTTCAACTCTAATCTTAGCATGACCATATTGTCCACGACCACCGGATTGTTTTACATATTTTCCTTCAGCTTCTGCTTCTTTAGTAATTGACTCTCTATAGGATACTTGAGGATTACCAATATTAGCTTCAACTTTGAATTCTCTTAATAATCTATCAACTATTATTTCTAAGTGTAGTTCACCCATACCTGAAATTATAGTTTGTCCTGTTTCCTCATCTGTATGAGTTGTGAAAGTAGGATCTTCTTCAGATAATTTTTGTAAAGCTATACTCATTTTTTCTTGAGATGCTTTTGTTTTTGGTTCTATTGCTACGGAAATAACCGGTTCTGGGAATTCCATTTTTTCCAAAATAATTTGGTTGTTTGCATCACATAATGTATCCCCTGTACCTGTATCTTTAAGTCCTACAGCTGCAGCAATATCTCCTGCATAAACAGTATCTATTTCTTCTCTCTTATTGGCATGCATCATCAGTATACGTCCCATTCTCTCTCTTTTGCCCTTTGAGGAGTTATAAACGTAACTACCAGCATCTAATTTACCGGAATAAACTCTAAAATAGGTTAATTTTCCAACAAATGGATCTGTTACTACTTTAAATGCTAAAGCAGCAAAAGGTTCATCGTCACTTGATTTTCTTTCTATTTCTTCGTCTGTATTTGGGTCTGTACCCTTAATTGATGGTACATCCAATGGTGAAGGCATGAAGTCAATAATTGCATCAAGTAAAGGTTGAACACCTTTATTCTTATATGCAGAACCACATAATACTGGATTCATTGATAAATTAATTGTAGCTGTCTTAATAGCTCTTTTAATTTCTTCTTCTGTAATTTCTTCACCTTCTAAATATTTCATCATAACATCTTCGTCATGATCAGCAATATTTTCAAGTAAATTATTTCTATATTCTTCTGCTAACTCTTTTAAGTCATCAGGTATTTCTGTTATATCAATATCTGTTCCTAGGTCATTTTTATAAACTGTAGCCTTCATAGTGATTAAATCAACTACTCCTACGAATTTATCTTCACTTCCTATTGGAATTTCTATAGGTACAGGATTTGCACCTAGTTTATCTCTTATTGTTTTTATTGATTCAAAATAATCCGCCCCAGTTGCATCCATTTTATTAATAAAACAGATTCTTGGAACTCCATATTTATCCGCTTGTCTCCAAACAGTTTCAGATTGTGGTTCTACACCACTTTTAGCATCAAATAAGGCTATAGCACTATCTAAAACCCTCAATGATCTTTCAACTTCAACTGTAAAGTCAACGTGTCCTGGAGTATCAATTATATTGATTCTATTATCTTTCCATATACAAGTTGTTGCAGCAGATGTTATAGTGATACCTTTTTCTTGCTCTTGAACCATCCAGTCCATTTGAGCAGCACCATCATGAGTATCACCTATTTTATGGATTTTACCAGTATAATATAGTATACGCTCTGTAGTTGTTGTTTTACCAGCATCTATATGAGCCATTATCCCTATATTTCTAGTATTGGCTAAAGAATATTCTCTTCCCATAAATGTTTTTTACTCCTTCCTAACTACAGAAACTAGAATCTGAAATGAGCAAATGCTTTATTAGCTTCTGCCATCTTATGAACGTCTTCTCTCTTTTTAACACTAGCACCAGTGTTATTTGAAGCGTCTAAGATTTCTTTTGCTAGTCTATCTACCATAGTTTTTTCCCCTCTAGCTCTTGAATAAGTTGTTAACCATCTTAAGCCTAGAGTCTGTCTTCTTTCTGGTCTTACTTCAATTGGAACTTGATAGTTTGCACCACCAATTCTTCTAGATTTTACCTCTAATACTGGCATTATATTATTTAATGCTTTGTAAAATACTTCTAAAGCATCTTCACCAGATTTTTCTGCTACTTGTTCAAAAGCTTTATACACAATTCCTTGTGCAGTACCTTTTTTACCGTCTAGCATAATATTATTTATTAATTTAGTAACCACCTTATCATTGTAAACTGGATCAGGCATTACTTCCCTTTTAGGCACATGTCCTTTTCTTGGCACTTTACTTCCCTCCTTACCATTTTAGTAGTTTCATTGGTACTCGACTTTCGTCGTTGTGCTCAAATGTATATATTAAAGTATAAATTACTGTATTTATCATATTAATCCTATTACATTAAAGCATCAATTTCAAAATTATTTAGGTTTTTTAGCTCCATACTTAGAACGTCCTTGCTTTCTATCAGCTACACCAGCTGTATCTAAAGCACCACGAACTATATGATAACGAACCCCTGGTAAGTCTTTTACTCTTCCACCTCTAATAAGTACAACACTATGCTCTTGTAGGTTATGTCCTATTCCAGGTATATAAGCAGCAACTTCCATTCCATTTGTTAAACGAACTCTTGCTACTTTACGTAAAGCTGAGTTAGGTTTCTTTGGTGTTACTGTTCTTACAGCAGTACAAACTCCTCTTTTTTGTGGTGATCTAACTTCAGTTGTTCTTTTATTTAAAGTATTGAAGTTAACACTTAAAGCTGGAGACTTTGACTTATAAGTTCTAGCATGTCTACCTTGTTTTATCAATTGATTAATTGTTGGCATTATTCCACCTCCTTGAAAATTTTACATAAAAAAAGAAATGCACTAGCATTCTATTTTTTGCACTCATACATTTTATCACCTGAATATTGAAAAGTCAACTAATTTCCACGTTTTTATCCAGTTAAAAAGTAAAATTAAATATTTTTTTATTTTTAGTATATAAAAGTTAAATATGCTAAAATTATATACAAGAAAGACAGGGTGAATTACATGAAAAATAGTTTTTTATATCAGTATGATAAATTTAATTCCCATAAATTTATAAAATTTCTACTGTCCTTATTAATAGTAGTTATTTTATTTTTACCATTAGTTATTCCATTCATACCTACAGACCTTATTAACCAATATATTCCATATTCTAATTTAGTTTTAGAATTATCAGGACAATACATATTTTTAATAATTCCCTATTTACTTCCTTTAATATGTACTATTATGTTCCTATACTATAAGGATTATTATTTGTTAAAAATATTATCACTAATATTTTATGGTATTTCCCTATACTATCAATATATATCTGTAATGGATATTCATACTTCTTCAAATTTAAATTTTTTAATTCTTAGATATATTGCTCCAAATATAATATTTATACTACTATTTATTATTATAATGATTTTTAAAAGCAAAGCTTTAAAATCCAGTAAATAGTTTTCATTATAAAAAAGGTATTTTGATTAGTAGAAAATCAAAATACCTTTTTATATATTCCTAATTAATGTTCTAAAGTTAAAATAATCATCTATTAATTCTTACCCTTTTTTAATACTTTTTCAATAATATAGAATAATCCTTGTAAGAATAAAGCTATTAAAGCTCCTAATACTACGCTAGAATCCCCTATAACTGTTGCTAATGTTGTCGGAAAATATACAAGAGCTTCTTTTGTTCCTGTTATACCAAGACTTGTTGCAATTGCTACTCCTGCAATTAACATATTTTTCTTAGTAAACTCTTCCTTTGTAAGAAGATTAACTCCCGCCATTGCTATTTGTGAAAATATGACTAATGTAGCTCCTCCAATTACACAAGAAGGCATTGAAGTTATTATTGAACCTATTTTAGGTGAAATACCACCTAATATTAAGAAAAATGTTGCTGTAGCTATTACAAATCTACTAACTACTTTATTTAAAGATACTATAGCTGCATTTTGACTAAATGCTGCTACAGGTATTGAATTTAGTAAAGATGCACATATTGATCCTAATCCTACTCCCATAACACCTGAGGATAATTCTTTTTCTGTTACATCTCTATCTAATCCGCCTACTGTAGTTAATGTTAAATTCCCCATTAAATCCGCTACAGAAACTATGTATAACAATATAAACATGACTATTATGTGAGGTTTAAACTCTATTCCAAATGCTAAAGGTTTTGGTATAGATACCCACGCCGCCTCTTTTACTGCCGAAAAATCAACTATTCCCATTGCTGCAGATATTATAAATCCTGCTATTATTCCAACTAAAATTGCAATATCCTTTATAATACCTTTACCATAATTTTGTAACACAATTATTATAAGTGCTACTATTAATCCTATTACAAAGTTTATAATATAACCATATTCAGGAGAATTCGCCCCTCCCGCTAGATTATTAATAGCTGTAGGAAACAGCCCTAAACCCATACATGTAATTATTGTACCTGAAATTACAGGAGTAAAAATTCTTCTAATTTTACTAACTATAAATAAACCGAAAAATATATGAAAAATTGCTCCTGCTATTTGACCACCTACCATAGCGGCCATTCCATATTCTTCAACAACTCCTAGACAGCCACCTAGGAATAAATAACTGGTTCCCATTATTACAGGTAGTCTGACTCCAAATTTGTAACCTTTTATAAATGGTGGTGGATATAACTGAATTAGAGTAGCAATTGCTGCTGCTAGCATTGCTCCTTGTACAAGCATTGTTGATTGAGCTTGACTTAATCCAAGAATTTGTGTAATTAATAACGCTGTAACACTATTTCCAAAAACCATTGCAAATAAATGCTGCAAACCAAGGGGTACGGCTTCTCTTAACGGTGGAATTCCATCAAGATCAAACTTGGATTTATTTTTTTTATTAATCATATTTTCCCTCCAATTTTTGTATTCACAAAATCATAATGAATTCTATATCGTTTTTTATATTCAAGAAGAAGTTTTTATTAGTTATTTTTTTAGAAGACCTTACTTTTCTTCCCTTTTTCTCATTCCCATAAAAACTTTTTCTGGTGTAATTGGTAATTCTCTTCCTTGAAAGCCTACTGCATTACATATCGCGTTTGCTATTGCCGGGCTTGGAGTATGAACAACAGCCTCACCTATTGATTTTGCTCCATAAGGACCTGTCGGCTCATAATCAGATTTAAACTCAACTATAACTTCTCCAACATCAGATTTGACTGGGATATTATAATGCATGAAATTATTTGTTAGCAAATTACCTCGTTTGTCATATACAACATCCTCGTATAAAGCTAAACCTATCCCTTGCATTAAACCTCCCTCTGCTTGAACCTTAGCTAGATTAGGATTAATTATAGTTCCGCAATCAGCTACTAATACAAATTTTATTAAATCTACCTTTCCTGTTAATGTATCAACTTCAACTTCTGCAAATCCTGCCATAAATGGTCTTGGCTTTTCCCTAGAACCATAGGATGCTTTTACCATTATTTGATCTGTATTTTCTCCAATAAGTGATTCTCTAACTATTTCAGTTAATAAAACATACATTGATTCATCTTTTTTATGTCTAATTCTATCTTTTTCTAATACTAAATCGCATTTTGCTAAACACATTTTTTTACTAGCAATTTCTAATAATTTTTCCTTTAACTTATCTCCTGCTCTTACTACTGCATTACCTGTTATATATGTAGTACATGAAGCATAAGCTCCTGTTTCATACGGTGCTGTATTTGTATCACCTGTACATATACTTATACTATCCATATCCGTATTTAAGGATTCTGCTGCTATTTGACATAAAACTGTCTCTGCCCCTGTTCCTAAATCAGAAGATCCTACCATTAACATATAACTTCCATCTTCTTCTAGCCTTAAAATAACGGTTGCTGTATCCTGTCCTGCAATTCCTGAAGTATGAAGTGCCAAAGCAGCACCTACTCCTCTAACTTTATTTTCTCCAACTTTAACCCTAGGATACTTCTTATCCCATTCTATAAGATCTTTACCTCTATTAATACATTCCTCTACATTAAAGCTTCTCATTTTATGAGGTAATATTCCGCCTTCAGCGCCTTTTCTTATTGTATTTTTCAACAATAATTCCACTGGGTCCATATTTATTTCCCTTGCTAACTCATTCATAATTGAAGCCATGGCAAAAGTACCTTGAGTTGTACCATAACCTCTTAATGGACCTGATGGTACCATATTTGTATAGACAGATTTTCCATTAAATCTTATTGCTGGAACTCTTGCATACATAGGAAGAACATTTTGCCCAGATTCCATGGTTACTGCGGCAGCATTTGAACCATAAGCCCCTGTGTTACTTAAAACCTTCATATCAATGGCTTTTATATTACCTTCTTTATCTGAACCTATTTTTATTTTACTTATAATAGGATGACGTACACTTGTGGCCATAAACATTTCTTCCCTATCCATTATTAATTTACTAGGTCTTTTTGTTTTATTAGTTACAAAGG
Source organism: Miniphocaeibacter halophilus (assembly GCF_016458825.1). NCBI lineage: Bacteria > Bacillati > Bacillota > Tissierellia > Tissierellales > Peptoniphilaceae > Miniphocaeibacter > Miniphocaeibacter halophilus. The sequence continues at coordinate 472,494 of NZ_CP066744.1, forward strand.
CTACATAAGGTTCCGTTATTGATAGTTTTTTTCCTCCAAAAGCTCCACCTACTTTTGCCGCTTTCAATCTTACATCCTTTATTGGTAAACCTACTGCTTGAGCAGTTTGTCTTCTCATATGGGATATAGTTTGATTTCCAGATACAATTGTTAACTTTCCCTTATCATCTATATATGCATAGGATCTATTTGTTTCCATACTGCAATGTTGCTGAGCTTGTGTTCTATAAGTTCTTTCTAATATAACATCACAATTTTTAAACTCTTCATCAACATCGCCTTGAGATACGCTAAAATCAGAAACTAAATTTCGGCTATTATCATATTTCGTAAAAGGTTTACCATGATGTCTTTTACCTTCATGAATTATTATTTCATTATCTAAGGCTTTTTCCATATCTAAAACAGGCTCAAGGACTTCGTAATCAACTTTGATTAATTTCCTTGCCTTTTCAGCAATTCTTTCATCTTCTGCAACTACAATTGCAACTTCATCTCCTACAAATCGGACAATAGGTTCTAATAATATCCTATCGTGAGGAGCCATTTCCGGAGCAGCCTCCCCTCCTTCTGAATATCTTATTTGTTCAACGTCCTTATATGTATAAACATCTACTACTCCATCAAGAGATTTTGCTTTTTCTACATCTATATCCTTTATTTTTGCAAATGCGTAAGGACTTCTTAAAATCTTTATACTTAAAACATTTTTTTGATCTATTAAATCATCTGTATAAATTGGTCTACCTGTTAATATAGCTTCACTATCTAATTTCTTATAGCTTTTACCTACTACCATATTAATCACCTATTCTTTCTTTCATTTTGGTAATCAATACTGCACATAAACCTTTTCTATATTCTTTAGTCCCTTTTACATTAGTACCAAAGTTTAATTCTTCGCAAGCAAGCTTCCTAATTTCATCTAATTTTTGCTTTTCTTCCAAAGCTTTACTAGCTTTTTCTGCTATTTCTGCTTTTGTAGGTCTTGCCCCTATTGCTATTTTTGCAGTACCATCTTTTCCAATATACATAGCTCCATTTAAAATTGAAAAATCACCAGAGGTTTTCCTAATATTCTCAAATACAGCCTTTCCATCTTTCTTAGGAATAATAATCTCTTTTAAGATATCTTTTTTATATTCCCTTTTTAAAAAATCCTTTAAGTCAATAATCCCTTCTGAATGAAGATTAACTTTTGCATCTAAGACCAATAGACATGGTAACAAGTCTGAGAATCCATATTTAGAAAAAACACCTGCTCCAACTTGAGCCATATTTCTAAATTGAACACCAACTATGCTGCTAACACTTTCACATAATATTCCATTACAGTAATTTTTTAAAACTAAGCTGGTTTCTATTTCCCTTAGTGTTGTTGTTGCACCTATTCTTATTTCCTTTTCCTCATCTTTTATGTAATTTAAATTAAGGTTAATTAAATCTATTCCTAATCCTATTGTTTTTGATCCTATTTTTATAAAAGCACAACCACCTAATATTTGGTTATTCTTCTTTTCAATTAACAAATCATATGCCTCTTCAATTGTATTTGGTGCGATATAATTTTTTATTGTAATCATATGACTTCACTCCGTGTACTTTTTAAATCTAGATATTTTTTTATGGCTCTAATCTGTCCTTTATACCCTGTACATCTACATAAATTTCCATCTAAATAATGATATATTTCTTCTTCTGTAGGATTATCTATTTCATTTTCTAATGACATAACAGCCATTATTAATCCTGGAGCACAATATCCACATTGATCTGCTCCCTCTTCAGCTAAAAAATCAACTAAATATTGAGACCTTTCCCTTACTCCTTCTAAGGTTGTAATTTTTCTCCCTTCCGCTCTTAATGTTAAATAAGTACATGATAAAATTATTTTTTCATCTAATAAAACTCCACAAACTCCACATGAACTACTTTGACATCCCTCTTTCACACTTAAATAACCTAATTTTCTTAATGTTTCTAACAAAAATTCATCTGGTCTAACATCTACATCTATTAATTTATTGTTAATATTTAATTTCATATCATCACCTATTCCATTTATGTCCAGACATTCTATTTGTTATATTCCCTCTACTACATAAATCCTCTGCTGAATTCTGTATTTTTTTAAGAGTTTCTTCTTCAGAATCAAGAGTAAGAATTTTCCTATTTTCCATAACTATATTTCCATCTATAATAACCGTTTCTACATTTTCAACTCCTGAAGAATATACTAATGTTGAAACCGGGTTATGCATAGGTATTGCTTTAGGATTTAACATTGGATTAAATACAAGCAAATCCGCTTTTTTACCAATTTCAATAGAACCTATTTCTTTATCCAGTCCAATAGCTTTTGCTCCATCTATTGTCGCCATTTCTAACACTTTTTCAGCTGTAATAGAAACCGGGTCTAAAGTTTTTACTTTTTGCTGTAATGCAGTTATTTTCATAGTCTCAATTATGTCCTGAGAATTATTACTAGCAGCCCCATCAACTCCTAAACCTACAGTAAGTCCCATTTCTATCATTTTTGTAATGGGGGCCGTCCCTGAAGCCAAATACATATTACTTACAACATTATGAGATACCTTCATATTATATTCTTTTGCTTTTAGTAATTGCTTATCATTTAAAACAACACAGTGAACCATTAAAACATTCTCACCATTTATACCTAAATCTATAAGAGTATCAAAATCATCTTTTCCATGAATTTTATTTGAAGCAACATTATTAAAATCAGTTTCTGATAAATGAACGGCAAATAAAGCATTATACTCATTTGTAATATCATAAACTCTTTTTAACATTTCATCTGTTGCTGCCCATACAGATGATGGAGAGGTACCTATTTGTATTCTTCCATTTTCAATATTATGATATCTATCAAATAGTCTGTATAAATCTTCCTCTACAGTTTTAATATCTTGTGTAAGTTCTAAAGGAGTACCAAATTCATTGCCAGTATTTATCATTCCTCTGCCTATAATTCCTCTGATTTTCAAATCCTTATAGGCTTCAACTATACTATCTGTTAGTTTCGGCTTGCTATGGGTGTGCATATAATCTACTGTTGTTGTTACTCCACTTTTTATAGCTTCTATTCCTCCAGACATTGCACCATAATATACATTTTCTTCCGTTAGATATATAGCTGCTTGAAACATCATATCTGATAACCAGTGGTGTAGTTCCATATCGTCGCCGAGACCTTTTAATAAGCTTTGAAACAAATGTGTATGTGTATTAATAAACCCTGGAAAAACTACTTTTCCCTTCGCATCTATTGTTTTTTTTACATCAGTATATTTATTGGTTAATGATTTATTTTCCCCAACATCTATAATTCTATTATCCTTTATTGCCAAAGCACCATTATATAATATTTCCCTTTTTGAATTAACCGTTACAATAATTCCATTTTTAATAAGAATATCTATCATATCTATCTCCTAAAGTTATTACAATATAAGCAAATACTTATTGTAATAAATATTTGCTTATTCTTAAATATATATTATATTTTTTCTTTCTTTTCATTTTTGGGTAGTACTAAATTCAATGTAAAGGCTACAAGAGCAGCTATTACAATTGGAGACTCCCCAAATACCATTCTAATAATATCTGGAAAAGCTTTTAAGCTATCAGGTACAGAAGTAATTCCCATTCCTAGGGCTAAACTCAATCCTACAATTGATATATTTCTAGGTGTAAGTTCATCATGTAGTATTAGTTGCAAACCAGTCATTGTTATCATTCCAAAAATACTTATTGTAGCCCCACCTAATACTGCCGTAGGTATGGTCGTCATTAAAGCACCAAATTTAGGAACAAAACCTGCCAACAACATAAAAACCGCTGCTAATGCTAAAACAAATCTGCTAATTACTTTATTTAAAGATACTAAACCTACATTTTGACTATAGGATGAAGGTGGTAATCCTCCAAAAAACGATCCCAGTAAAGTAACAATACCACTACCTATTATTCCTTGAGATAATTCGGTATCTGTAGCTTTTCTCCCCATTCCTCCCATAGTTGTACCTGATAAATCACCTATTGACTGTAATGCATTTACTAAACATAAAACCAACATACTTATAATTGCAGGCCAATGAAATGTCATTCCAAAATCACTTATTTTAGGAACAGATAATAAACTTGCACTAGATAATGATGAAAAATCAACTTTACCCATTATTAGTGCCAATATATAACCTACAGTTACTCCAACTATCATAGATGCTGATTTTATATATCCTTTTAAAAAATTATTACATACCACCACAGTCACCAATGTAACTATAGCTAAAATCCAATTTGATAAATCTCCATAATTTGGACTTCCTAATCCTCCTGCCATATAATTTACTGCAATAGGATATAAAGATAATCCTATAGTTGTTACAACAACACCAGTTACAAGAGGAGGAAAGAATTTTAATATCCTTTTTCCTAATAAACCTATAAATATTGTAAATATACCACCAACTAATTGAGCTCCTAGTATTCCATCTATTCCATATTTTGTACCTATTACAGATAGTGTTGGAAGGTAGGTAAATCCTACTCCAAAAATAATTGGTAATTTAGATCCAGTTTTACCTATTGGATAAAGTTGTAGTAAAGTAGCTATTCCTGAAACTATTAAAGCAGCTTGTACCAATAATGTAGTTTCTGTTTGACTTAATCCACAAATTTCCGCAACCATTCTTGGTAATGTTACTGTTCCAACAATCATTGCAAATATATGTTGCAAGGATAATGGCAAAGCTTTTATAAATGAAGGTTTACCATCTAATTTAAACAATTCTTGATCTAAACCTTCATAATCCATTTTTTTTGAATTATTTTTATTCATTAAACTTTCCTTTCGTAAATTCATCATATTCTAATTTCTAAATTAAGAGAATTAAGAACATAAATAGTTAAAACTAATATATTTAATGATCTCTTAAAGGAGATTTACTATCGTCTATTTTAAGATTAACCTTTTCTTTATCCCATATTTCTCTACCGGCTTTTGTAACTATAACCGCCTCTGTAAGTCCTTTTGCAAATCTTTCCACACTATCAATTCCGACGGTATCATCAATAGCCCCTTGTTCTTTCTGATCTTTACTCCAAATAGTTCCCCCTATGTAACATCCTCCTAAACCACCGCTTACTAGCATTTCATGCATTAGGAAGAAATTTATAATCGGTGACTTCGCTGTTTCTTCTCCTCCATATCTTGTTCCACCAGTAGTTATTGCTCCTCCAACTTTATTTTGTAAATGACCTGAATATACTAAATAAATTGGACGAAGTCTATTTAAAGCTGTAGCTAGTTGTGCTGTTATATTCATATCGTAAACAGGAGAAGCAATTATTATTCCATCTGCTTCTAATATTTTAGCTTCTAATTCTTGTAAATCATCTTTAATGATGCACATAGTTTTATTTCTTATACATGAATCACAATGAATACAATATCCAATTTTCTTTCCTCTAACTGTCCAATAGTCCGTTTCAATATCAGGATAGGTTTCACATACTTCCAATGCTCTTTTTAATGCATATTCTGTTGCACCATTTCTTCTGGGACTTCCACATATTCCTAATATTTTAGTCATTTAAATCCTCCTTATTTATTTTTATTGGCAATTTCTTTATTTCAATACCTGTTGCATCATATACTGCATTTAATATTGCAGGAGCCGCTGGTACTACTGCACATTCTCCTATGCTTTTTCCACCATAAGGTCCTGTTTCTTCAAAGCCTTTTACAAAATGTGTTTTAATTTCTGGCATTTCATGTGCTCTAAACATTTTATAGCTACCAAAGCTATCGTTTGTCATATTTCCCTTTTCATCAAATACATAATCTTCTGTTAAAGCATAGCCTAATCCCATGTGTATTCCACCATCTAATTGATTTGTTGCTGCTAAAGGATTTATAACTTTTCCGGAATCATGACAAGCAGTATAAGAAATTACTTTTATTTTCCCTGTTTCCTCTTCTACTAAAACTTCTGCAAAATGCACCCCATAAGAAGTTATTCCAGCTTCGGATCGGTGGCTTTCAACTACTGTTATTTCAGCTTCTTTTTCTTTCTGAGAATAAACTGCTATATCTGAAAGGGAAATTTTTTTGCTACTGTCTGATTGACTTACTACATAACCATCTTCTAAAATCAAATCTTTGGTCTTTAGGATTTCTTCAGCTAATTCAACTATTTTTCTCTTTAATTTTTCAGCAACTCTTTTTGCAGCAGCTCCTTCTACATACAAGCCTCTACTTGCGTAATCTCCTAAATTCCACGGTACCGCATCTGTATCAGCTTCAAGGGTTTCAACCTTATCTGGAGTAATACCTAGTACTTCTGCTATCATTTGTGTTTGCAGTGTTACAGATCCGTTTCCCATATCATGTACTCCTGTAAGTAGAGTAGTAGTTCCATCTTCGTTTAATTTTAAAGCCAGGGATATATAATCTCTATGTGCACCAAATACACCATTTCCATGGGCACCTATTGCCATACCTACACCATGTTTATATCCTTTTTCCCCTACTATGTTTTTCTTCCTTTCCCATTGAAATATTTCACTACCTTCATTCAGACAATCTAATATTCTAGGATTTCCTAGTGGAGAATTAAACCTTTGATCAACGCCATCTGGAAGTGCAGCATTTATTTTTTGCAATTCTACTAAATCAATATTTAAATCTTTAGCAATTTTCCCCATCTGAGCTTGTTGTGCAAAAAATATTTGTGGTGAACCATAACCTCTCATTGCACCTGCAATTGGTATATTAGTATATACTGGAACTCCTCTAAATCTTAAGTTTGGTATTTTGTACACTTTGTAAATCTTATGACTTAAGGCTCCTAAAACATTGTAACAACTTGACGCATAAGAACCTGTATTCAATAGGATATTAATATCCTGTGCTATTATTTCACCACTTTCCTTAACACCTGTTTTTATATACATTACTGCAGCATGTCTTGTTCTAGTCGATTTAAATACTTCTTTTCTTGTTAATGTTACTTTTACCGGTTGCATTGTCATTTTAGATAAAATAGCCGCTACAGGTTCTATAGTCATTTCCAATTTTCCACCAAAGGATCCTCCTATAGATGGAGTTATCATTCTAATTTTATGTAATGGCATTTCTAAAATTTGAGACAATATTACCCTAAAAGCAAATACATTTTGACAGGAACTATGAACTGTAAGTCTATTATCTATAGTATATTGTGCTATACATGTATGAGGTTCTAATGCACCATGATTGACAGGTTGTACTTCATATCTATCTTCATAAATTTTATAGGCTTGAGCAAAACCCTTTTCTACATCACCTGCATTTGCTTTTATTTCATTTAGTACATTTCCACCAGGATGTATTGGATAAGCATTTTCTTTAGCTGCCTCCTCTACATCAAATACTGCTGGCAACTCCTCATATTCAACTTTAATAAGATTCACTGCTTTTTCAGCTGCTTCCATCGTTTCAGCTGCTACTGCTGCAACTCTATCCCCAACAAATCTTACAGTTTTAGAAAATATAGTTTCTGTAAATGGTATATCATGATCATAAAATCTTAATGCACTATTGTATTTTATATGAGGGGTATTAAAACATGTAGCTATTGCCTTTACACCTTCAACTTTCATTGCTTCTGTAGTGTCTATACTTTTAACCTTTCCATGAGCGATTGTAGAATACAAAATTTTCCCATATAACATATTTGGAAATTTCATATCATCTACATAAATTTTATGTCCCGTTGCCTTTAAAATAGAATCTCTTATAGGATATCCTTTTCCAATTATTTTTTCCTTCACACTACATCCCTCCAAGTTTTTTAGCTGCCAGTTTCACAGCTTCAACTATTTGCACATATCCAGTACATCTACACAAATTTTCCCTAAAGGCAAATCTAATTTCTTCTTCTGTAGGATTTTTATTTTCATTTAGTAAAGCCTTAGTTGTTAGTATCATGGCTGGTGTACAAAATCCACATTGAATAGCTCCAGCTTCAATAAAGGCCTCTTGTATTGGATGTAATTTATAACCATCTGCTAATCCTTCTATTGTTTCTATTTTAGAATTCTGTAAATCAAATCCTCTTACCCTACAAGATTTTACTGCTTTACCATCTATAATTACCTTACATGTACCGCATGTTCCTGTTTCACATCCACACTTTGCTCCTGTTAAATTTAATTTTTCCCTTAAAATATTTAGAAGGCTTTCATTTTCATCTCCTATAATCTTATAATTATTACCATTTATATTAAGATAATAATTTTCCATAAAAATCCTCCTTGTGATTATTCATTCTGTATAAATTTACCTTTTTATAAATTTCCCCTTAAAATCTTCATCTAGTATTTTTTCTTTTTCTAATATTTTATTGCCCCTAATATAAATTGCATCAACAGTATAGTTTAACTTTCTATTGTCATATATGGAATATTGACTATTTCCATGTATATTTTTGAATTTCCAGTTTTTCTTACTTAAAATTACAATGTCTGCATCTTTACCTATTTCCAAGGTACCTTTGTTTTTTAAATTAAAAATTTGAGCCGGATTAGTTGATAATTTATCAATGACTTTAGTTATTTCTATATTTCTTTTTTCAGATTCCGATAGGGTTACTAAAATTCTCTCTTCTATACCTGGAACTCCCCCGGCAATATTTTTATAATTTTCTATTCCTAATTTTTTATCTAAACTAAATGGACAATGGTCCGTTGCTATAACATCTATATTTTCTTTTTCTATATTCTTCCATAAAAAATCCACGTCTTCTTTTTTTCTTAATGGTGGTGAACAAATATATTTTCCACCTTCTTCTCTACTATAAACTTCATCTGTAAAAGTTAAGTACTGAATACAGGTTTCAACAAAAAGATTTTTGTGTCCTTTTTCTTTTGCTCTTATTATATTTTCCAAACTCTCTTTTGAAGAAATATGAACAAAATATAATTTTGGATAACCTGTTATTTTCGAGTAATAAATTAATCGTTCAACTGTTTCCGCCTCTGCTTCAACGGGTCTTGAAAGAGGAAAGTCAGAAACTTTTTCACCATGTATATTTTCTGAATAGTTTATTATTTCTTCATTTTCACAATGGACACAGACTGTTATATCTTCTTCTTTTGCAATTGTTAGAAGTTTTAAAATCCATTCATCTTCTAATTTCTCACCATATACTGTATATATTTTTACACTTGATATTCCAAGATTCTTCAATTCTTTTAATTCGTCTAATGTTCTATTATCATTTTTAAAAGCCACTCCATGAAAAGAATAATCTATATATGAATCTTTAGCTTTTTTATGATAATCGTTGATTATTTTTAAAATATTGTTGTTTTTATTTCCATAGGATACATGGTCAATTATTGATGTTGTTCCACCATATAAGGCAGCTTTAGTTCCCATTTTAAAATCATCTATAGTTATTAATCCATCTCCCATATTATGATCTAAATGGGTATGAGCATCTATTCCTCCTGGAATAATAAATTTATTTTCGCAATTAATGGTTTTTATTTCAAAATCATTAATGTTATTTTCTATTTTTTCTATTTTTTCTCCGCTAATTAAAATATCTTTTTTTATAAATTTTTTATTTAATGAATTATATACTAATCCATTTTTAAATAAAGTTTTCATATTATCCCCAATTAAATTCCTGCATAAATCTTTCTACATTTTTATAGGCAAATTTTTCAACTAATTCCATACTAAATCCATTTATATTTAAATAATTCATAAATTCTAAAACTTTACTTGGAGAGTTAATGCCATAATTTCCATTTATACCATCAAAATCTGTCCCTAAAGCTATAATATCCTCCCCACCAATCTTAAAAATATATTGTAAGTGTTCTTTATAGTCTTTAAATTCAGCTTTATTAGTTCCATTTGTAAATGGTGGAAATACGTTTAATCCAATAACTCCCCCTTTGTTTACAATGGCTTTTATTTGTTCATCATCTAAATTTCTAGAATGGTCCTGAATACTTTTCACATTAGAATGAGTAGCCATAAATGGATATTTTGAATATTTATAAACATCCCAGAAACCACCTTTAGATAAATGGGAAACATCAATTATAATTCCATTTTTATTCATTTCCTTGATAACTTCAATTCCAAAATCAGTTAATCCTAGCTTGTTTTCTTCTTCAAGTTTCGAATGGGGATGTCCTATTTTATTTCTATTGTTCCATAATAAAGTTATTAGGGAAATTCCCTTGTTTTTCAGTTTCTTTATATCATCTATTTCCCTTATACATCTTCCATCTTCTATTGTTATAAATAATGATAATTTATTATCCTCTTTTGCCCTAGCATATTGGCTATAATTCTTAACTATTTCTATTTCCTTACTATATTCTTTTGAAGTCTCTTTTAAAAAATCAATACATTTATCTATGTAATCCCAATCGGAAATTTTTCCTATTTTTGGATTATCCCCATAATCCTCATTGTATAAATAAATTGCCATAAATTGAGCTTTTACTTTATTATCCAATAGTTTTTTTAAATTTATATCTGAGTTTTCACCATACATAAAGTTTTCAACCTTTTCGTCCTTTATGTATTTAATAATTGTGTCACAATGAAGATCTATATACATTTTTTACACCTTTTAATAAAATTCTAATGCTGTAGTCGGACATATTGATGAACATAATCCACATTTTCTGCATTTACTCTTATCTAAATACATATCTTCAGAAACCTTTCTTGCATCATATGCACAAACTATTTCACATTTTTTACATTTTATACATTTATCCTTGTTAAATTTAAATTCTCCAACTATAGATTCGGTTTTTCTATGTATTAAGCCTATTATTTCTTCTAATGAATTATAGTTATTGTCAACTATCCATTTTTCAATTTGATTAACTAGTTTTTCTATAGCCTTTTCTCCATAAATTATTGGATATGTACAAACTCCTACAAAGTTAGCCCCTGCCATAAAAACCTCTATAGCATTTTTGTAGGACATTACTCCACCTAAACCTATAATGGGAATTTCAATATTTTTTCTTACTTCATATATATTATTTATATTAAAGGGAAGGATGGCTTCTCCCGTTAACCAACCTTTAGACTTATTTCCTAATGTTGATAGTCCTGTATCTATATTAATTCGCATAGCAGGTCCAATTGAGTCACTAATTGTTAAAGCATCAGCTCCATTTTCTTCTAGTGTTTTAGCAAGTTCTACCATATTATTAACTCTGGAAGGTAATTTTACTATAATTGGTATGTTAACTCTTTTTTTTGTATCTAATAACATTGGTAATAAATCATCTTCGTTATAGGAAACCAATTCTAAGAAAGTAGCCCCTTCTTTTTCTAGTTTTTCTACCATTAAACTTGTTTCCTCTACTGAATGACCACAAGATGCTATTACAGGAATTCCAGATTTTTTCAACTCTGGTAATTCTTTGTTTATCCAAGTTTCATAGTTGTAGTCAGACCATAATTCATCATTTATTAAACTTTTATTTTCTGACATTTGCATATGTGGTACAGGATTAACAGCAGCTTCTAATTTTATGGTTTTTGTAACACAAAGACCAGCTTTATTTTCATGAAGTTTTTTTATTCCTTCAGCACTATATGTTAATGGACCGGAGCCAATAATTATAGGAGATTGTATTTCTACACCTAAAAATTCATACATTTATTTTATACCTCCCCAAAAATCAGTTGCTAATGTCTTTATTTCATTTCTCATATTGTCTTTTTGGTTTTCTATTTCTTTACGGTCATGTTTAAAACCATTTATATAAACATCCTTAATCATTCTCTTTTCACCTTTAACTACAAGTAAGTCATATATATTTTCTTTGTTTACTGGTGTAGAAAACATATCTTCAACAATAATAAAATCTGCATCATATCCTTCTTCTACTTTACCTTGATTAAATCCTAAAGCCTTTGCTCCATTTTCTGTAGCCATTTTAAATACATCTTTAGCATTCATTACTTCTGTATTTTCTAAATTCGCCTTATGAATTAAAAAGGCAAACCTCATTACTTCAAAGAAGTCATTTACATAACCGTCTGTTCCTAAAGCAACATTTACCCCCTTGTCTAACATCTCTTGAATAGGTGCTATTCCGCCACCTACTTCACAATTACTAATAGGATTATGGACCACATTACAGTTTGATTTTTTTATTATATCTATTTCTTTAGAATCTACTTTTACACATTGCGACATTAAAGTGTTCTCATCTAAAATATTCAATTTATCTAAGTATTCAACTGGTGTTAGTCCAAAATTTTTTAATGCATAATTTTTTTCATAAATACTTTCTGATAGATGAAACTGTAAAAATGTATTATTCTCTTTGGCTAAATCCTTAGCCTTTACAATAAATTTATCAGAACAGGTAAATGTTGTATGGGTACATATGCATCCCTTAATATTTTTATTGCTTTTTGTAGTTTCTGTAAATCTTTGATTTTGCTCAAGACATTTTATTCCATTTTCCCAGTTTATTCTTTCACTTGATTCTAAAGAAAGTATTGCCTTTAAGCCAAACTGCTCTACTACTTTACTTTGCGCTTCCAATGTATCTTCTTCTGTTAGAGGACCTTCTGCAGTATCACAAAAAGCTGTTACTCCTGAACTGATCATGTCTAGGCAAGATGATTTTGTAGTTAGCACAAATTCTTTTTTTCTTAATCTATCTTCTATTAACGGCCACCAAAAAACTTTTAAAAATCCTTCAAAATCATTAAAATTATCAAGTTTAGGTATTCCCCATGATAAAATTCCATACAAATGAGTGTGAGCATTTGTAAAAGATGGCATTAATATTGAATCTTTATAATCTATTATTTTAATATTAGCTAGGGAATTTACTTGAGAAATATCGGTAAAAACTTTTTTTATTTTTCCATTTTCTATAAGAATTCCACCATTTTCTATAACCTTATTGCTACTGCTAATTATCCATTTAGATTTTACTAAAAACAAATTAATCCTCCTCTTTTTCTAAAGCCCTTATTATTTTTTCAGGAGTTATTGGAAGAGATCTTATCCTTGCTCCACAAGCATTAAAGATTGCATCTGCTATTGCCGGTGCCGGTGAATTTGTTACTAACTCCGCTATTGACTTAGCTCCAAAAGGACCTGTTGGTTCTTTTTCTGGACAAAAATCCACTATTATCTCTCCTATATCATTTCTTGTTGGAATATTGTAATTAAAAAAATTATTTGTTAATAATTTACCTTTATCGGTAAATATTACATCCTCATATAATGCAAAACCTATTCCTTGAGTTATTCCACCTTCTGCTTGTATTCTAGCAAGATTAGGATTGATTACTTGTCCACAATCTATTACTGAAACATATTTTAAAATATCAACTTTTCCTGTTAATGTATTTACCTCTACTTCTACAAAGCTTACAGCATAAGGTCTTGGAGTATTTCCTATTCCAAATGTTGCATCTGCCATAATGGCTTCTGCATTAGGACTAACAGCTGAATCAATACCTAGTTGTTTCAATGTAACTGATTTATTATTTTCACTATTAACAACTTTTCCTTTTTCCAGTTTCATTTTTTCTGTACTTACGTTTAAATATTTTTTAGCTTTTTCAAATATTTTCTCTTTAATTTTTTCACAAGCCCTAACAACTGCATTCCCCGTTAAATACGTTGTACAAGAAGCATAGGCTCCTTTATCGTATGGACAACTATCTGTATCACCTGATACTAAATTCACTCCTTCCATGTCCGTATTTAAGGCTTTTGCGGCTATTTGAAGCAAGATGGTATCTGAACCTGTACCTAAGTCGGAGGAGCTGGTAAACACCGTAAAAGTCCCATCTTCTTGTAGTCTTAGTAAGACTGTTGCAACATCAATGTTGGATACTCCTGAACTGTGAGTTGCATGTCCCATTCCAACGCCTCTTTTAATATGACCTTCATCTTTTAATTTAAATCTTTTATTATCCCAATCTATTAATTCTTTCCCTCTTTTTATACATTCTTCTATATTAAAACTTCCAATAGTACTTTTATTTAATCCGCCTATATGTCCAGTTCTTATAGTATTTTTTAATTTAACTTCCACCGGATCAAGGCCTAATTTTTCCGATAGCTCATTTATAGCAGAATCCAAGGCAAAGGTTCCTTGAGGTGTTCCATATCCTCTCATTGCACCTGCAGAAACTCTATTAGTATAATATGTTAAGGCTTTATAATCTACTGCATTAATTACCGAATAAATTGGTAGAGTATTTTGACCTGCCTCCATTGTAACCGCTGGACCATTTGAACCATAGGCGCCTGTATTATTGTAGCCTCTCATTTTTATTCCATTGATTTTACCATCTTTATTGGCACCTATTACTAAATCAAAATCCATTTCATGTCTAGTACTGGTAGCATTAAAATTTTCTATTCTGTCGTAAATAATCATAGAAGGTCGTTTTGTTTTCCATGTTACAAAACCTACTATCGGTTCTGTTATACAAACATTTTTTCCACCGAAACCCCCACCTATTCTTATTCGTCGCATTCTTACTTGATTTAAACTTAAGCCTAAAACCTTGGCAACTTGTCTTCTCATATGATATATGGACTGATTGGCAGATATTATTTCAAGTCTTCCTCTTTCATCAATTTTTGCATAGGCCCTTAATGTTTCCATCATTGCATGAGCTTGAGCATGGGTAGAATAGGAACCTGAAAAAACAATATCAGATTTTTCAATTTCAGAATCTATGTCTCCATAGCCTATATGAAATTTACTAACTATATTTTTTTTAGGATCATATCCAAAGTCAAAAGGTTCAAATCCATCATCCTCTTTATGTATGATATCTTTAAGGTTCAATGAATCCTTCTTGGTTAAAATCGGATCAAAAACTTTATATTTTACCTTTATAAGTTTTTCAGCCCTAGTGCAAGCTTCAATATTTTCTCCTACAATTATGGCAACTTCTTCACCTACATGCCTTACTATTTTTTCTAACAAAATTCTATCATGAGGAGATGCTTCCGGATAGGATTCGCCACATTCTGTATATCTGATTTGTTCAACGTCTCTGTATGTATATATAGCAACAATATCTTCTAATTTTTCAGCCCTACTAGTATCTATATCAATTATTTCGGCAAAGGCATAGGGACTTCTTTTAACTTTTATATATAATAAATTCCTATAGTCTATATAATCTTCAGTATAGCTTTTGCCACCAAGTAAATTTCCTTCATAATCTATTTTTTTTATGGAATTACCTATCATAATACTCACCCGCTATATTTCTTATTTCTATAAGCATATCCTCTAATAGCCTTTTCCTTATAAAATCAGAAGCTTTAATATTAGTTCCTAATTCTAACCTTTTCAAATCATCTTTTAAAACTTTTCTATCCTCTTTAATATATTTTCCTAAAAAATCAAACCTTTTTGCTTTTTGTGGCCTAGCACCAACTGCTATTTTTATGTCTTTATCTAATAAAACCGCTAGATTCAACTGTGGTATATCCATTTTAGTCAATCGTCTTGATAAATAAACTCCTTTTTTAAAAGTTTTTTCTATAATTATTTCCATTAAAATATCTCTTTCTATTTCACTATCCATATATTCAGAAACAGAGATAATTCCCTTTTTAAAGAACTTTAATTTTGCATCAAGAACCAACAATACAGGCATTATATCTGAAAAACCATATTTAGCCCAAACAGAACCTCCTATAGTTGCGGTATTTTTCAATTGTATACCTGCACCTATTTCATTTATAGCTTTAGTAAGAATTCCATCTCCTAGATTTTTTATTAGTGGATTGATTTCCACATCTCTTAAAGTATTTGAAGAACCAATAAATATAGTATTTTCATCTTCTTTTATATAATTTAGGTCTAAAGAATTTAAATCTATACCTATATTTTTTTTCCTTTTAGAAATACTTGAAAAACATCCTCCACCAAGAATAACATTACTTTTACTTTTATTTAAAACCTCATACGCTTCTTCAATAGTGCTGGGAGTAAAATATTTTTTTAATTCCATTTTATTTTCCTCTCATTATATATTAAAATACTTTTCGATAGCTCTTAATTGTCCTTGATAGCCTGTACATCTACATAAATTAGCTTTTAAAAAATCATTTATTTCGTCTATTGTAGGTTTGTCGTTCTCAAATTCTAAACCTATTATTGTATTAATAAGAGCCGGTCCACAATATCCACATTGATCTGCTCCTTCTTCAGCTAATAAACTTGCAATTTTTTTTGCTTTATCACCAAAGCCTTCAACTGTAAAAATTTCTTTACCAGCTGCTCTATTAGTTAAGTAAGAACAGGATAAAACAGGTTTTTTATCTACAATAACTGTACAGACACAACAAGAAGCGGTATTACACCCACGTCTTACAGAATTAAAACCAAGTTTTCGTAAGGTATCTAAAAGTTTTTCATCAGGTGAAGTATCTATCTTATATTTTTTATTATTTACTAATAATTCCATTGCTACCCTCTGCCTTTTATAATAAATCTTAGAAAAATTATAAATAATAGTCTTAATTATTATCTAAATAATGATTCCATTTATGTCCAGAACCTCTATTTGTAATATTAGCCCTTAAACATAGGTCCTCTGCAATATTATTAATTTCCTCGTATAGCTTTTTCTCATCATTAATAGATGTTATTTTCCCATTATCCAATATAATTTCCCCATCAATAATAACCGTTTCAACATTTTGACATGATGATGAATACACTAAAGTTGATACTGGATTATGTAAAGGTATTGCTTTTGGATTTAAGTATGGATTAAATATAACTAAATCTGCCAATTTTCCTTTCTCTATAGAACCAATTTCCTTTTCCATTCCTATAGCTTTTGCACCATCAATTGTTGCCATTTCTAAAACTTTTTCAGCTGTCATGGCCACTGGATCTAATTTATCTACTTTATGTAATAAAGCTGTAGTTTTCATTAATTCAATCATATCCTGTGCATTGTTGCTAGCAGCACCATCTACTCCTAAACCTACTGTTAATCCAGCCCTAAGCATTTCTGGTATTGGAGCAATTCCAGATGATAAATACATATTGCTAAGTACATTATGAGAAATTTTCATATTATATTTAGCTGCTCTTTTTATTTCTTCTTCTGTTAAATAAACTGTATGAACCATTAAAACATTACTTCCTGTAATATCTAATTTTTCCAATAATTCAAAATCATTACAACCATAAAGCTCAGTTGTAGCCTGTCTATCAAAAGGTGTTTCTGAAATATGAGATGTATACCAAGAATCATACTCGTTGGCTAAATCATATAGTAGTCTATGCATTTCTAAAGTACACTCCCACATAGCAGCAGGTCCAGTCCAAATTTTTACTTTACCATTGTTAGAATTATGATAATTTTCAAAAAGCCTACGTATATCATTTTCTACTGTACTTAAATCCTGAATAGTAGCTTTCTGTACTCCATATTCTTCACCTGTGTTTTGAACACATCTTGCTAGTATCCCTCTTTGTCCAATATCTAAGAAGGCTTTAATTATTCCATCAGATAAATTCGCCCTATTATGTGCATACATATAATCTAAGTTAGTAGTCATACCACTCTTTATTCCTTCTATTACTCCACCCATAGCAGCATAATACACATCTTCTTCAGTTAATATTGTTGAAGCGGGAAAGGTCATGGTTGATAACCATTTATCCAGTTTCATATCATCTCCAAGCCCTTTTAATAATACTTGAAATAGATGATTATGGGTGTTTATAAAACCAGGAAATACAACTTTCCCTTTTAAATTTCTAGTATTTGCTTCTCTGTACTTTTCACTATCAAGAGAATTCATATCCCCAATATCCACTATCTTATTACCAACAATATAAATAAATCCGTTTTCTATAATATCTCTATTTGGATTTACTGTTACAATTTGTCCATTGACCAATAATAATTCATTCATGTTTATTCCTTTTTTATTTATATATTTCTTTTAAAATATTAAAATATCCATTAAGGGCCTTATCCAATTGATCCACTTCTATATATTCATCATCTGTATGAGCAATATTTTCATGGGATGGGCCAAAGCCAATTGTTATAATTCCCTTTTCTCCTGCATAATGACTACCGTTAGTACAGAAAGAATAATTTGTAATTTCTGGATCTAAACCACTATTTAATAAGCCCTCATAAGCCTTTTTAATTAATAACTCATCTTTATTATAGATCCAACCAGGGAAAAAACGACTACTAGATATTTTTTCACCAGTATAACAAGTTTTTTCTTCTTCGGCTATTGAAACCCTTGCCTCTATACCTTTTTCTTCTTTAAATTTAGCAACAATCTCCTCTATTGGTTTTAATACAGATTCAACTGTCTCTCCTACTAATAATCTTCTATCATAAGTGGCTCTACAGTAATCCGGAATAACAGATGAGCCAGGATAAGGTTTTGAAATAATATCCGTTAGTACCAATATTCCCTCTCCTAGATCTTCCTGGAATGGCGGTTGTAGTTTATCAATTTCCTGTATTAGTTCAGACATTAATAAAGCTGCATTTATACCTTTTTCCGGATTAGCAGAATGGGCAGAAGTTCCAAATGTTTCTACAACTATTTCAGCTCTACCCCTTTGACCTATTTTAAGATTTAGTTCTGAGGCTTCTCCTATTATTACAAAATCCGGATTAATTATATCACTAACAGATCTTGGAGCTACACCTTCAAATATTTCTTCAAATACTGAACCGGAAACATAGATTTTTCCTGAAAAATCTTTCTTGGTTTCCTCAGCAAATCTTGCTACTGCTACAGCCATTGAGCTTAAAGCTCCCTTCATATCTGAAGCTCCTCGACCATAAATTTTTCCATCATCTTCTATAGCATCAAATGGAGGATAGGTCCATTTACTTTCATCTACTTGTACTGTGTCAATATGGCCATCAAATAAGGTAATAAGATTATTTCCGTCATTTCTTTTTCCTTGAATTCCACCAATACAAGAACCATATTTATCGACTATTATTTCATCAAATCCATTATTCTTAAAAAATTGTTTTAAAACATCAACAGCTTCTTTTTCATTGCCTGAATACGATTGCTTAGAAATTAAACCTTTGGTTAAATCTAAATTTTTTTTAAACCAATTCAATATTATTTCCTCCTTTTGTAATATGCGATATATCGCATATATCTTTGCCTATAGTATATATTATTCCGATTTTACCGTCAATTTTTTAACTATTCTATTTAAAGTATAACGGTCTTTGATTTTAAATTTTACTATACTTTTCTTAATATATGATAAAATATAGAAAATAAACTACGATAATAAATTATCATTATATATATAAGGAGAAAATAATGCCATTACCTAATAGAGAGAATATAGTACCAAAAAAAAGTACAAAGGATATAGTATACAGTGAAATGTTGGATTTAATTGTAAAAGGAACACTTAAACCCGGAGAAAAACTTAATGAAGCCGAATTGACAGACTATTTTGGAGTAAGTAGAACTCCAATTAGAGAAGCAATTCAACTTTTAAAAGAAGTAAAATTAGTTCAAATAATTCCAGGACAATCTACTATAGTTGAAACTATAAATTTAAAGGATATGGATAATTGTTACCTAGTACTTACTAATTTACAAGTTTTTGCCATTGAACAAGCTTTTCCTAATATAACAGAAGAAGACATAGAATATTTAAATATATTATTGGATAATTTTAATATAGCTTCTAGGAAAAACTCTTTACAAGATGTAGTAAAATTAGACAATGATTTTCATGATTATTTGGTTAATCTATCAAACAATTCCTATTTAATAGACATAATTAATATGCTACAACTACATGTTACCAGATTGAAATATTTGTATTTTGATGATGAGGACATGAGAAAATTTTCTATTAACGAGCATAAAAAGATTTTAGAATTTATCTCTGAAAAAAATATAGAAAAAACAAAGGACATTATGTATAATCACTGGGAAAGAGTTAGAAAATCCAGTTTGAAGATTGCTGACAATAAGTTAAATTCTAAAGAAAATAAAAATAATTAAATATTTTACTTTCAAACAAATTTAAGTTTTCCCGCAATAATAAAAGAAATTTGAAATACCAATCTTTTAATATGTAAATATATTTTTCGCATTTATAAAACATATATATTCATACAGAAATAGGAGAACTAAAGTAAAGTAAAATTAATTACATGAATTTGTCGCCTACGTGAAAATTTTTAACAATTTAAAACAAAGTTTATAAAAATACAAAAAAAGAGGTTCTATAATTTATGGTGTTGGTGAAGAAAAATGAAAATCTTCTCCAGCACCATTTTTTTATAAAAAAAGAGACATAACAACCATTTTTCCGATACAATAAATTCACTACAAAATACCAATCGGAGGTCATTATGTCTACAAGTAATTATATCTTAGATTTCTTAGGAATAAAAGATAAGAATATTAAATTTATTAAATTCAGCAATAACATGAGAAAGAACAATGTAACATATAAAGTTATAGACGCTAAACTTTCTTATACTCCTAATGTTTGTCCAATTTGTGGAAATATGGACAAGAATGCAATTATTAAGCACGGAAATAAAATATCAAATATTAAACTTCTTCCACTAAATGGAGATCCTACTATTTTAAAATTAAGAAAACAAAGATTTTTTTGTAAAGAATGTTCTCATACTTTTACAGCAAAAACCAATATTGTAGAGAAAAATTGTTTTATTTCAAATAGGGTAAAATTACATATAACTGAAAATCTAACTATGAAAATAAGTCAAAAGGATATTGCTAGGTTAAATTACGTATCTTCTAATACTGTTAGTCGTTCTTTAGAGGCTAATTATAAGGCTTTTAGAGTTAACAAGTCATATCTGCCTGAAACTTTGTGTTTTGATGAATTCAAATCCACTAAAGATGCTAAGGGCAGTATGAGCTTTATCTTTTGTAATGGTGATAGGAAGAATTTTAATATTATAGATATTGTTGAAAATCGTACTCTCCCTTATTTAACTAAATATTTTAGAAAGTTTACCTATAAAGCAAGAGCAAATGTGAAATATATTTGTATAGATATATATAAACCTTATATGTCATTAATTAAGGATGTTTTTCCTAATGCTCAAATAGTTTTAGATAAGTTTCATATTGTAAATCTTATTGGCAGGGCTTTGTTAAAAACAAGGATTGAAATAATGAAAAACTTTAGTACTTCCTCTATTGAATATAAAAGACTAAAAAGATATTGGAAGCTAATTCAAAAGGATTCTTCTAAACTTGATATAATCCACTTTAGTAAATGGACACATTTTAATAAGTGGAAAAGCACATCTGATGTAGTAAATGAAACTATAGCCGTTGATGATAATTTAAAGAAAACATATGAGGTTTATCAAATTCTTTTATCTGATATTAGATGTGAAAATTCTAAAAGATTAAGGGAACATTTAACTTTATTTAAGGATACAGTAAGTGAACAAATGGAAGTAGCTATAAACACCTTGTTAAAATATTTTGAATATGTGAAAAACACTTTAAGTACGAACATTACAAATGGACCCTTGGAAGGTACTAATAATCTTATTAAAAGTATAAAAAGAATAGTTTTTGGATATAGGTCATTTTATAATTTTAGAAATAGAGTTTTTATAATTAAAAATTTAATGAAGCCAATAAAGAATTATCAGGCAACTATATAGCTGCCTGATATAAAAGTAGTTTGTTATTTTATTGTATACCAACACCATTTGACAAAGAACCAATAGAACTTGTAGTTTCTATTTAGAAAAAGTTTAAAATCATTATTAATAATATTTTTATTTTCTTTGACCATATGTTTTAAACTTTATAGCCATTTTATTCATTTCTTCATCATCTAGGACAACAGGTTCCCCAATACTTTTTGCTCTATAGAAAACCTCTGCACAGTATTCAACTTCTTCTATAATATTGAAAGCATTTAAAAGATCTTTTGCTCCTGCAATAATTCCATGATTTGCTAATAAGGCAGCTTTTCTATCCTTCATAGCTTCATAAGCATTTTGTGCCAATTCCTCCGAACCAAATGTTGCATATTCAGCACATCTAACATTTTTTCCTGCTACAGCTATCATATAATGTGTTGCCGGCAATTCCCATCTTAAACATGCAATAACTGCTGAAAAAGTTGTATGGGCATGAATAATTGCATCAATATCGTCCCTTTTATCATAAAATATCTTATGCATAGACCATTCACTAGATGGTACTCTGTTGCCTTCTATGACCTTTCCTTCTTTATTCATGATAACAATATCTTCAGGTTGTATATCAAAAAAATCTATTCCTGAAGGTGTAATAGCCATTAGTTCCTTTTCTCTATCATATATGCTGAGATTGCCTCCAGTTCCTTTTGTTAAATTATTTTCTACTAATTTTTTTCCATATTTAATTAACTCATAACGAGCTTCTTCCATTAACATTCTAATCCTCCCATTTTATAAAAGGACCTATAGGTCCTTTTATTTTATTCATATAACAATGGAGTTATTTCTTCAGAATCTACATTAGTTGAATCATACCAAACGGCACCGGTATCAACATCTTCTACTTTTTCACCTTTAGCTGCTTTTACTGCTAATTCAACTGCTTTATATCCTATTTGAATAGGGTCTTGTGTAACTGATCCTATAAATTTATTATTTTTAATAGCATCTATCTGTATAGCTCCTGAATCAAATCCTACAGCACATATTTGATCTTCTTCTTTTCCTATTACGCCACCAACTGCATTATCTGCATTTATTACCGCTTTAGCTCCATATTCATTTGAACCAAATATTCCTATTAAATCTTCTTTGTTTAATAGAGTTTGAGCTTGAGTTTGTCCATCTGCATCTGTTATTTGAGCAGGAACTCTAAGTTCAATAATAACTACTGCTTCCGCTTCATTACCTTCATTGAATTTATCGTTCCCTATTACAGCAACTTTATCTCCAACATTTTCTAATCCCATAGCTAATTCTTTCATTTTTTCTATATACCCAGATGTTCTATCTGAAATTGATTGTGAGTTAACTTCTTGAGAGACAACACCTAATCTTACCGGTTTATCTGATGTTGCTGCTTCCAATTTTGTTTTAATAACCTCAAACTGTTTTTCTGCTGCCATAGCTGCCGCTACCTTATTGTCTGTTGCAGCAGTTGCTACTACTGCTCCCTCCGGTGCACCTGGAACTCCTGAATCAAATCCGACTATTGGTATTCCTTTGTCTTTTGCTTGTGCTAATAAATCAATTTGCGAAGTGGTATCCAATGAAGCTAATGCTATTGCTGCTGGATTCAAATTAATTGAATTACTTAACATAGAAACTTGTTCTTGAATAGCCGTTTCATTTTGTGGACCATTAAAACTAATAGTTACTCCTAAATCTTTAGCTGCGTTTTCTGCCCCTGTATTTACGGATTTCCAAAATTGATGTTGAAAACCCTTTGCAACTACTTCAATATGCATATCGTCACTATTCTTTGCTGTGGTGTTTTCTCCACCTGTTGTTGCTGTATTATCTTTACCATTCCCACACGCTGTTAATAATAATACTGAAAATATTAACCCAACTGCTAAAATTTTTTTAGTTTTCATGTTTGTCTCCTTTTTTATTTTTTCAACCTATTGGTTGTTTTTTCTCCTCTTGTATATATCTAAATAAACAGCTAGCAATATAACAAATCCGGTAATAAAAGTTTGATAATGTGGTTGGAATCCTATAAAAGGTAAACCAACTTTTAATATTGTCATTATAAATAAACCTATTATAGTTCCTACTATACTTGCTGAACCACCAGCTAAAGATGTACCTCCAATTACAGCTGCTGCTATGGCCTCAAATTCAAACCCTCCACCATTTCCTGGCATTACTGTTGTATAAGTAGCTACATATGCTATAGCTCCTAATCCTACAAAAAAACCACATAAAACATACGCTAAAAATTCATACTTTACAACATTTATACCTGATAATCTTGCCGCTTCCTTATTACTTCCAATTGCTAGTATATATCTACCAAATTTAGTTTTTCTCAATATAATAGCCATAAATAAAGCTATTGTTAACATTACAATTATTCCTACTGGAAAACCACTATCTAATTTAAAGATGGATTTATACCACCCGCCTTCCGCTCCTCTTAATGGATAATTTATGGTTTGAACGTTTGTGACTATTGAACCTAATCCTGTTGTAATCATTTGAGTTACTAATGTAGCTACAAATGATGAAATATGTAGTTTGGTAATTAAAAATCCATTAAATGCACCAAAAAATGTTGCAATTGCTAAAATCATTAATAAACAAATTATCATTGGTAAATTATATTTTTGTGTGATGTATCCAGCTATAAGTGCTGAACATATCATTGATGTTCCCATAGATAAATCAAAACCACCAGTTGCGATTGCAAATGTAACACCTATAGCTAGAAAACCTAAATAATATGATGAATCAAATATACTAGCTGTAGTAGTAGATGATCTAAAAGGAACACTTTTTATGTAAAAAAACAAATAAATAGCGATTAATGCAATAGTTGCAACTAACCTTTGAGATTTTAAAACTTCCTTAATCTCAATTTTGTCTTTCTTCTTCATCTATTCTTCTCCTTCTCTCAATGTTGCATATTTTAATATTTTCTCTTGTGTTGCTTCCTCTATTGAAAGTTCCTTTGTCTTTCTTCCTTCACACATAACAAGAATTCTGTCACTCATTCTCAATATCTCAGGCATTTCAGAAGATATCATAATTATTGATTTACCTTTATTTACAAGTTCATTCATTAATGAGTAAATTTCACTCTTTGCACCAACATCTATTCCTTTAGTTGGTTCATCAAATATTAAAATATCACTTTCTCTTTCTAGCCACTTTGCTATAACTACTTTTTGTTGGTTTCCACCGGAAAGAGTCTTTACTGGTTGCTTTATATCACCAAATTTTATTGAAAGATCCTCTTTGTATTTTATAGTAGCCCTATCTATTTTAGAATCATCAATTAAGGGACCATTCATAAAATTATCATAACTACACATTGCCACATTATTAGATACATCGAAGTCTGTTATTAAACCATATCTTCTTCTATCTTCTGACAAATATCCTATACCTTCTTTTACAGCATCTGTGGTGTTTTTTATTTGTTTTTCTTCTCCATTAATAATAATGTTCCCTGTTTTTTTATCCGCTCCAAAAATGGCTCTAGCCAGCTCTGTCCTCCCAGACCCCATTAGTCCAGAAATACCTAAAATTTCTCCTTTAAATAATTTAAAACTAACATTTTTTACATGCTTTCCTACATTTAAATTCTTAACTTCTAAAACAACCGGCGCATCTTTTTTTACATTACTCTCACTTTTAGGATCTTCATAAATAACTCTACCTACCATCATATTTATTAACTCATCTTTAGATGTTTCCTTAGTATTTACAGTACCTACATATTCTCCATCTCTCATAACAGTAACTCTATCGGTTATCCTGTTTATTTCATCCATCCTATGAGAAATATATATTATACCTATCCCACTATCTCTTAAATGTCCAATTATTTTGAAAAGTTCAATAATTTCAGATTCACTTAATGCCGTAGTAGGTTCATCAAAAATGATTACTTTTGCATTACTGCTAATAGCTTTAACTATTTCTACCATTTGTTGTTTTCCAACACTTATATCTCCTACTTTACTTTTAGGATCTATAGTAACACCTAGTAAATTTATAAGTTCCTTTGCCTTTTGATTTAATTCCTTATCTTTAATAAAAATTCCATTAGTAGTTTCTCTACCAATAAAAATATTCTCTGCAACTGTTAAATCATTCATCATATTTAACTCTTGATGAACAATAGCTATTCCATCATCTTGAGATTCTCTAGGATTATTATATTCTACTTCCTTATTATTAAAGATAATACTTCCTGAATCCTTAGAATATATACCTGTTAATATTTTCATTAACGTGGATTTACCAGCTCCATTTTCTCCCATAAGAGCGTGGACTTCGCCTTTTCTTAAATCAAAATCAACATTTTTAAGTGCTGTAACTTTGCCAAATGATTTGGAAATTCCTTTCATCTCCAATAGAATACTATACATTGCTTTCTCCTTATTTAACAACACCCTTTTTAAGAATTATATTTGCATATAATGCCTCTTCACCTGTTGCTATTACAGCATAACTTGACCTAGCTCTTTCATAAAATTCAAATCTTTCTATATATCCAATAGAATGTTTTTCACCTGAATCTTTTAAAATAGTTTTGTAATTTTCCCAAATTTCCGGTCTATAATTATCACCTTCAACCACTTTCATTAAAAACACTTGTTCTTTACTATATTCATAATCTAAGGGAAACAATTTCAATATACTGTTCAATAATTCATCAGCTTTCAAACCATCTGCTCTAACAACATTAGTTGATATAGTAGCAGATGGAAAATTTCCATCTGCTATAACTATCTCATCTCCATGACCCATCTCCATTAAAGTTTTCACTAATTTCGGAGATAAATTTTTAGGAATATTTTTTAGCATAATATCTCCTTATTTATATATTGGTCCATAATATTCACAAGCTCTAAAGTCGGAAGCTTCTAAATCCTTTGTCCCAAATCCATTAAAGGAATGTGGTCTAAATATTTTTTCATCTGGAACATTATGCATAACTACAGGTATTCTTAACATACTTGCTAAAGTAATTAAATCAGCACCTACATGTCCATATACTGATGCACAATGGTTTGCTCCCCACTTAGCCATTACATCATAAACCGTTTCAAAGCCCTTAGTTCCAATTCTTGGTGCAAACCAAGTTGTTGGCCAAGTTCTATCTGTTCTTTCGTCTAATATTTTATGAATTTCTTCATCTATTACACAAGTATATCCTTCTGCAATTTGCAATGTTGGACCTACTCCATCAATAATATTAACTCTTATTATGGTAAGTGGCATTTCTGCACCGGTTTTAAAATGAGATGAAAAACCGCCACCTCTAAAATATTCATAATTGGCCCTATCCCAACTTGTAGCTTCTAAACAAGCTTTTATGTCCTCTTCTGTCATATTCCAGAACTCTTTCATTACACCATTACCATTTTCGTCTTTAGCTGCTCCTGTGCCATCTAGTGCCGTTGCACCGGAATTTATTAGATGGATAATTCCATTTTTAGCTTTTCCTTCCAGTTCTTTACCGGTAACTCTTTTTACAGCTTCTGGTGACCAATAGGTTCTAACATCTGAGAATAAAGGTGCTTTATTTGTTATAAGAGTTCCTAATAACATAGATACTCCATTTAAAGTATCATTTTCAGTTGCAAATGCCATAGGTTTTCTTGCACCATTCCAATCAAAAGTAGATGCCATTATAGCTTCTGTAAAATCACCATTTGGTAACCAGTCAGTCCATTGTCTTTGTCCTTGGAATCCTCCTGCTATACCATTTCTTCCTAATGCTTCTTCATGCCATCCTAATTCATTTAATTTTGGATTTCCTTCAATAATATCTCGCACAATTATTGCATGTTTAGCAATAAATTCCCAATCTTTGTCAGGATCTACAACCTTGGATTTTTTTATAATATCAGGAAAATCTTTCCCCTTATTAATATCTTGTCCTTCTGTACAATTGTTTTTTATCCATGCATATGCTTTTTCATATTCATCTTTATCATATATTTCAAGTTTCATTCTTCTTAATATTTCGGTCATGTCTACCCATTCAGTTCTCATTCCTAAATATTTTTGGAAGAATTCTGCATTAGCATCTGAGCCTGCTATACCCATACATATTGAGCCTATATTTACATAAGCTTTGTCCTTCATTTGTCCTACTGCAATTGCTGCTTTTGCGAATTTAAATATTTTTTCTTTTACATCTTCAGGTATTGTTGTATCATCTAAATCCTGAACATGTTCTCCATATATTGAAAATGCCGGTAATCCTCTTTGAGCATAAGCTGCCATAACAGCTGCCAAGTAAACCGCTCCCGGTCTTTCTGTACCATTAAAACCCCATACTGCTTTAATTGTATTATTATCTAAATCCATTGTTTCCGTTCCATAACACCAGCAAGGAGTTACTGTTAATGTTGCTATTACATTTTCTGTTGCAAATTTTTTCTGCACATTTGCCGGCTTCTGCTCCACCACCAATAGTAGAATCGGCAATAACGCATTTTACAGCTGTTCCATCAGCATATTTTATATTATCTTCTATTAATTTTTTTGCATTTTTAGCCATATTCATCGTCTGAATTTCAAGACTTTCTCTTACTCCGCCCCATCTTCCGTCAATTACCGGTCTTATTCCTATTTTTGGATAATTCATCTTTCCCTCCTATTTATTTGGTTATTTATTTTGTTTTATCCAGTCCTCACAATTTTTGGGTAAATATTCTTTTACCTTGTAAGTATTTTTTATAATTTTATCTACATCTATTTTTTTACCTTCAACTACTGACAACTGTGCTAAAATATTGCCTATTGCAGTAGCTTCATAAGGCCCTGCTAAAACCTTTTTATTTAATCCATCTGCTATCATTTGACATAAAAACTCAGCCTTAGCTCCTCCACCAATAATGTGAATACCTTTAAAACTATATCCTATTATTTTTTCAATTTCATTTATTATTTCCTTATATTTAAAAACTAAACTTTCATAAATTACTCTAAAATATTTGCGTTTATCATCTAATAATTCTTGCTTTGTATTTATCAAGTATTTTTCCATAGATTCAATTATAGATATTTCTTCGTTTGCAAAATCTACATAATCAGTATCTATATAAGCTTCAAATGGTTTAGTCTTTGTTACAAAATCAGTTATATACGAATAGTTAAAATCAATTTTATAAATATTTTTTAATTCTTTTCTTAATCTTTCAATTAAATAAAGACCCGTTATATTTTTAAAAAACATATTCTTTGAATCAAAGCCAATTTCATTTGTCAATTCAGATTTAAACACTTCCTTGTTTATTATTGCCTCTTCTGTACAACAACCTATTAGTGACCAAGTACCACTGGACAAAAAAGCATATTCTCTGTCATTATAAGCTTTAGTTAAATATACTGCACTGGCTGTATCGTGTGATGCAACTGAAATTACATCTACATTTGTTTCCTTTAATCTTTCATCTAAGGAGCTATTTGTTTTTCCAATTATAGACTTGTTTTTTATGATTTGAGGAAATATGTTTTCATTTATTGAAAATTTTTTTAGCATCTCGAGATTCCATTTCTTCTCCTTTATATTTAACATTTGAGTTGTAGATGCTATTGTTAATTCAGAACAAATTTCTGAAGTTAATATGTAATTTATTAAATCCGGTAAAAACAATATTTTATCGATGGTTTTGTACTTATTGGGATTTAATTTTCTATATGTTAATAATTGAAATAAAGAGTTCATACCCATTATTTGATTTCCTGTTTCTAAAAAGATTTCTTCTTTAGACATATATTTTTCCGCATATTTTATTCCTAGGCTGTTTTTTATATCTCTATAGGAAACCGGATTTTCTATAAGCTTACCCTCTTTATTAATCAGTCCAAAATCTACTCCCCAGGTATCAATTCCTACGCTGGAAATCTCTTTACTATGATTTAAAATCATTCCAATTATGTTATTAACTATTTTATCCCATTGCCAACGTTTTCTTCCTTCATAATCTACTATTTCATGTGTGAACCTATCAACAGTTTCAGTTTTTAATTTCCCATCTTGGATGTATCCTATAACTCCCCTAATTGATGTTGCACCCATATCAATAGCAAGAACTTTTTTCATTACATCACCAACTTTCTTGTTATAATTATAACATCATTTTGTTGTTTTTACTCTTTTGAAGGATATTATGATAATATATACATATAGTTACATAAAACCAGTCATAAATCTTCAAATTTATTCAAAGGAGGCCATATGATACCGGAAGAAAGAATTCATCAAATAAAAAATATATTATATGAGAAAAAAAATATTAGTGTAAAAGAATTATGCAAAATCCTATACTGTAGTCCCTCAACTATTAGAAGAGACCTTTTAGAATTGGAAAAAAATGGATTACTAAGGAGAACCCACGGTGGTGCAACCTTAATAACAAACACGACAACGGAGTTTTCTGCCACTTTAAGAGCCTTGGATAATAAAGAAGCTAAAAAAAGAATTTGTAATTTAGCTTCAAATTTCTTACGAGATGACATATCAATTTTTATTGATTCATCTTCAACTTTATATTTTATAACTGAATATATATCATCTTTTCACAATATAAAAGTTATAACAAACGGTATTAAAATAGCGACTGAGCTACGATATTCAGATAATGTTGAAGTTTTTTTAACTGGAGGGGTAGTAAAAACCAATTCACTTTCAATAGTTAGTGAATATGCTTCTACTTTTGTTAAAGATTTTAATGCAGATCTATGCTTACTTTCTTGTAAATGCTTAGATAATAATGGCTATTATGAAGCCGACTACCAACAGGCTCAAATAAAGAAGAATATGATTAATAATTCAAAATTAAAACTAATGTTGGCAGATTCAACAAAATTCGGCTATAATTCCTATATTAATCTAGCATCCCATAACGATATTGATTATTTAATTACTGAAAAAATAGACCCTAATAAAAGTTTTAACTATGACCAATTAAAAAGTAAATT
Source organism: Miniphocaeibacter halophilus (assembly GCF_016458825.1). Classification (NCBI taxonomy): domain Bacteria; kingdom Bacillati; phylum Bacillota; class Tissierellia; order Tissierellales; family Peptoniphilaceae; genus Miniphocaeibacter; species Miniphocaeibacter halophilus. Next base: position 503,245 of record NZ_CP066744.1, read on the forward strand.
AATATATAAATAAATGTAAAAACACCAAGTGTACAATTTATAATTACTTGGTGTTTCTAAATTTATTTTCTTATCATTTCTTCTTCCCTATATTCTTTAACACTAACTAAATCTCCAAAGGCAAAAAATCTATTTCCGGTAAATTTTTTCCCTTCATAATAACAATTCATTAAGGAAATTATTGGGTTACCTCTTTTTTCTGATTCTGTATCTTCTATTAAATCTATTTGGTTAGGGTCAACAACTTTTGTGTCGTAAATTTCATATTCATAAATATTGTTTTTATCAGTTATTTTTACTATATCACCAATTTTTATTGATGTTAAGTCTCCAAACAATGTATTATTTTCTGCGTAATGACCGGCTATAGCATAGTTTCCTTTTCCCATAATCTGGTTGTTCTTCATTGTACCTACGCCTGCAAATAACTCATTTTCACTTAAGCCTTTAAATATAGTAAGGTTTAAATCCAAACTTGGAATTACTATTTGTCCTACTATTAGATTTTTATTGATTTCTCCTGGATTGAGTAAAACCTTAGATGGTGAAATTTCACTAATATTCTCAAAATCAAAATCAGCCTTTTCTTCATTGTTGTTTTCAATTTCTTCTACTTTTAACTCTTCAAAATCATTTAAGGTGTTATCAACTTTATTATTTATAAAAAATTTCATAATAGGTGTAATAAAAATAAAAATAATTCCTATTATAATAATTATTAGTCCGAAAATTTTTTTCTTATTCATACTTTCTCCTTGTATAATGAACTTAATCAACAATAATTCATTATTTTATATATAATAAACACAATTTTGTGGATTGGCTCTTTCTTCATTTTTATGTTATTTAATATGATATCAGAACTTCCTAGATTTTTATATAGCATATATTCATATTTGAGTTTTCCCTATAATAAAGGGGTAATATATATTTATAATCTATATAGGAGGAGAAAATAAATGAAAAAAGTAGTATTTTTTGCTTTTCAAGGTGAAGAAATGTGTTTTTTACATTTACTGTTTAATGCAATTGATATGCATAAGAAAGGCATAGACACAAAAATTGTTATTGAGGGAAAATCTACCGCATTGGTAAAAACAATGACGGAAAAAAATAATCCTTTATTTAAGCAGGTTATTGAATTAAACTTAATTGATTCTGTTTGTGAAGCATGTTCAAAACAAATGGGAGTATATGATTTTATTAAAGAAAATACAAATTTAACATTTAATGGAGATTTATTAGGACATCCACCAATGGAACCTTACATCAATTCAGATTATGAAATAATAACTCTATAATTAAAAATCCCTTTTATTTTAATAAGGGATTTTTAATTTTTATTTTATTTTCATATATTGTTTTGTTGACTACACCATTTCAATGTGATAATATTCTATATATTAACTTCCCGCCGGGGATTTTTTTGTGTAGTAGGCCAGTGTTGCACAACACTGGCTTTTTTATTTAGGCAATTTAAAATAATGATTCGGAGGCTTTTATGTACAAAGAAAATTCTTTTAAACTGTTTATTAAATATGCTTTACCGCAGATGTTTGGACTTTTACTAAATTCGGTTTATTTAATAGTTGATGGTATTTTTATTGGTAACCGCTTAGGAAGAGATGCAATGGCTGCTGCTGCTGTATCAGTTCCTGTTGTTGAGTTTTTAATAGCAATATCATTAGCAGTTTCATCTGGAGCTGGAATAATAATATCCAGTTACTTAGGTAAAGATAAAAATGAAGATGCTAATAAAACTTTTAATTTATCTATTTTAGTTTTAGGATTGATTAGTATTATAATTGTGGTTTTTGGAAATGTCTTCATTAACGGAATAGCTAACCTATTAGGTTCTACTCCAGATATTCATGACCAGGCTGTAACATATTTATGGTATATACTAACTTTTTCACCATTTCTATTATTTAGCTTTCTACTTAGTGGACTAGCTAGAAATGACAATAGACCAAAATTAGCAATGATTGCTTTAGTAGTTGGTTCTGTATCAAATATTGTTTTAGACTATGTATTTATGTATCCATTAAATATGGGAATTGCAGGAGCAGCTTTAGCAACTGCTTTAGGACCAATTTTTAGTGTACTTATACTATTACCACATTTTATATCTAAAAAAGGATTCCTATATTTTACAAAACCTATAATTTCACATCTAGTTAGAAAAATAAGAGAAATTGTAAGAATGATTACTTTAGGATTCCCAGCTTTTATAATGGAGTTTACCATTGGTATAGTAACATTTATATATAATTACACAATAATTAAAAATGGTTACGGAGAAATAGGATTAGCAGCTTATTTGGTTATAGGATATTTAAGTTTGATAATTCTTACGGTATTTTTGGGAATTTCTCAAGGACTACAACCTATTTTCAGCTATTTTAACGGAAGAGAAGATTCAAAAAGAAATAAGGACCTTATTAGCTTCTCTATTAAGGCTGTAACAGGAATCGGAATTTTAATATATATACTTGTTGTATTATTTGCGAAACCATTTATAACAATTTTCTCACCAGATGATATAGAGTTAATAAACTTTACCTATGACAAAACCCTATTATATTTTTGGGGATTTGTATTTGCTGGTTTAAATATTTTATTTATTTCCTTTTTCCAATCTGTAAGGGAAACAAAATCAGCACTAATATTGTCCTTATCTAGAGGATTAATAGTACTTCCTATATTTAATTTTATATTTCCTATATTTTTAGGAGCAAATGTAATTTGGTTTGGTCATTCTATTGCAGAAACAGTTACTGCAATATTTGCAATTTTATTTTTTACAAAATATTATAAGAAATATTTTTTATCAGTTAAACTACACAAAAATAAGGGACTTTCTAGTTAGAAAGTCCTTTATTTTATATTTAGATATTTGTTTAATGGAGTTATATCCATAAGGAAAAACTTTTCCTTATTCTCTTGTAACATTCTTTTTACATCCTCAACTCTTTCCCATCTTATATTAATGCTTTCATCGGTTTTTTCCAATAGCTCCCCTTCTGCATAACAGATAAAAACATTTAAAACTATTGAATACAAGCCGGACATATTTTGACATACACAAAAAGGAGTAAAGTTTATAACCCTATTTCCATTTACCTCTGTATAAAAGGATTCATCTTCCCCTAAAATTTTAGTAATTACTAAACCAGTTTCCTCTTTTACTTCACGTCTTAAAGCATCGAATATATTTTCTTAAGCCCTAGCACAAATCTTTGATTTGTAAGCAGGTCTAATGCAAGGATTTCCCAAGAATATCATGATTGGTGAAATCCACTGCTATATTCCCTAATTTTACCTGCGGGAAACTCTAAAAGTCCATTTTGATTATAATACTCCAGCTTTTCTCTTTCCTGAATTAAGATGTGTTTTTCGCCATTTATTTCTTTTTCAATAATAGCCCCAACACAGGGTACTGCAAAGGTCTCTTTCATTTTTCCTCCTGTATAAATTTATTTGCAAGTTTATAAACCTGTATAATCTTTTTATTCTTTAACTTCCATGTTTTTAATTCTTCTTTTATAAGTGTTGGATATTTTTTACTTATATCCCTTATTGCATTACCAAGGGATTTTCTAACATATTCACTTTTATCTTCTTTTAACATAGAAAGTCTTAATATTGCTTCTTTGGGATTTTCTTTAAAATATGGCTTATTAGTCCAAATTCTAAGACCTTCTGTAACAGCTCTTCTTGTATTTGGATTGTTATTTTCAAGCCAGTCATCAATTATAGTTAAGGAGTTTTCTTAGCCAATTCTACTACAATATTCATTAAATGATTTTGCTAGTATTTCCTGTACTCTCCAATTTTCATCTTTTGAAACTTCATCTCTTAAAAAATTCAACTCTTCTTTATTTTTAGATAAATACCCTAGTAGAAACACACTATACATCCTTACTTGATAGATTTCTGATTTATAAGCCCTATATGCAATATTTTTAATTTCCAAATTAGTATATTTATCATAATCTATTTTTGCTTGCTTTTCTATTAGTTTAAATCCATTTTTCACTTAAAAAAGCTCTTGTTCTAAATATTTTATATTATCCATTTTTCTCCTACTTTATTTATAGTATAAAAATACTGCATAGCAACTACTATGCAGTATTTTTTATTTTAGAGGCTAAGCTTTTACTGTTTTTCTTTCCATAGTTTCATAAACTGCAGAAATTTTATCAGCTAAACAAACTATCCAACTTTCCTTAAACAATGGAAATAATGGAACTAATGGGAACATGTGCTTCAGAATAATATCTTCCTCTACTCTATTTAAGTCGAATTCTTTTTTTGCATTTTTCCAAGCTTTTCTTGGATGTCTAAAACCATGCCAACCTTCATGAGCATTTTTATCATGCCAGTCATATAGGAAGTAGTCATGTAAAAGTGCCCCTCTTATTAAGGTTTTATAATCAACATTAGCTTTTAATTTATATGCAATTTTACAACTAATATAAGCTACTTTTAAACTATGCTCATATACAGATGTGTTTCCATGTTGCATAAAATTAACAGTTTCCATAAATCTGGAATCTTCTTTTAATGATTTTATTTCATTAATAATCATTCTTTTATATTCAATATTTTTCATTGTACCTCTTTAATTCTATTAAAAATTGTAAATATTTTTTCCTTTCCTCCTAAAGCAAACTCCTTTGTAGCTGAAAGTGTATCTGCTAGACAAACTATCCAGCTTTCTTTATATTTGGGTGGAGTAATTGTTAAAGGAAACATATGCCTTAATATTATATCTTCCTCAATTTTATTAATTTCATAATCTTTTTTTGCGTTATTTACTGCTGTTTTGCCATGGGTAAAAGCATGAAACCCTTCATGAGTATTATCTTTTCTATTATATAAAAAATAATCATGAAGTAAAGCCCCTCTTATTAAAGATTTGTAATTTACTTTTAACTTATATTTTCTAGCAATAGCAAGACTTAAATAGGCTACCTTTACACTATGTTCAAGTACAGTTGTCCTTCCATGTTGTAACACCTTATCCATTTCAAAGAACCTTGGATTTTCTTTTAGTTTGCTTAACTCTTCTCTTACTAAATCATTATTATTTATTTCCATAGCCTACTTTATTTAAATATTTCCTTTTCTTAAACGTATTTTGAAAATACATCAACATAACGTGAATTAAAAGTTATTGATGTAACTATATTATACCCTATTTTTATAGGTTCTTCACTCCAAATTCCATCTGCATCAAAATGTTTAAACAGTATATAATCCCTCTTTATATCAATAATTTTTCCAATCCAAAATTCTTCATTATATTCATCTTCAATAATTATATTTTGATTTATTTTACTTAAGCTAGAAAATATATTTTCCCAACTATTTAAATCTATTTCCGGAATTATAAGATTCTCTAAGAGACCTTCCTCTTTTATAATAGTACTTGTTAAATCATCTCTTGGTTCTGCTGATTTTATATCCTTAATTCTTCTAATTGAGTATCCATCTAATAAAAAATCTTCTTCCTCTGTTCCTAAAAAGAATTCTTCATTTATTTTTATAGGTATATAGTAATAATAATTATCTTCATATTTTAAATATATCCTTACAATTTCTTTGTTCTTTTCGCAATTTTTTAAGATTTTTAACAAATTATTTCTATTCATGTTTCCTCCAATGTTTTTCATTATACTAGCCAAAAAGTTCCATTAGGCATTCTTTCTATTGTTCCCTTAAATTTTTCTTTAATATTTCCAGTTTTTAATTCCCTTATAACCACTTCCTCATAATAATGATATTTAAGAATAACCTCCTCAGAAGAATTATAAAAATAAGGTTCTTCTATCCATTTAGTAAAATACAAATCCTCATTAGCTCTATAATAAAAACTTTCTGAGTCCTCTATTTCTATAATCTTTTTTTCCGGCCATATAATATCCAAAATACCTCCATCTTGTCTATAAAGTGTAATGGGACTTAGCTGTATTTTCAAATTATAACAATCTCTTATTTCAGACAGAAATAGGACTGTTTCTTTTTCTAATTTATTTTCTTTTGGAAAATATTTCCAAATTTCTATTAATCTATTTGAAAAATCAACTCTTAAAATCCAAAATATTTCACCATCCCATACAGGATTTTCTATATACATTCTCTTGTAGAGAAAAAGGTGCAAATACCTGACCATCTGGAAAATGAATTATTCTTATATTCATTCCTTCAAAATCGTATCCTTCTTTATAAAGATTTTCAACTTCATAAAGATCCACCACTTCCCCCTTAAAATGACTCTGAAAATACCAGTCATTTGTTCCTTCAACTTTTTCTAGGTGTTCTCCTGAAATATTCTTAATTTTTTTGATTTTCATTATTCTCTCCATTATTAATTTAAAAATACCATAAAACTTCCTTTAATAATACTAGTTTTTTATCTTCATATATTTTTACTACTAATTATAATACCACTAACTATTATATTTCCCTATAAAAAAGAACATTAAGTTTAAAGGACTTAATGTTCTTTTAAAAATTTATTGCTAATATAGTCTTAAATACAAACTAAGTTTCCAATTTTTCTTTCCTATTTTTTTGATATAAACGTAACAAAAATACCGTTAATAAGAAAATCCATGAAAATGCTTCTGCATAGGCAACTACCATATTATTAAATACCGGCTTAAAAGCATAAGAGCAAACAATTCTTACAAGTAGAGAAAGTATACCGACAATACCGGAAAAAAGCATATCACCATTTCCTTCTAAATAACCTCTAATAGCCATACTAAGACCATAAATCAAGTAAAAGCGAGCAATGGCATAGAAAAAAGATTTTCCAATAGCTACCGATTCAGCTGTTAAGCCAAATATTGCAATTAAATATTTTCCTAATATAAGTACTAAGAAAGTTAAGCTTAGAGATATAAATACCATCATAATAGTTCCAATTTTAAAGACCTTTTTTGCCCGTTTTTTATTTCCGGCCCCTATATTTTGTGCAACAATTGTTGCAATACCTGAGCTAAAGTTAATTATTGGAAGAAAAATAACACTATCAACACGATAGGCTGTTGTAATGGCTGCAACTGTCTGCTCACCAAAGCCATTCATAAACTGTTGAAGATAAACATTTCCTACTGAACTTACTCCAGATTGAATTGCAGGAGGTAAACCAAACATAGTTCCTTCTTTAAAAGAATCTAAATTTAAAATATTTTTATCGGAAAAGGAAAAACTAAGCATTGGATAATTTTTTCTAGTATATCCAATAATAAATATTGTCATTGCTATTTGTGAAATTACTGTTGCAATGGCAGCTCCGGCAGCTCCATAAGAAAAAACAGCAACTAGAAGAATATCCAGTACTACATTTGACACAGAAGAAACCAATATAGAAAAAAATGGAGCCCTACTATTGCCAATACCACGTAAAACAGCAGAATATGTATTATATATAGCAAGAAATGGTATACCTATAAGCATAATTTCCATATAGCTTTTCGCACTTGAAAATATGTTTTCAGGAGTATTCATAATAATTAAAATTTTATTGGTGAAAATAACACCTATAATAGAAACTATTAGGAATATTCCACCTAGTATTATTGAATAAGAAGAAAGGGTGGTTTTTATTTTCTTCTCTAAGCCCCTTCCATATTGTTGAGCAGATAATACTGCCAAACCGGAAGTAAAACCTATTATAACAGTAACAAATAAATTATAAATAGATGTAGTTGCTCCAATTCCGGCTAAAGCCATTTCACCTTCAACATTACCAACAATAAAAGCATCGACCCAATTAAACAACTGCTGAAATAATCCGCTTAAAATTAATGGAATGGTAAAAACAAGTAGAGATTTGGTAATATTTTTATTCATTGCTTTATTATCCATGCTTTAGCCTCCTTATAATTATAAAAAACGTTCCTTAAGCCACCCTATAGTCAATGCTATATCCTAGGGGTAACCTTAGAACGCCTCATTTATTAAATAAAATATCAGATTAATATACGATATATTTTTTCATGATATCATGTTAAAATTCAATTGTCAAAATTTACATATTATTAAAAATAATACCTAATTAATCGAAAACATTTCTAAAATATAAAAGTTACATTAGTAATATTTTTAAGCTCTCCATAACCTATATTAGCATTATTTACCTTACTGTATAAATAGTTCATATTTATCTCTTTTTATTTTATAGAAAAATGCGACTAAGTATTAATACTTAATCGCATTTTCATAGTTCTAACTATTTTCTTTTTACAGGAATCCAAATTTCACTTTTATAGTCCAGTCTTGATGTATCGGCACTTTCATTCCATAATATTTCCGGACCTTCAGCTAGCTCATAGCCTGAAGATGGGAACCACTCAGAATATATTCTTCCCCAAATATTTTGAAGGGTTTCCGGAAATGGTCCCATGGACTCAAATACTGCCCAAGTATTTGCATCAATTTTTAATACATCAAAACCACCTTCACCATTATTGGTAGTTGCTACTCCAATATAATGATCTAACTCTCCCTTTTCTTCCATTCTTCCTTCTGAAAAATTAGTAGAGGCACTAATAATTCCCATTGGCTCAACATTAGAAATTTCCTTTAGTTTTTTAATTGCTTCTACTGTTAAAAGTTCGTTCATTTTTACAATTTCCGGATTAACTCCTTCAAAAATAACAGGAACTCTTCTCTTAAATCCCACAAGATTAAAAGGTTCTTTTTCTAAAATACGATAATTCAATTCTATCCCTCCTTTAATTGAAAGTTGGAAGGTCATTTTAGGATATGCTTTTAATTTAACATTATCGCTTCTTGCTTCTGATGGAAGTATACCATGCATATTGTAAAATGCTCTTGTAAATGAATCTGCAGAATTGTAACCATATTTCACTGCAATGTCAATAATTCTTGTGTTAGAATCTTTTAAATCAACTGCTGCTAGTGTTAATCTTCTTCTGCGAACATATTCCGATAAGCTTATTCCCGATAGAAAAGAAAACATCCGTCTAAAATGATATTCTGAGCAACGCGCTATTTTAACTACCTGGCTATAATCAATATCATCCTTTAAATGTTCTTCTATATATGTCATAGCATTATTCATATTAATTAAAGAATCCATAAAATAACTTCCCTTCAGAATTAATATTAGCAAAGTGTATCGGTAGTCATCCGACTATCTATGTACAATATAATCGTATAGATTAAAATAAGAGGTATAAATATAATAAAAATTCTGTATCACTTAATTCTATTATTTTTCTCATTCCCTCGTTTAAAATTCCCTGTGGTTTTTGCCCTTATCAATTGAGCTTCCTTGCCTTCCACATTTTCAATATCTGCAATAAAATCCTCTGCTTTATTTCCATTTAATGTTTTAAACCATATAATATCTTTCTAATAAAAGTTCCCTAAATTTTTCTCCTGCATAAATATATTCTTTCTTTTCATTTATTTTTAAAGAAAAAATCCAGTCAAAGTTAACCTGTCTGTTAATTTCTATAGAATTTAAAATACCTTCCTCTATAAAATCAAAGAACCTGTAACCATCTTCTGCAAATGACCTTTGTGTCTCATTAAGTGTAGCAATTATACTTTTATCTATAAGTTTTTCAAAGCAAATTATTGGATGTTCCTCAATTAACTTTTCTATTGCTTTAATCATCAATTTATCTTTTTTATAGAGTTCAAATAAATAATTTACCATTAAGTCCCCAATATTTTCAATATCTGCAACTTTAATATCAATTAAAAACAGGGTCAATTTACTTGCAAAATTTACAACCTGAATACATTTTCGCCTGTCGAAATAAAATAATTTCGCTCCCCACTCAAGAATTTTATCTCCACTTTCTTTCTTAATAATCGACTTAACAATAGGTCCTAATTGGGTGGATAATTCCTTTGGGTACTTTAAATTATATCTTTCAAATGTTTGTTTTGTAGCGTATATAATCATATTTATATCTCACTTTATATATTTACTTGGCATAATTTAATAAGTATAATTTTAAAAATTAATATACCTATCTTTTACAACCTTTACTTAGCTTTACATTAATAGACTTACAATTTATTTAATTCTTCAATCATCGCAGGACGATTCTTATATTTTTTCTTCCATCTATTTACAATATCTTCTACCCTTTCTTTTCCCTTGGAGTAAGTAAACATCCTTCTTAAATTAGAAACAAGTTCTTGATAACTCTTTCGATTTACATTAAAGGCTGCAAACTCCTCTAGTTCATATTCATATTTATCTAATAGTTCTTTAGGATAAATTTCCTTTAATACATCTTCATATCTTAGTAAGCTACCAATTCCTTCAGAAGCTTGTACATGAATCAATAAACGGTCATACAACCTTTCTTCCTTGAATAAATTCCCTAAATAATAGTTTGGCAATTTAGAAAAAACCTCTTCTCTCTTCTCTTTCCATTCATCTTTAGCGTATAGCTGTTTTATTTCCTTGAATATTTCTACATCTCCTGGACAATATTCTAAAACTAATAAATTTAATTCCTTCTCATATGCTTCAATATTATCCGTCAGTTTATACAAATCCTTTAACTGTAGGCTATAGTCCTTAATATATCTTTTATATTCTCTATCTGCTTTTTTCCCGTCTTTTAATATTTCAATCGCCTTTAAATAATCCTCTTCCTCTATGCATTTTAGAACATAATATTCTCTAACATTATGAAATATAATGTTTTCTTCGCAATATTGCATAATTTCTTTTACAGGTAGCTTTTCTTCCTCCATTAAGGCTATGTTTCTCATTATCCATTTTTCACTATTATATTCACTGAATTCTTCTATGTCTTTAGTTTTAAAATATGCTATCTTTCTCTCTATGAGCCTTTTCTTTACCTCTATAAATTCATCTCCTCTAAAAACATCAAATAAAAAATCCTCCAAATAATGTTCTATATAATCATTTGAAGGCTTTTCTACCTCCTTCAGAACCCAGTCAAGAATAATTCTATTTAACATCTTATCGCCTACAGAAATTACTTCTCTTAAGATTTTTATACACTTATTAAATAAGAAAATAGTTCCCCCATCTGAATCATCCATACTTTGATCTCCAGTATAAATAAAGATGTGTCTTATTAAATCAAATACTTCATTGTATTTGTGACCTTTTAGTAACACCATTACAGTATCATCTATGAATTGCTCTAAATCAGAAATGAAATCATAGGCATTATAATAATTGATATATCCATCGTTGTCTTCGTAATCCTCAAAAATATCATTAATCTCTTCTTTATATAATTCTAAATCGATATTACCTACATCAAGATTGTGTAGAGTTAAAAACTTATAAAATATTTTTTTATCCGATTTAAATATCTCCACCAAAAATTCCCGTAATATATTTAAATCAGCCTCTTCTACGACTTTTTTAATATAGTCATCTGTATTTTCAATAGTTTCGTTTAGGGTATTTTCGTATTTATTTTCTTCAAAGTAATAAAGTAAAGCTGCCATATGTTTGCAATTATTTCCTTTACGAGCGTACATACAATTACACTCCATATGATGTACCATACTATCTTCAATACCTATAGTAACTTCATAATCTTCAGCTCCAATTACAGTAGCTTTAATTAAGTTATTATTTTCTTTAAAATCTTCAACTAACCCTCTATTGTAATAATCCAATCCTCTATTTAGTATATGTGTTTCAAACAGGTGTTCCCATTGCATAAAGTTCCCCCTAAGAATTTAAACTTTTAAAGTTAATCATTATAAATCACTAATCTACAATATTAATATTTCTATTAAAGATTCTATTTCAATTCCGATTATAATCTTTATGATTAGCATATTAACATTATTTCATATGTAAAGAAACTATTATTTTAACTTATTTTAAAATTTACTTTTAAATGGCCTTTACTAATTGATTAGCTTTTAAAAGTTTTGAATGATAAATTACTATTATCTATAATATTGTATTATAAATAAAGCTTTTAGAAGCAATTTTTCTTATAAATTTTGAATTTTGCTATATCCTCTTTTTCCTAAGTATTATAATTGTCCTTATTACAAGCAAATTCTTTTAAATATTTTATTTCTTATCTAATGTCCATCTACCATGGTCTGGTTTTCCTTATGAAAGTATTGTTTAATATTCTATTTTATAACTTTCCCTCTGTAATTTAATCATATATACCTTCATGTTTCTAATTTAGTACATTATATAAAAACAAGGTCAAGATATTTTAAATATTTAATATCTTGACCTTGTTTTTTAATTTCTATTTTATTGTTATTTTTTTCTTAATTTCAAAATTATTCCATAATTTTCTGCTAAGCTTTTAAACTGATCTACAGCGTGTAATGCCTTTTCTTTAATTTGCATATTTTTTAAATCTTCATTTTCCTCTAAATGTTTTACGATTTCTTTTATGTTTTCTAATTCCAGAAGATTTACAGCTAAGCAGAAGAAAGTTTTTTGTCTTCCTGCATTATAATTCTCTAGAAGAAAATTTAAAATTTCAACTTTTGCAATCTGTTCCTTAGTATAAGTTACTTCACTTATTTCTTGAAATTTTTTAATATCCTTGAATTGGTGTAGATGTGTAATAAAAGAATCATATTTATCAGCATCTTTATATTTTTCACAGGGGAAATTATCACATTGAAAACAATATTCAATGCCTTTGTAATTTAAACTACATTTTGCAATAGAGCATGAGTGATGTTCTCCACAGCCACAACTTGGACAATGCCCACTTAATCTCATATTACATAATCCACAATTTAACCCACATAGAGAAAAATAAGCATTGTTTCTTTTAAAATTTTTCATTTAAACACATCCTAAACATTTAATACTGTTCTCTTTGATATTTGTACTTTAAATTATTTAGCTATATAGCAATACATTTATTTAATCTATAATTCATTACTTAGAATTTCTGCAAATAAAAGAAAATAACCTAGGTTCGGCTAGAATATAACCTGAGTCCTTTTAATTAAAATTGTATTTTATTACTTTAACAAAAAACAAATCCCCTCTTTAATTAGTTAAAGTGCTTTTTAGCTCACTTTGTAAATTTACTATAAATCAATTTCCAACAAAATTGGTGCATGGTCCTGTCTAGGACCTGAATTTACCACTTCGGATTTAATAACTTTATCTGCAATACGGTCACTAACCAGCCAATAGTCGATTCTCCAGCCTGAATTATTGATTTTACTTGTCTTTGCACGTTGAGCCCACCAAGTGTATATCCCTTCAACATCACCATGGATGTATCGGAAGGTATCTGTAAATCCTCTATCTAAGAGATTAGTAAATCCTTGACGTTCTTCTTTGGTGAATCCGGCAGACTGCATATTGTTCTTAGGATGGGCTAGGTCTATTTCTTTATGGGCTACGTTGAAATCACCTGTTGCTATAACATACTTTTCTTTATCAAGCTTTTCCAAATAGTCTGCATATTTTATATCCCACTCTTGTCTTTCCTCTAACCTGCTCAAACCATCACCTGCATTAGGTGTATAAACCTGGGTTAAATAAAAATTTTCAAACTCCAAAGTAATAATTCTTCCCTCTGCATCCATAGTACTTGGGGCACCAATAGTTGGAAATGAAACAGACGGTTGTAAATCTTCCTTATATAGAAACATAGTTCCTGCATAACCCTTACGTGCTGGTTCTACCGAACAACTCCATACAATTTCATAAGCCGGAAACATTTCTTCTAAAATTTTCAAGTGTTTTTTTGTAGGACCGGTACTAGCCAGTTTGGTTTCCTGTAGGGCTATAACATCCGGTTCATAATTTATAATTGTATTCAGCACCTCCCTGCTTAATATAGCACGTGCCGATTCAGCCGTTAAGGCTGCATTTAATGAATCAATATTCCATGAAATAAATCTCATTTTCTCTCTCCTCTTAATTTTCTAAATATATCTAAGTCTTTCATAAATTTATTTATATTAATATATAAAATATTCTAATATATCTTTTTTACGTTAATTACTTGGCCAGAATTCTATAACAACTAAGAAAATCAACCTTATTCATTATTAAATCCCTCAATTAAGTTTTTCTCTCTTAAATCTAATTTCTTATATATGATTTTCCATAATAAATTACAGTTTACTATTTAACTTAACCATCTTCTTAAATCGTAGATTGTTCCCAATCAAATTTCATGCTTTACCTTCATTTTCTTGAGAAGTCTTTACATGATCTAGACCTAACTAAAATCTTTTTACAAGATTTATTAGTAGGTCTGATGCAACTGGTTCTTCAAAAACTTTTGTTATTGAGTTGAACCATCTGCTGACCTGCCACTCTTACTTCGTAAGAAGGGCTAGGGCTTCAACATGAACGGTTCGTGGAAACTGGTCTACTAATTCCATTTTTTCTAATTTATATCCATTTTCCAAAAATATTTTTAAATCCCTTACTTGTGTTACTGGATTACAGGAAATATATACAAACTTTTCCGATTTTATATTAATTATTTTTTTAATTGCCTTTGGATGTATTCCATCTCTTGGAGGGTCTAATACAATAATGTCTGCTTGGTCCTTTAATTCTTCTATTTTTTCAAGAACATCTCCTGCTATAAATTCTGCATTGGAAATATTATTTAATTTACATGTTTCTCTTGCCTTCTCTACAGCTTCTTCTACTATTTCAATACCTATTACCTTTTTTGCCTTTTGTGAAAAAATCTGACCAATTGTACCTGTTCCTGAATATAGGTCAAAAACTGTTTTATTGTTAATATTACCTGCAAATTCTAAAGCCTTTGAGTATAATACTTCTGCTGCCTTTGGATTTGGTTGAAAAAACGAAAATGGCGATATTTGAAATTCAAGTCCTAACAATTTTTCCGTTAAATAACCATCTCCAAATAAGATATCTACTTTTTCAGGAACTACTGCATCAGATAAAGAATCATTTCCTGTATGAATTATAGTCTTTATTTTTCCATCTAACTTTAAGCCTAATAATAATTCTATAAATTCTTCCTTATTTAGTTCTTCTTGAGAAGTTGTAACTAAATTTACCATATATTCATTTTCACTAAATGAATACCTGACAATTAAATGTCTTAAAAATCCTTCGTGGTTTCTTTTTTTATAAAATAATGTATTATTTTCTCTAAAATAATTTTGTACTGCCTTACGAATTATTTCATAACCTTCATTTACAATATTACAATTATCCGTTTCACAAATTTCATAAAATCTACCTTTGGAATGCATTCCTAAAGTTAATTCTCCGCCTTTTTCCCTATCTCCAAAACTATATTCCATTTTGTTCCTATAGGCTGTTGAACTTGGACTAGGATTTATAATAATTTCTTTACTATAGATATCAGAATATAAATTTTCTAACATTTCTCCTTTTAACTTTAACTCTTCTTCGTATTCTAGCGTTTGGTAGGCACAACCACCACAAATTCCAAATGGTGGACAAGGAATTCTTCTTTCAATTTCGGATTTACTTAAAATTTCAACCAGTTTTGCCTCTGTGTAATCTTTTTTTCTTCTTTGCGTAACAATCCTAACTTCCTGCCCCTTTATTCCACCTTTAAATATATATTTTTTATTATCTGCTTCCATAATTGATTTATTTGGAAATCTATTTTCTTTAATAATACCAGTAATTTCTTTCTTTTTTCTTCTTGTCATTTTATCCCCTATTTTTTATTTTATTAAAAATACAAGCTATTAAATTATATATCTTATACTATATTTTTCAAGTTACTATTGATTTGACAAAGTATTTTTATTACAATATAATTTTTTTAGGGAATGAGGTTCTCCCTTGGCTTAGCCAAAACCACTTTTTTAAAGTTGATGACTTCTGTTTTTGCAGAGGTCTTTTTATGTCTATTTATGGTAGTCTCTGTAAGAGATTACCATTTTTTATTTAGGAGGAGTATATGTTATTTAGTTTAGCCTTAATATTTATATTGGGAATACTTTTAGGAGAGATTTTCAAAAAACTAAAATTACCAAATTTAATTGGAATGTTGTTAACTGGAATTATTTTAGGTCCCTATGCCCTAAATTTAATTGATAATTCAATACTAAGTATATCTGCAGATTTAAGAAAAATAGCTTTAATAATTATTTTAACAAGAGCAGGTCTTTCTTTAAATATTGAAGATTTGAAAAAAGTAGGACGACCAGCTATTCTAATGTGCTTTATTCCTGCTTGTTTTGAAATGCTTGGAATGATAATATTAGCACCAAAATTTTTAGGTATTTCCATGTTGGATGCTGCAATTATGGGAGCTGTTGTAGGTGCGGTTTCTCCTGCTGTAATAATACCTAAAATGCTAAAATTAATGAAGGAAAATTATGGAACAAAAAAAAGCATCCCACAACTAATATTAGCCGGTGCTTCAGTAGATGATATTTTTGTAATAGTAATTTTTACTATATTGACAGGTTTAGCTCAAGGAGAAACAATTACAGCTTCTAGTTTCTTGCAAATACCAATTTCAATACTTACCGGTGCTTTAGTTGGAATTATAACAGGGCTTGTTCTTGTAAAACTTTTTAGAAAAACTCATTTAAGGGATTCTTTAAAAACAATAATTATTCTTGGAATTGCTTTTATTTTAGTTACAATAGAAGATAGTTTTACTACTATAATACCTTTTTCAGGATTATTGGCCATTATGGCTTTAGCAATTACAATACAGAAAAAACATCTTGTTTTAGCTAATAGATTATCCTCTAAATTTTCTAAATTATGGGTAGGTGCTGAAATTTTATTATTTGTTTTAGTTGGGGCTACAGTAAATTTAAAATATGCTTTCGCTGCCGGTTTTTCAGCTATAATATTGGTATTTGGGGTTTTATTATTTAGATTACTTGGAGTCTTTCTATGTTTACTAAAGACTCATTTAAATATGAAAGAAAGACTATTTTGTATGATTGCCTATATGCCAAAGGCTACAGTACAGGCGGCAATTGGTGGAATCCCACTTGCTATGGGACTATCTTCAGGAGAAATCATATTAACAGTTGCAGTCTTGTCAATTTTAATTACAGCACCTTTAGGCGCTTTAGGTATAGACTTAACATATAAAAAACTACTTACTAAGGATTAATTCTTTTTAGCATTTCTATTATTTTAATAAACATATTTCCCATTACTAAAAAAAGAGAATTTCATTTTGATTTAACCCTAATCCTGTTGGAATTTATAATTTAAATCAAAATGAAATTCTCTTAAAAGAATATATAATTACCTATACTATAATTTATGAAAATTAAAAACTTAGGTTCTTACACCTCTTTGAAATTTTTCCATATTATTTCTAAAGCCATTTGTTCTTTTTTCAATATATTTAAATATTATAATTATAACAATTCCCTTTAATGCACCTGACAAACTCATAGTTACCCATATTCCCGTAAGTCCTAAAAATTTCATAAGAAAATATGCTATTGGAATTCTTGCTGCATTTAATACTATTGCATTCATAGCCGGATATTTAGTCAGCCCAAGTCCATTTAACATGCCACCTGTTCCTATTTCCAAGGCCATTAAGGCTGAAGTCAAACCTAAAATTATTAAATATTTGCTTCCTTCTGTTATTACAGCAGGGTCATTCGGTGTGAAAATTCTAAATAAAAAACTATTTCCAAATATCATTATTGCCGAACCTAATAAACCAATTCCCAAAGTAAGTCTAATGCAAACTTTCTTGGCTTTTTCAAGTCTATCAAAGTTCCTTGCACCATAATTTTGTCCAAAAAAAGATGTAAAGGCTGTTGCAAATCCTTCTGAACTCATCCATGATATTGATTCTATTTGTGAACCTACTGCATAGGTAGCAACTCCTACTGCTCCATAAATTGCTATATATTGATTTAATTTTATACCTATTAATGAGTGAACTAAACTTTGTATTGATGCAGGTAATCCTAATCTTATTGTCTGTATAATATATCTTGGTGTAAAGGATTTAAAATAGTTGATTTTAGCATAATATTCACCATACCTTACACCTATGTAAATATACAGTATTGTTCCTATTGCCTGTGCCATTACTGTAGCAATTGCAGCACCGGCCATTCCTAATTTAGGAAAAGGTCCTATTCCAAAAATTAATATAGGGTCTGCAATAATATTAAAAACCAAAGCTATTACTGAAACTTTAAAAGGTGTTGAACTATTACCTTGTGAGTAAAATATAGCAGCAAAAAACGGATTTAAAAATGTAAAAATAAGCCCAACTGAAATTACCATATGATACTCTAAAGCCAATTTTTCAACAGCTTTTTCCAAGCCATAAAATTCATATAAGGGTTTTCTAAAAATTATAAATATTCCCATAATTATAAGGCATAGGGTTAAATTAACTTGAAAACCACTTATAGTTGTTTTGGTTATCGCCTCTTCATCTCTTCTGCCATAAGCCTGAGACAAACCAACGGACATTCCGGTTTTTGTAATTAAAGTAATAGCTTGAGCTGCCCAAACAAAAAATCCACAAGTTCCAACAGCTGCTACTGCTGCCGTTGAAAGTCTACCAAGCCAAATTAAATCTACTAGCGTATAAGCCATTTGAATAAATGCTATACCCATTAAAGGCAAGGCCATTTTTGTTATGGATTTGGTAATATTACCTTCTAATAAATGATGTGATTTGTTCATATATCCCCTCTCAAACAAAAATATTAAAAATTACAATTATATTCATATTATAGATTTTTATTTAAAATTTATTTCTTAGCAATAAAAAACAATCTTTTAAAGCCTTGAATTACTTCACCATTATCCATTAAAGAATAAACTTTTTCAACTTGATTTAAAATTTCACTTTCCAGTTCTTTTCCTTTTTCTTCTGAAAGCTCATCTAAATAAGGACGCAAACTTGTACCTTTTACCCAATCTATTAAGTCCTTATGAGACGCCATCCTATGTAAATATTTAGTAATCCATATTTCAAAATCACTACTGCATTTTGACAGTATATTAAAATATTCTTCATATTCCAAAGCTCTAATTTTATGTATTTTATTATGATTAAAGTTCCATTTAGGGTCCAGTACTATTTCATCTACGATTTTATACAAGGGTTCAGAATTATTAATTGGTATTTGTATTGCCAATATGCCATTTTCTTCAATATTATTCATTAATTTAGGAATTAATACATCATGATCCGGTACCCATTGAATGCAGGCATTGGAGAAAATTAAATCATATTTATTTTTTATATTAGAAATATCACAAATTTCAAAATCAATATTAGGATATGTCCTTTTAGCTTTTTCTATCATATTTTCAGAACTGTCTATTCCTTTAATATATGCATTTGGAAAAGCTTCCTTTAAAACAGCAGTACTGTTTCCAGGACCACATCCAATATCTAAAATAGTATTAGGATTGTATTTTAAAAGCCTATTTGTTAGATCCCTTGCCGGCTGAGTTCTATATTCTTCAAATTTCAAATATTGTTTTGAGTTCCATTCTGCCATTTACAACACTCCTTATTATTAATATATACTAATATAGAATATCATATTAAAGAAAAACATCTACTAAAATAGTAGATGCCTTATCAACTAGTTCTAATTAAATAGGATAAAATTTTCAATAACTTTAAATTTTCTTCAAAAACTCCGTTTTTAATTCCATATTGCCAAATCCTGGAATTTTACAATCAACATCATGGTCCCCATCTTTTAACAGTATATTTTTAACAATAGTACCCCTTTTAATTACTTCTGAACTCCCTTTGACTTTTAAATCCTTGATTACCGTTACAGAATCCCCGTCTTTTAATTCATTTCCAAAAGCATCCTTGTATACTTTAACCTTATCCTCCTCCATTACAACATCCGGATTCCATTCATAGGCACATTCAGGACATATAATCAAATGTCCGTCCTCGTATGTATATTCAGAATTACATTTTGGACAATTAGGTAAATTACTCACAAAACTCCTCCTTAAATTAATAATTACTTCTTTAAAAAGCCTAACAGTATAGGAAGAATTTGTCAATTTATGCATAATATTTTATAAAATTACAACTTGATTCTAAAATATTTCTTATTGGTTTTAAATCTCAATATACTCCAACAAATTTCCATTTTCATTTATTATTTCTACTAAATCATTAGTTTCCATCCAGATTGACGCTGTATTGTCATTAGGATGAAGTCCTATTGTTCTATTTTTATAAAATTCATCAATATAAATCCTAACTACTTTATCCTTATCATTTAAAGCACCAAATAATGAAACAGCTCCAGGTTTGACTTTAAAATATTTCATTAAATCTTCAGATGAAGCAAAACTCAAACGCTTAGAACCTATTTTTTCACGTACTTGTTTTAAATCTACTTTTTTCATACTATTTGCAACTATTAAATAAAAGTTCTCTCTTTTTCTATCTGTTACAAATAGATTAACAGCAATTTGTTCCGATTTTGGAATATTAGCATTTTCAATTTCTTCTATAGAGCTTACGGCCTCATGTTCCATATACTTATATTTAATATTTTTATTATCAAGTAATTTTAATATTTCTTTTTTATTGTAAACCATTTTAACCTCTTTTATTATTTGTTCTTATTAAGGAATTTAAAACTTTTATACTGTTCCAACTTCTAGGCAACAATTTTCTATAAGGATTTTTTAAAAATCTATCATCTATTAATAATACCGTTCCCTTGTCATCCTTATCTCTTATTACTCTTCCTGCTGCTTGAGCAACCTTGTTCATTCCAGGATAAATATAAGCATATTCAAAACCGGTATTTTCTTTTTCGTCATAATAATCTTTAATCAAGTTTCTTTCTACAGAAATTCCCGGTAGTCCAACAGAAACTATTGCTGCCCCATTTAATCTATCTCCAACTAAGTCTATTCCTTCAGAAAACACTCCCCCTAAAACTACAAAAGCAATTATGGAGGTATCCTCTTTAAATTGTTTTAAAAACTGTTCTCTACCAAGTTCAGTTAAATTCGAATCCTGCTTTATTACATCCTTGTCTTCCTTATTAAATCTGTCATAAACTTCCTGCATAAATTTATAAGATGGGAAAAATAACATATAATTACCTTTTTTATTAGTATAGTTTTCTAGAATTTTTGTAATTCTACTGTAATTTTCCTCTCTATCTTGATATCTTGTAGAAATAGGTACTATTCCCACTTTTAAATTATCTGAATCGAAGGGAGAATTTAATCTTAAATAATAATAATCCTCTTCTGCTCCTAATACATCTGCATAAAAAGGTATTGGTGATAAGGTTGCTGAAAAAAACACCGAACTTTCCGCTCTTTTTAGAATATTTTTAAATATAGGTGATGTATCTAAGCACATTATTTTGAAAAAAATATCATCCTCTTTGCTAATTACTAAGGTTATGTAATTATCGCTATAAAAATCTGAAATTTTTACAAATTTTGAAAATTCAAAATATAAATCTAGTACATCATCATAATATGGTTTATCTTTTTTGTCCGTTAAGAATTTCTCCATAGTTCGCATAGTAAAAATAATTTCTGATACAAAATCATCATCTATATATTTAGAAATATAATATTTATTATTTTCTGCTAATCTATAAAAATCATCTATTATATTAGAAATTTTATTAAGAGCATTTTTAACTTTATAATCATCTTCTTCCAATAAATTAACAAGCTGATTTATTTTTTTCATAGAAATTTCTTTACTGTACATATCCCTTCCTCTATCTACAAGATTATGGGATTCATCTATTAAAAAAGTGTATTTTTCAACAGTTCCTTCAAAAAACCTTCTTAAATACACAGTAGGATCAAAAACATAATTATAATCACATACAACAAGATCAGAATATATTGCCATATCCAATTGAAATTCCATTGGACATACCTTATGTTTTTTTGAATAATCTATAATTGTTTCCATATTTAAAATTTCTTCATTTTCATAAATATCTAAAATAGCATCATTTACCCTATCGAAATGTCCCTTTGCAAAAGGACAATCCTTTGGATTACATTTTACCTCATCATTTATACATATTTTATCCTTAGCCGTTATAATAACAGCTTTAAACCTTAGTCCTCTATCCATTAACCTATATACAGCTTTGACAGCTGCTTCTTTAGTTGTGGATCTAGCAGTTAAATAAAATATTTTATCCGTTAATCCTTCACCAACAGCTTTAATTGAAGGAAATAAAGTAGACATGGTTTTGCCGATTCCCGTTGGTGCTTCTGCAAATAGTATATTCTTATCCCTTATGGTTTTATATACACCAACAGTCATCTTCCTTTGACCTTTCCTATAAGATAAAAATGGAAATTGTAAAGTTCTTATATGTTCATCTCGTTCTTTTTTAAATTTTAAAATCATAACACTAAAATCCAAGTACAAATCTAAAAGAGTAAAATAGAATTCTTCTAAGTCTGCTTTAGTAAATTTTTCTATAATTCTTTTTATATCGTCTGATTCCACTTGATAAT
Organism: Miniphocaeibacter halophilus; assembly: GCF_016458825.1. NCBI lineage: Bacteria > Bacillati > Bacillota > Tissierellia > Tissierellales > Peptoniphilaceae > Miniphocaeibacter > Miniphocaeibacter halophilus. Next base: position 525,716 of record NZ_CP066744.1, read on the forward strand.
ATGTTAATTGAATATCTATTTCTTCCAAATTATTTTTAACACAATAAAAATAACCATAACATTTAGCTTGAGCCCAATGTAATGGATTTGAATTATATTTTAAATCTTCTAAATTTCTAGTAGTGGACTTTATTTCATCAATTAAAACTTCATTTCCTTTATGGTAAATACCGTCTGCTCTTCCTTCTACTGCAAAAATTAAATCCTTGTATTCTATTTCGTTTTTTAACACTACTTCTTTTTCATAGTATTTTCCATATTCTTTTTGAAGTTTTTGATGGATCTTTTGTCCTTCCTTCATTCTGCTAATACCTGTAAAAGTATTGTCTATATCTCCACTACGCATTACAAAGTCTATTAGTCCATGTACCGATAATTTTATTTTTTCCATATTTACCTCTTCATTAATATTATACTGTAAAGACAAATTTTTGTAGAATAAAATATATCTGGGACAGTAACATTCCTCTTGACACAATTTCATCCAAGAGTATAATATTAATTAAAGATAGTTAAATATTTAATTATCATTTTCATGAGTTTAATAGGAGGTCATAATGCAAAATTTTAAAATACCTGGAGATATAGTTTTTGGTGAAAATGCTCTTTCCCATCTTACAACTTTAAAAGGAAATAAAGCCATGATTGTTACTGGCGGAAGTTCAATGAAGAAATTCGGTTTCTTAGATCAAGCAAGAAAATATTTAGAAGACTCAGACTTTACTGTTGAAATATTCGATGGCGTTGAAGAAAATCCATCTGTAGAGACTATTTTAAAGGGTAAGGAAGCAATGTTACAATTTGAACCTGACTGGATTATTGCGATTGGTGGAGGTTCTCCAATGGACGCTGCTAAAATAATGTGGGCTATGTATGAACATCCAGAAGTTACTTTTGAATACTTAGGATATGGAGAAAACTTTCCTAAATTAAGAAATAAGGCAAGACTTGTTTGTATACCTTCAACATCCGGTACTGCATCTGAAATAACAAGTACTGGTGTAGTAACAGATACAAAAAACCATGTTAAATATCCTATATCATCACCTGAAATAGTTCCTGATATAGCAATAATTGATCCAATTTTACCATCTAAAATGCCTAAACATATTACAGCTAATACCGGTATGGATGTACTAACCCATGCTTCAGAGGCTATTACTTCAACTGGTGCAAGTGACTACACAGATGCTTTGGCTATTCAAGCAATAAAATTAGTTTTTAAATATTTGCCAATAGCTTATAATGAACCGGATAATATAGAAGCTAGAGAAAAAATGCACAACGCTTCAGCAATGGCTGGAATGGCTTTTGCTTCAGCATCTTTAGGTATTTCTCATTCTTTAGCTCATAAAATTGGTGGAATGTTTGGAATAACTCATGGTTTAGCTAATGCAATTCTTTTACCTTATGTTACTCAATTTAATAGAAAATCCACCGATAAGGTTGATTGGATTGAAAGAGAATTAGGAATTGAAGATTTCCCTAATGCTATTAAAGAACTTAACAAAAAATTAAATATTCCTTTATCTTTTAAAGATACTGAGGGTTTTGGTTTAGAAGATAATAAAAAATTCTATGAAGAATTAAAAAACATGAGTGTTAATGCACAAGATGATCCTTGTACCTTAACAAATCCAAGGGAAACAAATCCAGAAATATTAGCCTTGATTTATGAACATGCTTATAAAGGTGAAGATATTACAAAATAAAATATTGTTTTAAATATGGAAGTATATCAAAATTTAATTATTAAAAAATCTTGTAAGTCTAATTTAAATTAGATACTTTCCATGAATATAAAAACTAGTTCAAACTTTTTAGTTTGAACTAGTTTTTATATTATCAACTTATTAATATTAATCTAATACTACTTATTGTGCATACATATTCCAAACTTCCCTTAGGTATTTTACTATTTCCCTATCGGCTTCTTTAGGATATATATAATCAAGTTTTTCTGACACATGTAGTCCTTCTTTTCTAAAAAGCATACAGGCATTAAACAAAGCCGTCCATAGTTTATCTTTATCTGGTGAAGGATATGTTTCTAGTAGTTTTTCATAATGGGATTTTTCTAAATAGGTCTTCATGTTTTTATCGTAAGCTCCTATATTTACACTAAAATCATATTGGCAACCAATATAAAATAAAGTCATTTTATCAAGTCTGGATTTTAATTTTGTAAATAAATTCATACTATAAACAATTTCTGATCTATAAAGACCCCTTGCAATTTTTAATGCATATATAAAAAACTCGTTACAACATTTAGAAAACTCTTTTTGAGTAGGTTTAAGTTGTCTATATTTAACATCTGTTATTTTAACATTTCCAACAAGTACATTTTTTTTATCTATATGGATTTTACATAAACTATCTACATCTATGTAGGATTGTACGTCATCATATTTAAAAAAGGTAAAATCCACAATAGTAAGATCATCAATAACAGCAATATATCTTAATACATTACCAAAGTAATTATTCATCATCGACAATCCATCTTCTTTTTGTAATATATAACTATTTCCTATAATTTCTTCCATTGACTCCAATAGGGCAATTTCGTTTAAATCCTTTACTCCTAAAATCAATTTAAAGCCCATTAAAGAATCTTTACTTATTGTTGTATTTACACGCTCACCTGTTTCTAATAGACAAACTATATTTTTATTATTATATACAATCTTCATCATTGTACTTAATAAATTCTCTTTATTCATTCATTTCACCTTCACATATCTCTATAAACTTTGAAATAATCTTAGCCGTTAACCCCCAAATTAATGGTTTTGTATTTTCATAAAAATAAATATCATTATTTAATTCACTAAAACGATAATCTTTCCCATTTGGTATTAATTCAAAGGGAAAATCCTCTTCAAAATTATTTTCTAAATTGCTACTGTATATTTGGGGCTTATTTTTAAAAAAATAGGATACAGGATATGTAAATAAATATTCTACTTCACTATTTGATTTAAAATCACCAAGATTACAGTTTTTTATTTCTCCAATAAATACCCATATTATAGAATTATTTAAATTATAGATATAATCCATTTCACCAATAATATTAATTTTTTGTATATTTACTCCTAATTCTTCAGATGCTTCTCTTTTTGCTGCCATTAATGGAGTTTCTCCTAATTCTACTTTTCCTCCTGGTAGAGAAACCTCTCCAGGTTGAGAAATATGCTTGCTTCTTTTTTCAAATATTATATGGTCTTCCTCATTAATTTTAGTAATTAATATTATTACGCTGTATTCTTTTTTCATTCCAATAGGTTTTGGTTCATAATTTTGAAAAATTCTCTCTATATTCATTACTTCACCTATATCTATTCTAATTTAAATATTATACTTAAGCAAATATTATATCTTCTATATTCTCATAAAAAACAATTAAAGTTTTAAATAGAAAAGCATCCTAAAGCTTAAATATCTTATTAGCTATTAGGACGCTTTTTATTTATGGAATTATCTTACATATAATTTAAGTTCGCCGTTTTCTACAGATATTACTACATTATCTTTGTCTTGAACTTCTCCTTTTAATAACATTCTACCAAGTTCTGTTTCAATATATTTTTGTAAAAATCTCTTTACCGGTCTAGCACCATATTGAACATTGTATGCTCTTGCCATTATTAATTCCTTTGCAGCTCTATCTAAAGTAATGGAAATTTGTCTGTCCTCTAATCTACTTTCTATATCGGAAATATTATGATCTACTATTTCATATATTTCATCTTCTGTTAAAGGTTTGAACATTACAATATCGTCTACCCTGTTTAAAAATTCCGGCTTAAATGTTGCTTTCATTTGATTCATTACATTTTCTCTTGCATCTGTAGATATATTACCTTCTTTGTCTATACCATCTATTAAATATGATGAACCAATATTAGATGTCATTATAATTATGGTGTTTTTAAAGTCTACAGTTCTACCTTGATTGTCTGTTAATCTACCGTCATCTAATACTTGTAATAAAATATTAAATACATCTGGATGGGCTTTCTCAATTTCATCAAATAATACTACTGAATATGGTTTTCTTCTTACTGCTTCAGTTAATTGGCCTCCTTCTTCGTATCCAACATATCCTGGAGGAGAACCTACAAGTCTGGAAACAGAATGTTTTTCCATATATTCTGACATATCTATCCTAACTAGATTTTTTTCATCATCAAACATAGCTTCGGTTAATGCTTTAGCAAGTTCTGTTTTTCCTACTCCTGTTGGTCCTAAGAATATAAAGGAACCAATTGGTTTGCCAAATGACGCTATTCCTGAACGTGATCTGATTATTGCTTCTGTAACCGCATCTACTGCTTCATTTTGTCCTATAACCCTTTGATGTAGGACTTCATCCATATTTAAGATTTTATCTCTTTCTGTTTCAACTAATTTACTTACTGGAATACCTGTCCATTTAGAAACTACATCAGCTATTTCCTCTTCTGTTACCTCTTCTTTTAACATCGATTCATCTTCTGCATTTTTAGCTGTAATTTCTGCTAATTTTGTTTCCAGTTCAGCTAATTTACCATATTTTAATTGGGAAAGTTTTTCAAAATCATATTTTCTTTCAGCTTCATCCATTTGAATTCTTACACTGTCTATTTCTTCTTTTAAATCCTTTACTTCATCAATACTTTTCTTTTGGCTTCTCCATTTTTCGTAATTAGCATCATATTCATTTCTTAAATCTTGAAGTTCCTTTTCTAGGTCCTCTAATCTTTTCTTACTTAAATCATCTTCTTCTTTCTTTAGGGCAGCTCTTTCAATTTCCAATTGAAGTATTCTTCTGTTTTGTTCATCAAGCTCTGCCGGCATAGAATCTATTTCTGTTCTAACCATAGCTGAAGCCTCATCCATTAAATCTATAGCCTTATCCGGCAAAAATCTATCTGTAATATATCTGTCAGACATAGTTGCACAGGCTATTACTGCACCATCTGATATTCTTATTCCATGATGGATTTCATATTTTTCCTTTATACCTCTCAATATGGAAATTGTATCTTCAACTGTTGGTTCACTTACTAAAACTTTTTGAAATCTTCTTTCTAAGGCACCATCTTTTTCAATATATTGTCTATATTCATCTAAGGTAGTTGCACCGATTGTATGAAGTTCTCCTCTGGCCAACATAGGTTTTAACATATTTGACGCATCCATTGCACCTTCAGTTTTACCTGCGCCAACTAAAGTGTGAAGTTCATCTATAAATAATATAATTTCGCCATCTGAATCAGTTATTTCCTTTAAAACAGCCTTTAATCTTTCTTCAAATTGTCCCCTGTATTTAGCACCGGCAATTAATGCTCCTAAATCTAAAGCAAAAATTGTTTTATCCCTTAGAGTTTCCGGAACATCGTTGTTTACAATTCTTTGTGCTAATCCTTCTACTATGGCAGTTTTTCCAACTCCCGGCTCTCCAATTAAAACCGGATTGTTCTTTGTTCTTCTCGATAATATTCTGATACAGTTTCTAATTTCTTCGTCTCTACCTATTACCGGATCAATTGCACCCTTTCGTGCATCTGCTGTTAAATCCCTACCATATTTTTCAAGAGCATTCATAGCACTTTCAGGATCATCTGTTTCTATTTTTGCACTACCTCTCATTTCCTTTAATGTCTTTTTAAAGCTTTTTAAATTTATATTAAATCTATTAAAAATTTGAGTACTTGAAGTACTTTTTTCTTTTAACAATGTCATATAGATATGTTCAACAGAAATAAAGCTATCTCCCATTGCTTTTGCTTCATCTTCAGCTTTTAACAAAATTCTTTGAAAAATTGTTGAAGGATAAATGTTTGAAGAACTATCCTGTCTTGGCAATTTATCTAATTCATTTGTTAATGCAATAGTATAAGCATTAACATCTACTCCCATTTTATTTAAAACCCTTTGAATAACACCTTCAGTATCAGCTACTAAAGCATAGTGTAAATGAATATCATTTACTTCCGGGTTACCATTTTTAATTGCAATGTTTTGTGCATCTTGAATTGCTTCAATTGATTTTTGAGTAAATTTATTTAAATCCATACTTTATCCCCCTTATATAGATTTTTTTAATTCTTCGTATAATTCTTTTTGTCTTTTACTTAAATGACTTGGGTTTTGTATTTGAATTTCTAAAAACAAATCTCCCCTTTCACCTTTCATATTTCTAAATCCCTTATTTGCTAATCTGATTCTCTTACCTGACTGTATTTCCTTAGGAATATTAACCTTAATTTTTCCTTCTAAAGTATCTACTACTACTTTTCCTCCTAGTGCAGCCTCCCAAGGATATATATTTAATTTTTTAATTATATTTAAGCCATCTAGAGTATTCTCTTGGTCTATAACATTGATTTTAATGTAAATATCGCCATCTAAACCAATTTTTTCTCCCTTTGTCTTAATTTTTTTACCTGGTAAAATTCCCTTAGGTATTTTCACATTTAAGGATTTATTTTCTCCATTAACATTTAAATATAAAGTTTTTTCAGCACCATCATATGCTTCCTTTAAGCTAATAGATATTTCGGTATCATATCTTTGTCTTTGAGGTTTACTCCTTCCTCCAAATCCTGAAAATACATCCCTACTACTTTTCCTAGAGGAAGAGTTATTTCCAAATCCTCCTCCGAAAAACATGTTGAAGAAATCTGAAAATCCTCCACCATCTCCTGATGTAGTGTAAGTATATGTTGTACCGTTTCTTCCAAATCCACCAAAATCGCCAAAATCAAATCCGTATTGAGATGGATCAAAATTTTGTCCTCCTGTAAAATCATAATTAGATCCAAATTGATCATATTTTTGTCTTTTATCTTTATCGCCTAATACTTCATAGGCTTCATTAATTTCTTTTAATTTTTCAGAAGCTTTCTCATTTCCTTGATTTAAATCAGGATGATATTTCTTTGCTAAATTTCTATATGCCTTTTTTATTTCAGCATCACTAGCAGATTTATCTACTCCCAATATTTTATAATAGTCTTTATACTCCATAGTATCCTCCCTTACAAAAAAATTGTGTAAATGGATTATGATACAAATATTTAGTTTATACCAAAATCCTTTTACATAATTTTTAACTCTTTGACTTTCTTTGACCTTATAATCATTATACTACTTTAATTTACAATTTACAATAGATTTTTCTAAATTATTACATTTTTTTAATAATTTAATGTTTTATTATATGACTAAATAAAATAAGTGTAAGTATACCTATTAAGTAATATACCTACACTTTTTTAAAAATAACATTTTATCTTATTTTTTTATTTTAATAATGACCTTTTGAAATCACCTTTACTTTTTCGGGAAAAGAATATAACTTCCATTTGTTATTAATATCTAATTTAAATCTATAAACCGCCTCTATTGCTCTAAAATGAAAACCATCTTTTTCATTGTGTATATCATATTCTTCGTATACTTTAATATCTACTGTGTCATAGCTTACTTCATTATAAGAAATAATTTTAGCATATAATAATTCTTCATATATATCTACTCCAACATATTTTTTCTGTTCCTTATATGCTGGACTATTGATTATTATATATGGCTCCACATAAGAAAAATCCTTGTTGTTTAAAGCTGTAACCATTCCACTTAAATACTCTAATAACCCATCTTCTATGGTGTTTATTTGATTTGAGTTACCATCAATAACTGTTAAATAATCATATTCATTTTCAAAATTAAAATCTATGTTTTTATCCTCTATATGATTTAGCTCATTATTAATATTTATTTCTAACTTTTGTTCATTATTACCTGCTATTAATATATTTGTATTTATTTTATCTTTTAATTTATAAAGAATATCATAGCCTCTTTTATAATTTTCATGAGTAAACTCTTCGTTAGCCTCTTCAATTTTTTCATTAACTTTTAAATTATTTTTTTCTGTTTCAGAAATATCTATACTATTAATCTCGTTTAATATAATTTCAAACTTATCTTCACTATCTTCTCTGTATTCATTTATTTTTTTAACTATAGGCTCTAATTTTTTATCTATTGATTTTGAAGTATATGGTCCTTTGAATTTTTCAACATCTTCAATATCTTCCTTTAATTTCTCATACTTTACATCTGAAATAATCAATTGTTCAGTATCTTTTGATAATTGACCAACTTCTTTTACATAAGATTTATGTTGGAAAAGGTATAAAACAATCAAGATTATTCCAAGGCAAATAGCAATTATTATTATTTTTTTCCTTAAATCAAATTTGGAATTCTCTTTTTCTATACTATTGGTTTTTCCACAATTAGAACAAAACTTATCCTTTTCATCTATTTCTTTTCCACAATTATTACAATGCATTTAATATCTCCTAAATATACTTATTGAATATAGTTTATATCATATTATTTAAACACTTTTTAGTCAATGCATTGTTATTTTTATAAATGCAAACAAAAAAGAGATGAAATATTTCACCTCTATTTATGTAATTAAAAATATTATTTTTCTTCTTTTAATATAATATTAAGTATAAATGCTGTTATAGTGCCGGCTGAAATTCCTGATGAAAACAAAGCGTTTAAAACCGTTGGCAAGTTCGCAACTATTTCCGGTTTAAAAGTAACTCCTAAACCTATTGTTAATGAAGATGCTATTATTATTAAATTTCTATTGGTAAATTTAACTAATGATAAATTTTGAATTCCCGATGCTGCTACTGTACCAAACATTAAAATACCAGCTCCACCTAATACTGCCGGAGGCATTATAGAAACTATTGTAGCAACTTTTGGAAATAAACTAATTAATATTAATAAAACTCCACTTATTATTGCTACAGATCTTGACGCTACTTTTGTTAAAGGAATAAGTCCTGCATTTTGACTAAAGGTTGCAACTGGTCCTGATCCTAAAAACGGTGAAAGAAAAGATCCAAACGCATCTGCTCTAACTCCACTTGCAATCATATCATCCGTTACTTCAGTTTCTGTTACTTCCCCAATTACCTGAACAACTCCTATTGTTTCTATAACAGTTACTAAATATCCTGCTATAAATGGAATTACAAATTTAAAATCAAAATTTACACCGAATTTAAAAATTGATGGCGGCGCAAACCAACTTGCTTGTGCAACTTGATTAAAATCAACTTTATCTAAAGGTATACAAATAATATAACCAACTACTATGCCTATTAATATGGAGGCTGAACTAACAAAACCTTTTCCATACCTGTTTAACAATATAATTATTACAAATACTATTAATGCAACAGCCAAATTCGTTACAGAGCCATAATCAGATGCTCCAACTCCTCCTGCTGCCCAGTCAAATGTTACAGGAACTAAGGTCATTCCAATTAATGTAATAACTGTTCCGGTTACAACTTGTGGAAAAAATTTAAGTAATGGTTTTACAAAATAACTTAGTATAAATTCTAAAACTGCACCTAAAATACTTGCTCCAAAGTATGCCGGAAGTCCACCGCCCATACCAACTATAATAGTTGACGCAGGAGCAACAAAACCAAAATCCGTCCCCATTATTGTCGGTAGTCCAGAACCAATTCTAAATGGAGATACTCCCACTCCCCTTGACTGTATTATTGTGCATATACCTGAACATAATAAGGCCGCACTTACTAAATATGCTGTATCTGCAACATTTGTACCTGCCATGCCAGCAATAATTAAGGGTACTGCTACAATTCCTCCAAATGCAGTTAAAATGTTTTGCACTCCCATTACAACGCCAACGGCTGTTGGTGGTTTATCCTCTACGCCATAAAGAAGTTTTCCCTGTGTTTTTGCTTCATATAATTCTTTTTTCTTTACAAAAACACTTCTTCGTTTTTCTGATACTTTATCACTCATATATACTTTCCCTCCCTTGACTATGTTACTAGTATAACACTCAGTTTAGTATCATCGTCAAGTTCTTTGTTAGAATAACATGCTTATAATAACCTATATTATTAATGAAATAAAATTATAAGGAGATAGCAAAAACTATCTCCCTAATCTTCTTCTGGTTCATAATGTATAATGGAAACAAATTTTCCATCTTTGTTTTTAATTCTTCTTAATCTTTTATCAAAATCCATTCGAGAAAGCCAAACGACTTTATTACATCCTTGACATTCTAATTTTATATCTAAACCGGTTCTTAATATTTTCCATTTATTTTCACCACAAGGATGGCCCTTTTTCAAAGTTACAATATCATTTACTCTATATTTCATATTATTTACCCCTAAACATTATCCATATTTAATTTTCTAGTTTCTTTAATGAAAAGTTCCCTTATTTGTAATTCAATTACAGCCTGTTTGCCAGGTTTAGTCCATGCTACTATTGCAATTTTCACGCTACTGCCTAAACCTATGTCCATTACTCCCATTAAGTAGGGTTTTACTGTTACATTTTTATCTTTGCCTATTTTTTCGGAAATAATATTTACAACTTTTTCAATATCTGAGATAGTCATTTTGTCTGGGACTATTATTTCCACATAGGCTCTTTGATTGCCCTTAGACATGTTTTTTACAGTGTTTATATTTCCATTTCCTATTGATGTAATGGATCCGTCAAATCCTTTAATAAATGTAGTCCTCATACCAAATTCAACTACATTTCCTGAAATTGTATTATTTATTAGTACATGGTCTCCTATTACATATTGCCCTTCAAAAATAATAAATATACCGGATATTACATCTTTTACAATGGATTGAGCACCAAATCCTACTGCTACCCCCCTATACCGGCAAGACCTACACTGATGCTTTTACCTATATCAAATACTTCAAGTATTAAAACCAGTCCTATGAAATATATAATATATTTTAAGGTGTTATCTATTACAGAAGTAATAGTAAGACTTTTTTTAGGATCTATGAATTTACCATCTAATTTTTCAGAATTTTTCAACAAATATTTATTAAATAATTTATGAACAAGTTTAGAAATTATAATTGTAATTATTGCAATAATTAAGGCATATAATAATTTCCCAAGTATATTTAAATTATTTGCTTCGTTATAAAAAATCTTCCTTATGTTTTCTATAAATGAAATTATTGTTTTCATTAAGCAATTTTCACCACTTCTACATTTCCTTTTTCTTTTTTATATTTCCAAATATACCCAATTGGTAAATCATTTTTCAATTTAACAATATTATCTATTTCTTTATTCTCAACCATTATTGCTAAACCACAACTTCGGCTAATTTCCCTAGGAGTTGGTATAGTTTTTATTTTATACCCCATTTCTATTAATTTTTTTTCTGTCATCATTGTAAAATTAACAGAATCAAAAGTTAATAATATTACATCCATTATCTAATTACCACATTTTTAGAAGCTTCTTTTATTTTCTCATAAATTGTATACATATTGGAAATTTCTCCAATTTTAAATTTATCCTTCAAGTTATAATAATCTAAACATGTACCACAGGAATGTATTTCTACACCTTCCTTAGCTAATTTTTCTATATCATCTAAAACCGGTGAACCTTCACAAGTTAAAAATACTCCACTATTATAAAATATCATGGTATTTGGTAAGGGTTTAGTTTCTGTAACTGTATACATAAATGACTTCATCAATATATGTCCCAGCTCCTCTTCTCCACCACCCATAGTATCTGAAGCAATTACTAATGTGTAGTCCTCATCTTCCATTATTTCACATGTTAGATTATCTTTTTTTTCTGACTTATTAATAGTAACCCTATATTCATCTTCTGAAATTGTTACAACACTATATTCATATCCTTGACCTTTAGCTAGTCTTGAAAGATTTTCTACTGCAACTTTATTATCAACAGTCGTTTCAACTTCTCCACTGTCTAAATTATCTAATTCTTTTTTTGTTAATATTACAGGCTTTGGACAAGCTAGTCCTTTAGCATCAATTTTTATCATTATATCCTCCTATTGTCTATCTACATTAGTAACTGAATCCTTATGGATTAAATATAATCCATTTTCAGTTTTTATTATTTTTTCTATATCCGGAACACTAATAACTGTGTCAGCCTTCCCTCTAATATATTCAGAATAATTGTTTTTACTAAGTAAAAATACCCTATTATCACTTACAAATAGGTTATTATAATCACCCTTTAACTGAATTGAGTTGATTAACTTAAAATCAAAATCATAAATGTTTAATGAATCACCTTCTAATATATAAATATTGGATTTTAAAACTCCGGCTCCTTTAAAATCTGAAATTCTTCTTTTAGATTGTATCTCAAAATCATTTAATATTATTGCCTGTTTATTGCTAATTATTAAATATCTGTCCTTGTCAATATATTCAGAAAACATAATAACTTCTCCAACAAAACTTTGATTGATTTTTGTATCGTTTTTCAAATCTTTTAAATATAAGTTAGATTTATATACATTGTCTATTAAATCAATAGTTGTAACTATTAATTCCTTCTGATTTTCAGACATTGTAGAAGTGGTTATGGCTGAATTTGTCTTAATAGAATCAATTTGTTTTCCTTTTAAATCTATTAAAACCAATTCCTTTTCTCCTGAAACATAAATAGTTTTATCTTTGACTTCAATATTTGCAATTTCAAATTTCATTTTTATACTTTCTTCAATTTTACCATCTGAATTAAGTATATATAAATTTTTATTTTCATAAATTACCAGTGTATTGTTATTACCAACTAAATGTCCATTTTCCACCGGTACATTAACAGATATTTTTTCTTTTCCTATTTCATCATAGGATTTTAAATTATTGGATTTTAAAAGATATATTTCCTTATCTAAAATTGCAATATTGGAATAATCTCCTTCAAATGGAATCTTTTCCATATGTCCAATATTATTTGTTTTTAAATTAAACAATAAAACAACAAGACCAATAATAATAAGTACAAATAGTAAAATAAATCCAAATAATTTTTTATTAATTTTTTCAAAAATTTTCATATTACCACCAATTTTTATAACCTATTAATAATTTTACCATTATATCTAGTCTAATTCTAGCAATGATATTTTATAGATATAATTAACAGAATAAAAATCAGTAAATATTTTATACAATAATTAGTAAGTGATTTTAATTTACTTCTAAAAAATATTTCATTACATTTATTATTATATACTATAAATTACAACTTTTATCTATATATTTAAAAATTATTTAAAATTTTATTACAATGTTTTTTAATCTACTTAAAAATAAAAAAATCTTGATAGCTTACACTACCAAGATTTTAATTTAGTTTTTATATTAATATGTTTCTTTAAAAACTTCAAAATGAGCTTGTGGATGATCACATGCCGGACATTTAGTAGGAGCTGTTTTTCCTGTGTGTATATATCCACAGTTATTACATTTCCATTCAACTACTTCTTCTTTTTCGAAAACTTCGTTATTTTCAATATTTGCTAGTAGTTTTCTAAATCTTCTTTCGTGTCTGTCCTCTACTTCTGCAATTTCTCTCCATACATAAGCTATTTCTTTAAATCCTTCTTCTTCTGCTATGTCTGCAAATCCTGGATACATTTCTACAAACTCTTCATGTTCTCCATTTGCTGCAGCAAGTAAATTTTCTGCAGTAGTTCCCAATTCTACTGGATAGTTCCAATCTACTTGAATAGTTTCGTCTTTTAAATCCTCATTTAAAAATTTGAAAAATCTTTTAGCATGTTCTTTTTCATTTCTTGCAGTTTCTTCAAAAATATTAGATATTTGTACATATCCTTCCTTTTTAGCTGTAGAAGCGTAGTATGTATATCTCATATTAGCTTGAGATTCTCCTGCAAATGAAATCATTAAATTCTTAGCTGTCTTTGTTCCCTTTAAACTCATAATTACCCCCTTGTTAAAACAATATTAAATTTGTAATCATTACAACAACATTGTAACAATTAGATTTTCTTTTGTCAAATATTATAATCTAGGTTTAGGTCTATATGATGTATGAAGTAATTCTTCGGCTTTTTCTGAACCTGGACTTTCTAAAAATTCATCATATAATTTTTTTATCATAGGATTTTCATGAGCTTTTCTTATATTTTTATCCCTATCTACCTTGTATATTCCCTCTGCTCTTTTTCTTAATATGGTTAAATCTCCATAGTGGTATGGTTGACCGGCTCCACCAATACATCCTCCAGGACACGCCATAACTTCTATTGCATCAAAATGCTCTTCACCTTTACGGATTTTATCTAGGAGTCTTCTAGTATTACCTAAGCCATTTGCTACAGCAATTCTTATGAGCCTTCCATTTATATCTATTTCTGTTGTTTTAATTCCTCTGATTCCTCTTAATTCAGTAAATTCCATATAACCTAAAGGTTGTCCTGTTAACCATTCATAAGCAGTTCTAACAGTAGCTTCTATTACTCCTCCTGTTGAGCCGAATATAGCTCCTGCACCGGATGATTCTCCCATTATATTATCAAATTCATCCTCTTCTAATAAATCAAAACTTATTCCCGCTTCTTTTAGCATAATCGCCAATTCTCTTGTAGTAATTACCACATCTACATCTTTTTTACCTTCGTTCATAAGTTCAGGTCTTGCAGATTCATATTTTTTAGCAACACAAGGCATAACAGATACAACTACAATATCCTCTGGATTAATATTCATTTTTTTAGCATAGTAAGTTTTGGCTATGGTTCCAAACATTTCATGTGGTGACTTACATGTAGAAGGTATGTCTAACATATCTGGAAATTGTTGTTCCATAAAGTTTACCCAAGAAGGACAACAACTTGTTAATATTGGTAATTTACCACCATTTTTAAGTCTATTTGCAAATTCGTTGGCTTCTTCCATTACTGTTAAATCAGCTGCAAAATTCGTATCAAAAACTCTATCAAAACCTAAGTTTTTTAAAGCAGTTACCATCTTACCTGTTAAATCCGTTCCTGCTTCAAATCCAAACTCTTCTCCTATAGCTACCCTTATTGCCGGAGCTGTTTGTACTATTACATGCTTACTATCATCATGTAATAATCTCCATAATTTTCCTATATTATTTATTTCAGTTAAAGCTCCTGTTGGACATACTGCAACACATTGTCCACAGAAAGTACAGGTTGTATTGTACATTGATTTATCAAATGTAGAGCCTACATATGTATTAAATCCCCTACCTATTGTGGCTAATGCTCCTACAGTTTGTGTATTATTACAAACTGTCTCACATCTTTTACAAAGAATACATTTATTTGGATCTCTCATTATGGAAAGACTGTCTACATCTACCGGATATTTACTTCTTTCACCCTTATAATGAATTTTTCTTATTCCTAAATCAGATGCTAGCTTTTGTAGCTCACAGTTCATATTTTTAGCACATACTAAACAATCCGTTGGATGATTTGAAAGTAATAATTCCACAATAGCTCTTCTAGCTTTTATAGCCCTTGCAGATTCTGTTTTAATTTCCATACCTTCAAATACCGGAGTAGCACAAGCAGCAACTAATTTTCCTGTATTTACAACTTCAACCATACAAACCCTACAAGATGCTCTTTTATTTTCTAAATCTATTTCATGTAAACTTAAATGACATAAAGTAGGTATTTTTATTTTAAGTCTTTTTGCTGCTGATAAAATTGTAGTACCTTCTTCAACTGCAATATTATGACCATTTATAATAACATTTACCATTTTCATATTATAATTACTCCTTTACTATGGCATGAACTGGACAACCATTAAAACATGCTCCACATTTAATACATTTTGTATTATCAATAACATGAACTTCCCTTACTGCTCCTGTAATACATTTAGCAGGACATATTTTTGCACATTTTGTACATCCTATACAATCATCTGTAATTTTATATTCCAACAAACTAGTACAAATTTTTGCAGGACACTTATGATTTAGCACATGTTCTTCATATTCTTTCCTAAAGCTTTTTATTGTAGACAATACCGGATTTGGTGCAGATTGTCCTAAAGCACATAGAGAAGTATCTTTTATTATATTGGATAAATCTTCAAGATTGTCTAAATCTTCCTCTGTTGCTTTTCCATCTGATATTTTACATAAAATCTCATATAGTCTTTTATTTCCAATTCTACAAGGAGTACATTTTCCACAGGATTCATCTAAGGTAAATTCAAGATAAAATTTAGCTATATCAACCATACAGTTGTCTTCATCCATAACAATCATTCCACCTGACCCCATCATTGATCCCTTAGCAACTAATGAATCATAGTCAATAGGTGTGTCTAAATCTTCTGCAGTTATACATCCACCTGATGGCCCTCCTGTTTGTACCGCCTTAAATTCCCTTCCTTTTTGAATTCCTCCACCAATATCGTATAGTATTTCCCTTAGAGTAGTTCCCATTGGAACTTCAACTAAACCTATATTGTTAACTTTTCCTGCTAATGCAAAAACTTTAGTACCTTTGGATTTCTCTGTACCAACAGAATTAAACCACTCTGCTCCTTTTGAAATAATTACAGGTATATTTGCATAAGTTTCAACATTATTAATTAAGGTAGGTTTTCCATATAAACCTGAAGTAGATGGAAAAGGTGGTTTTGGATTAGGTTCTCCTCTTTGTCCTTCAACCGAATTAATTAGTGCAGTTTCCTCTCCACAAACAAAAGCACCAGCTCCAAATTTCATACCCAAATTAAAAGAAAAGTCGGTTCCTAAAATATTGTCTCCCAATATTCCAATTTCCCTAGCCTGTTCAATGGCTTTACCAAGTCGTTCAATAGCTAGAGGATATTCTGCTCTTATATATACATATCCTTGTTTAGCTCCAATTACATAAGCTGCTATTGCCATTGCTTCAATAACTGAATGAGGGTCCCCTTCTAAAATGGATCTATCCATAAAAGCTCCAGGATCTCCCTCGTCAGCATTACATATTACATATTTTTCATCAGATTCGGAATTTTTTGTAAATTCCCATTTAAGACCTGTTGGAAAGCCACCGCCTCCCCTACCTCTTAAGCCGGAATCTTTAATTATATCTATTACTTCCTCTCTGGAATATTCTTCTAAACATTTACCTAAAGCTAAATAACCTCCATAGCCGATGTATTCCTCTATAACTTCAGGATTTATAATTCCGCAGTTTCTAAGTGCAATTCTAAGTTGTTTTTTATAAAATGGTATATCGTCTTGAGAAGGTATTTCCTCTTCCGTTCCCGGTAATTTATATAATAATCTATTTACTAACTCATCTTTTATAATATCTGTTTCTATAATTTCCCTAGCATCTTCAGGTTGAACTTTAGTATAAAAAGTATCCTTTGGAAATATTTTTACTATTGGTCCTTTTTCACAAAAACCTAGACAACCTGTAATATGTGCTGAACATTTTTCTTCTAAACCATATTCTACAATTAGTTTTTTCATTTCATCTAACAGTTCTAAACTCTTAGATGAAGTACATCCTGTTCCTCCACATATTAAAATTTCTTTTTTCATACCTTCTGATTTATTTAATCTATTATGTAATAATTTTTCATATGTACTATTTAAATCAAGTAATTCCTTATAATTTTTAATTTGTTTCATATCAATCCCCTATATATAATATTTATCTATATTTTTTTAAAATTTTGTCGATGTCTTTAGATGAAACATTTCCGTAAATATCGCCATTTACTTTTATTACCGGTGCTAAGCCACAAGCCCCAATACATCTAATTCCTTCAATGGAATATTTTCCGTCCTTACTGGTTTCTCCATTTTTTATTCCTAATAAATTTGTAAGTTCAGTTAAAATATCATTTGCACCTTTTACATAGCAAGCTGTTCCTGTACAAACCGCTATGTCTATTTCTCCCTTTGGCTCAAATCTAAATTGAGAATAAAAAGTTGCAACTCCATATATTTCCGATGTATGAATTCCTAATTCTAAAGCAATTATATCCACTATAGCTTCTGGAATAAATCCATAATCCTGTTGTGCTCTTTGCAATGCAGGCATAACTGCACCTGGTTCATTTTTAATTATTCTTAAATAGTCAATATAATCTCTTAACTTATCCATATCTTGTTCAATATCATAATTGTAATCCATAGCTACCTCCAAATAGTTTGATATAATTATATCTATATATTTGTTTTAATTCAATATATTAGTCAAATAGTAACCATTATCATATACCTAAATATATGTATATATATAAGCTAAACATAGTTATTATCTATATTTAAACGTTATCTCTAATTATTTATTTATAAGTTTGAATATATATTTATTCTTGTTTTGAAACTATTTTTTAATAAAAAAATAAAATATTTCTTTTTTGTAATATTTGTCCCTGTGTAGCGATTTTGTTCCCATTATTTCCAGTTATTATCCCTCCCTTTTTTTAATTTTTCCAATAAAAAAATGACTTTTGAAAAGTCATCTTAAAAATAATCCGAAAAATATGGTACTTGTTTTTCTATTGAATCCTCTAAATCATTAATTGTTTTCATACTGCATTCTATTCGTCCTATTCTATATAGATAGTCCGGTCTTTTATAACCTAAAAGCATAGTTGTCATTGTTTGTATATCTATCTTATCCTTTGTTTTTTCAGATACAAGTCTAGCCTTTCCCTTTCCTTCCTTGCTAATATAAAGATGAAATACCCCTTCATTCCATGAAAGCAAGGGATCTTCCAGTTTGAAAATCCATTCTTTATCTACATTATCCTTTTTAAAAGGAAATTCTTCAATAAATTTTTCAAAATCAACAATTCTAGCCATAAAATATGGAGAAATACTTTCTTTAATATCTGCATCTTCAAATAAAAATGAAAGAGGTTCATCTGTATAGGTATTTCCTATAACCTTTTTTATCATAGAAAAATGTGCACTAACAAAGTTCCAAAGTCCTTTTCTTGCGTTTTCATTTAGAAAAATCATTTCTTTAATATAAAATATTTCGTCAGAAATCCAATATACTAAATAACCTTCTAACTTATCTTTTTCATTATAATAAACAGCTGTCATTATATCTTCATTTTCCCATAGCCAATATTCATTCCATGAAATATCATCACGTATTAAAGCTCCATGAGTTACATTGGAAAATTTATTATAAACTGTTTTTATTTCTTCACCCTTAGGATCAACTCTTCTAACTTTTCCTAGAATTGAGTCGTTTTTAGGCAGTTGATAGTCCTTAATTTCGTATGTGATTTTGTCAGAAACAATCTCCCAACCCTTTCTTCTATAATAGGGGATAGAATAAGGATATAAGTAGGATATAAATTGCTTTTTTTCCCTCATTCGAGACAGTGCTTTAAAAAGTAATTCATGCATTAATCCATTTCCTGTATATTCAGGATAAGTTCCAACTCCAGTAAGCCCACCCATATTAAATGTATGATTAAAAATCCTTACTTTCATAGGATAAACAATTACCTGGGATATAAGATTACCTTTGTCAAACCAACCTATTGCATCTGCTTTTTCTAAATTTGGTGCCTTGGCCCTAATAAAATCCTCTTCTTCCTCCCAACCAGACTGTGTTAATTCACTTTCTGTAACTTGAAAAACATATTTTAATAATTGATTATATTGATCCAGGTAGTCAACTCCTATTTCTTTCATTTCCAATTCTTTATTGCTCATAGTATCACTCTTTACTAAATTTTGTATAAAAAATGACATGATTTACATGTCATTAATATTCTCCAGCTATTTCTTCAATTTTATCAATATTTACTAGAAGTATTTTTTTATTTCCCAGCACCTTTAAATAACCCCTATCTTTAAATTGGTGTAATTTTCTAGTTATTGTTTCCCTACTGGTTCCTGCAAAAGAGGCCATTTCCTCCCTGCTTATAGGAAAGTTCAATAGTATTCCGTCTTTTGTTTCTTCTCCGAAAATATCTGCTAAATCCAACAATAAACTAGCGACCTTCCCATCAGCAGTACCGCTAAACAATCTATCAATAAGACCTTCAGCCAGTCTAATTCTATGGTAGGATTTTTCTAATATTCTTCTTAGCACTATTGGATTATTTAATATAACTTCATCAAATTTATCTTTAGATAAGGTAGCTACTAATCCACCTTCTATTACCTCACCTATATATCGATATTCATCATCTTTTAAAAGATTAAGTCCCCCTACAAAATCTCCTGAAGAATAAATATATAAAATCTGTTCCCTTCCATCAACTAAATTCTTATATATTTTTATTTTTCCTTCAACAAGAATATAAAGTCTATCAGCAGAATCCCCTGTTTCAAAAATTACATCTCCATTTTTTACTTTTAGAATTTCCACACCTTCAAATACTGTGTTTTTCTCCTCTTTAGATAGTCCTTTAAAAAATGGTATATGTTCTAAAATTTCTTTACTTTTCACTTTTTTATAATCTAGCAGAATAATCACCTCCAAAATATTAATACAGTCCCCTGTCTACTATTATACCATTATTAGCAAAAATGAAACTTTATACTTAATATAAGATTCTCTCCCTTTATTGATTTTTGCTATAATAAATATACAATGGAGGAAAATTATATGACTATACTTTTATTAACAATATCCCTGTATGCTCCTTGGGTTCATAGTTTAAAGGAAAAAAGATCTATTGTTAAAAGTTTAATAGCTAAGCTACGAAACAATTACAATATTTCAGTTGTAGAGTCCGATAATCAAAATCTACATCAAAAAATAACAATAAGCCTTGCTGCTATTACTTTTAATTCCTCTAAAAGCGATAGTCTTGAAAGTAAAATTATAGCTTTTATTGAAGAAAATACAGAGGCCAGTATTATTAATGTAGAAAGAGAAATAAGGTAAATAAAAAATTATCCAGAAAAAACTACTGGATAATTTTTTATTTAATCCTAGTGTTTAAAATGTCTCATTCCTGTAAAAACAACAGCTATATCATACTTATTAGCCAATTCTATAACTTCACTATCTTTAACAGAGCCACCCGGTTGGATTATAGCCTTAACTCCGGCTTTATTTAACTCTTCAACAGTATCTCCAAAGAAAAATCCATCAGATGCTAAAACAGCTCCCTTTAAGTCTTTAATTGACCTTTTAACAGCTTTTTCTACAGCCCAGTGCCTTCTAACTTCCCCCTGTCCAATTGCTAAAGTCTGTTTATTTTTAGATATTACTACACCATTTGAATTAACATATTTTACAGCCTTCCAAGCAAATAAAAGCTCTTCAAGTTCCTCATCTGTTGGTTTTCTATTAGTTACAAATTCCAACTTATCCCTTAACAACTTATTATCTCTATCCTGTAATAACACTCCATGTAATACATCTTTTGTTTCTTGTTTTACAAGTTCCATAGTATTGAGATTTTCTATTTGTAAAATTCTAATGTTTTTCTTTTTAGATAATATATTAAAAGCTTCATTATCATATTCCGGTGCAACTACTATTTCTAAAAATATTTGTGAAAGTAAGTTAGCTGTTTTTACATCTACTTTTCTATTTAAAGAAATAATTCCTCCAAAAATAGATACTTCATCTGCTTCAAAAGCTTTTTTAAAGGCTTCGTATATATTTTCACCAGTTGCTATTCCACATGGATTATTGTGTTTTACAGCTACTGCTGTTGGTTCTTCAAACTCTTTAACCATTTTTACAGCACCGTATAAATCATTTAAGTTATTATAGGATAACTCTTTACCGTGGAGTTGAATTATTTCTCCCTTTTCCTTTGGCGCTTCATATATTTTTTCATAATATGCTGCATTTTGATGAGGATTTTCTCCGTATCTTAAACTTTGTTTTAATCTATATGTAAATGTAATATTTTCCGGGAAATCCAATTTGTTTTGATTGTTGAAATAATTTGAAATTAAAGCATCATATTGTGCTGTTACTCCAAAGGCTTTTCCTGCTAAAATCCTTTTGTTCTCTAAAGATAAGTCTCCCTTTTCCTTTAATTCTTTTAAGACAAAATCATAATCGGAAATACTGGTAACAACAATAACATCTTTATAGTTTTTAGCAGCAGCCCTAATCATTGAAGGTCCACCAATGTCTATTTTTTCTATTAATTGCTCATGGGTAGAATTAATATCATTTATAGTTTCTTCAAAGGGATATAAGGTATTTACCACCATATCTATTGAATCAATATTTTGTTCCTTAATAGTTTTTGAATGCTCCTCTACATCTCTACGATATAGGATTCCACCATATACCTTAGGATGTAATGTTTTTACCCTTCCATCAAGTATTTCAGGGAATTTTGTTATTTCGGTAATATCAGTAACATCTATGCCATTGTCCAAAAGATGTTTATAGGTACCACCTGTAGAAACAATACTCCATCCTAGTTCTGTCAATTCCTTGACAAAATCAACAATTCCTTCCTTTTTGTAAACAGAAATTAATGCGGTTTTCATTTTCTCTCCTTTTTATTATTTTAATTTAGTATAATAACATTATACAATAAAATTATTAATCATATCTAAATATGATATAATAAGTCAATATTATTTTAGGAGTAATACATGAAAATTGGTTATCAAGGTGTGCCTGGTGCATACAGCGAAGTTGCTACAATTAAATTTTTTGGAGAAAAAGGTTACGAGGCTGTTGGCTATGACAATTTTAGAAGCTTAATTAAAGATTTATCCAACAACAGCTTGGATTATGCTGTTTTACCTATTGAAAATTCAACAACTGGAATAATTTACAGAACAATGGATCTAATAAGACATAATAATATTTTTGCCATTGGTGAAGTTTTTGTACCTATCCATCATCAATTAATAGGTTTTCCAGACGCTACTTTTGAGGATATTAAAGATGTTTATTCCCATCCAGAAGCATTAAGTCAATGTAATTATTTTTTTGAATACAATGAACAATTAAATCCGGTTTCTTGGAAGGACACTTCTGAAAGTGTTGATTATATAAAGAGAAATAATCTAAAGACCTCTGCTGCTCTTGCAAGTAAAAGAGCTGCAGAAATATATGAAATGAAAATACTAAGGGAAAATGTTCAGGATATTTATTATAATACTACAAGGTTTTTAATCTTTAAAAACTCTGTGGATATACCTGAAAACGCCAACAAAACAACTATGTATTTCCAAGTAAAACATAGTCCCGGTGCATTACTTTCTGCATTACAGTGTTTTGCCGATGAAAAATTAAATTTAATAAATCTTAATTCAAGACCTTTAGGAAATGAAAATATATTTCAATATGGTTTCTTTGTTGAAGTTGATGCAAGTTTAAACTCTGAAAATATGCAAAGAACTATTGAAACCATTAAGCCACATGTTACAGTAACAAATATAATAGGAAGCTACCCAAAGGGTGAACTTCCTTTTAAATAACTATATTTCTCTTGAACGTCTTTGACGACTATGCTCTAGAATATTCCAGATTTTTTCATAATCTTCAATTTCTAGGGCATCTTTCAATTTAATAAATTCCTTTAAAAATTTATCCATTTCAATTAATAGATCTTCCTTCGATTCTAAAAATGCATCTGTCCACAAATTTGGATTAATTCTTGCAACTCTTGTAATATCTTTAAAGCTTCCACCGACAAAATATTCAACCTGATCATCATAGGATGGTGAATTTGTTATTGCTACTGAAATTGCATGAACTAGTTGACTTGCATAGGCTATTTTTTTATCATGAGTGTCAATATCAGTTATTTCTACACCCTTGCATTTAATTTCCAAAGCCAAGGTTTTAATTAAATCAATATTTTCCGGTTTATTTCTCTCTGTAGGAGTTAATATATAATTTGCATTATAAAAAATTGCCTTATCGGCATTTAAAAATCCACTAAATTCATTTCCTGCCATAGGATGACCTGGTATAAAGTCTAAATCATCCCTTAAAAAGGACAGTATTTCAGGAACTAATTTTTTCTTTGTACCGGCTAAGTCGGTTATTACTGTACCGGGTTTTAGAAATTCTTGATTTTTTCTTAAAAATTCAACAATCCCTGAAGGATACATAGATAAAATTAACAAATCAGTATCTTCTAAAATCTCCTGTGGGTTAATTGAACCTTTGTCAATCGCTTCTAAAGCTTCAGCTGCTTTTATAGTATTCTCAGTTCTGGAAATTCCATATATTTTTTTAGGTCTTATCCATTCTTTTATAGCAAGCGCCATGGAACCACCTTCCATACCTAGACCTGCTATAGTTATATTCATATTTTTTAATCTATTTAAACTATTATTATCCATAAATACCTCTTTAAAATTTTTCTACTTATAGTACATTATACATGAAAACTTTCTCTTATTATAAAAAACAAACCTAATTCTCTTTATAAGAAAATCAGGTTTGTTTTTTTATTTACCTTCTTCTATTTTTACTAGTATATCTTCTGGAACTTCATCTTTTGAAATTATTTCTTCACCTAAGACTATTTCCTTACTAGCCTTTATTTTCAAAAAAGTTCCCGGTTTAAATAATTTATCCTTATCTTCTGTATTTACAGAAAATTCTAATAATCTTTCACCTTTTTCATCATAGGATTTTAATTTATATTTCTTGCCCTGTCCTACTACTTCACCTCTATCGTCTTTCATCTCCTCTAATTCCACTGGTTCATCCATTGGAATCATTGTATAGTAATAAGTCCCTGTATATCTATTTTCATAATATTCTTTACCTTTTACTGCTATAACAGCAATTAAAGCTATTATTACTATTCCTACTATTAATTTTATACCTTTTTTCATTAAATAAATTCTACCTCTTTCTTATTAAACATTAAAATAGCTAATATAATAGAAATTAAAATATATACTCCAATTCCTATTAAAGAAAAATATTTACCTTGGGCTAAACCACCAGTAAGTGATGTAAATAACCAATTGCTCCTATTCCCAATTAATGATCTAACAGGTGGAAACTTTAATCCCATAGTCACTAATGAATACACCATTCCTGTACATAAAAGCAAATAGGTAATTGTACCATATATGGCTTTTTGTGTAGCAAAAATAATAACTGAGGTTAAGGAAGCATAACCTATAATACTTACTATAATGCTACTAGTATACAATACTAAATTTTCTATTTCCAAATTTGAAAATTCAAATTTATACATCATTCCCATTAAAAAGAAAACCAGTGTAAAAAAAGCAAACATTACTACTGTTAAAATAATCGTAATGATTAATTTATATATAACTATACCGGACCTTTTAATACCTAAACCTACACCGGCATTTAAAGCATTGCTGTTAAAATCATCATTATATACTGTATTAAAAATATATATTCCGGCTATAATAGTTGCGAAGGATAATAAGTCAAGTGTGTTACTTATATAGTCCAGACTTGTTGACTTGGAGTTTAACATCATATAGTTTATTAGAATAAAACCTAAGGCA
The DNA here is from genome assembly GCF_016458825.1 of Miniphocaeibacter halophilus. Lineage (NCBI taxonomy): Bacteria > Bacillati > Bacillota > Tissierellia > Tissierellales > Peptoniphilaceae > Miniphocaeibacter > Miniphocaeibacter halophilus. Next base: position 551,051 of record NZ_CP066744.1, read on the forward strand.
ATTATCCCCATAAAAATATATAAACTTTTTTTCTTAAAAATCCTGTACAACTCACTTCTAATATATTTAGTCATTATTTTTGCCTCCTATTAAATCGAAGTAATAATCTTCTAAAGAGCTTTCTCTTTTATATATTTCAAAAACATCAATATTATTTTCTACCATAGTTTTATTAATAATATTTAAATGGTCTATATTATCATTTACTATTAACGTAGAATGATTAGTAATATTTATGTTTTCTATATTGAATTTATCATTTAAAATATTCCTTGTCTTTTCAACGTTATCAACCTTAATTATAATAGCTGATGTTGTTTTTTTATGAAGTTCTTCAAAGGATATTTCCTCTAAAAGTTTACCATGGTCTATTATCCCAAACTTACTTGCTACTAAATCCAATTCGCTTAATATATGGGAAGATACGATTATAGTCGTATTATATTCCTCATTTAATATATTTATAATATTTCTTATATCGACAATACCTTGAGGGTCCAATCCATTTATTGGTTCATCTAGTACTATTAATTCCGGATTTCCAAGCATGGCTGCGGCAAGTCCTAATCTTTGCTTCATTCCCATAGAAAAAGATTTAAAGGGCTTATTAACATTTTTTAAGCCAACAATTTCTAAAACTCTTCTAGTTTCTTTTCTACCCTTAACTCCCTTCATCCTCCTATGATATTCAATATTTTCCTTTGCATTTAAATAAGGGAAAAAACTCTGACCAATATAAAAGCCTATTTTTTTTCTATTTATTGCATTTTCTTTCTCGTTTTTTCCACCAAATAAAGATATATTTCCTGAAGTCGGACTGGAAAGTCCCATTATCATTCTTAATAGAGTGGTCTTTCCTGCACCATTTTTCCCTATTAAACCGTATATATCCTTCTCCTTAACTTCTATATTCACATTGCTTACAGCTTCAAAGTTTCCAAACTTCTTAGTAAGTCCATTAATTTTTATAATATTTTCCATATTTCCTCTCCTGTTATGATGTACTTAATAATTAATACACTAGTATCTTATCATTATATTTTTTATTTTGCAATAGTATTTTAAATATTTTTTTAATTATATTTATTGTTATAATAATAAAATATAAAATGGCAATTTAAAAGGTATATCCCTGCTAAGTACAGAAACATACCTTATAAATTATATAATTATTTGTTTTTGTTTTTCAAATCAATTAATATTTACAGTCTTACCTAATATTTCATTATAAAATTAACTACAACAAAATAATAGAAAAACCAGAGCAAAAATCTGCTCTGGAAAAAGTCCAACTTTTTAAGGTCATCTTATAATCATTTCTCTATTTTCTAAATTCTATTTAATTCTATTACTACTTCCTCCCCATTTAAATCTACTGTTTCCCCATTAAGACTTTCTACTGCAAGTATTTCCCTTGCTAATGTTTCCTTTTTAATAAAATCTTCAAATTCTTTTACAGCTGATTTTATTGCTTCTGTAGGTACATAGCTAATTTTAATATTGTCCAGCACGTCATAATCATTTGCTTTTCTCATCTGTTGAACTTTAGATATAAATTCTCTAGCATATCCTTCTGCTTTAAGTTCAGGAGTTATTGTTGTGTCAAGTATTACAAATAGATTGTTTTCCATTATTACGTCAAATCCTTCTTTTGCAGATACTCTAACTTCAATATACTCTCTTTTTATTGTAGTACTTTCTCCTGAAAGTTCTACTTCTAAATCTCCATCTTCTAAATCTGAAACGAACTTCTTAGCATCTACACCCTTAAGGTAGTTTTGGAATTCTTTTATTTTCTTTCCTAATATTCTTCCTGCTACTTTAAAGTCAGGTTTTAATTCATAGTTCATAAATTCTGAAAGGTCTTTTTCAAACTTAACATTTTTAATATTAAGTTCTTCTTTTATTAATGGAACTAAGTCTGAAATTAACTTCTCATATTTAGCGTCAACAACTATTTCTGTTAAAGGCTGTCTTACTTTAATATTAACTTCTTCCCTTGATGCTCTACCTAGGGCTACTAAATTTCTTACTACTTCCATTTTTTCTTCTAATTGTTCGTTAATTAAAGAGTCTTCTACTTCCGGAAGATAATCTAAATGAACTGAAGTTTTATCTGTTAAATTACGATATATTTCCTCTGCCATAAATGGTGTAAATGGTGCTATTAATTTAGTTACTCCTAGAAGTATTTCATAGGTTGTATTATAAACGGCTTTTTTATCGTCATCTATTTCCGTTTTCCAAAATCTTCTTCTATTTCTTCTTATATACCAGTTAGAAACATCTTCAATTACAAAGTCGGAAATTGCTCTTACAACTTTTGTAACTTCAAATATTTCCATGTTTTCATTATATAATTTTAATAGATTATTGTATCTTGAAAGTATCCATCTATCTATTTCCGGTCTATTTTCCGGTTCTATATAAAAATCTCTAGGATCTATATTATCTGTATTTGCATATAATTGGAAGAAATTATAAGTGTTTTTAAAGGATCTAAAGAATTTGCTGTCTACTTCTCTTAATCCATCAACATCAAATTTAGTTGGAACCCATGGTGGTGATACATATAAGGAATAAAATCTTACAACATCAGCTCCAAATTTGTCGAAAAGTTCTATTGGATCCAGTGTGTTTCCTCTGGATTTACTCATTTTCTTTCCTTCTTTGTCAAGGATTAAGTCATTTACCAGTACATTTTTATAAGGTGCTTTTCCTGTTGTTAATACAGATATTGCAAGTAAGGAATAAAACCATCCTCTTGTTTGATCTATTCCCTCATTTATAAAATCTGCTGGGAAAAGTTCTTCAAAGAAATTCTCCTTATTTTCAAATGGATAATGTTGTTGTGCAAAAGGCATTGCACCGGAGTCAAACCAAACGTCTATAACGTCTTTTTCCCTAGTCATTGGCTTACCGCATTTTTCACATGTTAAATGAACATCATCAACATAAGGTCTGTGTAGTTCAATATCTTCAGAAATATCCTCTATTGCTCTTTCTTTCAGTTCCTTCCTTGAGCCTACTGATGTTGTATGACCTTCTTCACATTTCCATACCGGGAATGGTGTTCCCCAATATCTTGAGCGGGAAATTGCCCAGTCATTTAAGTTTTCCAACCAGTTTCCAAATCTCTTTTCTCCAACAAAATCAGGATACCAATTCACCTTATTATTTTCATCAATTAATTGTTCTTTTAATTTTGTAACTTCAATATACCAGGATGGTTTTGAATAGTAGATTAATGGAGTTCCACATCTCCAGCAATGAGGATAATTATGTTCTACTTTCTGTTTTCTAAATGCCTTACCATTATCAAATAGGTAATGGATTATGTCATGGTCTGCGTCCATAACAAATTGACCATCCCAAGGAGAGCCGACAAATTTCCCTTCTTCATTTACCGGGTTAATTAACGGTAAGTTATATCTTCTTCCAGTTTGATAGTCATCTTCTCCAAATGCCGGTGCAGTATGAACTATACCTGTACCATCTTCTGTTGATACATAGTCTGCTGTTGTTACAAAGAAAGCTTTTTTATCGGGTTTAAAAAATGGAAGTATTTGCTCATATTCCATATACTCCATGTCTTTACCTTTAAGCTCTTTTAATATTTTATAGTCCTCTCCTAGAACTTTATCTGCTAAAGCCTTGGCAATATAGTACTTCTCTCCACCTAGTTCAGCTAGAATATAATCTACGTCCGGTCCAACTGTTAAGGCAACATTGGATAATAAAGTCCAAGGTGTTGTTGTCCAAGCTAGAAAATACTCATCTACGTCCTTTCTTTTAAAGGCAACATATACAGTTTGAGTTTTTATCATCTTATAGCCTTGAGCTACTTCATGAGAAGCAAGTCCGGTTCCACATCTTGGACAATATGGTAAAATTTTAGCTCCCTCATAAACAAGACCCTTTTTAAACATACCATCTAGTAGCCACCAAACAGTTTCTATATAGTCATTGTCCAAAGTTATATATGGATTATCCATGTCAGCCATAAACGCCATTCTTTCTGACATTTCTCTCCATGCTTGCTCATAGGTGAATACAGAGTTTCTACATTCCTTATTAAAGGCTTCTACACCATATTCCTCTATTTCCTTTTTACTGTGAAGTCCTAATTTCTTTTCAACTTCAATTTCTACTGGCAAACCATGAGTGTCCCAACCTGCTTTTTTCTTTACTCTATAGCCTTTCATGGTTTTATAACGACAAGTCATATCCTTTAAAGTTCTGGATATTACATGGTGAATTCCAGGCCTGCCATTTGCTGTTGGAGGTCCATCATAAAAAATATAATTTTTGTCCTTTGGTCTTTGGTTTACTGTTTCATGTAGTAAATCTATTTCTTTCCAATATTTGGAAATTTCAATTTCTCTTTCCTTTACCGGTGCTTTAGAAAGATCTTTAAACTTTGACATAATTCCTCTCCTTAAATATATTATTTAATTTCATTAATCTATAAATTACAAAAAGCATCCTATATAAAATAGGACGCTTCTAACCGTGTTACCACCTAAATTGCATAGCAAAGACTATGCCACTCAATATACTTAACGCGTATTACGTAATATTCTAAATATCGAATACTAAACTCCAAGCTGATTTTTCCTATAATTTCATTAGTTCATTTCACCAAGCTGAACCTCTCTAAAAAATCAATTGTAGGAACGGTCTCTTCACAGTCTATAATCCTTATTATTTTACATATTTAGCACCATTTTGTCAAGTTTTGCAATATACACTAATATATTATCATCTTCTTATATGTTAATTCATAATTATTTCGTTTAGTAATTAAAGAACGCCTTCTAAGAAATTTTCTATTATCCTATTCTTGTAGAGTTTTTATAAAAATACATATTACAAAGAAAGTTTTTATAATGAAGTCCAAGTTATTTAAAACATCTACTTACATAGCTGGTTTTTTATTATCTTAATTTTTCCATTATTATTTAGTTCCAGCTACAAATCATATATAATTTATAGTATCCTAGATTAAAAGGAGATCTTATGGAAAAATATAAAAACACTTTTAGTAGAATAGCCTTTGGTTTAATTACAATTATGGTTATTCAAAATATTTTTAGTATACTTTTAAATGAATTTAGAAATTTTATTCCACGAAATTTATTGGAAAATGATTGGCTAATTCTTATCTTATCCCTAGTAATTCAATATCTAATAGCCTATCCTGTTGGACTTATAGTAATGAATACCGCTTCTAATAGTCCTATAGAAAAACCTGTAGAAAAAAGATTTTTAAATTTAAAACAAATATTTATCATTTCTTTATCGGGTTTTGCTTTAGTTTCTCTAATAAATATATTAGGAAATTTAATTACAATGCTATTAGGATTATTTTTACACGGTAATTTAAACAGTAACCCAATATCTGACATAATTATAAATTCAAATCCCTATATAATGTTTTTTATGACTGTAATACTAGCACCAATCGTTGAAGAATATATGTTTAGATATTTTATCTATAAAAAAATTTCAATATATGGCGATAAAATCTATGTATTATTTAGTTCACTAATATTTGGAATGTTTCACTTAAATATAGTTCAAGGAATATACGCCTTTATACTAGGAAATATTTTAGCCTTAGTATATGTATGTTCAGGAAAGCTTAAGTACCCAATACTTATTCACATGATTATAAATTTATTAGGCGGAGGTATTTCAATAATTACCCTAACTTTTAATAACAATACTATTATCTTTCTGTGGGGAATTTTATCCTTTGTTTTAATAATTATTGGCTTATTGTTGTTTTTATTTTGCTTAACTCCTATTTTAAATAATATTCACTTTTCTAAGGGAGAAATTCAACTTGAAAAAAACAGTTCAATAATACTAAATCCCGGCATGATAATATTTACAATTATTGTTATTACTACTATGATAACTATATTCTTTGGACTTTAATTTAAAATTTATCTTAAAAAGACCCTTATTATTTTTATAATAAAGGTCTTTTCTAAATCTATTTTTTTTATAAATATCTTTCATTGTCTTTTACTTCCAATCAATGGTATTAACTAAAATATCCCTTACTCTTTCAACAAAATCTTGATCTTCTTTTGTGAAATTTCCTATTTTATCGCTATCTAAATCTATTACTCCATAAACTACATCATTTTTTATTATTGGAACAACTAATTCGGACTGTGCATCTTCATCACATTGAATATGCCCTGGAAACTTACTTACATCATAAACTTTTTTTGTTTCCATTAATAAAGCTGCCGTACCACAAACACCTTCTCCCGGTGATATTTTTATACAAGCAGGTTTTCCAACATAGGGTCCTAAAATTAAGTCTTCTTCTTCGTTAGTTAAATAAAACCCTGACCATATAACATCATGGACATTGTTTTTTAAAATTTCAGAAACTTTCTGAAGCTTTTTTTCTTTTGTTTTTTCTGCCATTAAAATATCAATTAAAGAATCCAATATTTCCTCATATTTAAAATGCACCATAAGAACCTCCTATAAACCTAGTTCGTCTTGCTTTTTTCTTAATTTAGTAATTATTTGTTCCTCTTCTAATTCTACCATATCATAGGTTATTAACTCATCTTTTTTTACATCGGTTTTTAATTTAGTTTTTTTAGTAATTAAGGCTATTGGTAATAATTTTCTATTTCTTTGGTCTATATGGCTTGTTATTTTACCAAAAACATCCTTTCCACCAATTCCTTCTAAGTATTGACCTGCTTTTAAATCCCTTTTGGCTACTGTTATAGTATCTGAAACCTGACCTTTTTCCGGAGCTATTGTTGGATCATGTTCAACGATAGCTTCATATATTGTAATAGGGGTTTCTAGACTTGTTAAGTGATAAGGCCTATACAATACATAGTTTGGTCCCTTTCCCATTGAAAGATAATCCATTAAATCATGCACCTCTTTTGTGTCATGGGTAACAACGGCAAAAACTCCTGGTGCTATGCCAAAGCAAAAATCTACTACCCTGTAATTATTTAGTATTCCACCTTGCTCTTTTAAGGAAAATAGACTAGGGATTTCTTTAATATCAGCTGTAACACCATGACATCCTAATACATCCGGTGTAAAACCTAAGGCATTTGCTACAGAAGTTAACTCTAGCATGGTGTTTGTTCCATCTACAAAAGCCGTCAACATTTTGGGGTACAGTCCTTTGGATATTGCTTCTTCTCTTAAATCATCTTCTGTTGCATAATTGTCTAAGGGATTATTTTTTCCCTTTCCAACTGCCAATAGATTAAATCCTGCACCAACTGCAAAATTAGCAAGTTCCATTATGGCTCCCGGCTCATCTCCAGCTGTACCTGTGTATACAACATTGTTCTTTCTAGCATAATCGTATATTATTGGTCCAACTACTGCATCACATTCTACATTTAACATAATTATATGTTTGTAGTGTTCTATAGATTCCATTGCCAATTGAGCTCCAAAAGGAGGATTTCCTGTAGCATCCACTACTCCTTGAATTTTATCCAGTCTATATGACAATGTATAGTCATCTGTAATTACAAATTTATTCTTCGATAGTGCAAGTTCGGCTTGTTGAATAGAGTTTGTTTTTATAATATCTTCTTTTTTTATACCTGCCGAATCTAACGCGTGGTAAGCCTTGTCTATTTTCTCATCAACTATTATAGATGTGGTCATTCCCTTTATTCTTGAAATTTGATTAACAAGACCTGTTCCCATTTTCCCTGCACCAACTAATGCAATTCTTATTTGCTCTCCCCGACTTACTAATTCATCGAGCTTGTTTTTCATTCTAAACATCTTCTTCTCCTTAAACAATGTCTTTAGCACAGGCATTTGCAGAAGCCCATGCCCAATGAAGATTGTATCCTCCACAATCTCCATCTATATCCATTATTTCTCCTATGATATATAATTTATCCTGTATTTTTGATTTCATAGTTCTTGGGTCAATTTCTTTTGTAGAAATGCCACCACAAGTAACTTGACCATCTTTTTCAGATTTATAGCCGGTAACTTTTAAACGTAAGTCCTTAATAGTCTTTGATATTTCAAAAATAATTTCCTTTGACAAATTTCCAACTACTATATCCTCTAAGTTTAAATATTCTATTAACGAGCTAATAACCTTATCGTTAATTGTTCCAACTAAAGCTTGTGATAATTTTTTATAGCTATTTTTTTCAAAATTACTCTTTAAATAACTATATAGCTCGTCTTCTTTCAAATATGGCAGTAAATCTACCGAAATATAAACATCTTTATTAGCCTTTAACTTTCTTATAGCTTCACCGGATATTTGTAATATCCCCGGTCCTGATATTCCATAGTCTGTAAATAATATATCAGAAAACTGCTCCATTGTCTTTTTGTTTTTATTCATTAAATAAATATAGCCCGGTATTTTCGTTCCATTTATTTTCTTAAATTCATTATTTTCTAATTTTAACTGGACAATACCTGGATGTGTAGAAATAATACTATGACCTATTTTTTCCAATAGCAAATATCCATTTCCGTCTGAGCCGGATTTTGTCATGGCTTTTCCACCTGTAGCAACAATTATATAGTCCCCTTCAAATTCTTCATTATTATATAAGATAGCCTTAGGTTTGTTTTTAAAGTCCAACATCTTTATATAACTATTGTATTTAAACTTAACTCCAAGCTTTTCAGCTTCTAAAGTCATTTGTTTTACAACAGAACTAGCCTGTAGGCTCATAGGATAAATTTTACCATTTTCTAATTCTAGTTCTTTTATTCCTATATCATTAAAAAAATCAATTACTTCATCATAACCAAAACTTTTTATTGCCGACATTACAAATTTAGGATTTTTCCCATGATAATTACTAAACTCTATATTTCTATTTGTAAAATTACATCTACCATTTCCAGTAGCGTAAATTTTTTTCATCGGTTTTTCATTTCTTTCAAATACTAATACTTCATGGCCTTTTCTTTTTAAGAGAATACTGGCCATAACTCCTGAAGCACCAGCACCTACAATTATGACTTTAGACATATTTGCACCTCATCATAAATTTAATTATAGATTCTAAATAAAAAACATTAGTTAATTTTATTGAATCTTAACTTTTTATTTTACAATTTTAATTTTACTATAATACACTCTAATATATTATATACCAACTGTAAAAATGATATTTAAACAAAATAGCAAGGTTTTATAATAACTATTATTGAGAAATTATAATATATTCAATATAAATACTATTTAATTTGTAAATATATTTTAACTTTACTATTGCTTTTATTATTTCCTAAATAATTGTATTTGACCTACCTACTATTTGCAAGCAAATAGGCTGCGCCATAAAACATACTATTTCTTGCCACTCCCTTCGTTCGTGGGTAATAGGTTGCATTTGACCTACTTTCCATTTCCTTCGTAAATGGGGTTAGGTCATAAAGCAGACTATTTCTTGCCACTCTATTAGTTCGTGGGTAATAGGTTGCATTTGACCTACCTTCCATTTCCTTCGTAAATGGGGTTAGGTCATAAAGCAGACTATTTCTTGCCACTCTATTAGTTCGTGGGTAATAGGTTGCATTTGACCTACCTTCCATTTCCTTCGTAAATGGGGTTAGGTCATAATGTAACAATTTTGTAACTTTTTTGTAATTTATCTGTAACTACATAATCTTACATTTATGCTATTATATATTCAGAAGAAAAGATATAGGTCATTTATTTTGTTCATCCTCCCAAATTATGAACCCTGCGACCTATATATAAAATAAAAGTCCAGCTAACCACTGGACTTATTTTTTTACTTTTCTTTATTAATTTTTACTATATTCATCTATTAATTCTTTATTACCTATTTTATATATTTCTCCAGCTTCTAACCAAATTACCCTGTCACCAAAAAATTTTGCTACCCTACTATCATGGGTAATAGTAATAATTGTCTTATTTTGAAAATCCAACTCATATAGGGCATTAATAAGTGTATTTAAAGATTTGTAATCTTGTCCAACTGTTGGCTCATCCAACAATAAAACCTCCGGATTCATTGCCAATATTGATGCTATTCCTACTTTTCTCTTTTGACCTTCAGATAGTGAATGAGGATGTTTTTCTTTTAAATGTTTTAAGTCAAATAAATCCATTAATTTGTCAGTCATGTTTTTAGATATTGAAGAACTGTTTATTTCGTCATAAACCGTTGACATATGCAATTGATAATTAGGATTTTGAAAAACATAGCCTAGTTTTTTAAACCATTTTCTTTTTCCTAATTCCTTCTTTTTTACAATATTTTGCCAATAGCTTCCTTGTGTTTCTTTTAATAGTTGTGATATTATCTTAATTAAAGTTGTTTTTCCAGATCCATTATCTCCTAGAATTAAATACTTATTATTTTTGTATATATCTAAATTAATATCCTTTAAAATTTCAACATTATTTTTTGAATAGGATATATTTTCTAAACTAATTAATTTATCCTCTAATTCCCTTGAATTATTTTCTCCATAAATCCTAGTTTTAATTAAATTTGTATTTTTATCTAAAAAACCTTTAAATAAATCAGCAGAATCAAATTCTCGAATTTTTCCCTTATTAAGCCAAGCAATTCTATTACAATACGGTAGTACTAAATCAAGTCTATGTTCTATAAAAATAACTGCATATCCTTTTTCTTTACAAAGATAATTTAAATTCTCTAATAATTTTATACTTCCTTTAAAATCTAAATTAGCTAATGGTTCATCAAAAATAAGGATTTTTTGTTCCATTACTAAAGTACTTGCAGTAATTAACCTTTGTTTTTGTCCTCCCGATAAAGTACTTGTGTTTTTTTCTAAGGGTATTTCCATAAAATCTGCCTTTTCCCTAATAGTATCCTCTATTTTTTTCTTGCTATAATGAAGATTTTCACAAGGAAAAGCTAATTCTTCTTCAACCTTATCAAATATTATCTGTTCATCTGCATTTTGTAAAACCGTCCCTATATTTTTTGAAATCTCACTTGTTTTATACTTGGATAAATCCTCTGAATAAATATAAATATTTCCCTTTTTTATTCCATTTTCTATATTGGGAATTATTCCATTACAACATTTTAAAAAAGTAGATTTTCCCTCACCGGATGGTCCTGACAAAAGTACAAAATCTCCCTTATTCAACTTGAAATTTATATTTTCAAGTATCCAATTGTTACTATTATTATATTTAAAATATAGGTTTTCTATTTTTAAAATTTCATCTTTCATCTACTACCTCTAATATATAAGTAACTAATAGTCAAAATAATACCAATAAGTATAATAAAATAGGTTAAATCCCTTTTTGTAAATTTAATATCTTTGTAATTTGTAATTTCCTTATCCTCTAAAACAAAGGCCCTTGTTTCTAAAGATATTGACAAAAGATCTGAAATATTCAAAATTCTCATCATTATAGGAATAATAAAAGCTCTATAAATTACTTTAAAATTAAAAATATTTACATTAATTCCCCTTGTTTTCATTGCATTCCAAACTTGTTTAATCTCCTTAATCATAATTGGTATAAACTTAATTGTTATTAATATTCCAAGACTTATTCCCCTTGGAATTTTTAAATTATTGAAGTTTCTTACCAAGTTTATTGGAGGAAGTCCTAAAGAAGGGATTGCCGCCAGTACAAAACATATAAATCTAAAGTAAATTTGAAAGGCATTTTCAAGACCACCTGCAGGAATCGACAATAATGCAGGAATAAAACTCAACGGAATGAATATTAACAATAATTTAAAGGTTGTTTTCCCATAGGAAAAAATACCATATAAAATTATTAAACTTATGCAAAATAGTACAATTAATTTACTTTTAGCTATTACCATCCCAAATACAAAGACCATAATACTGGATAGCAAAGTCAATAATGGATATATTGGATTTTCAGCTCTAATACTTTCCATTTACCTATTGACCTGCAACTTTCCTGCTTTTTGTAATTCCCCTGCTATCTTCATACCTAGTTTTGCCCCTATAATTCCTAGGATTAATGATATAACAGTATAGACTATTGCCGTAGTCGGATTCTTGATTTTTTCTAAAATAGAACTGCCTTCCATTGTAACTGCATATATTAGACTAACTGGAACGGTTATAGGCATATATACTGATGCAGCAAATAATATAGATTTGTTTAAATTATAATTTCTAAATAAAATAACAATTAAAAGTTCCGTTATTATTGCCCCTACTATATTATTAAAAAACATTATAGGTGACATCAATAATAAAAAACTTCCTGTTAAAATTCCTATTATTGTAATACTTCCTATTTTAGGAACTTTTTTTAAGGCAATTACAGTGAAAATCGCAAATATTGGAGAAGCTAACACCTGTCTTAAAGCAAATTTATTGGTAAACATAACTATTGGCATTATAACTCCTGATGCAATTAATAACAGTGTAGATATTATTGCCAGAAAAACTATATCTTTCATTTTAAATCTTTTAAACATAATACCTCCTTCTATGTTCAACTACCGATTTTTTTGATAATAATTATCGACAAAATCATTCTATCATATTTAAATTAATTTATAAGAAAATAAAAAAATAATTATATATATTTAAATATAATCACAATAATATATACCCAATTGAAAGCAAGCCTTTCTTTCCACTTAAAAAGCACTAGCCTTATTTATTGGCCAGCGCTTTATTTATTTCCTCTATTTCGTAATAATATTCTTCTTTTCCATCTTTTTTTAAGAATCTTTCATTTCCTTTTCCTAAAAAAAGTACTATATTATCTTTGTTGGCTATTTTTATTGCTTCTTTAACAGCTTCTCTTCTATCCGGAATATAAATATATTTACCTTGATTTTTATTTATTCCTTTGATTATGGATTTTGAAATATTATCTACATTATCAAAAATCTCATCATCTTTTGTAACTATTGAAATATCTGCATATTTTCCAGCAACTTCTCCAATTTTTTCCCTTGCCTCTATAGTTCTGGCTCCTTGTACTCCAAATAAAACTATTATTTCTTTATTAAAATTGTTTTTAGCAAACTGCAATATTTTTTCAACTGCATCAGGAGTATGTGCAAAATCTATTACTAAATTAAGACCTTTGTTGTTTTTTACAACTTCGTATCTACCTTCCGGTCCTTTAAATTCTTTAATACCCTTTGCAATATCCTCTAAGCCAATTCCCATTTCACAAGCTACAGCCATAGCCGATAAAGCGTTATAGACATTAAATATTGCAGATATAGGCATTACTATATCTATATATCCTTTAGGTGTGGTAAATGTAAATTTAGACTCGCCTACAGACATTTCTATGTTTTCAGCCATATAATCAGCCTTTAAATTAATTCCATATGTTTTTACACTTCTGTTATCGTCCCTTAATTCTTTTGCTAATCTTTTTCCATAACTATCATCGATATTTATAATATTTTCTTTAGAGGTCATATAAAACAGTTTTTTCTTAGCTTTATAATAGTCTTCCATATTATTATGAAGTTCCAAATGCTCTAAAGTTAAATTTGTAAAAATACCATAGTCAAAATCTGTACATTTAACCCTGTCTAATTCTAAGGAATGGGAAGATACTTCCATAACACAATTTTCTACTCCATTATCTACAAGGTCTTTAAATATTTTTTGTAATAAATTTGATTCCGGAGTGGTTTTACCTAAGGATTTATTACCTTCACTTGTTTTTAGTCCAATACTTCCTATAGATGCGGTTTTTCTATTGTTGTAATTTAAAATTTCTTCTAACATATAGGTAGCTGTGGTTTTTCCATTTGTACCTGTTATTCCCACCATATTTAATTTTTTACTTGGTTCACCAAATAATACAGAAGATAATTCAGAAAGTGCTGCCCTTGTATTATTTGTTTTTATATAGGTAATATTTTGAATATAATCTTTTAGTTCCGATTGATGAAAAATAACCTTACTCCCATTTTTTATTGCGTCTTCTATGAATTTATGACCATCTGTGACAAATCCTTTTATTGCAATAAAGGCAGTGTTTTCATCTACTTCTTTGGAATTTAAAGATATATATTCTATATTTGTAGTTATATCACCTTTAATTTTTTCAGTTTTAATATGGCTTATTAATTCTCCTACTAACATTAATCCCCCTAGCTGGTTCTTTTTACTTTATATCCTTCGTTGTAAAGCCTTTCTATTATTTTGTTTATATGATCATGACCATTAGCTTCAACTTGAACCTGTAAAACAACATCTGTTAGTCTATCTGCTGTTTTAAATTGGTCATGGGATACTTCTACAACGTTGGCACTCATTTCAGCTAAAATTCTTGCAATATTCAAAAGTTCTCCCGGTCTGTCCGGTAATAATACAGTAAAACCAAATAGTCTACCTTTAGATATAAGACCTTTTTGAACCATAGTTGAAATAGTAACCATATCTATATTACCACCACTAATTACACATGCAACCTTTTTATTCCAAACTTTGAGTTTTTTTGCAGCAGCAACAGACATAGCTCCTGAAGATTCAGCCATTAATTTATGGGTTTCCATTATTTCTATAAAACTTTCCATTATTTCATAATCGGATACTGAAATTATTTCATCAACATAATTTCTAACTAATTCGTATGTTATTTTCCCCGGTTCTTTAACTGCAACACCATCTGCAATTGTATCAACATTGTCTAAACAGGTAATATGTCCATCTTCTATTGAGCAAGTCATAGACTTAGCACCTTCCGGCTCAACTCCAATTATTTTTATATTAGGATTAATTTGTTTTGCAGCAACTGCAATTCCTGAAATTAATCCACCTCCACCAATTGGAACGATTATTATATCCATATCCGGTTGTTCTTTAAGTATTTCCAGAGAAATAGTACCTTGTCCTTCAATAACATCTAAATCATCAAAGGGATGTACAAATTCCAAATTTTTCTCTTTAGCAATTTCTTCCGCTTTGTGAAAAGCCTCATCAAAATTAGTACCATATAATAATACATCTACTCCGTATTTTCTTGTTCCTTCAACTTTAATTAAGGGAGTTGTAGAAGGCATTACTATAGTTGCACTTGCTCCTGCCTCTTTTGCAGAATAAGCCACTCCTTGAGCATGATTTCCCGCTGAAGCGGAGATTAATCCCTTAGTTTTTTGTTCTTCGGTCATTTTGGAAATTTTATTATATGCTCCCCTTATTTTAAATGCACCTGTAACTTGTAAGTTTTCAGGTTTTAAGTAAATTTCATTACCAAAAATATTTGAAAAAGCATCGCTATATATTAATCTTGTAGGATTTGTTTTATTCTTTAGCCTTTCTTTAGCTCCTTTAAAATCCAATTGTTCTACCCATCTATCTAAATTTTCACAGGTCATTTTTTCCTCCAACTTTCTTTTCTTAAATAACCATTATATCATTTTTCTTTACTTATTTAAACCATTAACTATAATTATATTAAAAGTTTTATATATTAATATTGAATAATTTATTTTAATATGGGTATTTATCAATTATGGCATAAAAGGGGTGAAAAAAAATATGACAAAATTAGAATTATTTTATAAAGATGTTTGTCCTTATTGTCAAAAGGTTTTTAGATTTATTGATAAATATAATTTAAGGGACAAAATCACATTTACAAATATAAGCTCTAATCCTGCTGATAAGGATAGATTAATAGAAGTTGGCGGCTCTGTACAAGTGCCTTGTTTATTTATCGATGACAAACCTATGTATGAGTCAAGTGATATTATTGAATATTTAAAAAATAATTTAGTAAAATAGTTTTTCTAAAGAGGAGATTTATAATGGCAAAATTAGAATTATACTATATGAGTACTTGTCCCTTCTCTAAAAAAGTTTTAAATTATATTGAAGAAAATAAAATTGAAGACAAAATCATTTTTAAAGATATTAATTTAAATGATTATGATAAGGAAACTTTAGAAAAAGTTACGGGAAAAGTTCAGGTGCCTTGTATATTCATTGATGGAAAACCAATGTTTGAATCAGATGGAATAATTAATTATTTAAAAGAAAATATAATTTAAGTAAGCTTATAATAGAAAAATAGACATAAATACATGTCTATTTTTTATATTATAAATAAAAAATTTAATTTTATGTTTAAAATATTTATACTGGGTATATATTAAATACAAATTATAATTTTATTTATGACGTACCAACTAAAAATTAAAAATATAAATTAAGTAGTGGTTTTGTATGAGATGTCATATTTAATCTAAAGACATAATTTATATTCTATTTATAAAATTATAATTTAAAAATAGATAATCTAAGGTTATTATAAATAACAAAAGATTAGATAATAAAGAATTAAAAATAAAAAAGAAGGGAAATGATAATTATGATGGAGCCTAAAACAGATCGTTGGTATAGTCATACTTAAAAGAGATTCTAGCTTATAAAAGTTATAGAATCTCTTTTTTGTTTCCTAAATTTAATAAAAAAATTATAAAAAATCCTAGTAGGAATTCTACTAGGATTTAAATTAATCTAATATATATAATTTTACTGTTTTTCTACCCCATTCGTAACATCTACTAACTGAATCAAAGTGTACATCAATTTTATTTCCCTTAATTGCTCCACCTGTATCTCCAGCTACAGCGTAACCATATCCTTCAACATAAACCTTAGTTCCTAAAGGAATTACATTTCTATCAACTGCTATGACATTTGGGTTTTGACTTAAGTCAATTCCTGATGCTGTCTTGTTTGATAGACCAGCTTCATTTCTACTATAAGCTGTTGCAGTAACGCTCATTACTTTTGAATAAGAAAAGTCTTGGCTACCACCGTTTACATTTGATTCTTCTTTTACAGTTTCTTTTGGAGCTTCTTTAGCTATTTCAGTAGCTGAAAGGTATTTTGAACTTACGTATGCTGTTTTGCCATTGTAGTCAAATTTTAGCCAACCATCTTCTTCAACACCTGTAACTTTATCTCCTTTTGAAAATGTACCAATTATTGAATGTCCTGTTCCCGCTCCAGTTCTAATATTTAAACTTTGTGTAACCCAAGCAGTTTTTTCTGTTCCTTGGTTAATATTGTAAACTACATTTCCGCTAAGATCTTTTATAGCTAATTCTAATTGGTCATTATTTAATAAAGTTCTAACAAATTGTTTCATATATGAATATGAAACTGTTTCAGTTGAAACTGTATAAAGATTTTCTATTCCTTTAATATTTCCAACTTTTTCACTTACACTGGAATTATCAACTAATACTACTGGAGCTTCTAAACTTGAAGCTAAAGATGATGCCAAAATAGAATCTTGGTAATTTTCTCCATTAGCTAACACTAATGTATTAAATGAACCGTATCTTTCACTTATCTTTAAAGAAGTTTCATGTCTATTAGAACCAGCTATTGTATTGTTTTTTATATCTTCAATGTTTTTATCAGCTAATTTATATACTTCTTCTTTTGTGTTTTGTGGAAGTGAACCTTCTCCACCAACAAAGTATATGTTAGAGTCTTTGTTTTCTTTAATATATTCTTTTGTTACTTCTGGAACAGTATTAGTATCTACTAAGATAATATTCATATCATTTTTTACTGCCAATGAAGTTGCTGCTAAAGAATCCGCTAAAGCATTACCGTTAGTAATTATAATGTCTCTATTGTCCTTTAGTTTGTCTGCTATTTTAACAGCTGTCTCATATCTATCAGAGCCAGATATTCTTCCTTTGTAGTTATTTAACTTTGAAACTACAGATTCAGGAATAATTTGTTCCCCACCAACAGCATAAACATTTTTTGCTTCATTTACTATTGCTAAAGAACTTTCAGATAATTTTCCATTTTCTAAAAATACTATAGCTCCATTATTTTCTCCTGATAAAACTCCTCCTGGAATTCCATCTATTAATTCTTCTGAACTTAATATATAAACATTTTCTGCTTTTTTCTCATTAAATCTAGCTACCTGACTAACTGTACTTGATAAGCTACTATTGTTAATACTTACTGCATTAAAACCTTCATTTGCTAAACTAGGAGTTAATGAAGAAAATATTACAGAGCCTATAACTAATCCGGAAACTAATTTCTTTTTTATACTCAAAATATTTCTCCTTAATCTTTATTACAAATTTTTGTAACCTTTTTGTAACTATTTCTATTACGCTAATTATTTTAGCCTATAGAAAAAATAGTGTCAATTTAAAGTTGAATATTTTTGAGTTTTTTAGCAAAAAATGTGGATTTTTCATATTTAAAATTAGAATATTTAATTTTTGTAACTTTTTTGTAACCTATGACCTCTTTAAGACTGTATTTTCCAATGATTAAAATCCTTATAAAAAATAGGTAAATTTATTCAAATAATTAAGCGTGTTTTGTTACTTTTTTGTAACATTCCGGCTCTTTAACTCTCTATTTAAGTCGTAAACATATCTATTTAATATCTTTTCAAGATTTAAAAACAATACACTTGAAATAATTGTAGACAGATTATTCATTTTATTTTCCTGGTAAATTCTTACATTAGTAGTATTTTTATCTATTTCATTAAAATCCACTTCGAATTTTCCATCAATTAATCTATTATTAAATTTTAATTTATATTTTTTATTTTCTATTTTTTCTTCTATAGTATAATGTGTTTTTAAATCATTTATATTAATTTCTTCAAATTCCTTTTCATTGATTTTTTTAAAGCTTTTAATATCATTTCTCCATATAATATTTTCCCTATTTGTAATTATTTCCCAAACTTGTTCTATTGGATATTGGAACTTTGAATTGACTTCTGCTTTTTTAATCATATGCTTCTCCTATTAACTCAATTTTTTTCAAAATCAATTTATCTATATTTTCTAAATAATCCCTCATATTCATATAGTTTCTGTGGTTTAAAATCATATTGTTTTCCTTTATTATTTTAGAGCTTGCTCCCATACCTATACCTATAATATTTTCAACTTCTTCCATCATAGTAATATTATAGATACATTCTTTTCCCTTTTTAGAAAAACCTATATTCTCCATATTTCCCAAAATCTGTTTTTGCCTGTATAAGTAATACGGAATAAAATCATTTTTATTAGCAAAGTCCACTGCCATATTCATCATGTTTAAAACATTGTTTTTTTCATCTTCTAAATTTAGGGATTTTTCACTTATTTTAGATCCTTTTTTCACCGCTAGTGTATGAATGGTTAAATTTTCAGGTGATAGGTCCTTTATTATTTCTAAAGTATTTTTAAAATCAGTTAAGTTTTCTCTTGGTAATCCTATTATTAAATCCATATTTATAGAATCGAAATTCAATTCCCTTGCTTCATAATATCTTTTAATAAGTTCATTATTATTTTGTTTTCTTCCAATTAATTTTAAAGTATCCGATTTAAAAGTTTGGGGATTTAATGAAATCCTAGTTGTATTTTCTTCCTTTAATAGTTTTAGTTTTTCAGAGGACAAAGTATCTTCCCTTCCGGCTTCAACTGTAAATTCAATTGGATTTTTAAAATTTTCATTTATATAGGATAGAAGATATTTTAAATTGTCTTCATTTAAAGTAGTAGGTGTTCCTCCCCCTATATATATAGTAGAAAGATTAAAATCTCTTAAATATTTTTTAAGACTGTTCATTTCATCTACTATGGTTTTTAAATATCTGGGAACTAAATCCTTATGTTTTTCAATTTTCAAAGTAGAAAAACTACAATAATCACATCTTGTTGGACAAAATGGAATATTTATATAAAGACTATAACTATTCTTTTTTAGTCTACTAATATAGGTTTCTTGAATAGTAGAAATAGAAGTAATCAAATCGATTTTATTTTCCTTCAAAAGCATCTTATCCTTTAAAATCTTTTCTGAATATTCCCTTCCATATTTATTTATTAAACTCCTTGCAACCTTCACCGGTCTTATTCCTGTTAAAACACCCCAATCGCTTGAAATATTTAATTTTTCTTCAAAAAACCTTAACATTTCTCCCTTTATAAGCATTTTTTCTTTAAAATATTCATCAGTTGTCTGTTTAATGTTTTTTATTTTTTTATTGTACTCAATTTCATTATTTAGATAATATTTAATTTCTAAATCTCCATTAATAATAATAATTAAAATATTATCCAAGTAGTTTACATCATCAACAAATTCAAAATTCCCTTGTCCTATTAAAGTTCTTATTAACTCAAATATTTCATATTTATAATTTAAATCATTTAAATATATTTTCATTTATTCCTCTTCATTTCAATAATTAAGTAAAAATAATTATATCATAGTTAAATTGTATTGACCGTATTCTTATAATATACTATTTATGAAAGGTAGTGGTTAAATGTCTAATAATTATTCTAATTATGAAGAAGAATTACTTAATTTATTACAAAAAGCTGTACGCATAAAGAGTATAAATCCTCCAGGAAACGAATTGGAAATGTGTAATTTAGTCTATGATTATATGACAAAATTAAATATTGAAACTTATAAAATTGAAGTAGAGGAAAACAGATACGATATAATTTCTATTTTAAGAAGCGAATCAAAAAATCCGGGAATTATTTTTACCGGACACATGGATGTTGTGCCTGTTAGTGAAGATGAATCTACTAGATGGGAGGTAGCTCCTTTTTCCGGAATAATTAAAGACGGTTTCCTATATGGCCGAGGTGCTTCAGATATGAAGTCAGGTCTTTGTTCAATTATGGTTGCAATGAGATATATAAAAGAAAATAATATTCCTATTAACAGAGACATAGCTCTTGTTGCAACAGTTGATGAAGAGGACAGCATGAAGGGATCAAAAGCATTAGTTGGTCACCGATTATTAGAAAACTTTAGGGAAGTTGTAGTTTGTGAACCTACAAATATGGAAATTTGCAACGTTGGCAGAGGAAGAACCTATGGAGTAATTGATATAAAGGGTAAAACAGGTCACGGTTCTCAATTAAGTGTAGATAAAAACGCTATACTTATAGCTAATAAAATAATTAATAAAATGGGTGAAACTGATTTATCCGATAAAGCTCATGAAATTTATGGTTCTAGCTTTTGGCAGCCATTGGCAATTCATGCATCTGTTGACCCTTGGGTAGTACCGGATGATTGTGAATTAAAAATTGATGCTCGCCTTGTACCAAATCATTTTTCCGATGACATTTGGCATAGAATCGATAAAATACTTACAGAAGTAAAAACAGAGGTTCCAAGTATGCAAGCAAATATTACAATTTTAGACAAAAGAGAGCCTTGGATTACCGATGAAAATACAGAGCTTATGCAAAATATAAAAAATATATATGAAAGTTTAGATTATGAATTTATTACCCAAGACTTTAAAGGAACAACAGATGGCACCATCCTTAGAAAAGACGGACGGGATGTAGTTATAGTTGGTCCGGGTTTACTTTCCGGTGTACACAAAGAAAATGAAAAAGTCTTAATAAAAAACCTCTTTAAAGCCTTAAGACTTTATACGGAACTTATGCAAAAATAACAAGCTTTTACTTATAATTTTTTATTTTTATTTATTTAAATCAAATGCTTTTTATCAAAAAGAAACCTTTTGATTAATCTTATTTAAATCAAAAGGTTTCTTTTTTCTACTATTTTTAAACTGACTTACTATTTGAATATTTTTTCTTTAGTATATCTTCACTAGTTTAAGGTTCTTCATCATCGACTATAATCTTATCTTCTTTTATTAAATCTTCATCATCAAGTTTACTATTATCAATATAATCATTTGAAATCTCATCTTTTTTTACAATTTTCACTCTACTGGAGTTAAAAGCAGTAATTAAAAGAATTAATAATACCCATACGTAACTATTTCCTAAAAAGCCATATCTTGAATCGACAAATAAGTCTGCTAAAATTACTAGGGACATTAAAAATATAAAAAATGCATCTGTTAAGGATTTTTTTCCTAGGTTAAATAACAATTTTAAAAATACTATTAACGATACTATCGTCAATAGAAGAAGTACCGCTCCTCCTGTTAAAAGTTCAGTTAATAAAAAATTATGTGGATGACTTGTATTATCCGATGTTATTTGTCCATATTCTTTATCCCTTAATAGCTTATTCTCCGGTTCGTTGTAAATATCTACCTGTGCAGAGGCTCCCCCTCCAATTATTTTATTGACCATAGGGTATTCCATATAGGAATCTATTGCCATTCCCCAAAGAAACTCCCGTTTATCAAAGGCTTTTTCGTCGTATAATATTTCTTCTACATCCCTATTTACCCTTATTCCCTGACTATCTTTATTTTCTGTAAGCTCAACTACCATTTCTGTAGTTAAGTAATTATAACTATAAGTTACAAAAACACTACCTACATATGCTATTGCTACTGTTAAAAATAAAAGCAATAGGGAAAGTATATATTTAAAAACTAGTTTTGATTTCTTTATATTTTCTTTAAATATCTTTTTGAAATTATCGTATATAGCATATAAAAGAAACATAATTACAATCACGCCTAATAGTAAGGAGCTTCTTCTTGACGCTATTAAATATATTGTTGAAGCCCCTACTATAATTGTAAAGATTAATAAAACATTTCTTACGTGTAAATTTTTTATATTTCTAAAAATCAAAAATACCAATGCAACAAAACTAAATAACAAAAGTACACCAAAATCATTGTAGTCCCTTAATAATGACAATCTTCTACTATAATAGGTCCTTTTGAAAATCAATAAATATATCCATGTGTAAGGAATAATAACTATAGATGGTAAGGATAAAAATTTTAATAGTGTATTTAATTTATCCCCAACACTTTCTCTATTTAAATAAAGTAAATACAAAAATAATAAAAGTAGCATATAGGCTATATTTTCATACTTAATAATTGCTATTTCCATATTTTTAGTATAGTAAAAACTCAATATTCCAAAAATTACATATAAAATGATTAATATAAATAAAAAACCTATTTCTTTTAATTGATTTCTTGCTGCATAAAAGATATTTTTACTCATATTTATAGGATTAATTATAAAAGCCAATAGAAATATTGCAGAAGCTAGTATTATACCTATTTTAAATGAACTGTATTCATCTAATATTTTTAATCCAACACCTAGTTCAGAAATTAGTAAAGATATTGTAATTAAAAGGATACTAGAAAATAAATAATAATATTTATCATTGTCTAAAATAGTTCTTTTCATAGTAGCCTCAATTCTCTTCTACAAATTCCGGAATTTCTATATCCGTTATTAAATTTAACTGTCCAAAATCTCTACTTAAATTTATACTATATTCTACACCATCTTTTTCTAAATCAATGGTAATATATGCTTTTTGCAATTGTAAATAAAGACTAGTTACAGAAAAGCTGACAAAGAAATATTTCCTGTCCCACTCTGTATTTAATATACTGTCATAGGTTAATATATCTGATTTTCTTAAATAATCTTCAAGATTAAAAATTTTAAAATAATCCTTTACTTCTTCAAAATTAAAGTTACTTAGCTCTTTTGTAAAAAAATAGTTTTCATCTAGTTCTTTATATTCTACATCATCGGATTTTTCAATTAAGTCCTTAGTAAAATAATAATAACTAGACATATTAAAATAATTTTCATCTGTTGAGACAAATGGTTTTAATGAAATTTTACTCTCTTTGTCCTCAACAACATTATCCTTAGATATTTCTGTTTTTCCATCCTTGAAATAAATATAATCCTGTGATTTTCCACTATCATTTTTATACACACTTCTTAGCAAATACTCCTTAGGAGTATTATCATCAACTCTTATATTATAATAATTCGTATTTTCATAATAACCCAATAGGTTAGAATAATTATCTGTCTCTTCTTCTGGTTTCTCTCTTTTTAGTGCTTTTTTAAAACCGTGGAGAAACTCTTGTCTTTTATTTGTTTTATTTTCAGGTTTATTTTCAACCTTATTTATTAGAATTAAAAATGAATCCTTTTGATTATAATTGGTAACTCCCTTAGTATTACTATCTACTCTATAAAATAAATCAGCTTTATCTAAGCCGGTATTAGGTCTAGTAACTCTTATACCTAATATTAAAATCAAAGCACAAATCACCAATGCTACTGTATATTTTTTCACAGTGCCCCCTTTAATTTCTTAACTAATAAACTGTCTATAATTAAATAATATCATTATATGGTATATTTTTCAGCTTAAAACAAAAAATAACTACTATTAATATCTTTTTAAAATATATTACTAGTAGTTACTATTAAAGTTTAATTTCTTCCTCTCTTAACTCAATGTATTCTCCCGGCTCTAAATCCATAGGTAGTTCAAAATATCCCATCTTTATCCTTTTTAAGTAAATAACTCTATTTCCGACTTCTTCAAACATTCTTTTTACTTGATGAAATTTCCCTTCATATATTGTTAATTCACAAGTTTTTTCTGTTAATACTTTAAACTCTGCTGGTTTTGTAACAATATTTTCAGGCATGAGTTTTATTCCCTTTTTAAATATCTTTTCATAATCATCTTCTATTTTTCTTGCTAATTCAACATAATAGGTTTTTGGTACATTTTTTTTTGGAGATGTTAATTCATGATTAAATTTTCCATCATTACTAAGTAAAAGCAACCCTTCTGTATCAATATCCAGTCTTCCAATTGGAGCTGGCAGGAAACTTTTATGATAATCATCTAATAAATCCAAAACTGTTTCATGATATGAATCCTCTGTTGCAGAAATATAACCTTTAGGCTTATTCATTAATAAATATATAAATTGTCTATATTCAATTGTTTCATCCTTGTATTTTACTATATCTTCTTCAGTATCAACCAGTTTTCCACTATTTTTTTCTATAACATTATTTACCTTAATCAAACCTTTTTTTGCATTTTTTTTAATTTCACTACGGCTACCATAGCCCATATTTGAAATTAATTTATCTAATCTTATTTTCATCTTAACCTCTATTTTAATTTTGAAAATGTCCTTTGTCTTGATAGTCGGTCCAGAAATATCCTGCTTCTAATCCAACGGATTCTCCTATTTCTGCACATCTTTTAAAAAATTCATCATCACCAAATTCATTTCCTTTTTCATTTTTAGCAATATCAAAAGCTTTTCTTCTTGTATGATAACTACTTCTTGTCCAAGTTACAATATTATTGTCGTTTGCTCTGCCTTGCGCATATAAAAAATCCTGTCTTTCTTGAGTTCTATAGGTTTCAATAATTATAACCGGAAGTCCTTCCTGCTGGCAAAGACTTAGAAACTCTTGACATTTTTCACGAGTTTCTTCTTCTAGTTCATTAATATCTTTTATAATTGGATAATCCTCTTCATTATGGGACATATTATTATAATAGCTTAAATCATTGAAAACTCCCCTATTTCTTCCAAATATTATTTTAGCCATAAGAAGCATAATAAATATTATAATAATTCCACCAAAAATATAAGGTCTATATTTTTTCATATAATTCACCTCATATTTAGTATATATTAAAAATCCACCTATTATTCTTGAATTTTATTACAACATTTCAACAAAATATAATATTTATCTAGATTGAATTCTCTTATCTTATTGATTTTTTATACTATACATCAATTTAAACTCTTCAAAAACCACCAATATGTCCTCTGAAAATTTCTCTCCAAGCTTATTTAGCTCACCTATGAAAAATTCCCTATGAACTTTTTTCCAGTAATTTAAAGATTTGTCCCCTTCTCCTTCTTTAAATGCATGTTCTTTTCTAATTTCCTTAAATGGTATTATTTCAACCTTTGTATTTTTTACAATACAAATAGCCTTTCCTTTTGAGTTTAAAATAATACTGTATTCTCCTTCTTTGGGAATTGATTCATTAGTAAATTCATATAGTCTATATAAAGACGAAGTTCCTGTTTTTTCTCCACTTAAAACCAATTCTAAAAGTTTATCTGGGCTAGTTCCAAATGCCCAAGTATCATATTTTTCTCCAATATCCTTATTTAACTTTTTATATTCTTTCCACAATTTTTCAGAAGTCATAATTACCAATCCTATTCCTTTTTCATATTTAATACAAATATTCCAACAACCACTAATATCAATCCTATTACTATATTAATTGTAAATTTCTCACCTGGAATAAAAGTAGCAGAAAGAATAGAACCAAATATTGGTATAAACAACATATATATGGAAACCTCTCCAGCCTTATTGTATTTTAACACTCCATACCATAAGGTAAAGGCTGTTGCAGATAAAAATCCACTATATAAAAGCAGCATTATACCTTTTACATTCCAAACTAAAGTTGATTTCATTCCAAGCTTTCCAAGTAATATCAACAAAATTGAGCCTATTATCATCTGAAAACAAGTTGCAACAACAGCATTGGTGCTATTGCCCTTTGCCCTCATGTAAACATGTCCTATACTACTAAAAAATGCTGCTAAGAATAAAAACCCCTCACCTGTCAGCTTAAAATTAAAATCAAAATCCGAACCTATATTGGTTACTATAATTCCTGTAAATCCTATTATAATTGCTGCTACTTTGTTTTTATTTAGTTTATCATCCTTAAAAACAATTGCTGAAATTAATACAATTAAAAAAGTAGCTGAAGATTGTAAAATTGCTGACTTCATGCCTGAAGTATTTCCAACTCCAATATAGTAAAAAATATACTGTAAGGTTATTTGAAATAAAGCTAAAGTAATTAAAAATTTATAGTTTAACTTTTTGTAATCAATTTTTTTCTTTTACAAATAAGCCTATATATAGGACTACAAATAAACCTGACAGAAAAAATCTTAAACCAGCAAAATATATTTTTGCAAAGTAATCCTCTTGAGGTATTTTAAAAACATCGTAGCTAATTTTTAATGCCGGAAAAGCTGAACCCCATAAAAACATTGCAAATAATATAATTGGAATATAAAATTTTTTCTCTGTAAATAATCTTTTTACTTTCATCTACTACCTTCTTTCTTTTAAAAATTCATCTTTAACTTTTTAATACTTACTTAAATCTTAACCATTAATAAAAAAAGATGGATTTCTTCAATAGTTTGCACTAAATTAAGTTGCATCTTCAAAATATCTTGTATTTTCTTGGTTTTTTAATGAACTCTCTTTTGAACATCCCGTAAGCATAAGTAGCAATATTATACAAATAAATCCATATTTAAATTTCATATAATCCTCCTAAGATTATCTATATTATATTCTAATCGATAAGGAAGAAAACACCAAGAATCCCACTATTTTCTTTCTTGCTTATATTATTTTTCATATTGCTAATCTATACTTTTGTAAATAACAAATATTTACAAAATAAAAAACATCAGACAGCAATAACTATCTGATGTAAACATAAGCTATTTGTTTTTCAAGTTTAAATCACATCTCAAATTGATTTTTTATTTTCTTTCCCATCTCATATTTAATACAAACATTCCAATAACTACCAATATTAAACCTATTATAATATTAATGGTAATTCTTTCTCCCGGTAAAAATAAAGCCGATAATATTGTTCCAAATATTGGAATAAATAATCTATAAACCGATACTTCCCCTGCTTTATTGTATTTTAAAATAGAATACCAAAGTACAAAGGCTGCCGATGATAAAAATCCACTATATATAAATAACAAGATACCTTTTCCTGTCCATATTAAATCTGTAGAAGTTCCAATTCTTCCTACTAATATTAATATTGACGCTCCTATTAACATTTGTCCTGACGTTGCCACAACCGGGTTCATACTCTTTCCGGCAGCTTTTACATAGATTTGACCAATACTTCCAAATAATGTTGCTATTAGTAAAAATCCTTCACCTGTCAATGTAAAATTAAAATCAAAACCTGATGAAATATTTGTAATTATAATTCCTAAAAATCCTATTACTATTGACGCTATTTTATTTTTGTTAATCTTATCATCTTTAAATAGCATTGAAGCAAATAATACTATGAAGAAGGTTGATGCCGATTGAATAATGGCAGACTTCATACCTGAAGTATTTCCAACACCTATATAATAAAAGGTGTATTGAAAGGTAATTTGTATTAATCCAAGTATGGCTAAAAATTTATAGTCTAATTTTTTAAAATTAATCTTTTCCTTTAAAAAAATCTTTCCAAATATTGTTACCATAACACCAGATAAGAAAAATCTTAATCCTGCAAAATATATTTTAGCAAAATAATCCCCCTGCGGTATTCCAAATTCTATATAGCTTAATTTAATAATGGGAAAAGCTGAACCCCATAAAAACATACAGAATAATATTATTGGAATATAAAATTTTTTCTCTTTAAATAATCTATCCATATATATCCTCCAACTAATAATTTTTTATAATTGCTCCATAAATACCATACCCATATTTTCCTACATAGAACTAATATTATTTATTATATTTTAATCCTATTAATCAATATTTTTTGGCTTATTGGTATTTATAAAACAAATTTTGATAATCATTATATCTACTCTATCACTAAACAAATTTATTAAAAAGTGCTGGCATCAAAAAAGATCAAGAAGTTATCCTCTTGATCTTAATATTATATTTTTTTATTAGCTTTTTCTACAGATACTTTAGATCCTTTTATATGCTTGTTGTTAAGTTTCTTAACAACTTTATCAGCTACTTTATTGTCTACATCTACAAATGTAAATTTATCGTAAATATCTATATCTCCAACTTCTTTTGCTGCAATTCCTGCATCATTACATAAAGCCGAAAGTATATGCTTTTGAGATACACCTTTTCTTTTTCCTGTATTAAGGAAGAGTCTTGTAGAATTTTTTAATTTTCTATTTGGTTTTCTTTCTGTTCTTCCATCTTTTCCACGACGATCTCTTCTGTCTCTTCTATCGTCTTTTCTTCCCTTATCTCTGCCAAAGGAAGCTTTTTTATTGTTATCGACACTGTCTATTTCTTGATGTCCTTCTAAGCGATTATCTCTCATATATAGTTTCAATAATGCTGCTGCTATATGATTTGAACTATAATCTTCGCCTTCTAAAAGACCTATAATTTCAATTTGTTTTTCTAAATTTCCACCATCAAGAATTTTTCTAAGCTTTTCTATAATTTTAGATGATTGTTTTGCCTCAATATCCTTTAATGTAGGTAAGGCCCTTCTTTCTATAGAAGTTTTAGTGTACTTTTCAATTTCTCTTAACATACTATAATCTCTGTTTGTTACAAAACTTATAGCTGTACCTTCTCTACCAGCCCTGGCTGTTCTTCCAATTCTATGAACATAATATTCATTGTCCTGTGGCATGTCGTAGTTAACAACTAAGTCTACATCATCAACATCAATGCCTCTTGCTGCTACGTCTGTTGCTACTAAAATATCTATAGTACCTTTTCTGAACTTATTCATTACAACATCTCTTTGTACCTGCTTTAAATCACCATGTAATCCGTCAGCAAAGTAACCTCTACCTTGTAACTCTCCTGTAAGTTCATCTACCATTTTTTTAGTATTACAAAATACTACAGTTAATTTTGGATTATAAATATCTAAGATTCTAGATAATACTTCTATTTTTATATTATTCTTTAATTCATAATAAAATTGAGTTACCTTAGGTACTGTTAATTCCTTATTAACTACTTTTACGATTTTAGGTTCATTTTGAAATTTTTTCGCAAATTTCATAATATTTTTATCCATTGTTGCTGAAAAGAACAATGATTGTCTATGATCAGATACACTACCTAATACTAGTTCTATATCTTCTCTAAATCCCATATCAAACATTTCATCGGCTTCGTCTAATACAAATATATTAACATTGTCCAATTTTAATGTTTTTCTTTTTATATGATCTATCACTCTACCAGGTGTTCCTATAACTACTTGAACTCCCTTTTTTAACGCTCTTAATTGTCTTTCAATTGGTTGCCCACCATATATAGGCAATACTTTCAAATCTTTCTTATATTTCGCTAATTTTGAAATTTCTTCAGATACTTGAATACATAATTCTCTTGTTGGACAAAGTACAATTGCTTGAACTTTATTTAATTTCGAATCAACTTTTTCGACAATAGGAATCCCAAAAGCGGCTGTTTTTCCTGTTCCTGTTTGAGCTTGACCAATTACGTCTTCTCCTTCCATCAAATAAGGTATAGCTTGAGCTTGTATTGGAGAGAATTCTTCAAATCCCATGTCGGAAACAGCTTTCATTACCTCTTTTGATAGGTTAAAATCTTCAATTTTCTTTTCTGTCATTAAGTATTTTTTACCTCTTTCTATTTTTTGTCCTCGTATAATATATCACTAATAATGGCTAAATACAAATGAATATGCATTTTATTTTAAAAAACATAAAAAAAGAAGGTATTTTTACCTTCTAATATAATTCTTTTTTAGAAATCCAAATTTCTTCATCTGGCTTTATACCCAGTACATCAATGTTTCCACCAACTGTTTTTACAACATTTGTAAATCTCATTGTTTTAATTGTAATATCTATGGCAAATCTACAAAAATCTATTGCATCTTGTAGATTAAAAAATTGAAATGGAATATCCAATTGAGGAAAAACAAATTTACTATTACCACTTACTTCTGTTTCGTTAAATAATTTAGAAAAATAAATAGTTTCACCATCCCATGTAGCTCCTGCTATTTCCTTCCCAAAATCCTCTCTTTTACCTGTTGCTAAGTTAAATCTAACTATTTTCCTATTAAACTCCTTATCGTAACCGGCTACATGGAAAGTCGTATCTAAATTATTATTGAATTTATCAAAATACTTAATAATTTTCTCAACAACAATGTCTACATTATCCTCTTCATAAATTTCTTCATTGATTATTTTTTCCACATGTCCGGAAATTGGTTCAGCAACATTGCTTTCAAAGTTCACAATTGCAGCTGTTCCGCAAGTGCTAATTCCTATTCCATTTTTTGTAAGAAATAATTTATTAACATTGTCACTTAGATTTATTCCAACATTGTTTATTATTTCATCATTTTGTCCTTTACTGGTATTATTGTATGTTATACGACTATCTGAGGCCATAACAATACCTTCATTACAGTAAGTTGTTATAATAAATGACATTATTCCTCCTAATTAAAAATTTTACTTGTTGTTATATTCTTTTCTAAGAATCAAAGCCTCTTTAGGATAATCAGTTATAATTGAATCTAAATTTCTTTTAAAACAATAGGTCATATCCTCCTTATTATTCACAGTCCAAGGCCTTATTTTTTTAGTAATAAATTTTATAATTTCATCTTTGCTTTTTAGCTTTTTAATATTGGGATGTAATCCTTCAAAAATATCACTATTTTTAAATCTTATCATATTTCGGCTTTCTAAATCTATATTTTTTATTAGCCAGGCTTTTTTTGACTTTTTGTCAAATCTGTTAATCTTAATAAGGGATTTTATATTAAAACTGGAATATATATAGGAAAAAGATAGTTCTTGAGATTTTAAAAATTTAGCTAATTTTCTTTCAATTCCCCAATATCTTATTTTATCTGTTTTTATTTCAATATTTAAAACTCCCTTAAACTCCATTTCATTTAATAAATTAACAACCTCAGCTAATGTTGGAATTTTTTCGTTTTTATAGATAGGATTAAACCAACTACCGGCGTCTAATTTCTTTATCTCCTTTAAAAACATTTTTTTAATAGCACCGGTGCCATCTGTTGTCCTGTCAACAGTTTCATCATGAATTACTATTAGTTCTTTGTCTTTACTTAAATGTACATCTATTTCTACGCCATCAGATCCAATTTCTACCGCTTCCTTTATTGAAGCCAATGTATTTTCCGGATGAGTTCCTTTACTTCCTCTATGAGCAAATATTAATGTCATATTCTCTCCTATTACCTATTCTTGCGACAATAAATTAAATGATCATCAATTATTCCAATTGCTTGTAAATAAGAGTAAATTATTACCTCACCTACAAAAGTAAAACCTCTCTTTTTTAAATCCTTGCTTATGCTTTTTGAAAGGTCTGAACTTGAAGGAATACTTGTAGTATCAGTCCATTGATTTATAACTTGCTTTCCATTAGTAAAACTCCAAATATATTTATCAAAAGTACCAAATTCCTCCTGCACTTCTAAAAATCTTATTGCATTATTTATTGCCGATTCAATTTTTCTTCTATTTCTTATAATTCCCTTATTCTTTAAAAGTTCTTCCTTCTTCTTAATATCATATTTTGCTACTTTACTAGGCTCAAAATTATCAAAAGCCTTCTTATATTCATTTCTTTTCTTCAAAATAATTGACCAACTAAGTCCAGCTTGAGCACCTTCTAGTATTAACATTTCAAAAAGATACCTATCATCATGATTGGGAATACCCCATTCATTATCGTGGTATTCCCTTTCAATTTTAGAATTTTCTGCCCAATCACATATTCGATTTTCTTTTGACATTATTTTTTCTTTCCAAATGTATAAAATTCATCTACTAAGGGCTTCATATCCTCATCAGTAACAACATAGCTTATTCCTACTTTGTGCTCTGTTAATTCAATTAACTCTCTAGCCTTTTCTTTACCAAATGCACCGCATAGTTCAAAATCTTCTACACCTTCCTCAACAAATTTTAAAACATATTCTTTAGCCTCATTAAAATCTCTTACAGTTTGTACAATAGTTTTAAAATTTTTACTTCCAAACTCTATTCTATCTGTTTCCGGATTATAAATTTTCCCCATTATTAGTGTAACGGATTTTTTCATTCTATACCTCTCTTTCAAAACCATCTTTTTGAAATTAAACTTTCTTAAATTAGTTATAAAAATATTAATACAATTTTAATAACCTTCAACTTATATTACTTATACCCTTATCTACTATAAAATTTTTTTACTTTAAATAATTATGGTATACTCCTATAATAAGATTTATTCACTAAATTTATTATTAACAAGGAGTAAATATGCAATTTATTAAATTAATTTATAGCTATTTTGTATTAATAAATATATTAACATTTGTTTTTTATGGAGTAGATAAATATAAAGCTACTAAAAACCAATACAGAATATCTGAATTTTTCCTTCTATTATTAGTAGTAATTGGAGGTTTTTTAGGCAGTGCTTTTGGAATGCTCTTATTTAAACATAAACTATCTAAAAAGAAATTTATTATAACTATAATTATAGCTACAATATTCTATATATTATTAATTGGTGCTTATGTTTTTAACCTAAAACCTTTTTAATAATTTTAAACTTTTTTTCTGTATAAGGTGGATATCTTAAAAAATTTGATAATCCACTTTTAGATACAACGACTCCCGTTTCATGGGTAAAAGTATCAACACTGTATTTTCCATGATAATTACCTAGTCCACTTCCTCCAACTCCACCAAAAGGCAGTTTAATTTCAGACACATGTACTATAACATCATTTATACAACCACCACCAAAGTTTAAATAATTTACTATTTTTTTTACATTTTCATTCTTATTACTAAAAATATATAAAGCTAGAGGACTTGGTTTAGTTTTAACCTTTTCAATTATATCACTAAGATTTTCATATTCAATAATCGGTAAAATAGGACCAAATATTTCATCTCTCATAATTTCATCATCAAAACTTGCATTAGTTAAAATAGTTGGCATGAAGGCTCTGTCCTCAATATTAAATTCTCCACCATAAATATCATTTCTTCCTTTAATTAATGAAGATAATTGTTCTACTTTTTCCTCTGTAATTATTTTCGTTAAATTCTCCCTGTTATTATAATTTAAATTAATTTCTTTTTTGAAAAAATCAATAAACTCTTCCCTTTTTTTCTTGTGTATAAAAACATAGTCCGGTGCTACACAGGTTTGACCTGCATTTAAAAACTTACCCCATGCAATTTTTTTAACAGCATCTTTTATTTTAGCCGTTTCATCAACTATACATGGACTTTTCCCTCCTAGTTCTAAAACAACCGGAGCTAAATTTTCTGCTGCCTTTTTATATATAATTCCCCCTACTTTTCTGCTACCGGTAAAAAAATAAAAATCATACCTTTCATCTAGAATTTCATTATGAGAATAATCATCAGCAAAATATAGCACCTCATTTGGAAGTACCTTGGTAATTTCTTTAATAATGTTGTTAGTTTGAGGAACTTTTCTAGAAGTTTTTAATATAACTGTATTTCCTGCAGCTATAGCACCTATTGTAGGAATTATTGCAAGTTGAAAAGGATAATTCCATGGTGATTGTACTAAAACTTGTCCAAAAGGCTTTTTTAATACTATTCCCCTACCCGGTAAAATATTTAAAGAAGTTCCTGTGTTTTTTATAGTAATTAATTTATGTAAATTATTTATTAAATATTCTAGTTCACCAATAACAACTTGATATTCTGTTAAAAAACTCTCATAATTATGTTTACCTAAATCCTCTTTTATTGCACCTAAAATTTCACCTTTAGAATTTTTTATTTTATCTCTTAACTCTTTTAAAAAATCTATTCTTTTATTAACACTTAATAAATTTCCGGAGTTGTAGAAATCTCTTTGTGATTTTACTATTTCTGATAAACTCATTTTACACCTCTTTATATAATTACCCTTATAATAGAATAATATTTTCACCTCATTAATAACACAAAAAAAGATAATACTTTTTAAAATATATCAAAAAATATTATCTTTTTCTAATCTATTTAATTATCTGTTACCAAGTATATAATTCATAACAACTTCCGGCAAATTGTTACTTCTAGATAATAATATTGGATAACCATTTTTCGCTGCATATGGTGCACCAACTATAGCATCTGAGAATACTTCTCCACTTGCTATTACTATGTGCTGTGTTTTTCCATATACTTGTTCTGCT
Organism: Miniphocaeibacter halophilus; assembly: GCF_016458825.1. Classification (NCBI taxonomy): domain Bacteria; kingdom Bacillati; phylum Bacillota; class Tissierellia; order Tissierellales; family Peptoniphilaceae; genus Miniphocaeibacter; species Miniphocaeibacter halophilus. The sequence continues at coordinate 585,845 of NZ_CP066744.1, forward strand.
ATTAATACTGATGTTTCATACCTGTCAGAACCTGCTACTCTATTTACTTCGGTTAATTCCTTAACTTCTTTTTCTACCTTATTTGATACTGAATTACTTCCTCCACCAATTGTTACTTCGGTTAATTCCCAATCTTTTATTGCTTTTTCTATATTTTCCGGTAATTGACTTGGTTTTGTTAACAATATTGGCATATCTTGTTCAACTGCCATAGATGTCATTGCTATAGCATCTGGGAAATTTGTTCCATCTACTAATATTGCTTCTGACTTACTATCAGTTAAGTTTCTAACTTGATTTCCTACAAGTATAGCTGTGTCATATCTATCAGAACCACCAATTCTCTTTAAAGTATAGCTAGATAATTCTTCCTCTACTTTCTTAGATACAGAAGAGTTTCCACCTATTATTATTACTTTAGTTGCTCCAAGTCTATTTATTTCAGCTTTTACTTCTGCCGGAATAGAATCTTTTCTTGTTAGCATTATTGGTGCATCTAGTTTATTTGCAAGTACTGTTGCTGTTAATTCATCTGTATATTTTTCTCCACTTGCTAGTAATACTATATTAGAGCTATCATATTCTCTTGATACCTCTACAGATGTTTCATAACGATCCTTTCCAGACAATCTATATTGTACAAAGTCCATTAATTGACTTTTTACTCTTTCAGTTAAAGTATCTCTACCACCTACTAAGGTTATTTCCTTAATTATTTCTACAGGCCTTGCTGGTTTATTTGGTTCTGTTGGTTTTGGTGCATCTACTTCTTTTTTTATTGAAAGTTCTAACGCCTTATTATATTCTCTTTCTTCATAATGCATATATGACTTTTGTCCATCGTCATCTTTGTAAATATTAGAAGTATATAAATATGGTGTTAGTATTATTTTGTCTCCAGTAGAATTTAAACAATCTGTAAAATCTAAAGGTAAGGTAATTTCTGTTATAAATTCTAAACTCTCATTAGGATTTATCATTTTTGATAAAACACTCTTATTTCCCAATTTTTCCGGTAATTCAAATATTATATCAGGTTTACCAACTGTCATCGTCGGATTTTTTATAATTTCCTTTTCACCAAAATCCAATCCGGAAACTAACCTTGTATTAGGTAGATTTTTACTGGTATTTTTAATTTCCACTTTTAACTTGATTTTTTCTCCAGGTTCATAACTTTCTTTTGGCTCCAATACTGTTAAAGAAATATCTGATGATTCCAAATATAAAAAATTAATTGGATAATCCTTTTGATGTCTTTCAACTCCTCCATTTAATTGTAAATCATTTGTGTACCATTCCGCTTTGCCTTGTAATGTTATATATGGATTTACCATTAATTCATCCAAAATATTATAAGTAAAATTTACTGTTCCTTTATGAGATAATCTATTTATATACTCACCATAATCTGGTTTTCCTTTATCATTTAATAATTCAAAATAAATATTAAAAAAATTAATTTTATTCCAGTTGCTTTTTTCTTTTTCTAATTCTTTTTGAATATTTTCTCTTTTAATAATGAAATTTTGTTCTTCATTAGGTTTATATATTTTATCTTCTACACCTATACCTACAAAAGAATTATTTAACATCATTCTTCCTGATAGCTTCACACCTTTGTTTATCCAATTATTATCCTTATATTTTTCCACAGTTATCTCAGGAACTTCAATTTTTTTCAATTGCTGAGCATTATATTTTCCATTTTCAAAACTATTTACTTGTATGCGGTAATCCATGCCTATACCTGTTTTTATATTTTCAAATCCAAAATTATCTATTTGAAAAGTTACTTCCTGCCCTATCCTTGGTACAAAATTAGATGGTGTTATAGTAATTTCTGTTGGTTCTTTTGGTAAACTATTATCTGCCTTGGCAACACCACTACTATTAATTAATATTGCTAAAATAAATATTAATGATAGTATTTTTCTTCCCTTTTTATTTTTCATGTCCCTCTCCTCTCAATATATAGTTAAAATTATTTAAGTACCTATAGATATTATCAGAGAGATTTTTAAGTTTCAATCAAGTATATTAATAATATTAAATTTATTATATATATTTTTTTATATATATTTACCATAATTTATTTAAATAATTTAATATATTATTTTTAAAACAAATGATTTGAATTTTGTAATTCTTGTTAATTGTTTTTCAATTTAATTACCACAACTATTAGAAATCTTCACAAAAAAACCGACTAGCAATCATTAGTTTCCACTAAATTTTGATAGTCGGTATATGTTTTTTAAATAAATATTTCCGGTTCTTTTCTTTCTGCATTATCTGTTTTAAATTTTTCATAGGCCATATTATATTGTTCCATATGATAGTTTCTTGAACCCGTTGGACAATTATAAATACAAGCAGTACAATTAATACATTTGCTTTCATTAGTTTCTTTAGGGTTTTCTATTGAAATAGCTTCTACTGGACAAATCTTTACACAGTTTCCACAGTTTATACATAGGTCATCTCCAGTTGGCATTAAGGCTTTTTTGTTTTCATCTTTATATGGTCTATTTCCTTTTATTTTAAGTTCATTAAATTCCAAACTCTCTAATTTATTTTTACATTTATTAGCAAAGTCCTTTAATTTAATTTCATCTTTTTCATCCGGTCTATTGTTTGCTACTTCCGGAAAGATTGAATGTCTTGTAATAAAGGCTGCTGCTCCTAGAATTTTAAACCCTTGTTCTTTTAAAATATCTGTTAGTTCCAGTAATGCGTCATCATATTCCCTATTTCCATAAGCGACAAGAGCAATAGCAGGTGTATCATTTCCTTTGAATTTTTTTAATTTACTTATGCATATTTCAGGAATTCTACCGGCATAAACAGGCATTGTTACAACCAATAGTTCCTCTTTTCCAAGATTTTGCTCCTTAACTTCTTCCTTTAATAAAAAATCAAATGTTTTAATATCTCCTTTAAAATTACCTACAAATATTTGGGATAATTTCCTTGTCCTCCCACTTGGACTAAAGTATATTTCTCTTATATTTTTATTCATAATTCCCCCCTGTAATTACTTAATTTAAAATAAAAAAGCTCTTTATGATAATACTTATATCATAAAAAGCTATTTTGTTATAATGAATAATCTAAATTCCTACTTGAAATCCAACCGTCATAGGAATTTCCTGTAACTGAACTGGTTATAATAGCCCTACACCAAGTTCTTCCAATGTCTTCAACTATATCATAAATATATACAGAAGAGCCTTGGGAAACATAGGTTATAATAGACGAATTTATACTTGGACCTGAACGAATATTGGCTTTGTTGCTAGTAACATAATATACGCTCCTATAGTCCGGGTTTGCTGCTAGATTTTGTTTGCTTATCCTAGCTGCTTCCTTCATTAATTCCTCTAATTCAGCCTTTGCTAAGGCTAATTCTTCCTTTTCTTTTTGCTCTTGCTGTTCTTTTTCTTCCTCTTCTTTATTTTTAGCTATTTTTTCTTTATAAGATACTATTGTTTCTTCATCTAAAACATCTTTATATTCTGCTAATTTACTTTCAGCCTTTTCAAAATCCAAATCTTCTATAGTAGAGTCTATTTCAGATATATATATTTCCTTAATACTTTTAATTCTGTCTTTTGCAGCCTTGTAATTGTCCTTATCTTTTTCTATAACTTCAGAATAAGATAGAATTGCCTTGCTGTAATTACTGTTTTTATATTGTTTTTCCCCCTCTTGAAAGCTTTCATCAGATTTTTTTAATTTTTTAGCTAAATCCAATTTTTCAATATATTCAACATCATCTTTTTTAAGTATAAGTTTATTATAAGTAGTAATAGCATTCTCATAATCACCTATCTCTATGTACTTTTCAGCTGTCTTTTCCAATTTGCTAATTTTAATATGTTTTTGAGCAAAAACAAATATAATAGCACCAATAATAATAACAGCTATTAGAACAATGCCTAATATTATTTTTTTATTATTTTTTTCCATACTTCCTCCCATATAGGATAATTATATTAAATAAGCTTCATTCTTTCAAATTTAAAATCTAAATTCTAGCCTTAAATAAAATTATACTACTTAATTAAGTTTTATAGGTTTTTATAAATAAAAAATAAGCGAATATAAACTAATCTTCGCCTATTTTCATATGGTTTTTTACAAATATTTTATTATATTATTAAATTCTTTATTTTCTCCTTCTTCTTAAATAAAAACTTATTAATAATACTGTTGTAGATAGTGCTGCAAAAAATATCATAGATTGAATAAATGGTACAAAATTGTAGCTTTCTCCTAGCCAAACTTTATGAAAATCCTGTGCTATGTAGTAATAGGGAATTGAATGGGCTATATTTTGTAAAAACCTAGGAAAAATGTTTGGTTGCAATCCCATAAGACCGGCTAGAGTTTGAGTTAAGAAAAAAACCGTCATACTAACTGCAAAAGTTGGTCCAAATTTTTGAAATATATTTGCAATGCCATGACTAAGTAAAAAAATAATAATTGCTAATAAATATACTGAAATAAAATAGATTATTGCCCCGCTAATTGTTGGAGTTTTAATTTCAATTAACATAAACATGGCTATGGAATAAATAAAAAATCCTAATATTAAAATAATAAATTGTGATATTAATTTTCCTAATATAATGGTTTTTTCAGAAAAACCAAATAACTTTAACCTTAAGATTGTTTTTTCAGATAATTCCAAACTAAAGTTTGCCCCATAACCAATAAGAATTATTGCATTACAAATAATTAATGGCATACCTGTATACAAGATAGTACCAAAGGTTGAATGTATTTCTTTCGGCATATCCTTAATTCCACCTATATAGATTAAATATCCCATAAAAATTGGAAATACTATACCAAAGAACAATTGCATAAAATTACTAATGGAGTTTCTTAATTCATATTTTATTAAATTAATCGATAAGCCCTTTTCCATTACTGTAAACTCCTTTTCTTAAAATCCTCTTTTGCATTAATCGATAAAAGTTCAATGTCTTTACTTGTTCTTTTAAAATCGATGTTTTGGTTAATTAATAAATCTATTACTTCCTTTTCTTCTTCTTTGTTATTGGTGCTAATAGCTATGGAATGTTCCGGCGAAAGAATTTTGGTAAAATTATTTATAATTTTCCTATTTTCCTCATTGTTTTCCAAGATAATTAAATTATTACCACAGTATTTTTTAAATAATTTTTCAGTATAATCAAAGGCTACAACTTTACCCTCATCTAATATTAAAAGCTTGTCTACCAGGTTTTCCAGTTCATCATAATAATGGGAAACCATACAAATGGTAGTGTCCTTATGCCTATACCATCGCTCTATTTTCTCCACTAATCTTTCCCTTGTTACAAAATCAAGTCCTGTTGTAACCTCATCAAAAAACACTAAGGGCACATCCTGATACATAACCAAAATCAAGGTTAGCCTTTGTTTTTGTCCTCCTGAAAGATTTTGAAATCTCTTATTTAAACTTTCTTTGAATTCAAAAAAATCAATTAATTCCAACAGCTTTTTATTTTTACTTAATTTTGTATTACAAATCATCTCTATAATATATTTTATTTTCATAGTATTTACATAGTTGTTAAATTGAAGATGAACCGCCATTTGACTATGGGAAATATCTGTGTCAATAATACCTTTAAAGGGTGCTAGGCCTAAAATCGCATTTACTAATGTAGTTTTGCCGGCTCCATTTGAACCTATAATTCCAATTCTTTCTCGCTTGTTAATTACTATTTCCTCATCTATAGAAAGCACTGTCTTATTTTTATAAGTTACAGACATATTTTTTATTTTTATCATATTATTTCCTCCCTATTAATATAATAAATTAACCATATGTATTTCATATGAATTTATAGTGAGGATTTAATATACTTACCGGAAAAATCAACTTCTGCAAGTACCCCTTCATCTATATTTTTTACAATTAAATCAAATCCTAGTAATTCAGCATAATATAGGGCTAAATAAAGTCCTAGACCATGACCTTTTTCCCTGATATTTGAACTTACAAAAGGTTCAAATATAATACCTTCCAATTCTTTCGGAATAAAGGTGTTTGTATTTATGATTTTAAGCCTATAATCTTTTATTATAAATTTAATACTAGAATTATTTGGTGAAAACTTAATAGCATTTCCAATTAAATTGTCTAAAATTTTATAGATTATTTCATAGTCTGTAAATATAACTTTATCCGAATTTAATGGCTCTATATTTAAATTTTTTTCTTCTATAAGAATAGAATATTTATCTAAAATAGTATTTATAAGTGAATTTAAAGAAATATTATTAAATTCTAAATTTTCATTAATATGATTTAAATCCAAAATTTCTGAAATAATATTATTTATTTCCATCAATTGTTTTTTTACTTCAACTAAATATTTGTCCCTATCTTCATATTTTCCAATACTATCTATCATTCCATTAGTTAATAATAAGGCAGAAGTTACCGGAGTTTTTAATTGATGGGAAGAAGCTCTCATAAAAACCTCTCTTCGCTTATTTTCATCCTTTAGCTTTTCATAATTTTCTCTTAATTGTTGATGAAGTTCATTAAGTCTTTCTGATAATTGTTCAATTTCATCATTGGTTTTTATTTCCAGTGGTTTAATATCCCAATTTTTACGTTCTTCTATATGTTTTGAGATTTTCAAAATGGGATTTACTATTTTTTTTGAAAAGTATCTTGAAATAAAAAAAGCTAAAAGTAATATTACAAGGACTATCATGGGAATACTGGTATAAATCGCTGATTGAATATCGGTAATTAAGGGAGTTAGTAAAGAGAAAAATGATAAATACACGCCTTCATCTCCACTTGTAATAATCATATAATTTGTATAGGCATTTTTATCTATATCGGATTTATTAATTAATAAAAATGTATTTTCTCCTAAATTTTCAACTTCATTATAGCTTTTGATATTATTAAAATAGTTCCTTGCAAATTCTGAAGTTTTTAAATTTACATAAGCATATTCCTCTAAACTTTTATTTATTTCATCTACTACTTTTTTAGGAATTTTGAATTCTTTAGTATTCTTCTTAATTTCTTCAAATTCAAAATTCTTTGAATCCAGCTTATTTCTAAAATCATCAATTTCTTTTTTTGTTTTTTCATCTTGAATACTAATATCTCCTTCAAAGAAGAAATTATTAAATTCAAATTTATAGCTGCTTTCTTTTAAAAATAAACTTATGGAATTAATAGGATTATTTCCTAACTCATCTATATATTTTTTATCTTCTACATAGTTGAAATGAACATCTAAAATATCCCTTTCATTTTTTCTATTAGTATGCTCAACATACAATGATGGCAACATTAAAAGCATATATCCTAAAAATAAAATTATTATTATAAGGGAAAGAACAATACTATATACGAAGGTCTTTCTATTTAATTTCATCTACTTCCTCCCTAAAGGAATATCCAATACCAATAACGGTTTTTATGTAATTTTTAGGTAATTTCTTTCTTAAATTTTTTATATGGCTATCTATTATTCTATCGTTTCCTATATAATCTTCATTAAAAATCCTATAAATTAACTGTTCTCTTGAAAATACCCTTTCCGGATATTCCCTTAGACAATCTAAAAGTAAAAACTCCGTTAAAGTAAGTTCCAAGGATTTTTGGTTATAGTAGGCTTGGTATTTGTCCTTGTTAATATAAAGACCCTTTGTATATTCTTCCTTTACCTTGCTATAATTCAGTCTTCTTAGAAGTGTTTCTATTCTTTTAAGAAGTAGAATTGGAGAAATAGGCTTTACTATGTAGTCATCGGCATAATTATTAAAGGCTTCTAATTGAGTTTTTTCGTCACCTAAGGCCGTTAACATAATTATTCCTATTTCAATATTTTTTTCTTTAATATAAGTTAAAACCTCAAGACCTGAAATTTTAGGAACCATAATATCTAAAATAGCAATATCAAATATACCTGTATTTAATTTTTTAATAGCTTCTTCTCCATTTTCTACTGCAACAACTTCCATTCCTGCCATATTCATATATTCAGATAAAACTTCCCTAATATTTAATTCATCTTCCATAAACAAAATCTTTGCTTTCATATACTCACCTCTATTATGTAGATTATACAATTAAAATATGTATTTTGTATGAATAAGTCTTGTATATAGGACATAAAAAAGTAGAATATTATAAAATTAAGGGTATTATAATTAATAGATAAGATTAAAATAAAATCATACTATTAAAAGAGGAGAATATTATGTGGACAAGAGATAAATTAAAGTTTGATGCTAAAGTTTTTTTAAGGAAAAATATGAAAAATGCTATATTAGCATGTTTAGTATTCCTTATATTTGCAAGTATTATTTCATGGAATTCTACAGTTGTTAATATTATAACCGATAAAAGTATTTCACAATTTAATGAAGATATAATAAATGAAGAACTGTATACACCGGACCTGTTATATAATTCAGAAAAAGAAAGATTATTTTATGAAAATATAAACGAAGGAGAAGGCGTTTTTTCTATAAATTTATGGAATAGTATATACAACTATTTTTTTAATTTAGATGGAAACTTTCTAAATAATAATTTATACATAGATTTTATTAATGGTAACTTTAATTTTAAAATGCCATCTATAATCCTTTCAGGAATAATTTCATTGTTTTTTATTTTAAATATATTTTTTATTCAACCTCTTAGTATAGGTGTTAACAAATATTTTTTAAAAGCATATAAGAAGGAAAATAAACTTATAAATATATTTATACCTTTTAAAGATGGAACGTGGTTTAAATTATCGGGAAAATTATTTTTAATGAACCTTTACCTGTCTCTATGGACCTTATTATTTATTATTCCTGGAGTTATTAAATACTTTCAATACTATTATGTAGAATATATTCTTGCTGAAAATCCTGAAATGCCACTTTCCGAGGCTATAGGATTAAGTAAAGAAATGACAGATGGAGAGAAGTTTGATATTTTCATTTTACAACTTTCCTTTATTGGATGGGAATTATTGTCCTTATTTACTTTTTCATTAGGGCACTTGCTTTTAATTCCTTATACTAAAGCAACTTATACTAGACTATACCTATTTAAAAAAGAGCAATTTCAAATAAAAGCTAAATATGATTATTTTGATGAAATAAAAAATTAGACTAAAAGAAAAAGCTGTACTAAAAACAATTGTTTTTAGTACAGCTTTTGTTACTGAACTTATGCAGTAACTAAATTGTCTAGAAATCCATCTAAACCCATTTTATTTAAATCCATGTTTCCTTGAGTATATAAGTTATAATAGTAACCTTTTTTCTTCATTAATTCTTTATGGTTACCTTCTTCAACAATGCCATCTTCTGTTAGTACAATAATCTTATCTGCATTTTGTATTGTAGTTAGTCTATGGGCAATTGTTAAGGTAGTTCTTCCTTTAGCAAGCTTTTCTAAAGATTTTTGAATAATTTTTTCACTTCTATTATCTAGGGCTGATGTTGCTTCATCTAAAATTAATATTGGTGGATTTTTCAAAAATACCCTTGCTATTGAAATTCTTTGTTTTTGTCCTCCTGAAAGTTTTACTCCTCTTTCACCAACATAGGTGTCAAAGCCTTTAGGAAGTCCCATTATGAAATCATAAGCTCCTGCAAGTTTTGCAGCTTTTATTATATCTTCTTTACTTGCTCCCGGCTTACCATATTCAATATTATCAAGTACAGTACCTGAGAAAAGATATACATCTTGTTGTACCATTCCTATATTGGAACGTAAGCTTTTAAGTGTTAAGCCTCTTATGTCTTTTCCATCTATAGTAATTCTACCATCAGTAACATCATAAAATCTTGGAATTAAATTACATAAGGTGGTTTTTCCTCCACCGGATGGTCCAACTAAGGCAACATTTGCTCCATGCTCTATATTTAAAGTTATATCATCTAATATAATATCGTCATTATCGTGGTATTTGAAAGTTACATGGTCTACTAAAATATCACCTTTTACATCTTTTAATTCTACTGCATCAGGTTCATCAAATATTTCAATATCTTGATCCATTAACTCGGTAAATCTTTCAATACCTGTCATTCCTCTTTGGAATTGCTCAGCAAATTCTACAATTCTTCTTACTGTAGCCAATAAAGTGTTTACAAATAACACATAGGCTACTAAGTCCCCTGGAAGTAAAGTCCCTCTCATCATAAAAATTCCACCAAATACTATAACAGCTAAATACATTAAACCATCAAATATTTTTGTTATCATTTGATAACCTGCCATATGAGTATAGGTTTCCTTTTTAATATCTAAGAATTCTTGATTGCCTTCTTCGAATTTTTTAATTTCTTGTTCCTCATTAGTAAAAGATTTTACAACTTTTACCCCTAAAAGACTGTCTTCAATTTGTGAATTAATTTCACCAATATGATTTCTTTGAGCCTTAAAGCTTTTTCTCATTCTTTTTCTATATTTTCCTGAAGCAATAATCATCATTGGAATTATTGCAAATATAACTAAAGTTAAAGGAACATTAATATTAATTAAAAGAATAAAGGAAACAATTATTTTTATTGCACCTATAAAATATTCTTCAGGACAATGATGGGCAAATTCTGTAACATCAAAAAGGTCATTTGTTATTCTTGTCATAATTTGACCAACTTTTGTGTCATTAAAATAACTGTCAGATAATTTATGAAGATGATTAAATACATCTTTTCTCATATCTGTTTCAATTTTAGCCCCCATTATATGTCCGGTCTTTTGCATATAATAACCTGAAAGTACATCTATAATCTTTAAAACAAAAAATAAAGCACCTAGTTTTCCTATAGTACTTAATGTAATTAAACTTATATCTTCCATTCCGGTATTAGTTAAATATCGTAAAATTAAAGGAAGCACCATTTCATTAACAGTAGTTAAACTTGCACAGAATAAATCAAAAAATAAAATTGATTTATAATTGCTAAAATATGGAACAAACCTTTTAATTAACGTCATATTAGAATGAGTCTTAACATTACTACTATCATACGCCATTATCCATTACCTCCTTTTTCGCATCATTACAGTCTACCACATATTTGTAATGATTTCAAATAGCTAAAGTTAAGTTAAAACCTAGTTTACCTTAGACCTTTTCTTTATTTCTTTTGGCCTAAAATCATTATCAACTGAAACCATTACGAATGTTGCTGATGTTATTAAAATATTGTCTCTTTCTCTTATTCTATTTTCAACGTATACTTCCATAGAGGTTCTACCGACTTTTACAATTTCCCCTTGGGACACTACGGTTTCGCCTAAATAAGAAGAATTATGATAAACCACTTCTTTTGCTGCCTTTGTTACAGTTTTTCCATTAACAAACTCCCTACTAATATAGCCGGCAGTAGCATCCATAATTTTAAAAGCCTCTCCACCATGTAGTAGGTCATAGTAATTTAACATATTTTCAGTTATTTTCTTTTCAAATTTATTATTACTTATTCTATTCATACTTCACCTATTTCACTAAACTATTTCATCTTTTATTATAATATAAAAACTTAAATATTTTACAGGACATAGGTAACTTTTTGAAGTTTTTTCCATAAATTAAAAAAGGAGATTGAACATCTCCCTTAAGGTAAATCTATTTTATTAAAATCTGCCAATTTTTTTATAGCCTCTTCAAAAGTCTCTACATCTTGTTTTCCGGAAGCTCCATACCTTTTATCGAAAAGGAAAAATGGTACAGATTGGACTTGATATTGAAAAGCATCATATTTATCCTGTGCAACTTCTTCACTAAAATCCTTTGAATCAATAATTTTCTTTGCTTCCTCTTTATTTAATCCTACTTCTTCAATAATTTTTAGAAGCTCCTCTTCCTTATTTAAATTTAAACCCTTGGTGAAATAACCTTCAAAAACTTTATTAATAAATTCTTTCTCTTTACCTTTTGTTTTGGAATATTTTGCTAATCTATGAGCTGCATTTGTATTTCCTGTAAGCATAATATCGTAGTTAAAATCAAGTCCTAAATCCTTACCTTGGTCAATTATATCCCTTGTTTCTGCCATAATAATTCCCAATGGTTTATTAGGTTCTTGTTTTTGCATATAATCATATTTTAATACAGATTCATTTTTTGAAGCATTTTCATCTAGCTCATAGGCTCTATAATTAATTTCTACAATATCCCTAGCATTTAAATTATCTATTGCATCGTATAGATTTTTCTTTCCCATATAACAAAAAGGACATGTAAAATCAGAAAAAATATCAACTGTAATTTTTTTATTTTCCATAATATCACCTTTCTTCGCTGTATCTATATACCCTTTTAATTTATAAATAAGCATTTCATAATTTCCACTATATTTTTAATATTTAGAATTTAAAAGAGCCTCACGTCCTTGAAATAATAAAATATTAGAGTTACTATTTTATTGTAGTTAGTTTAGTTACTATCTCCTCCTGACTTTTAAATGCCAGTGAGATATTTAAAGAAAAAGGAGAATAAAATGAAATACGATTTAATTATTATTGGAGCAGGTCCAGCAGGAGTAAGTTCTGCCTTATATGCTACTAGTAGAGGTTTGAAAACCCTAGTTTTAGAACAAGATGAAAATGCAGGCGGAACTTTAAAGAAGGTATCAAATATTACACATTTTACAGGTTTTATGACAGGAGAAACCGGGTCTGTATTTTCAAAAACATTAGATGAGCAATTGAAACAATGTGGTGCTAAGGTTTTACAAAAGAAAGTTACAGCTGCTTCTTTAAAAGGAGAAGATAAGGAAATAATTTGCAATGAGGAAAAATTCCTTTCCAAAGCAGTAATTATTGCTGCCGGAACAAGTCAAAATACACCTGATTTTGAAATATTAGAAGAATTAAAAAACAAGCATCTACATAACGATGCTAGAAAATATTACAAGGATTATGAAAATGTTATTGTAATTGGCGGATCTGATGGAGCTGCAAAAGAAGCCTTGTTTTTATCCCAAAATAATAAACATGTTGACCTAATTATTAGGGAGGAAAAACTTGGAGCTGTTCCAGAATTTTCCCAACCTATTTTAAATTCAAATAATATTAATATTCATACTAATTCAGTTATTTCCAAGGTAAGCGGGAGGAAAAATATTGAAGAAATTAAAATTAAAAATACCCTTACTAGCGAAGAAGAAATTTTAAACTTTAATAATTGTGGAATTTTTTACTATATTGGTTCAAAACCAAATACAGAAGTTTTCAAAGAAGTAGAATTAAATAAGGGATATATTACTGTCGATGAAAAAATGAAAACTAATATTAACGGCGTTTATGCTGTTGGAGATATTAGGGTAAAAGAAGTACGCCAAATTTCAACAGCCGTTTCTGATGGTGCCCTTGCTGCCATAGATGCAAGTAAATATATTAATGCAAAAAAATAAAACCTCTTTTGAGGTTTTATTTTAATTTTATAGTAAACGGTTCTCCTATATTTTCATCTCTTACTATCATATTAGAACTTTTATCCAAAGTTTTTAAGTCTTCCACTAAAATTTCTTTAATTCTTTTATTGCGTTCAGCAATAGTTAAATTCTCTAAATCTAATTCTTTTGCAAATTCATCTCCATGTCTTTCTATTATTTGAGTTATAACTTTGTCTTTTTCTTCTTCTGAAACATTACCTACTAAATCTTCCTCTACTATATTAAAATTCAATGTAATTTCTTTAGCATCCTTTAATTCTTCCATGGATACAATACCATTCCTATCTTCATATTGATACATATCAATTTCAAAAATAATTTTATCTGTTGGTTGATAATTTTCATCTGAAGTATAGTGTCCATTAAAATGAACTTTTTTACCATTGTTCAGTTCTCCATCTAATGATATCTCCCTAGAATTTAATCTATGTGATTCATTGTCTCTATTTTTAACATCTTCATCTAATTCTGCATATATTTTTGTTTTATAAGGATTATACTCATATCCTGTTATTCTGTAATTAACATTATTTTCTTCATCTCTCAATTTTATATCTAAATCAATTATTTCTGACTGTTCTTTAAGATTTTCTAAATCCAACTCATCTAATACAATTTCAAATTTTTCTCCATGCACTTCCGGTACTCCATTTACTTTTAAAGCCAGTCCATCTCCATTTAAAGTGATTTTTTTGCTATCTTCTAAAAGCTTAACTTCATCATCTGTCAAAATATATTGAAATACATCAGATTGTACTTTAGGGTTTTCTTTTATTGGACCACCACCACCGCCACTTTTAGTAATGTCAATATCTTTATCTCCAATTTTCATTCCAGTCATCCATAAACCTTGAATATAGTGATTTTCATTTTGTTCTTTATCATATTCAATTAAAAAAGTTATATTTAATTCGTTACCATATAACATAACTGAGCTAGTCTTTATTTTATAATCCCCTCCATAAATGGTTTTATCTATGTGTTGGGCATATTTATCTAATTCAGCTTTGCTGTCAAAAGCTTCTTCCTGCTTAAAATTAAAGGTTTCTAGAACAAATTCCTTCGTCTTAGCATAAACTTCTTTCCCCATATTAGTCTGACCAAAAACCACAAGACCAAATACTGCTGCAACAGCTACAGTAGCAATTTTTTTCCAAATCTTTTTCTTTTTTCCTTTTATGCTATTTAAAATCTTTTTCTTTTCTATGTCGTTTATTTTAAAGCTTTCTTCATCTTTAGGAGTTATGTTAAATTCGTTTAAATCTACCTTCATATCGTTGAATTTATCGTATTTATTCATTTTTATAGCCTCCATTTTCCACATATTCCTTAATTTTACCCTTTCCTCTTGAAACTCTTTTATATACAGCTTGTTTGGACATATTAAATTCCTTAGCTGTGTCTTCATAGGAAATATCATCATAGAATATTTTTCTAAAAATAGCCTTGTCCTTTTCCTTTAAAGGAGATATTAATTCTTCAAACTCCTCTTTAATTTCTATTTCTAATTTTTTTGGTTCTTCTGATATGTTTAATTCATCTATATTTTCAGTTTTGGATTTTTCTAAATATTTTCTTAAATAGTCAATTGACTTATATTTAGCAATAACACAAATCCAATTTTTAAAAGTTGAACGATTTTCATCAAAGGACTCAATGTTATTCCAAATTGACAAAAATACTTCATTTAAACAATCTTCCTTATAAGCTTCTAAATTAAAGAGATATTTATTTATAATTTTCTTTAAAAGCCAGCCGTAGTTATCGATAACATATATAAGAGCTTTTTCATCTTTCTTTCTAAGCTTTTTTATAAAGTTTTTTTCATTTACATTCAATTTTTTCCTCCCCTGTTTTATTACCGGTTAATATATACTACGTTAGGCTATATATTTTTTTGACATTTTAAACACTTTTTATAATTTTATTTTATTTTTTATGCTTTTCAATTATATTTATTCTCCTTTAAAATCCTATTTAATATATACTTTTCCATATAAATATGTTATTTTAAAAAGTAGAGGTGAAAATTATGATAGAACAAATAAAGGGTTACTTTATTGAAAGACCAGTTTTTATGATTGGTTGTGTATTTATTGCTATAGGAATTCTCTCTTTAATTATTTCCTCTTTTAGCTATGACTGGAGAGCATTTACTAATAAAAAAGCTTGGGGAGGAAAAACCCTTCCTAATTTAAAACGTGGATTGTTTTTTATAATTCTTGGTGCCATATTAGTTGCCATAGACTTATTCTTAATTACAAAACAATTTTCAATTTAAAAAATTTATTTAATAATATCAAAAAATGAGAGAAAGATTTAAATTTTTCTCTCATTTTAATAGTTTTTCTATTAATTACCTATAAAAATCTCGTAGCCTATAACAAAAATACCCAATAGGATAAACATTATGGTTATACCTTTTCTGTTTTTTAGTACCATATTACTTGGCTTATCCTTCTCATAAACTATATCAACCATATCTCCTACTTCATTATTCATTGAGACTTGAATTGATTTGTCAGAAATATAGGTTTTTCCTTTTACATTTATTTCCACTGTTGCAAATTTACTGTTATTTTTCTTGGTTTCTTCGTTAATGGTTATATCTATTTTTTTAATTATTCCTTTTGCAGTTTTAGGATTTTTGATTTTTATTTTTGACAACATTCCATAATATATTCCAATGCCTATAAATATAAGCCCTAATAAAATTGTAAAAATCCTTTTTGGACTAGTCATTTCTTTCTCCTTTAAAACTCCTTGTTATTTACTGTATTTAAAGTAAGTATAAAAAATATTCCTACACATATAAGAGCAAATGTTATAGATGATAATCCCAATACCTTTAAATTTATTGAATCTATATAATTTATAATACTTTTCAGTAGATTAGGAAATAATTTTTTTAATACAAAACCTAGTACAGCTATGGTTCCAAAAACTCCAAAAATATAAATAACTGTTTTTTCACCACCATATTTATAGGCTATGAAAATTTGCATATTAGTTATTATCAATAATATTGACAATAATATTACCATTGTAATAATCATCTCTAAATTAAGTAGGTTAAAAATCGGGAAAGCAATAATTGATGTTAGAAAGAAAAATAGTAGAATAAGGGAGTTAATAAAAAGGAATTTTTCTATTACAACATTCTTTCTGGTTAAGGGCATTGTTAATGCGTATTTGTTCCAGTTTCCTTTTTCATCTACTGTTATTGTTCCTACACCAATATTTGCTAAAATAAAGGAAATCATGGCAATTCCCATAGTAATAGTTTCTTCCCTAATAAAAATTGCTCCAAAAAATACTATCATAATAAAAATTATTTTAAAGTTATTTCTAATATAATATAAATCTTTTAAAATTAATCCCTTCATTTCTTTCTCCTTTAAAACTCCTTGTTTTTAAAATCTCTATAGGACCATATACTAAACAATAATACAAAAAATATATATATTATCATACTAAGTACGCTTGTTTTTTCTTTATTCATCAAAAATATATTTTTTATAAAAACCGGCATTTCTTCCGGATGATTTGTAAATATTATAGCCGGTACTACTAAACCTCCCATTGTTATTATTGAAAATAATGTAGCCACTTTATCATTTTCTAATTTTAGTGATAAGAAAAGATATAAATTTAATAATATTGATATAACTGCGAAAATTATCAATCTTTCTTTCAAAATTATATTAACATCTATTTTTAATACTAATTTAGAAAGTAGTAATAGAATTAAAAAGGTGATTATAACTGTGCAGTTAAGGAAAATATATTTTCCAAATACTATATCTTTTTTATTTACTGGAGTTGAAATAATAAACTTGTTAAAATCATTTTTCTTTTCTATAAAAATATTTCCAATGCTTAACATTCCCATATAAAACACTATAACAAAAGTAAATATATTAAAGTTTTTATCATTAAAAAACATTATAAGTAGCACAATAAACATAGGGATTAATCTCTTCCCCTCTATTTTCATATAATATAAATCTTTTAAAATTAATCCCTTCATTTCTTTCTCCTTTAAAACTCCTTGTTTTTAAATATTTTAATTGATACTAGCATAGATAAAATATATAAAAATAGTCCTATTCCAATACTTAAAAATATTGTTCCAACTTCATTTATTGAATTAAATCTATAGAAAATATTTTGAAACATTTCTTTTACTAAGGGCAACTTATTGTATAAATATAAAATTGTTAACACCATTACTCCAATAAAAACAAATAGCATAATTGTAGATTTCTCCATACCATATTTAATTGCAATTAACATATATAGGGAAAAGAACATTAAATTTAAACCTATTACCATTGCTACTGTTGATAATGTATTAATATTAATTGAAAAATTATTAAAGAGCATTAAACATATTATACCTATTAAAATAGATACTATAATAGTGAAAAATGTTAGTAGGTATTTACTCATTACTATTTCACTTTTATTTATAGGCATGGTTAAAGAGTATTTGTTCCAGTTGCTTTTTTCTTCCTCATAAATTGTCTGTATTGACATTACCCCATTTATGTAACTTATCATTAAAAGAGATGCAAAATAATTAGATCTTGTCATAAAATTCAAAATCCAAAGTCCCATAAATACTATTAAAGCATTTTTCATACTCTTTAAATAATACAAATCCTTTAACAATAAACCTTTCATTTAATACTCCTTATTTTTTGTAAATATATAAGATAAAACTATAGAAACTATAAGATATATTGTAAAAAACATCATCATAATACCTAGACTTAAATATGGTTTATTTTTAATTAAATAACTTATACTGCTTAATAGATTAGGAAATATCTCTTTTACTCCTAAATACAAAGCAATTACTGCTATTGTTGCTGAAAAAAGATACGCTTGAGATTTCCTAAATCCAAATATTAAAGTAAATGTTAAATAGGAATTTAACATAAACAATATTATTATTGCACTTTTACTTCCTAACAAAATATTATTAAAATCTAATGATTTAGATAATACCCCAAATACAAATGAAGTTGCAAAATATGTTAATAAGGTTAAAATGTTTAGTACTAAATATTTTTCTAATATAATACTTTTTCTACTAATTGGACTTATTTGAAAATACCTATTCCAACTCCCTCTTTCCTCTTCTAAAGTTGTTGAAACTATATTCATACCTACAATAAAAGGTAATATAAATTCAATAATTCCAGTAAAACTTGAATCTTGTTTTAAAGATAAAACACCCCAAAGTATTGTAAAAGGTATTAAAATCTTTAAATTATTTTTAATATAATACAAATCCTTTAATATTAATCCCTTCATTTAATACTCCTTCTTATTTATTGTCTTAATGGATAAAAGGTAAAATAATGAGATAAGTAAAACTGCTATAAGAGCAAAAACTATTCCTACCATTGTCATATTAAGTTTAGGAATTAATTCTACAGATTTATTTATTATTTCCGGAAATATCTTTTGGATACCAAATACTATTACTGCTATTCCAGCTATTATTCCAAAAACATAAATCATGGCTTTTTCTGCTCCAAATTTTATTCCTATAAATATATTTAAATTTAAAAATACCAATACGGCTAATAGAAACAAAATTGATTCTATTAATAAATTAATTTCAAATTTTTTTAAAATAATAATGGAAACTCCAAAAGTAACTAAGAATGTTAAACTACATAATCCATTTATAAAAACAAATTTCTCCTGTACTAAATTCTTTCTACTTAAGGGCATGGTTAAAGCATATTTATCCCAGTTATTTTTTTCATCTACAGTTATAATTCCCAAAGTCATAAACCCTATTAACATAGTCATAACTGCAGGAAAAAACATAAAACTTTTTTGATTTATAAACATTATTCCATAAAGCAAAAACACCACAGCCAATAACTTAAAATTATTTTTCATATAATATAAATCTTTTAAAATTAACCCTTTCATAACGATCTCCTAAATTATATACTTTCACCATTTGTAAATATAACCATATAGTCATCTATATTCATTTTCTCCGTTACAAGATTTGGATACTCTCTTCTAAATTCTTCAATATTTTCTATTATTACATCTATATAATTAGAATTTTTTAAATATTTAACTACATATTTTCTGTCTATTTCATATAAATCCTTTAAGCTACATTTACAAATTCCATAGGAATAAATAAAGTCGTCCTTTTCTTTTGAAAATATTATTTCTCCGTCATCTATAAAGGTTATATAATCTGCAATTTTTTCTAAATCCGTTGTTATATGACTGGAAATTAAAATCGAATTTCTTTCATCCTGTATAAAGTCCAAAAACATTTCCAAAATTTCATTTCTAAAAACAGGGTCAAGTCCACTTGTTGGCTCATCTAGTATTAGTAGTCTTGGATTGTGGGAAATTGCTATGGCAAAGGATAATTTCATTTGCATCCCCCTGGAAAAATCCTTAATTAACTTATCATCAGGAAGTCCCATTTTATTTAAATAACCTAAATACTTTCCACTGTCCCAGTTTTTATAGATATTTTTTAAAATATTTCCTATTTGCTTTGCATTATACTGCTCGCTAAAAAAACCGTCATCAAATACTATTCCAATATTTTCTTTGGCTTCTTTATTTAATGGACCACCAAAAACCTTAATTTCCCCACTATCTATTTTTATTAAATCCATTATGGACTTTATTACTGTGGTTTTTCCTGCTCCATTTCTTCCAACTAGTCCCATAATGGCGCCTTCTTCTAAATTAAAGGACACATCTTTAAGTTGAAATTTATCATATGTTTTATTTAAATTATTTATTTCTAAAATTTTTGTCATATTAATCACCCTTGTATAAAATCTCCAGTATTTCTTTTAGTTCTTTTAAAGATATTTTTGATATTGTAGCTATTTCAATTATTTCTTCAAACTTCTCTTCTATTAACTTCAATTTTTCTTCTCTTACAAGTTCCAGATTTTTACTTGCAACATAACTTCCCTTTCCTACAATTGTTTCAATGAAACCCTCTTGTTCTAAGTCATTGTAGGCTCTTTTTGTTGTTATTACCGAAACTTTCAAATCCTTTGCTAAAGCTCTCATACTCGGAAGGGCGTCCCCTTCTTTTAATTCTCCTTTAAGAATTTGAGTTTTTATTTGTTGTGTAATTTGTTCATAAATAGGCAAATTACTTGAATTACTTATTATAATATTCATTTTATACCTCTTCTAGAATAGTGTATATACTGTTTATATACACTGTATACCCTTATATACACTTTGTCAACAAAAAAATAGCTTTGAAATAAAAAATCTATTTCAAAACTATTCTTTTTCGTAAATTTCTATATATTCATTACTAAATTTGGATAGTTTATATCCACTTTCTAAATATTTTTCCTTCATTAAAATTTCTTTTTCAATATATAATTCTATTGGTATTACTATATAGTCAATTTCCTCATCCACTTCTAAATTATTATGGTATTGTAAATCATATAGTTCAAAAATATTTTTACTTAAATAAGTTGTATAAAAGGTTTGACTTAAAACTTTTGAGTCATGAGGAATCTTATCTAGAGCATTTTCAATTTCTTCATATTTTTCTATGTTTTTTAAATCACTAATTGCATAGGATTTATTATAATCAAGATTAAAAACTATTACAGTTGAAAATATAAAAGCTGCTAAAAGTAGAACTTTAAAATTCCTATTTGTTTTCAACTTATTTTCTGTCTTTTCTTCAAAATAATTTATTGATAATAGTAACATTACCATTAGTAATGCAGATGTCCCATAATTATATTGAAAAATCAAAAAATGCTGATACTGATAATCCGATAATAGATTTACAATTATTAAAGGACAAATTAAAAAATAATTATACCATCTTTTTTGTAAAACCGGCAAAAATGCCATTGAACCTAATACTACTATTAAATAATAAACCTTATTTGTTTTAAATATTAAGGAAATATAGTAACTGAAATTCTGTAAAAAACTAATTAAAATTCCAATAATTCCCATATTCTCATAGGCCGATAGATTTTCATACCTGTTAAGCATTGCTCCATCGCCAAAATTATTTAAATAACTTATTAAAATAAAAAACACTATTATAGGAATAATAATTAATACTATTAGGTTGAAAATTTTATCCTTTGTTCTTATATTTTCATTTTTCCTAAATAAAAAATATAGCCCTATAAAAACTACGTAAAGTCCTGCATCTTCTTTTACAGCCAATGCTAAGGCTGTAAATAGAACAAGTAGGAGTTTATTGTTCCTTAAGCCTGCATAAAATAGCCATAATAGTAGTGGTGCTAAAAAACAATTCTCATGTAAATCATACATACTACTTCCATTTAAAGAAGGTAATACTAAGTACAGTCCTATTACTAAAACGGCTAAACTTCTCTTTATTTTTAATTCCTTAGCTATTTTATATAGCGGTATTGTTCCTGAAGCTACTATTAAAATTTGTAATACCTGTAATGTAATTGCTGAAGGCCAAATTTTAAATATTGGTAACATTAAATAATAAATTGGTGAAACATGAACTTTAAAGTGTGATAGTAACCCATCCCTTTCTACAGTTGTCACAGGTCCCAGTCCCCTGTCCATGTTGTGAAACATCTGTGTAAAAATACCCATATCATATGTTGGTATTTTAAAAGTTAAAACCCTACTTACCATTATAGTTGTTAAATATAACACCTGAACTATTCCTATTAGTATTACAAAAATCAATATGTATTTAAAAATTCTATCTTCATTTTCCCATAATTTTTTTCTTAATAATAAATATAATAGGGAAAATATTAAAACCGCTATAATTCCAAATAAAATAAAATTAGACTTCTCATAGTTAAAAAAATCTATATAAAAATAATCATTTACAATATTAGCTACAAAATTACTCCTATACCTTACAAAAAACATAAAGACCATTTTACAAATTGACAATATGGCTATTGTTATAGTGGTGTGTTTAATAAAGGTTTTACTTGTTTTTCCCTTTATGAAAAATAAAATTACTCCTATAATAAAAATCAAACCTAAACTTATTATTGGTATATTAACCTTTAACATAAAGATTGTTAAATAGACAAGTAAAGTTATATAAAAAATAGTCCAAGAAATTTTTATTTCATTTATTCTTATGGCTATTGTTATAAATATCATAAATAGAGATATTGAAACTGCTTGCATAATTAACGCATTTAGCGATAAGTTTAAGGTATAAAGATTTTCTACCGGATTATTTAATACATATATAATTTGAAAAAAGAAAAAAGCGGTAAAAAAAATTAATACTATTTCATTTTTTATTGTTTTTAAAAATTTATTCATATTACCACCTTTTTTAAAATATTTATATATTAAATTTAATCCATTTTTCTTCGTACTCTCTATTATTTAATAACTCTAGGTCATTTATAGAAAAAACCTTGTTTTTTTCACATAAAGCTATATATTTGAATATCCAATCTTCACATTCTTCCTCGTATATATAAACCTTATTTATTCCCTTTTCTAACAAAACAAATAATCTACTATGACCATCTAAGATATAATAATTTCCTTTTACTTTTTTTACAGGTATACATACTATATTGTTATCTATCCATTTTGAAATATTTTTTATTTTTCTCTTATTTAAATATAGTTGGCTAGGATATAAATCTAAGATTTCTTTTCTTATAAATTCTTTTTGAGGAAATTCTGCTAAAACTTTTCCTGTTCTACTATATATTTTATCAACAAATCCATTATAAAATTTAAATTCACTAATAACATCTTCAATATAATTTTCATTAGTATATTCTAACTGTGCATGAGTTTTGTTAAGATGAAATACATATTTAAAAATTTCCTCTCCATTTTTTACAATAAACCCTAAATTTTTATTTATAGTATCTGAATCAAATAAATCCTTATATTTATCCCTTGCTCTTATTATTTCCATTTACTTTTGTTTTTCTCCACAAATTTCTATCAAAATTAAATATTTTTATTCTCTTTCCCTAATTGTAACCTTTACCCTATCACCGGGCTGTTTATTTATTTTCTTCCTTATGTCTTTTCTTATACCTATAATATGGTTGATGGTTTTCATTCTAACAAGGCTACCATCATATGGCTCGCCATCAAAGGTAGCATGAACTTTTACTCTTCCTTTTCCGAATTCTTCTTTTACATTATAGGGGAATTCCACATATGCACCGTCAATATCCGGTACTTTTTGTATTATAGCTTCAAATTCATATATTTTATTCATTGTATTTTATCCTCTTAATTTCTATATTTAAATTTTCTAACAGTAAGACTTTTTAGGTTACTAAGCCCTTTAATGTTTTATTTTTAAATTCTATGAATAAGGCTTTCTTTACTAATTATACAATATATAAAAACTATTTAACAATTCTAGTTACTAAATAGTCTTATTTGTGTTTTACATTAAAATAAAGCATCTATTATTAAAATCTAAATTATATTAATAACAGATGCTTTAGTCTAATCTTTTACAACAACAGTGACAAGGGATGATATATTAATAAACCACCAACTATAGTTGTTGCTGCAGGTGCTAAAATACCGGCCCATTTGTTCATTTTTTCTTTTATAATAATATACATTTTATCAAATTTATCTTGTGCTTTTACATAAATAAAATACATTATTATTAAAGGCGTTGAATATATTATATTGTAAAGTACTAAAATAAATAGTATAGTTAAAATATTTAACTTGTAATTAAATAAAATTGTTAAAAAGGCAAAGTATGGTAAGGCTGTAGTCAATTCAGAAATTGTTGCTATTATTCCCAAAAATAATAAAGATACAGGTGAAACGGATTTTATTTTTTTGGCAATTTCATTTGAATCCCCTTCTGAATTTTCTGTATTCTTTATTTTGTTAATTCTGTTTTTAAATATTATATATATAGTTGCAAATAAAAATATAATTCCTAATATAAGTTCCACTACGTATATGCCTGTTCCAAACTTGTGTATTAATCTTTTCATAAATTCACTAATTATTGATATTAATCCAAAATAAGCCAACAAACCTCCTGCAAAATTAGTTAATCCTATGGCCACTATAAAAAACCAAATATGTTTAGCCTTTTTTACCATTCCTTGTAATACAAACTGCTGAGTTATAGCAATAGGATTAATACTATCTGCAGCTCCTGTCATAATTGTCATAATCAATAAATTAAACATAATCTTCCCCCTTTACTATATTTCTTTAATAAAAAACAAAAAAAGCCTAGGAGTTATCACTAACTCCCAGGCTTTTATCCCACCGTGTCCACGCTTAATATATTTAATATTTAACATGTGTTTTCCCTTGGACCAGACTAATAATTATATTACGGAACCCTAGAAAACTAATATTTATTCAGTTAATGCCTATTCTAGCACCACTATTTTCAAAAGTCAAATATACTTATAAAATATTATTTTCTTAATAATCTTCCTAAATCCTCCTTTAGTCTAGTGTGAAAACAACTATCCCAGCTTCTTGGATGTACTAATAGTAGGCTTTTTTTATAGTTGTTTTGTAATATTTCTCTAGGATTTCCACCGACCCATTTTGTTGGATATGGATTATCCATTATTCTAAAATCTAAATCATCCTCTATGCTATAGGCTTCAATAATATGAAATTTTTTTAATAAATTATCATTTATTAACTCCAAATTTCTAACATCTAATTCTCTATTTTTCCAATCTCCATGGGAAGACACCGATTTAACATCAATACCTAAATCTTTAAAATACATAAGATTCTTTTCAAATTCTTCTACTATTCTATTTAGATTGCTGTAAACTTCTTCTTTAGTTTTTAATTTGTTTTTTTTAGCAAATGTTGCTATTTCTTCAAAATGATAACCTACCTCTATACCCTTTTTACTAAGGTGTTTCATAAATTCTATATCTATTGTTTTTAATCTAAAATAATATGTTGACTTAATATTATACCTGTCTTCTATTTCAAACATTTTTCTTGCTATTTTAAGGTCACTATCTATATCATGACGTAAAATTATTATTTTTTCATCATTGCCATATCTATTTTTATGGTAATCATCTATTGTAATAAATTTAAAATCATTATTAATAAATTCCTTTAACATTTCATTATATTCATCTAGTCTACTTGGCATAAAATAATCAGCATATATTCTATTTTTAATTGATTTTAAGTTCATTTTTTCTCCTACTTAATAATATAAAATTTCTTTAATATGTTTTTTATTGTTTTATTATTTAGAAACAGGTAAGTGATTATAGCTCCTGTTATATTTAATATATAATCATCTATATCCATAAATCCTGTCATTGTTAAAACTTGCATAATTTCTATAAAAATAATTATTATAGACATGGTTATAAAATAGTTTTTAAATTCTTTCATATTATCAAATAATATATAGATAAAAAATCCAAAGGGCATAAATATTATTAAATTACCAAATATATTGTAAAACATATTTGAAAAACTTAAGACTTTATTATTAAATCCTAAAATATAATATTTAATAATAGCAAAGGGCTTTAAATTATAATTATTTTTTATATATAGAACAAAATCGTCTGTATCATAAAATAATCCCATACCCTTTTTTAAAAATATGGCTATAATTAATATTAATAAATACTGTATAAATAATATTGTTATATTTTGCCTTACTAACATAAATTTATCTGATTTGTTTTTTAAGGACCTTATATAGCACAAAGAAGATAATATGTTAAAAACACCACTGCATGCTCCAATTAAAATAAGCTTTTTAAAATCCACTATATATTCAAAGTCGCTTATTATGATTTTAAAAATCAGAAATAAGGTTAATATTATTAACCCTGTTACAAATAGTTGAAATATTTTTCCAATTTTTTCTCTCATAGTACTACCTTACCGTTTCTACTTTATATTTACAACTGTTTTTACAACAGAAAACCTCAATAGTAAAACTATTAAGGCTCTCTAATTTTTATTCAACTGCTTTTAATGCTTCCACCATATTTATATTTTTAAGTTTTCTATGAACTACAAACATTACTATTACAGCAAACATTATGGTTATTATACCTGAAATAATATAATTTGTTAAAAACAAATGTGGGTCTAGCATGGCTGTATCAGGTATTAAGTTGTTTATTATTATATAGTGCATTAAAAAGCCTATTAAATATCCTGCGAAAATACCGAATATTGTTAATATAAATGTTTCCCTGTAAACATAAGCCGTCACTTCTTTATCGTAAAAACCTAAAACCTTTATAGTTGAAAGCTCTCTAATCCTTTCCGATACATTTATATTTGTTAAATTATATAGTACTACAAAGGCCAATATACAAGAACAACTTATTATTACAAAAACCAATACATCTAGTGTTCCTAGTAGATTGTCTATCATATTCTTTAATTGATTGTTGTTGTAAACACTAAGAACTGCATCATTGTTATTTATTTCTTCAGTGATTTCGCTTTTCTCTTCTTCTTTATTTGTATTAAACTGAAGTATATTTCCATTTACTTCATAATCCTTATTAAACACATTTTCATAATATCCCGATGTCATATATAAATAATGACCTGCGTAATTTTCTGTTATATCTACAATTCTAATTTTGAACTTGTCTCCATTTTCGTCCTTAACTGAAATTTCCTCACCGGTCTTTAAATCTAATAAATCAGCTAATTTCTCAGAAATTATAGCACCTTTGTCTGTTAATTTAATTTCCTTTTGGTTTTTTCTTCCTCTTAACTTTATAAATTCATCCAGTTTATTTGATTCTTCAGGTGTTATTAAGGTTACAGAATTATCCGGACCAACCTTTGAATCCACCGTTAGAATGTTTAAGTTAACTGGAGTTTCTTTCTTAACTTTTTTTCCATTAGATATAATTTTCTTATATTCTTCAAAGCCTGAGGGACTAAAGTCCTCGTTATAAACAGAAATAATATCGTAATTAAATATTTGATGATACTGTTTATTTTCCATACTGGTTATGGAATCCTTAATTCCAAATCCCATAAAAATTAATCCGGTACAACCGGAAATACCAATTATAGTCATAAACATTCTTCTTTTATAACGGAATAAATTTCTCATAGTTACTTTATGCATAAAGCTTAGACGTTTCCATATAACTGTTATTCTCTCTAAAAATATTCTGGTACCGCTTCTTGGAGGTTTCCCTCTCATTAAAATTGCAGCATTGTCCCTTAAACTATCTCTGGAAGCTATAGCTCCTGCCACTGCCGTACACAGAACCCCTATTAAAAATGCAAGTAGACTATATTTGAAATTAAAAGGTATATTAACAGTATCAAAAACATAATTAGAGGCGTAGGCTGTAAATATTAAAGGCGATATTAATTTATGTCCTAAAAATATTCCTAATATAGAGCCTAATATAGATGCTACTCCGCCATATATGAAATATTTTTTCATAATTTGGGCATTTGAATAGCCTAAAGCCTTTAAAGTACCTATCTCCAACCTTTGTTCATCTACCATTCTTGTCATAGTTGTTAATGATACAAGTAAGGCTATGAAAAAGAAAAATACCGGAAATACATTACTAATTATGCCAAGTCTTTCTGCTTCATCGTAAAAAGTATATATATTTGTATTACTTTCTCGAGAGTCAATTGTATATCTTGGCGCCATTAAAGCGTTTAGGGCCCTTCTTGCTTCACTAAGTTTTTCTTCTCCATCTGCAATATCTTTTTCAGCTTTTTCTTTTTCCTCTTTGAAAAGTTCTTCATTTTCTTCTAAAAGTTTTTCATTTTCTTCTAGTTCACTAAGTCCTTGTTCCAGCTTTAATTCTCCCTTAGACTGCTCTTCTTCTAATGATACATAGCCGGAATCTATTTGCGCCTGGGCTTCAATTAAAGCTTGTTCACCTTTTTCAAATTCTCTTTTACCTGCTTCAAATTCAGCCTTTTTTACTTCAAACTCTCTCTTGCCTTCTTCAAAAGTTTTTTCCTGTTGTTCTAATAAGGATTTAACAGGTTTTAATTCATTTAAAGACTTTTTAAAATCATCGATTTTTTCTTGCTCTTTCTTTATTGAAGATTTTAACTCTTCTATTCTATTATTATCTACACCGGGTAAATTAGAAATACTATCTAACAACTCTTCTATTCTAGCATTTATTCTTTCTATTTCAGCATTACTAATGGCTATAAGATCGTTTAAATTTTCAACTTGACTATTGTATATTTCCCAAGCAGAATCCAATTGTGCCCTGCCAGAATCAATTTCTGCTTGAGCTTTTAATATTTCTGTTTCACCATAATTTAGCTCTGTTCTTTTACTTTCAAGCTCGGTTTTATTTTTAGTAACTTCAGACTGGGCAGCAATTAAATCCTGTTTAGCCTTAGATATTGAAGAAATTAAATCTAATTTTCCTTTATTATATTCAGAATATCCATCTTCAATTTTTTTCTTAGCATCCTTTAATTCTTTTTCTGTATCCGAAATTTTGTTTTTTGCATCAAGAATTTCAAGTTCTCCCTCCTTGATTTTTTCAGATACTTCTGCTTTTTTATCGTCAAAAGCTTCTCTTTTTCTTGAAGATAAAGCCTCTTCTAAATTGTTTTTATGCTCTTTTGCTATTTTTTTATAGTTATCATCACTGAAATTTAAATTCTTTAAATCCTTAAAAGTTATTTTAGCTAGGGAATAATTATCTAAATTAAAATTATTTTCATTAATAAATCCTAACCCCTTTATTACTCCATCACCAATTAAACTATTACCTAAATTTATACTGTCAACATAGTCAGGACTTGTAGCAAAACCAACAATTTTATACTTATAATTTTTTAAAGAATATTCTTCGTCATCTTCAACATATTCTTTAGCAAAGGATACATAATCTCCAATTGAGTATTCTTCTTTTAAATCATCATTTAAAACTATTTCCTTATCCGACTTAGCTAGTCTTCCTTTTGTAATTTTAATTGTATTTATATTTTTAGTAATAGAATTTAATCTAATTAACTTTTCCTTATCCTTTGTTTCAACGTCATAATTATATCCTGTTTCAATTTTATCTATCTTAGGAGAGTTTTTTATTATTTCAATATCCTCATCTTCTAAACCATAAGTAGAAGAAACAATTATATCTGCCCCATTTGTTTCCTTAAAATAATCATCTGCTCTCTCAGCCATAATAGGGCTTGTTATTTTAAGTCCTACAAAAATTAAAACCCCAATTGAAACCATTAGTAGTATGGATATAACTCTTCCCTTACTCTTTCTTATCTCCCTGAGAATATCTTTATTTAAAGCCTTCATACTACCACTCTATTTCGTCAATTGAAACCGGATTTTCATTTAAAGTGATATTTCTTACAACTGCATCATTTATTTCTATTACTCTATTGGCTATTGGAGCAATAGCTTTATTATGGGTGATTATTACAACCGTTGTACCTGTTTCTATACATGTTTGTTGTAATAATTTTAAGACTGATTTACCTGTTTTATAATCCAAAGCACCTGTTGGCTCATCACATAAAAGCAACTTGGGATTTTTAGCTATGGCCCTTGCTATTGCAACTCTTTGTTGCTCACCACCGGACAATTGAGCAGGAAAATTATTAAGTCTATCACCAAGACCAACATCTATTAAAACGCTTTCGGCATCTTTCGCATTTTCAACAATTTGTGAAGCTAATTCTATATTTTCTAAAGAAGTCAAATTTGGAACTAAATTATAAAATTGAAAAACAAAACCTATTTCATAACGACGGTACTTTGTTAACTCTTTTTCGTTATATTTCGAAATATCCTTTCCATCTACTATTACCTGGCCCTTGTCATTTTTATCCATTCCACCTAATATATTTAAGACAGTAGACTTTCCGGCACCACTAGGTCCAACTATTATAGCTAGTTCTCCTTTTTCAATAGTAAAATCAATTCCCTTGTTAGCATATATAGTTGTGTCTCCCATTTTATAAGTTTTATAACTGTCAATCATTTCAACAAAACTCATATTTTCACATCCAAACATATTTTTTCATACTATTAAAATTATACACTATATAACTGAAAATAATCCTAATACAAATATATTTTTAAATATTAAATATCTTATATACTATAATTTTTTTGATTAATTTAAAAGATTATCCGTAAAATATATTTATTAAATATTCCTGTAAAAGAAAGTATATGAGAAACTAAACACAGCTTTATAATAAATTAAATCTTTTGAAACAACTATTTTGACCAAACTTTAATTCTAAATACAGAACTATGAATTTAGTACATTATAGTTGTTCTTTTATTTACAAATAGACTAAAATAAATTGTAGTAGTATAATGTTAGAGAAATGAAAGAAGGATTTTATGACAAATACTTTTACTTACACAAGTATTAGAAAACTTAATAACAAAATACTTATAGATGTACGAAGTCCATTGGAATTTAAAGAAGGAACAATTCCTGATGCAATAAACATTCCGGTTTTATTAAATGATGAAAGAAAAGAAGTTGGTACTTTGTATTCTAAGGGTGAAATAGATAAGGCTAAATTATTGGCTGTAGAATCAA
Source organism: Miniphocaeibacter halophilus (assembly GCF_016458825.1). Lineage (NCBI taxonomy): Bacteria > Bacillati > Bacillota > Tissierellia > Tissierellales > Peptoniphilaceae > Miniphocaeibacter > Miniphocaeibacter halophilus. Next base: position 616,885 of record NZ_CP066744.1, read on the forward strand.
TTTCAAAAAGACTGCCAACTATTTTTAGCAATTTTTTAGAATTAAAAAACAAATTTGAAAATATTGTTATTTTTTGTGCTAGAGGTGGATACAGAAGTAGGTCACTTTCCAGTTTCTTAGATTCTCTTGATATTTCCAATATTCGTATTGAAGGTGGATATAAAGGCTACAGGAATTATATAATCAATAATATGAACTATTTTATATCTAAAATAACACCTATTGTCCTATATGGAAATACAGGTTGTGGTAAAACGGAAATTTTACAAAATTTAAAATTAAAGGGTTACCCTGTAATTGATTTAGAAAACTTAGCCGTTCATAGAGGTTCCATTCTTGGAGCAGTAGGATTAAATGAACAACCTAAACAAAAAATGTTCGATTCTTTACTCTTTGAAGAAATTTCCAAATATGAAAATAAATATGTTTTTATAGAAGGAGAATCAAAGAGAATTGGTAAAATTTCTCTTCCTGAATTACTTTATAAAAAGATGGCAAATTCAATAAATATAAAAATAGACGCTCCTATTGAAGAAAGAGTTAAAAGATTAGTTGGGGAATATGCCATACCGCAAAATAAAGATGATATAAAAAATTCTATAAACTATATGAGAAAATACATTTCAAATAAAGCTGCTAACAATCTACTGGAAGCTTTAGAAAACAATGAATATGATTATATTGCAAAAGAACTTTGCATTAACTACTACGATAAAAAATATAGTAATAGGGTAAATAAATTTGATTTTCAATTTACAAATAATAATGTAGATAAGGTTACAGAAGAAATTATAGAAAAAACTAAACATTTATTTAAATGATTTAATAAATTAGAAAGTAATATTTGGATTTTAGAAATAATCTCCAAATATTGCTTTTTTTATTTATCATTCCCATCTACTTTTATCCCATTAATTTGTATTCATATTTTATTTATCAAAATTAATTAATTCCATATTTATATCTTGTTTAATATATACTTAATACAAATGTCACAACAAATACTTTTTATTGGTTTGTATTTATAAGGAGGATAAATATGATATTATTTCTACTTAATATTATTGAAGATAATATTAAAAAATTTAATAAACTATATAAAATATATAAAAATTATGTTTTTGTCATCTGTAATAATATTTTAAAGGATATAAATCTATCTGAAGATGCATTACAGGAAACATTTCTAGCAGTCCATAATAATCTAAAGAACATCGATGACTATAACTCCAATAGAACAAAAGGTTATATTGCTATTATCGCTAGAAACAAATCAATAGATATTCATAATAAAAATAAGAATATTACCTTCGTTGAAGATGAATTTTTCCAAAACAATAGTGTTGAAATAAATCCTTTAGAGGATATGTATTATGAAAACTTACTTAATTTAATTAGAAATTTAAAAATTGAATACAGTAATATTTTAATGTTGCGTTTTGTTCATGATATGGAATATAAGGACATAGCTAGAACATTGGATATTACCGAAGAAAATGCTCGAAAAAGAGTTGAAAGGGCAAGAAAAGCTTTAAAGGATAAATTAGAAGGTGAAAATTATGAGTAATAAATTTAACGAATTATTAAAAAAAGCCTTAACCGAATATGAAAGAGAAATCGTTGAAAATACAGAACAAATTTCCACAAAAAACAATACCATACATTTTAAAAGAAACTTAAGAAAATATATAACAGCTGCCGCTATTTTTGTAATATTAATTCCTTCCATCTTTATAGGTTCAAATATTTACAATAATCAAAATAATATTTCAAAAAGGGAAATACTAGTAGACGCTGAAGAAGGCATAACCAAAGGAGCTGACTCAGAAGGTGCTTATATAGATAATTTAAATATAAATGCTGAAACATTGGATTTTAAGACCACCATTAAAGACACTGAAAAACTAATTGAAAAATATAAAGGTAAAATAGAAAATCAAGATATTAGCAACTTGAAAAATGAAAATACCGGAAGATACGCTACTTATTCCATAAAAATTCCAGATGAAGATGCAGATAAATTTATAGAAGATTTTGAAAAATTAACTGTTAATATAACCAGTACAAATAAATCATCCTATAATGTTACAGATGAAGTTAAAAATATTGAAGAAAATTTAAATAATGTTAATACAAAATTGGAAAGACTTAAAGAGCTTCTAAAAGAAGCTACAAGTTTAACGGAAATAACAGAAATTGAAGGAAAAATACAAGAAGCGGAATCTGAAAAGAACTCCTATGAGGAAAATTTAGAATATCTTGGCAAAGAAATAGACTTTACTACTGTATATATAAGTATTAATGAAGTTACAAAATATTCCGGTACAGAAAATATCAATGAAGGATTCGGAAAAAGAATCACTAAAGCCTTTAAAAATTCAAAAATCATATTTATAAGAACAATCCAAAATACTATTTTAGGATTTATAACCTTGCTTCCTTTTATAACAATAGTTTTGGTAATTGGAATAATAGTCTTTGTGTTTTTTAGAAAAAGAAAATAATAATATAAAACCACCTTAGTTTAATAGCTCTATAATTTATAGTGTTGATGGCAATAAATCCATTAGCACTATTTCTTGCTTGAATATAAAAGAATAGGCAAATTACAAAATTTATTATGACTTCTTTATGAACTTACATGTAATTATACAATCTATCTTTTGATAAATAGAAAGTATTAATTCAATCAAGTCCTTGACTATTACAGTCTTTTACCTTATAATAATAATCTGTAACATGGAGAATTGTCCGAGCTGGCTGAAGGAGCACGATTGGAAATCGTGTAGGCGTGATGAGCGTCTCAAGGGTTCAAATCCCTTATTCTCCGCCATGCACTAGACGGGGAACTAGCGATGCCCTGTAACCTGCAATCGCTACAGCAGGGTTGAATTCCCAGCCTAGGCATAGTAAATCTTAAGTCTGCCCTAAAAAAGTGGTGTTGACAAATGGGTCTTGCGCAACAGGAACCTATGAACCTGGTCAGATCAGGAATGAAGCAGCCATAAGTAGTCACTCTTGTGTGCCGCAAGGAAGCCTGTTTCGAGCTAACTATTTAGGTAACGTTAAAGTTTGCTATGACGAAGCTGGGTGTGCTTACATAGTAAAAACCATTGAGGTAATCTCAATGGTTTTTTATTTTATTTATTGGTATTAATTTTCCAACAACACTACCAACTCATCTCTAATTGAGGTATTATCCTCTACTATCAGTATTTTATACACTATATTTCCTTTCATTCTTTTTTTCTATCTTTTAAGTATTAATAACTATTATTTCCTGCAATTACCCCTGTAATTATATAGAATAATTTAAAAGTCATATCATAATTAAGTATTAGTAGTTTAGAGAAAATTTCCGGAAGATATATTAAAGCTCTAGTAAAAAATAAAATAGAAATTACAAAAAATATTAAAAACTTTACAAGGTCTAAGATTTTTAGATTTTTTATTTTTTTATATCCAAATATCAAATATCCGTATATAAAATATATGAGCCCCATAAGAATTTGATAGTATCCTCCTTCAAATGTCCTACTTACATATTTACTATATTTAAAATCTATTTGAGTCAATATCAAAATACCTATTATCGCAAGTACATAATGCATCAGTTTTTTCACTCTTATCATAATACTACACCTCCTAATATTATGTTTCCTTACTATAATTTGATTTTTACCTTTTGTAGTATCCCAATAATATACCTGTTAAAAGATAAAACATTTTAAAGAGTTTATCCATGTCCAATATTGTTGAAAAAGACGGATAAATAAATCCCTTAACTATAATAAATAATGTCACAATATAAAAAAATCCAAATCTAATAATCTCCATAGTTTTTATACTGTTAAATTTTTTATACCCGAAAACTAAGAAGCCGTATATGAAATATAATAAACCTATAATCGCAAAATAAAATCCTGAATTAATGCCCTTTAACACCTTAATATTCCATTTAGCATCTATCCATAGTACTATTATTAAACCCAATATAACTACCATATAATGTAGTAAAGGATTGTTTTTCTTTATTTTTTTATTCTTTTTTCTTTTCTTCATAATTTTCACCATAATTAATTTAAAAGGTTATAAACAATATGCTTATAACCTTAATTTTTACCAATTTTCTATTGTTGAACCATCTATATTTCTAACTACTTCACAAACTAATTTTAGTGCATTTTTATAGTCATTTATATTGGCATAACAATGATGTGTATGAACATATCGTACTGGAATACCTACTATTAAGCAAGGTATACCATGTTCTACTAAATGGATATTTCCAGCATTTGTTCCACCACTTGTCCTTACTGCAGTCTGATACTGTATACTGTTTTTATCTGCAATTTTTCTTGCAAAATCTACAAATTTGTAATTTGTAATATAGGAATTGTCCCTATATCTTAATTGAGGTCCTCTATTTAGTCCACACTGTATTTTATATTCTTCGCTAAAATTGTCATCTCCCGGACTTCCCTCTATTATTATTGCTAAATCAGGTTTAACTCTTTGGGCAGTAACCTTTGCACCTCTTAGTCCAACTTCTTCTTGAACTGCTAGTGCGCCTACAATATTAACATCTAAATTTTCTTTCGATAATTCTTTCATGGCCTCAATAACACATGCTGTGCCTAGTCGATTATCAAAAGCCTTTCCTAACATTGTTCCATTTTTTTCATTGTATTCAAAATTTACAAAGGGCGTTATTGGATTTCCAACTTCAATTTTAAAATCATTTATAACTTCTTCCCTTGAATTTGCTCCTACATCAATAGATAAATCTTCAATTGTTAGTTTTTTCTTTCTCTCTTCTTCAGACATAAAATGCGGTGGTTTTGAAGAAACAACTCCTTTAATGTATTCTCCTTGAGAATTTTTTATTACTACCAGCTGAGCCGGTATACTTTCTACAACCCATCCACCTATTGGTATAAACTTAATTAATCCTTTTTCATCAATAAATTGAACCATAAATCCTACTTCATCTAAGTGCCCATCTAGCATTATTGTAATTTTACTAGGATCCTTCTTCTTATTTTTTAAATATGTATTAAATAATTTGTCTGTAGTTACTTCTAAATCCCCTGCATGTTTTTTTACAATATTTGTAATTTCATCCTCGTAGCCTGAAATTCCATATGCATTTGAAAGTTCTTCAATTAATTTTAACATTTTGCCTCCCTCAATAATTTAATTTAATAACAAAAAGCAGTAGACTTTCCTAATAAATACCTTATACTATTTACAAAGAAACTTCTACTGCTTATTAATCAATTTTTTATAGAAAATTTATAATAATAAAACCTAGAGCGGCTTTCTTTTTAATATTATTTATATTTTTCAAAATAAACTATTATATATAAACAAATTAATTTTACTTTTAAACCCTTTTACTTAGTCCTTAAGGCATTTTGTTAGTATTTCTAAAAACACCTCGTCGCTTATACTCCTTTTACAAATGTAATTTTAATTTCCCTAACTCTATCTACTATATTATAGGAAATCTAATTATTTGGCCTATCTTATCTCCAATGTAAAAATCTTACTATTTTTTTGTATCCATTTAATTATTTCAACCAATGTGTTGTTAAAACTTCTTTACATTATTGTTCTTATATTTTAAAAATTTATACTTTATGCCCTTATATTCATGTTCTGGAGATTCTGCTACTACTTCCCAATTATCCATTTCATCTAAGTTTGGGTAAAATGTATCTGCATCTAAATCTTTCTCTATTTTCGTAACTAAACTATAGTCCATATAGTCTAGCATTTGTTCAAATATCTTACCTCCACCAATATTATAGATTTTTTCAGTGTCATATTTTTTTAGTTCTTTAAGCAATTCCTCTACTGAATGGACTACTATTAAATTATCCATTTCTATTTCCTTGGAAGTTAACACTATATTTACTCTATTTTTTAAAGGTTTACCTCTTGGAAGTGAATCTAGGGTATTTTTCCCCATAAAAACTATATTTCCCACTGTTACTTCTTTAAAGAATTTAGTATCCTTTGGTATTCTAATTAGCAAATCATTGTTTTTCCCTATACCCCATTTATTATCAACAGCAACTAAGTCTAACATTAGAAACCTCCTTAACTAAGCCATTCCTTGAAAATATAGTACTTATTTTCTTAGTATTTTATCTAAGGACTTTCCTCTAGCTAATTCATCAATTAATTTATCTAAATATCGAATTTTTTGTGTAATATCGTCATCTATATTTTCTACTCTAATTCCACAAACCACTCCTTTTATTAAGGAAACATTTTCATTGATACTTGGAGCATCTTTAAAGAAATTTTCAAAATCCACATCTTTGTTTAACTGTTCTTGTAATGTATTTTCATTATAGCCTGTCAGCCAAAATATTATTTTATCAACCTCGGCCTTTGTTCGACCTTTCTTTTCAGCTTTTTGTATATAAAGTGGATATACTTTATTAAATTTCATTGTATATATTTTTGGTTTTTCCATATTTTCCTACTTTGCTTAAAGATTATTTTCCTTATAGATTTTATTTACTAAAGTTATTCCAGTAATAATAAACAGGGGCTTAACTTTTTTTAGAAATTATAAGATTAATATATTTAAATTCTATTTTTTGTATAAAACGTCCTCATCTTCCGGATGTTTTTCAAAATACTTAACTGTATATGAACAAACAGGGTTTACTTTTAAGCCTTCTTTTCTAGCATAATCAATAACATATTTAGTTATATAACCTGCTAGACCTTGTCCTCTTTTTTCAGGATCTACTTGGGTACTCTTTACATTAATACCCTTTTTCCCTATGCTATAATGTATTTTAGCGTCAGGATTTTCTTCATCTCCTATATAAAATATCTGTCCATTATTTTTTACTTCCATAATATCCTCCTGTTAATAATTTAATTTATTTGAAATATTAATTATTCCTTCATGTGTAATTGTATAAAAAACTAATTCATCTTTTGTAAAATTATTATTTCCTAATTCTTTAAAAAAGCTAATATCTAATTGAAAATCTGTATTCTGAAAAGAATAATAATTATTCTCTACTATAAATGGTCCATTTTTCTTCAAAAAATTATAAGCTTCTTTAGAAAAATTTATTTTTACTATTCTTGCTTCTCCTTCAGATATAGTTCCAGGCCAACTATTGCTATATTCTTCCAATAGAATATCTTCTTTAAAATTATTTATATAATCATTAAATTTATTTTTTAATTCCCTATTCCAATATGAGAAAGTACTATCTGCAAGAATAAAATAATCACAATATTCATATAGAGCTTTCAATATTTTATTATAATCCTTATTTTGTGTTTTTAAAGAAATTTCCATATTACTTTCAACATCTAAAAACATTTTACATCTATATTTTTATAAATTAAAAATTTATAATTTATTCCATCATAATTATAATTTTCCGACTCTTCTATTAATTCCCAATTACTTTTTTCATCTAAATTAGGAAAAAACGCATCTGCTTTAAAAGTTTTATTAATTTTTGTAACAATGCATTTTTCACAATATGGTAAAAGCTGTTTATAAACAGATTCACCACCTATAACAAAAACATCTTCTTCCTTAAATTTTTTACTTTCCTCTAGGGCTTCTTCGATTGAAGAAACTAGAACAACATCCTTGTCTATTTTTTCTTTCCTGCTTATTACAATGTTTACTCTTCCCTTTAAGGGGTTTCCCCCGGGAAAAGAATCTAATGTATTTTTACCCATTATTACAATTTTATTCTTTGTATATTTAACAAAGTGTTTCATATCATCGGGAATGGATATTAATAATTCATTTTTAATTCCTATTCCCCAATTATTATCAACTGCTACAATAGCCCTCATAAATCCTCCCTAAGCCGCCTTAACCCTTACTTCCCTAAGTTCTTTTAAAATTAAAGCATTATCTTCATCTTCATTGTCAATATTTATTTTAATATTCTTTAATGCTAGTTTTTCAGCTCTTTTAGATGATGTATTAATTGAATTGTATAATTCTTTACGACTTGTTATAAGATTTTCAATTTCTTTTTGATTATTCTCTCGATTTTCTAAATTATATGTATTATCGAATAAAATGGATAAAGCTTTCCTTCTAAACTTTTAATACTAGAAGCATCTTTATAGGTAATATAATTTATAATTAGTAAAAGTGTTATCCAGTTAATAAAAAAACCGGGTAGTTAATAATTACCCAGTTTTTACTAATTCAATAAGATTAAATACAGTCTTATAAATTTACCTGTATTAAAATCATATATTTTTTTGAATATTTTATCTAATTTTCCATTTCTTAAATATATATTAATATAAGTTAAATTCCTTTTACTAATTACCTTTAGCTATTTTTTCAATTTTTTCATCATAAATACCTACAATGGCCTCTTCAGTAGTTGTATAAAGCAAGCATATATTATTTTTATTATAAAAGGCAATGTCTGCCTGACTTTCTAAATTATCAAACAAAAATCCACCTTTTTTAGCTCTAAAGAAGAATTTTTGTTCTCTCATAAAGTCAAATAATTCCTTACTTGCCTTAACCTTATACATATTTGAATCATCCGGTCCTTTAGGTGTTCCTGCCCATCTCATAACAGAGGATTTTTCAATAATATCGTCGTAGATTATATTGAAAAAACGAGTATCGAATTCACTTTCTCGACCTTCGTATTTAAAATTAACAAGTTCTATATACTCAGTATTTTCTTCTAAATAATCTACAATGTTTTTATAATTATCCCTTAAATTCCTATATTCATTTTCGCAATCGTCGTCATATCTATTAATTACAATCACATTATTCACCTCACCTATACTATATATCCAAAAATACAGATTTAAAACTAATTAGTATTATTTTTGTTTTTAAACCAATTTATTATTCCAAGAATTGAAAATAATATTAATATAATCCCCAATATAAGCATTATTGTATATGCAAGTCCTTCATTTTTTTTAGTAAAATATAGGAATATCCAAATGACACCTAATAGTAGATACAAAACATATCTTATAATTTGTCTGTTAAACATAACAACTCCTTTTTATAGTTTCAAATATAATAAAAGGATATATTTTTTAATATATCCCCTTATTTACCTATATTGCAACAGGAATCCCCTTTATTTGTGGACCATATTCATAATTTTCTAATTTAAAGTCATCTACTGTAAAATCATAAAAGTTTTTTATATTTTTATTTATAATAAATTTTGGTGCTTCATATTGTTTTCTTGATATTAGTTCTTTAACTAATGGAATATGTCTATCATAAATATGGGCGTCTGCAATTACATGAACAAGTTCCCCAACTTCTAAATTTGAAACTTGTGCAAACATATGAAGAAGTACCGAATATTGTACAACATTCCAATTATTTGCTGCTAAAATATCCTGTGAGCGTTGATTGAGTATTCCATTTAATTTATTTCCCGTAACATTAAAAGTCATGGAATAGGCACAGGGATAGAGTTCCATTTCATGTAAATCCTCAAAAGTATAAATATTAGTCATAATTCTACGACTATAGGGATTGTTCTTTAAATCGTATAAAACCCTATCAACCTGGTCAAACTCGCCTTCTTTATACTTATGTTTAATTCCCAGTTGATAGCCATAAGCCTTTCCAATAGTTCCGTTTTCATCGGTCCAACTATCCCAAATTTTACTGTTTAAATCTGCTACTCTGTTTGATTTTTTTTGCCATATCCAAAGAATTTCATCAATTGCCGATTTAAATGCAGTTCGCCTTAGTGTTAAAGCTGGAAATTCCTCAGATAAATCATATCTATTAACAACACCAAATTTTTTTATTGTATGGGCCGGAGTTCCATCTTCCCAAACAGGTCTAACCTTCTGTCCTTCAGATGAAAAACCATTATCAATAATATCTTGACACATTTCTACAAAAATTTTATCTGCTTTACTCATTGCCACTCCTGTTTTCAAATATTTGTTAAATTATCCTATATAATTATATACCATTAATAAATATTAAAAAAACTATTTACCTTCTAAAATTGAATTTTTTTCTTTTTTAGTTAGCTTATCCAATACTAAATTATAAGAAATTTCTATTAAATTTCTAATTTCCTCATTTGATAATTGCTTGGCATTTAACTTAATAGAATTCCAATGTTTTTTACTTGCATAATAACCTGGAGATACATCTGAATATAAATCACTCATAGCTAAAATATCCTCAGGTTTGTTTTTTAAAGTAATTAAATCTTTAGTCATCATGCCAAAACATTTTCCATTTATAGAAAAATAATCACATTCCCAAGAGTCTCTGTAATATACATCTGCTCCTTGTAGGTTTTTTCCAAACTCTATAGATTCTTTTTTCCTATTTTCAATATCCATTATTTTTCCTTGTAGATTATTTATCTATACTCCATTCAACACCTTCCCTGGTATCTTTTAAGGTTATTCCCATTTCCTTTAATTCATCTCTAATTTCATCTGCTCTTTGGAAGTTTTTATTTTTTCTTGCTTCCTGTCTTTCTGCTATTAATTTTTCTACTTGTTCATCTAGGGACTCTTCTTTATCCTCTTTGTATAAAATTCCAATTACATTTGCTAATTTCATTAAGGAAGTATAAATATATTCTACTAATTCTTTTGATGATTTTTCGTTTAAGGTACTATTTGCTAATTTTACTAATTCATAAATTGAAGATATTCCATCAGCTGTATTCAAATCATCATCCATAGCTACTTCAAAGTCCTTTACAATTTCATCTACCTTTTCAATAGTTCCCTTTTCATCTTCTGACAATTGTCCGCTAGCAGTTTTTAATAATTTCTGTAAGTTTTTCTTTCCATTGTAAAGTCTTTCTAGTCCATTTTTAGTTTGTTCCATTACTTCTTCACTAAAGTTTATTGGCTTTCTATAATGAACTGAAAGCAACCAAAATCTTACGATTTCTAAATCATAGGATTTTCTTATATCATTTAAAAGGAAAAAATTACCTTTTGATTTACTCATTTTTTCATTATCTACTGTTATCATTGAGTTATGCATCCAGTAATTCGCAAATTTTGCATCATGTAATGTTTCTGACTGTGCTATTTCATTTTCATGATGTGGAAATTGTAAATCTTCCCCTCCTGCATGAATATCTATAGTTTCTCCTAAAATTGAGCCAGCCATTACTGAACATTCTAAATGCCAGCCTGGTCTACCCATTCCCCAAGGAGATTCCCATGCAGGTTCTGTTTCTTCTTTTCTTTTTTTCCATAGGGCAAAATCCATTGGATTTTTCTTTTCATCTGTTACAGAAATTCTAGCACCAGCTTGTAATTCATCTATATTTTTTTTAGATAGCTTACCATAATCCTTAGCTTTTGTAATGTCGAAGTAAACATCTCCATCTACGTTATAAGCAGCACCTTTTTTCTCTAAGCCTGAAACAAAATCTATCATAGGATTTATATATTCTGTTGCTTTGGGGTGAATTGTCTTGTCTTCTAAAAAATTTAATTCTCTGGAATTTTCTAAATAAGCATTTATATACTTTTTAGTTATTTCTGAAAATTCTACTCCTTCTTCTTTTGCTTTATTTATTATTTTATCGTCAATATCTGTAAAATTACTTACATATTTTACATCGTAACCCTTGTATAAGAAATATCTTCTTAAGGTATCAAATACAACCATAGGTCTTGCATTTCCAACATGTATAAAATTATAAACCGTTGGTCCACAAACATATATACCTACTTTTCCTTCTTCTATTGGAACAAATTCTTCTTTTTTTCTTGTTAAAGTATTATATATTTTCATTTTTCCTCCCTTTCGTTATTATGTTCTGCCATTTAAATATTTAAAAATCTTTTCATCATCTATAAATAATCTTAAATTTAAATTAGATTGTTTATTATCCAAATTATAACTTTGACATTGTTCATTTGCTACAGGTCTAATGCAATCTGGTGACCAAGTTGACTTGGCTTCAACTATCTGCTAATACCTACGATTTATTTCATAAATCGGGTTAGGTATTAGCAGGCTTCGTTTGCCAAATCACAGATTTGGACTTCGCTGCATCTGACCTACCTGCGATTTATTTCATAAATCGGGTTAGGTATTAGCAGGCTTCGTTTGCCAAATCACAGATTTGGACTTCGCTGCATCTGACCTACCTGCGATTTATTTCATAAATCGGGTTAGGTCATTAAAAAAATCGCCTCCTGCAAATGCAAGAGACGAATACAATCCGTGGTTCCACTCTAATTGATATTATTAAATATCCACTTAATAGTTCTAACGGTTCAACCGTGATTTATTAAATCATTTAATTAGGCGCATATGCAGAAAATATATGGATTTTTCACCAACCAATCCCTCTCTAAATATATTTGCTTCTGTTTTTTCCTAATTATCTTTATATTTTATATTTTCTAAACTATAGGAATTTCCGTCTGTTTCATAAATTTCCAAAAATATTCCAGCTTCTAATTCTTCTCTCTTAAGTTCTCCATTTACATTTATTTCAACGATTTCTATTAGTTCTTCAGGTTTATTATATCCATAGACAACAACATAGCCCTTATCTCTTCCTTGAAAATAATCTATTAAAATATTATTCTCCTCATTTTCCGGCATTATTGATTCTATATAATTATACCTGTTTTTAAAAAATTTATTTTCTTCCCAAATAGTTACATTTGTAGTTTTCTCTATTTTTGAAGTTGTCTGTACAGAAAATATATAATTATCTCTTTCTTTATTTAAAAATTCAAATTTCTGTTGTTGTGTTGGACCATTTACTGCAATATATTCAAAACTATAAGTCTGATCATATAAGGATTTTAAGCGCAAACCAATGTATATGCTAAATAAAATTAATATAACTATTAATACATTAAGTATCCTTTTTTTATTTTCCATATACTCATCCTTAATAATTGTTAAAAAATAGCCCGTTTTATTTATAAAGTAGCACAAATATTATTATCTATAGATACTTATGCTATTTGAAAATCATTTAATCTTTTTAATATACCATCTTTTCCTAATATTTGTATAACATGAACAAGCTCAGGGCCATGGACATTTCCTGTTAGTATAGCTCTTACTGGCATAAATAAATTCTTACCTTTTACACCTGTAGCCTTTTGAATTCTTTTCATTACAGTTTTAGCAAATTCTTCATCTATTTCATCAACTTGTTCTAATTCATTTTTAAATGCTTCAATTAAGGCTGGAACTTGTTCTCCACTAGCCATTTCTTTTGCATCTTCTTCTACAATTTCAATTTTATCTGCAAATAAGAACTCAGATTGTTCTACTATGTCCGATAATTTAGAGATGGACTCTTGGAAGGTTAAGGTTATTAATTCTAATTTATCCTTAGATATATCTTCACTAATAAAACCTGCCTTTACTAAATATGGTTTTACTTTTTCTGCTAATTCCGGTATTTCCATAGCTCTTATATAGTGACCATTTACCCAGTCCAGTTTTTCCTTATCGAAAACTCCACCGGATTTTGATACTCTATCAAAAGAGAATTGTTTAATTAATTCATCTAAACTTAAAATTTCTTCATTTGTTTCCGGTGACCAACCTACTAAGGCCAAATAATTTATTAAGCCTTCAGGTAAATATCCCATTTCTCTAAAATCTCCAACTGATACATCTCCAGTTCTTTTAGATAGTTTTTTACCGGATTTACTTAACACTGTTGGTAAATGAACATATTCCGGTGCTTCCCATCCAAAGGCTTCATATAGGTAGACATGTTTTGGAGTTGAAGGAAGCCATTCGTCCCCTCTTACTACATGGGTTATTCCCATTTCATGGTCATCTACTACTACTGCAAAATGGTAGGTTGGAAATCCGTCTGATTTTATTAAAACTTGGTCATCCATGTCGTTAGTATTAATTGTTACATTACCTTTTATTGCATCATGGAAGGTAATATCTTTATTAGCCGGAAGTTTCATTCTAATTACATGAGACTCTCCTGCAGCAACTCGTTTTTTAGCTTCTTCTAGTGATATGCCTCTGCAAAGTCCATCGTATCTCGGAACTTTTCCATCGGCTTTTTGCTGTTCTCTTAATTTATCTAATCTTTCTTGAGTACAAAAACAATAATAAGCTTTGTCTTCTTCTAATAGCTTATCAATATATTTATTATAAATACCTTTTTCAACTCTTTCAGATTGTATATATGGTTTACAATCACCTTTACTTACAGGTTTACCTTCTTCATCTAGAACAACACCTTCATCTACAGTTATGCCTGCCCAAGAAAGTTCATGGAGTAAATTTTCAATTGCTCCTTCTACATATCTTGTTCTGTCTGTATCTTCTATTCTTAATAAAAATTTCCCACCATTTTGTTTTGCATATAAAAAATTATATAAAGCAGTTCTTAAACCGCCAATATGCAAATATCCTGTTGGACTAGGTGCAAAACGTAATCTTACATCGCTCATAATTTTCTCCTTTAAAAATAATCATATAATAATAGTTTATCGGTTAATAAGCATTTTTGCAATAAATTACCATTATAAAATCTTAATATTATTGTATATTTTGCACAAATGATTACATGATAAAATATTATATAGTATATAATATAAATATTGTATAGTTTGTTAACTGATTAATCAATAAAAGTGAGGTATGTTATGCAATTTATAGGAATTATTTTAGTTCTAATTGGAGTATTCTCCATTTTAGGTATATTTACAGATATTAATATGTGGTATGGCCTATACGATTTTTGGCCAATATTATTAATTGTTTATGGAATTTATAGAATTATTAAAAAACAAAAGTCCACAGTTACCTCCTATTTATTAATAGGACTTGGAGTATTATTCCAGCTCGATAATTTACATCTTTTAACTCCAAAATTATCTACTTTAATTTGGGCTGCTACTTTAATACTAATTGGTGTTATTTTAATATTTCCTAGTAAATCAAGAAAAAACAAAAATAATGCCGGAAATAATTATGAAAAAAACTCAAAATATAATTCTTCAAATAAATATTATTATGAAACTTCCGATTATTATGATGATATAAATAAAAACAAAAATAAGAACTATAATTCTAAGGAAAACAAGAAAAATTATGAAAATAAAAGTTATTCCTATTCCAATTATAGCTATGGAAATAATCATGGAAACGACACTACCTATGATTATAGGGAGAGTAATTCTCAAGTATATGAAGATGAATTTACTGAAATAGAAAGTAATCTAATTGACTTGTCCTATACCTTTGGAAAAAATAACATAAAAATTTTAAGTCCTTCCTTTTCAGGTGGAGATATTTCTACAACTTTCGGTGAAACAATTTTGAATTTACAAGAAGTTTACCCTGCATCACAAATTATTGAACTTTATTGTAATGTATATGTTGGAAATTTAGAGTTAATAATACCAGAGGATTGGTCCTATGTTATTATTGGAAAAACCCATGAAGAATACAAAAGCAACAATGAAAAATGTACTTTAAGAATTTTTTATAAAAATATTCTAGGTGAATTAATAATTAATCAATAATCTAAAAAGAAGCTTGAAAATTACACAAGCTTCTTTTATTTTATCAATGCTTATTTTTTGAAAAATTCAGCCAGTTCCTTATTTGCTTCCTCTAATCTCTTTACTATACTTCTTCTTTTAGGTGCAGAATCCGTAGCTTTTGATGTTGCAATAACACCATCTATAGTGTTAATAAATTCTTCATATGGCAAACTCAATCCCATATCCTCTTCCTTCCAGGAACACAACATTCTAGTACTAGGACAGAGGGCAGAAATATTCATTGAGCCGGTTAAGTAGGGAGTAACTGTCAATTCTGAACAAACTGCCTGCATTGCACCATAATCTATTTCCGGTTTAATACCTGTATTATATACATATCCCTGAGTTAATCTCATAATAACATATGGTCTATCAATTATAAGTACTATATCCGGTACTAGGTCTTTAAACTTAACTAAAGGTCCTGTAACTACTCCGTAAGTAGTTCCCATGTCATTATGCAAACTTTTAATACTTTTTCTCATTCTCTTTGCTGAAGGAGCTGTAGCATAAAGGTCATAGGAAAAATATTCTGACCCATTTTCTATATGAGCATTACTTGGCTCTAAGGCCAATGCTGTCGTTCCACCATCACACATATGATGTTTTAACCTAGATTTTTTTATTATTCCATTACCTGCATCTCTTATCATCTGACAATATGAGTATTTTCTTTCAGGTTCATCTATCTTATAACTATCATAAACTTCTTTATCATATACAATTTTAACTCCAATTATCTTCCTTTGTAATTCTAAAACCCCTTCTGCAATATCGTTATAATCCTTAATTAAATCAAAATCATAAGGTGCACCTGGATTATCAACACTTTTTTTCTTATAAATATACGGCATCTATATCCCCCTCACACTTAAATAAAAACTAAAATTCTATCTTTCTAAAAATTTACTCTATCATAATTGTTTTTATTTATCAATTATTGTTATATTTTATTTATATCTTAAATAAATGTGAGTTGCAATAACAATTGTAAACTAGCAAAAATTATTTAATCCGTATAAAATTTTTCAGTAGTTCTTAAGATTTACACAAAATATAATTTTATCATGAGTTTTTTATTATGTTTGTATTAATTTAAAACTCCAACTATATTTTGACATCCCAACCCCTCTTTTAATCTAGAAATTCAGTTCATTTCTTAAGTCTTTGTTTTATTTATATTCCTTCAAATTTCATATTTCTAGCAACTGTAATTTCCTCTACTAAATTATTGTAAAAACATTCAGAATGCTTTTTATTAATTTCTGCAATTTCTCTTGCTTCTTCAGTATAAAATAAGTTGTAAACTTTTTTTAATTTATTATTATATTCTCTAAAAAAAGAACTGGGATCTTCTTTTTTTCCAGTATGTATCATATTGTTTTCATTAACTGTATAAATAGGAATATTTACATAACCTTGGTATAGAAAGGTCCTTGCAATGCCTATAACTCCTGTTACATCTAATTTATCCGCATCAAAGATTATTTTAGCCTCTATTGTAACAGGTTTATTTTTTGTTCTGTATCTATGAGATACTATGCATTCCTTTACATGTTGACAGTCTCTTTCATTCCATCCTATTTTCTTTAAAAAAGCATAAGCAATTTCTCCACCTTCTTTTGCATGACATTTTTCAGGATTTTTAAACTGAACTTTTCTTCCTATGTCGTGTAGTAAAGCAGATGCAATTACAATTCTCTTATCAGCATTTTGATACTTACTAGCAATTATTTTAGAATAATTTAAAACTCTATAAACATGTTCAATATCATGGGCGGAATCATCCATGAATTTTAACATAAATTCCTCTATAGTTTTTTCTTCTTCCCTTACCATTTTACCTCCTAATATATCCATATTAGATTAATTTATACCTCAAGTATTTGATATAGTAATAACCATAGTAAAATCACTATTGGTTATATTTGTTATTCTCTCTAATAAATCATATATTTTACTTGTTTCACCTTTTAACACTGTGGACATATCTCCAATATTGTAATCTAAATCGGATTCTACCACTAATTCCAGTACCTTTTCCACTTCCGTATTTACCTTATCTTTTCCTAAGGGATAAAAACTAAGTTGACATGATATTAATTTTTCTTCTTGAATTTCACACATACAAATCCACCTATTTTTCCTTTTTCTTTTTCAATAAGCTCATTTTTAAAATTAAATTCATCTTCTCTAGCTGTTGGTGAAATATATAGGCACTCCTCTTTTTTAACAAAGCTATTTTTATCCAACCTTTTTATGTCTTCTCCTGTCTTAAACCTTGCTTTTTCATAAGCTGTTTCATTAAAAACATTACTACTATAGAATTTTTCCCATTCTCCACCTTTTTGAATAGTCCCTATTACTATTGCTCCATTATTTTTTGTAACCCTTTTAATTTCATTATAAGCTTTTCTAGGCTCATAAATAAATTCAAAAGCTGTCATAGATATAGCTGCATCAAAATAAATATCTGAAAAATCTATATTATAACTACTCATATTATAAAATTCAACGCTTTCACCCTTGTATTTACTTTTCGCCTTATCTAACATCTTTTTAGATATATCTATTCCTACTACTTTACAACCTAAATTTGCCAATTTATAACTAATATTTCCAGTCCCACAACCTATATCTAAAATTTTCATTCCCGGTTTAGGATTTAAGCAATTAAATAACAGGTCGGTTTCTATTTGGTCTACAAATTTACCTATCTTTGTAGTGTACCATTCATCATACCCTTCATAAAATTCATCAAAAATAATTTTCCCCATTTTTCTCCTCTTCATTTTTAAATTTAAAATCACCTTACTGTTTTAATATATATTTAATCTCAATTTCAAATTTATATCATTATTAACTCTTATTCAATTAATATTATTATACTGTATCTTGACTAATTTATAGCTAATAGTATAATTAAAGATATGGTTCTTTTTAGAACTAATTTGAGGTGTATTATGGATAAAGATTTTAATATGTTAGTAAATTTTAGACAAATAATAAAATTTTTTGAATTTAGTCTACAAGATATAAGAAAAAAATATAATTTAACGAAAATAGAAATGGATATTATAAGTTTTTTATTTAATAATCCAAGTTATGATACTGCATCTGATATTGTAGAGTTACGTATGCTACAAAAGGGAAATGTTTCCCAAGCTGTGGACCTCTTAATAAAAAAAGAACTTTTGATAAAAAAAACAGATGCTTTAGATAAAAGAAAAATCCATTTAATTTTAACTGAAAATTCAAATAATATAACTGAGGAAATTTCCAATGCTAAATTAAAGTTTAAACAACAGATTTTTAAAGATTTTACAACTGAAGAATTAGACACCTACAATTACTTAAATAATAAAATTGTTAATAATGTAAAAACAGAACTGGGAAAGGATGAATAAAATGAATGAAGACAGAGATTTTTTAGGTACTGAACCTCTTGGAAAGCTACTACGAAAACTAGCTATTCCAACAGTTGTCGCCCAAATAATCAATATGCTATACAATTTAGTAGACCGAATGTACATAGGTCATATTCCGGAGGAAGGCCATCTCGCTTTAACAGGTCTTGGTGTATGTATGCCTATTATAATGATAGTTTCAGCCTTTGCTGCTTTAGTTAGTAACGGTGGTGCTCCAAGGGCATCTATTTTTATGGGAAAGGGCGATAGTGAATCGGCAGAAAAAACATTAGGCAATTCCTTCTTTTTACAAATAATAGTTTCCATAGTTCTAACTATTGTATTATTAATTTGGAACAGGGATTTTCTTATGGCCTTTGGTGCTAGTGAAAACACCATTGAATACGCTGTAGATTATATGAATATATATGCCATAGGTACAATTTTTGTCCAACTTACTTTAGGAATGAATGCATTTATTACTGCCCAAGGCTTTGCAAAAATAGGAATGTATTCTGTTCTTATTGGTGCTGTAACAAATATAGTTTTAGATCCAATTTTTATATTTGCTTTTAATATGGGCGTTAAGGGAGCAGCCTTAGCTACAATAATATCCCAAGCTTTATCTTGTATATGGGTGGTGTCCTTCCTACTTGGCAAAAAGACCTTCTTGAAAATTAAACCTAAATACTTTAAACTTCAAGCTAATATAATAATACCTAGTTTAACCTTAGGTTTAGCTACATTTATTATGCAAGCAAGTGAATCTATTATATTTGTTGCCTTTAACTCATCTTTGTTGAAATACGGTGGTGATATAGCTGTAGGAGCAATGACTATTTTAACCTCTGTAATGCAGTTTGCAATGTTACCTTTACAAGGTTTAGGACAAGGGGCTCAACCTATAATTTCCTATAATTATGGAGCAAAGAACAAGGAAAGAGTTTTAGGTGGTTTTAAATTACTTTTAAAATACAGTTTAATATATTCCTTATCCCTATGGGCTTTTGTAATGATATTCCCAAAATTATTTGCCAGCATGTTTACAAATAATATTGAACTAATTAACTATACTAAAACTGCCTTACGTATTTATTTAGCAGTGCTTTTCATATTTGGAATTCAAATAGCATGCCAAATGACCTTTACTTCCCTAGGAAATGCTAAAGAGTCAATAATGGTTGCAATTACTAGAAAATTTGTATTATTAATTCCTTTTATATATATAATGCCTAGAGTCTTTACATCTAATAAGGCTTTTGCAGTATATGCAGCAGAACCGGTTGCAGATATTTTAGCTGTTACCTTTACAGTATTACTCTTTAGAAAACAATTTAAAAAAGCCTTGGATAAAATATAATTATATTCGGTTATATAAATGAATTTAAAAAAGACGATAGTTTAAAAACCATCGTCTTTTTTAAATTCATTTATATATTTTTCACTGGAACGATTCATTTCCTCTGAAAATTTAGAATTATATTTTCTTTTACAAAATTTTCCTATCCAATTTTCAAAAGTATTATTTCCTATATTATGTCTAACTAAATCTACCAGCTCTTCATCTTTTAATTCCTTATAATTATTTTCATGAACTATTGTTTTAATACTAGGTCTTTTTGGTTTATTTCTTACTTTTTGATTTTCTGTAGGATAACCATATACTGCCATTGTAATTGGAAGGACGTTTTTCGGTAGTTTTAAAAGTGCCTTTACCTTCTCGTAATTTTCCAGTATATCTCCTATATAACAAGAGCCAATTCCAAAACTCTCTGCTGCCACTACGGTATTTTGTGCTGCTATTACCGTATCTGAAATTGAAAGAAGCATATCGCCAAATCCTAATTCTCTAGGTTGACAATTTCCATATTCATATAGATCATACCATTTTTTATAATCTGAACAAAAAACCAATACCAAGGAAGCTTTTGCTATAAATGGTTGATTATCACATAGAATAGCCAGTTCATCCTTTATTTTTTGATCTGTAACTTTTATTATTGAATAAAGTTGTTGATTTCCGGCTGAAGGCGCTTCGATTGCTGCTTTTAAAATTTCATTTGTTATTTCTTCTGGAATATCCTTTTCAATATATTGTCTTACAGATTTTCTGTTTTTAATTTGTCTTATTATTTCGTTCATCTATCTATAAAATGTATCTAAGTATTTTAATTCTGATGAAATTTCCTTCATTACTTCTTCTATTGCTTCTTCTGATGAAATTTCTTTATTTACCATTTCTTTTCTTGTTGAATATTCAACTATATTATCCGTTGCACCTTTTCCAACGGTTATTCTAAGAGGTATACCTATTAAATCCCTATCGTTGAATTTTACTCCAGCTCTTTCCTTTCTATCATCTAAAAGAACTTCTACTCCTTTTAAAACCAATTCTTCATATATTCTATTTCCCACTTCTATTTGTTCCTTATTTTTGCTATTAATAACAGTTACAATCACATGGTAAGGTGCAACGACCAATGGCCAAATTATACCTTTTTCATCGTGATTTTGTTCAACCACTGCTGTAACAGATCTTGTAACTCCTATTCCATAGGAACCCATATAAAAATATTTTTCTTTTCCATTCTCATCTAAATACTTTGCATCTAAACTTTTGGAATATTTAGTACCTAATTGGAAAATATTACCAACTTCTATTCCCCTTGCAGATTTTAATACAGAGCCTGTATTAGGATCAATGTCCCCTTCTTGAATCATCAATAAATCTTTTGCAATTTCTCCATTAAAATCCCTGCCGAAATTCGCATATCTATAATGATGATCCTCTTCATTTGCTCCAATAACAACATTTCGCATTTCCGTTAACCTAGAATCTATTATAACCCTTACATCCTCCGGTGTTTTTTCCGTTGGTCCTGTAAATCCTGGAGCGGAATTTAAAAGATTTACGATTTCTTCATCATTCATCATAGCAATTTCATGTTCCGGAGCTCCTAAATATGAAACTAATTTCGACATATTTAATTCCCTATCACCTGGAATAAAAACTAATACAGGTTTTCCTTCAACAATTAAATCAATTGCTTTTGCACAATGACTTTTTGGAACTTCCAAGTAATTTGCAACATCCTCTATTGTCTTACAATTAGGTGTTGTTACTTTTTCCATAGGTAAAACAGTAATATTTGAATCGTCAACAGAATAATAAACTTCTGCCTTTTCATCAGTTGCGGCAAAGTCACTATCTTCACTATAAAATATTACCCCTTCTCCAACATCTGAAAGAGCAATAAATTCATGAGAGCTATTTCCTCCCATTGCTCCTGCATCTCCTGCCACTACTTTGTAATTTAACTTTAGTCTATCGAATATAACTTCATAGGATCTCCACATATTCATATATGCTTCCTTCATAGTTTCTTCATCTGTGTCAAAGGAGTATGCATCCTTCATTAAAAATTCTCTAGCCCTATTTATTCCAAATCTAGGTCTTTTTTCATCTCTGTATTTTGTTTGAATTTGATAAATATTTAAAGGAAGTTGTTTATAACTTTTTATCTCTCCCTTAATTAAAGTTGTAAAATATTCTTCTGCCGTTGGTCCTAAACAAAATTCCCTTGAATTTCTATCATGTAACTTAAACATTTCCGGACCAAAGGTGTCCCATCTACCAGATTGGTCCCAAATTTCTCTTGGCTGTAAAGCAGACATTAATATTTCCTGAGCTCCAAAATTATCCATTTCTTCCCTAACGATATTTTCTATTTTTCTTACGACCCTATATCCTAAAGGTAGGTATGAATAAATACCGGCTGCTGATTTTCTTATCATACCGGAGCGTAATAATAATTTATGACTGGCTATTTCTGCGTCAGCCGGATCTTCCCTAAGTGTTGGCATATAAAATTTCGACATTTTCATAATAATAACCCCCTATTATTTACAATTCATTTCTATTTTCTTACTTATCTACAAATTAATATAATTTTTATAATATCTTATAGTTTAAACAGCTTCCTTTGACCTACCTACAACTTATTAGGTAAAATTGGTAGGTCATAAAAAAAGAGTCCTTCACCTAACAGAAGGCGAAAGACTACGCGGTACCACTTCATTTAATCCTATGGATTATCTCTAAAGCTATAAGGCACAACCCTGTATGTTTTCATACATCCTCTAAGATAGGTTCATTAACTTCATTTAAAAGTTTTCACCAACCACTTTCTCTCTAAAAAAATCCATTAATTACTATTTCTCTTCTTTGGAATAAATTGATTTTATCATAGGTAAATATTTTTGTAAACTTAATTACCAATAGTTCCTTTTCCACTTTCTATTACTCATAATGGAAACAATTAATAAAATTATCCATCCAATTATTGTCCAACTTAATAAGATACATAAAAAGAATAATGGAATTTTAGCATTACCCTTACAATTGAAAAATGGAAGCAATAAAAACAATATAATAAATAATATGCCAATATTAATTATTTTATCTCCTAAAAAGGATAAATCAATAGAAAAAATTTCCATTAAGTAATACCTTGCAGGCTCTACCAAAACCGTTGATAAGACTAAAGACATAATTGTCACTAAAATATTATATATAATATTTCTTATTCTTTTCCAAATTCGTTTTCGTCTTTTTTTCTTTTCTATTCTCTCTTCTTCTAGCTTTTCGTTAGAATAATCTTCCTTCCTTTTTCTATTATCTTCCTTTCGAAAATTAGAAAATCTACTTCTTGGTTTTTCTTTTTCTTCATCATTATTTTTTCTTGGTTCGTCATTTATGGAAGATTTGTCAAAATATTCTTTTTTCTTTTCTTTGTTCTTCTTAATACTATCAAAGAGGTTGTAATCTGACCTTTCAAATAAAATTCTTTTTTTTGTATCCTCTAAATCATCATCTTCAACATTATATCTACTGGTTTCGTCCTGATATTCAGCGTGAACTTTTTTGTTTTTATCTGTACTAATATCTATTTCTTCTAATTCCTCTTCAACTTCATCCTTCGATAAAAACTGACTAAAGTCATATTTCCCTTCTTTTTTCTCCATATCCGTTTCTATTTCATAATATTCAATTGTTTGTGTACTTTGACTTTTCTCTTTATTATTTTCTGTAAAATTCTCAATTGGTTTCCCACATGAAATACAGAACTTATAATCTTTTTCTATTTTTTCGCCACAGTATTTGCAACGCATATTAACTCCTTATAATAAACAATTATTTGATATTAAGTAATTATATCATATGAATCTTTTATAAATTGTTACATTATTTCAAAAAATATTGAAAAACTGATAAAATACTATAATAAGGGGTGATTTCATGAATAATTTATTTCTAAATAGACGTTCTGTAAGGAAATTTAAAGATAGGAAAGTTGAAGAGGAAAAAATTAATAAAATATTGGAAATTACATTAACAGCACCATCCGGAAGAAATAGAAAGCCATGGGATATTATTGTTGTAAATAAAAGGGAGCTTATTAATAAAATTGCAGATGCCAGACCTGAAGCTATTAGTTTTCTTAAAACTGCACCTTTAGCCATGGTTGTTGTTATGGACCTAGAGTCAGGCACCGCTATTGCCGACGGAGCCATTATTGCTTCCTATATACAGCTTGCTGCTGAACTGGAGGGCCTAAATACCTGTTGGGGACATGCCTTTGAAAAAATCAATCTAAAAGGCGAAAATGTAGAAGAAAAAATTAGAGAAGTACTAAATATTCCTGAAAATAAAAATATACTTTGTACTATAGGAATTGGTTATGGTGATGAAGATAAAGAACCTCATGATATTAAAAATCTACCTATGAATAAAGTACATTTTAACAAGTATTAAAAAGATAATACAATTAACAAAAACCCAGTAAATTATACTAAATTCAGGCTGTTGACAATAAAGTATCAACAGCCTGTAATTAATTGGACATTAAGTTACTATTATAAAAAATTAATGTCCATCTGTTGATATTAGTTATCAGATAATATATAATAATTATAAATATATTATAGACTTTTTAATAATTTCTATAATATATTTTTTGTTTTTATTTAGGTTCTATAATTTATGGTGTTGGTGAAGAAAAATGAAAATCTTCTCCAGCACCATTTTTTTATAAAAAAAGAGACATAACAACCATTTTTCCGATACAATAAATTCACTACAAAATACCAATCGGAGGTCATTATGTCTACAAGTAATTATATCTTAGATTTCTTAGGAATAAAAGATAAGAATATTAAATTTATTAAATTCAGCAATAACATGAGAAAGAACAATGTAACATATAAAGTTATAGACGCTAAACTTTCTTATACTCCTAATGTTTGTCCAATTTGTGGAAATATGGACAAGAATGCAATTATTAAGCACGGAAATAAAATATCAAATATTAAACTTCTTCCACTAAATGGAGATCCTACTATTTTAAAATTAAGAAAACAAAGATTTTTTTGTAAAGAATGTTCTCATACTTTTACAGCAAAAACCAATATTGTAGAGAAAAATTGTTTTATTTCAAATAGGGTAAAATTACATATAACTGAAAATCTAACTATGAAAATAAGTCAAAAGGATATTGCTAGGTTAAATTACGTATCTTCTAATACTGTTAGTCGTTCTTTAGAGGCTAATTATAAGGCTTTTAGAGTTAACAAGTCATATCTGCCTGAAACTTTGTGTTTTGATGAATTCAAATCCACTAAAGATGCTAAGGGCAGTATGAGCTTTATCTTTTGTAATGGTGATAGGAAGAATTTTAATATTATAGATATTGTTGAAAATCGTACTCTCCCTTATTTAACTAAATATTTTAGAAAGTTTACCTATAAAGCAAGAGCAAATGTGAAATATATTTGTATAGATATATATAAACCTTATATGTCATTAATTAAGGATGTTTTTCCTAATGCTCAAATAGTTTTAGATAAGTTTCATATTGTAAATCTTATTGGCAGGGCTTTGTTAAAAACAAGGATTGAAATAATGAAAAACTTTAGTACTTCCTCTATTGAATATAAAAGACTAAAAAGATATTGGAAGCTAATTCAAAAGGATTCTTCTAAACTTGATATAATCCACTTTAGTAAATGGACACATTTTAATAAGTGGAAAAGCACATCTGATGTAGTAAATGAAACTATAGCCGTTGATGATAATTTAAAGAAAACATATGAGGTTTATCAAATTCTTTTATCTGATATTAGATGTGAAAATTCTAAAAGATTAAGGGAACATTTAACTTTATTTAAGGATACAGTAAGTGAACAAATGGAAGTAGCTATAAACACCTTGTTAAAATATTTTGAATATGTGAAAAACACTTTAAGTACGAACATTACAAATGGACCCTTGGAAGGTACTAATAATCTTATTAAAAGTATAAAAAGAATAGCTTTTGGATATAGGTCATTTTATAATTTTAGAAATAGAGTTTTTATAATTAAAAATTTAATGAAGCCAATAGAAAATTATCAGGCAGCTATATAGCTGCCTGATATAAAAGTAGTTTGTTATTTTATTGTATACCAACACCATTTGACAAAGAACCTTTATTTATAATTGTTTTAAACAGAAAAAGAACACTTTTTTGTATAACCTCCTAATCCTAGTTTTTGGTCTAACTTTTAGGGGCCTTACACCTTAGTGTTCTTTTTGATTTAAATCATTATTTTCATTTAATGGGAAACTAAATTTAAATGTACTTCCTTCACCTAACTTACTCTTTATTTCTATTGTACCATTATGGACTAGGGCAACATGTTTAACAATAGCAAGTCCAAGTCCTGTTCCCGATTTTTTCCCTCTGGCTTTATCTACAACATAAAACCTTTCAAAAATTCTATTTATATCTGTTTCTTTTATTCCTATACCTGTATCTGAAATTTCTATTACACAATTTCCATTTTTTTTATATAGTTTTACACTGATTAAACCATATGGTTTATTGTATTTTATGGCATTGGATAACAGATTATTTACTAAATCCTTTATTTTATTTTTATCGGCATAAACTTCAAAATTATCCAATTCTTTTAGAATTTTTACTTTTTTTAAAGAAGCAACATTTTCTATGCTTTTTACCAATTCGTCTATAAAATCACCTATATAAAAATGTATTTTTTCTATTTTTATTGATGTAGGGTCATCATATTTTGAAAGGATTATAATATCATTAATAGTCATTAATAATTTATTTGCATCTTCACCAATTGTTTTGGCAAAAGTTTTTGCTTCTTCATCTTTCGCTAATCCAAGTTCTATTAACTCTGCATAACCTATTATTGAAGTTAATGGGGTTTTTAATTCATGGGTTACATTTGCTGTAAATTCAGATCTGATTTTTTCAGCATTTTTATATTTTTCCATAGAATACATGCTTGTTTTTTTCTCTTTATTTAACTTCTTCAACATTTGTTTTAAATCTTCTTCATATTCTATGCCTAGTTTGTTTTCATTAAATACTTCTGAAATAATAATATCAGCCAAGTGATTTAAGTTAGTTGTACTTGTTTTTTTACTTAATATGAAATAATTGACTACAAAAGTAATTATTAATAAAAAAAGTATTATATAAATATTTTCTAATAATATTTTATTTAGTAAAGAGTTGTTTAATACAAGTAAAAAAATTACAAATACCACTATTAAAACTATATAAATACCAAGTATTATTTGTAATGCTTTTTTATTTAATTTTTTCATCTTAGTCCACTATTTTATATCCTACATTTCTCACTGTTACTATATAGCTACTTAATTCACCTAATTTTTGTCTTAATGTTCTTATATGAACATCAACAGTTCTAGTTTCACCCTCGTAATCAAATCCCCAAATTTCCTCTGTTAATTTTTGCCTTGTCAATACTATATTTTTATTTTCAATAAGATATAATAATAGTTCAAATTCCTTGTAGGTTAATTTTATAATTTCATTATTTACTGTTACTATTCTTTTATTTAAATCTATTACTATATTTTTAAATTCCACTATATTATTTTCGTCAATTTTCTTTGAAACCCCTGCTCTTCTTAAAACAGCTTTTATTCTTGAAATTAATTCCATAACTCCAAAAGGCTTTGTTATATAGTCATCGGCTCCCATATCTAAACCTCTTACCTTATCCATTTCATCAGTTTTAGCTGTAAGCATTATAACGGGAATTTCACAGTATTTATCACTGGATTTCAATTTTTCCAATATTGTATAACCATCTTCTTCTTCTAACATTATATCCAAAATAATTAAATCCGGTGTTTTTTTCAACAGTTCCTTTTCTAATTCTTTGTATCCAAGTAAACCTACTGCTTTAAATCCACTGTTATTTAAAGCGTAGACTACTAAATCCCTAATATTATCTTCATCTTCAACTACATAGATATTATACATATTTCACCTATTGTATTAGTTATTACTATGTTTTCCTGTTATGGAAAACTCCACCCATTCAGAAATATTTTCTGCATGATCTCCTATTCTTTCTAAGTATTTTGCTATCATTAAAACATCTACTGCATATTCAGGATTTGTATCGGAACTTTTAAATTCCTTAATAACGTCTTCTTTTACTTCATTGAAATATGCATCTACTTTATCGTCATGTTCTCTTATGTTATCTACTAAGGACAAATCTCCTGTAACAAAACTCTTTATACTCTCTTTTACCATTTCTATGGATAAAGCCGCCATTTGCATTATGGTATCAAATGTATCATCCTTTGTAAATTTAGGCATACTTAATGTAATTTCTGCAATATCTGCTGCATGGTCGCCTATTCTTTCCATGTCTGTAATCATCTTTAAGGCTGCAGAAATAAGTCTTAGGTCAGATGCTACCGGCTGTTGCTGAAGTAATAGTTTTAAAGCTCTTTTTTCAATGATTCTTTCCATTTCATTTACTTCATCATCACCTTCTAATACCATTTTCGCTTTTTCTAAATCCTTGTGTTTAAAAGCACTAATAGCATCTATTATCCTTTCTGAAATCAATTCTCCCATTTCAGTTAGTTCACCATTTAATTTATCTAATTCCCTATCAAATTTATTTCTCATATCTCCTCCAATTAACTGAAACGTCCTGTAATATAATCTTCTGTTCTTTTATCACTAGGAAAAGAAAATAGTTTTTCAGTTTTGTCGAATTCAACTAATTCTCCCAGTAAAAAGAATCCTGTTTTGTCTGACACTCTTGTTGCTTGCTGCATATTATGAGTTACTATAACTATAGTATACTCTTTTTTTATAATTTCCAGCAAATCCTCTATTTTAGCTGTTGATATAGGATCAAGAGCTGATGTTGGTTCATCTAGTAGTATAATCTCCGGTTCAACAGCCATAGCCCTTGCTATACAAATTCTCTGTTGCTGTCCTCCCGATAATGCTAAAGCTGATTTTTTTAAATTATCTTTTACTTCATTCCAAATTGCTGCTTGTCTTAATGATTTTTCCACTATTTCATCTAGTGTTTTTTTATCCTTAATACCATGTGTTCTTGGTCCATATGCAATATTATCATAAATTGACATTGGAAATGGATTAGGCTTTTGAAAAACCATTCCAACTCTTTTTCTTAAATCGTAAACATCTATTTCTGAAAATATTTCCTTTTTATCTAAATATATATTTCCATCTTTTCTAAAGGAAGAAACAAGGTCGTTCATTCTGTTTAAACTTTTTAACAACGTTGACTTCCCACAACCTGATGGTCCTATAAATGCTGTAACTTCATGTTCTTCTATATTCATATTAATATTTTTTATAGCATGAAAATCCCCATAATAAGAATTAAAATTTGATATTTCAATTTTACTCATCAATTGTATCCTTTCCTAATTTTTTCGCCAGTTTTGTTGATATAAAGTTTATTGCTAATATTACTATTAATAAAACTACTCCCGTAGCATATGCTTGATTAACATTTAAACCTTCGCTAGATAAAGCATACATATGAAGGGCTAAGGTCCTTCCACCGCTGGCTTCACCAACTATTCGTGAAGGTACTTCAGCAACTGTACCTGAAGTATATAACAATGCTGCAGTTTCTCCAATTATTCTACCAATCCCTAAAATAACCCCTGCTAAAATCCCAGGCATTGCTGATGGAATAACAATTTTCAAAATCGTTCTAACTCTTCCTGCTCCCAAACCAAAGCTGGCATCTCTTAAAGGTTGGGGAACGGCAAGTAAAGCTTCTTCTGTACTTCTCATAATAAGTGGCAATATCATAATTGCAACTGTCATTGAACCGGCTAATATACTCATATTCCATTTTAAATAAATTACAAAAAATAACATGCCGAATAAGCCATAAACAATAGATGGAATTCCTGAAAGCGTATCAGCTGTTATTCTTACTAAATTTACAATTTTACTTTTTTGATTAGCGTATTCAGATAGATAAACCGCCGTTAAAATCCCCAATGGTACGGAAATTATCAATGCTAAAACTATCATAATTAATGTGTTTATAATTGCTGGCATCATCGATAGGTTTTCACTTGTATACTTCCATTGAAATAAGCCTAAGTTTAAATGAGGAACTCCTTTTATTAAAATGAAAGCTATTATAAAAAACAAGGAAAAAAATGTAATTCCTGTAAATAGATACACTAGCCCTTTTACTATTTTACTTTTAGTTTTCATTTTTATTCCTCCTCTTACTTATAACAAATAATAGGTTAATTAAAAGAATAAATATAAATAGGACTGCTCCTGTTGCAATTAATGCCTCTCTGTGCAAATCTGCAGCGTAGCCCATCTCCAAAACTATATTCATAGTCATTGTTCTAACTCCTCTGAAAAGTCCTCTAGGAAGACGAGGTTGCCCTCCTGCAACTAAAATAACAGCCATAGTTTCTCCTATTGCTCTACCTATTCCTAAAATTATTGCAGAGATAATTCCAGACTTTGCCGCCGGAAGTACTACTGTAAAAATTGCTCTTTCCTTTGTTGCTCCCAGTGCAACAGCCCCTTCATAATAAGTTCTTGGAACAGCTCTAATTGCTGCTTCTGAAAGAGAAATAATCGTAGGTAATATCATAATTCCTAAAATAATAATTGCAGAAATCATAGTTAATCCACTTCTTCCTATAATACCTCCTATTATAGGAACTACTACTATTAGCCCAAAAAAACCATAAATAATTGATGGTATTCCTGCCATTAAACTAATTCCGGAAGACAAAAAGGAATATACTTTTTTAGGACAATATTTAGCCATAAAAACCGCTGTAAATATCCCAGTAGGTACTCCTATTATAATTGCTCCTAGAGTAACGTAAAAACTCGAAATAATCATAGGTAAAATTCCGAATTTCGCTGGACTAGAAGTAGGGGACCATTTGGTCCCCAAGAGAAATTCGGATATTCCTATTTTTTTAATAGCTGGTAGACCATTTGAGAAAATGAATATACAAATGATTGCTACGGCTATTATTGATGCAAAGGTAGAAATCAAAGCTATTGTTTTAAAAGATCTCTCCTTAAAATAAAATATTTTTTTATTTTTCTCTTTATCCATAATTCCCTTCCTATTTATTTAACATCTTTCCAATCCATTATTTTTTCAGTATATATATCCTTTATACTTTCCAATTTAACATCTTCTATTGGATTTTCTTTATTAATAACAACTGCTATTCCATCTAGAGCTATAGTTGTTTTATTTAAATTTTCTTCACTATCCTTTAATTCTCTAGACACCATACCAATTTGAGCAACTCCATCATTAACTGATTGAATTCCTGTTGTTGAGTCAGATAGGTTAACTTGTATTTTTACATTTGAATTAACTTTTCCATAAGCCTCTACTAATTTTTCCATAACCGGCGTTACAGATGATGAACCTGCTATTGTAATATTTCCCTCTACATCTGCTGGAGTATATTCTTTTTCTTCAGATTCACTTTTTATATATCCTTCTTCTTCAACTATATTTTGTCCATCTTTACTAAGAATATAATTTATAAAATCATTAACTACTTCATTTGTATCATCGTTAGTAACTATATTAAATGGTCTTGCTATTTTATAACTTCCATTTGCTACATTTTCACTACTTACTTCAACACCATCTATTTTTAATGCTTTAACAGAATCCTTTAATGAACCAAGTGAAATATAACCTATAGCATTTTTATCTCCTGATATAGCTGTCATAACTGCTTCTGTATTGTTTTGAATAAAAGCTTCTTCTGAAGTTAAATCATTTTTGTCTTCATCTTGAATTCCAACAAGTTCAACAAAGGCAGATCTTGTTCCAGACCCTTCTTCTCTTGATATAACTGTTATTTCACCGGATGCAGATGATGAACCTGCTCCACTTTCCTTTGAATCATTCTCTGAATTACCACATGCTCCTAACACCATTACTAAACCTAAACTAATTGCCAATATCTTAAATATTTTTTTCATACTATCCTCCGTATTAATATTAATTCTTCACAATATTACTTTAATCTAACTATGTTAAATAAAAACAGTATCTATGTTAAATTTATGTAAAATATTTATTATTAATTTCAACAAATAAAAAAACAGAGTAAGTTTTTCACTTACCCTGTTTAAAAATATAATTATTGCAAGTTTTTGCTGGATATCCACGCTGTTTCTGTTTTACCGGTTTTAGCACTGGTTATTTTTCCATAACACCAAATTCTTCCACCATCATCATAGATTTTAGTAATAGTAATAGCATCACCTTCTACAGCAATTCCTACAACCTTACCATTAATGCTGGAATCATCCCTTAAATTGGCTTTCCCGCTTTTTATTTCTACGGTTTTCCCTACCCATTTACTTGAATCCCTAGGTAGTTCTTCTGTTTTTAAATTGGTCTTGTTCTTTTTATCGTCATCTTTATCTGTTGGATCAACTTGTGCAACATCGTCTCCTTCTATGGATTGTAGAAGTTTTTTAGCTTTCTCACTATCTCCAACAGCTCTTAAATAATCGTTTAATATTGATGAAGCCAAGTAGGTGTTGTCATTGTTAATATTTATCTTAGCCTCGTTTATTATTGATTCTTCTATTTTGGATAATTCTTTCTTTACTTTTTCATAATAAATAGAATCTTCCCTGTCAATTTTAGAAAAACTATTTATGGCAGAAATATATTCATCTGCTTTTATTTTTTTCATACCAATTTCATAATAATTTTTTTCAACTTCCAGTTTTTTAGCTTCTTCTTTTTTATCTTTATATTTTTTATCTCCTGTTTTTGAAATTAATCTGGAATATATTTCTACAGCAGATTTGTACTCTTCCTCTTCCATATATTTTTCAGCATCTTTAATAAGTCCCTTTTCACCAGACTTATTAATTCCAAACGACAGCATTAAAGCAAAAATTATTATTCCAATTATACTGGCTATAGCAATTAATATCTTCTGTCTATCTTTACTTGCCATCTCTACACCTTCCATTTATTTACTATCAATATGTATAATATACTACATATCAATATACAAAGTAAATATCATATTAATTTTTGAACAATAATTTTATCTAAAACATCCTCTATTTGATGTCTTTTTGCTAAATCTTTTGAAAAAGCCGTTGCTGTAGCAGATGCCATTGCAACTTTAAAAGACTCTTCTAAGTTGGAAGTTCTTATATATGTTGCAATAAAACCAGCTATCATTGCATCTCTAACGCCTTCGCTTCTTACTTCTTTACCCTTAACACCTTCGCCTTTAAAGGCATGTCCACCGCTAAATAAATACGCCCCTTTTTCACCAACTGAAATTATTGCATGTTTAGCACCTAGTTCTAATAATTTAAATCCATATTCAACTATTAATTCTCGTGTATCTAGTTTTACATTAAACATTTTTTCAACATCAGATAAATTAGGCTTAATTAATAATGGCCCTCTTTTTATAAATTCCTTTAGTTGTTTAGGCTCTGCATCTACTATAAACTCTGCTTTATTAGCTTTACAAATGGATATAATCCTATCCTGTAGATCATCATCAAGGGAAGGTGGCATTGTTCCCATCATTATAACCGTATCCCCTTCTTGTATTCTAGACATAAAATACAAAAATTCCGTTTCCTCATTTATGGATACGTTAGGTCCCCTACCATTAATAACAATGTTTTGATTAAGGAGTTTAATATTAATTCTTGTTTCATCATCTATTTCTATGAAAGAAGTATTAATGTCCTCCATTTTCAACCAATCCTTTACAAATTCCCCAGTATACCCTCCAATAAATCCAGTTGCTACTGAAGGCATCCCTAATCTTCTGAGAACTCTGGCTACGTTTATGGATTTTCCTCCCGGAACTCTCAAATCATTATTCATTCTATTTGTAATATTCGGTTCTATTCCATCAATTT
Organism: Miniphocaeibacter halophilus; assembly: GCF_016458825.1. Taxonomy (NCBI): domain Bacteria; kingdom Bacillati; phylum Bacillota; class Tissierellia; order Tissierellales; family Peptoniphilaceae; genus Miniphocaeibacter; species Miniphocaeibacter halophilus. The sequence continues at coordinate 651,161 of NZ_CP066744.1, forward strand.
CTACTAATAAATCCATAGAAGGATTTAAGGTTACTGTATAAATCATAATACCTCCACGCTATTTTACTATGTCTAATAATATAAATATTATTGGTTTAGATATTAATACAGAAAGTAATTCTGCTATTATTACAGATATAATAATTGTAGAAAATACCTTCAGATAATTATCTTTTTTAAATTTATTCCACAATAATGCTTGTATAAAAAAAGCTTCTATTAATAATATTATAATGGTTGTTAAGATAATTCTAAAGCTAAATTGATCATATAATATAATTTGCATACTAATAACTATATTGCCTAAAAAATAAGCCAATAGTTTTAATATGGATATTAGGGTAGTTGTGTATATTGTAATGGTTTTTATTGACGCCTTGTCCATATTGGGTACATAGTTAAAGCTCAATGCCTTTAATGATACTAGAGGCCCTGCAGCTGTAATACACAAATTTAATATAGTTCCTAAAAGCATAATTATAAAACCTATGAATTTCCCAACGGTTTTTCCTGCTAAAAAAACCCGCACTATTGAAAATGTAGGAATAATTAAGGCTATTGTTGTTAGGATTATAAACAGGTTTAAATACTTACTTTCACCTAAAACCATTTGCTGCATTGACTTTTGAGTCTTATTATAAATGAATTCCTGACTTTTCTTTATTTGAAATATAATCTTATTTGTATATTCTTTTATTACATTTATATATTCTTTAAAACTTCTTTTTTCTGTATTAGTTTCTGTGCTAGTTTCTGTATTATTGTTTTCTATATTGTTATTGTCTACACTATTGTCTTCTGTATCTTTCGAATTGGTCTCTTTAAATAAATCACTGACTATTCTTGTACTACCATAATCCTCTTCATAATCTATATTTTTAGATTCTTCATTATTGTCTTCTACAACTTCCTTAGAATCTTCCTTACTTACAAAAAGATCCTCTAATCTATTGCTAGTGGTTTTTTCTTTATTGTTAAGTTCGTCTATATTGTTTTTTTCAATATCTTCTATCTTGGTATTTTCCGTATTTTTAACTTTTGATTCCTCTAAATCAATATCTTCATTGTCATTTAAAGCTGAATCAAAAAATTCTTTTATATTAAATCCACACATTGGACAGAATTTAGATTTCGAAGGTATCTTTTTTCCACAATTTGGACAATACATTCTATCACCTCTTTTAATAAAACTATTATAACATAGCATTTCTATTGAAAAGATTTTGTAGATTTTTTGTAATAATTAGTTACCTATATTTCTAATATTAATATAAAAGAGCCTAACTAAAGTTAGACCCTTCTCTTAAATTCATAAAATTTATATTTTAATTGATTTTTATCGTCAAAAAACTCTTCCGATTCTGAAACTACTTCAAAATTTTCATCATTAAATAAATTTGGTATATGGGTATCTACTTCCTCATACCCTTTATTAACAATTGTTATTAACGCCTTATCGATATAATTCCATAGGGTATTTACTAGGTTCCCTCCACCAATTAAAAATTCTTCTTTTTCTTTGTTAGGGTTAATTTCCCCTAATTTGTCTTCCAATTCATCAATTGAAGACACTGAAATACCTTCCTTTAAATCCAGTTTGTTTCTTGATAAAACAATATTTGTCCTATTTGGCAACTCCTTGGAATTTGGCAAAGCTTCAAAAGTTCTTCTTCCCATAATTACAATATTGTCCATAGTCAATTCTTTAAATCTTTTTAAATCATCACCTATATAAAACAACATATCGCCATTAATACCAATTCCAAAATTTTTGTCTGTTGCTACTATTAAAGTTAATTTCATTATAATATAAACGTACCCTTTTTTGAATTCTCAATAATCTTAGTTAATCTTTCCATAGCGCCTTCTTCTAGCCAGTTAAATTCATTATGCATAATTCTTATAACCATAAATCCATTTTTAGCGCTGATTATATCTACTAAACTATCCTTTAATGCCGTTGGTAAGGCTATGGTAGAGCTATCGTTTATAGTTTCACTCTTCTCTATCCAATAATCTATTGGAAAACCCAACTTTATATTTTCCGGATAGTTTTCCAAGGTAATTTTTCTTTCCTTAGTGAATTTCCCTAATCCGTCATATACAAAAATCAATTTGTTTTCCTTGTTAAATGCAGTTAGCATTATATCTTTTCTAAGATTGTTTAAATCCTCTATAGTATACCTATTATCAAAGGCATCTAATACTTTTTTAATGTCTTCGTCCTTTGATATATCATAGTCTATAAAATTAAACCTTTGATTATAATCTACATCTCCTTCAAAATAAATTCTTATAGATTTTTTCAAGGCTTCTATTTGTACCTTCTCTTCTTCTCTTCTTACAAATATACTGTTTGCCATAGTTCCTCCTAAAACAAGTCTCCCTTAATACTTTCCATTTAAAATTCTAGCAATATGAACTCCACTTGCTGAAGCTTGCGACAAGGAATGAGTTACTCCTGAGCCATCTCCAACACAGTACATTCCCTTAACGCTTGTTTCAAGATTTTCATTTACTTCAACTTTTGAATTATAAAATTTCACTTCTACACCATATAATAGAGTATCTTCATTTGCCATTCCCGGTGCTATTTTATCCAATGCATAAATCATTTCAATAATATCGTCTAATTGTCTTTTTGGAATTACTAAGGATAAATCCCCTGGAGTTGCTTTTAATGTAGGTCTTGTAAAACATTTCTTCATTCTACGTTCATCGGACCTTCTACCTTTAATTAAATCTCCAAATCTTTGTAGTAATACCCCTCCACCTAACATATTCGACAGCCTTGCTATAGATTCACCATATTCATTTGAATCTCTAAATGGTTCTGTAAAGGTATTGGAAACAAGTAATGCAAAATTCGTATTTTCCGATTGTAATTTCGGATCAGAATAAGCATGACCATTAACTGTAATTACTCCATTTGTATTTTCTGCTACTACTTCTCCATAAGGATTCATGCAGAAAGTTCTTACTAAATCATTGTACTTTTCCGTTTGGTATACAATTTTACTTTCATATACCTGGTCTGTTATATGTTTAAATACCTCTGCTGGTATTTCTATTCTTACTCCAATATCCACCTTATTACTTTGTAGATTTATATTCTCCTGTTCACAGATTGTTGAAATCCATTTTGAACCGGATCTTCCTGCTGAAAGAATTAAATCTTTACAATGGTATTCTTGTCCTTTATTGGTAATTATTGTAAAACCCGTTTCTGTTCTTTTTACAGTTTCTACAGTAGTTCTCCAAATCATATCTATTTTTGGTTCTATATATTTACAAATTTTTTTTAATATTTCTATATTTCTATCTGTTCCAAAATGTCTTACTTTTGCATCTAATAAGTGTAAATTATTTTGTAATGCTAAGGTTTTTAAATTACTTGACGCTGTTGTAAATAATTTTGAATCCCCTTCGTCAAATTTACATAAAACCGAGTCAACATATTCCATTAACTCTATTGCTTTTTCATCTCCAACGAAGTTGTGTAAATCTCCACCAAAATTATTTGTTATATTATATTTACCATCAGATAATGTTCCTGCTCCACCAAATCCACTCATTATGTTACAAGGAACACAACTTATACACTTTTCTACTTTTCCAGCTTTTATAGGGCATATTCTTTTTTCTATAGGATTACCCATATCTATCATTAATATTTTTGCGTCTATATCTAATTTTGTAAATTCATAAGAAGCAAAAACTCCACTTGCCCCTGCTCCAACAATTACTATATCATAATTATTATCCATATTATCCTCCATTTACACCCACAGTATTATATATTCTTTATATTATAAAAGCAAGCACTTTAAAACCATTTCTTCTTTTTAAAGTAAATTATCATTATAATCATTAAGATTATAGAAATCAACCAAAATATCGGATAAGAATACTCCCATTCCAATCCTCTCATATATCTGAAATTCATTCCGAATACACCAGATAAAAATGTTGTAGGTAAAAATATAGTTGACCAAATTGTAAGTATTTTTGTAATATCATTGGTTTTGTCACTAACCATATTATTGACTATATCTATCATATTAGAAGCTAATTCCTTATATACTTCAATACTTTCAATAATATCATCTATACTATCATTAATGTCTCTATAATAATATTTGGTTTGTCTTTCCTTTTTTTCTTCACTAATATCATATATATATTCGACTAAATTTTTCAAAGGTGTAACATATTTAATCATATAAATCATATTTCTTCTTAATAAATATAGCTCATCTATTATATCATAATCACTATTTTTTATAAGTTCAGAATCTAATTTATCGATTTTTACTTCTATTTCCTCAAAGACATCATAATAATTTTCTACTATTTCATATATTATAGAAAACAAAAGTTTATTTGCTGAATTAAAATTTTCCTTATTACTTATTAGCAGTTTTTTGTTTAGTTTGGAAAATAATTGGTTATTTTCCCTAGTTAGAGTAATTATTATTTTATCCTTAACGAATAAATATAAATCATCATAGGCTATTAAATTTTCATTTTTCTCATCTAATTTAACCAAATGTAAGACCATAAAAATTAAATCATCATATTTCTCAACCTTCGTTCTTTGAGTCTTTTCAAAAATATCTCCTAATATTAAGGGATGAATATTTAATTTTTCATTTAAAACTTCAATATTCTTTTGAAAATCTCCACCTTGTAAGTTAATCCAAGAAATAGTTTCTACATCAACTTTCAGTTCACCTATCTTATTGAAAGATTCCAGTTTTATTTTATCTTCTATTGTTAATAATTCTACACAACCACTTAAGTTATTATTATTCATGGCTAGCTCCTATGTTTTATAATTCATACTATATATTATAATAGATTCTAATGATTAATAGCCATGTTTATGCTAAAATATATGTATTCAGAATATGTTAGGAGTTTATATGGAAATTTTTTCGGATCTGTTTTTAACATTTATAACCTACAGCTTTCTCGGTTGGATTATTGAGAGTGTTTATTGCTCTATTGGAGAAAGGAAAATTATTAATAGAGGCTTTTTAATTGGTCCATATTGTCCTATCTATGGATTTGCAGCAGTGTTGATTGTTGTGTTCTTATCTAAGTACAATAATAATATTTTGCTTTTATTTTCCTTAAGTGTTCTTTTTTCTGGAATAATTGAATATATTACAAGTTATGTTCTTGAAAGAATTTTCAAACTTTCCCTATGGGACTACAGTAGCCATAAATTCAACTTAAATGGTAGAATATGTTTGAAAAATCTAATTTTATTTGGTATTTTAGCCATTTTAGTTATTAAGGTTATTAATCCTGTAATTGAAATCTTTTATTCTACTATTTCAGAATTTTCAGTATTTGTAATTTTTGTAATTTCTTTAGTTGCCTTTACCATAGATTTAATTCTAACGGTAATGGCAGTATTGGATATTCGAGAACTATCAAATACAACTTTAAATTTAGATGAACTTACAATTGTTAGAAATGGATTTATAGAAGAACTTGAATACAAGGGTGGAAACTTTGTACATAGTTTAGAGTCTAAAGGTGAATCTATTAAAAACAATATAGGTGATAAAACAGAATATTTAAGAAATACAATAAAAGTTCAAAGCGATAATATAATTAAAATGATTTCTAAAAAAGAGAATTTTAAACTAAATTTTATACACAAAAGATTTATAAAAGCCTTTCCTAATTTAAAACCACTAGATAAAAATAAATCCTTTAACCTTTTAAAAAATAAAATAAAAAATTTAAATAAAAAATAATCTTTGTGTTTCCACAAAGATTATTTTTTATTTAAATATCCCAAATTTCATTAGCGTATTCTTTTATTGTTCTATCTGAAGAAAACTTACCAGCATTTGCAATATTCTTTAATGATTTTCTTGCCCATGACAAACTATCCCTATATTCTTTGTCTATTTTTTCATGTGCTTTTACATAGGAATGAAAATCTTTAAGAACAAAATAAGCATCCGGTTTTTCATTTTTATTTGCAATTAAACTATTATAAATTTCTAAGAACATATATGAACCATTGTCATTAATTATATCTGATTTTAAAATATCCACTGTTTCTTTAATAACTTCATCATTTAAATATAATTGTTCAGGGTCATAGGTGCTTTCAATTTCCTTTAATTCCTCTACTGTTGCTCCAAACACAAAGTTTGAATCTTCACCGGCTTCTTTGAAAATTTCAATATTTGCTCCATCATAAGTTCCCAATGTCAATGCTCCGTTTAACATGAATTTCATGTTTCCAGTACCTGAGGCTTCCTTACCTGCTGTTGATATTTGTTCTGATACATCTGCTGCAGGATAGATTTTCTCACCATATGAAACTCTAAAATTTTCAACAAATACTACCTTGATTTTCTTAGATACAATAGGATCGTTGTTAACTAATTTAGCAATTTCATTTATGAATTTAATTATGGACTTAGCTCTAAAATACCCTGGAGCTGCTTTACCTCCAAAAATAAATGTTCTTGGAACTATATCAATTTCAGGATTGCTTTTTATTTTATTATATAAATAAACAATATGAAGCGCATTTAGTAATTGTCTTTTATATTCATGTAATCTTTTTACTTGAATATCGAATATTGAATTAGGATCAATATCTACCCCTTCATTTTCCTTAATATATTTTGCTAGTCTTACTTTATTATTATACTTAATTTCATTAATTCTTTTTAAAACTGTTTCATCATCTAAATATTTTTCAAGCTCCTTAAGTTTAGATAAATCTAAAATCCAATCATCACTACCAAGTAGCTCAGTTATATAATTAGATAATTCTTTATTACTATAAACTAACCATCTTCTCGGTGTAATTCCATTTGTTTTGTTTAAAAACTTACTTGGATATAATTCATACCAATCCTTTAATGTGTCTTTTTTAAGAATTTCAGTATGAAGTTCTGCAACACCATTTACCTTAATTGATGTTCGTATAGCTAAATTCGCCATTCTTACAGTACCCTTAGATACTATTCGCAATTCTTCTATTTTTTCATTTGTATATTTTGATTCTTTTAATTCTGCTATAAATCTTCTATCTATTTCCTTAATAATTTCAAAACATCTTGGATTTACAGTTTCTACAATATCTTCACTCCATTTTTCCATAGCTTCTTGTAAAATAGTGTGATTTGTAAAAGCAAATACCTTTTTAGTAATTTTCCAAGCTTCTTCCCATGACAAGAAATTTTCATCTAATAAAAGTCTCATTAGTTCCGGAATTGCCATAACCGGATGAGTATCATTTAATTGAAATATATGATACTTGCTAAAGTCTTTAAACTTTATATCCAATGGGAAATGTTGCTTATATTTACTTACAATATCTTGTATTGATGCAGAAACGAAAAAGTATTGTTGTTTTAATCTTAAAATTTTCCCTGCTTTTTGGCTATCATTTGGGTAAAGTACCCTTGTAATGTCCTCTGCTCTATTTTTAGTAGACATGCTGTCATCATAAAGGGAATTATTGAATTTAGAAAAATCAAATCCGTTAATAGCTTCCGCTTGCCATAATCTTAAGGTGTTAATATTTTTATTTCTATATCCTATTACAGGAGTATCGTAAGGTACAGCAAGAACTTTTTGATCTTTAAAATTGACTATTTTTGTTTCCGCTTGTTTTCTTAATGACCAAGGGTCTCCTAAGGCTGTCCAATCATCGCCTTCTTCCATTTGAAAACCCTGATTAAAATACTGTTTAAAAAGACCTTGGGAGTATCTTACTCCATAACCTTGTAATGGTAAATTTTCAGTAGCAGCCGATTCCATAAAACAAGCAGCAAGTCTACCTAGTCCACCATTTCCTAAAGCTGGATCCTCTTCCATTTCTTCTAATGCTGAAAGAGAAATTCCTAATTCTTCCGCCACTCCTTCTGCTTCATGATTTAACCCGTAATTTAAAATATTATTTCCAAATGATCTACCTATTAAAAATTCTGCTGAAAAATAATAAGCATTTCTTCTATCTTTATTTTTTTTAGTGGTTTTTGCCCAATCTTCTTTTATATCATCCATTATCATAATAGATGATGCTTCATATTTTGCTTGAGGACTAACCTCATCTATAGTTTTTCCCGTTTTGTATAAAACTATGTCCTTTATTTGTTCAACTATTCTGTCTTTCTCCATTATAAATCTCCTAGTTTCTTTATATTTATATATTCTTTAATATTTATATATTCTTTATATTTATATATTTTTTATAGCTTATTAGTTATATTATAAACAGTTTCCTTTGTATTGTATAATAAATCACTATTTATAATATACTTAATTCGAAAATAGTGCAATATTAAAGACTTAATTTGAAAATAGTATAATGTTATAGTATTATTAACATATTCTTAGATTGGAGATTATTAAATGCAAAAAAATATTTATGTTATTTATGGTGGTATTAGTGTTGAACATGAGGTTTCACTTTTAAGTGCCACTAATGTAATTAACAGTTTAGACAGAAATAAATATAATGTTTACCCTGTTTATGTCAATAAAGAAGGAAAATGGATTCCTTATGGTAAATGTGATAAAAAAATCGAGGATTATAAAGACCTATTTGTTGAAACTGAGCTTTCTTTAGCAAATTCAATAAGTCAATTTTTAAATTCTTATTACAAAGAAAATGAAGATAATGTAATATTTCCAATTATCCATGGAACCTATGGAGAAGATGGTGTATTACAAGGCTTTTTAGAAATGCTAAAGGTACCTTATGTAGGAAATGGAGTTCTTTCGTCAGCCTTATGTATGGACAAGGCCATAACTAATCAACTCTTTGAAGAAAATAATATTCCTCAAGCAAAATATCGTCTATTGGTAAAGGAATACTATGACGAAAATGACGAAGAAAATATCAACTCTATTATAGAATACTTAGGACTTCCAATTTACGTTAAACCCTGTAATGCAGGATCATCAATTGGTGTAACTTGTGTAAAAGAAAAATCAAATATATATTCAGCAATTGAAACTGCCTTTAAATACGATAATAAAATACTGTTGGAAGAAGCTGTTTTTGGAGATGAATTACAAATTTCTGTTATAGGAAATGAAGAGCCTATTGCCTCCTTACCTGGTATTTCCAGAGTTCAACAGGAGTTCTATAACTATGAAGGCAAATATTTTGATGATAATACAATTCATATAGTACCCTTCGAATTAGAAGAAGGAGAAACGGAATTTGTTCAAAACCTTGCAAAAAAAGTATATACTACATGCAATTGTTCAGGACTAGCAAGAGTGGATATATTTTTAAGAGATAGTGATAGAAAAATGCTGGTAAACGAAATAAATACCTCGCCTGGTATGACTAACCACTCAATGACAACTATGTTGTGGAAAGTAACAGATAATTCTGAATTTTCAGATTTACTTGATAGATTAATAGCTTACGCTATTAAAAGATACGAAAAAAATAAAACTTTAGTTAAGGAAATATAGAATATGATAGAAAAAAATCTAATTGATATTGCAAATATGTGCTCAGGAAAAATATATAATGTAGCCCATAATGAAATACCTATTAAAGGAATTTCCACCGACTCACGTACTGTTGAAAGGGGAAATTTATTTATACCTTTAGTTGGTGATAATTTTGACGGCCATGAATATGCTCTTTCAGCTATTGAAAAAGGAGCATCAGCTATACTTTGGGAGAAAAAAAGATTTTTACCAGACAATAATATTCCAGTAGTTTTAGTTGATGATACTTACAAGGCCATGATAGAACTTGCTAAAAATTATAGATTGTCTTTAGATTGTAAAGTTATTGCTATTACAGGTTCTAATGGAAAAACAACTACAAAGGATATTTTATCAAGTATATTAAAGGAAAAATTTAAAGTACAAAAAACTCAAAAAAACTTTAATAATGAAATAGGTTTACCTAAAACAATTTTAGCATTAGATGAAGATGCAGAAGTTGCAGTACTTGAACTTGGTACTGAAGATTTTGGAGAAATATCTTTCTTAACCGATATTTGTAAACCCGATATAGCCTTAATTACAAATATTGGAGACTCTCATTTATTAAAATTAAAAACCAGGGAAAATATTGCCAGGGCTAAACTGGAAATTTTAGAAGGCTTAAAGGCTGACGGCATATTCTTTTATAATGGCGATGATGTTACATTAAAAGAAGTTGTAAAAGAATTTATTTTACCGGAAAGAACCTTTACTTATGGACTTAACCAAGATAATGACTATGTAATAGAACCTTTAAGCTATGACGGTTCTGGAGTAACTTTTTCCCTAGAAGATCATCTGTATACCGTTCCACTACTTGGAAATCATCAAGTTTATAACGGTGGTATTTCCATTATTATATCTGAATTCTTTGGACTTGATTATTCCACTATAGCCAAGGGTTTAAAAGATATTAATTTAACAGGTATGCGAAACGAATTAATTCACCTTCCAGGCTTTGATATTTTAAACGATAGCTATAAATCAAATCCTCAAAGTTTGGATTCCTGTTTAGATATTGTCTATACTTTAAAAAATTATGACAGGAAAATTGCAGTAATTGGGGATATGTTGGACTTAGGTAAAAATGAAGTTGTAATACATGAAAAAATTGGAGAAGAAATAAATCCTGATAAAATAGACTTTCTCTTCGTTGTCGGAGACCTAGCCTATAATATATTTAAAAAAGCAAAGGATAATTTTCCTGAGGACCACGCTTTTCACTTTGACAGTAGAGATGAATTAATTAAAACCCTGACTAAATATATAATTCCTAATACCCTTGTAATGGTAAAGGCTTCAAGGGGTATGCGTCTGGAATATATAGTAGAATCATTAAAAGAATACTCTAAACTATGATGATATTTATAGATGGAGATAGTTGTCCTGTAATAAAAAACACAATAAAGATTGCAAAAGAAAATAATATTGAAACTACCATTGTTAAAGATTATAATCACCAATTAAATATAGACTATGGCAATATAGTAACTGTTTCACAAGAGCCGGATGCTGCCGATATTTACATTTTAAATAATATATCAAAAAAAGACATACTTGTAACTAACGATATTGGACTTGCTTCAATAGCTTTAAGTAAAAAAGCTAAGGTCATTGGTTTTAGTGGTAATATAATCAATAACAATAATATAGATTTTCTTCTATTTAATAGACATATTAATAAATTAAATAGAAAAAACAACATTTTCAATACTAGAATTAAAAAAAGAAATAAAAATGATGACTTAACTTTTGAAAAGTCTCTTTACAAATTAATAAGTGAAGCTTAAAACAGAAGTATTTTTCAAAAAAATATTTCTGTTTTTATATTAAATATAAAATTATTTTGAAAAAAATTAAATTTTTTTATATAAAGCTATGCTTTTAGCCTTACAATATTGTATAATATGTAAATACAATAAAAAGAAGGAGCTTTTAACAATATGCTAATAGGAGTTTTAAAAGAAATAAAGAATAACGAAGATCGTGTAGCATTAACACCTGCTGGTGCTATGGCATTAGTTAATGCTGGACACGAAGTATTAATAGAAAAAGATGCTGGTTTAGAATCAGGTTTTCCAAATAAAGAATATGAAGAAGTAGGAGCTAAAATCATAGATAATCCCGAAATAGTTTGGAACACTGAAATGGTTATAAAAGTTAAAGAACCAACAGAAGAAGAATATAAATTTTTACGTGAAGGTTTAATTTTATTTTCCTATTTCCATTTAGCCCCTAACAGTGAATTAACCGATGTTTTTTTAGATAAAAAAATTACAACCGTTGCCTATGAAACTGTACAATTACCTAATGGTAGCCTACCTTTGTTAACACCTATGTCCGAAGTTGCAGGACGTATGGCAACACAAATTGGTACTCAATACCTTCAAAAAACAAATAAGGGTTCAGGAATCCTTTTAGCTGGCGTTCCCGGTGTTGAACGTGGAAAGGTAACTATTATTGGCGGTGGTGTTTCCGGATTAAATGCAGCTAAAGTTGCTATAGGACTAGGAGCTAGAGTTACAATATTAGATATAAAAACCTCTCGTCTAGCAGAGCTGGAAAACATTTTTGGAAATGGAATCCAAACACTTATTTCCAATCCCTATACTATAAAAAAATCCGTTGCTGAAGCGGACTTAGTAATAGGTGCAGTTTTAGTACCTGGAAAAAGAGCACCTATACTAGTAACTGAAGAAATGGTAAAAAGTATGAGACCCGGTTCTGTTATTGTCGATATAGCAATTGACCAAGGTGGAATTTTTGAAACTACAGACAGGGTTGGAACCCATGACAATCCAACTTATATTAAACATGGCATAATTCATTACGCTATTACAAATATGCCTGGAGCTGTTCCACGTACTTCTACCTACGCTTTAACTAATAGCACATTACCATATGCTTTGGAAATTGCTAATAAGGGAATACTAAAAGCAGCCTCGGAAAATTCGGCTATTTATAAGGGAGTAAACACAATTAATGGAAAATTAACAATTAAACAAGTAGCTGATGACCAACAAAAAATATATACACCTTTATCTAGTTTATTATAAGATAGATTCTAAAATTAAATGCAACACCTAAAATAAAAAGGGGCTTTTATCTTTATTTGATAAAAGCTCCTTCTTTATGGGATTTTTCATTAAATAGTCTTGATGAAAGAAAACCGAAAAAGAAGAGTGATTCAAGATAAAAATATTTACTAGATAATAAACCCCTAAAGGGCACAAGGTGAAATCAATTCTATATAGTAAAAGATTTGTTACTCTCTTTTACAATATTCAACACAAATCAAAGCACCAAGACACAATAGATACCGTTTAAAAGGACAAATAGACGGTATTTTTCATTAGTTTCTTCACTTCGAGGAAAGGCTAGAAAATAAAGAAGACTTACGCTTATCCTAATGTTATAATGATGTAAAGCTAATCACATAAAATAGACCGTCTAATCGCTATCATTACAATTCTTTTATAAAAGTAAGGGTAACGCATTCACAATTAATAGTAATTACTTACTCTAATGGATACTAAGTTACAGAAATACAATAAAGGTTATAAAACTCTTGAGTAAGTCGATAAAGTTTACCTAAATGCAAAAAACATATTAGACCAATGTAAGTAATGTAATATACTGTTGTTATGTCTAAAAAGAGAGGAATTCATTATGAAAAAGGAAATTTCTATTTTTAAAAGACCGGAAAAACTTGCCGGATATGATATTGAGCAATACATGAAGTATTGTGGCAATTTATCATGGTATGATTTTGTTACATCCATTCCATCATTGGTATTCGTTGTTACTGGCTGGAAATCGAACGGAAAGGAAAATGCCTGTCTACACTCTTGGTCTAGCTTTATGGGAAGCGGAATTGACAACTTTATCTGTATTTTGGGAAAAGTCAATAAAGACGGACATATGTATCAATCACTAAAAGAAACAAAAGTCTGTGTATTAAATTTCCCTTCAAATGATATTTATGACCGATGTGTTAAAACAATTAATAATAATCAGTTTGAAACAGATGAAATCACCGCATCTGGCTTAACGGCAGAGAAAGCCTCAAAAGTCAATGCACCGCAAATCAAGGAATGCTTTTTGAATATAGAATGCGAATATTTATGGGAACATGAACTTTTCGAAGGAAGTAAAGAAGTGGCGATTGCAGTGAGAGCCGTCAATATTTGTATGGATAGCCAGCACTATGACCAAACTAAACTAGGCAGATACGGAAAGAAAGGTTTTTTATTTTATATTGACCAACCTACCAATCCGGAAACAGGAGAAATAACTCCCTTCGGACCTGGAATATTGGAGCAGGGCGACCCAATTCCCTAGATTACAAAACAAATAGAATTATCTATTCATTTATTTCCAATAAAATAGTGCTGACGAGTTTTATTCTCATCAGCACTATTTTTATTACAGAACCTTTTTAGATGTTATAATTGATTATCTTAAAATACTTACAAGTTAAACCTGTCTAAATTAAGTAATCCTTCTTGTTTTGCAATTACAGTTGAGCAAACAGCATCTCCTGTAATATTAATAGCTGTTCTAGCCATGTCCAGTATTCTGTCTATTCCCATTATTAAAGCGATACCTTCTGTTGGTAGTCCTACAGAGCTTAATACCATAGTCAAGGTTACTAGCCCTACTGAAGGAATTCCTGCTGTTCCAACAGATGCTAGTGTAGCTGCTAAAATAACTGTTCCATAATCAGCTATAGTAAGGTTTATTCCATAAGCCTGTGCCATAAAAACTACTGCAACACCTTGCATTATTGCAGTTCCATCCATATTTATAGTAGCACCAAGAGGAATTGTAAAAGATGATACCTTTTTTGAAACTCCCATTTCTTCCAATTTATTTATATTAAGTGGAATAGTGGCGTTTGAGCTTGCTGTTGAAAAAGCAAAGCCCATAACCGGAGCAAATTTCCTTAAAAACTTAAATGGATTTACCCTAGCTAATATAAATAATAATACCAAGTATACTAGGAATAATTGTACTCCCAATCCGGTTACTACTGAAATCATGTATTTAAATATTGGTGTAATAGCGTCTAAACCTATATTTGAAAAAGTTCTGGTTATTAAAGCAAATACCCCAATAGGAGCAAATTTCATAACAAACATTGTCATTTCCATCATTATATCGTTTAATTCCACCATTATATTGGCAAAACCCTTTGCTTTTTCCCCTAATTTTGCAAGAATTACCCCTACAATTAATGCGAAGATAATAATTTGCAGCATTTCTCCGTTAGCCATTGCGGATATTGGATTTGTCGGAATAATATTTAGAATGGTTTCCCTCATATCCATACTTTCTACAACTTCCCCGGTTCCCGCTTCCGGCAATGGTAAATTTAAATTCAATCCAGGATTTATTATATTAGCTACACCTAGGGCTATAGCTATAGCTAAAGCCGTCGTTACAAGGTAAAATGCCATGGTTTTTATTCCAATTTTCCCAAGCTTAGTCGTGTCTCCCATACTCATACTTCCTGTAACTAAAGAAGCGAATACAAGTGGTACAACAAGCATTTGCATTCCTCTAATAAACCCTTGCCCTATTACATAAAATACTCCCTCTACAATATATTCACTAATAAATTCACTAGTCGAAAATTTATTTATAATAATTCCTAGAATTGCTCCAGCTATTAATGCTATAAATATTTTACTGGTCAATCCTAATTTTTTTCTTTCCTTCTTTTCCATTTTCTCTCCCTACTTATTAATATAGTCTTTTAATGCATCTTCCCATTTAGGAAATTTATAGATATTTGTAATACTTAAAAGAAAATTATCCAATGCTGAATAACTTGGTCTTTTGTTAAAATCAAGATGATTGTCTACTTCTTCTACATCAGCCTTAATATTAGCTAACTCTAATACTTTTTCAGCAAATTCTTTTCTACTACATTTTCCTTCACAGGCAGTATGATACAAGCCATAATCGTAGGAATCTATAATCCTTAAAATAAATTTAGCAAGTTCAGTTGAACTGGTTGGACTTCCTATTTGATTTGAAGCCACAACTACCTTCCCATTTTTCTTACCTTCTTCAATAATGTTTTCCACATATTTATTTCCCCCTCCATACAACCAAGAACTTCTCAATATGAAGTATGTGTGGGAAAACTCTTTAATATATTCCTCACCTAAGGCCTTTGACTTTCCATATACGGTTTGAGGATTAGTTAAATCATATTCTCTATAGGGTGTTTTACTATCCCCTCCAAATACATCGTCTGTTGATAACTGAATAATTTTTGCATTAATTCTATTAGCAGCTATTGCCAAATTTTTAGCCCCTATGGCATTTACCCTAAATGCTGTTTCTATATTTTTTTCACAATTATCAATATCTGTTAAACCGGCACAATTAATTATTACATCCGGTCTATTAATATCGACAAAAATATTTACCCTTTTTGAATCTGTAATATCTACTTCATCAATGTCTGTTGCAAATATTTCATAATCCATTGGATTTAATAACTTAGTTAGTTCTCTACCAATTCTTCCATTAGCTCCTGTTATCCAAACCTGCGTTCCATAAGCCATAATATTCTCCTCCTTTAATTACAATATAATGTTTATTATACAATAAAATCAATTTATATAATAATTTATATATTAATTTATTTATATCTGGTAAAATCTATACTGTAATTCAGTAAAGTGGGAGGAAGTATGAAATTAGAATTAGTTAATATTAACAAGAGTTTTTCCGGAAAACATATATTACATGATGTTAATTTTTCTATTGAAAGTGGACGTGCTATGGGCTTTCTTGGAAGAAATGGCTCTGGAAAAACAACAACAATTAGAACATTGATGGATGTTTTTAAGCCTGATTTCGGTGAATTTATTATTGATGGTAAAAAATTCATAAGGGAAAATTATAAAATCGGATATTTGCCTGAAGAAAGAGGACTATATGGAAAAATAAAAATAATAGACCAGCTAGCATATTTAGGCGAACTAAAGAGAATGTCCTCTAAAGAAGCTAAAAAATCTGCAGAATATTGGGTAGATTATATGGGCCTTTCCGAATATGGAAACAAAAATTTAGAAACCTTATCAAAGGGAAACCAACAAAAGATTCAAATTATACAGGCTGTTATAGATGACCCTGATATTGTTATATTAGACGAGCCCTTTAGCGGACTTGACCCGGTTAATTCTCAAATATTCAAGGATTTAATTAAGGAGCTTATAGCTAAAAATAAGCTGGTTATTTTTTCAAGTCACCAAATGGGTTATGTTGAAGAATTTTGCGACGATATTACCTTTATAAAAAATGGTCGTATTATTGAAACCGGTGATTTAAATGTATTGAAAAATAAATTAGGTGAAAATAAAATTAGACTTAATATAAAAAATCTTGGTCCTGACCAATTAGAAAGAAGCTTAAATGAAAATAAAAATATAAATATTTCCTATGATGACAAATCGGCAATTATTGAACTTATAGGCAATTATAAACCTATGGAACTTTTGCAGGATATATTGAATAAAGATTATGAAATAGATCTGTATACAAAATATACCCCTTCATTAGAGGATATTTTCATAAAATTAGACAAGGAATATAATTTTGATAATGAAGGAGGAAATAATTAATGAGAGATTTATTTTCGGTTTTTAAATTTGAATTTTTAAATAGATTAAAACAGAAATCCATAATTTACACAACTTTAATTTTTGCAGTATTAGTCCTACTACTAACTTTTATTCCAAGATTTTTTGATGTTTTTGATTCTTCATCAGTTGATTCTACAGAAAATGCTGTTGAGAATATTGAAGAAAATGACGATTTGGACAAAATTGGTTACGCTATTAATAATAATGTAATAGATGAAAGTATTGTTGGAAATCTTATTTATTTTGGAGAACCTATTAAATATAATTCTGTAAAGGAATTAGAAGAAGCTGTTAATAATGAGGAAATAGAATCCGGATATTATTTTGAATCAAAAAGCTCCTTTAAGGAAATAGTTAAGAACATTTCACTATACAGCCAAAACAATATACTGGTTCAAGAAGGTTTAAATAAGGTACTTAGGGACGAACAACTTGCCTCTGAAGGAATTGACCCTATGAAAGTCGATTCCGCTTCTAACCAGGAAATATCCTTTGAAATAGTTAATTTAGGAAAAAACGGTATAACCGGTTTTATATTTGCCTATGTTGGAATGTTTATTGTATATATGGTAGTTCTTCTATTTGGTAATTCTGTAGCGACTTTAGTAGCTAGGGAGAAAAATGACCGTACAATGGAAATACTTATTACCAATACTTCTGCTAAAAACCTAATTGTTGGTAAGGTATTTGCTTCAACATTAACTAGCTTTTTACAATTATTTATTATAATAGTAGCAGGCTTTCTTGGTTTTACAATTAACAAATCCTACTATCCAGCAGAAATAGTAGAATTGTTAAAGGAAGGACTTAGCTTTGAAGCCATTGCAGTTTTCCTATTGTTTATCGTATTAGGATGTTTAATGTATTTCTTCTTATACGCTGCTTTTGGTGCCTTAGTTAGTAGGGTTGAAGATGTAGGAAATGCAACAGGACCAATACAAATAATATTTGTTGCAAGTTTCCTTGTAACCTCTTTTGGAATTCAAATGCCTGAAAGCATGGTTATGAAAATTGCATCTATTATTCCTTTTTCATCACCTATGTCATTTTTTGTAAGATACACAATGACTGAAGTTCCTATATATCAAATGCTACTTTCTATTGCCCTATTAATAATAACGACAATTATTTTAGCCTTTATATCTATAAAAATATACCGTATGGGAACTTTAAATTATGGAAATAAAATGGGATTTTTTAAAACAGTAACAAAATTATTCCAAAAACAAGATTAAAATTATATAAAGGAGTTATTATGCTTTTATATACATGTCAAGATATTAAATCATTAGAATTAATTGAAAAAAACGGAAGATTTATTAACAAGAAAAAATATATAGAAGACCATTTTGACGATATTTCCGATATTTTTCTTAGATGTTATGATTGGTTTGTAAAAGAAGCAGATAAAATAGTTTCCAAACCTTCTGATGTAGAGTATCCAATATGGTGTAGTACAAGTGTTGAAGCTACTTTTAGGCCTACTGAAACAGAAATAGTCTATATACTCGATATTCCTGATGATAAAATTATACTCTTTGATGGTGGTAAATGGGACTATGTTCTAAATCTTATTTATCTTCCGAAAAATGAAGAGGATTTAATTAAATACAGGGAAAAACTTAAGCTAAAAGGCATAAATAACCAATACGATATTTTTCATAGTAATATTTCAAATTTCTACAAGGAAGAACAAGAGGAAATAGTATCGAGTTGGCATCGAATTTTTGATATTAAGGACTCTACAAATTTTTCTTTACAGGGAAATATTTGGGAAATAAAAAAGGAAAATATTCTAGAAATAGTAGAATATGGCAATAGTATTCCTATGAAATACTATTTAAAGGAAAAAAATCTAAGTATATAGTAAAAAAAGGAGTGGATATCATTTTATATGAAATTCATTCCTTTTTTTCTTATATACTTATCTAAAAATCTATATATTCTCTTTTATTAACATTACTCTCATAGCATTTAAAACAGCTAGTAAGGCTACACCTACATCTGCAAAAACAGCCATAGACATATTAGCATATCCAATTACACCTAAAATCATAACTATTATTTTAACCCCTAGTGAAAAAACAATGTTTTCTATAGCTATGGTTTTTGTTTTTTTAGAAATTTTCATGAATAGAGGAACCTTATTCATTTCCTCTCCCATAATTGTAACATCGCTGGATTCTATTGCTGCATCTGACCCGAATTCCCCCATTGAAATGCCTACATCTGAAAGTCTTAAAACAGGTGCATCGTTAGTACCATCTCCAACAAAGGCAACTTTACCTTCTGCTCTATTTTTTATATCTTCAAAATTATTTACCTTATCCTGTGGTAATAATCCAGCTTTAAAACCATCTAGTTCCAGTTTATTGGCTATATCTTTAGCTACTTCTTCCCTATCGCCTGTTAACATCAATAATTTTTTTACACCAAGCTCTCTTAATTCCTTTAATGATTTAACTGTATCATCTTTAATTGAATCATTTATTTCTATTGAGCCCATATATTCTTTTCCAACTGCTAAATATAAAACTGTTCCAATAGAATTTACTTTTTCCGGTTTTATACCATTTTCCACCAAAAGTCTTTCATTTCCTAAAAGAACCTTTTGATTATTTAATTTACCTGATATTCCCCTACCTGGAACTTCTGTAATATTTTCAATATTTAAATCCACTTCTTTTGTATAGTATTCCTTTATGGATTTTGCAATAGGGTGATTTGAATGTTCCTCTAGTTTTTTGGCTATTTTTATAATTAATTCTTCGTTATTATTTTTACCTATTATATTAGTAACCTTAAATTCTCCCTTTGTTAAAGTTCCGGTTTTATCAAATATAATTGTGTCAACTTGGGACATAGTGTCTACATAATTTGAGCCCTTTATTAGTATTCCATGTCTTGAACCAACACCAATTGCTGCAAAATATGTTAGTGGTACTGATAAAACTATTGCACAAGGACAGGAAATAACTAAAAATGTTAAAGCTGTATATATCCAATCCTTAAAGGCAGCACCTGTAATAAGTGGTGGTAAAACTGCAATTACAGCTGCTAAAACAACTACAATTGGAGTATAGTACTTAGCAAATACAGTAATGAAGTTTTCTGTTTTAGATTTTCTACTACTTGCATTTTGTACCATTTCAAGTATTTGACTAACTGTTGAGTCCTTGAAGCTTTTTTCAACTCTTGCTTCTAAAACACCCTCACTGTTAATTGAACCGGAAACCAATTCATCACCGATATCTACATATACAGGAATGGATTCACCGGTTATAGATGATGTATCCAAGGAGGAGCTACCTTTTGTTACAACGGAATCTACAGGAACTTTCTCACCAGGTAAAATTTTTATTATATCTCCTACTTGTAATACTTTTGGATTTACTTTTCTCACAGTATCTCCGGTTACTAAATTACCAAAAGTAGGTTTCATTTTAACTAATGACTTTATTGATCTTGTAGATTTATCAACAGCTAAATCCTGTAAATATTCTCCTACAGAATATAGCAACATAACCTCTATACCTTCTGTTATTTCCCCAATAAAAATTGCTCCCAAACTAGCAATTGACATTAAAAAGTTTTCGTCAAAAACTTCCCCTTTTAAAATATTTCTTAACGCTGTATATAAAATTTTATAACCTACAATTATATATGAAATTATTCCTATAACTATTGATGCAACTATATTCCTGTTTTTTAAAAATATGGATATAAGTAATAAAGCTGCTGATACAATCATTTTTGCAATTTCAAATTTTGAAGAGTTATCTTTCTCCTCTTCAACTTCATCTATATCGTAATCCTCTTCTAAAACTTCAAAACCAACATCCGGCTCTATTCTTTTTACAATGTTTTGAGCCTCTAATAAAACTTCTTCCATTTCCCCGTCTGCTGCCTCTATTAATAGGGTCTTATTTATAAAATTTAAATTAGCAAACTTAATCTTAGGTAAACTCTTTATTTCCCTTTCAATTTTTCCTGCACAATTTGCACAATTAAGTCCCCTTAAAAATACAACCATTTTCCCACCTACTCTCTTATATGATCTAAACCACTACTAATTATTTCTTTAATATGGTCATCATCTAATTGATAATATATTACCTTTCCATCCCTACGGTTTTTTACAAGCCTTCCTTGTTTCAATACACGTAGTTGATGGGAAATAGCCGATTGACCCATATCTAAAATAGTAGCTAAATCACTTACACATAATTCTTCTTCCTCTAAAGCAATTAATATTTTTAATCTTGTTGAGTCGGCAAATAATTTATAAAAGTCAGCTAAATCATAGATATCTTCATCAATAGGTAAATTTTCAAAAACCTTTAATGAAGTATCCTTATCTATGAAACTTCCATTTTCCGACAATATTTTTTTACAGTTCATAAGTCACCTCATTTTAATATATGAATACTTGTTCATTTGTTAATTTAATTTTAATATATTAATTTCACTTTGTCAATATCTACTATAATTATTTTTATATATATATTTTTTGCATATTTTTTTAAATTATAATATAGTTTTAGAAGGAGGACTTTATGAACAAAAAAATAAAACGATTTTTAAGTTATTTAATGATTTTTTCATTATTAATTTCAATTCCAAGTATTTCCTTGGCTAATGAAACTACTAATGATAATGGTAGTCAACCAACTACTTCAACTCCCATAATTGGAAAACCAACTACAACTATTTATCAAATGAAGCAATGGGCTAAAAGTAAAGGCGCTAATCAATTATTTATAGATTTAGCAAATGATTTTTATAATATATCCCTTGCAAGAGGTGTTGATCCGGCTGTAACCTATACTCAATCAGCTAAGGAAACCAATTTTATGAAATTTACAGGTGTTTTAGATGCAAGTTATAACAATCCATGTGGAATGAAAAATTCTGCTGGCGGTGGTGACTATGACGGAGAAGCTCATAAAAGGTTTAATTCTTGGTCTGATGGAATTTATGCTCAAGTAGATCACTTAGCATTGTATGCCGGAAAATCCGGTTATCCTAAATATTCTGCAGATTTGCATAATTGGTATCTTGAAGAAGGAAACGGAAACTCTTATAATGTTACAGCCTTAAAGAGAAATGGAACTACTACAGATCCTAGACATTTTTCATCTATTTTTGGTAAATGTCCAACTGTTGAATCCCTTGGTGCAAATTGGGCTCCTAGTGAAACATATGGTGAAGATATAGTAAAATATATGAATGAACTTTATACTTTTCCTTATTCAACAGTTATACGATATGCAGGTTCAGACAGGTATGAAACAGCTAAGCTAATAAATAAGGCTGCAGGAGTATATTCAAGTACAGCAATAATTTCTTCTGGTCAAAGTTTTCCCGATACAATTATTGCATCTATATTAGCTGGTCAATTAGAAGGAAAATTATTTATAAATAAACCAAATACAGTTACTTCAGAAATTAATTCTGCAGTTGAATCCGGTAGCATTAAAACCATATATACTGTTGGCGGAAATGCTTTACCAAATAGTTTTAAAAATACTTTGAAAAGTAAGGGTATTGAATTAATTAATTTAGTAGGACCTAACAGATATGACACATCTGCTTTAGTTGCTGAAAAATCAGATAATAATTCAAAAGTGATTTTAGCAAATGGTAACATCTTTGCCGATTCCTTAAGTATGACACCGGTAGCCTTACAAAATGATTATTCTTTAGTTTTAACAGACGGTAATAGAATAACGGATTCTGTAAGAAAGGTTTTAAATAATGCAAAGGAAGTTATTATAGTAGGTGGAACAAATACCATAAGTGCTTCCATAGGTGATAATCTTAAAAAGTCAGGTAAGAAAGTATCCCGTATTTCCGGTACAGATAGATATGCAACATCTATTTCAATAGCTAACTCATATTTTAAAAACACGGATTTCGTTTTAACTGCTTCTGGTAATAACTATGCAGATGCTTTAATGGGAACTACTTTATCCAATAGACTTAAGGCTCCTATCATATTGGTTAATGGAGATAAACTATCAAACTCTCAAATTAATTATTTAGAATCTAATAAAATTAATACACTATATATACTAGGTGGAAATAGCTCTATAAGTAAAAAACTTGAATCTAATATTAAAAGTCTTTTAGATAAATAAAAAAATCGATATTGCAAGGCAATATCGATTTTTTTTATTAAACAAACTGTTTAACGACAAAGTCCTCAGCCACCAGTTGTTGGCTGCTGTCTAATAAATTTCTTATCTATAAATTTTTTAAATTCTTCAAAAGTTCCCTTGGTGAAACCCGATTTTTTTATTATTACACCCTTGGTTTTATCTACCATAAGGTACATACTTTCATCATCTTCCAAAACACTAACTATCTCTCCAAATTTTACCTTTCTTTCTTTATTATTTTCAAAAATATTCATATGATTGAAGGTAATCTGTATAATTTTTTCAGAAAGTATGTTTTCTTGATTTCTTATATTTTTCAAAGTCCTAGGTACAGTTATAAAATAAGCCAATAATCCTACAATGGCTATCCCACCTAAAACAGCACTAAATATTTTACTATTATTCCTATATTCCATAATTGCGAATATTACACCTGCAACAGTTACAAATAATGCCGATATTCTCGAACCTTTAGTTATTGTTTTTACATATTTTTTTAATGATTTATCATCAAAATCGTACTTATTTTCAAATAATACTTGATTGCTCATAATTTTTTAACTAAACAAACTGTTTAATTAAATTCCTCAACCTCCTTTTACTTCTATTATTTCCTCTGTTTTTACCTTTTTATTTATGAAATCATAAA
This sequence comes from Miniphocaeibacter halophilus, assembly GCF_016458825.1. NCBI lineage: Bacteria > Bacillati > Bacillota > Tissierellia > Tissierellales > Peptoniphilaceae > Miniphocaeibacter > Miniphocaeibacter halophilus. The sequence continues at coordinate 675,130 of NZ_CP066744.1, forward strand.
ATTTGTTATAACTTCCTTTAACAAAAGACTTCTTCTTTACTATTATTCCATCCCTACTAGAAATCATAAGATAAAAAGCATCATCTACTTCTAATACCTTCTCAATTAATTCATACCTTATATTTTCTTTATTTTCACCAACTGTTAATATTAAATTAGTATTATAAAATTTTATAATATATTGTAAATTAAGATGTCTCTTTTTTACCAAATACCTAACTATATAAAAGGACATTCCCATTACAAATATACTTACAAGCAATAAAATAATACCAATAATCTCTTCTTTGGCCCTTAAAAATAAAAATCCAATAATTATTCCAACAATTCCTATTGTAAAAAGTATAATCTTATATTTTGCAAATATTAAATTATAAAACTTTTTCAAATCTTCTTTTTTTAATATATATTCATTTCTATATAAAAGTTCCGGTTCCATAAAATCACCTTCTATTTCTTACTCTTTTTGTAGGATATGTTCTTATAAATAATTCTCTTGTTTAAATAAAAACCTAACTATATCTTTTTATATTATTAAAGCAATTATATTGATTTTACCCTATAGTTTTTCTAATAAACAAAAATACACTATTTAAAATGGTCAATTTGCTTAAATAGTGTATTAAGTTTTTTTATTTAATTGTTAAAAAAAGGATACCATCTTCAGTATAAAAAACATTGTTATACCATTTGCTAAAAAAACTGAAATAGTTGGTATTAAAATATTTTTTGATTTTCTAAATGCCCAATATAAGGGAATTTGACCTAATCCACCTATAAGTATATTGTGAAAAACAAATCCGTTTACCGGTGTTGTTGTTAAAGCTCCTGCTATTATACTTGAAAAAATATAGGTAAGAAACATTATTATCTTTTTGTTTTTTGGTATTAGTTTGCATAACAGTTGATACATGGCGAAAAATATCATTATATTTATTATTTGATGTGCAAAATATATGAAAAAATAATATATTGAAGTAATAATAAACAAAGCTATACTTTCAAATTGAGCTGCTTCTAAAGTATTTGTTATGTCTATTTCAAATGAATAGGGAATAAATTCCGCTATTATATTTCCTATATTTGTAAAAATTATAAATAACAGCCCATATAAAATAATATACCAAATATTTCCTAGTCTTGGTTTTGCAAATAATCTTTTTAGTCCATGAAAACCACTTGCCCAAACTACACCTAAAGTTATCAAAGACAAGTATACAAAGCCCGTTAACAAAATAATAACAATATCACTAATGCCTGAATCAAATAATAAATTCGCCTCTGCCCTTGCTATTATTTTAGTTATGGGATTTATTGTATTAAATAAAAGATAGGTCAACCACATTACAGAAAAGACTTTTATCCATTGGTTTATGGTTAATCTATAATTGTTTTTAGAAAAAAGATAAGGCCAGTCTACAGACTCTTTACTAGTATACTTATTCATTACTTACCTCCTCCTCTAAAACCAATCTAATAAATCCCTCTAAATCTATTGAAATAATTCTATCTATTTTATTTTTACTGGACTTACGATATTTATTTGCTGCTGATTCAAATACCATATATAAATATCCGTCATTTTCATAAATTTGTTCTAAGTGGGATGGCATTGTAAACTCTGCCAAGGCATCTGAACTATGATATATGCTCTTATTTAAATCCTTATTGAAAATATATAACTTAGATTCCCCCGGTCCATAGGATTGAGCTAAAATACTATAATCTTCAAAAAAGGCTATACCTTGGACTTTTTCTAAGGTATCTTCACTGGAAATTGCATCTGCTAATATATTGAATTTATCTATTAAATTTTCAAAAGAGTATTGTCCTTCTACTTCCCCATCTTCATTTAGTAAATACTGTTTAACACTACCCTTACCTAAAGGATTAAAGAATCCAACATAAAGGGCATCTTCAAAATATGTTATATAGGAAGCTCTACTAATATTATTTAACAATACCCTTTGATTATATTTAATAGGTTTATTCTTTTTATTAAAATCATATTTTTCAATATCTTCCAATTTAATTGAAAAAATTTCCGCCCTGTTCTTTCTTCTTCCACAAACCCAAAGTTCCTTAGATTTATGATTATAAGCTATTCCACCAACATGAGGTTTACCTTTTAAGACAATTGTTTTAATTAATTCATTTGTATTAATATCCTGCACATATAAAACAGAATTATGAATACCATGACTATCATATGCTGAAGTTATTAAATAATCTTCTGCAATAGTAACTCCTTGAGGAGTCATGGAAGTGCACATTTCTGTTTTTTCATTTAAATTATTTAGTGTTTTAGTTGCTTTTAATCCTGGCATAACGGGAATATCACTGTAGTCTATAGTTGCCTTATCATTATTAACAATATCTTCAAATAAAGTCAAATCATTTACCTCAGGATATTCTTGCAAGGTTTTTGCAAATATTTCTTCCGAATATACAGGATCAGAATTTGTTTCAACTAAATTTGTTTTTGGCTCATATGTATATATTTCAATATTAGCTTCACCCCATCCAAACACTAATAAAAATATTAATGTTAAAACAAAAGTAGCTATTAAAATAAATATACTTTCTTTATTTAACTTTCTATCCAATATAATTCCCCTTAAGTTTTAATATACTAACAAAATATAAGGGCATTAATATTGGTTAAAACATTCAATACTTAGCCCTTATTTATATATATTTTATTTTAACAACACCATAATACTACTAGTGTATAATGGAATTATTCTTCTGGTCTTTCTTTAATGAAAGTTCCTTCTTCTAACTCAATAAAAGCTTGATTTAGTTCCTCACGAGTATTCATAACAATAGGACCACCCCAAGCTACATCTTCATCTAATATTGGAGCAGAATAAAATGTAAATCTTAAATCATCTGACGCTCCTTCTACTTCAATAGAATCTCCTTGATTAAATAAAATAGCTGTTTTTTCATCATAGAGTTTACCATCTATTTTACATTCACCAAGTAAAGTAAAAATAAACACCTTTTCATTTGGTTTAGTTGGTATTTCAATTTTCTTACCATTTTTTAAAGCAATATCATATAAGGTCGCTTGAAGATGATGTGGTGTTGCACCTTTTAAATCATCAAATTCTCCTGATATAACCTTAACCGTATAATCACCATAATCCTTAGTAGGCATATCCTTTGCTTTAATATCAAAATATTTAGGAGTTGTCATTTTATCATCTTTTGGTAGGTTAATCCATAATTGTAAACCCAATAATCTATCTGTAGGTTTTGGCATTTCTGAATGTAAAATTCCGCTACCGGCTGTCATCCATTGAGCATCTCCCGATAAAATCTTTCCTTTATTTCCTAAAGTATCCTCATGGTCCATTTCACCATTTACTAAATAAGTTATCGTTTCTATTCCCCTATGAGGATGGGTTGGAAAACCTGCAATATAATCATCTGGATTTTCTGAATCGAAAGAGTCTAACATTAAAAACGGATCAAAATCCCCAACTGTACTGTGACCTAAAACCCTTACTAGACTAACTCCTGCTCCATCTTGAGTTCTAAAACCCTTTACTGTATCTATAACTTCCCTTTTTTTCATTTTATCACCTCCGCTACTATATACCCAAATTCTTGAAAAATATCACTATCTAGTATTAATTTTCATTTCATATATTAAAATATTATATTTTTTATCTTCTATTTTTTGATTTTCATATATAAAGCCTATCTTTTCCCAAAACTTTATAGCTTCAATATTATTTTCAATTATACCTAATCTTATTTTTATAAAATTTTCTTTAATTAAAAACCTTATTAAATCCGGCTATTTATCTATTAAATCCATTACTGCAACTAACTTATTACCCTCATAAAATCCTAAATAATATTTATCATTGTAATCTTTACCTTTAGGTAAGGCCTTTAAATCCTTCAGAACAAATTCCCTACTTAGTTTTCCCTTAGAGTATTCATAATATTGGGGATTTGTTTTACAAAGCCTATAAATTTCATTGATATTTTTCATATTTAGTTTCTTAACAGTAAATTTATCTGATATTTTAAAATAATTCATATTTGCCTCTTATTTAATTAGAAGTTTTTACCTTTAATATTTTAATAGCTAGTTAACTAAAATAGTTAGATTAAACTCTACAACTTACAAACTATTACTTATCAATTTTGGGAAAGTATAATCCTATACTAAATCCCCTGTCCTTTTCTGAACTCCACTCCAAACCTATATTCATTTCATCACAAATCCTCTTTACAAGATAAAGTCCTATTCCTGTAGACTTCTTTTGATTTAAGTCATAACCTGTAAAACCTTTATCAAATATGAAGGGAATATCTGATTCTAACACCCCTTGACCATTATCTTCTATCTTAAGATAATAACCTTCTTCAAATTCTCCAGATGAGATTTCTATGAGATTTTCATTTTCCTTATTCAAGTATTTTATAGAATTGATTATAATTTGATGAATTATAAACCTTAGATTTTTCTCGTCGCTAAATATATACTCACAATTTAAATTCAACCGAATATTTATTCCTTTAACCTCTATAAGTTCATTTAATCCCTTTAGAATATCCCCAATAGTTGTTTTTAAATCAATTCTTTCAAATCTATAATCCCTGTGATCTCCTCCAAGCCTTCCATAGTACATAATCCGTTCCACATTATCATCTATTGAAATTCTTGCATAATTAAGTTTTTTATAAACCTCTTGGGAGATTTCATCTCTTCTATTATCCAATACAAAAGTCATTAAAGATATAGGAGTTTTTATTTCATGAACCCATTTCTCCATAAATTCCTTAAAACCCTCTAAATCTTCTTTAGATTTTTCTACCTTATCCCTATATTCCCTCAATCTACTTCCTAATTCTATTATCCTATGCCATTCACTTTTAGGAGAAAGATTCAACAACTTTCTTTCATTTTCTTCTGACGGATTCAACAACATTTGAAAATAATATTCTTCAACCTTCTTCTTATTCATTAATATAACAACAAATACTATTCCCATTACTATTATTGAAAATAATATCATTACATAGACCAATTCAACAAAATTTTCCGGATAGGATATCCAGCCAAGGAATATAAAAAAAAGATTTGTTATGACTATTATAGTTATCCATAGTAAATTATCCCTTATAGATTCAAACAACCTATTTATCTTCATATTTATTCTCCAACTCCAATTTATAGCCTATACCTCTAATATTTATAATTATATCTTTTAGCCCAACTTTCTCCAAAGTTCTTCTAAGTCTTGTTATATTGACTTGAATTATATTTTCGTCAACATATTTTGAGCCTCCCCAGAGAATTTTGTACAATTCCTCCTTAGTTAAAACTGATGGAGAAATCTTTATTAACTCCTTTAGAATAATACTCTCATTTTCCGTTAAATTTATGGAATTATCCTTATAGTGTAAAGTATTTGTATCTTCTTCTATCTTCAAATCCTCCAATTTCAATACTCTCTTCATATTAGAATATAATTCAATCAAGTTATTCGCCCTTGCAATCAACCTGTCTGGATGACATGGTTTTATTAAATAATCATCCCCTCCTAAATCCAAGCCTTGTAACTCATCCTCTAAGGAATCCCTTGAAGTTAAAATTAGAATAGGCCCTATTCCTTTGGCCTTTAATTTTCTACAAATTTCAAAACCGGATATTCCCGGAAGATTTATATCCAATATTACCAAGTCCGGATATTCACTTTCAATATCTTCGACTATATTATGAAAAGAAGAGATACTCTTTACTGAGTATCCCCGTTTTATTAAAATATTCTCAATTTCATCCCGTAGAAAAATATCATCTTCAACTATAACAATCCTGTTCATGCCTGCCTCCCAAAATTGTCTACTGCCTTTTCCACCTCTTTATCACTTTTTCTTTGAATTATTACTATATAACAAAATTCTAAAATAATAAAGAGTATTCCGGTGACTATCGCCATAATAATAACTTTATCCATATTCATCTCCTTGGAATCCATGAAGAAATCTCCAAATAATGTTATAGTTCCAAAGACGGAATTCACTATAGCAAGTCCTATAACCATAAGAAAGTAAACCCAAATCTGTTTTCTAGCGGATTTTTTTAAAATATCCCGACTTGCTCCCAAGTAGGATACGATTTTATATCTATTTATAGTATTTTCCTGTTGCATTAAAAATTTAATGGCTAGAACCGTATTAGCTACTATTAAAAAAAGTATTCCCAAGTATAGGGATGTATAGGATCCTGCCACCGTAAAGAACAAGCTGCGACCTATGCTTGAAAGAAAGGATTCATATTCAAGATTGTGATCTTTAAGTATATTATCCACTTCCATAACTGCTTGCATCAATCCCTTTTCCTCTATTATTTCATCCCTTATATTCATATTCCAGTAAGGTACATGGTCCGGATTATGGACCAACTCATTGTACAATTTATCGGGAAGTATTAGTGCCGTTATCAGATTTATCTTTCTATCTGCAACTACATTATCTGTAAATAATTTTGGCTTCAATCTATATTCCCTATTATCTATTTTTATAGTAGGACTATCTTTTAGGATATTTTCCCAAATCTCCTTACTATTTATTCCAACCGGACCTACAAAAATTGCAATTTCATCTTCTTTAAGAAGTATTTCATCCTGTCCTATGGATTTCAATAATCCGTTGTAACTTTCAAGGGATATTCCATGGTCTACATAATTATTCTTCAGAGATTCCAATAGATTCTCCTTGGCTACAGAATCCTCCTCTTTTTTTAATAATTCCAAAGGATTAGACCAATCTATGCTATGCTCGTATTCTCCTATAAAATCCTCTTGCTCTGCACCATCTACCAGTAACGAAAAGGATATATTGCTTATCTTCATAGGATAATAATCCTTTATATAGGGTTTTATCCCCTTTGCATTCATTATATTCTCGAGTTCTTCTTGCTTTGACTTGCTCTCTTCTTCCAATACTTCAAAGGTAAAGTCGACAACTCTTTTTGGTTCTGTTTCTCTTCCAGAGATTACGGATATCCCATATATAAAACACAGTATTGATATTAGGACTAACAAGGATGATATTGCCATAGAAACATATTCCTTTAGAACATTCTCCTGTAATTGCCTTCCTGTAAAAATATATAACCCCGAGGAATTCATGGATTTTCTCCTAATATAATTTCCCATAAATCCTCCAAATCCCTTGAAGAACAAAAACACTCCCAATATTCCAAAGAAGAATACACCTAGAATGGATATATAGGATATAATAACTCCTCCTAAACTTCCTGACTCTGGATTATAAAAATTCATCCCTAGAATGTAGGCTATCCCTAGAAATATAATCCCTATAATAAAGTTGAGACCTCTACTCTTCCTAGAGGATATTTTTTGATTCTCCTCCTTTTTCCCATTTATTAATACATAGGGCTCCATTTCTATAATTTTAAAGCTCAATATGATCAAGGCCAATAATTGAATTATTATAAAACCTATAATCGTAAACATAAGTCCCGATAGGGATATGCTAAAGCTATAGCCTACTATTCCCATCCCTACCAATTTGGAGCTAGCTAGACTTATCATCTCCGTAATCAAAATTGATATGGGAATTCCTATAATCAATGCGATTAGGCCGTTTCTTAAATTCTCCAACAATATCATGGAGAATAATCTTCTCCTCTTCATACCCATCATCAAATAGATGCCAAATTCCTTCTTCCTATTATCCAACTGGTGTTTGTTGGCAAAATACGTTAGAAAGAACATTATTACTAGGGATACTAGGTATAAGGCGGATATAATAGCAAGAAACCTTTCAATAGCATCAGTTTCCATGGTCCTTAAAAATTTAACCACATTTTGTTCTCCTAGAGATAAAATTATATAAAAGGCTATAATTGCTATAATTAAAGTAGAAAAATATATTCTATTTTCCCTTCTTAGCCTTTTGCTATTACCCTTTATTAAATGTGAGAACATTCTTACTACCTCCTCCTAACTGTCCCATTATATCTATAATTCTCTCATAAAATTTTTCCTGAGATTCCTCAGGAATTTCCCTTCTTAATTCATGAAAGACCAAACCATCTTGTATAAATAAAATCCTTGAACAGTAACTTGCCGCATTTGCATCATGAGTTACCATTAAAATACTGCTCCCTTCCTCCTTATTAATATAGCTTAGCTTCTCCATTAAAATCCTACCGTTTTTACTATCTAAAGAACCTGTAGGCTCATCGGCTAAGACTATTGCCGGGTTTGTAATTAAGGCCCTAGATGCTGCTACCCTTTGTTTCTGGCCACCTGAAAGCTGGGATGGAAATTTCTTTAAAATATCTACAATATCTAATTGTTCAGCTATTCTTTTTAACTTCATATCCATCTTTTTACGAGATTCATTGTGGATAGATAGAGGTAAAATAATATTTTCTTCAGAAGTTAAATTATCCAGCAATTCAAATTCTTGAAACAAGTATCCGATTTTATTTCCTCTATAGTTAGACAACTCATCTCCCCATAGCTTTGTAATATCCATCTCATCTAATATAATTTCACCGGAAGTAGGCTTTATCATCGTGGCGACACAGTTGAGGAGAGTCGTCTTCCCTGAACCACTGGGCCCCATAATTCCTAGAAACTCCCCTGGAATAACATCTAAATTCATGCCTCGTAAAGCATGTGTGCTATTCTGCCCACTACCATAGACTTTCTTTAAATTCCTTATTTGAAGTAATTTATTTAAATTTTTCATAATAACCTCCATTTGCTATTATCTTTATTCTATAATCGAAACTAAGAAAATAACAGTTACAATGAATGTAAGAATTAAAAAAGAGATACCTAATTAGGTATCTCTCAGATTAACGTTAATTAACCTAGGCCTATTATATAATCTTCTAAATAATCATTCAATATCATCAAATTTATTTTCTATTTCAAAAGGAACTCCATTCCAATTTCTAAAATAGGCCTTATCTCTACCTATATATTGTAAATAATTTGGCAACACCGGAGTTTTTCCTAGTCCACCTGGACCATTTACAATATATGTAGGAATTGCCATTCCTGACGTTCTTCCTCTTAAGGATTCCATAATATCTAAACCTTCTTCTACTTTACACCAAAAATGTTCTGTACCTTTTACTGGTTTAGTATGGAAGATATAATATGGTTTTACCCTAATAGTTAAAAGTGCCTGGTTTAGTTTTCTTACAACCATCGGGTCATTATTTACATCATTTAATAAAACCATTTGATTTCCTAAAGGAATTCCTGCATTAGCCAGTTTTTCACAAGCCTCCTTGGATTCTTCTGTTATTTCAGCCGGTGAATTAAAGTGCGTGTTTACATAGATTGGATGATATTTTTTCAAAATATTAACTAAATTATCTGTTACCCTTTGAGGTAAAGTAACAGGTGTTCTTGTTCCAAAACGTATAATTTCAACATGAGGAATAGAACGCAACTCTTGTAAAAGCCATTCTATTGTACTGTCTGACAACATAAAAGCGTCACCACCAGTTAACAATATATCCCTTATTTCTTCATTGTTTCTAATATATTCAATATCTTTTTCTAATGTGTTTCTGTCTATATGGTGATCAGTTTCTCCAATTAACCTTCTTCTTTGGCAAAATCTACAATACATTCCACATTGATTCGTTACCTTTACAATTAATCTGTCAGGGTATCTTCTTGTTATTCCTTCTACCGGTGTTGTTCCTTTTTCATCCATAGGGTCTAAATCACCATGGCCAATTAATTCTTTCCCTGATGGTATGGCTTGTAATTTTATTGGATCTTTAAAATCTTTAGTGTCAATAAGTGAAAGATAATAAGGCGATATAGCAAATCTATAAACACTTGCTACCTTGTCTACTTCTTTAATTTCTTCATCTGTTAATGGAAATATTTTTTTTAATTTTTCTGCATTATCTATTCTATTTTTTAATTGCCACTTGTAATCTTTCCAATCCTCTTCTCTTCCATTGAGTTTTTCTAAAATTACCTTCTTGTTTTTTTCTATTTCTTCTTTTCTTTCAATTCCTGTTTTAATATTGTCCTTAATATTTAAATAATCATTAATTGTGCTTTTTAAATGTTTTCTATAGTCCATAGTTGTATTCCCCTTTCTAGTAGTAATTACAACTTCCTTAATAAACAAGTACTATAGTTTTGTTTTTTATATCTTTAACTAATCACAATAATATTATAACATAAACGTTTTTATACAATATTAAAACTTCTTCCTATTAATAGATTTAAAATATTTATATTACTGTTTTTCTAATTTCGCTGTACTCTTCATATATTTTTTCAGCAGCAATTTTTTCTAATATTTCTACTACCTTATAAACCTCTTCGAAGGTATTATATAAGGCAATAGGGGCTATTCTTATTACATTTGGTTCTCTAAAATCCGGAATTACCCCTAAATCCCTTAAGGCAACACTTATTTGATAGGCCTTATTATGAGTTAGGCAAATATGTCCACCTCTTTTTCTGTCTTCTCGAGGGTTGTCGATTTTATATCCATATTTGCTTAATTTATTATCTACTAAATACATAAAATAAGCCGTTAGCTTTAAAGATTTTTCCCTGATTTTTTTCATTCCTATTTCATTAAAAATATCTAGTACTCCATCTAAGGGTGCCATAGAAAATAAAGAAGGGGTACCTATTTGCCATCCACTAGCATCTTCTTGATGATCGAATTCTTGTTTTAATTGAAATTGTGTTTCCAACTTATTTCCATACCAACCGGCCATTCCCGGTAGTTTTTCAAAATGTTTTTCGTTTATATATAAGCCTGCAATAGAACCTGGTCCACCTGATAAATACTTATAGGTACACCATACTGCAAAATCCGGCTTTATGTCTGAAAAGTCTATTTCGATTGCTCCTATAGCATGACACAGGTCAAAGCCTATAATGATATTACGCTTATGTGCCTCCTCTGTTAATCTTTTCATATCCAATATTTGTGATGATCTGTACAGAATAGTTGGTAATAGTATTAAGGAAACATCTTCTGTCATTGCTTCTATAATCTTATCTTCGTTAATATATTTTCCATCATCGGATTTTACAACTTTTACAGCATCTTCCACTTTTAAACCGTGAATTCTAATTTGACTATCTACTGCATATCTATCTGAGGCAAAATTTAAATCATCGACTAATATTTTATATCTTTCCTTTGTAGGTTTATAAAAGGTACTTATTGCCTGATGAATATTGGAAGTAGTACTTCCTGTAATAACAACTTCATTTTCATTAGCCCCAACTAAAGGAGCCATTTTTTTTGCTATATGTTTAGAGTATTGATGGTATTTTCCATTTTCTATATTCCAAATTTTAATAGCTTCCTCTTTCCAAATATCAAGCATTTTAAGTAAGGACTTTTCCCCTTCTTTTGAAGCTAAACCTAAGGAATTACCATCCATGTAAATTTCATCTTCCTTTAAATAAAAATGATTTCTATATTCTTTTAAATCATCCTTTTCATCTAATTCTTTGGCAAAATCCAATCCGTCTTTAAAATTATATTCCATTTTCTACCTCCTATTTCTTCTTACTTTAATTCTATTGGTTTTAAAAAAATAAATACATATATAATATTAGCTTATTTGTCCTTTTCCTTTTAAAATAAAAGTTTATTTATTATTTTATTTAATATGATAAAATTTAGTTATTATATTTAGGAGCAATTTATGAATTTAGATATTACAGATATAAAAATATTAAAATTATTGGAAAAAAATAGTCGTTTACCTATTAGGCAAATTTCTAAAGAAGTAAATATGTCAGAACCTTCAGTAAAACAAAGAATTGAAAAATTAGAAGATAATAATATTATTAAGGAATATACCATTAATATTGATTTTAAAAAATTAGGTTTTTCCCTGCCCTTTTTCATTGCCTTAAAGGATTTGAAAATTCATTATGATGATTTTTCAAAAAATCTAGAAAAATATTCCAATATTAGCAAAATATATTCCTTAACCGGTAAATATAACTACTTTTTAAAAGGATATTGCAAAAACCTTGAAGAACTTGAAGAAATTCTACTTGAATTAAAAAAACATGGTGAAGCTGAAACCTATTTAATTTTAGATGAAATAAAAAATAATAATCTATTATAATTTCTAATCCAGTACAACACTATAAAAACTAACACCTGCAAATGCAGGTGTTAGCTAACTGTATAAATAAAAATGGACTTTATTACTAAGGTTCAAGCTTAAAATAATACTACTACTCATTTAACCTTATCCATTCTTCCATTAATTCACTAAGTTTTTCTTCAATACTACTCTTTTCATTTAATAATTCATTTAATTTTACAAAATCCCTTGCAAATAATTCCATCTCTTCTTCTATTTTTTCAATTTTCTCATCAAAAACAGTGATTTCATCTTCTATTAATTTTATTTTTATAGGATTCTTTTTCTTTTTTATATTTTTATTATTTTTTAGAAAAATTTTTCTTTTCTTTTATTTCAATGTTTTCTACTCTTGTTTTTTCTTCTGTCTTTTTTTCAATATAATAATCATAATTTCCTAGAAATTGCTTAAATCTTTTATCTGATAGCTCATAAATTATATTGGCTAGTTTATTTATAAAGTATCTGTCATGGGAAATAAAAATTAAAGTTCCCTTAAATTCCATTAAAGTATCCTCTAACATCTCTCGGCTCAAAATATCTAAATGATTTGTTGGCTCATCTAATATTAGTGTATTTATTTCCTTATGCATTAATTGACAAAGTCTAAGTCTTGCCCTTTCTCCTCCTGAAAGATCTTTAACCTTTTTGAAAACATCTTCTCCATAAAATAAAAATTTAGCTAAAATTCTCCTAGCCTCTTCTTCTGAAAATAAGAAATCATATCTAAAGGTATCTAAAATATTTTTGTTTTCATCTTTAAATGTAATATTTTGTTCTAAATAACCTATTTTAACATTGGAACCTATTTTGATTTCTCCCTTATCCTGTTTTTCTTTACCTAGAATCATTTTTATTATAGTAGTTTTACCAGTGCCATTTTTCCCTATTATGGACACCTTGTCCTTAAATTTAATATTCATATTCAAATCTTGAAAAAGAAGCTTGTTCCCATAGCTTTTAGAAATATCCCTAATATTTAAAACTTCCTTTCCTGACCTATCCTTAATTTCGAAATTTAACCTTATATTGCTTTCCTTTGAAGGTTTGTCTAGAACTTCCATTTTGTTAAGCCTTTTTTCCATACTAAAAGCTCTACGAAACATATTTTCATTGTCTCCCCTAGCTGCCCAATCCTTCATTCTTTTTATGGATTCCTCCATGGATTTTATTTCTTTTTGTTGATTTTCAAATTTCTTTAATTCCTCTTCAAAAAGTCTTTCTTTTTCCTTTGAGTAATAGGTATAATTTCCGAAGAATATATTTGCTTTTTTGTTGGATATTTCTACTATTTTTGAAACAACCTTGTCGAGAAAATATCTGTCATGGGATATTGTAATGACAGTTCCATTATAATTGGAAATATAGTTTTCCAACCAATCTATTGACTCCATATCCAAATGATTTGTTGGCTCATCTAATAATAAAATATCCGGAGACTCTAATAATATTTTCCCAAGTAATACTGTAGTTTTTTCCCCTCCACTTAAAGTATTAAATTTTGAATTTATAATATTTTCGTCTATTCCAAGACCAACTGTTATTTTACTTAACTTTTCTTCTATATTATAGCCGCCTATTAATTCAAATTCCTCCTGTAATTCTCCATATTCTTTAAGAATTTTTTCTAATTCTACTCCATCTAAGTCCTTCATTTTATTTTCCAGTAGCCTAAGTTCTTCTCTTTTTTTCTCTTCTTCTTTGAAGGCTAAATTTAAAATATCTCTTACTGTACTATTTGATGAATAATTAGGTACCTGCTCTAAGTATCCTACTCTGCTATTTTTACTAATAAAAACCGTTCCCTTGTCAATGAATTCATAGCCTGAAATTATTTTAAATATAGTTGTTTTTCCTGAACCATTTTCTCCTACAACTCCTATTTTTTCCCCTTTATTTATCTGTAAATCCAAATCCTTTAGAACGTTTTTTATTCCAAAGTTTTTCTCTATATTATTTAAAGATATTTCTATCATCTTAATTCTCCTTATATTTGAAATTATATATAAAAAAGCCTAAGTAAAACATACTTAGGCCTAGACATATTTCTATAGATATTAAAAGCCTAAGTAAAATATACCTAGGCTAATTTATTAATATAAATTATTATTGGTAAATCATTTTACTTTAGTTAGTTAAATTTAATTTTAGACACACCTATCCCCTTAACTATTTTTACATAGCCTGTAATTCTAATTAATTGAGATAAATTGTCATAATTAACATTAACTAAAGTCGCCATTTTTCTACCTTTCCTTAATAATAATACAAGTATATCAAAATAAAAAGCTAAAATCAATTTCAAATAGGATTTTTCGAGTTTACCTATCTAAATCTACTAATTCTAAAAATTTATTTAATGAATCCGTTTTATATTTATTTTTATTTAATACAAGACTTATATTGTTGAATATTTCAAAATCCTCTATTTCTATTTCCTTAATATGACCTTTTTCCAACTCATTTGAAAGTAAAATTTTAGGTAAAATAGAAATTCCTAGATCATTTTTTACTCCTTCAACTAATGAATCTGTATTTACAGATTCCCATACCGGATTTACCCTATAGCCTTTTAATGAAAGGGCTGCATCAAATTCATCCCTAACAGAACTCCCCTTTTCCCTTAATAGTAAATCCTTTTTAATTAATTCTTCTATTGAGATTTTACCCTTCCTATAGTAATCATTTGAGCTAATGGCTATTAATTTATAGGATGATATTTGTCTTACTTCAAAATTATCTACTAATATATTTCCTTCTATAAATGCTAAATCCACTTTTCCCTGCCTTAATAATTCCAGTGAAGACTCTGCCTTTTGTATTTTTACAATTACCTTTGTGTTAGGATATAAAATATTAAACTTTTTAATTAACTCAGGCAATTTTTTCTGAGAAAAAGTTATACAACAAGCTATATGTAATGGAGTATCCTGTTCTAATATTTTCATCCTGGACTCTAATCTTTCTACACTTTCTAATATAGGTAATATTTCCTCCAAAAATATTTCTCCGGTTTTAGTTAATTTTACAGATTTGTGTAGTCTTTCAAAAAGTTTTGTCTCGGCCTCTTCTTCTAGTTTTTTCATAGAATGAGAAACAGCTGACTGAGTTATATATAAATTATTAGCTGCTTGTGTGAAGTTTTCAGTTTTAGATACTTCCCTAAAAATAATACATTGTTTTAAATCCATTGCTCCTCCTTGTCATGAATTATATTCATACTATTGTTAGTATAATATCATTTCACAAATGATAAAACAATATTTATAATAGGAAGCATACATTTGGAGAGTGGTATTATGAAAAAAAATTTAAAACTTTATCTATGGCTTCTATATGTTAACCTCTTTATTAGCTCCTTTACCTTCGGAGGAGGATATGTAGTAGTTCCAATGATTAAAAAGTATTTTGTGGAAGATAAAAATTTAATATCTGAAGATGAATTAATGGAAATGGCCGCTATTGCTCAATCATCCCCCGGCTCTATTGCTGTGAATTTAAGTATTTTAGCTGGAAAAAAAGTTGCCGGAGTTCCCGGAATAATAATAACCCTTATTAGTTGTATTATTCCTCCTGTAATAATTTTAGGATTAATTTCAAAATGGTATGTAGCTTTTTCAAATAATATTTATATTAATGCTGCACTTAAGGGAATGCAAGCTTGTGTTATAGCCTTAATAATAGATTTAGTAATAGATATGTATAAATCCATTATTAAAGAAAACTCTAGACTATTAAAAATATTAGCACCCTTGTCTTTTGTAGCTTCAGCATTTTTTAATATTAACGTAATTTTAGTATTGGTTTCAAGCTGTCTTGTTAGCTTTTTTACCTTATTTTTCAAAATGAAGAAGGGGGTAAAAGTTAATGATTTTTAAATTATTTCTAATTTTTTTCAAAATAGGTTCTTTTAGTATTGGCGGCGGCTATGCTATTATGCCTTTAATACAAGAACAGGTTGTAAATCAACAACATTGGATTACAGAAAAGACCTTTACAGATATTATTACTATTTCTCAAATGACACCAGGCCCTTTAGTTGTTAATAGTTCTACCTTTGTAGGAATGCAAATTTCAGGACCAATTGGTGCAATTGTAGCTACCTTCGGCTCAATTATAGGTGGAATTATTATTTCCATTGTTTTATATAATTTCTTTGCTAAATATAAGAGTTCACAATATGTTTTCCAAGTATTAAATAGCCTAAAAGCTTCATCTTTAGGATTAATAATGTCTGCCGGTTTTACTATGCTTTTACTAGCATTTTTTAACAACTCCGATTTTAGAGCTATTTCCTCTATTGAAAATATCGATGTTATAGCAGTATTAATTGCAGTAATTTCACTATTTATAATAAGAAAATTTAAAATAAGCCCTATAATTATGATGATTATAACCGGTTTTGTAGGCTTGCTTGTATATGCATAAAAAAACTATAACTCTATTTAGAATTATAGTTTTTTATAGCCTTATTCTCTTTCTTTATATCCTGCATTTTCATAATTTTCTTTTACTGTTTTTAATGGGACATTTCCATCTTTATCTGCTAAAGCCTTATATTCGGAATCTTCATTTTCCTTTAAAAACACCGGCATATCAATAGTAAAGGTCGCTTTCATCGTTTTATCTTTATAGTCTACATTAAATTTAGTGCCTTTAATTTTCTCAAATTCGGATTTCATGGCTTCTACCATTTGTTTTTCAATCTCAGTACCATTATATTCGCCTTCAGTTTCTGAAATTATCTTTTGAACATTTTCTTTTCCATCATATTCAATAGTAATAATATTTTCTGCCCCATTTTGTTCGCCTACGTAAACAACTTTACCACCTTTTGAACCACAGGCTACTAGAGTCATTAAGACTGCAAATACTAAAATAAGTAGTTGTACCTTTTTAATTTTTTTCATATACTTCTCCTTTTTTTAATTCTAATTAATGTTAGCATATTTATATTTTTATAACAATTGTTTTTTATATTTATACTTATTAATATAAAAATAATTAATGCTGCAATTTTTGCAAATATGAAACTCCAGTATAATAAAAT
Organism: Miniphocaeibacter halophilus; assembly: GCF_016458825.1. NCBI lineage: Bacteria > Bacillati > Bacillota > Tissierellia > Tissierellales > Peptoniphilaceae > Miniphocaeibacter > Miniphocaeibacter halophilus. The sequence continues at coordinate 692,346 of NZ_CP066744.1, forward strand.
ACGGGAGGCTAATATGAAAAAACATTTTAACAACAAATTATTAATTTTAACTGTAGGCGTGTTTTTAGCCCTTATTTCAGTTTTAAGTATAGTTTTAAAAGGCTTTACCTTAGATAAAATTCTTGTTCCTCTATTTTCATGGATAATACTTGTAACTTGCATTAATGATATTATAAGAATTGTAAAATTCTATAGCAAATCAAAACAATTAAAAAGTTTTAAAATGTATTCTAAAAAAAATATACTCTATTTTTTATCAGCTATTTTCTTCATAATATTCATACCTATTGCTATATATTTTGAAAGTGATTTAATAGATTTACTACATACGTATCCAATGTATGGATTAGTTCCTTTAATTCTTATTATGATACTTGGACTTTCAACGTTTTTAGGAGCAATGGTAGAAACCTATACTAGAAATAATACAAATATATATCTAATAAGCGATGGTTTTTCCGGAGTTGACCTTTATACAGTAAATTTAGGAACTTTTGAAGAGGGTTTTATTATAGAAACATATATTTTTAAATACTCTCATATTAATTATATTGAAGAAAAGGGAAATGATTTATATATTTATGGGAAAAATGATTTTAATGACAAAGAAAATAGAGATTTTAAAATAATAGTCCAAACTATAGAAACCAAGAAAAACCTAATGAATTTTATTGAAAATAAATCCTTATAATAATTTAAAAGAAGCTATATGAGTATAGCTTCTTTATAAAAAGGACATCTATTTAAATGTAGACTTTGCTAAAAGTTCTTTTACCTGTTCATCTGTTAAATCTGAATGATAAAATAATTTATAAAATTCCTTTGTTTCCTTTACCATATCATACTTATAAATATCTGGATAAACTAAATTCCCTAACCACTTTATACCTATAATCCTATTTGCATTTGGTGGAGAACCTAACCAATCATATGGTTCGCCTGGAGCTTCATAATATTTATTATCTTTAATAGCCTGTAAATCCTTCCAAACAGGATCATTTCCAACTGTATCATAAATACTATCATTTAAAAACATTATTATATTGGGATTCCAAACAGCAATCTGTTCCATTGACACTTCCTCCCAGCTTGGACTACTTTTAGAATCGTCTTTATAAACATTTTCAGCTCCAATAAAATTAATTACCTCTGCATGAATACTACCTTCTGAGTTAGTTTGTAAACCGGAATCTCCTCTACCGTAGTAGACAGTAATTTTATCCTTAATAGTTTCTCTTTTTTCTTTTACATCTTCTAAGGTTTTTTCTATATATTCAGCTTGTTCATTAGTACCTTCTTCTTTGTCTAATAATTTCCCCAAGGTTCTATAAGCATCTGCTGTATTTTCTAACATACATTCTACAAATATTACTGGAATATTGGTTTGCTCCTGTAAGCCATCTAAATCCTCTTTCATAGATTCCTTAACTTCACCAACATCAATTATTACATCTGGCTCTGCCTTTATCATCTCTTCATAATTCATACTGGCATTTTTACCATAAAAGGTTCCTATTACAGGTAAATTTACTAAATCATCTGGTAAATATTTCTTCAAGCTTTCTGATGGTTCACTTCCCCATCCAACTAGCATTTCCGGTGCTATTGTAAACATCATCATCTGAGCAGGATTACCGGCTACCGCAATTTTAGTAATTTTCTCTGGTAGTTGTACCTCCCTACCTATTGAGTCTATTACCTTACCTTTTTCAGCAAATTTAAAAGAATATGAACTATCTGTTTTTTGGGTTTCTTCTGTGACTTTTGTTTTATCTGTTTCCTTTATTTCACTAGTTGGTTTATTTCCACCATTATTACTACATGCTGTTACTGCAATAACAAACACTAGTAGTAGCGATAATAACGATAATTTTTTTCTAAAATTTTTCATATTTTACTCCTTATTTTTTAAACTAACCATGTTCCCATATTTGAAAAACTCTCTATGACGTCCTGAGTTTATCGTATTAATTACTCCATCTTTATTTTCTACAATAAAGCCTGACAAATCACTTATGCCATATTTAAATAATATTGGTGTTATTGGCGTACTCGGTCCAACCATTATTACCTTCTTGCCTTGACTAAGTTCAATTAATCGTGGGAATGTTTTATTTACAATAGTTGATGAAGTTATAAATACATAATCGGATTTAGGTAGTAAATACTCACACGCTGAATCAGGATAATCTCCTTTTCTTGGATTTCTTTCAATTATATATAAATTACAAATATCCTTTATTTGTTTTTCTAAAAATGGAAAATGTCCTATTACAGAAACATCCTTTCCTTTTACTATTTCCCTGTATACATCAAAAGCATCTTTATTACTAAAATCAACATTGTTTTCTTTTGCCTTTTTAAAAGTATTATAATATGTATTTACTGCTGCAAGCCCTAATGAACTTTCTCTAAAATTCCAGGATTTAATAAGTTTAGCTACATCTTTTAACTCTTTTCCAATTAATGATTTATTAAAGCTATATTCTATTGAGTCAATATTAATGGTCATTCCTCAACCAAGATTTTCATCGCTTTTAATCCAACTCCAATGTCTACCTATAAAATAATCCCTTACAATTAAATTAGAAGGAATATTTTCTATTAATTCATCATAAATATCAAAAAAATCAAATTTTCTCATAATATTGTTCTCCATTACATGCTTTACAAATAGTTCTATTTCCCTTTATTATTTCATTACCGTCTAATATTTCCTCATGACAAATACTACACTTTGCAACTTTACATGGAGGTCCTGGTAAGTCTTCTTTTTTTATGTTCAACTTTACTTCTTCAATATTAAACAGGTCTTTATCTGAAAATCTATTAAAAAACTCTACAATATCCTCTCCTTCTTTCGCATATTCATTAAATTTTTTATAAATCCTAAAGGACTTCTTAGTTCTAATATCAAAAAAAGTTGCTGCCATTTTACCAAAGGATTTGACCTTTAAGGTTCTTTTTCCTATCTTACATCCTGTTACCGTTCCAATTGCATCAGCTAAACATCTGTCGGTTTCAATATACACAATTAGATCCTTATAGTTTTTAGGCTTATCTATTTCCAATAGCTTAAGTCCTAAACGTGCCATTCTTACACCTAGAACTTGACCAGAACATAAATGACCATGATAATTAGAAGCCTCTTTTAAATCTTCGTAAAAATTATTCACTAATATTCACCTGCCTATTACAACTATTCCTATATTTTTATACTTAGGTAAGTAATAAGGATATTTTTTATTGTCTATGTTTATTAATTTTCTTTTTATATTATTTTCGTCTATTTTAATACTACTGTATGAATTATAATATTCCTTAGCTTCTTTAAGACTTTTTAAGGGTTGACCAAACTCCCCATTGTAAATAAATTTTTTATAATCTATTTTTCTATCCTGTAAAATTATTTCAACATCCTCTATTTTTTGTTTTTTAAAATCATATAATCCTTTTCTTTTACCTGTATTTTTAATTATTACTAAAGTATTACATCTACTTGTTAAAAACTCTAGATTATTATGCATATCTAAAAAATGACTTGCTATAATACAATCAACAAATTTCTTTTTGCTTAATAATTTTTTATAATCTGTATTTATTGTTTTTATATTAGTAATATTTTTTTCTAGTATTATTTTATTTAGCTTTTGTAAAACCTCTTTACTGGTGTCTATACAGTATATTCTTTTAGAATATTCTGATAAACTCATAGCTAAATATGATAAGCCACAACCAATATCGTAAATGGTTCTTTCTTTTCCTATTATTTCTATTAATTTTTTTGCCAAGCCTTTGTTGAATAAAGTAAACTCCGACGCTCTTTTATAAAGCTTTATTTTTTCTTCTGTCCATGCAAAACTCATTTTTTATACTCCGGTATTAACATAAATTCTTCCCTGCCATTATATTTCAACTTTTCTATATGGAGATTAATATTATATATTTTTGATAAAACCCCCTCTGTCAATACTTCTTTAGGATTTCCTTTTATTAATATCCTCTTATTATGAAGTACTAATACTTCATCAAAGAACATATATGAAAACTGGGGATGATGAGTTGATTGTATAATAGTGTATCCTAAGCTAGCTAATTCCTTGGACTTGTTTAATATTAAAATTTGATTGCCGTAATCTAAATTAGATGTTGGTTCATCCATTACAAGAACTTTTGCGTCCTGCATTAATGCTCTAGCAACTAAAACAAGTTGTCTTTCACCACCAGAAATCTCCTTATAACCTCTATTGGCAAGATGAGAAATTCCAAGTAGCTTTAGTTTTTCGTAGGCGTTATACTTTTCCTCTTTACTTACTCCTGTAAATTTATTTGCCCTAGTATTTGCTCCCATTTCTACAACATTAAGTACCCTATGGTTAAAGGTTGGATAATGGGACTGAGGAATATAGGCAATTAACTTTGCTCTTTCCAAAGGATTCAATTTGTTAATTTCAATGTTATCAACTAAAACCTCTCCCTTTGTAATATTCAACATACCAAATATTATTTTAAATAAGGTTGTTTTACCCGCTCCATTTTTTCCTAATAAACCTAAAACAGTACCTTCTTTTACCTTAAACGAAATATTTTCAAGTACTAACTCTTCATTATAAGCAAAGGATAAATTCTTTATTTCTAACATTTAATCGTAACCTTTCTTAAAAATTAAATATAAAAATAATGGTGCACCTATAAAAGATGTTAAAATGCCAATTGGTATTTCAGAAGTAGCAACAGTTCTGGCAATATTATCTATAATCAATAAAAAAGTCGCTCCTACTAAACCCGATGTTGGTACAACAAATCTATAATCATTTCCTACTAATATTCTAGAAAAATGTGGAATTATTAACCCTACCCAACCAATCATTCCTGTTATAGAAACACAAGCAGAAGTCATTAAAGTAGTTGATACAACTACCAATAATCTAACTACTTTTACATTTACACCCATGGTTAAAGCCTCTTCCTCTCCCATTGTAAGTAGGTTCATCCTCCATTTTAATATCATAGAAATAACTATTCCCAATGTTACTGGAGGTATTATTAGTTTTAAATCCCCTATTTTAGTTGATGCTAAAGACCCCATTAACCAATAGGTAATAGAAGGTAGCGTGTTGTCAGTATCGGCAATTAATTTAATAAAGCTAATTAGGGCAGAAAAAATAGAACCTATTGTCATTCCCGATAAAACCAAACCTAGAATTCTATCTATTTTAAATTTTAAGCTTACAAGATATGTAATAGTTACAGCAATTATTCCCATACTAAATGCTAAAAAGGAAGTGGTAGAATATCCTAAAGTGAAAAACAGCCCCAGTGCTGCTCCAAATCCTGCACCTTGACTAGCTCCAAGAATGTCAGGTGAAACCATTGGGTTTTGAAATAAAGCTTGGTAGTTTGAACCCGCTATTGATAAGGCTGCTCCAACAAAAACCGCAGCTATAATTCTAGGAGCTCTTATTTGTGTAATAATCGTAATAATTTCCGATGGGATGTTTTCTATATTTCCATTAAAAATCGACAGTAAATATTTAAATAATTCTTTAGGATAAATAGGATATCTTCCTATTGTAAAGGATATTATTATTAAAATAATCAAAAAAATAAATAGTAGATACATTATTTTCTTTTCTCTTTTAGATATAATAATCCCTCCCTACTATGTAACAAACTATATAATCGTTATGTGTATGTTAGTATAACCTTTTCCAGTTTCTATGTCAATTTATAATACTTTTAAGAAATAAAAAAAGAACCCTATACCTTGTTCAATATAAAGTTCTTCCTTCCATTGTTTTTTAATTAAATCTAAAATACAAATGCTGTTTTATTTTTTATAAATACATCCCAAATATATACTGCTATAGCTATAAGCAATATTTCGTATTCCTTATTAATAATTTCTATTGACATTTCCTCATAATTTCTAAAGCCCTGTTTTAAAGATTGTATTTTTCCAACATTTTCTAGTTCAAATACCTTGTTTTCTTTATTAAAGGATATGTGCTTATTAAAATTATGAAATTTAATATCTATTTCTATAAACTTGTCCTCTACTTTAGATTTTATACTTCCTAAGTCCTCTTGATTTCTTAATAATTTATACTCTTTATTAAGGTCATAAAAATTTCTCTCTACTTTTAATATTTCATTATTATCTTTATCAAAAAAAATAAAATTTGCTCCCTTGGAAAAAGTTTCTCCTATAAAAGCATCAAAATAAGAAGTAGAATCCCCGACTTTTTCTCCTATATAAATCGGTTCTTCATTTTCTTCATCAAATATTTTAAATCTATCTTTAACGTATTTATCAATTTTTATATTGTATTTCATAAAAAACCCCCTTAACATATTCTTCATATGTTTTAATTATATCACGTATAATTAATTATTTTATCCCCTAAATATAATTTATAGACTCTGTCAATTTATTTGCATTAATATCTATTTGGGCATAAAAAAAGACAAGTCATATTCGACTTGCCTAATAATAGTAAAATTATTTATTAACCGCTTCTTTTAATGATTTTCCAGCTTTAAATACTGGTGCATTTGATGCAGGTATTTGTATTTTTTGTTCTGGATTTCTTGGATTTCTTCCTTCTCTTGCTTTTCTAGCTCTTGATTCGAAAGTACCAAATCCAACTAATTGTACCTTATCCCCTGCTGCTAAAGTTTCTGTAACAGTTTCTATAAAAGCATTTAATGCTCTTTCTGATTCTACTTTAGTAAGATTACTTTTTTCTGACATTTTACTTAATAATTCTGATTTATTCATTATTTTATTATCCTCCTGAAATTGTAAAAATTAAATACTTCACGTATTCATGATATTGATTATATCTAACTTATGTTAAAGTTTCAAGGTTTTCTTGTATTTTTCGCTAATTTATTTACAATAAATACAAATATGTTATATTTTACTCAGATTTCTCAGTATTTTCTGTTGATTCTGTTGTTTCTGCAGTATTTTCAGTAGAGGATTGTTCAGTACTTTCTGTTGATTTTTCCTCTTCTTTAGCTTCTGTAGATTTTTCATTTTTCTTAGCTTTTTCTTCTGCTTCTTTTGCTTGTTCCTCACTTATTTTATTAAAGTCAAAAGATTTTAAAGCTTTTTCCATATCATCTACTTCTTTACCATCTTTATCATAATATTTGATTTTTAAAGCTTTTTCTTCTTTTTCTATTTCTTCATTGATTTTTTCATTTAATAAATTTGTAGATATTTGTGCCTTAACATTTTTTAGATAATCTTCACTTGCTTCTGAAATTTCTGTTGCTTTAGAATTTAATCTTATTATATGGTAACCAAATTCAGTCTCAACTAGTTCAGAATTAATAGTTTCCGGTTCCATTTTCTTTACAGCTTCTGTAAATGTTTCTACCATTGCTTCTTCTCCAAAGTCACCTAATGGTTGTGCAAGTAAAGCTGTGTTTCCTACTGTTTTTGCAATTTCCCCTTCTCCTTCTTCTGAAGGATTTTCCATTGATGCATCATTTTTATTTTTAATTTCATCAAATTTATCTTGGAAAGAAACTTCACCTGAATTAACTTGTTCTAAAACAGCCTGAGCTTCTTCTTTTATTTTAGCTATTTCAGCTTCATCTGTTATAGTTTCATTTGTATCATCTTTTGTTGAATATAAAATATGGTCTGCATTATAAACCGGTAGGTAATTATCCTTATCTTCTTCTAATTTCTTATCTATTTCTTTATCTGAAGGAGTTAATTCTTCTTCTAATTTTTCTTGCAACTTAGAAAATGTCATTTGAATATTGAAATATTCTTTCATTTCTTCCCTAAATTCTTCTTCTGTCATGCCTTGAGCTTTTAACATTTCATTTACTGCTTCTTTTCCACCAGCTTGTTCTACTTGGTCGTCAATAGCTTTTTCAACTTCTTCTTCTTCTATATTTATTTTTTTACTCTCTGCTAGTTTTAAAGCTGTTTCATTAAAAATCAAACCTTCTAATATTTCTTTTCTTTGATTTAATGCTGCTTCCTTGCCTTCTTCTGTACTTTCATCAAATGGATTTACACCTGTGTACATCATCTGCTGTGATACTGCCCCTTGAAAATTAGTATTAACATCTTCTGCTGTTATATACTTATCTCCAACTTTAGCTATGGCATTTTTTGGTTTGGAACCACCACAACCGGTTAAAATTAATGAAAGCGTCATTATCCCTGCTGCAATTTTTATTATCTTGTTTTTCAAAAATATCCTCCTAATTTTTATCATTATTTATTTTAAAAGTCATTATAACTTTTAATAGCTCAATTATATTTTTTAGATTATTATCTTTAAACTCTATTGAAATTATAGGTTTGTCAGATAAATCAAAGTTCATTTCACCATTATAATTTTCACTTATAAATTCTAGCTCTTTAAAGTCCAATTCTTTTTTGTCACTATATATTATTTCTAAATTACCTGATTTTTCAAAAATTCTTTCAAAGTTACATTTTGAAGCATAGGACTTCATTAATGATATATCCATTATGTTTTGTACCATTTTTGGTATGTCACCAAATCTATCTATTAACTCCTCTACTATTTCATCGTAGTCTTCTTCTGTATCAATTGATGCAATCTTTTTATACATATCAATTTTTTCATTAGAGTCCTCAATATAGCTAGATGGAATATATGCATCTATTTTTATATCTATTTCAACTTCAGATGCCTTTACTTTTGGAGCTTCACCTCGAATTTCTCCAAGAGTTTCCTCTAATAGTTTAACATATAAATCATAACCTACAGCAGAAATATGTCCACTTTGAACTTCTCCTAAAATATTTCCTGCTCCTCGAAGTTCCAAATCTCTCATGGCTATTTTATATCCTGAGCCAAACTCTGTAAAATCCTTTATTGCCATAAGTCTTTTTTCAGAAATTTCTGTTAATGATTTATTTTGTTCGTAGGTAAAATAGGCATAGGAGGTTCTGTCACCTCTACCAATTCTCCCCTTTAGTTGATAAAGTTGAGAAAGTCCCATTTTATCTGCATCATAAACAATCATAGTGTTTACATTTGCAATATCAAGACCTGTTTCTATAATTGTTGTACAAAGTAAAACATCATATTCTCCATCGCCAAAATCCAGCATTACATTTTCTAATTCCCTTTCAGACATTCTTCCATGAGCAATTGCAATTTTTGCATTTGGAACTAAGTCTAAAAGTTTAAATCTTACTTCATCAATATCGTGTATTTTGTTATATACAAAATATATTTGTCCACCTCTAAGTATTTCTCTTTCTATTGCATCTTTAATAATTTGAGGATTAAATTCTATTACATAGGTATTTATAGGAAATCTTTCTTCTGGTGGTTCATCTAAAGTAGACATATCCCTAATTCCTACTAGCCCCATTTGTAAAGTTCTTGGAATTGGTGTTGCTGATAGAGTAAGTACATCTATGTTTTTCTTTAAATCCTTTAGTTTTTCTTTATGTCTTACTCCAAAACGTTGTTCCTCATCAATTATAAGCAAGCCTAAATCTTTGAAAACCAAATCTTTTGAAAGTATTTTATGTGTTCCTACTACTATGTCTATTAAGCCTCTATTTAAATCCTTTAGGATTTGTTTTTGTTCTTTTGCTGTTCTAAACCTTGAAAGCATCTCAACTTTCATAGGATAATCCTTGAAACGCTCTAAAATAGTATTATAATGTTGCTGTGCTAAAATAGTTGTTGGCACTAAAAAGGCTACCTGTTTACCATCCATTATGGCTTTAAAAGCAGCTCTAATTGCTACTTCTGTCTTACCATAACCAACGTCACCACAAAGAAGTCTGTCCATTGGTTTTTCCGACTCCATGTCCTTTTTAATTTCTTCAATACTTCTAATTTGACTAGGGGTTTCCTCATATATAAAGGAACTTTCAAACTCCCTTTGCCATTCAGTGTCCTTTGAAAAACTAAATCCCTTTATTTTAGATCTTTCAGCATATAGCTCTATTAAATCCTCTGCTATAACCTCTACGGATTTTTTAGCCTTCTGTTTAGCTTTTTGCCACTCAATGCCGCTTAATTTATTAAGCCTTGGTTTAACAGCCTCTCCACCAATATATTTTTGAACCAAGTTCATTTGATCTGTAGGAATAAATAATCTATCATTACCCCTATATTGAATAATAATATAGTCTTTTTTTATTCCTTGAACTTCAATTTGTTCAATGCCTTTATATTGACCAACTCCATGGTTTTCGTGAACTACAAAATCATCTATTACTAAATCTGAATAATTTATAATATCCTTTGCAGTTTTTTTCTTAACTCGTTTCTTTGTAAGTTGCTTTGCCTTGCCATAAATTTCTTTATGAGTTAAAAATAAATACTTTATATTTCTGTATTCAAATCCAGAAGGCAATGAACTACCTATAATAAATACTTGGCCTGTTTTTATTTCATGATTAAAGTCCTTGGTAATAACGGAATTTATTCCTTCTGTTTCAAACAAATCCCTTAAGAATTTTGCCTTTTCTTTAGAATCAGCAAATACAACTATCTTATAACCATTATATATATTGTTTTCTATATATTCTGTTAACACCGTCAAATTTCTATTAAAATTTGGCGCTTCCATCGATTCTATTTTTACTTCTATTTTAGGACTTAGTAGCCTTGTCTTCTTCATTAGAGAGGTTGAATTTATTACTGTAAATGGTTTTATATTCTCTAAAACACTCTTAAAAGGTAGGAGTATTTTTTCATGTCGTTCAAAAGCCTCTCCCTTTTCCTCTTTATAGGCTAGGTCCTCTGCTGCCATTGCTGATATTTCACTATTTCTATCATAGACTTTAGCTATGTCATCTATAAATATAATAGAATCCTTGTTTAAATAATCAGTTAAAAGACTGAAGTCTCCCTTTCCTAAATAAGGGGAAACTAAATCCATATTGGAAATAAACAAATTATTTTCTAAATATTCCAATATTCCAGAAAACTTATTAAGTAAATTTTCTTTGTCTATACCATAAAGTGCCTTGTTTTCTATTTTATCTAAATCTTTACAAAGTCCATCAATAATTTTTTTTCTTTGTTTATCATTTAATATTAACTCCCTTGAAGGAGATATGGAAAAATCTTGAATATTTTCAATAGAACGTTGTGTTGCTATGTCAAATAATCTCATAGAGTCTATTTCATCATCAAATAGCTCTATTCTTACAGGATTGTCCATTTGCATAGGATAAATATCTAAAATACCACCTCTAATGGCAAATTGACCTTTCCCCTCTATCATACTTACTCTTTCATATTGTAAATATGTTAATGTTTCAGTAATTTCTTCAAGATCTATTAAATCATCAATATTGATTTTTAAACTAAATTTTTTAAAATTGGATTTACTGGTAATTCTTCTTTGTAATGCGTTAGAACTGGCAACAGTTATAAATTTTTCCTTATTGAATAATCTATTTATAACCTTTAAACGACTATCTTCATTGTTTTTTTCCAAACTGCTAATATTATAATAATTTATCTCACTACTTGGAAAGATTTCAACTATATCCTTGTCAAAGGATAATATATTTTCATATAATTTTCTTGCAGATATATCATCTTCTACAACAACTAAAATATTTCTTTTCTCGTTATTATATAAAGAATATAAAAAATGTCCCATACTATCTTTTATTAAACCATGCATATAAATTGAATTTATCTTATCATCTATTGCTTTCTTTAAATTCTTATATCCTTGCAGGTTTTTAATTGGGTCTGTTACGTAGTTCATTCTACACCTCCTTCCTTAATTGGAACTTAAACAAGCCCAGATTTCTCTGGGCTACAACTTTTAATTTACTTCTAAATGACTTTTTCCATTAAATCTGTTCATAGCTTCTTCAATATTATTTCCAATTATCAATTCAGCTGCCTTAACAGAATCCTCTATTTCCTTTTCCAATACTACAATTTCGTCCTTAGTAAAATTGCTTAGAACAAAATCCGCTAAACTCATCTGTGGTATTTTTTCTCCAACGGATATTTTAATCCTTGGAAAATTATCATTTTTTAAATGGTATATTATGGATTTTAAACCATTGTGAGTACCGGCAGAGCCTTTTTTCTTAATTCGTATTGTTCCAAAGGGTATATCTATATCATCACAAATTACAACAATATCATCTATTGGAATATTATAGTAATTAGAACATTCCATAACTGCAATTCCTGAATTATTCATATATGTTACTGGTTTCATAAGAATTACTTTTTCAGAATTAATTCTTCCTTCACCGTAAATTGAATGAAATTTTGCTTTGTTTATACTAATGTTGTTTTCTTCTGCTAATTTATCAATAGCCATAAAGCCAACATTATGTCGATTTCCCTCGTATTTTTTACCAGGGTTTCCCAGTCCAACTATTAATTTCAAAATATCTACTTCCTACTATCCCTTTCTTCTTTTTTCTTTACCCAACCGGAGATATTTCTTTGTTCTGCTCTTTCAACAGAGAGTTCCCCCTCTCTTACATCCTTTGTAATTGTAGATCCAGCTGCAACATAACCCTTTTTTTCAACAGTTAAAGGTGCTACTAAATTTACATTACTTCCTATAAAAGCATTATCTCCTATTCTTGTCCTATGTTTAAATTTACCATCATAATTTGCAAATATAACACCACAAGCAATATTCACATCCTTACCTAAATCACCATCGCCTATATAAGCTAAATGTCCTGCCTTAGTTCCATTATCTATATTTGAATTTTTTACTTCAACAAAATTTCCGATATGAATATTTTTACCTAATTTAGAATTTGGTCTTATATGTGCATAAGGTCCTATATCTGTACCATCTCCTATTTCACTATTTTCAATAGTAGATGACTTTATTGTAACATTATTTCCTATTTTAGTATTATCTATTACAGTATCTCCATAAATTAAACAATCTTCTCCGATTATAGTATTACCGGTAATTCTAACGCCTGATCTAATTTCTGAATCTTTACCAATTATTACAGAATCTTCAATAAAAATATTATTAGGATTTTCCATAATAACTCCATTTGACATATGATAGGAATTTATTCTCTTTCTTAACACTTCTTGTGCAATGGAAAGTTGTAACTTTGAATTAATTCCATAAACTTCCTCTACATCATCTATAAGAAAAGTAGAGATTTTATCCCCTTCTTCCCTTATAATTTCAAAAATATCCGTTAAGTACATTTCACCTTGAATGTTGTCTTGGTCCAATTTATTTATACTATTTTTTAAAGCTTTTCCATTAATTACAATAAAGCCTGAATTAAATTCCTTAATTTTCAATTCTTCTTCTGTACAATCCTTATGCTCAACAATTTTTATTAAATTACCATTATGGTCCTTGATAATTCTACCATATCCTGTTGGATCTTCAATATTTGCCGTTAAAACCGTAGCAATATTATTGTTTTTATTATGAAAATCCATAAATTCCTTTAATGTTTGTCCCTTTATTAATGGAGTATCTCCAGTTAAAATTAAAACATTATCATTATTATCTATTTCATCTAAAGCAAGACTAACGGCATAACCTGTTCCGTAAGGATATTCCTTTCCAATCTTTTGCTCTTTTATAATAACATCTGTATCTGATAAAATATTTTCTAAATCATTTTTATTTTTACCTGCAATAATAATTTTTTTCCCAACATTAACACTATCACTTGCATTAAGTACATATTCAATCATAGACTTATTCATTAACTTATGAAGAACCTTAGAGTTTTTAGATTTCATCCTAGTTCCTTCGCCTGCTGCAAGAATTATACAAATATTCATTTTTTTCCTCCATATTAGTAAGAATTATACTACTTTATATTATATTAAAACCAGTTTTAAAGTCTATCTTTTTTCATTTCTTAGTTCTTTTGTAGTAATTAACTTTGCATGATATAATACTTATGTTTAGGAGGCTTTCTATGTTTAATTTTAATTTATACGATAAAAATATAAAAAAAGTTCACTTTATTGGAATAGGTGGAGTAAGCATGAGTGGAATTGCTGAATTACTTAAATTTCATAACTTTGATGTGTCAGGTTCCGATAGAGACGATTCAGATACATTAGATCATTTAAGAGGATTAGGAATAAAAATATCCATAGGACAAAAAAAAGAAAATATTAATAACCCAGATTTAATTATATATACAGATGCAATTCTTCCAGACAACGAAGAGTTAATTGCTGCAAAAAATGCAGGTGTACCCTGTGTTTCCAGAGGAGTTTTCCTAGGAGCTCTTATGAGAAACTACAAATACTCAATAGGAGTGTCCGGTTCTCATGGAAAATCTACAACAACAAGTATGATTTCAAAAATTCTTGTAAACTCCGAAGTCGATCCTAATATTCTTCTAGGAGGAAAATTAGATGAAATTGATGGAAATGTTCATTGCGGAAAAAGTGATTATCTTTTAACTGAGGCTTGTGAATTTAAAGCCAATATATTAAATTATTATCCTTCAATGGCCATAATACTTAATATTGACGAAGATCATTTAGATTTTTATAAAGATATAAATCATATTGTTAGTACCTTTATAGGATATATGAAAAATTTAGATGAAAATTCCAAAGCCGTTATAAATATTGACGATGAAAATTGTCTACCACTTTTAGATCATATTAAAGGTGAAGTTTTAAGTTTTGGAATAGAAAATGAAAAGGCAGTTTACAATATAAAAAATATTTCCTTTGATGAAATAGGTCATCCAAGTTTTGATATAGTTAGTGAAAAAGAAGGTTTTGGAACTCAACATTTCTCACTAAATATAATAGGACGATACAATATTTACAACTCTGCAGCTGCAATTATTGCTTCCTTTGAATCTGGAATAGATTTGGAAACAATAAAAGAAAGTATGTATGAATATAAAAATCTCCATAGGCGTATGGAAGTTATTGGAAAATATAAAGATGCAATAATAATGACAGACTATGGTCATCACCCTGTAGAAATAAAGGCGACTATGTCAGCATTAGCAGAACATAAAAAAGAAAAACTCGTATGTGTTTTTCAACCACATACCTATAGTCGAACAAAACATCTATTAAATGATTTCGCAAATTCTTTTTACGACTGTGACGAAGTAATCGTGACAGAAATTTATGCTGCAAGAGAAAAATTTGACCCGACAATTCACTCTGTTGATCTTGTCGAAAAACTTAGAGAAAATGGAGTTAATGCAATTTATTTAAAAACCTTTGAAGAAGCTAAAGACCATATACAAAATGAAGTTAAAAATCAAGATGTTGTTATAACAACAGGCTGTGGTAACCCAGATGTTCTAGCTAAAATGATAGTGGAGTGATAAATAATGATATATTTAAATTGTGATTATTCTGATGGTGTTCATCCTAATATCCTAGAAAAACTAATTAAAACCAATGACTACCAAACAGGAGTTTACGGATTTGACTCATTTTCAGAAATAGCAAAAAAACAAATTAAAGATTTATGCAATAACCAGGACTTAGATATATATTTTATTTCCGGTGGTACTCAAACAAATGTCATAGCAATATCTGCAGCATTAATGCATTATCAAGCTGTAATATCGGCAGACACAGGCCATATTAACACCCATGAATGTGGAGCTGTTGAAAATAGTGGTCATAAAATATTAACACTACCTAATCATGACGGAAAACTTATACCTTCCGATATAAAAGCCATGATTAAGGCCCATCATATTCAAGGAATGTCAAAAATTCATGATGTTCAACCGAAAATGGTATATATTTCCAACTCAACAGAATTTGGTACAATCTATAGTAAAAAAGAAATAGAAGAACTCTATAATGTTTGTAAAGAGTTAAATCTATTTTTATATATTGATGGTGCAAGATTAGGCTATGCACTTTCAGCCGAAAATAATGACTTAGATTTAGAATTTATTGCAAGTCATTGTGATATGTTTTATATTGGTGGAACAAAATTAGGTGCAATGTATGGAGAAGCATTAGTGGTTATAAACCCTGAACTCAGAGTTGACTTTCAATACAATTTAAAACTAAGAGGGGCTTTACTAGCTAAGGGAAGATTTTTAGGAATTCAATTTTCTGAATTATTTAAAGACGACCTCTATTTTAAACTAGCTAAACATGCTAATTATCTGTCAACAAAATTACGAAAAGCTCTAGTGGAAAGGGGATATAAATTAACCATAAACTCACCTACAAATCTAACCTTTGTAGTTATGAGTCAGGATAAGTTAGATGAATTATCTAAGGAATTTGCTTTTGAAACAATGTCACAATACGATGAAAATCAAAAGGTTATAAGAATTGCTACCGGTTGGAATACAAAAGAAGAATATATTGATAAACTAATAGAAAAATTATAAAAATCGCTTCTATAATTTATAGTGTTAATGGAAATAAATCCACTAGCACTATTTTTTATTGGAAAAAATATCCTGATACTCATATTTTATGGATATTAAATCTTCTGCTGAAGACAATGAAGTTAAGGTTGGTGTTATTATTATTTTAAGAACTTTCTGCAGTACCTATATCCTCTATTTTGTCTTGTCATAAATTTAAACCCATTAAAGCTGTAGACTCTGTAACAAATTTTGTTTTCATTGGTAGAGCTAATATAAATATTATTGGTATTGCTTCAACGAAAGACTTTTATTCATGAAAGCTATTTTAATAAAGAAAGAATTAGGATTTTGAAAATGAAAAAGCGGCTCAAGTTACTTAACTTAAACCGCAAAATATTATTATTTTTCTTCATCGATACTATTTGCTAAGGAGCTAATATTTCCTATAAAATAGTCGAAAAGTTTGTAGAAATTTTTATTATGTTCCGGAAATTCCGGATGGAATTGAATTCCCATAATAAACTGATTCTTTTCATATTCTATTGCCTCTATTATTCCATCATCTGCAGTCGCTGTAACCTTAAAGTCCTTTGCTACTTTTTTTATAGCCTGATGATGAAAGGTATTTACAACTAATGACGGGCCAAAAATATCATATAGTCTACTATTTTCTTTTATTTCTATATCGTGATAATAAATAATATTTTTGTTTTCTCTATCACTATGGTTAAATACATCTTCTCTTTGGGAATAGATATCCTGATATAAATTTCCACCAAAAAATATATTAATTAATTGCATTCCTCTACAAATACCAAATATAGGAATTTTTCTTTCAACTGCTTTTTCCAATAGATATATTTCAACTTCATCTCTTATTGGACTGGTACTTTCCAAATATCTGTTTGGTCCTTCCTTATAAAGATAAGGTGAAATATCAGAACCACCAACTAATATTAAGGCATCTATCATATTAATATACTCATCTAAAAATGACTTATCATAAATTTGAGGAATAATTATTGGAATTCCCCCTGAATCAAGTACCATTTTGGAAAAATTATTATTGATTTCATGACTTATAAATTTTCCCCTATTTTCCAACCAACATGGTATTCCTATAAACTTATTCATTTTGAATACCTGCGCTTTCTATAAATTGATTAAACAACAACTTACTTTCTTCATTTAACATTCTGTCTATATTGAATTGAACTCCCATTAAATAACTATTGCCCTTATATTCAATAGCTTCTACAACACCATCATCAGCTTTAGCAGATACTACTAAGTCCTTGCCTAATACATCTATTGCCTGGGTATGGGAAGAAACTACAACAGTCCTATTTGTATTATAGGCCTTCTTTAATTTGCTACCGTCCCTTAGATTAATATAGTGCCTAGTTTCAGAATAATCTCGCCCAATATGATAAATGGATTTTTGAATTTCTTTACTAATATCTTGTATTAAGCTTCCTCCAAAAAAAACATTAATAAGTTGACAACCTCTTGATACTCCAAGTACCGGCTTTTTATATTTTAAAGCCATTTCCAAATAAGAAAACTCCGAGTAATCCCTGTCTAAATCAAAATTTAATATTTCGGTTTTAGGATTTTCTCCATAATGAAAGGGATAAATATTTACTCCTCCTTGAAATATTAGTCCATCAACCTTTTTTATTAACGATTCGATAATATTTTTATCTTTAGTTATTGGTAGTATTATTGGAATTTGCTGATTTTCTACTATTGTCTTTATATACGATTCCTTTGCATATAAGAGATTTGCAAAACTTCCTCTATTTACTCCCCCTACTATTCCTATTTTATATTTTTTCATTATAGCTCCATTAAATTTAATCCTATTTCTTCATCAAAGAATCTGTTAACTCTACCATCTATTATTTGTATTATAATTTCACCTGTTGCTGATATAATACCTTTATTTAAATGACCGCCTTTAGCAAAGTTTTCCTCATCTGAAAAAGTAACATGGGGATGAAGATATAATTTTTCATCTTTTGTAGTAATATTTCCCATTAAAGAAAGAATTTCCAGATGACCATTATATTCATTGGAAAAATATTCCTTTTTATCCGTATCAAAATATCCTACTTCAACATGACTCATAGCTCCTATGCCTGTTAAAATTCCAAGTTTAATATTATTTTCTTCACAGGCCTTAATAATACTAGAAACTATTTCTTCTCCCTTTTCCAACCTTATAATTAAATGGGTTTTTAAATTTGTAGTTTTCATAATATCCTCCAATTAAAATCCTCTTAAAGTTATTTACCCATTTTTTTAAAATTTATTGTTAAGTTTTTATTCTTAATGTTTAACTTTAAATAATCCACTAAAACTTTATTTTTAATTAACATTTTAAATATAGGAACGCCTATTAATGATACAACTATTATTTCGGATACCATTATTTGACCTGTTACAATTAAAACCCCTGCCTTAGAAACACCAATAAAATATAGCTGAATTCCAACTAAAATATTTGCAATTGCCGGAATAATACTGGAAAGCCAAATATTTTTACATTTACTCATAAAATATGCTGCAAGAAAAGAAGCAAAAGTTCCTACAACAATATCCAGAACTCCGAAAGGACTAAATATATTGGCAAATAAGCAACCTATAGTAAGTCCCCAAATATATTCTCCATTAAAAAATGCAAGTAATGTTAAAGCCTCCGACAACCTAAGTTGTATAGGTCCATACGAAAGATTAGATAGTGGTGGAACTACTGTCATTAAAACATATAGGGCAGCAATTACACCTTGTCGAACAATAAATTTTGAATTAAATTTTTTACTCATAAAACACCTTCCTAAATAGAATTGTGTTATGACATCCAGAAAAAAAGATTTTACTAGACTCTTAATCTAATAAAAAAAATAATAGGAAACCTACTCGCCAAAAGACGAGATAGGTTCCCTATCACATCTTGATTTTTAAAGTGGGTGCCAAGAAACACTTTATGCCAATAAAATATACCATATTATATTTATATATTCAACTTTTATATGATATACTTTATATAATTTTTCTTAACTATTGTAATGAGGTGATTTTATGGGTTTTATTAGATCTATGACTATTGAAGATTATTTTGAAGCTTCAAATCTTTGGCAAAATACTCCTGGAATGGGACTAAGAGGTTTAGATGACACTTTTGAAGGTATTAAGTTCTTTTTAGAATACAATCCTGAACTTTCAATTGTATATGAGGAAGATGGAAGGGTTGAGGGAACTGTTCTTTGTGGATTCGATGGGAAAAGAGCATATTTATATCATGTTGCCATTTCAGAAAAAATCAAAGGAAGGGCCATAGGACGCCAAATGATAAAACATCTTGAAGATGTTTTAAAAGCAAAAAATATTAACGGAGTTGCCTTAGTTGCTTTTTGTGATAATATTGTTGGAAATAAATTTTGGGATAATTTAGGATACCATCCAAGAAAAGATTTATATTATAGGGATAAAAATTTAAATATTGATAATTTATATGTAAAAAAAGGCTAATTTAATATTTAAAATATATTTAATTATAAAAGTGCACTCAAGGCTATTTTTGAATGCACTTTTTTATATTTTTATTTCATTGTTGCATAATTAGCTGCTTGTTCACAATGTATTATTGTTGTGTCAAAAACCGGAATTTCTAAATCATTTTGATTTATTAATAATCCAATTTCAGTACAGCCTAATATTACGCCTTCAATTCCCCTGTCCTTATAGGAATTTATTATTTTAATATATTTTTCCTTTGATTTTTCATTGATTTTTCCTAGGCATAATTCCGAGAAAATTATTTCATTGACTATTTCAATATCCTCTTCATTTGGAACTACTACATCAATGCCCTTTGCTTTTAATTTGCCCTTGTAAAAATCTTCTGTCATAGTATATTTTGTACCAAGTAATAATACTTTACTTATCTTGTTTTCTTTTAACTTTGCAACTGTTGCTTCAGCAATATGCAAAATTGGAATATTTATTTTTCCTTGAACCTTACCTGCTACTTTATGCATGGTATTTGTACAGATTAATATAAAATCTGCACCTGCTACTTCCAAGTTCATAGCAATTTCAGCCAATATATCGGCAGATTTGTTCCATTGCCCCTTTCTTTGAAGTTCTTCAATTTCTGCAAAATCTACAGAATAAAGTAAGATTTTTGCAGAATGTAGCCCTCCTAGTTTTTCAGAAACCACCTTGTTTATTATTTCATAGTACAAGGTAGTACTTTCCCAACTCATACCGCCAATTAATCCTATGGTTTTCATTTATTCACCACATTTATAGTATTTCCATTTAGAAATGATTTTATGTTTTCTGTAGCCATATCTATAATTCTTTGTCTTGCCTCTTTTGTTGTCCAGGCAATATGGGAAGTAATAATTATATTTTTAGCTTTTAAAAGTGGATTATTTTCTCTTATTGGCTCTTCAGAAACTACATCTACTCCAGCTCCGGAAATATAACCGGAATTTAAAGCCTCCTTTAAATCCTCTTCTACTATTAGTCCACCTCTAGCTACATTTATTATTTTTACTCCCTTTTTCATTTTAGCTATAGTGTTTTTGTTTATTATCCCTTTATTTTTTTCATTTAAATTTGAATGAAGTGAAATAATATCGGAATTTTCCAATAAATAATCCAAAGAAACTTCTTCTTCATATTTCTTAGCCTTATTTTCTCCTCTATAGGCTAAAACTTTCATGCCAAAAGCCTTAGCTATTTCCCCAACTTTTCTACCTATTTTTCCATAGCCTATAATTCCCATTGTTTTTCCATGTAGTTCATACTGTTCCTTTAACCAATAACCATATTTGTCGTTATTAGTCCATTCTCCCTTTAAAACCGAATCACTTTGTATTTTTACATGGTTACACAGTTCCAGTAATAGGGCAAAGGTAAATTGAGCCACTGTTTCTGTTCCATAAGAAGGAATATTTGAAACTTCTATCCCTCTTTTTTTACATTCCTCTGTATCTACATTGTCAAATCCAGTAGCTAACATAGAAATATATTTCAAATTTTTAGCCTGTTTAATTGAATCCTTTTCTACAAAAGTATTGTTGATTAAAGCTATATCTGCATCTTTTATTCTCTCCGATACAAGTTCTTTTGGAGTTCTGTCATATACGGTTAAATTTCCTAACTGTTCAATATTTGACCAGCTTAAATCTCCGGGATTTACTAAATATCCATCTAATATTACTATATTCATTTTCTTAATTTCTAGTATATTCTATAACTACTGTTTCTTTTGCTGTTGCTTTTCCGGTATTAATTTTAAGCTCCTTAATATCGTCCATATTTGTAATTATTATTGGAGTTATAATTTCAAATCCTTTTTCCTTTAAAAAGTCAAAGTCTACATCTGCTAGTAAATCTCCTACATTTACCTTATCTCCAACTTTAACCTTTACATCAAATCCTTTTCCTTCCAGTCCTACAGTTTCCAAACCAATATGAACTAAAACATCCAATCCGTCGTTAGTTTTAATTCCAACAGCATGGGAAGTATTTGCCACAACATCAACTGTACCTGATACAGGACTGTAAATACTATTTCCCTCTGGAATAAGTCCTACTCCATCACCTAATATTTTTTGTGCAAACATAGCATCCGGAACTTCTGTTACAGCTACTACTTCACCTGATTGAATTGCAAAAATTTCCCCTGTTTTTGATTCCTTATCTTTTTTAAATAATTTTTTAAACATAGCTTTCTCCTTTATATTTCATTTTAATAATTTTTTATTTATATTGATTTTTTACTCAGCTAATAATTGAATATTATGTGCCTTTCTTATAATATTCCCTCTTTTTTAAAGTATACTCGCTTAGATGTTAAATAATATAGACTATCCCCAATATTTACTGTCTACTGTTCTGTATCTAATAGCTTCCAGTAAATGATTAGCAGTAATATTATCTTTATTGTCTAAATCTGCAATAGTCCTACTTAATTTGAGGATTTTATTAATAGTTCTTGCAGAGAATTTATATTTATCGTAGGCTTTTTCCAAAATAATATTTAATTCATTATTTAATTTAATATATTTCTTAATAAGCCTATTATTCATCTGACCATTGGTTTTTATTTTTTCTTTCCTATATCTTTTAGCCTGAATATTTCTAGCATTAACTACCCTATTTCTTATATTTTCAGAATTTTCCGTTTCCTCATTAGAAGTTAATTTTTCTAATTTTACCGGTTCAACTTCTATATGTATATCTATTCTATCGAGAATTGGTCTACTAACCTTAGCTAGGTACTTTTGTATTTGTGGTAAAGTACAATTACATTCGTGGGTTTCGTCTCCATAGTATCCGCATGGACATGGATTCATGCCGGCTATAAATATGAAATTAGCCGGATAGGTTAGTGTTGCATTGGCTCTTGAAATAGTAATATTTTTTTCCTCTAAAGGCTGTCTTAAAACTTCAATAGTGCTTTTATTAAATTCAGGTAACTCATCTAAAAACAAGGCTCCATTATGGGCTAAGGAAATTTCTCCCGGCATTGGAATTCTTCCGCCACCAATAATTGCAACAGAGGAACTACTATGATGTGGTGCCCTGAAAGGTCTTTCCATAATTAATTTATTTTCTCTTAAATTACCACTAACTGAATATATCTTAGTACATTCAATTGCTTCCTCAAAATTCAAAGGAGGTAAAATAGTTGGCAATCTCATTGCTGCCATGGTCTTTCCTGCACCTGGTGGACCTATCATAATTAAATTATGTTCACCGGCTGCAGCAATTTCCATTGCACGCTTTAATTTTTCCTGCCCCTTTATTTCACTAAAATCCACATTGTAACTTGGATTTAAATTTTCCAAAGTAAAAATTTCATCATTATAATTTTCTATTTTCAATTCGTTATTTAAATAATCCACTAAATCCTTTAAGTTTTTTACAGGAATAATTTCAATTCCCTTAACTAAAGAACATTCTTCCTTATTATCATCCGGTACTATGACCTTTTTAAATCCTAGCTCCTTTAAGGAAATAGCCATAGGTAACGCACCCTGAATGCTCATAATTCTTCCATCTAAAGACAACTCACCAATAAAGGCAATGTCTTTACTTGGTACATTATAAACTACGCCAAAGGCAGTTAGAATAGCAACAGCTATGGAAATATCCAATTGAGAACCTTCTTTTTTTAAATTAGCTGGAGCTAAATTAATAGTTATTCTACCAATTGGAAAAGTATAGCCGGAATTTGTAATAGCCGAACGAACTCTTTCCTTAGATTCTTTTATAGAAATATCAGGAAGTCCTACAATATTAAAAGCTTGAAGTCCTCTTGCAATATCCGCTTCAACTTCAATAGCATAACCTTGAAGTCCCTCTAAAACACAAGTCATTATTTTTGAATACATAAAATACCTCAATTGATTTAATTTAATCTATTACTAGTATATCAAATTTAGCTTATTTTATTTTAGGAAATAAAAAATACATCCATATTAGGATTGATGGATGTATTTTATAATCTATTTTAAACTTTTAAAAAATAATATTCTAAATACAATTGCTAAACTCAAATAATTAAAAGCCACAAACAAAAGTATTGTATACAAATTAAAAATATTTGAATTATATATAAATAACAAGATTAAAATAGTAAAAATATTAATAACCCCTGTGGAATATAAGGTGATTTTTTCTTTTCCTATAGCTTGTAAGGAATACTTTGAAATCTCAAAAAATATTTGGAATCCACTTAGAAAAAATACTGGAATCATAATGTTTTTTACAATCTCCTTTAGTTCAATTTCATCAGTAAAATAAGCAACTACTATATCCTTAAATATATAAAATAAGACTGCTAGAATAACATAAAAAAACAAGGTTAAAAATGTTGCTACTCTAGGCAAATTTCTTACAGATTCCTTGTCTTTTCTTCCTATAGCTTCCCCCATAAGAACTATTAACCCATTACAATACATATACATTGGCGTTAAAAATACCCCTACCATAACATAGTTTATGTTATACGCAGAAAGTATATCAGTTCCTGATCGTTTTATTAATGCCATTATTACAACGGAAAACAAGGCTCCTTCTAAAATCTCCTGGAATACTAAAGGAATACTTAATTTTATAAGTATAAGTTTTTTACTACTTTTAATATTTGTTATTAATTTAAAATCATCCCATAATATATAAATATAATATGTTACATTTAATATTAATGACATTACTGAAGCTAAAGCTATTCCTGTTAATTTATAATCTCCACTAAATATGTATTTAGTAAAAATATATGATAATATTACTTGAATAATAGATGATACTACTCCTATTTTCAATATCTCATTTGTCTTTTTCCTAACTTTTAACAAATTAGTCATGGAAAATATTATTGCATTTAACAATATAGTTAATGACATTATTCTTAAGAACTTTATTCCAACTATTAATTCTCTACCTTCAAAATCATAAATATATCTCATTATATTTTCACTAAATAAAAATATTATAATTAATGCAAAAACACCTATTATAAAATTTAATATAAAGATGGACTTAAACCAATTTAGAAATTGACTATAGTCTTTTTCTATAACTCTTGAAGCATATATATTAAAAGATATTACTCCTACTGTTAATACCCCTATTAGAGAATATATAAAATTATCAACTATGCCATAAGTAGATATAGCATTTATAGAAATTCTTCCTACTATAGAAGCTAAAACTATAGAAATTAATGTATTAAATAAATTGTTAATAACTAGTGGTGCTGCAAAAGTATTTAATTCTTTTATTATTTTAAATTTATTAGACCTATTTATCACTTATCCTCCATATCTTAAAGGCTAATTTCTATTACTCCTCCAAGAATAAATTATTTTTTTCATAATATTTCCCCCTTTCTTCAAATTTTAATAGTCTTTCCTTATAATTATAACAATTAAAAGAAAAACAAAAAGGAGCCTTAAGCTCCTTATGTTCAAATTAAAAATATATGTTTTTATAATTCTATTATTTTAATCCTATCGCCTTTTTTTACTTGTCCATTTTTTAAAACTTTGGCAAATATTCCCTCTGTTGGCATTATACAATTTCCAACCTTTTGTTTTATTGCACAACCCGAATGGCATTTTTTGCCAATTTGGGTTACTTCTAAAACAGCTGTTCCCATTGTAAATACAGTACCAACCGGAATCTCATGAAGTACTAGTCCCTTTGTTGTAATGTTTTCAGCAAAATCTCCGTCTTTTAAATCCGGTAGTCCCATGGCTTTCATTTTGTCTATACTTTCAACTGCTAACAAACTAACTTGTCTATGCCAATCTCCTGCATGTGCATCACCTACAAGACCATGGTCAACTTTCAATTCTCCTACTTCTATAGGGATTTTTATTACTCCCTTGGTTTCACTAATATTAACATCTAGTACCATTCCTTCTTTATTGTCTGCTATAAAATGGCCGGACTTTCCGCCTTCTTTTTCTAGTAATCTCATATTTTCTATTCTCATTCCCCTATCCATCGCTTTACACATATCATATATAGTTAAGGCTGTTGTTGAACAAGCATTTAAAGCTTCCATTTCAACACCGGTTTTTCCTACTGTTTTTACTGTTGCAAAAATATCAACGGTATTTTTTCCTAAATTAAAATTTATATCTACACCTGTAAGAAATATATTGTGACACATTGGAATAGTTTGCGCTGTGTTTTTAGCAGCCATTATTCCACCGACTTGTGCAACTGCCAATACATCTCCTTTTTTTATTTGACCTTCTTTTATTCTATTTAAGGTTTCTTCTTTCATTACAACTGTACAGGTAGCTGTGGCAACTCTTTTGGTATCATCTTTTTTACCAACATCTACCATTTTTGCCCTACCTTCTTCATTAAAATGTGTTAATTCCATTTATCCTCCAATTTCGTTCATATCTGTTGTATTATATTCTCCATCTAGAAGATGATGTTTTTCCGGTTTTTCCTGTATTGCATTTACTATTATTTTTTCTATATCTTCGCCTTTTCTTAAGGGCTCTAATAAATCAATAAATATATTTGAATGTAAACACATTAAAAGTTTACCCTTACTTGTTAGTCGCACTCTATTACAATTTCCACAGAATTTGCAAGACATAGGATTTATAAATCCAACATTTCCTTTTGCATTTGGCAATTTGAAATATTTTGCAGGACTGGAAAGGTCCTTATTTTCAATTGGAATTAAATCATCATATAATTTTAATAATTCCTCATTTGAAATAAAGTTGTCCTTATATTTAATAGCTTCTCCTATTGGCATTAACTCAATAAATCTTACAGAAATATCCTTATCCATTGTTAAATTAACAAAATCCCTAAATTCATTTAAATTAAAATTTCTCATCATAACCGTATTTATTTTTATTGGAGTAATGTTATATTTTTTACAAGCTTCTATAGAGTCAAGTACATCTTGTAAATTCCCACCTCTTGTTATTTGTGAATATTTTTCTTGGTCTAAGGAATCTAAACTAATATTTACTCTACTTAATCCGGCTTCTTTTAATTCCTTTATTTTGTCTTTTAAAAGAATTCCATTTGTTGTCATAGCGATTTCTTTAATACCAATTTCTTTACAGCCCGATATTAAATCTATAACTCCTTTTTTTACTAAAGGTTCTCCACCTGTAATTCGTACTTTTGTAATTCCTAGTCTTTTAAAAACCTCAACTATTTTTAAATATTCTTCAATAGTTAAAACATCCTTATGTTCTACTTTAGGAATACCTTTTTCCGGCATACAGTATTTACACCTTAAATTACATTTATCTGTAATAGAGATTCTTAAATAGTTAATATCTCTACCGAAATTATCTTTCATTTAATCACCTATTTTTATTATAACATAACGGTATATTTTCCCATATATTTTAATAAAATTTGTTTTGTAATCTCAATAAAAAAATATAATAAAGATAGATATTTTTCTATCTTTATTATATTTTAAGATACCAGTCTTTTCTCTTTAGGAATACTAATAATTGAATCTTTGCTTATATATATTTTATCTATTTTTTCCTCTTTGTTAGAATAATTGTTTATTTTGTCGACAATTAAACTCTTGCCTTTTTCACTTTTAAATATATATCTTTTTATAGCTCCTAAAATTATTACTTTTTCAAGTTCAACATTAATTTCAATTGAGTTTTCTGATTTTTCTAATTCTATCATTTCCGGTCTTACATAGTAAATATATTCTTCTTTAAGACTATTGGAATTATTTATTTCTAATTCTGAAGAATTAAATCTATTAAAGCTGCCAATAAATTCTGCTATAAAGTTACTTTTTGGATAAGCATATAGTTCGTTTGGTGTTGAGGATTGTATTATTTTCCCTTTATTTAATACAAAAATCCTATCACTTATGGCCATAGCCTCTTCTTGGTCATGAGTTACAAAAATCATAGTAATATTCAATTTCTTCTGTATTCTTCTTAAATCCGTTTGAAGTTGTTTTCTAATCTTTGCATCTAATGCACTTAAGGGCTCATCTAATAATAGTATTTTTGGTTCTGTTACCAATGATCTAGCTAAGGCGACCCTTTGTTGTTGACCTCCTGACAAGGTCTGAATATTTCTGTTGGAAAACTCCTTTAATTGTACTATTTCCAATATATTATCAACCTTATCCCCTATCTCCTTTTCAGATAGTTTTTTAACTCTTAAACCAAACGCTATATTTTCAAAGACCGTCATATTTGGAAATAATGCATATTGTTGAAATACAAATCCAATATTTCTATATTTAGTTGGAATACTGTCTATTTCTTCTCCATCTAATAATATTTTCCCCTTTTCTTGCTTTTCCAAGCCTGCTATTGTACGAAGTAAGGTTGATTTTCCACAACCGCTAGGTCCAAGTAATGTTACAATTTCTCCTTTTTGAACATGAAAATCAATAGAGTCCAATATTTTTTTATTTCCAAAATATAATGTTAGGTTTTTAACTGTTAAATACATTTTCTAAATCCTCTTTTCTTCCGTATAGCTTTTGTTTATTAACTTCTTCAATTTTTGATTTTTCAATATATCTTTTCTTTTGTTTATTATTAATAATAAATACAAATATCGCTACAATAAGTAAAAAAACAAAGTATAGTATCATTACGGCACTTGCTAAATGTCCATTTTCATTCATTCTTCTCATCATATATATTCTTATAGTTTCAAATCTTCCACCTATAAGTAAATTCGTTAACATATATTCTCCAAAAGATGCTGAAAAAACCATTAAAAACACCAGTGTAGTACCTAATCTAATATTAGGTATTATTATTTTTGTTACAATCTGTACCATAGATGCACCTAATGTTGATGCTGCATCTATCATTTCCCCTATATTAATTAATTTAAGTTGATTATTAATTCCCAAATATGTTATAGGTAGTAATGTTATAAATAATGCTCCTACTAAAACAATAAACATAGGAATACTCAACATACTATATGTTCCAAGTAAAGCAGTTACAAGTATTACTCCCGGTATGGCATAGGGAAGAAGAACTATGGATTGTAAAATCCTATCAACTTTAGGAAAATATAATCGTACCAGTATTAATGTAGGTATCATTATAATTAAAATCACCATTGATGTTACAAGTCCCAGTACAAAAGATCTTGCGACTGCTTGAATAAAGGCAGTATCTTTAAATAATTCTAAAAACCATTTTAAGGTAAAGTCCTTTGGTAAAATACTATTATCCCATTTTGTAGATGTACTATATAAAAATGTACCTATTATAGGTATTATGAAATAAATCCCAAAAATTATTAATGGTATTTTTCTAATATTCTTTTTCAAGATTTTCTTCCTTTCTATTATATCGCTGAGAAAGCCACATAATTATAACCATAAAAGCACCAAAAATCGTTGCTAATGCACTACCCATATTCGGCTTAGCAAAAACGTCTCCTGCTACCAATGCAGATATTCTTATTGTTAATAAATTTATGTTGCTACCTGTTAAAGCATAAGCTGTTTCATATGTTCCTATACCATTAGCCAGTAAAATAATAAAGGTACTAACCATTGTTGGTTTTAAAAATGGAAATACTACTTTTCTCCAATAATAGAAATTTGAAGCTCCTAGTATATCGGCCGATTCCTTCCATTCCTTTTTTATTTCCCTCATACTAGGATACAAAAATAATATTCCCAATGGTATTTGAAAATACATATAAGTTAAAGAAAGTCCCCACCAAGAATATAAATTAAAATTCTTTAATAATGGAATTATCATTTTTAGTACACCGGCATTTCCAAGTAAAATTATAAATGAAAATGCTAATGGTATACCTGCAAAATTTCCAGCTAAATTTGATATTGTAATAATCTTTTCCTGTGTTCTAAACGACAAGCCCAGTAGAGAATAACTTATTATATAAGCTCCTATAAAACCTAAGACTGCTGAAAATAATCCTATAATCATACTGTTTATAAAGGATTCATAATAATATTTATTCGCGAAAAATTCCTTGTAATTATCTAAAGAAAAAACTTCTATTCCGTCTAGTTTAAAACTTTTTATAACCATTATTATTAAAGGTATTATTAAAAATGCCATCATAATAATTATTAGTGGCAATAAGCCAATTTTTTTCTTCATAAAACTTCCTTTCTACTAATGGTGTAATAGTAACAACTTCTCTATTAGTCCGGCTATTTCTATTTGACTGATTTCATCAACATTGTTTCTATAGTACTTAGAAAAAATATACAAGGGTACTTCTCTATGGGAATTTAGTGTACCTCCATGAAGTCCATTTTCATCCATACCATGATCAGATGTAACCATTACTTGATAACCCAACTCTAACCAATTGTTCAAATACTGTCCAATAATATAATCCGCCCTATTTATTACAGCCTTGTATTCCCTTGAGTCCGATGTGAATTTATGACCAATATCATCAATATTCATAGAATGTATTAATAAAAAATCCGGTTTTTTATACTGTAATAAAAAATTTGCATCGGCAAATAAATGTGTATCCGGATAATTATCTTCATAATAAAAAACACCATTTTCAATTAGATTTTCAGTATCTAATTGAATTCTATGTTTTTTTTCATTAAATGGACTTTCATTATATAATTCACTATACCAATAATAAGCTGCTGCAGCCGTTCTTCCTCCATTGTTCTTAACTTTTTCGAAAATGGATTTTTCACCAGATAAACTATTGTGACCGTTGGTTAAAATTTTATTTTTATAAGTCGGTACTCCTGTCATTAATACCTCATACAAGGATCTGGAATTACTTGGCAATTCAGATATTACTTTTATCCTTGTTGCCAAGCCATTTTCTACATAGTGATTTAACAGTCCCATTTGTTCAATTGAAGTATCGTATCTACATCCATCTAATATAACAAGAATTAAAGTCCTTCCTGTCTTTTTATTTTGCATAGCTTAAAACCTCACTTTGCCATAGCTCAGGTAATTCTACAGAAGTTTTATCCCATTCTTCATTACTTTTTACAGGTTCTGCTGATTTATATTCAGAATCAGGTAATAACTTACTTGCTACATCTTCAGGTAACTTTACATTTGTTCTTATAGGTCTTGCATATCCCTTAGCTAAATTTATTTGTCCTTCGTCTGATAAAATATATTCTCTAGCTAATTTAGCAGCATTAGGATGAGGAGCATACTTATTAATTAAAGTAGTATATCCACTAATAATTGAGCCATCGGACGGAATTAAAACTTCAAATCTTTCAGAATCAAGTTGGTCCTTGTAATTAAGTCCATTAAAATCCCAAACTATTACAATATCTATTTCACCTTTTTCTAAATTTGCAAGACTTGCATCTACAGAAGAAAGTCTGCCTTCTTCTGCTATTTTTCTAAAATAATCCAATCCCGGTTTAATGTTTTTTTCATCTCCACCGTTAGCAATTGCAGCAGCTAAAACTGCAAATTGAGCTTGATTTGCCTTTGTAACATCTCCTACGGCAACTTTGTAATCACTTTCCAGTAATTCTTCCCAGGAACTAGGTATATCTTTTACATTATTTTTATCTATCATAAAAGCTATAGTTCCTGTATAACTTAAAAGCCAATGACCTTTTTCATCTTTAGCCCAGTCCGGTATTTCATCCCAATAGCTGGTTTTATAAGGCAGAGTTAAATCCTTATTTGTAGCAATAGGACCAAAGCTAATTCCAACATCACCTATATCTGCTGTTCCATTTTTTCCTTCTGATTCAAACTTTGCTAATTCTTCAGCACTTGACATATCAGTATCGGAATGTTTTATACCATATTTTTCTTCAATATCTTCCCATGTACCTACCCAATTAGCCCATGTGTCCGGCATTCCAACACTTGCTAGCTCTTTTTCTTTTTTTGCTTTTTCAATAATGGTTTCTAAACTATCGTCCTCTGAAACATTTTGTGCCTTCGATTTATTATCTGAGCAACCAGATAAAACTCCTATCATCATTGTGAAAACTAAAAATATAGAAATAAATCTCTTTGTTATTTTCAATTTCTTCTCCCCTTTCATTCTTTCACTTCTTTAAGATTAACTATAATTTTTTAAATTCATATTTAATTAATGTTATATTGAAGTAAAAAAATAAAATAATGTTAAAGTTATGTTAAATATTCAATAAAAAAAACAGCCTTGCTAAAAACAAGACTGTAAACCAAATTATTTTATTTTAAATTTCTCAATTCATTTTCTACATTTGTAGATATGGAATTTTCTCCTCCGATTATTATTATATTTTTAATATTTTTAATATTTTTATAATCATGTAAATCCTCGTTTTGTATGTAGTTTTTTACTGCTACCGGCAAATTATTTGGCTTTGATAAAAGTATTGGAGCATTTTTTACTCCGGCAATTGATGAGGCCGCTAATGCATCCGGATAGTCCTCACCATTTACAATTATTACTGTATCAACTTCCATTCTTAAAAAAGTATAATAACTTTCTGCAACATCAACGGCAGTTTCATATCTGGTGTTTCCTGCAAATCTATTTTCATCTTTACCTTTCGGAACACTATTAATTCCACCAAAAACATGCATAAAATCCATATCTTGTTTTTGCTTATTCATATTCGGTATAAGTTTTACTATGCCATAAACATTTGCCCATTCTCCTAGAAATGGTCCTGCACTTAAGGCATCAGCAAAATAATTTCCATCCATTCCTGCGTATAGGGTCATATATTCTGTACTTCCTTTTAATTCTTCTCTTTTAGCACCAATTATTTCAGCTGTTTCAACCCTATTTTTTCCAGCTAGTCTTTCTATGTTTATTCCTAACTCTTTTATACTCTCTTCTATAATAAAAGGAACGGTTTCTTCTCCACCTAAAATATAAACATGTTCAACTTTTAATCTTTTCAATTCATTTTTTACTTCTTCGTTTAATGGCGAACTACCGACTAATAACATTGGAATATCTATTTGTGCCGCTAAAGTACCACCTACTAATGCATCGGCAAAGCCTTCTCCACTTGCTATTATTGCATATTTAGAACTTTCAAAAGTATTTTTACTTATTTCTACAGAGGTGTTAAACCTATTAGTCCCTGCTATTCTAACAATATCTAAACCATCCTCACCTTCTTGTAAAATATCTGCATTTGAAAGACTATTTAATGAAGTTATTAATAAAGCCGTTGTAAAAATCAATGTAACAAAAATCTTTTTCATATACTACCTCCCATATTCCTATAATAATATTGTAGTATAAATAAATGATAAGTAATTTACAAAATAGTTAATAAATTATTACATAATAGTTACAATTTAAATAAAATCAACAAAAAACTCCCTTAATTCCAAACTAAGGGGGTTTTACATTATCCAAAATTTATCCCATATATATTCTTCTTCTATTTCTAATAGATTAATTATTTCTTCTAGGATTTTTTTATTATATTTTACATGACCTTTAAAGTCTATATTTTCAACCACCTTACCTTCTACATTAAAACTATTAGAATCTTCATTATTGTTTATTAGTATTCCCTTTAAATTTACAACTCCACCTTCTGATTCTAATTTGTTATTTACAAATACAGCTGAAACATTAATGTCTTCATTACCAATTATTGTTACCAAGTCTGCATTAATAAAATACAATTTATCTTCTTCTATTTTTATTCCATTATCTACTAATAATTTATTAAAATCTACTTCTTCATCTTCACTATTCTGGTACTCTTCTACTAATTCATTATATTTTGAAAACTCAATATAATAACTTTCATTACTTTTTTTGAAAAAAACAATATCCCCTACTATTTTTTCAAAATCATTATCTAGTAACAATTTATAGTTTTCGTCATCTTCTTGTATTTCTATAAGCTCATCATCATTTAGTAGAGGGTTGTCTTTTAATGAGTAAGTTATACTTGAACTGGTATATGTATTTTTATATTCCAAATTATAGTTTATTATAAATTTATTTTCCTTGTAGTTTGAAACATTTGCTGTAATGTTTCCTCCGTTTAATATTTCATTATAATTTACATTAATGGTTTCTTTATTATCAGTATTTTTTATTTTAGAAAATATTTCATTTAATTTACTGTTATATTCTTCGCTACTCTTTATTTTATTTGCAATAGATTCTGAAATTAAACAATTTTGATAATAATCCTTTTGGTTTTTATTTACATTATTTTCTAAATCCACCCCTACTAAAATTACCGTTATTAATGTAAACACCAATATCGATACTACTAGGGCAAATACCGATATATATCCCTTGCTTTTCACATTCCTAACCCTGCATAAATACTACTTTCATACTCTTTCTTTACTCCATTATTTTCACATTGGAAATTTAAATGTATAAATTTTTCGTTAATATTAAAATAGGTTTTCTTTATACTTACAATATTTTCTGCAATTTTATTTGTACCTATATTTGAACTTTTTATTCCTTCTTCTATTGGATTTTCTATTCCTATTGAATATCTTATTAAATTTCCCTTATCTAAATAGTAATAAATATATTGATAGGGATTTTTTTCTGCTTGGTAAGGAACTACTTCTAGTAAAAATCCCAGGTTATTGTCTTTAGGTTTTGCTATAAAATCATCTATATTATAAATATTTATACTTCGCCTTATTTCCTTTTCAATATAATCTATTGCATAGCCACCATTATTGTTTAGCTTATTTCTAGATATATTGGATTCCATTATTTTCCCCGATGTTGCCATTATATAGGAAATTACTATTATTAATATTGAAGATATTCCTAAGGCTACTATTAATTCAATTAAGGTAAATCCTTTTTGTTTTTTACGGTAAAAGGACTTCATAACTAATAATATCCTCTTCATTTCCAACTCTCCATACATCTAATTTTAATTTATTTAAATTTTCAGTTTTATTAATGCTATATTCAAATTTAAATTCTTTCTTTAAATCATTTGTAATACCTATAGTTTTTTCATTGTAAATATCGGATTTTATGCTTTCCATTATATGTTTACTATAGCTTATTAATTCTTTATCATTATCGGTTTTTATTTCTAAGCTTAATGCATTTGCTAATGACGGTAACAGAAAAGCAGCAAGTATTCCAATTATAGCAAGTCCAACTATGCACTCTAACAAGGTGAATCCCTTATTTTCTTTTTTCTTCACTAAGATTCACCTTCCCCGTTGCAACTTCTACTGTAATTTCATATATTTTGTTTTTACCTATAAAATAAATTGTTGCTGCCTTTTTTGGCGCTCCCGTAGAACTGAATTCTATGGTAATATCGTCACCATTATAGTTCAATCTTTCAAAATAAATAAAATGTTTTTCCTTATCTGATGATATTTTTATTGCTTCACTATTTTTATTAAAACTAAATTTATTAATGTATCCAGTATTAATTGCATTATTTCTTGCAAAGTTTAGACTATCTACAATTGAATTTATTTCTAATTTTTCCTTGTATTGTCCTATAAAATCAAATTTAATTACTCCAATTCCTAAAATTATACCAAGCAACAATAAGGCTGCTAATAATTCAATTAAAGTAAAACCTTTTAATTTTTTCATAGTATTTCCTAAATTTATTCAAAATATATATCCAAATAAATATTTCTATCTGTATCTATTAGGCCATATCTTGTACTTTCATTTTCTAATAATTGTAGGTGGTTTCCACTAAACTCGTCTAATAAGACCTCATATAATCTATCCTCTTTTATATACAAGTAATGTAGTTTTCTAGCCGTATCCAACATTAGACAATTGTCGGTATTATTAGTAATAAACCCATAGAGAATTTCCTTATCATATATTTTTTTCCTAGCTCTTTCATCTCTTAAATTTATAAACATAAATTTAGTTCTTTCCCCATCGTTTAAATCTGTATAGGATGCTAGTATTCCATTTTCAAGAAAGTTGTAGTCATAAAGTTGCTCTTGTCCTTCAATATAGGCTTTTTCTATTTCCCCATTTTCATCTATAGAATAGAAATAGGAACCTTTGCTTTCATTGACTAGTGCAAAAATATTATTGGTGTTTGAATAGATATTATTATCTACTTCATATTCAAATTGATAAAAATCTACTGGCCTATCGTCTTTTATTTTTCTTATTCCTAGATAACCTTCATTTTCATAGGAATAATAAATATCGCCATTTATTTTTACAAGTTTTGAACGGTATCTATCTATATAATTTTCATCTATAATTTTAAATGTTCCATCCTCTTCTATTCTTGCTATATTATTTTTGGTTTTATATCTATTTATTGTATTTGAAGTTATATCCGTAGGATTATATTCCGTCGTTTCTCTTACCGTATTTTCATCTTTAAAATTTAATACTTCATAGGAAATAAAAATATCACCACTGTCTACTATTAAATCCAAAATTTTTATATTACGTTCTAGTTCTATTGTCCTTATAACTGTTTCATTTTGAAAGTCATATATTATTAGCCTTTCGTTTTCATTAATACGGGTATCTGAATTTAATTCCTCGTCACTTTCAGTTGTTGGATAATCTACTAGAATATATAATTTGTTTTTAAAGGCTTTAAATACATAACTTTCCCGGTTTTCTATAAGAGGAAGTTTATATTCTGATACAGAATATTCTATTTTTCCTTCTTTTATTGTTGATTCTTCTTTTTCTACTGTTTTTACTTTTTCTTTTGACTTACATGAAACCAATAACCCAACAGAAATTATAATTATTAATAGAATTTTAATGGATTTTCTCATTGTAGTTCCGTCCTATTCTTAAAATTTTAACAACTCCAGCAATATAGTAGAAAAATATGATAATGAAATAATTGGAACAAAGGGTATTTCATATTTCAGATTTTTCTTTTTTGTAATTAAAACTACACCTATTATTAAGCCTATTATTCCTATGTTAAGGAAAAAAATCGATATTTCATTAAAGTACATACTTGTGGTTAAAATGGCTATTAAAATAAAATCTCCAAAACCTGCCTTGTTTTTTATTGATAAAATATAACCTAATAATAGTGTTATTACTAAAAAAATAGACTTTATTACTATATCTATTTTTATCCAGTATCTACTAAAACCCATTCCAAAACACAGGATAAAAAGTATTACTAAATGCTTAATGTATATGTTTTTCGTTTTAATATCTATTATAGACATACCCAGTAATAAGGAAATAACCGTAGAAACAACTATCCCTAATATAAAATTATCCACTAAATAAATAATGATTACATATATTAGACCACAAATAATTTCAATTATAGGATACTGTATTTTTATCTTATTTTTACAAAAGCTACATCTTCCCCCTTGAAATATATAACTAAAAATAGGTATTAAATTATATGCCTTTAATTTTTTATGACAATTGTCACAAATTGATGGAGGGTATATTAAAGACCTTCCGGCTATTGTTCTGTCAATAAAAACATTAATAAAAGAACCTACTACTATACCTATTAAAAAATAAAAAACAAACATCATCTTATTCTTCTTTTATTTTACCAGGATCTACTGTAACATCGCCAGTAGCAGTTATTTTTACTATATAGTAATTGTCTCCTTTTCCCTCTAATCCTTTAATTCCCTTTGGAACTTTAGGGTATTCTGCAATGTATTCCTTGGCACTGTCTGGTCCTTCCCAAGTTACATCCTTGCCACCATCATTTGCTATGTAATTTAATGCAGCCGACTCCAGTATTCTTACATTTGAATTGTGAGCAGTTACAAGGCTTTTTTGTCTTGATTCCTTGTATTTTGGAATTGCTATTGCAGCTAAAATTGCAAGTATTGCTATTACTACTATTAGTTCTATTAATGTAAACCCTTTGAACTTCTTATTTTTAAATCTATTCACAAAAATCCTCCTAGTAATTATAATTATTTATTATGTCAAACATCGGTACAGCTATGGATATAACTATAGCCCCTACAAATAAAGCCATTACTATTATAACTATTGGTTCGAAAATTCTTAGCAAGGAATCTATTGCATAATCCGACTCATTTTTATAATATTTTGATATTATTTCTAATATTTCACCTAGCTGTCCTGTTTCCTCTCCTACTTCAATCATAGAATTAAACAATTGT
Organism: Miniphocaeibacter halophilus; assembly: GCF_016458825.1. Taxonomy (NCBI): domain Bacteria; kingdom Bacillati; phylum Bacillota; class Tissierellia; order Tissierellales; family Peptoniphilaceae; genus Miniphocaeibacter; species Miniphocaeibacter halophilus. The sequence continues at coordinate 730,284 of NZ_CP066744.1, forward strand.
GGCAAAATATTAGTATTATTAAAAGCCTCATTAATACTTGTACCCTGTTTTATTTCATAAATTGCATTTTCTAATTTTTCCTGTAAATAAAGATTATCTGTTCCTAAAGAAATAATTTCCAAAGACTCTATAAAGTCCACTCCACTTAAATAGGAAATAGACAAGGCTCTTGCTATTCTTCCTGTTAATATTTTTATATAATTTTTCCCTATAATTGGAAATTTTATTTTTATATAATCAATTCTTTTTTTAAAGGCTTTGTTCTTCCTTAAACCAACAATAAACAAAATTATTGTTAATACTGCAACAATAATAATTATTATAAAATTTTTATTAATAAATTCACTTATCTTAATTAACAACTTAGTTAAAAATGGTAAGGCCATATTACTACTTTCAAATAATGCTGTAAACGTTGGCATTACATATTTAAAAACAAAAAACAACACTATTATACTAGTAATAAACAAAATAAGCGGATAGGTTAAAGCTCCTCTAATCTTTTTTGATATTTCATCTTCTTTTTCATAATATTCTGCTAATTTATCACACACTGTAGAAAGCTTTCCACTTTCTTCCCCTGTTTTTATCATTGTAATTAAAAAATCGTCAAATATTTTATGTTTAGAAAAAGCTAAACTTAAGTAATCACCATTATTTAAATCATTATAAATAATATTTAAGGAGTAATTTAAACTCTTTATTTCCCTTTGGTCCTTTAAAATATAAATAGCTTGATCCGGAGTAATACCACTTGTTAAAAGTACAGCAAATTGTTTTAGAAATATTGACAAATGTCTTTTGTTTAAAGAAAAGTAAATTGGCTTGTTTAAAATTTCCTTTATTTTGCTAATCTCCATTTTTAAACTCCATATTTAATGACAAATTCATTAATTCATCAAAAGAAGTAGTTCCATTATATAAATGTACTAGGGCTTTTTGTAGTAAATTTTTAATATTTTTTTCCCTTCCTAAGTTTCTTAATTTATCTAAGTCAATGTTTTTTCTTATAATATTTCTAAAATCACTATCTATTGGAAGTATTTCCATTACGGCTTTTCTTCCTAGGTATCCATTATTACATTTACTACAACCAACCGGTTTATAAATATATTTAGGAACTTCAACTCTATCTATATTTTTCAAAATCTCCTTTTGTTCTTCTGTTACTAAAACTTTTTCTTTACAGTTATTACAAAGATTTCTTATTAACCTTTGAGATAACACTCCCTTTAAAGATGCTTTAATTAAATAGTCATCTATATTCATATCTAACAACCTGATTATTGCTGAATAGGAATCACTTGTATGTAAGGTACTAAAAACCCTATGGCCTGTTATAGCTGCCCTAACAGATATTTCTGCAGTTTCCCTATCCCTTGTTTCTCCAACTAGAATTATTTCCGGATCCTGACGAAGTATGGACTTTAAAGTATTTGAAAAACCTATCCCTGCTGCTTCATTTATTTGAATTTGATTAACCCCATCTATTTTAAATTCAACAGGATCTTCTACAGTAATAATATTAATGTCCTCTTTATTTAGTTCTTTAATAACAGAATATAATGTCGTGCTTTTACCACAACCGGTTGGCCCTGTTAAATAGATTAATCCATTTTCTACATTGGAAATATTTCTTATTAAAGATATATCCTCCTTACTAATTCCTAATTTATCTAAACTAACATTAGCCTCATCTTTATTTAAAATCCTTAAAACTATTTTTTCTCCATATATGGTTAAAATAGTAGATACTCTAATATCAACATCCCTGTTAGTAAGGCTGTATTTAAAACCTCCATCTTGTGGAATTCTCTTTTCTGCTACATTTAATTTTGACATAATTTTAATTCTTGTTGTAATTTTAGATATTTCTTTTAAATCGTAACTTTTTGTTGTAAATAATTTTCCATCAACCCTGTATCTAATACGAACTTTATCCTTTAAAGGTTCAATATGTATATCTGAAGCATTTTGTTTAATTGCATTGTTTATTAAATCATTTATCTCTTCTACAATATTAATTTCTTCTTTGGATTCTAAAATCTTTTTTGAAAACATTTTTCCTCCTAATAAAAAGTAAAAAACACAAAAGCCTTTTAATATAATACTATCACAATAAAAGGAAAGCTTTGTGTTTTTATTTTAAATATTTAATTACTTGAAGGAAGTACAGAACCTATTGCACCTGCAATATTACTTAAAGGCATAGACTGTAATATAACTCTACCTGGTCCAGTTACAATTGTATTAAAAAGACCTTCTCCGCCAAACAAAATATTTTTCACTCCCGGTACGGATTTCACCTCTAAACTACAGGTTGAATCCATAGTGGCTAAATGACCTGTATCTACAACAATAGATTGTCCTTCTTCTAGTGTATATTCTATTGCATGACCATCAATTTCAATAAAGGCCAATCCTTCACCTGAAAGTCTTTGCATTATAAAACCCTCACCGCCAAAAAATCCACCAGATATTTTCTTGTTAAAGAACACTGAAAGTTCTACTCCTTCTTCACAAGCCAAAAAAGCTCTTTTTTGTGCAATTATATCTTTATTTTGAGAAATATTAAATGTCATAATACTTCCTGGAAAACTTGATGCAAAAGCTATCATTCCCGGACCATTTTTAGCAGTATATCTATTTTGAAACATCTTTTCTCCGGAAAACATTCTTCCAAAGGCTTTTCCAACTCCCCCTCTAGTAGTTGTTTCCATTTTCATATTAGGTGACATCCAGCTCATACCACCACCTTCAGAAATTACACTTTCACCATCTTCCAAATTACATACAACTACCGGTAAATTATCACCTAAAATTTCATATTCCATAAGACTCTCCCTTTTTTAATTTATATTTATATTATTTTTCACAAATAAATAGATTATGATTTGAAATTCCCTGCATTTCTGGTTTTTTACAAATATAAAAATGATATTCTAACCATTTATTAAATTCTTCTTCAGTAAATTCATTAATTTCATTTACAAATAATTCCATAACTCCATCCTGTGCTATTATATTTAAAAGCTTAAGATTTGAATCTAAGACCATTTCCTTAAATTCGTCTATTGTGTGAAATACAAAGGGAATGTTCTTTAACTTGAAATCCTTTTGGTAAAATTTATCTTCTGTTAAATGCCTTGGACCTCTGTAAATAAAGGTTTCAGTAATATTTACCATGTCGTTATTAATAATGGAAATAAATATTTTCCCCTCTTCTTTTATTACTCTTTTACATTCCTTTAATAATTCTAATCTTTCATTATAATCTTCCATATGGTACATTGGTCCAAAGCAAAAAATTATATCCATAGAATCGTCTGGTAGAGTTTTCATATAGGATAAGGCATCTGAATTAACGACTTTTATTTTTTCCTTTGATTTTTCATTAATAATGTTACAATGTTTTTCAACTAATTCTACAGCGGTAACTTCATGACCAAGTTTATTAAAATAAAGACTATAAATACCTGTACCTGCCCCTAGGTCTAAAATATTATCAGAGTACTTTAAATATTTTTTTATGTATTTTACCGTTGTTAAAAATTCTATACTTCCAGACTTGTTACTTAGTCTCTTATCCTCATCAAAAGCATCATATATCCTATTAATTTTTTCCTGTTCATCCTCTACTTTACAAATACTGTCAAAATCCATTTCCATTTTCCATTTCCTCCTACCCTAAAACTTATTTAAACACCTCTATTCTATACTATTTCATTTTTATTATCTATGTGTTAACTTTTAGTTAAATTATTATATTAAAAGTTAATTTTATTTCAATTGTAAAAGATTCTCTTCGTTGATAAGATTATATTAACAAATAGCTATTTGATTTTAGGAGGTTCAAGATGAAAATTAATGAAATTATTAGAAGTAAAAGAATAGAAAAAGGACTTACCCAAGAACAAGTAGCTAATATTTTAAATATTTCTACTCCAGCAGTAAATAAATGGGAAAGTGGAATAAGTCATCCTGACATTACCCTACTTCCAGCCTTAGGTAGACTACTTGGAGTGGATATGAATACCTTACTTTCCTTTAAGGATAGTTTAACAGAAGAAGAAATTATCATTTTAGGAAATGAAATAATGCAAGTAATTGACAAGGAAGGATTTGACAAGGGCTATGAAATGGCAATGGATAAAATTTCAGAATATCCTAATAGTGAACTACTATTATTTAATTTAATACTTATGTTAAAAGGTGCATTAATGAGTTATCCTAATGAAAATTCCAAAAAATATGAAGTAGAACTGGATAATTTGTTATATAAGCTAATTAATAGTAAGGATATACAAATTAGAGAAATAGTATATGCAATGTTAATTCCAAAATATATAGACAATGATGAATTAGAAAAAGCTGAGGAATTAATAAACAAACTCCATACTGAAAACCCTTCAGTTAATAAGACAATATTACAAACTGAACTCTATGTAAAACAAAAAAACTATAACAAGGCCTTAATAACACTGGAGTCTAAAATCTACTACACGGCCATGAATCTACAATTGTATATTTCTTCACTAATGAAAATTTCCGCCTTACAAAATAACATGGAAGATGCAAATTACTTTGCTAAACTCGCTGATAAATTAATGGAGCTTTTGGAAATGCCAAATAGCTGTATGAAATCAGGCTTTTTAGAACTGGCAATGGAAGAAAAAAACATTGAAAAAACTTTAGAATATTTAAACTCTTTAGTTACTTTAGGCAGTGAAATCATCGACTTCAAAAACTCCAGACTATATAAAAATATACCGATAAAAGAGAATTACAATAGTAAGGAATTTAGGAATATATTTTTAAATGCCATGTTAAATGAATTAAAAACTTCAAAAGAATATGATTTTTTAAGAAATAGTATAGAATTTGATGAATTAATAAATAAATATGAAGAGGAATTAGAAAAACTGGAAAGTAGCAATTAAGGCTACTTTCTTTTCCTTTTAAATTTTATAAGACCTTTTGGTAGGCTACTCTTAAATCACCATTTCTTAGGAAAATTCTCCCACATTCTAAAAATCCATTTTTCTCTAAAAAATTCCTCATTTTAAAATTATCTTCATGGGTATCAATTCTAATATTATAAATACCTTTTGAAAGGCATATTTTTTCAATTTTCCTTAACATTTTTCCGGCATTGCCTTCTTGTCTATAATTAACATTTACAGCAAAACGGTGTATTGTACAATACTCCTCTTCATTTAACCAGTTACCATTAAAAATCAAATCGTAGGTTTTTTCTCCATCGAAAATAATAGCTGCCGTACCTTTTATTTCTCCCTTTTCCTCTAATACATAGGAATATTCCATTTCCATATCCTTAATTAAAGTGGATTTGTTAGGTCCTTCATTTTGCCACTGGTCTACACCATCAGTTTTTAACGATTCTGAAGCCATTTTATATATTTCTAAAACACTGTCTACATCCTTTGCATTTGTATATCTTAACATATTAAATCTCCTATATAATATTTAATAATATTATACAGCAAAAGAATATAAAATTTCACAAATAAAAAACACATTTCCAAGTTAATTTATTTTTCCTTAGAAATGTGTTTTGTTTTATTTTTTTATAATATTATATATAGTCAAACCTTGCAGTAAAGAATCTTAATTGTTTAGGCTCATAAACAAATTTTAAGCCTCTTATATCTTCTTTATGATTGTATAATTTAATTACTGCATCAGCCACAACATCCATATGTTTATAGGTATAAACCCTTCTTGGAATAGTAAGTCTAACAGTTTCCAATTTTGGTTTATGGTTTTCACCGGTCTTAATATCTCTACCGGCAGACACAATTCCTCTTTCCATTGATCTTACACCGGATTCTAAAAATAACTCATTTGCCAAGGCTTGTGCCGGAAATTGTTCCTGACTTAAATGAGGACAGAATCTTCTAGCATCTAAGAAAACTGCATGACCACCTACTGGCTCAACAATAGGAACACCTGCTTCTTTTAATCTTTCGCCTAAATATCTTACCTGTAAAACTCTGTATCTTATATATTCATACTGCATAGATTCTCTTAGGCCTATTGCTAAAGCTTCCATGTCCCTTCCAGCCATTCCACCATATGATGGCATACCTTCATAAACAACTACTAATTCTTTAGCATCCATAAATAATTCTTCATCGTTTAAAGCTAGGAACCCTCCAATATTTACAATACCATCTTTCTTCCCGCTCATTGTAGCTCCATCTGAATAGCTAAACATTTCGTGAACGATTTCTTTTATTGTTTTATTTTCGTAGCCTTCTTCTCTTTCTTTAATAAAATATGCGTTTTCTGCAAATCTTGTAGCATCAAAAAATACTTTTATTCCATGTTTATGACAAAGTTCTGAAACTTCTCTCATGTTTTTCATAGACACCGGTTGTCCACCAGCTAGGTTTACTGTTACTGCTAGGCAAACATAGGCAATGTTTTCAGCACCTTTTTCATCTATTAACTTTTCTAATTTACTTATATCTATATCCCCTTTAAAAGGAATATCTATTGCTGCATCATGGGCTTCATCTCTAATTACATCTACAAATATTCCACCATTATGCTCTTGATGATATCTTGTAGTAGTAAAGTACATATTTCCTGGAACATATTGTCCCGGTTTAATTGCTATAGATGATAATATATTTTCAGCACCTCTACCTTGATGGGTTGGAATAATATGTTTTACACCTAGTAGTTCCTTAACGGTTTCTTCTAAATGCTCAAAATTTCTACTTCCAGCATAGGCTTCATCTCCTAACATCATACCAGCCCATTGTCTGTCACTCATAGCATTAGTTCCACTATCTGTAAGTAAATCAATATATACATCTTTTGAAGGTATTAAAAATGTATTATAGCCTGCTTCTTTTGCCACTCTTTCTCTTTCTTCTCTGTCAACAACTGCCACTGGTTCAACCATTTTAATTTTAAACGGCTCTGCTGGATATTTTGAATAGTCCATATAAATTCCTCCTATGTAATTATAAAATCTTTTTTAATGCATAATGCATTATACTTATGTCCTTATAATATCATAAAATTTAAAATAATCAATAGATATTAATATTATAATTAATTGATTTGCATTTTCTCTAATGCTATAATTCTATATAATAAAGGATTGGAGTAAATATGATTAATAAACTTAGCTTAAATGAACAAATATATGAAGCAATAAGAAAAGATATTTTTACAAATAAAATAAAAAATGGTTCTATTCTTGTAAACAAGGATTTACAGGAACGTTTTGATGTTAGTTCCAGTCCAATTAGAGATGCAATTAATAGATTAGAACAAGATGGATTAATTTATAAAATTACTCGTGCCGGTGCTGAAGTAATAACTTTAGACTACGATAAAACAAAGGAAATTAATGAATTAATGCAAATAATTACATCCGGGTCTATTACCCTGTCTATAAAACATAAAAACAAAAAGGAACTGGATAAGAAATTAATAGAGCTTTTGAAAATTCAAAAAGAATATTTAAATACAGACAAATATTTTTATTATGACTATTGTTTTCACAAATTGTTTTTTGAATATTCCAATAATGAATTTTTAATTAAAATATATAACCAATACAATGTTTTATTTGAAATGGCTGTACGATCTTTAGATGCAATTTATAATAATGAAGCAAAAATTATTCACAGGCAACAATCTCTAGAATGCCATGAAGAAATTTCCGAAAATTTTATAGATAATAATTTAAATAAAACATTGTTATCTATAGAAAAACATTATGATCATGCAGATGAAATATTTAAAAAATACTATTAATTCTATAATTATTAGAAAATTAATAACCTAAGGAGACAAAATGGACAATACAATATCGGCTTTAGATTTAGAATTATTAATGGAAAAAAAAAAAATAAATATAATTGATGTCAGAGATGAAAATGAATTTAAAAGAGGACATATTAAAAACTCAATTAATATTCCTTTAAAGTATATTGAAGAGAAATGTATGGATTTTAAAGAAGATGAAATTTACTATATTATATGTAAAAGTGGTATGAGGTCTAGTAGGGCTTGTCAGTTCCTTTGTAATTCAAAGAATTTTAAAGCAATTAATTTAAATGGTGGAATTATGTCCTGGAAAGGTGAATTAGTTTCGGATTAAATAGAGTGGGAGGTAGATAATTATTGAATCTGTGAAATAGTTTGTGCATGAAAAACTATTTCACAGATTCTTTTACTTTACATTCTTCAGGAATATCTTTTATAATCTATTTAAAACAAATTAAATTCTTATCTATTTGAATCTTTAGAATTATACATAATCTTTTATTATTTTAACAAAAGTTTCATCACTATCTGTATTTATTAACATTTTTATTACTTCTGAATTTGCTAAAATTTTTGATAATTCAGCCAATAATTTAATATGACTATCTGTATCTTTCGCAGATAATACTATTAATAATTTAACGGGATCATTTTCTTTGCTACCAAACTCTATTTCTGGTATTAAAGTTGAAAAATGTAATGATGTAACCTTTGCTCCATCTTCTGGCCTAGCATGTGCTAATGCAACATTTTTTGTCATAACTATATAAGGTCCAAATTTTCTTACATTATTAATCATAGATGTAACATATTCTCTAGTTATATCCCCCCTATCAAGCATTTTTTTAGATGCCTTTTCTATTGCATCCTCCCAGTTTTTAGCATATATATTTATACTTACATCCTCTATACCTATATTTTTTAAAGATAACATTCATTTCTCCTACTTATTGTTTTTTTTCTTTCGTTTAATCTCCAATATACTTAACAATATAAAGGAAGCAATTATTATACCTATGCCAATTATTGGTTGTTTAAATAAAATCATCAATATCATAGCATCTATACAATCTTGTCCTACACCTGTAGAACCTACAGCTCCAAAATCAAATATCCCATATACAAATGCAGATAAAATAATTAATATAAAGCCATATACAAATCCTGATATTACAGCACCTCTACGTCCACCTGTAGCATTCCCCATTATTCCTGCTATACCTCCAGTAAAAAATCCACCTATTATAGAAACCAATGGTACTGCTTTAAATACTATAGATGAAACTAACATTGCTATTAACATACCAATTACTGAGGAAATAAAACCTATCATTAGTGAATTTGGAGCAAATCCAAATAAAGCTGGAACATCTAAAGCAGGTCTTGCACCCGGTACTAATTTATCTGATATACCCTTAAAGGCAGGCACTAATTCCCCTAAAAACAATCTTACACCTTGTAGTAACACTAAAATTCCAACAGTAAAACCTAAGGCTTTTAAAATTCCATATACTATATAATTTTGTTCACCCGCCATTTCTGAAACAACTTTTGGACCTGCACTTATAATGATGAACAAATAGAATATTAACATCACTATCGATACTGATATAGATGTATCTTTAAAAAAACTTAATGATTTTGGTAACTCAACTTCTTCAGCATCCTTATTCTTGTTTCCTAAGGCACCTCCTATATATGCAGATGCAACTACTCCAACAGTCGTTAGGTGTCCATAAGCAATATTATCTGATTTTGTAATTTTTTTAACAATTGGTTGTGCTATTGCTGGTAAAATAACCATTAACATTCCCTGTAAAATTGAACCTGCTAAAATTGTTATAGATTCATTATAATCATTTATATAAAATCCATAAGCTATAGTTACTGATAAAATCCACATCATATGCCCGGTTAAAAATATGTATTTTAATGGAGTCACTCTAGCTAAAACTACATTAACAATAAATCCTACTGCCATAATTAATGCAGAAGTTCTTGCAATTACTGGAATAGCTGTCTGCATTGCTCCAACAACAGCTTCTGATGATGTTGCAAATCCATCTAGATTAAAAACTGTTTGAAATAAGTCTACAAAAGGTGATATCTCTTGCACTATAATTGATGAACCTGCTGATAGCATAAGCATACCTAATGCAGTTTTTATTGTTCCTGAAAATACCTCGCTGGCATTCTTCTTCTGTAGTACTAATCCAATTAATGCGACAATAGCAAGAATAATTGCAGGGGTTTGTATTAATTGTAACAAAAAATCCAACATTTATTTTTCTCCTTTTTTCTCAAGTATGTTTTGTATACCTTCTTGCATTTCTTCTACATCCACAATATTATGAACAAATACAACATCTGATTCATCTTTAAAATTATCTTTAAATTCATAAGTTGTTATTAGTATATCTCTTGGCTTACCTTTTACTGTCCCCATATCCCAATGTTCAATATTTGCTTTTAATCCTAGATTTTTTAACGCTGTTTCAGCTGTCATTTTCATAATTAAACTTGAGCCCATTCCTAATCCACAAACTGTAATTATATATAACATACTTTCCTCCTTATTAATTATAGATTTTCTATTAATGAAGAATATTTTTTAATATATTGTTTATTAATTTCATCTCCTTCATCTAAGTTTGAGCTCACATATATAGGAGGCTTAAATCCATTTTCAACACAAATTTCTACTGTTCTTGCTATTATACTTTGCATAGTAAACATTCCAAGCACTGTAGATGTTCCACAAAATTTTGTCCCTAACCCATCTTTCTCTAACACAGCATCACCCTTTACACATTTTATATCGATTACAACATCTGCAACATCTGAAAGTTTTTTACCACTAGAATGTCTGGATTCTACACCTTCAGAAAAGTTCTTTGAAGTTAAAGCTATAACTTTAATATCTCTTTCCTTACATGCTAAGGCCATATCAATTACTGCAGCATTTCTTCCTGAAATTGAAACTATTATTATTGAATCGTTTTCATTTGTATTAACTAATTTTAAATATTCATCAGAAAAACCCTCTATCCTTTCTTGTAATGTAGATAATTTCGCTTTTGGAAATAAAGCTAAGTGTGGTATTAATAAAGCATTAACAGGAACCAACCCACCCGCTCTATAAAAAATTTCCATAGAAAACATTTGTGAGTGCCCACATCCATATGCATGTATTAATCTATTATTCATTATAGATTCTGCACATATTTCAGCCGCTTTTTCCACAGATTCTTTTTCCTCAATATACTGTTTTTCTAGCTGTTTCTTTACAATTTCAAAATACTTCTCATTTAACATTACATCATCCCCTATTATATTATAATTGTATATCTCATAATAACATCGTGTCGTAATGATGTTATTATGTAAGATTTTATATTTTTAATTCTACTTCAAATTCAAAACTATCACCTTTAGCCGTGATTATAGAATAACTAATAATTTTATTGTTTGAATATGATAATCTTCTTATTAATAGCCCATAATCTTGCACTTTTGCACCTAATTTTTTTGCTTCATCAACTGTTAGAGAACATGCTTTGAACCTTTCAGTTGCCCTATCTATATGTATGTTAGCTTCTTCTTCAAGAAATTTGTATAGTTGTCTACTGTTCCAATCTACTTTTAACAAATACTCATGTTCTAATTTTGAAAAATAAGTTCTTTCATACATTAATGCCTCATCACTTTCATCACACCGTAATCTTTTTAATTCAATTATTTCTTCATTTTCATTTAAAGACAACTTTTTCGCAATCTTAGGATCTTTAATAACCTCAATTCCTACAAAAACAGTTGATGTAACTTTCCCCAATTTACGCATTTCTTCTGAAAAAACATATATTTGTTTAAGATTTTGTATAATACTTCCTAACGTTACAAAAGTTCCTTTACCTTGTACTTTTCTCAATTTATTATTGCTTTCTAATTCTGAAACAGCTTTTCTTATAGTTGTGCGAGAAACTCCATATATTTTTTCTAATTCTTTTTCTGATGGAATTATACTACCTTTCTCCCATACTCCTGAATTTATCTTTTCTTCCATATCAGCTGCTACTTTTGCATATCTTGGAATTTTTAAATTTAAGTTCACCATACCTACACCTTTCTTCTACTCATAATGATGATATAACCTTTTGTTTTATTTGTCAATATGTTTTATATCTAATCAATATTAATTCCCTTATAATTTATCTTATATCTAAAGCAATATTATGTTTTTTAAACCAGTTAATAACTTCTTCTTTATATTTTATACTAAATTCTAATGTAGCATCAGACCCCTTTTTCCCCAAGGCAACTAAATAAATATTTTTATTATCATATTTTAAAATAGCTTTAGAAATATTTTTTGCTTTTAAAAACACCCTACTATAGCCCTGTATTCCATCTTTTCTAATTCCAATTTTAAAGAAACTAATTACAGAAGCCATAAATGCAATTGGCATTAATAAATAAACATCTCTTGAAAAATAATATATAACTAAGGTAAATCCCATTAGAAAAATAAAAGCAATTATTCTTTTAAGGTTAAATCTTCTTCCTGGTATTTCAATTTTAGAATTAGATATTTCTGTAATTAATACCAGTATTAAAGCAATACTGTAAATAAAAACATATTCCATATAATTTTCTCCCTTTTAGTATTTATTATTTATAGTATATCATTTTTAATATTAAAAAAAGGACCAAAAGGTCCCTTTTATCCTTGAGCTTTATAAACTATTATTCTTTTCCAGTCCATTATTACCTTGTAATAACCTGAAAGTTCCTTGTCCAGTTCTTCGTCTGATGTATCTATTCTTAAAAAGCTGTCGGGTATTCCATATAATTTACTATGGGAGGCAACTATCCAAATATTGTCCTTTCCAACTTTTCTTAATACTCTTGGACTAAGTTGTTGATTACCTCTTCCAAAAATATGTCCTTGACCACCAATTGCAGTAACTATTAATTTTACTTCCTTGTCCTTAATAAAATCATAGATTTCTCCTTCTGTTCCGTCTTTAATAACAAGTTCATTTTTATATAAAATATCTACTCCTAGTAAACTTCCCTCAAAGCCTAAATCTTTTAAAATAGCATAGGTTGTACCACCTGTCCCAAATATATAACAAGTATCTTCATTTCCGGCTTTTATACGGTCTTCTATTTCGGCTGACATTCCCTCTATTTCATCTTCACTTGAACTTCCCGGCGATTTTGAACCTTGCATTAAATTTTGTATTCTAGGAACTTGTAAATAACCATATAATTTAGCCTCTACTATGTTTTGCCTAAATTTATCTTCATCTATATCCATTACTTCGGAGTTTTCTATTTTTAAATCCTTAGGGTTTTTTATAAATTCCTTAATAACAAGACCTGCATCTTTAGGATTATTTGCATATACTGCAGAATGAATTTTAACACCTGCAGGAATACCTACACATGGAACAGAAAGTTCAACAGCATTAAATATATTTCTTGCTGTACCATCTCCACCTGCAAAAACAAGTAAATCTATATTTTCTTTAACCATTTCTTTTGCTAAATTTTCAGTATCTTCAAAGGTTGTTTTTTCTTTATTTTCTCCAACTACCTTATAGGAAAAGCCTAATTCTTTTAAAGCATTTTCTCCCATTTCTCCAAAACCTGTAATAAAAGTAACTTTATCAATATAATCTTTAATTTGATTTAAAGCTATTTTAGCTTTTTTATTAGCTTGATAAGTTCCCCCTTTTTCTAGTGCAAGTTTTTGTACTTCTTCACCGTCACTGCCTTTTAAACCAACAGATCCACCTATTCCTGCAACAGGATTTATTATTAAACCTAGTTTCATTTTCCCCTCCATAGTAATGTTACTAAAATCTATTTAAATACAATTATACATCTTTTTAACAATCTAAAACAGCTAAAACCCTCTTTTGTTCCATATTATTTTTACATACAATTTTTAAACTATTAAATAATATTATAATTATTTTTCTAGCATAGTTTATTATTATACCCAAAATTAAATATCTACACCTATATTTATAAATATTTCTTCTAAAATATCTATATCTAGTATTACTATTATATACATAAAGAAATTTTTTTATGTTGCAAAAGTCAAATATTGAAAATTTACTTGACAAAAACCAATAAAGGTATTATTATTAGCATATGCCAATAATAAAGTCTAAGAGGTGATTATGGCTAGAAAAATTAGTAATAAAATTGTAAGAGCAAAACCTCGTTACACTATGTTAAGTCCAGTAGAGGATTTTGAAATTTCTTCTGAATCTATTATTCATTTACATTTAGAGGAATGGGAAAGCTTAAGACTTGTAGATTATTTAGGTCTTTCCCAACAAGAAGCTTCAGAGTCTATGGATGTGTCACGACAAACAGTTCAAACTCTATTACAAGCAGCAAGAAAAAAGGTTTCAAGGTCAATTGTTGAATCCTTACCACTGATAATTAAAGGCGGAAATTATAGTACAGAAATAGAAAATATTGAAGGGATGAATAAAATGAAAGTAGCTATAACTTATGAAAACAACCAAGTTTTTCCTCATTTTGGAAGAACACCTAATTTTAAAATATACGAAATAGAAAATGGAAATATTATTAAACAGGAAATCGTACAAACACCTGCAAGTGGTCATGGTGCCTTAGTTGATTTCCTAGTAGAAAATAAGGTTAATACCTTAATTTGTGGAGGTATTGGCGGTGGTGCAGTAAATGCATTACAAGAAGCAGGAATTGCAATTTATTCTGGAGCTTCCGGCGAAGCAGATGCTCAGGTTAAATCCTTTATAGAAGGACAACTTCCTTTAACTGGCAAGGCGAATTGCAACCATCACCATGAACATAATCACCAACATAAACATGGTGAAGGCGGATGTCATAACCACAAACACCAACATGGTGAAGAAGGTTGTCACGGACATAATCAAAGAAAAGATAATCGCCAAGAACATCGTCATGAAAGAAGATCTGAAAGAATGCGTAATTGTAATAACAACAAATAAAGAAAAATAGTCCAACTTTAAATATGTTGGACTATTTTTTAATAATTTAAATATTTCATTGAAAATTCTTTATAATATTCTTCAAGGTCCGTATCCTTTAATAATTTTAATACATCATAAGTAATAGAATTCCAGTCAACTTCTCTAACTTGCTCTAGTTTGAATTCTTTTAATTTATTTCTTATTCTTTCATTATCAAAAGGATACAAAAATATAACATAATCCTTTTCATCTTTTATTAAACCAATATTTCTATAAATTTGGTAGTCCTTATAAAAAACTTCTTTTTCTAAATCCTTTAAATATAGACTACTATTTAATAAATCCTTGTATCTTTCTTCCCAAGCTTGGTCTTTGTCTTTCCCTTGAAAAGTTCTAAAATTTTCTTCACTATATTTTGTTTCAATAAATACCTTATATCCACCGGAATATTCTATATATATATCAAATTGATACTTTTCATTATGCATAGCATTACAGAAAATATCTACGATTTTTCCTAAATCCTCTTGATTAACCCCTAGTATTTCCGAAATCATTCTATTAAAGATTTCTTCCTCATTAAATAAAGGTAAAAAGAAGTTCATGCACATTATTTGTGATGAATTTAAGTGATTTGAATATGTATTTAATCTATTTTCATTACAGTATTTTGTATACAGAGAATATGTATCACTTAAAAAATTACTCTCTACTTTCCCTGGTAGAATATGTCCTTTTTCTTCTCCCTTGTATAAACCATTTTCCTTAATTCTTAAAACATTGTTCTTATAGTTTGTTAGATGTTTTTTAACTCTCTTGTTAAATTCTGTATATCTCATATTATTCTCCAATTATTAACGCAGCAAAATAAAACATTTTAAAATAACAAAATATTTTATTACCCCAAATTAAATTCAAAAATTACTACCTTATATAATTATAAGACAAAAAAATATTATTTACCACTAGAGAAGTGTTCCCACGAAAAAAAGCAGTCTGAAATTTTTCTTCAGACTGCTTTATAAGTTTTATTTTAATCAATTCCTACCATAACAGAAGTTGCCTTAATAATAGCATAAGCTTCTTTTCCTACTTCTAAATTTAGCTCCTTAATTGCACTCATGGAAATTGTTGAAGAAACAATATTTCCCCCACCAATATCAATTTTTACAATTCCATTTACGGCACCTTTTTCTATTTCTACTATTTTTCCCTTTAATTGATTTCTTGCACTTAACTTCATTAAATCTCTCCTCTCTTTCTTTAGTATACATATATTTCATACCTCAAATATTTTTTTATAAACCCTACACCTCCTTAAATTTAATAGTTTTAATTTAATAATAGACCTTAGCTAGTATTATTAATATTTTATTAGTTTTGTAATTGTTTCAAAAATGTAAAAATTTCTCATTTATTTAAAAAGCAGATTTTTATATTAAAAAATTAAGATTTATTTTTTTATATATTTTTTTATTACAGTAATTAACAATCTTCCAAAATCTAATTGAAAATAATATTCTTATCTTTCATATAACATTGGTTTTTAAAGCTTTCCTACTTTCTTTTTCTTTATTGTATTTTAAAGAATCTATATTAAAGACTTAAATTTAATTTGATTTTTCTATATTTAAAATAGATTTTAAACTTTAATTTTAATAAAAATATAAAAAAATTACTTTAATTTAAATTTTTTCATCTTTTATTAACTATTTTAATTACTTGAATTTTAAAATTTAACCTATTGAAATCTTAACATTTATGATAATCATGATACAATTATTTTAAGTAGGTATGGTTATTATTAATATATTTTCTACTAATAGTATTAATTAACTTACTTATATTAATTTAGGAGGTGAATAATATGAAAAATTTATATGAAAAATACTTTACTAAACAAAAAATGATGCGTACAGTATTAATTCCATTAATAATTATAAGTCTTTTTTCTATTTATAATTTTGGATGGAGAGTATTGGCCTTGCTATTATTAAACTTATTTGTTGCAATGGTTATTGAATATTTGTGTGAAGTTAAATTGTATAAAAGGAAAAAAATCTCTGAAGCGGTAATTATTACCAGTATTCTTTATACTATGACATTGCCGGTATCGTTACCATTTTGGATTTCCGCAGTAGGAATCGCTTTCGGAATATTCTTTGGAAAAATGGTTTTTGGTGGCTTTGGTAAAAATATTTTTAATCCTGCCTTAGTTGGTCGTGTTTTTATCTATATTAATTTTCCAAACCCATTAACAATTGCTTGGAATGAAGCTGCTAAAGGATTACCTGGAGGTTTCGGTGCTTTTACCTTACCTCATATCGATGCCTTATCAACAGCTACGCCAATGTTAGCTTTTAGAAATGAAGGTGTTTTAACAAATATTTCCGATTTATTAATAGGAAATGTTTCAGGGGCTATTGGAGAAACTTCAAAAGTTCTAATAATTTTAGCTGCTATTTACTTAATTTATAAAAAAGTTGCTTCTTGGCAAATAATGGCAGGTTCTGTATTAGGTTTTTCAGTTTTATCTGGGATTTTAAATCTTATGGGAGTAGAAACAATACCTAACCCTATTTATGGAATGTTACTTGGTGGTTTTTTACTTGGTACAGTATTTATGGCAACAGATCCTATTTCTGCTGCAAAAACCGTTCCTGGAAAGTGGATTTATGGACTTATTATAGGAATAGTAACTGTAATAATTAGAGGTTTTGCACTATTCTCCGGTGGTATGATGTTTGCCATTTTAATGGGTAACACCTTTGCACCAATAATTGACTATGTTGTAAGACAAAGAAAAGCTAATAAAAAATCAAAAGAGGCGGTGGTATAATGGCTAAGAAAAAAAGCATGATTTTTCCTGTGGTTTTTATGGTTCTTTTAGCCGGAATACTAACATTTCTTTTGGCAGTAATAAATGAAGTATCTTTACCGGTAATTGAATTTAATCAAAAAATTGAATTACAAGAAAAAATACTTTCTGTATTTAATATTTTGCCGGAAGAAGCAACACCTCAGGAAATAGATTCTATTTTTAATGAAAATATTAAAGAAGAAGATTATGAAGGTAAAAAATTATATATCCAAGAAGAAAACGGTGAAAACGTTGCCTATGCAGTTCCCTTTGACGGACCTGGACTTTGGGGTAGTATTGACGGATATCTTGGAATAAAATCAGATTTAAAAACAGTAACAGGAATTGAATTTATTAAACAAGAGGAAACTCCTGGACTAGGAGGTAGGATTTCCGAACCTGAATATAAAGAGCAATTTAGAAATCTCGATATTTCTGATTCTTCATCAGGAGAAATTGTAATTAACAAACCTGCTCCTGGCGGAAATATTGATGCTATTACAGGTGCAACTCAAACATCTACCTTTGTTACAAATATGATTAACGAAGATATAATGAACTTTATAAATACAAGAAAGGAAGTGTAGTATGGCAGGAAAAACCAATTATAAAAAAATAATTTCCGATGCATTATTATATGATAATCCTGTTTTAGTACAAGTTATAGGGCTTTGTTCAACCCTTGCAGTTACTAATCTTGCTATGAATTCATTGGTAATGGGAATAGCATTAGCTGTAGTAACAGCCTTCTCTTCCCTAACAATATCTTTGTTGAGAAATATTACACCTAAACATATAAGAATGATGGTACAGGTATTTGTAATATCCTTCTATGTAATAATAGTAGATATTTTCTTAAAAGCATATATGCCGGAAATGAGTAAAACTTTAGGACCTTATGTTGGTTTAATAATTACCAACTGTATAATAATGGGTAGAGCAGAAGCCTTTGCCATAGCTAATAAACCAATACCTTCTTTTGTAGACGGTTTTATTTCAGGAATTGGCTATACAATTGTACTTTTACTAGTTGCTTTTGTTAGGGAATTACTAGGATTTGGTTCTTTATTTGGAATAAGAATACTTCCACAATCCTTTACTCCTTGGACAATGATGGTAATGCCACCTGGAGCTTTCTTCATATTACCTATAATTATGTGGATAGCTTATAATATACGAAATAAAAAGAAAGGAGCTAAAAAATAATGACAATACATCCATTAGTAATATTCTTTGCTTCTATATTTACAAGCAATATGATATTTAGTAATTTCTTGGGAATGTGCTCCTTTGTTGCTGTAAGTAAAGAAGTTGAAACAGCTACAGGGCTAGGAGTAGCCGTAACTTTTGTTATAACGGTAACAACAATAATAAATTATTTCCTATACGAATTAATGGTAATGTTCAATATTGAATACTTAAGATTTATAGTATTTATAATTTCCATTGCTGCCTTTGTGCAATTTTTGGAAATGGTATTAGAAAGATACATACCAAATTTATATTATGCACTAGGAATATTTTTACCATTAATTACAGTTAACTGTGCAATTCTTGGAGTTTCTTTATTTATGGTTATAAGACAATATAACTTTTTACAAACAGTTGGCTTTGCAATAGGGTCAGGTTTAGGATGGGCTCTTGCAATAATCTCTATGGCTGGAATAAGGTCCAGAATAAATGAAAATGCATTACCTGAAGGACTTAGAGGAGCTCCAATAACCCTTATAATAACAGGAATAATGGCAATGGCATTTATAGGATTCTCTGGTATAGTACAAATATCATAGGAGGAGAAAATGAGTACAGTTTTAACAACAACAGCAATAATTTCCGGTTTGTGTGCTCTTTTCGCCATTATATTAACCATTGCAGACAAATATATTGCAGATTATGGAGAAGTAAATTTAATTATAAACGACGAAAAAGAGTATACAGTTGATGGAGGAAACAGTTTACTGGACACACTCCGAAACGAAAAGATTTTTATACCTTCAGCATGTGGTGGAAAAGGCTCTTGTGGTTATTGTAAGGTAAAAGTTCTTGAAGGAGGAGGACAGGTTTTAGCAACAGAAAAACCTTGGCTTTCACCAGAGGAATTACAGGACAATATAAGACTTTCCTGTCAATGTAAGGTAAAGGAAAATATAAAAATCGAAATACCTGAAGAATTATTTAATGTAAAAGAATATAAGGTTACAGTTGTAGATATTCAAAAAATGACCGATAAAATTAAAAAATTCAGATTTCAATTACCTGAAGGAGAAAAAATCAGTTTCAAACCCGGTCAATATATACAAATTAAAGCACCAGAATACGAAGGTAATACAGAAGAGGTTTACAGGGCCTATTCTGTTGCATCATCCATAAAAGATGAAAATCATCTGGAGGTTTTAATTGGATATACCGGCGGAATATGTACAACCTATATGCACAAATTCGTAGAAGTAGGAACTGAACTTGATTTAAACGGTCCTTATGGCGATTTCTATTACCACGATGATGACAGTGAAATAGTAATGGTTGCTGCCGGAACAGGATTTGCACCAATACGTTCAATTCTTTACCATATGAAGGATAACGATATAAAAAGAAAAGCAAGATTTTACTTTGGAGCTAGAACAGAAGATGACCTGTTCTTATTAGACGAGTTGAAAATGTTTGAAGAAGAATTATATGACTTTAAATTTATGCCAACCTTGTCTAGAGTTCCGGAAGATTCCAGCTGGGTCGGTGACAGAGGCAGAGTTACAAACTCAATAGATAAATATTTACAGGATTCCGGAAATTATACAGCCTACCTATGTGGTAGTCCTGTAATGATACAATCCATTGTAGAATCACTAAATAAGAAAAATATACCGGATGATAAAATTTACTTTGATGAATTTTAGATAATTAGAAATAGGTAAAGGATAGCAGCCGCTATCCTTTTTCTATTAATATTCTAAATACTTTAGAATAAATTCCCTATAATGATTTTCCAATTCTCTATTTTTACCTGCAACTAAATTATAAACATAATATGCCAAATAGTTCCAATCAACCGTTTTTACATTATTGTAGTTAAATTTAGTAATCTCCTTAACTAAACTTTCATTTTCATAAGGAAGTATAAAGACAGCATAGTCATTTAAGCTATTTATCATTCCAATATTTCTATTTATTTGATAATCATAGAAAAACTCTTCCTTTGTAATATTTTTTAGGTAAAGACTGTTTGTAACAAAATTAGAATATTTAGTCTCCCATACCTCATCCCTGTTAAATCCTGAAAAAATTCCATAACCATTTTCACTGTATTTCATTTCAAAAAATACTCTTATTCCATTTGCATATTCTAAAAATAAATCAATTCCCGTTTTTTCATCCTGCCCACATCTATGTTCAAAATCTACAGTTACTAAGTTTGTTAAAGTCCCTTCTTCCTTGTTTATTATTTTTTCTACTACCCTATTTAATATATCCCTATTTTCAAGTAGTGGTAAAAAGAAATTCATTCCCATAACCTGTGAAGAATTTAAATGATTAGAATATACATGAAGTTCTTTATTGGGGCAATACTTCTCATATAGTGGGTAGGTTTCGCCAATAAAATTTTCAGCTACTAACTCATCGGAGAGAACATGACCGTATTCCTTATTTTTAAACAATCCATTTTTTTCAATTCCTAAATTCTTTTCCATGTACTTACCTAGGTGCTTTGTTACTCTTTTCTTAAATTCATCATATTTCATAATATACCTCCTCTATATTACTCTATAATATTTAATAATCCTTCTTATTATGGAATCTAAAAATAGATGAATTAACCAAAACAAATTATTTAAAAACAACAGCTCTCTTATATATAAATATACCCAAGAAAAACAGGTAATTAAACCTGTTCTCTTAATCTATTCTTTTTCTATTACCAACCAGTTACCTGACTTGTTACTAATAAAATCATATTTGCCTATTTGGTTTTCCTCTAAAGCCTTATAAAAATACTCTTTAAACTCTTCTAAATTCATTTCTTTTTTTCCAGGATACCATTTTTGGGGATTTATTTTAAACATAGTTTTTTCTATTTCTTCCTTTAAAATCTCATTACCGTACCCCTTACCAATATATGCCTTGCCACCTTTTCTTAAAACCCTATATATTTCCTTAAAAGCCTTGGTCTTGTCCTTCCAAAACCTGTAAGAAGAACGACTTACTATTAAATCTATAGAATTATTATTAAAAGGAATATTATGAACATCTCCAACTATTGGTATTACCCTATTTACCAAGTTTTCATTTTTGATTTTTTCATTGGCAATATTTTTCCCATCTAAACTAATATCCATTAAGTACACCGTCATATTGGTTAGTTTAGCAATTTCAACACCTAAATCCCCGGTTCCTGAGCCAATATCCAAACAAACTCCTTTTTTTATTTCAGTATATTCTATAACTTGCTTGGCAATAACAGGGTAAATTTTATTAAAAACATTAGTAACAAGATCCTTGTAACCATACATATTAAATTGAGATGTATTCTTTGTACTCATAATTACCTCTTTGTTATTTATAATTTATTCTATTATATACCATCTAAAGTATTCACTCTTTATTTACATATTCTCTCAAATATTTCCCAGTTAAAGATTTTTCTGATTTTATAATTTCTAAAGGAGTACCTTCAAAAACTATTTCACCTCCATCTTCACCGGCTTTTGGACCTATGTCAATTATCCAGTCAGCTTTAGCAATAATATCCATATTATGCTCTATAACAATTACTGTATTACCCTTGTCTACTAAATTATCTAAGACCTTCTGCAATTTTTCAATATCAGATATATGAAGACCGGTTGTTGGCTCATCTAAAATATATAAATTACCCTTCTTTTCCAATTCTTTTGCTAATTTTATCCTTTGAAGTTCTCCACCGGACAAAGTGTCCAATGTTTGTCCTAAAGTAATATATCCAATACCTACATCTTGTAATTTTTGTAACATTGATGTAATTTCACTATTAATAAAAAAGTTTTTCGCCTCATCTATAGTCATATTTAAAACTTCATTAATATTTTTTCCTTTTAACTTATAGTTTAAAACATACTCCTTATATTTTTTTCCTTCGCAAACATCACATACAGTTACTACTATGTCCATAAAAGCAAGGTCTGTATAAATTTTACCTAAACCTTTACAAGTAGGACAAGCTCCTTCAGAATTAGAACTAAAAATAGAGGCCTTTACCTTGTTTTCCGACGAAAATAATTTTCGAATAAAATCAAAAATTCCTGTGTATGTTGCAATTGTTGAGCGTTTTGAACCATGCACCCCTTTTTGATCTATACTAATACAATTATCGCATTGTTTCATTAAAACTCCATTAATAAGGTTGCTTTTACCGGAACCTGCAACTCCTGTTACAACAGTAAAAGTTCCTTTAGGAATTTTAACATTAATATTTTTTAAATTATGCAAATTCGCATTTTTTATATTAATATAACCCTTAGCCTTTCTTACAGTTTTCTTACAATCCAATTTACGAAAAATAGTTTTAGACGTAATAGTATTTGCACCTTGTAATTCACTATAATTTCCTTGAAAAACTATTTCTCCACCCTTTTTTCCTGCAAAGGGCCCCATATCTATAATATGGTCTGCTATTTTTATAACATCTGGATCATGTTCAACAACTAAAACAGTATTTCCTTTATCCCTTAACAACTGTAATAAATTATTAATTTTATCTACATTATAGGGATGTAGTCCAATACTTGGTTCATCAAAAATATATAATACATCTGAAAGGCTGCTTCCCAATTGCTTTACCATTTTAATTCTTTGGGATTCTCCTCCTGAAAGAGTTGAAGTTTCTCTATTTAAACTTAAATATTCCAAGCCTACAGAAATTAATTGTTCCAATTGTTGTTTAATTTCATCAATTACCGACTTGACTTTAGGACTATCAATTGAAGATATAAAATCAAGTAGCTTGTTTATTTCCATAAAAGTACAGTCTGAAATATCTAAACCTTTAATTTTACAAGATAAAATATTTTTCTTAAGTCGCTTACCATTACATACAGGACAAATATCCTTGGAAACAATTTTATTAATCTCTTTTTTATTTACCTTTGCCTCTTTGCTTTCTCCCTTTAAAAAACTTCTTTCAATTCGTGGAATAAGACCTTCATAAATTCCATTTTTCGGATATTTTAAACCGGGATTTGGTAACTTGTAATTATTTTTATATAATAACAGATTTATTTCCTCCCTGCTGAAATCCCTTAATTTTTTATTATTATCAAATAAACCCGAATTAAGATACCGGGAAATACGCCAACCTTTTAAAGCAAATCCCGGAAATAAAATAGCTCCCTCATTTAATGATTTGTTCCAATCTATTAATTTATTGATATTAATATTATTTATTTTCCCAATACCCTCACATTTTTTACACATTCCCTTTGGATTATTAAAAGAGAAAACCTCTGAATATCCAACAAAAGGCTTTCCAATACGAGAAAATAACAAACGTAAAAGAGAATAAATATCTGTAACGGTCCCTACAGTTGAACGAGCATTTCCTCCTAAACGCTTTTGATTTATAACAAAAGAAACCGGTAGATTTTCTATCTTATCAACATTTGGTTGACTGTACTGAGGTAATCTATGTCTAATAAAACTACTGTAAGTATCATTTAATTGACGTTGCGACTCAGCGCCAATAGTATCAAAAACAAGAGATGTTTTTCCGGAACCGGAAACACCTGTAAAGACTGTAATTTTCTTTTTTGGAATTTTAACAGTTATATTTTTCAAATTTTTTTTCTCTAGCACCAAAAACCTTTATATATTCCTGTTTCATTTAATAGCCTCCTTGTAAAAGTATTAAATAAAGTGTATCATTTAACCATGTCATATATTGTCATGTTTAGGAGAAAGAAGGTTACTAAATGAAAAAATCTCGACGATTAATTGAACTTCAGCGATACATAAATACAAAAAAAGAATTTACTGCACAGGAAATTGCCGATGAATTTAATATTTCTGTACGAACTGCTCATAGAGATATGCTTGAATTGTCTGATTTGGGAGTATATTATGATACCAAGCAAGGAAATAATGGTGGCTATAAATTACTATCCACAAAATTATTGCCACCGGTTAATTTAACTGAAAATGAAGCATTTGCAGTATTTTTTGCCAGCCATTCACTAACATTTTATAGTTCTCTTCCTTTTGAAATAGACTTAAAGTCAGTCTTAAGAAAACTATATTTCAACTTACCAGAAGACAGTCAAAAAACAGTAGATAGCTTAAAGACAAAACTATTTTTAAAAAATAAAAAGAGGAATATTTCCAATAACCATTTAAAAGATTTATTAAAATACTCTGGAACTAAGAATGTATTTGAAATGTATTACGATACATTATCAGGAGTAAAAAAATACAAGGTTGTCTTTATATGTCTATACAGTGAAAATGGCTTTTGGTATGTGCCATCTCTTGACCTAAAAGAAAACAAAATCAAACATTATCGAGTAGATAGAGTTGAAAATATTACAAGTACAAATCAAGAATATGAAAATATAGATGGATTAGTAGAAAAAAGTTTTGACTTTAACAGCTTTGATGAACCAACTCGTCTTTATGTAAAGCTAAACAAAATAGGAATTCGTGCCTGTCAAGACAATCCCTATACTAATGAAAATATCAAAATAGAGAATAATGGTGAAACTGGATTTATTGATGAATTGATTGACAAAAAAGATATTGAATTTTTCAGTGATTTTTTTATAAAGCTTTCTAGAAATGCCGTTGTTATAGAACCAATGGAGATGAAAAAATATATTTACGAAAAAGCTAAAGAAATACAGGATTTATATGGAGAATATTAATGGGGTTTTAAAAGACCTTGTAAAATTTACAGGGTCTTTATATCAACTGTAGATTTTAATATGTGTAGCTTTATAATAAGTATTTCTTAAACTCTTGAAATTCTTCATCTGTGAAATTATCCTTATATAATTCATTGACAAGCCACATACCAGACTCAACTACTTTCTTCTTTGGTGAAAATCTGCCAAGCCAATTTTCAGTAGCCCTACACTCTTTACAATTGGATACTTCTGAAATCAGCCTTGACTCATAAAGCAATCTATCTTCCTTTTTATCTACTTCAAAAACCACAAAGGAAAAATTCGCCCTCATATATTCAGTTACCTTTTTTTCTATTTTCTCTTGATAATTTTTATCTACTAAATGTCCATATTTCTCTCTATCAACTTTTTTTACCAGTTTTTTATCCCAAACTTCAAGATAGTCATTGTTATCTTTATTGAGCAAGGCTCTTCCGATATTTTTTCTAAAAATACTTCTATCCTTATTCTCTTTAATGAAATGTTGTGAAATTCTTGGTCTAAGTTGATTTTCTCCTGTATGAGTACCTACTCTCACAATTCTATCCAAATCGTTGTGAGCTTTCTCCCCCTTTTCAAAAAGAATATATATTCCATTTTTTGGAATTTCCTCTAAATTAAAAGGAAAATAAAATCTTTTCATATTATTTACTATTTTATGTATTTCTTTACAGTTATCCATATAACAAAAACACTCCCTTAATATTCACATTGTAATTAATATATAATCTTTAAACACAAAAATATAATACCGATATTAAATAAAAAAACTATTATAAATAAGCCTATCTTTTGATACAATAATCCTAGACAAAATTTAGGAGGATTATTAAATGGAAATTAAAAGATACAAAACAAGTCATAGATGGTCAGTTGCTACAGTCCACAATGGTGTAGCTTATATTACAGGACAAACTGCAAAGGACACAAGTTCTAATCTTTACGAGCAAACTAAACAAACCTTAGAAAAAATTGATGAAATATTAGCAGATTTAGGTTCAGACAAATCTAAAATACTAATGGCAACAATTTATTTGCAAGACGTAACTAAATTCCAAGAAATGAACAAG
This sequence comes from Miniphocaeibacter halophilus, assembly GCF_016458825.1. Taxonomy (NCBI): domain Bacteria; kingdom Bacillati; phylum Bacillota; class Tissierellia; order Tissierellales; family Peptoniphilaceae; genus Miniphocaeibacter; species Miniphocaeibacter halophilus. The sequence continues at coordinate 756,925 of NZ_CP066744.1, forward strand.
GCTTGGGATGAATGGGTTGCAGAAGGAGCTGCACCTGCAAGAGCCTGTATAGAAGGAGCTGCAAATAACCCGGCTGAACTAGTTGAAATAATAGTAACGGCTGCAGTAGATTAGAAAACAGTAAAAATTTTATCTAATATTTAAGTGTGTTTTAATTAAAAATATTGAAGTAAAGTCACTAAAATAATTAGAATAAATAAAAGTCACCTTATATTGAAATTAATCATAAAAGAAATTAATATAGGGTGATTTTTTGAAACTTTTTATAAACTCCTTTGTAGTAGAAGCATAAGAATTTATATAAATAATATTAGTAATATATAAAAAGACCTTGTAGATTTTACAAGGTTCCTTTATATTTACAATCTTTTCTACAAAACAGAATTTTTTCTCTTATGTTATTTCCTTTAATATTATTCTATTTCCAATTTAAATCCTACGCCTACTTCATTAAAATCAAATTTTTTTAAGATTTCAGCTTTAACTCCTAATGAAGTACAATGGCAAGGATAAACCATTTTTACCTTGTTGTCTAGAAAATAATCTATAGTTTTCTTTAATCTTTCGTCTGTTTTAAAAAGATGAAAGCCTCCTATAATTCCTAGTATTCTGTCATCATTACATATTTTTTTAGCATGTTCTACTATATTGCAAATTCCACTATGGGAACAGCCAGTTACTATAAAAATGCCATCTTTTAATTTACATACTAGTGCAGAATCATCTATCATATAATCATCTTCTAGTTTTTCATCTACTTCTCTTTCCCCTAAAACCCTTCTTTTTTCAAAATCAAAATATTCCGGTATTTCACCTAAAAATATACAGTTTTCCGTTACATTTAAAGGTTCTTTTGAAGGATTATACTTAAATTCTTTTGAAATATCACTACGGCTTAAAGGAGAACCGACGTCCTCATCTCTAGCTCTTTTCGGATAAAAAGCATCCGGATGGGATATTAATTCCATATTCGAAGTGTTGAATTTTTCTATTATTTTCATAAGGCCCTTTGTATGATCATCATGGCCATGGGAAATAATAATTTTATTTAATTGAGATAAATCAACATCCATTTTCTTTGCATTTTCCACTACTATTCCTGAATAACCTGTATCTAACAGTATTTTTTCATTATCTATTTCCATATAGTAACTAGCTCCCGGCTCTCCTAAATAATAATGATTTATATATGTATTATTATCTACTAAAACTCTTAATTTCATATTTCCTCCAATTTATATTAAGACTTGTTATATAATATATTAATACAAAAAAATTTATATTACAAAATAAGCCATTATATAATTTTTCCCTAGAATGTGTTAAAATGCTGAATAATAGATAGTTATAATTTAAAGAAAGAAAGGAAATAATATGTCTTTAAATAAATTAGTACATTATTTATTAATAATTTTGTTTTTAATAATTTTATACTTAATAATTGGTTCAATTATACCTTGTTTTTTCACAAAGGAGGTTAGTGCAGAAAACAAGGAAGCTTTTTCAAAAACCAAGTTTACAAATTCTGAAGTTGGTCCCGATAGAGCAACAATTATCGAAACACCTACCGATGCTCTTAATATTAGAATGGAAATGGTTCGCAATGCAAAAAAATCCCTATATATTACCACCTATAAAATTAAGGATAGTCTTAGCACTAGGGCTTTTTTAGATGAAATTATGCAAGCAGCAAATAGAGGGGTAAATGTTAAACTACTTCTCGATGGAAAATCATATTTCTATGGAATAAATGCAAAGAATTTTTTAAATGTTTTAAATGACCATCCTAACATAGAATGTAGGGTCTATAATCCTGTAAATCCTCTTAAACCATGGAATTTACAATTATTATTACATGATAAAATAATAATTGCCGATAATGAATTCCTATTACTTGGAGGTAGAAATATTGATGAACGGCATTTTGCACCGAAAGAATTTGAAGGACCAATAACCCATGATAGGGAAATTTTCATATGGCATTATAATAAGGATATTAAAGAAGAAGAAACAGCTGTTAAACAGGTAGAGAATTACTTTGACAGTTTATGGAGTTTTGAACATACATCTTTAATTAAAGATAGTGGGAAAGATAAACATCTTTCATTATTGGAAAACTCATTTGAAACTTTTAAAAAATCAAATAGTAAGTTTTTCGAAAAAACCCTAGATGATTTTTTAAATAGAACTGTAGAAACAAATAAAATTACATTGATTTATAATCCAATAGATGTGACAAAAAAAGAACCTCATGTTGCTTATCAATTACGTGAATTAGCATTAAAGGCTAAGAAGTCAGTTATTTTACAAACACCTTATGCTACGGGAAATAAAGACCTACTTTCTGTAATGAAGGAAGTTTCAAATAATGTACCCTTAGTAATGCAAACAAATTCACCAGCTTCTACTCCTAATATAGCTGCTTTTTCTAACTATTACGGACATAGAAAGAAATTTATTGAAACAGGAGCATCTATTTATGAATATCAGAGTAAAGATTCAATTCACGGAAAATCCATTGTAATTGATGATAATTTAGCTATTGTAGGCTCTTGTAATATGGACGATCGTAGTTTTTACCTAGATACTGAAACCATGTTAGTTGTGGATAGCAAGCCCCTTGCATCTGAATTAACAAATCATATTGATAATTTAAAAAATAATTCATTAAAACTAGACAATAATAATGAATATGAAGTTTCAAATACGGTAAACTTAGAGGAAGTTCCTAAGTATAAAAAACTTTTAATTTGGACAGTATTTATAGTTATGCGTCCTTTTCAATTCTTAATTTAGGAGAAAAAATGAAAAATATACCTAATATATTATCTACATTTAGAATATTTTTAATTCCTTTTTTTGTATGGCAAATGCTTAAGGGTAACACAACTAATGCAGGTTTAATTTTAGTATTATCCGGCTTTACAGATTTTTTAGATGGGAATTTAGCTAGAAAATTTAATTGGATAACTGATTTAGGAAAAATCTTAGATCCTATTGCTGACAAATTAACTCAAGCGGCAATTTCCATTACAATGATTATTTCTATAAAAAAATACCAATATTTTTTTATAATTATGATTTTAAAGGATCTGATAATGCTTGTACTTGGCGGATATTTAATGAAAAATGGAATTAAATTAGAAGGAGCAAAATGGTTTGGTAAAATTTCAACTTTTGTATATTATGCAGTAATGATATTACTTTTATTTATTCCAAATATGCCTAACTTTATTGTTGTTTCCTTGTTGTTTATTGCAACTGTTACTGCTATTATATCTGCAGTTTTATATATTCCAGAATATATAAATAAACAAAAGGAAATATATTCTAAAAACAAAAAAATGTAGACTTTAAGGTCTACATTTTTTTAATCTTCCATATTTAATGCATCAATTATTACAGTTTTTATTTCTTTTCCACTTCTTTCAACGACTACAGAATGATTTTTAGATTCTGTATCTATATTTTTTCTATAATCATCACCTAGAATTATATTATAAATCTTTATAGGTTCTTTTTCAGAGTCCTCCCCTTGTAAGTTGATTTTCATTAAATCACTTGAATAATCAACCTTTACTTTATCTATTTTAAATTTTGGATTATTAAATATTAACGTATAATTTTCTTCTCCTTTAATAATTCCGCTAATTTCTTCATTTTCATCTATTGAATTGAAAAATTCTAAAATCTCATTATATTTCTCATTATTCATATTCAATTCCATTACTGTAGTTTTTCTCCCACTAGTACAGGATGTTAAAATAAATATAAATGAAATTATTAGTAAAATCTTTTTCATAAAACACACCTCTAACTCTATTACTTGTACTTATTATAACATAGTCATAATATTGCTGAAACTATAAAATATATATTTATACTATGATATAATATTTTTAACTGTTGGAGGTATTTTATGAGAAAATCTTGGAATGAATATTTTATTAATTTAGCAAAAGGTGTTGCTGAAAGAGGCACCTGTGACAGAGCTTACGTTGGCTGTGTTTTAGTTAATAAGGATAATAGAATTGTTTCTACAGGTTACAACGGATCCGTTTCAGGAAACCCTCATTGTGACGAAATTGGTCACACTATGAGAGATGGCCATTGTATAGCTACAATACATGCCGAAATGAACGCTTTGCTGTATTGTGCTAAAGAAGGTATTTCCGTTAAAGGATGTAAATGCTATGTAACTCATTTTCCTTGTCTCAATTGTACTAAAGCATTAATCCAAGCCGGAATATCAAAAATATACTATTTAAACGGTTATAGAATTGATGATTACGCTATTGAACTATTGGAAAAAAATAATATTGAACATATTGAATTAAAGTTTTAGTAAATATAAAAATCCAGAAATTCTGGATTTTTATATTTTTTTAAAATCTCTTTTTTATTTTTTCCTTTAATTCATCAAATTCTTTTGTAATTCTTTCCCTATATTTTTTAACCTTGGCTTTTCTTTCACCTGTTCTTTGTTCCCTTATTTTATATCTTGTTTCCCTCTCTAAATGTTTTTCAAGCTCTTTTGCTTCTTCAACTTCATACTGAACTTCAGATGCTTTAAATCTTGTTAGAACATGGTCATATTCTTCTATTTCTTTGTCTATGCCATCTATTTCCTCTTCTATTAAAAGAATAATAGCTTCCTCATCTTCATTTACTAAAATTCCCACTTGTTCTATTAAGGACATATTCTTAGTAGCATCTGCAATATCCATTCTATTTCCTATTAAAACGCCTAAACCACTAAATAATAGTATTCCTATTGGACCGCTTAGTATACCAACAAGGCCTCCTATTAGGCCTCCTTTTATCATATCATCTCTAGTGTCTAAGCCTGAATCATAAATATCTTCTACAATTATTTTACCGTTACTTTTACTTACTATAACCATTTGATTAATTGTATAATTATCTTTCATAGGGTTATTACTTAATTTGTCAAATACTTCATGAGCATCCTCACTATTTTTAAAATTTATTAAATCTACATTTTGTTTCATAGTGTATCCCCCCTCTATAATAATTTTATACCCTTTAAACTATTTTGTTTATCAATAATTGTTTTTTCTCAAATAAATACTAATTCATTAAAAATACAATTGACTTTTATACTTTAATATAATACTATTTCTAGTAATACATTTTTTTATTCATCAAAGGAGGACATAAGATGGAACATACAATTTCTGTTATTGTAGAGAACAAAGCCGGTGTACTTACAAGAGTCTCTGGTCTTTTCTCAAGAAGAGGATATAATATTAAAAGTTTAGCAGTTGGTGAAACGGATGTTCCGGGAATATCTAGAATGACCATTGTTGTAAACGGTGATGAGAAAACGATTGAACAAGTAGAGAAGCAACTCTATAAATTAATAGATGTTATTAAAGTCATCCATTTAACTGATGAGGAATTTGTTGAAAGAGAACTGGTACTGATTAAGTTAAATGTTAGTAAAAGCACAAGAACTGAAATTCTACAAGTTGTAGATATTTTCCGTTCTAAAGTAATTGATATGAATGTTAATTCCTTTGTTATTGAAGCAACAGGAACAACTAGCAAAATTTCCGCTTTGGAAAAGGCTTTACAACCATATGGTATACAGGAAATAGTTAGAACAGGTATGATAGCATTATCGAGAGGTGCTAAAAAAAGTAAGGGGGTATCCATTAAATGAAAATAACCGGTGCAAGAGCTGTAATTAAAGCATTAGAAGACAATAATATCAAATATATTTATGGTTATCCTGGAGGAGCTGTAACTCCCCTTTACGATGAACTTTTAAATACGGATATTGAGCATATATTAGTAAGAGAAGAGCAATCTGCCGCCCATGCTGCCAGTGGTCACTCCCGTACTTCGGATACTGTTGGAGTTTGTTTAGCAACATCCGGTCCTGGAGCTACTAATTTAGTAACAGGTATAGCTACAGCGTTTATGGATTCTGTTCCCTTAATAGCTATAACAGGACAGGTGTCCACTTCAATGGTTGGAACAGATGCCTTTCAGGAAGTTGACATTACAGGAATAACTTTACCAATAGTTAAACATAGCTATTTAGTAAAAGATGCTTCTGAAATTCCACAAATTTTTGCAAATGCCTTTCATATAGCAAATACAGGTAGAAAGGGACCTGTTCTTATAGATATTCCTAAGGATATTCAATTAACTAGCTTTGAATATGTTGAACCAACTAAGCCAAAATTAATGGGCTATAATCCAAATTATTACCCTAATATAAAACAAGTAGCAAGAATTAAAAAAATTTTAGAAAAGTCTAAAAAACCTCTTTTGTTAATAGGAGGAGGCGCTGTTTATTCAAAATGTTTTAAAGAATTAGAAGAATTATTTGAAAAAGTAAATGCTCCAATATTAACTACTCTAATGGGTAAATCGGCTATTAATAATAATTTAGAAAATTATTTCGGCATGCTAGGACTTCATGGCACAGCAGCTTCAAATTATGCCATTAACCAATGTGATTTAATTCTTAGTCTTGGAGCAAGGTTCGATGACAGAGCAACTATGCTTACAGATAATTTTGCTAAAAATGCAACTATTGTTCATGTTGATATTGACCCTGCTGAATTAGGAAAGAACATCACTACTCACTACCCGGTAGTTTCAGACATTAAAAATTTTCTAGATGAATTTAATCCAATTATTGAAAAATTAGATTATTCTAACTGGATTAATGATATTAAAAAGCTAGATGAAAAATATCCAATGAAATACAATAAAGAAAATATAAATCCACCAATGGTTATAGATAGATTATGTAACTTAACTAAGGGTGAAGCCTATATTTGTACTGAAGTTGGACAACATCAAATGTTTGCAGCTCAGTTTTATAAATTTTCAAAGCCTGACCGCTTTGTTACCTCTGGTGGATTAGGTACAATGGGATATGGACTACCAGCTGCTATTGGAGTAGCTAAAGCCAACCCTGATGCCACTGTTATAAATATTTGTGGTGATGGTTCTCTACAAATGAATTTTGCCGAAATTGCCACAGCCTTAGAGCAAAATTTACCTATTAAATTATTTTTATTTAATAATTCATCCTTAAATTTAGTAAGACAATTACAATATTTTGGCAGCAATAAAAGGTATAGTGGTATAGAATTTACATGTAATCCGGATTTTTGCAAATTAGTAAAATCCTACCCTAATACCGAAGCCTATAGAATAGATGATATTTCACAAATAGATGATGTAATTAACAAGGCTTTAAATAACGGAAAATTTACATTGGTAGAAGTTAATACCCAAACAACGGAAATAGTTTATCCTGTTGCTTCTGCAAGACTAGGTGTGAAAAAGCTTGATTATTTTGACGGAGAGGAGATTTTATATTAAGTTGAAATTTCTAAAATAGTATTTTTGTTTTTATAAAAGATTAGTAGTGTAACACTATTAATCTTTTTTTATATAATGATGTATAATTTATATAGACTAAAAAATAAATATCTAAAAATAACGGAGGTTGTTTTGGCTGATTCAAATATTATGAATATTATATCTATTGCTTTTGTTGCAATACTTACAATATACGCTTATTCAAAATACGATAAAAGACATAAGGAAAGAAAGAGACTATCTAAGATTGAAGATGAAAAAATTTGTTATTTATTTTCAAACGCCTATGTAAATATACTATCTATTAATGGAAAAATACCTGTTCCTATGATTAAAGATGATTTTGATGTATTTACAAAAATTCCCGATAAATCAAAAGGATATATTTTTGAATATACAAATGTGTTGGAATTAAAATACCAATATGTAGAACTTCATGCTTTAAAGAAATCTGTGCAAACAGATGAAATTACTTCAATTTATACTGTCAAACCCGGACATGTATATTATATCTACGGTGAAGATAAAAATGATAGTGAGTTGTCTTTAAAATTTAAAGATATAACTAAAGAAACAAAAATAAAAAAAGGAGAGTAATTAAACTCTCCTTTAAATATTATACTAATGTAACACCACCATCAACTAGTAGCAATTGCCCTGTTACATAATTTGATGCATCTGATGATAAGTACATAATTGTACCTATTAATTCTTCCATTTTTCCTAAACGTCCTGAAGGATTATTTGCAAGATAGTTCTTAATTAAATCTTTTTCTTCTTTTAATTCATCTTCAAATATTCCCAATCCTATAGCATTTACAGTAATACCGTCCTTCATATAGGTAGCTGCTGTTGCTTTAGTAAGACCAACCATTGCTGCCTTAGATACATTATAGGCATGTCTAACTAAAACATCATCTTTACTAAATGAAATTGCACTTGCTGATGAAGTATTTACGATTTTTCCATAATTGTTTTTCTTCATTTCCGGAACTAAATATTTCATAGCTAAATATGCAGATCTAACATTTACATTCATAGAGGTATTCCATTCTTCTTCTGTTAATTCTTCAACAGAACCGTGTTGAATTACACCAGAGTTATTAAATAGAATATCTATTCTACCAAATCTTTCAACTATTTCCTTTGCTGAATTTTTAATACTTTCCTCATCGGTTACATCACATTCAAAGGCAGCTGCTATATAGCCCTTGTCTCCCATCTCTTTAAAAAGATCATCTAAATCACTTTTATTTTTAGCTAAAATAGCTACCTTTGCTCCACAATCTCCATAACCTAAAGCTGCTAATTTTCCTATTCTTGAATCTGCCCCAAATACTACTGCAACCTTGTCTTTAAAATCAAAATAATTCATATTTCCTCCTTAGTATAGATAATTTAAACAAATATTAAATTATCCTTTTAATTTATTATTATATTAATACCATTATATACAATAAATAATGTTTTGAAAATGTTTTTCAAGAAATTCTATTTATACTTAAATATAGGGGAACATATAAACAGAAAACATTTCCCATAAAATAATGTAATATTAAAATTATCCTTTTACAGAAAATAGACATGAAAATCATGTCTATTTTTATCTTATATTATATTATACTAATGTAATTCCACCATCTACTAAAATTAATTGTCCTGTTACGTAATTTGACGCATCTGAAGACAGATACATTATTGTACCAATTAATTCTTCCATTTTACCCGGTCTACCTGCAGGATTTGACGCATTATAAGCTTTCATAAAACCCTCATGCTTAAATAGAGTTCCCTCAGTCATTTCGGTTTCAAATAGTCCCGGCCCAATAGTATTAATAGTAATACCATCTTTCATATATGTAGCCGCAGCTGCTTTTGTTAAACCTACCATTGCTGACTTTGAAACATTATATGCATGTCTAACTAAATCTTCATTTTTATCAAATAATACTGCATTTACAGAAGCTGTATTTATAACTTTTCCATAATGATTTTTCTTCATCTCTGGAATCAAATACTTCATAGTCATATAAGCTCCTCTAACATTTGTATTCATTGACTTATTCCACTGCTCAACAGTAATATTTTCAATAGAGCCTGGTACAGCAATACCTGCGTTATTAAATAAAATATCTATTTTCCCATATTTCTCAACTATTTCTTTTGCTGCATTTTTAATGCTGTCTTCACTTGTAACATCACATTCGAATGCAGTAGCTATATAACCTTTATCATGCATTTCTTTAACAAGGTCATCAAGTTTTTCTTTTCTTCTCGCTAAAACAGCTACCTTTGCTCCAGAATCACCATAACCTAAAGCTGCTGCCTTACCTATTCCGGAAGAAGCTCCAAATACTACTGCAACTTTATCTGTAAAATCAAAAAAATTCATAACTCCTCCAATATGCACTTTTTTTATAGATAATACTTATTCGTCTATTTAACGTTTTCATACTACCTATTATAGATATTATAACCAATTATATCACTTTTGAAAAGGTTTTACTCTCTTTTTTTCATATTTTTTATAAGTGTAATTTTAAATACCATTAAAGTAAACTATACTTGACTTTTTGCATGTTTTATTTCGCTATGTTTTTAAGAGGTTTTATATGGGATAGATTGTAAAATTAAATGCAACACCTAAAATAAAAAAACTCATAACAAATTCCGATATTCGTGTAAAATGTTAATAATCACAAAAACACACACGAAGGAGAATGTTATGAGTCAGGTCTACTCTTTAGAGTATAAACATCTTACCATGGATGATAGAAATAAAATAGAAGTTTTGAAAAAAGAAAATTAAAAAAAAGAATTTTAGAAATTAAAAATCCAAATAGAAAAAGTCTAGAAAATCTAGACTTTTTCTATTTTCACTCCTATATCTATTGGTTTTGCATGGTACATAGCCGTTGTTACAAGTCCATTTGCACCGGTTTGAGCATATTCCAATATATTATTTTCATTAATTCCTCCTGCTGCTAAAATTATTATACTTGGATTAATTAATTTTAACTCCTTTATTAATTTCGTAAGTTCCGAAGCTTTTACCTTGTCAAACTGTAATCCATCTATTCCTGCCCTTGTAAGAATTTTAGCTTCTTCAAAGTCCTTTACCTCTACTACTATTTTCTTCTCACAACATTTTAGCTTTACCATATCTAATTTTTTTACAAAATTTTCTATTCCACCTAAAAATTCCTTATGTTGATCAAATACAAGTATTGTTTCAGATAGTCCCATTCTATGGGGAACCCCCCTCCCATTAATATGGCTTTTGTAACCTGTTTTTTTGTTCCCGGAAAAACCTTCCTAGTTGTTAATATAGGAATATTAAACCCGTTATTTTTAAGTAAATTTACCAACTTTCTAGTTTTACTTGCTATTCCACAACTGTTATCTAAAAGATTTTGTCCAACTTTCCAAGCATACTGAACATTCTTCACATTTCCAAGTCCCGATATTAACTCAGAGTCTTTTTCAACTTCTACACCTGATTTAACAAAATTTTCAGTTTTTATTCCCAATATTTCAAATACTCCCCTAACTTCTTCAGTTCCACTAACTATACAGTTTTCCCTTGTAAAATAAGAAATTCTCGCTTCCCCTTCCTCTATTCCCAAAGAAAAACTCGTTAGATCAAAATATGGTATATCTTCTTCAATAAATTTTTCCAGTTCCTCTCTTTTAAAAAACATTTTCCCTCCTAATAAATAAAAATACTAATGACCCTTTACTTGTTCTAATATTATAAAACAGTAACTATTATAATTTATTTATATTTATCTAGTTCTAAAACTTCTTTTGATATTTTCCTTATAGTTTCAATATCATGGTCTATTAATAGTATAGCTCTTTTTGTAGAATCGTCTTTTAATAATTCAATAATTTTATTTTTCAACTTTAAATCCAATCCATTAAAGGGTTCATCTAGTACAAATAAATCGGATTTATATCCAAATCCTCTAGCAAATGAAACTCTCCTTTTCATTCCATTTGAAAGCTCCTTAGGATATTTGTTACCATCATTTTCCATTTCTATTGTTTTTAATAATTCTCTAGTTCTATTCTTATTATTTACCACATAATTAATATTTTGAAAAGTATTTAAATTGGGAATTAATCTGTTTTCCGGAAAAACTGTAGAAAATTTTATTTTTTTACTATATTCTATTACTCCTGATGTTAATTCTTCTAAACCCATTATTATTCTTGCTAAAGTTGTTTTTCCACAACCGGAAGGTCCTATAATAGAATATATGCCTCTGGAACCTATTTTAAAATTCAAATCTTTAAAGAGTATTTTTTTATTAAATTCTTTTGAAATATTTTTACATTCTATCAATTAGAATCTCCTTTTACCTTATATGATTTCTTTGAATATATACTAGTTAAAAGCAATATTATTTTTTCTGTTAATATACTCATAATTATTACAACTATTGTCCAAGCAAATATTTCATCTGTATTGATATATATTTTTCCATCAGCTATATGGCTACCTATTGTCATAGTTGCTGATGCCATGACTTCTGCTGTTATTACAGATTTCCATGCATAGCCAAATCCTGTATGAACTGCCGCCAGTAAAAACGGTAGGGAATGTGGCAAGTAGATATTTCTTAATTGACTTACTTTACTTACTTTAAAAAATTCTGACATTTCAATTAAATTGTAGTTTACGGCTTTAAATCCCTCTGTTACATTACGCCAAACTAAGGGCAATACCATAAAAACAGATACCAATATTGGCAATTTTTCAACTTTCATAAACACCAAGGCAAGTATAATAAAAGAAGCTATGGGAGTTACTCTTAATATGTTGAAAATAGGTAAAAATATATCTTTTGTTATAGGAATTAATAAATTTAATACTGCAAAGAAAACTCCTAAGATATAGGCTATTGTAAAACCAAAACCTATGCTTTTAACTGAATTTAATACTGAAATATAAAAGTTTTTTTCCTGTATTAATTCCAGTAATTTCGTAATTACATTTCTAGGTGACGGTAGCACAATAGGTTTATTTACTACTAGATACATAATTTCCCAAATAAAAATCCAAAAGAATAATATTAATAGATTTTTAATTAGTTTTTTCATATTTACTTAGTAAAATAAAAATCATCAGATGGTAATTTTCCACCTACAGACTCTGGATTTGCAGCAAAGAGAATTTCAAAAAATGGCTTTAGTTTTGTTTTCATCTCTTCTCCGTCAATATAAACCTGATTGCTTTTTGGTATTGCCTCCAATGCTATTTTTTCCGGAACTATATTGAATTTTCCACAATATTTTGCTGTATTTTCCAAATCACTATGGACTAATTCACAAGAGTTTTTATATTCTTCTACAAAGCTATTTAAAACTTCCTTGTTTTCTTCAGCAAATTTTTTACTTACTACTGTACACCCTTGAGATAATATAATATCCTCCTCGATTTTGTTCCATTCCTCTGTTAAATCCGATACTATTTTTATATTTTCATTTTCTGCCATAACTTTACTTAAAGTTGGCTCCGGAATGGTTGCTATTGACACTTGATCAGCTGCAAGTAAACCGGATATTTCCTCATGACCGGGATAATATGTAATATTTACATCATTTTTTGGATCTATTCCCTTTTTATTTAAAATATATTCAAGGGTATACTGTGGTATTGCTCCCTTACCACTAGCAGAAATCTCTTTACCTTTAATGTCATCAAGAGTTTTTATTGACTCATCTGTTGATACTAGCTTAATTACTCCTAAAGTATTAACTGCTAATATTTCTATTTCGCCATTGGTTTTGTTATATAGCGTTGCTGCCATATTAGTAGGAATAGTTGCTATGTCCAATTCTCCGGAAATTAATTTTGCATTTAATTCGTCCGGTGCTCCTCCAATAATAAAATCATAGTTATTTTTAGTATTTCCCTTTTCATTTTCATTCATTAAATTCACAATACCTATTCCTGGAAAGCCTTTAATTGTTCCAACTTTAACCTTTGTTTTTTCAACTTCTACAACTGTTTCTTCAGTAATTTCAGTTTCTTTTTTTACCTTATCTTCTCCATTACTACAAGCTACCAATAAAACCGATAAAATTAAAAGCAATGCTATTTTCTTTAAATATTTCATTTTTCCTCCTTATATTTTTAAGAATATATCGCCTTATAAAAAAATCACACACTTTCGTGTGCATATTATCATTATACTTTTAAAAATATAATCTTTCAAATAAAAAACAGCTATTATGGAAATTACTCCATTAATAGCTGTTGAGTTTATTCTGCTGCTGTAGCTTCTGTTGGTGCTTCTGTTGAAGTTTCACCTGTTGTATCCGTTGGTGATGTTTCTGCTATAGGTTCAGTAGCATCAACTGGTGCAGGGTTATATGGAGCTATAGTCACTTCTCCTGTTAATTCATTTATATCCCCTTCTTTTATTTTTCCTATATGTTGAATTACTATTTTTGAACCTTCTTTAAAATCTGCAAGTTTTGCCTCTTCACCTTTTTCATTTAAAGCTTTTGTATCTTTATTTTCAGTGAAAGTATATTTTTTACCTACAAATTTTTCATCACTGCCTGCTTCACCTTCAATACCAACAATTGTGAATTTTTTCTTTCCTTCTACTTCTTCTATTTTTTCTACATCTGCATAAAATACACTTGTCATTTTAGCTCTTTCTGCGTCTTCTTTTTTTGTCTTAGCTGTATCCCATATTCCGAATATAGAAAGGGCTACAATTAAAGCTCCCATAACTATAAAAAATTTCTTCATTTATTCCTCCAAATCGATTATAATGTTTAAAATACAAAGGTTATTATACCATATTATTCATATATAATTAAGTAATTTCTAATTAGCTTTTATAAACTTTTCGTAAATCTCCTCTAATACCCCATCATTATTACTAGAATCTGCTACATAATCCACTACATTTTTTATTTCATCAATAGCATTTGATACTGCTACAGAAAGTCCTGCGACTTTTAACATTTCCAGGTCATTATGGTTATCACCAATAGCTATAACCTCTTCAACATTAATTCCTAATATTTTACATAGGTTTCTAATTCCCTCTCCTTTGTTTACCTCTGGTGAGTTAAATTCCAAATATCTGTTAGATGAAAAAGTATAACCTGCTTTAGAACGAATTTTACCTTCTAGGTCTTTAACTATTTCCTTTAAATAATCCATATTGGTATTTTGGAAGATTACTTTTGCAATATTTTGATTTTTTAAAAAATCTATACTCTCTTGAATACTTTGCCATTTTATACCTTTTTCCTTCATTAACCTAGCTTCATCTTCGTTAATATTATATACATAAAGATTATCGTTAGTATAAACTTGTATGCCAACATCCTTTTTTAATCCATACTTAAATAATTCCTCTGCTGTTATAAAATCCAAACCTTTAAAGTATAAAATCTCTCCATCTTTTGCTTTAGTTATTGCAGCACCGTTTAACCCGATTATATATTCATCATCTAATTTATCGAAGCCTAACCATTTGATTTCATTCTGTAGGGAATTTTGCCCTCTTCCTGATGCCGGAACAAACTTTATTCCATAATCCTCATCTAATAATTTAACTATTTCTAAATTATTTTTGGGAATTTCACTTTTATCATTTAAAAAAGTTTCATCCATATCACTTGCTATTAATTTATATTTCATCTTTTACTCCTAATCAAATTCCACTTTAAAATCCTTATTATAGTAAGCTTTAAAACACATTTTCACCTGTTCAACTGTTGTTCTGTCCCTTGACATTTCAGGAATTTCATCAATTCCAAAATATCCACTTTTTAAAGTTTCAATATTTTTTTGAAATCTCCCCCCGTTTAATTTACATAAAACAAATACCTTTATAATATTATAAATATATTCCGGTTCATTATGTTTTTTTCTATCCTGTACAGAAATAATACTTACAGGTTCTACATCTACTCCGGCCTCTTCCATTGTTTCCTTAATAATATTCTCCCTTAAGGAAAGATTATGGTCAACCCAGCCTCCCGGCATTGTCCAAAGCTTATTTAGTTCTTGAACAAGTAGGATTTTATCTTCTTTAAAAACAGCCGCTCTGCAATCTAGCTTAGGGGTTTCATATCCTATTTTCGTAAAGAATAATCTGTCTATATTTTCAAAATCATCTTTGTTTTTATAATTTTTTATTTCTTCTGATATTTCTCTTATTCTATTGAGTCTGTCTATATCAAAAACATCTTTAGTCCTATTAACTCCATATTTATAAATATCTTCTAGCTCTTTTGTAACCTTATTCCAATTTAAACTGCCCATTAAAACACCACCTATTAGTCAAATAAAACATCTGAACTTAAATTATTATAAGCATTAAAACACATTTCAATTTGTTTGTAATTTGTCTTACTTGTCATTAATTGAGGAAGATTGTCTAGTTTGAAATATCCACTTTTAATAGTTTCTTCATTTTCCTCAAATTCTCCATTTATATATTCACATAAAACAAAAAACCTACATAAATCATATATATAAATTGGTCTATTATGTTTTTTCCTATCCTGTATTGCAATTAATCTTGTTGGTTTAACCCTAAGACCCGCTTCCTCTTTCACTTCTTTTATAATATTTTCCTTTATTGATAAATCCGGCTCTACCCAGCCACCAGGTAAAGTCCATAAGCCGTTATTTTCCTGTACTAATAAAATTTTGTTCTCATTAAATACAGCTGCCCTACTATCTAATTTAGGCGTTTGATATCCAGCATCCTTAGAAAAAAACTCTTCTATTTCCTCATAGCTATGGCTGGAGTATCCTTCAATAATATCATAGGATAAATCCCTTATTTTTTCATATTCCTTTAATAAATTTTCATCTTTACAATAAAAAAGTCCTGAAAGTGCTAACGACCTTAATTCATTAGCCCAGTTTAACCATTGAAATTTATTCATATCTTACCTTTCTTAACGATGCTTTAAATTATAATATAGCTCATATAAATAATTTTATATTATATAGAAAAATAAACTACTTTTATACTTCTAATCTTCTGACCCTACAATTTTCTCCACTGCTGTTATTCCGTCTACTGCAGAACTCATTATTCCACCGGCATAACCAGCTCCTTCTCCAATTGGATAAAGCCCCTTTGTATTTATTGACTGGTAATTTTCTTTATCCCTTAATATTCTTATAGGTGATGATGACCTGGTTTCTACTCCCGTTAAAACTCCATCTTCCAGAGAAAATCCCTTTAATTTTTTATCTAAATTTATTATTGCTTCCTTAATTGCTTCATTTATATTTTTAGGATATATGCTATTTAAATCCGTTAATTTATAACCTGGTTTATAGCTTGGTTTTACCTTTCCAATTTCCCTTGATGGAACTTCATCTATATAATCCCTTATTAATTGAACAGGGGCGAAATATTTACCTCCACCAAGTTCATAGGCTTTTTTCTCCATTCCCTCTTGAAAATACATTCCGGCAAGTAATTCTTCTCCATAATCCCTTTCGGAAACATTGGCTATAATTGCACTATTTGCATTTTCCAAATCCCTGGCATGGTAACTCATTCCATTAACACATAATTCATCCTTAAAGGAAGATGCTGATATAACCCTTCCGCCAGGACACATACAAAAAGTATAGACTCCCCTGCCTTCCTTTGATTTATATGTTAATTGATACTCTGCTGCCGATAATTTAGGTGATGCGAAAGACTCTCCATATTGGGATTTATCTATTAATATTTGAGGATGTTCTATTCTAAATCCTACTGCAAATGCCTTGTTTCCTATTTCTATTCCCCTATCTAAAATCATTTTAAAAGTATCCCTAGCACTATGACCTATTGCTAAAAATAAGTCCTCTGTTTCAAAATCACCTTTACTTGTTTTAATTCCTACTACCTTCTTATTTTCAATTTTAATATCTTCCAGTTTTGTTTCAAAATGTACTTTTCCACCATAGGATACAATTTTTTCCCTAATATTTTTTACAACTTCCCTTAATAAATCCGTTCCAATATGTGGTTTTTGCAGTATCAAAATTTCTTCAGGAGCGCCATTTTCTACAAATGTTTTAAGCACTTCCCTAATTCTAAAATTATTAGATCTACTTGTTAACTTACCGTCGGAGAAAGTACCGGCTCCCCCTTCACCAAATTGAACATTTGATTCATAGTTGAGCTTGCCTGTTTCCCAAAAATATTCAATATCATCAGCCCTACTATCTACATCTTTTCCTCTTTCAATAATAATTGGTTTATAGCCATTTTTAGCCAGCATATATCCACAAAATAATCCAGCAGGACCAAGTCCTACAACTATTGGTCTTTTTTTAAATTTTTTTATAGGATTAATTTCAAAAACCTTCTCTTCATAGATTTTTACATCATTATCTTTTAATTTTAAAAGCCTTTTTTCCGATAATTCAATATCTACCAATACTTGATAGACAAATAAAATATTGTTTTTCTTTCTTGCATCTATTGATTTCCTATAAATCTCATAGGAAAAATCATCATATTTTATTTTTAATTTCTTCTTTATTTTTTCCTTAATTTTACCAGTATCTTCATCTATGCCTAATTTTATATTATTTATAATAATCATATTTTCTCCTATTGCTAATGTAGCTTAAAGTAAATTGTCAATTTTTACTATTATATTATTTTAAATTATAAAAACTCTCTATTCTTTGTTATAACCACCGCTATTATAAAAAAAGAACAGATTTCTCTGTTCTTAAGCTATTGGAAACTCTACATTGAAAAACAGCCAATCATTTTTATATGTTGTTGTAATTTTCCCATTATGAGCCTTTATTATTTTTCCGGCAATGGAAAGCCCAAGTCCAAAACCACCTGTATCCCTTGAACGGGATTCATCGGCCCTGTAAAATCTATTAAATATTTGTTGTTCATCTTCCTTAGTAAAGTTTTTAATTTTATTTCCTATTTTTAATGAAGCGGTCTTTCGAACTCGATTTAAATTTACCAATATTACATTGTCATCCTGTGAATACTTTATAGCATTATCTATTAAAATATTAACAACTTGTTGTATTTGTTCATAGTCCGCTAAAATCATAATATCATCTTGTATTTCTGTCTTTAGTGTTTTTCCAACAATTTCAGCCCGCCCTTTAAAGTCCTTACAGGTATTAACTAATAATTTTGATAAATTGATTTTTTCCATAGCATCTTGACTAGTTTCATCGGTTTTTGATAGTGTTATAAAATTTTTAATCAACTTATCCATTCTTGCCAGTTGATTTTTAGTGCTTTCAGTCCACTCACTTCTACCATTTAATATTTCTATCATTTCGGTATTTGCAGAAATTATGGAAATTGGAGTCTTAAGCTCATGGCTAGCATCTGCTATAAAATGCTTCTGTCTTTCCTCATTGTCAATAAAGGGTTTAAGTGCCTTCTTTGAAAATACCGACACAATAACCAACCCTAAGGAAGTAAGTAGTATTCCAATATAAATAGATGTTCTAAGAACTGACCTTTGAGACTGTAATTCATCAAATATATCTAAAAATATTACTATTTTCCCGTCTTTAATTTTCTTTATATTGTATCTGTAAATATCATAATAACCCTCTGTTTTATTTCGCTTTACAACTCTATCGGCTAATTCTATAGCTTCCTCTTTGTTTTTTGTTACTATTCTATCGGTATTTGATCTTATTACATTATTGTCCTTATCGTATTCTACATAAAAAAACCTCTGCCTATACACAGAATCCAAGGTTGTATCTAAATCTTCATTTCTATTTAATATTTCTGATATATTCCTTAAATCCTTAATTTCAATTAGTTCATAATAATCATATAAAAAAGAAATCATCTTATCCGCTTGCTCTCTTGTTCTATTTATAGTAACTATATTAATAGTAGATATTGTAAAACCTAAAATAAACAAAATAGCAATAGTTGTAATTAAAATAAAATTTCTTCGTAACCTATTGTACATTTTTTATTCCTAATTTAAAACCATACTCTATATCGCCATAAATTTCAAAATCCGATTCTAATTCTTGAAATTTTTTATTAATATATGCAATATATAGCCTAATCTTTGAATGATTTTCTTCTTTATTTTCATATTTTAAGGTTGAAAGCAATTGCTCAATTTCAATTTTTCCATCTATATTTGTAATAAATTTATTTAGAATTTTTACCTCTTCTTTATTTAAAATTAAAGATTTGTTTTCCTTCTCTAATTTACTATCAGCAATATTATATAGAACATCTCCAAAATTATATGTTTCAATAAATTTATTATTTCTTCTTATTAAGGCTTTAATTCTGGCTATTAGTTCATTTGTTTGGAAAGGTTTTGCCAAATAATCGTCAGCTCCCGAATCTAAACCGTTTATTTTATCTTCATTTTCACTTTTAGCTGTTACCATAATAATTGGTGTAGAGATATTTTTATTTCTAATCTCCTTAAGTACCTGGATGCCATCAAGCTTTGGCATCATAATATCTAAAATAATTACATCATAATTATTATTTATTGCTAAATTTAAGGCTTCCTCACCGTCAAAGGCATTGTCTACTTCATAACCACTATATTCCAGTATTGTTGATATCGCCCTTGATAGTTGCTTCTCATCCTCTGCATATAATAACTTCATATTATGCTCCTTCATTTTTAATAAAAGACATTATAGTTTCTAAATTTAAGTCCGTTGTAGCCATTTCATCTGCACATTTTTTTAATTCTTCCTTAAATAGTTCCTTGTTTTGTATATCTTTTTTATACATTAACTGATGTTCCAAACTGGCCCAACAATCCATTGCAATTGTTCTAATTTGTGCCTCTACATATATGTTTTTAATATTTCCATCTATTTCAATAGGCAACATTATTATTATATGATAACTTCTATAACCATTGCTTTTAGGCTTATTAATATAATCCTTTTCTACAACAATCTTAACGTCTTCAATTTCCTTTATCTTCTTTACAATAAATTCAACATCACTAATAAAAGTACAAATAATTCTAAATCCACAAATATCATGTAAATATTTCATTGCGTTATCGGAAGTAGGCTCATATTCTAATTTAATTAATTTTTCCCTTGCACTCTGTGGGTGTTTGACTCTATATTTTATGTGTTCAACTGGGTTTCTATCTTCAAAAGAAGAATAATCTTCTCCACTAATTTTTATTATTTCATATATTGATTTCATCGTTTTTTCTATATAGGGTAAATTCTCTTTATAAAAATCCAAATACTCTTCGTTATTTATGTAATCTAATTCCATCTTAAACCTCCTCTACTTATTATATATTATTAAAGTTAAATTTTTCTTAATCTATTAAATAATTATATTTATTTCAAATCAGAAAACAATAATATAAAGGTATTGTTAATAAGAATCTAAACTAAATTAACAAGTTTCATTTACAAAATTTTACTACTCTCTTTAATTACTACAGTTTTAAAATCTACAGTTTTAAAATCTTCCTATGAAATATCTATGTTATTATTAAAACATAAGTAAAAGATTAAAACTAATTTGTAAATAAAGAATACAGGCTACAAATCCATTTTTATAAAGTAAATTACTTCATAAAATATTTAACCTATTAATATCTCTTTAAATAATTTTAGATTTTAGTAATATTGTATATATTACAAGAGATGTATTCTATATAAATAAGGAGGTGTAGATATGAGAAATTTAACAAAAGGAAACGAACTAAAGGCCATATTATTATTTAGCCTACCTTTGATTGTAGGAAATATGCTACAACAATTATACAATGTTGTTGATACTTTAATAGTTGGAAAAGTTATTGGAGGTACTGCTTTAGCTGCTGTAGGTTCCTCTTTTGCTTTAATGACTTTTATTACAGCAATAACCTTAGGATTTTGTATGGGTAGTAGTGTAGTGTTTTCTCAACTATACGGTGCGGGAAAATTAGATACATTAAAAGTTGGAATTTTCAATTCCTTTGTTTTTATTGGAATCCTAAGTCTTATAATAAATATACTTGCTTTTCTATTGTTAAATAAAATTATTATATTGCTGAATATTCCTGCAGAAGCTATTGATGAAACAAAAATATATCTTAAAATAATTTTTATTGGAATAATGTTTACCTTTATATATAACTTTTTTTCAGCAGTTCTTAGAAGTGTAGGAAATGCAGTAGCACCATTAATATTTTTAGCAATTGCAGCAATAACAAATATTGTTTTAGATATTATTTTTGTTATTCCTTTTCAACTGGGAGTTGCCGGTGCAGCATTAGCAACTATTATTGCACAATTTATATCTGCCTTATGTTCGGTTATTTACTTCTTTAAGAAAAACAAGAGTTTAAGGCCGGGTAAAGAACATTTTAGATTGGACCTTCCACTATTGAAACTTATTGCTTCTAATTCTATACTTACAAGTATTCAACAATCTATTATGAATTTAGGAATATTAATGGTTCAAGGACTAGTTAATAGTTTTGGATTGCAAGTTACAGCTGCTTTTGCAGCAGCAGTAAAAATAGATGCTTTTGCATATATGCCAGTACAGGATTTTGGAAATGCCCTGTCTACATATGTTGCCCAAAACTATGGAGCTAATGAAATTGGTAGAATAAAAAAGGGAGTTAAACTGTCAATACTAATTTCCAGTTTATTTTGTATTGCCATATCCTTTATTGTCTTTATCTTCTCTTCTTCTTTAATGAGAATTTTTGTAAAGTCCAGTGAGGTTGAAATAATAGCAATTGGAAGTAAGTATTTAAAAATAGAAGGCTCTTTTTATATATTAATAGGAATTTTATTTATTCTATATAGTTTTTATAGAGGAATAAGCAAACCGGGAATTGCTGTAATACTAACTATTATATCTCTAGGTCTTCGTGTATTCCTGTCATATTTCCTATCTTCTTTTTCCAATATAGGAATTATTGGAATATGGATTTCAATACCTATTGGTTGGTTGCTGGCAGATCTATTTGGTTTCATATATTATAAAATAAATAAAAATAGGATTTTAGAATAATATATATTACTTTTATTTTTTAATGTAATAGTGTAATATATTTATATAAAATTATAGGAGATTTAAAAATGAAAAAAATATTAGGTTTATTACTTGTTTTTACTGTATTATTAACTTCATGTGCTAAAAACAATGAAGAAACATTACCACCAACGGACACAAAAGAAACTAAAACTACAGAAAATATAGAACCTGTGGAAAAATCCGTATTGGAAATTAACGGTAATGATGTATTAATTGGTGAAAGCGGATTGAAATTTACCATTCCTGAAAATTATGTACAATATTCTGATGAAGAGGTGCTTGAAACGTTAGAATACGGCAATGAGGCTTTAAGTTCAGAAATGACTGAAGAGGAAAAGACACTTTATTTAGATTCTACATTGGTTTTTGAAAATAGTGAAAACTATAACTCTATACAGTTAATGCTTGATAGTACTGTCGGTGAAATCACCTTAGAGGAATTTACAGAAATTCTATCTAATCCTTTAGCTGAGGAAACTACTGTTGAAAAAATAGAAATAGAAGGTATTCCTGCTAATTTAACAAAATATAAATTGAATTTAGAAGAGGAAGAGCTTTTTTATACAGAAATAGCTCTTGTAAAGGGTAATGACGCCTTTATAGCTATTTTTACTACAGATAATGAAGGCTCAATGGATAATCTTATAGATAATTTTTCTAAATAGTAAAAGACCATATACAATTCTAGTATATGGTCCTTTTTATAAAATTTTCTTTTATGAATCTAATTTATATTCCATTGATTCTAAAACATTTATCATATTTGTTCTAAGTTTTAAAATCTCATTTAATTCTCCACTGGAAACAGTTTCTCTTAAGCTTCCACCTTCCAAATATTCAACTATAGGTTGTGTTTTATATTGTATTTTTCCGCTACTCCTGTCATCTCTTACATAAGTTGGTACAAAATTAATACTTTTAATTTCTGTAGTCTTGTTTTTAAAGTCCTTTGTAAACTCCATTTCTACAAATAATCCACCTTCTACTCCTTCAATTCCCAAGAATTCTTTCCTTTGACCTGAAATTGAATTTCCTAAAGAATAGACTATGTATTTGTCCTTACCGTCTACTTCTACTTTTTCAACTGGCTGAACAACATGAGGATGACTTCCTAAAACCATATCTGCTCCCCAATTTAATATTTTATGGCCTAATTCTTTTTGCTTTTCCGTAGGCATTGTCATATATTCCTCACCCCAATGAGGAAAAACCAATATTATATCCACATCTTTAGACTTTAATTCCTTTATATCCTTTTCTATTTGTTCTTCATTTAAAGGACTTACCATTTCTTTTTCATTATCTGCTAGTATTACTTCCATTCCATTAAATCTTTCTGTGTAGGCTAATACTCCTATTTTTATTCCATTTACTTCTTCTATTAAATAATCCTTTTCTCCTTCTTTCCAGGTTCCTGTATGTCTTACTCCATATTTGTCCAAGGCATCTATTGTGTCTATTATTCCTTGTACCCTTGAATCTAAACAATGATTATTTGCCGTAGTCAATATGTCAAAACCTGCATTTTTTAAATCCTCTATGGAGTTTTCCGGAGTATTAAACATAGGATAATCCGATAGTTCCCTTGTTGGAGTACTGGTGGTTTCATAATTACCTATCATTAAATCCGCTGCTTGTATATACTTTTCCATATCATTATAGAAAAATCTAAAGTCATATTTACCTGTTTCTGCATTTACATTGCTATTAAATGTTCCAGGATGGTACATAATGTCACCTGTTGCAGTTATTTTAACAGTTTCAATTCTATCTTCCTGTTCTGACTCAACCTGTTCTGACTCAACTTTTTCCTTATTTTCTATTTCAGTTGTTTTTACAGCCTCTGTTTTACTATTACAAGATACTAAAAACGACAATAAAAATAATGTATACATTATTTTTACAAAATATTTTTTCATTCCTACTCCCTCTTTCCTTTTAATTATATATAGTATAGCTTATTCTAAAATTTTTTTCATTTATAAGCATTAATATTAATTTTTATTTATATTATTCCATTATATGAATTCTGTTGTTTTTTATAGTATAGGTTTATACCTATAGTTATATAAACATGTAGTTATATAGAATATCTTTTAACTATTCTATAATTTTTTACTGTATTTGTATTTAATATGATACAAATAAACTTCTCTTAAATAATTTCAATTTATAAATAAATTTTCAAGTTGAAATTATATTTTTTTGTAAAATTATTTGAAAAATATTATTTATTTATAATTATACCATTTACCCTTGCACTAAGTCACTTTACTATGATATAATACTTAGAATTAATCAAATTGAAAGGAGTAATTTATGGCTAGAAAATTTAAAAAAATATTAGTCGCTAATAGAGGAGAAATTGCTATAAGAATTTTTAGGGCTTGTTCAGAACTAGGAATCAGATCTGTAGCTATTTATTCTGAAGAAGATAACACAGCTCTTTTTAGAACAAAAGCTGATGAGTCTTATCAAGTAGGATTTGGAAAAACTCCTTTAGAAGCTTATTTAGATATGAATGAAATAATATCCCTAGCAAAGAGTAAAGGAGTAGATGCTATCCATCCTGGATACGGCTTCTTGTCTGAAAATAAAGAATTTGCTAGAAGGTGTGAGGAAAACGGAATCACTTTTATTGGTCCTAGTTATGAGGTTTTAGATAGTTTAGGAGATAAAATAAAATCAAAAATAGTAGCTAAAAAAGCTAAGGTCCCTACTATTCCAGGTGTAGACAAACCTATACGCACTAAGCAAGACGCTTTGGACTTTGCTAAAGAAGCAGGTTATCCTGTTATGATAAAAGCTGCTGCCGGTGGCGGTGGTAGAGGTATGAGAATAGTAGAAAAAGAGGAGGATTTAATTCCTGCTTTTAGAAACGCTCAATCGGAAGCTAAAAAAGCTTTCGGAATTGACGATATGTTCATAGAGAAATACTTAAAAAAACCTAAACATATAGAAGTTCAAATCCTTGGTGATAAGGAAGGAAATATTGTACATCTATATGAAAGAGATTGTTCTATTCAAAGACGTCATCAAAAAATTATAGAATTTACACCAGCTTTCTCTTTACCTATTGAAGTTAGGGAAAGAATTTGCGAAGATGCTTTAAAAATTGCAAACAGCGTAAAATATTATAATGCAGGAACTGTTGAATTTTTAGTAGACTCTGACTTAAATCATTATTTTATTGAAGTTAACCCAAGAATACAAGTTGAACATACAGTATCTGAATTAGTTACAGGTATAGATATAGTACAATCCCAAATTTTAATTGCTGAAGGCTATAGACTAGACAGTGAAGAAATTGGAATTGAATCTCAAGACTCCGTTATTCTAAATGGGTATTCAATACAATGTAGAGTTACTACAGAAGACCCTGCCAACAATTTTGCACCTGATACTGGAAAGATTGATGTTTATAGGTCCGGCTCGGGTTTTGGAGTTAGACTTGATGTAGGAAATGGATATGTTGGCTCTGTAATTACTCCATTTTACGATAGTCTTTTAGTAAAAATGACTTCTAAGTCAAGAACATTTAAAGATGCTATAAACAAATCAAAAAGAGCTTTAAAAGAGCTAAAAATCAGTGGAGTAAAAACCAATATACCATTTTTAGTAAATGTGTTAAACTCTGAACAGTTTCAACAAGGAACTTGTAATACTGGTTTTATAGAAAACAATCCACAACTATTTGATGTAAAACCAAGAAATGACAGAGAATTAAAAGTTCTTAATTTTATTGGTGAAAATGTTGTTAACAATAAAAATAGAATTAATGGAGAATTTGACATACCTATTAATTTTGATGACCTAGACACTTCTTCTTTTAAATCCGGTACTAAACAAATATTTGATTTAAATGGAGTAGATGGTTTATTGGATTGGATTAAAGGACAACAAAAGGTACTTCTTACTGACACTACCTATAGAGATGCTCACCAATCCCTACTTGCAACTAGAGTTAGAACAGTAGATATGTTAAAAGTTGCTCCAGCTGTTTCAAACTATATGAGCGATTTATTTTCTCTTGAAATGTGGGGCGGTGCAACTTTTGATGTAGCCTATAGATTCCTACAAGAAGACCCTTGGAAAAGACTGGAAGAACTTCGTAAACATATTCCAAATATTCTTTTCCAAATGTTGCTTAGAGGAAATAACACCGTTGGATATAAAAATTATCCTGACAATGTAGTTAAAAGATTCGTTAAAGAATCTGCTAAAAATGGAATAGATATTTTTAGGGTATTTGACTCTTTAAACTGGATAGAAGGTATGAGATATGCAATGGATCAAGTACTTGAAAGCGGAAAAATACTAGAAGGTACAATTTGTTATACTGGCGACATACTAGATGAAACCAGAGATAAATACTCACTACAATATTATGTAGATATGGCAAAGGAACTTGAAAAAGCCGGTTCTCATATAATAGGTATTAAAGATATGTCCGGTTTATTAAAACCATATGCTAGTGCTAAACTTATAAAAGCATTGAAAAACGAGGTTTCTGTTCCTATTCATCTCCACACCCATGACACTACAGGCAATGGAGTTGCTACAGTTCTTATGGCTGCAGAAGTAGGAGTGGATATTGTAGATACTGCTTTTAACTCAATGAGTGGGCTAACAAGTCAACCTGCCTTAAACTCCGTTGTAGCTGCATTAGAAAACACAAGAAGAAATACGGGAATAAGTTTAGATAATGCCGAAATTATCTCAAAATATTGGGAAAGTGTAAGACCGATATACGCTAATTTTGAATCCGGCTTAAAATCAGGCTCTACTGAAATATATAAATATGAAATACCTGGTGGACAATATTCCAACCTAAAACCTCAAGTTGAAAGTTTTGGATTAGGACATAGATTTAAAGAAGTTAAAGATATGTACAGAAACGTTAACGAAATGGTTGGTGATATAGTTAAGGTTACTCCATCATCAAAAATGGTTGGTGACTTTGCTATATTTATGGTTCAAAATGATTTAACTCCTGAAAATATAGTAGAAAAAGGAAGTCATTTAGATTATCCGGATTCTGTCGTAACATATTTTAAAGGTATGATGGGACAACCATTAGGAGGCTTCCCTGAAGATATTCAAAAAATAGTATTAAAAGGTGAAGAGCCTATTACTGTCCGTCCTGGAGAATTACTTCCTGATGAAGATTTTGAAGCAAATAAAAAATATCTTGACGAAAAATATGGAATAGATGCAAGTGAAAAAGATTTACTTGCCTATGCATTATATCCTAAAGTTTTTGAAGATTATTTAGACAATTTAAAAGTAAACGGATCTTTATCCCATGTTAGTAGTTTAGTATTCTTCCATGGAATTAATGTTGGACAAACAAGAGAAGTAGAAATAGAAGAAGGAAAAACACTAATTGTAAAATTAGTTGAAATGAGCCGACCTGATGATGAAGGTTACGTAACTTTAGCCTTTGAAATAAACGGAAATAGAAGAGAAATTAAAATATATGACAAAGACAGTAAAAAAACAGCTGCCAATGCCTATACTCAACTAGCTGATCCTAACAACGAATTAGAAATAGGCTCCAGTATACCGGGCACAATTTTAAAAGTCCTTGTAAAAGTAGGAGACGAAATAAAAGTTGGAGATCCTTTAGCTGTTGTAGAAGCAATGAAAATGGAAACAAATATAGTTTCTCCTGTAGATGGGAAAGTTGAATCCATAACGGTAAAAGATGACGAAATGGTAGAAGCTGGCCAATTACTATTAAGACTAGAATAGCTAAAAAGTGTAGCAAGAATTGCTACACTTTTTTACTGTTAAATATAAATGCCTTTTCACACTACCGTTACATTCTTTAGTAATCCTTATTTCCCTGAATTATCTTATCTAAATCTTTGAAATTAAATACTAAATTATAAGTATCCTCTACCTTTGGATCAACATATTCAGTATCTATAAAATCAATTTTTTTATAAAGTTTAATAGCATTTGTATTATCTTTTTTTACACAAACCTCTACTTTATCATATTTTCGCTCTATATAAAGATAATCCAGAATTAATTTTAAAGCTTTGTATCCATATCCTTTATTCTGATACTTAATGTCTATTAGAAACTGCTGAAGTTCATAACATTCAGGTCTTTCATATATATCTCGAACCATCAAAACCCCTATAGTTTCTTTCCCTTTTTGAATTCCAAAGATAATGGGATTATACTTTCTATAAATATACCCCCTTGCTAAAACACCTAAAGGACTAGAAACATATCTCAATTGTTCTTCTGATAATTTTAAAGATATAATATCAAGCCAATTATTTTCATCTAGATTGAATAATAATATACTATCTTTTTCAGTCGTTAGTATTACTGAGCCATATTTATCTATTCCTTTAAAATTAAAACCTTGTTTCATCCAAAAACTCATATTTCTTTTATTGGATACATTAAGTTCAAAGTATTTTGCCCCTTTTAAAACTTCAGTTTCTTTAATCATGTTAAAAAAAACCGTACCTAATTTATTACCTCTATATTTTGGTAAGATGCAATACTCAACTATAAAACATTTACCATCTTCTGAATGATAAGTACAATATATGCAAAACCCCACGACTTTCTTTTCTTTTTTTAGTAAAACTGGATAGGCTTTATTAATGTTTCTAAAAAAAAGTTTCTCCATATAGTCCCTATATTCAGGCGAAAGCAACCATTCACGATCCTTTTCTGTTATTTCTAAACCAATTTTATCATTGGATAATATATCTCTATACATGTACTCATCACGCATATTCCAAAGCAAATCTAATTCTTCGCGAGAATTAATAATTTTTATTTCTAAATTGTTTTCTTTCATTACCCCCCTATACACTAGAGGCCATTTTATAGTTGGACCTCCATCACTCTAGCTTTCCTAAATACTTTTATTTTCATAAAAAATCACTCCTTTCAATATTCCATTATAAGCGAAGTAGTTTATACTTAAAATTATCTATATTCCAAACTATTTTCTTTAAATAAAACTACTCATCTATATTTAAAAAATTAATTCCCCTGTAAAATGTTAAACATTTTATAACATAAATACTACAGATTTTTTTCAACTAAAAAAATTCTGTTTGTTAAATTATATTCAGGATAATAAATTTCCTTATAGTCCTTGATACTATAATACTCAGACAATATCCCTTTCCACCTATCTGTCGTATTATTTTATAGAACAAACCGACTATCTAATAAATTTTCCCCCATAACTTTAATATTCATTTCTTTTATTTCCTTTTCAATTAAATTCGGATTCAAATTTATTAAAATTCTTCTATTATTTTTTAATAGTCTGTAACATTCCGTTAAAAGCAATTCTACACCCTTTGGGTACAAATTATCCATCATATTTGATAATATTACTCCATCTAATGAATTAGCTTTAAAATTTTCTAAACTTTCAATTCCATCAACTATAAAATCAAATATATTTTAAGTTTTGTTTTCAGTTCAATTTTTTGACAACATTATAACTATAATGTATCATAGTTTTAGATGATCCGGTAGGTAAGGCTACCCTAGGGATATGGATTACTGCCGCAAAATAGTGGAGACACTATGAGATGGTTTGAACAAGCTATATCGAATATTAAGGTATAGTTTAATGTAATTTCACTGCCCTATGAAGCTAAAGCTCAAACGGTACTAAATTAATTTTTACCACACAGATCACCTTCTGTGTGTTTTTTTAATGTTTTTGAATTAAATTAATATTTATTTAATTCCAAGCAAACTAAATAATCAGTTGAAAGTGATTTATATTATCTGTTAAATTTACAGTATTTATTTTTAAATTATTTATCCTATATTGAAGATATCAGACTATTATAAAAAATCAACTAATATTTATTTAGTTTCAACTATATATTAGTATCGATCTTAAGAATAAAACTTTATTCTTAATTAAAGCTTATATTACTCGAATCAAATTTAAAAACGGAGGTAATATAAATGAACAGAAAATTAAACCTTATGGAAAAAGCATTGTTAAGTTTACTAGAGGAGGAAAATCTAGTTGAGGTAAAAAAAATTCTCAATAGTATGAATATTTTTGATATAGCCGCTTTTTTCGACACCCTCGACAAAACCAATTTAACTTTGAGTTTTAATCTCTTAACTAAGGATAATGGTGCTAAGGTTTTTCCTGAAATGGATATTGAGCAACAAAAATTATTAATTGAGGGATTTTCAAATTTAGAACTTGAAGAAATTATTAATAAGATTAGAATGGACGACAAGGTTGATATGATAGAAGAGTTACCATCAAATCTTGTTAAGAAAGTATTGCGAAATTCAAATCCTAAAGATAGGGCCATAATAAATACTATGCTTAACTACCCTAAAGATAGTGCCGGCTCTGTAATGACAACAGAATATTTACGCCTTAAACCAAATATGACTGTAAATGATGCAATCGACTATATAAGAGATGTTGGTTCCGATAAAGAAACTATCGATATGTGCTATGTTATTGATGAAACTAGACATTTAATAGGTGAAGTATCTTTAAGAGATATTATTCTAGCCGATGTTAAGGTTCCTATAACATCTATTATGAAAAAAGATTTTGTTAAAACAACTACAACTGTTGACAGAGAAGAAGTTGCTCATATGTTCTCAAAATATGATATTACTACTATGCCTGTAGTCGATGGCGAAAATAGATTAGTCGGAATTATAACAGTAGATGATGTTATTGATATTATTAAAGAGGAAACAACCGAAGATATGGAAATCATGTCAGCTGTTACCCCTTCTGAAAAACCATATAAACAACTATCTGTAACTACCCTTTGGAAAAATAGATTTCCATGGTTATTGGTTCTTCTTCTTTCAGCAACTTTTACAAGTTTAATCATAATGAAATATGAAGATGCTTTAGCAAAATATGTTGTTTTAACAGCATTTATTCCTATGATAACCGATACTGGTGGTAACGCCGGCTCTCAATCTGCTTCTACAATAATTAGAAGCCTTTCCTTAAAAGAAATAGATTTTCATGATTTCTTCTATGTTCTGTGGAAAGAATTTAGGGTAGCTATTGCCTGCGGTCTTACATTAGCTGTGTTCAATTTTGCAAAACTAACCTTACTTGATAAACTCGGTGCAAGAGTTTCTTTAGTTATTAGTATGACACTTTTTTCTACAGTGCTAATCGCAAAAGCAGTTGGTTCTGTTTTGCCTATAATAGCTGATAAATTAGGATTTGACCCTGCTGTTATGGCTAGTCCATTAATTACAACTGTAGTAGATGCCTTAGCTATTTTAGTATATTTAAATATAGCAATTACAATTTTAGGAGCTTAAGTAGATTAAAAAACAATTAACATTGTGAATATTCACAGTTTAATTGTTTTTTTATTTCAAGAGCAACTATATTAAACTAATAATCTATAATGGTATTTTTGATATTTTTCCTAGTATGTATTATATTTTTATATAGTTGGTGCTTAAATAATATTTAGATTTTTATTTAATGTAACCAATTATACATATTATAAAAATAATAGGATGGTGACTCCATGGATTACAGAATTGAAAAGGATAGTATGGGTGAATTAAAGGTTCCTGCAGACAAATATTGGGGAGCTCAAACTCAAAGAAGCTATAATAATTTTGAAATAGGAACAGAAAAGATGCCGGTAGAAATAATTGACTCTTTTGCTATTTTAAAAAAGGCCTGTGCTATTACAAATAATAAATTAGGCATTCTTTCAGATGAAAAAAAAGATTTTATATCTAAGGCTTCAGATGAAATATTAGAAGGAAATTTAGATGATAACTTCCCCCTTGTCGTATGGCAAACAGGAAGTGGTACACAAAGTAATATGAATATTAATGAAGTTATAGCTAATAGAGGAAATGAACTTGCAGGGAAAAAAATACTTCATCCAAATGATGATGTAAATAAATCTCAAAGTTCAAATGACACATTCCCTACTGCAATGCATATTGCCGGAACTGTTGCTGTAGAAAATTATCTTATTCCTGAGCTAGAAAAAACCTTAGATGTACTTTATGGTCTTTCTATTGAAAATAGAAACATTATTAAAATTGGTAGAACCCATTTACAAGATGCTACCCCTTTAACCTTAGGACAAGAAATTAGCGCTTGGTCTGCTATGATTGAAAAATCTATTGATAATATTAAAAAAAGCGTCCTAGGTATGCATGAACTTGCATTAGGTGGCACAGCTGTTGGTACCGGTATTAATTGTCCTGAAGGCTTTGATGTAATTGTTGCAGAAGAAATTTCTAATTTAACAGGAATAGAATTTAAAACTGCAGAAAATAAATTTCATTCTCTAACAAGTAAGGATGAAATTGTATTTTGTCACGGCGCTTTAAAAGCTTTGGCAGCAGATTTATTAAAAATCGCCAACGACGTTAGATGGTTAGCTTCCGGACCAAGAAGTGGATTAGGGGAAATAACAATACCTGAAAACGAGCCTGGCAGTTCAATAATGCCCGGTAAAGTAAATCCAACCCAAGCAGAAGCATTAACAATGGTAGTTGCCCAAGTTTTAGGAAATGATGTAACCATAGGCTTTGGTGCATCTCAAGGAAATTTTGAGTTAAATGTATATATGCCTGTTATAATATATAATTTTTTACAATCTGTAAGACTATTAGCAGACGGAATTAAATCCTTTAGAGAAAAATGTCTAGTAGGTATAAAAGCCAATAAAGAAAAAATTCAATCTAATTTAGATAATTCCCTTATGCTTGTAACAGCTTTAAATACCCATATTGGATACGACAAGGCTGCAGATATAGCAAGACATGCCCATTTAAATAATTTAACTTTAAAAGAATCCGCTTTAGAATTAAGGTATTTAACTGAAGAGGAATTTGACTTATGGGTAAGACCCGAAAATATGATTTAAAAAAAGAGCCAGTTGGCTCTTTTTTTTATTCATATTCATAATGATATTCAATTTTTCCTAATTGTTTACACCTATCATAATCTTTTACAATTCCTCTAGCCTTTGGAGATAACACCAATATACCTATTAAGTTTGGTATTACCATTATAGCATTAAACATATCTGCCATATTCCATACTACATCAATCTTTTGTAATGAACCAACAATAATAAATATTAAAACTAAAATTCTATATGGCCATAATCCTTTTTCACCAAATAAATATTTAATATTGGTTTCTCCAAAATAGTACCAACCTATTACTGTAGTAAAAGCAAAGAAAGTTAAACAAATTGAAAGTAACATTTGTCCCGGTTTACCAAAAGCTAAATTAAAAGCTTCTTGCGTTACCAATGCACCGTCAAGTCCTGAATCTACTGCTCCTGTTACAAGTATAACCAACGCTGTTGCAGTACAAACTAAACCTGTATCTATAATAACTCCTATCATTGCAGTTAAGCCTTGTTCTAAAGGATGTTTTACATGAGCTGTAGCATGGGCTTGTGGTGTTGAACCCATACCAGCTTCATTGGAAAATAGTCCTCTTGCAACTCCAAATCTCATAGCTTCTTTCATTACAACTCCTGCCGTTCCACCAGCTAATGCTCTTGTACTAAAAGCTTCTGTGAAAATCAAAGAAAATACAGAACCTACTTGAGATCTAAATTTAATCATAATAACTATAGCTAATATAATATAAACCGCTGCCATAATTGGAACTACCATTTCAGCAAAATTTGCAATTCTCTTTATTCCACCTATAACAACTAATCCTGCTATTACAGCTATTGCTATACCCGCAACTAGTAAAGGTACATTAAAAGCACTATTTACAGATGTAGAAATAGAGTTAGATTGAACCATATTACCTATAAATCCTAATGCTAAAACTATTGCTACGGCAAAAAATCCTGCCAAGAACTTAGCTAGCCCCTTATGTTTAAAACCATTCCTTATATAATATGCTGGTCCCCCTACTAATTCTCCATTTTTATCTTTTTCACGATATTTTTGTGCTAGTATTGCCTCTACAAAAATAGTTGCCATTCCAAACAAAGCTGCTAACCACATCCAGAATATAGCTCCTGGTCCCCCAGAAACAATAGCTGTTGCAACTCCTGCAACATTTCCTGTACCTACCTGTGCCGCTATTGCTACTGCTAATGCTTGGAAGGATGAAATTTCTCCAGCAGCCTTTCTTTTAGCGTTAGCTTCTTTATCAAATAGTCCACCAAATGTCTGCTTAAAGGCTGCACCTAACCTTCTAAACTGTGGAAGTCCTAAATATATTGTAAACCACAAACCTACAACTGGTAGTACATAAATCAATACCTTATCCCATAAGACATCATTTACTGATTTAACTATTATTGGTAAATATTCAGTTATTTTAGAAATAAAATCCATTATACTACTCCTTTTTAAATTTTATAATATTATTGAAAATATGTATTATTATCCCCCTTTCTCTAATATTAAAATTATTATGATATATTTAATAATTTTTATATTTCCAATAAATTATTTTGAATAAATTGTTACAAACACATACAACTTCTTTAATTTATACCCGGAAATCCTTTTCGTAACACATACACATAGGTATATTTTTAACTTTGTAAAATAAAATTTGGCGGGAGTGCGTGGGAATCGAACCCACCCAAGAAGCTCCTAACCCCTCATACTGGTTTTGAAGACCAGAGAGCACACCAGCACTCATTCACCCCCAAGTACTATTTAATAGTACCATTAAAGCTTTTTGTTTTCAATTACAGATTATATATATTTGTTTTTTTAATAATTTATTTACTATTTAAATATATTAATTCAATAACTTATTTTCTACCTACCTTTAACCTTATATTTATTAATCTTTATTTTACTAAAACTCGAATATCATCTACTCTTTTTGTTAATTTCATATTGTCAAAATATTCCAACAATAGGAGAATATTTTTTCTGCTTGATTTTAACAAATCCCTATATTGAGAAATTGTAATACTGCCATTTTTTTCAATATAGTCTATTAATAGCTCTTTTGCTTTTTCAAAATCTTCTTTTAATAGTATATTATTATTTCCAAAAATTACTATATCCTTATCTATCATATATTTTAAGATTTGTTCTCTATTTTTGTCTTTTCTAGATAATGATTTTAAATCTTCTATTTTATCAAAAGAATTTTCTTTTAATTCCCTTATTATTTCTTTTCTAAGATTATCCTGTTTTTTATTAAGTCCAATTTTAAAGTTTTTTAAGCCATAATATTCATTATTTTTTTGTAATATTTCATTTTTAATCATCAGTTCCAATATATTTTCCAGTTCTTTTAAGTTTAAATCATAATAAATCTTAGTTTTTAATTCATCTTTTGTTAATCCGCCGGAAAGTGGCGAATCTTTATGGTGTTTTTCTATAATTTCCTTAATGTTATCAAATATTTTATTGGCTACATTACTATTGATGTATTTTTCATCTACTAGTATTATTTCATTATTTTCTATTAATTCATTTAACTTATTAAGAACTTGTTCTTTATTTTCTCCGGTATATGAAACTATATCCTTTAATAATACAAGAGCATTTTCAGACTCTGTATATTGTAGAATTATTTTATCTAAATCCCCGGATTCCTTTATTTTTAATTCCTCAATTAAGGCCTCATCTACGTGTCGTTTCTTGGCTAAAGGATCTATAATAATGCCTCCGCCAATAGTTTCAACTGGAGAATAGGATCTTAAAACAAATCTGTCCCTGTTTTTACAAACTAAGGGTTCTTCTAATCTAAATTGTATAAATCCTTCTTCCCCTGGTAGAATTTCTTCTTTCTCTAAGGGAACAGCCCTACATAAGATTTCTCTAGTACCTAAAGCTAATCTTAATCTTGTCCAATGTTTTATTGAAAAGTCCCTATTTTTTGAAACGATTATTTTAGTATCTATAATATTTGTTGTAATTACCGACCCTTCTTTTGCTACAACATCTCCTCGAGACACATTAATTTTTTTAATAGATGAAATGTTCATGGCAGTTCTTTGACCTGCATAAGCCGTTTCAACATCTTTTCCGTGAACTTGAACAGATTTTATTTTTATTTTCTCATCTATAGGATATATAAAAAGTTCATCGCCTTTACTTACATGGCCCTCCATTAAAGTGCCGGTTATTACAGTACCTATTCCCTTTACCGGAAAAATCCTATCTATATTCATTCTAGCTGGAGTATTACTTTCCTTATCTTCAATTTTTTCACTTTCCTCAGAAAGAATTTTTTTTAAGTCTTCTATTCCCCTTCCAGATATTGAATCCACCTCTATTATTTTTGCATCTTCTAAAAAAGTTCCCTGTATAAAATCACGCACTTCTTCTTTTACTAGCTCCAAATAATCCAACTCTACCATATCGCTTTTAGTTAGAACTATTATTCCCTTTTTAATATTTAAATATGTTAAAATATCCAAATGTTCCTTAGTTTGAGGCATTACTCCCTCATCTGCTGCAATTATAAATAATACAAGGTCTAAGCCAGTTGCACCTGCCATCATGTTCTTTATGAATTTTTCATGTCCCGGTACGTCTACTATGCCTACTCTGTTTCCATTTGGTAAATCTAAATAGGTAAAACCTAAATTAATGGATATGCCTCTTTCTTTTTCTTCCGATAGAGTATCTGTCTCCCTACCGGTTAAGGCTTTTACTAAAGTCGTTTTACCATGGTCAATATGCCCAGCTGTACCTACTATTATATTCTTCATATTCCCTCCATTATTTCAGATTTTTTTCTATTTCTTCTGCAATTATTTCAAATTCGGAATTTTGAATTGTTCGTAAATCCAACATATAATTATTATCCTTTACCCTGCCTATTATATGATTTTTTGATAAGCGTAATTTTTCTTCTATTTTTGAAACCGAATATTTTTCCGATGATATAGTCAATACCTTTGTAGGAAATTCCTCTCCCGGCATAGAGCCACCACCAACAGTAGAAAACTCATCCTTTATTTCAAGTTCTACATTAACTTCTTTTTCCTCTATTATACTTTTTAACCTTTTTGCTTTTTCTTCTAATTCTTCAACTGTATAGGATATCATTCGCATTGCAGGAATTTCTTTCTTTGCTTTTTCTTCATCAAAATATAATTTCAAAGTAGCCTCTAAGGAAGCTAATGTTATTTTATCTACCCTTAAAGCTCTTAATAATTGATTTTTTTTCATCTTATCTATATATTCTTTTTTACCTACTATGACTCCTGCTTGAGGTCCACCTAAAAGTTTATCGCCGCTAAATGTTACTAAATCTATTCCTGAGTTAATTGACTCCCTTATTGTCGGCTCATGTTTTAGTCCAAATTCTTCTAAGTCAAAATATACACCACTACCTAGGTCTTCAACTACAGGTAGGTCATATTTTTCACCTAATTTTTTCAATTCTTTATTTGAAACAGCTTCTGTAAAACCTATCATCTTATAGTTACTTGTATGAACCTTCATCAACAATTTTGTATTTTCAGTTATAGCTTCTTCGTAGTCGGAAATTCTTGTTTTATTAGTAGAACCAACTTCTACTAATTTAGCTCCACTCATAGCCATTACTGACGGTATTCTAAAAGCTCCTCCTACTTCTACAAGCTCCCCTCTAGAAACAATTACTTCCTCATCTTTAGCAAAAGTACTTAAAACAAGTAAAACTGCCGCTGCATTATTATTTACTACTAAAACATCCTCAACATTTAAAAGTAGTTTAATTATTTTGGTTACATGACTATATCTCGAACCTCTTTGCCCTAGATCTAAATCATATTCTAAATTAGAGTAGCCTGAAGCTATTTTCCATATTTCATCTTTTATAGATTCGCTTATTAATGACCTACCTAAATTAGTATGTAAAATAGTTCCTGTTCCATTAATAACTTTCTTCAAGGAGGAAGAAAATTCTTTTTCCAAAGTAGTTATGATGTTTTTTATAATACTATTTATATTTATTTCCTCTGCTACAATAGATAATTCTTCATCTCTAACATTAGCTATTTTTTTTCTTATACTAGCTAATACTTCCCTTGCTGCTTCTGTTTTTAAAGCCCTTGGATAATCCAGTTCGTTAATTTCTTCTAAAATCAATATTTCTTCAACAGATGGTATTTTTCTAAATAATTCATTTTTATTCATCTTATTTCTCCTTTGTATAATGATTTGTCAATTTAATAATATTATAACTGTAAATATATTTAAAAGAAATTTATTTAAAATTTAAATATATTTGTGGTTTAATAAATATATTTTTATTGTTAAAAAAATATTCCACTTTTTTATAATTTAACCTAAAAAACAGCTATAAAAAACACCATTTTTGTTACCGTTTTCCTAAGTTGTTTTGTTTGTATTTTCTTTATAACGGCTAGGTTTTAACATTTGATTCATTTACTATATGATAGAGTTTTCATCACATGCTAATCATCATTGTTGACTATTTATCAAAGCCATGATAAAATAATAGCACAAAAGAAAATAGGTTGAAGGTGTTGGGAGATTCGTATTACGAAACCGAAGGGACAAGAGTATTTCTCGCCAAAGAAATATTTGAAATTCTCAGGTAAAGGAACCAGCATTGGACTACTATCTGGAGATTTCGACAGAAAGATAAGGCAATTATCTTTCTGTTTTTTGTTTTATATAGGAGTGTTTTATGTTAATAGTAACCAATAACCCAAAATTTAATAACCTAGAATATACAAATAAATATAATGTAGAATTTGTAGATACAGATTATTTGGGTATATTAAAAAATGCAAGGGACTACATTCACAAGGGATACGAGCTTCTTACCCACCCATTATATGGAAGTGTGAAGCCTTATGAAACTGTATACAGAACTTTAATTTTAAAAGAAGGAAAAATTATTTCTTTCACTTCTCTAGAATTAATTGAAGAAGCTATTGCTACTGCAAGTAAGTTTTATGCAATGAACAAAAACTATAAATGGACAGAATCTATCTTAGATGATTTTCAAGTTGTTGATAAAGATTTAATAGATAACACTTTAGCAAGAATATAGCATTAATCAAAGTAAAATCTATAAAAATTTTTAAATATATATGATAATTATTTAACTTTTAAAAATATAAAAATATAGGAGGAATACAAAAGTATGGACAATATTTATGATTTAATAATCATTGGCGCTGGTCCAGGTGGATTAGCAGCTGGCTTGTACGGAGCTAGAGCAAAAATGAAAACTCTAGTTTTGGAGAAAAAAAAATGGGTGGCCAAATAGTAAGTACTAGTGAAGTTGAAAACTATCCTGGTTCAGTTGAAAACGCTACTGGTCCTTCCCTAACTAAAAGATTTACTGAACAAGCTGAAAAGTTTGGTGCTGAAATTAAAATGGCAAATGTTAAAGAGGTAAATTTAGAAAGCAAAATTAAAGAAGTAGTTTGCGATAACGAAACCTATAAGGCAAAAACAGTTGTAATTGCAACAGGTGCTTCTCCTAAAAAAATCGGTTGCCCTGGAGAAAAAGAATTTACCGGTAAAGGAGTTTCCTACTGTGCAACATGTGATGCAGACTTCTTTGAAGATTTTGAAGTAATTGTTGTTGGTGGTGGAGATAGCGCTTTAGAAGAAGCTATTTATTTAACTAAATTCGCTAGAAAAGTTTATCTTGTTCATAGAAGAGATACTTTCAAAGCTTGTAATACAGTTATAGAAAATACAAAAGCAAATGACAAAATTGAAATGTGGTTAAATAAGGAAATTATTGAAATTAAAGGAGATGGAATCCTTGAATCTGTAGTTTTAAAAGACACTGTAACAGGAGAAACTTCTGAATATTTCGCAGATGAAGATGATGGAACTATGGGAGTTTTCATCTTTATAGGATTTAATCCACAAACTGAATTATTTAAAGATAAAGTAGACTTAAGAAATGGTTATGTTGTAACAGACGAAGAAATGAGAACTAATGTAGACGGTGTTTTTGCAGCTGGAGATGTTAGAGAAAAATCATTACGTCAGGTAGTAACAGCAGCTGCTGATGGTGCTATTGCCGCAGTAAATGCTGAAAAATATATTAACGAAAATTTTTAATAAGGAGGAACTATGTTAGAACTAGATAAAAAAACTTTTGAAGATGAAGTATTAAATGTTGAAGGTTATGTATTTGTAGATTTTTGGAGCCAAGGTTGTGAACCATGTAAAGCTTTAATGCCAGATGTTCATAAATTAGCTGAAAAATATGGAGATAAAATTAAATTCTGTTCTCTTGACACTACAAAAGCAAGAAGATTAGCAATAAAACAAAAAGTTTTAGGCTTACCAACTATGCTTATGTATAAAGATGGAGAAAAAGTTGACGAAATCACTAAAGATGATGCTACTGTAGAAAATATAGAAGCAATGATCCTTAAATACTATAACTAATAAATAAAATACCCAGTATTTTATATTATTTAATAAAAAAGTCGGAGGTGTATAATGCGATTAGAATTAGGCAAAATTTTTATTAAGGATATACAATTTGCTGATTCATCAAAAATCGAAAATGGCATTCTTTATGTTAATAAGGAAGAATTATTAGAAGCCATTGGCGGAGACGAGCATATTAAATCTATTGATTTTGATATTGCTAAACCTGGTGAAAGTATTAGAATTACCCCAGTTAAAGACGTTATTGAACCAAGGGTTAAAGTTGAAGGACCTGGACAAATATTTCCTGGTATCTTAAACAAAGTTGACACTGTTGGTCAAGGAAAAACCTATGCATTAAAAGGAATGGCTGTTGTTACAACTGGAAAAATAGTTGGTTTCCAAGAAGGTATTATAGACATGGTTGGAGAAGGTGCTAAATATACTCCTTTCTCACAATTAAATAACTTAGTTGTTATTTGCGAACCTGTTGATGGATTAAAACAACATGACCATGAAAAAGCAGTTAGAATGATCGGTTTCAAAGCAGCTGCTTATATTGGAGAATTAGCTAGAGAATTAACTCCTGAAGAAACAACTGTTTATGAAACAAAACCATTGTTAGACCAATTACAAGAATACCCTGATTTACCAAAAGTAGCTTATGTTTATATGTTACAAACTCAAGGTTTACTTCATGACACATATGTATATGGTGTAGACGCTAAACAAATAGTACCTACTATCCTATACCCTACTGAAGTAATGGATGGAGCTATTGTAAGTGGTAACTGTGTATCTGCTTGTGATAAGAACCCAACATACGTTCATTTAAACAACGGTATAATTGAAGATCTATATGCAAGACATGGTAAGGACTACAACTTTGTAGGAGTAGTAATTACAAATGAAAATGTATATTTAATGGATAAGGAAAGATCTTCAAATTGGACTTCTAAATTAGTTGAATACCTTGGAGTAGATGCTGTAATAATCTCTCAAGAAGGATTTGGAAACCCAGATACAGATTTAATAATGAACTGTAAGAAAATAGAAGAAAAAGGTATAAAGACAGTTATAGTAACTGACGAATATGCTGGACAAAACGGAGCTTCTCAATCATTAGCAGACGCTGATGAAAAAGCTGATGCCGTAGTAACAGCTGGTAACGCAAACCAAATAGTAGTATTACCAAAGTTAGATAAGATTATTGGTCATATAGAAGTAGTAGATGTAATTGCTGGTGGTGCTCAAGGTTCCCTTAGAGAAGACGGAACTATTGAAGTGGAAATCCAAGCAATAACAGGTGCTACAAATGAAACAGGATACCATTATTTAACAGCAAAAACTTATTAATAAATATTAAAAATTTAGGAGGATATCATGAGTTTATTAGAAAATAAAAAATTAATCATAATAGGCGACCGTGATGGAATACCTGCTCCTGCAATAGAAGAATGTGTTAACACAGTTCCTAATACAGAAGTAGTTTTCTCATCAACTGAATGTTTTGTCTGAACTAGCGCTGGCGCTATGGACTTAGAAAATCAAAAGAGAGTTAAGGATGCATCTGACAAATATGGTGCAGAAAATCTTGTGGTTTTACTAGGTGCAGCAGAAGCCGAAGCTGCAGGTCTTGCAGCTGAAACAGTTACGTTAGGAGACCCAACATTTGCTGGTCCTTTAGCTGGAGTTGCGTTAGGTTTAGCGGTATATCATGTAGTTGAACCTGAAGTAAAAGAATTATTTGATGCAACTGTTTATGATGAACAAATCGGTATGATGGAAATGGTTCTAGACGTTGACGAAATTGCTGAAGAAATGAATGACATTAGAGAAGAAGCAAATAACTAATATTTAAATTTCTTATTTAGGAGGATAGATAAATGGCGAATAAAAAAGTCGTGCACTATATTAACCAGTTTTTCGCTGGAATTGGTGGAGAAGAAAAAGCCGACACTAAGCCTTTCATTGCTGAAGAATTACCTCCAGTAAGTAAACAATTAGAATCTAAACTAGGTGAAGGTTTCGAAGTTGTTGCTACTGTTGTATGTGGAGATAGTTATTTTAACGAAAATATAGAGTCAGCAAGTAAAGAAGTTTTAGAAATGATAAAAAGTTTCAACCCTGATCTTTTTATCGCTGGTCCAGCTTTTAATGCCGGTCGTTACGGAGTTGCAGCTGGAACAATTACAAAATTAGTAGAAGACGAATTAAATATTCCAGCAATTACAGGAATGTATGTTGAAAATCCTGGTGCTGATATGTTTAAGAAGGATCTTTTCATAATAGAAACTGCTAATTCAGCAGCTGGTATGAGAAAAGCTCTACCTAAAATGGCTAAATTAGGAAAGAAATTAGCTTTAGGAGAAGAAATTCTTGGACCTAAGGAAGAAAGCTATATTGAAAGAGGAATCAGAGTAAACTACTTTAGTGATGTACGTGGTTCTGAAAGAGCTGTAAATATGCTTGTTAAGAAAATTAAAGGCGAAGATTACGAAACAGAATACCCTATGCCTACTTTCGATAGAGTTGAACCAAGTCCTGAAATTGCTGATCTGTCAAATATTACAATAGCTTTAGTTACTTCAGGTGGTATAGTACCTTTTGGTAACCCAGACAGAATTGAATCTTCTTCTGCTTCAAAATATGGAGAATATTCTATAGCTGGCATAGATGATTTAAAAGAAGGCGAATTCGAAACTGCACACGGTGGACATGACCCTGTATATGCTAACGAGGATCCAGATAGAGTTTTACCTGTAGATGTTTTAAGAGATTTAGAAAAAGAAGGTAAAATTGGAAAATTATATGACTACTTCTATTCAACTGTAGGTAATGGAACAGCTGTAGCTAGTGCTAAAGCATACGCACATGAAATAGGAGAAAAACTTGCTGCTGATAACGTAGATGCCGTTATATTGACTTCAACGTGAGGTACCTGTACACGTTGCGGTGCAACAATGGTAAAAGAAATTGAAGCAACAGGTATTCCAGTAGTACACATTTGTACAGTAGTACCTATTTCATTAACAGTAGGAGCTAATAGAATTGTACCTGCTGTTGCTATCCCTCATCCATTAGGAAATCCTGCTTTGGATTTTGATGAGGAAAAAGCTTTAAGAAGAAAATTAGTTGAAAAAGCTTTAAAAGCTTTACAAACTAAAGTTGAAGATCAAACAGTTTTTGAAGGTTAATAAAAAATATTATGGATTCTGCATAGGCAGAATCCATAATTGAATGGAGGTAAATATGTCGTTTCCTGTAATTAAAAACGCTGGATATGTATTAGTTCATACTCCAGACATGATTATTCAAAATGGTTCTACAACTTCAACAGAAAGAGTTGTAAATCCGGATTCTGATTTTTTAAAAGAAGTAGGTAAGCATATAAGAACCTACGAAGAAGTAGTAAATTATTTACCAAATCAGGTATATATTGGTAACTTAAGACCTGAAGAACTAAATAATTATGAATTACCTTGGCATGATAAAGAATTTAAAGGACAAAGAAAAGGTAAGTTTGGCGAAATAACTCCTCAAGATGAGTTTATTGCTGTAATGAAAATATGTGACTCCTTTGAATTAGTAGAGTTAACTGAAGAGTTTATTAATGAAATAAAACCTAAAATTGAAGAAAATTATCCTGAACTTATAGATGCTTTTAATAAAATAAAACCATATGACGTAGAAGCAGACAAACATCTATTAGATGAAGAAAAAGCTGAAGGATTATATAATGATGGCAAATTAGTAGGAATTGTAAAAGCCGCTCACGATGTTGACGTTAACTTAAATGCTCATACTATGTTTGAAAACCTAGTTGTTAAAGCATCAGGAGTATTAGCAACAATTGCCCTATTAAGAAATACATCTGTTAATAAAGATGAAATAGACTATGTTGTAGAATGTTCCGAAGAA
Source organism: Miniphocaeibacter halophilus (assembly GCF_016458825.1). Taxonomy (NCBI): domain Bacteria; kingdom Bacillati; phylum Bacillota; class Tissierellia; order Tissierellales; family Peptoniphilaceae; genus Miniphocaeibacter; species Miniphocaeibacter halophilus. The sequence goes on from NZ_CP066744.1 coordinate 801,600, forward strand.
GCTTGTGGAGATATTAACCAAAGAGGTGGCGGTAACTTTGCTAAAGCCATTGCTGAAGTTGCTCAATTAACTAACGCTTCCGGCTCTGACACTAGAGGATTCTGTGCTGCCCCTATCCATTCTTTAATAGAAGCAGCTGCTTTAGTTAAAGCAGGAGTATATAAAAATGTATTAGTTGTAGCTGGTGGATCTACTGCTAAATTAGGAATGAATGCAAAGGATCACGTTAAAAAAGGTCATCCTGTTTTAGAAGATGTTCTAGGAACTTTTGCAATACTAGTTTCAGAAAATGATGGTGTTAGCCCTATATTTAGAACAGATTTAACAGGAAAACACAATGTTGGTACAGGCTCTTCCCCACAAGCAGTAATGACTTCATTAATTACAACAGGACTAGATAGAGCAAACTTAAAAATTACAGACGTTGATACCTATTCTGTAGAAATGCAAAATCCGGACATTACCGTTCCTGCAGGCGCTGGTAATGTACCAGAAGCAAACTATAAAATGATTGCAGCATTAGCAGTAAAACGTGGAGATATTGAAAGAGCTCAATTAAAGAGTTTAATCGAAGAAAAAGGATTACCAGGCTGGGCTCCTACACAAGGACACATCCCTTCTGGAGTACCTTATATAGGATATATGATAGATGACCTTACTTCTGGTGATAAAAATAGAGTAATGTTCGTTGGAAAAGGTAGTTTATTCCTTGGTAGAATGACTAATTTATTCGATGGTGTATCTTTTATATGTGAAAGAAATACTGGAGAAGAATCAGATGACCAAGGTATATCTAAAGAAGAAATTAAAAAAATAATTGGTGAGTCCTTAAGAGAATTAGCATCAAATATGCTACAAGAATAGAGGTGATAATATGTCAAAAAATATTATTGCAGAAGCCTTATTAGAAATAGCTGATGGTATAGAAAGTGGCTCATTTGCTAAAAAACCTAAAATTGGTTTAACCATATTAGGTAGTGAACATGGTCTAACCAATATGCTTGAAGCAGCTAATTTAGCTAAATCAATTAACTATGAAATAATCCTTATTGGTCCAAAAGTAGAAACAGAATTTGAATTAGTAGAAGTATCTACAGAAGAAGAAGCCCATAATAAAATGGAAGAACTTTTAGATTCAAAATATATAGACGCTTGTGTTACAATGCACTACAGCTTCCCTATTGGCGTTTCTACAATTGGTAGAGTAATAACTCCTGGAGTAGGCAAAGAAATGCTTATAGCGACAACTACAGGCACTAGTTCAACTAATAGAGTTGAAGGTATGGTTAAAAATACCATTGCTGGTATTTCTGTAGCAAAAGCATTAGGTCGTGAAAATCCAACAGTAGGAATATTAAATGTTGATGGTGCAAAACAAGTAGAAAAAGCTTTAAACAACTTAAAATCAAATGGATATAAATTTGAGTATGGCGAATCCGCAAGAAGTGACGGAGGAGCAGTACTACGTGGCAATGATTTATTACAAGGAGTTCCTGATGTATGTGTAACGGATTCATTAACAGGAAATATATTAATGAAAATGTTCTCTGCATTTACAACAGGCGGTAGTTACGAATCCCTAGGCTATGGATATGGTCCCGGCATAGGTGAAGGCTACGATAGAACTATAATGATTATTTCAAGAGCATCCGGTGCCCCTGTAATAGCAAATGCCATAAAATACGCTTTTGAATTGGTAATTGGAAATATTAAAACAATTGCTGAAAAGGAATATAAGGAAGTAAATTCTCATAAATTTAAAGAAGTTTTAGAATCATTAACTGCTAAAAAAGTTGTTGAGGACAGTGCGGATGTGAAAGCTCCTCCACAAGAAATAGTTACAGGTTCTATAACCGGTATCGATATATTAGATTTAGAAGATGCAGTAACAGCACTTTGGAAAAATAATATATATGCCGAAAGTGGAATGGGATGTACAGGTCCTATTGTAATGGTCAACGAGAAAAATGTAGATAAGGCTACCGATATCTTAAAGACCGAAGATTTCTTATAAAAAATATAAACAAAAAACAAAAATCCAAACAATTCATTAAAATACCTCAATAACAAACCCTGGATGAAAAATAGTCTAGGGTTTTATTTTGCCAAAATAAATTTACATTCTACTATAGTTCCATTAAAACAGAGCATATCATTTTAAAACCTACGTTTTTAGTTGCAAAGTATCTGATTTACGATATTTACCTAAATATTTTAAATTAACAAAGTCGATATTTTTCGGTTGTTTTCGGACTCTTTTTTGACGGAATTAAAATTGCCTGAATACTAAGTACAGTTTAACAGCTGGATTTTTTATTTACCAGAACATTTAATATCCAAAAAAAGAATGGAAGAAATTAAATTACCACCATTAATATCTAATTTAAAATTTAAAAAACCTTAAACACTCCCCTTTCCAATAATCTTATTATATATAAATTTTCTACTGTACTTTCGAATTTCTTGAAAATTTTTTTTATACTATATTTTTATTTCTTAAAATGACATTGTGTAAATTCTCACTGGTGATATTCCTTAAAATTTTTAAAAACTTGTTTTTTAAGATTATTCCATAATCTTGTTGTGCTATTTTAGCATATAACATAGGAGTATCATAAGTAGTAATAATAAAAGCAGATTTATTTTTAATGACTATCGGGAAAATCTTCCTGTAACTATAGGCAAATTCATTAATAAATATTCTATCTATATATCCTTTTGAAATAGCTGGCATACCACTTACTATAGTGATTATAAAAACAGATAATTCACCATAAAATATCATCTTCATACTTTTTAGTTTCTAAATCTTTATCCAAGTTTCTACGTTTTTTATTTTCATCAAAATATAATATAGGGTCAGACTCTTCTTTCTATAAATCAAAAATTTTTACATTATAGTTGGATTTTAAACTATTTTCCACAGAATAAAAATTGCGCTATTAAAACCTTCATATTATTCCCCAGCTTTTAAGATTTCAAATAATAGCGAATTAAATATTTGTCTGATCGAATTTAGATATATTATTTATTAAAATCTAGATACTATTAAAAAATTAAAAGCTTTGATTGAAGAAAGAATAAAAGAGTTCAAGAGAGATGTTTAGTCTTCTCCCTTAGTCTAGGAGGATAAATAAATCCCCTATTTTATTGCTACAAACATTGAAATCAAGCCAATCCTTCCAAAATGGACCTACAAGGCGATTTTTTGGGAAGTAAGTAGTAAACTATGGCTTAATTTAGTTGTTTACATAAAAAAAGAGGTGGAAATTAATCCACCTTTACGCTAACTAGAATAGGACTTTATTTTATTTTTTTATGTCCTTAGCTTTATCTTTTATTTCTTCTCCTACTTCTTTTGCCTTGTCTTTTACTTTTTCCCCGGCATCCTTTACTTTTTCTCCAGCATCTTTCGCCTTATCTTTTACTTCTTCTCCTATATCTTTTGCTTTGTCCTTAATATCTTTTGTATCCATAAAATCCTCCTTATTTGATATTATTATTCCAATTTATATTATACCCAATATTTTCTATTATAAATTCAATAACTAATATTTGTATTTTTATTTAGACGCAAAAAAACTTTTATAAATAATAGAAAACATATTTACATTCTACTGTAGTTCTATTAAAACAGAGTAATGACGCAGTTAAATCAAATGACATCCTCATTTATATTCTACTGTAGTTCTATTAAAACTATGTATATAGTATATACATAGTAATTTACATTCTACTGTAGTTCTATTAAAACCTCTTTTCTTTTCTTCACTAACTCTGCTTGTTTCTGATTTACATTCTACTGTAGTTCTATTAAAACCCATTTTTAAATAAATAGTCTGTTGTATCTTCTTGATTTACATTCTACTGTAGTTCTATTAAAACTTTTCATATTCTAGTCCTGCAAAGTAATCATCTTCTATTTACATTCTACTGTAGTTCTATTAAAACATTTCTTTAAAAACAAAACCAAGACTGCAGAAAAAATTTACATTCTACTGTAGTTCTATTAAAACTAAGTCCTAATGCTTCTTTCAATCTGTCTTTGTTTTATTTACATTCTACTGTAGTTCTATTAAAACCCTATCAACGTTTCTAACTCATTCCCAAAGCTCCAATTTACATTCTACTGTAGTTCTATTAAAACGGTGATAATTATTTGATTTTTAGAAAATTAAATATATTTACATTCTACTGTAGTTCTATTAAAACGAATAAATGAACGGTGGAATTCGTCTATAGAGATAATTTACATTCTACTGTAGTTCTATTAAAACTAGATATGATTGTAAGTTTAAAATGATTGTAAAATATTTACATTCTACTGTAGTTCTATTAAAACAGTAGTTTTACATCATCATCTAAACCTATATCTACCACATTTACATTCTACTGTAGTTCTATTAAAACATGTCTGAAAAATCTATTGACGCTAGAGAAAAAGGATTTACATTCTACTGTAGTTCTATTAAAACTTCATCAGTAATTCCGATATTATTAATTTTATCTTCATTTACATTCTACTGTAGTTCTATTAAAACGGAAGTCCTTACAAGGACAGTGATATTGTAATAGCTGAATTTACATTCTACTGTAGTTCTATTAAAACAAAACAGCCTATTAGATACATCTGACCCTTATTAGATTTACATTCTACTGTAGTTCTATTAAAACTACAGCATCTCTTACATTTTGAAATGATGTGCTCTATTTACATTCTACTGTAGTTCTATTAAAACTTTTCTATTTTGAAATCTAATGCTTTTGCTAATTTATTTACATTCTACTGTAGTTCTATTAAAACTTAGCTAAAATAATAAAAAATGATGGCTGGAAAGAAATATTTACATTCTACTGTAGTTCTATTAAAACTACGCTAGCTCCACCAGTATCGAACAATTCTGCCCCATTTACATTCTACTGTAGTTCTATTAAAACTGTAGTGGACTTACATCAGACTTTATACCTTTTAAATTTACATTCTACTGTAGTTCTATTAAAACTTTCTTCAACTGCCTTGTTAAGATTTTCCGTGACAATATTTACATTCTACTGTAGTTCTATTAAAACTATTTTAAATTCATAACCGATATTTTCTATATCTTCTAATTTACATTCTACTGTAGTTCTATTAAAACGTTTACACAGAAGATAGCAACACAAAATTCAAAGATATTTACATTCTACTGTAGTTCTATTAAAACAGATTATTATATAGACAACGATTTAGAAGATAAAAATTTACATTCTACTGTAGTTCTATTAAAACTTTCCTCCCTAGCTCTTTGTTTGCTAAAATAAATTCATTTACATTCTACTGTAGTTCTATTAAAACAAACCTCTTTCCATTAACTCATTTAAGAATTTTTGACATTTACATTCTACTGTAGTTCTATTAAAACACCTATAAGAGATGATGAGCTTATCGCCATTTCAAATTTACATTCTACTGTAGTTCTATTAAAACTTGAAGAAGACGGAAGAATTAAAAAGTCAGAAGCTATATTTACATTCTACTGTAGTTCTATTAAAACCAGCTTTTTTAGGTACTTGTCCCTCTATCAACTCTATTTACATTCTACTGTAGTTCTATTAAAACAGGTGCTATTTTACACCTGTATTTTACAAGCTTATAGTCCTGTATTCTGTCGATGTATACATTATATCCTATTTTTTCTTCTTAGGAAAACTCCATTTATAAAGAATGGCTAATTATGTTATTTTATCCTTACTGTCGATCTTCCGTTTTCCTAGCATTATTCAAGGTCGACAGTAGGCATTTATTTGCTTTTAATATTTAATTCAACTAGTTCATAAGATAAGTATGGATTTTCCCCATCTCTTGAATCAAAATATAATCCTATTTTTTTATGAGACTATTGTTCCTTACTATTATTTAAATTCTAATTTAAATTTGAAATTATTAAATTATTGTAATAATATATTTACATAATACTATTATTTTTGAAAGGATATTTTATGACTCCAAAATACAAAAAAATAATCGATTCCTTTATTAAGGATTATGACAACAATAATATATTACCCGGCGATACTCTTCCTTCTGAAAATGAATTAATGAAAGAATGGAATTGCTCACGAGATACTGTTAGAAAAGCTATGACAGTTCTTGCTGAAAGGAAGTATATTCAAAAAAGTCAAGGTCAAAAATCTACAGTTTTAAATAGAAAGGAATATGAATTTCCAGTTTCTAGAATAACCAGTTTTCAAGAACTAGTTAAGAAAAGAAATTTAAATGCTTCTACAGAAGTCGTTAAGTTTGAAATAGTTAATAAATCCCATTATATTTATAACTTGTTTAATGTTCCTAAATCGGAAAAAATTTTAGAAATTATACGTATTAGGGAAATTGATAATGAAAAAATAATATTAGATAAGGACTTTTTTCTAGAAAAATATATTGGCAATTTAAATAAGGAAATTGCTGGTGGTTCAATTTATGAATATTTAGAAAATGAACTTGGTTTAAAAATAGATTTTGCCAAAAAAACAATTACTGTAGAAAAGCCAACTAAGGAAGATCTTAAATATTTAGATTTGAAGAAGGATACTTTAATTGCAAATATTGAAAGTTTCACTTATCTGGAAGATAATATATTATTTCAAATTACCTACTCTAGACATAGATCAGATAAGTTTAAATTCTTTGATTTTGCACAAAGATAATTGGGAAAACAGTTGCTAATTTAGTATTAATATGATATAACTTAAGTACAAACTTATACGTATAAGGTGTCGGGAATACATCTTGTTTTATAAGCTTCTATTTAACAAAACTTGTACGTATAGGATATTAGGAGGTAGAAAATGGGAAAATATTTAGAAGATAGCCGAAAACTTTTAGAGTTTATTGGCGGAAAAGAAAATATAGGCGCTGTTACACACTGCGTTACTAGAATGAGATTTGTTTTAAACGATCCAGAAAAAGCCGATACTGAAAAAATAGAAGCATTGCCTTCAGTAAAGGGTACTTTTACTCAGGCAGGACAATTTCAAGTTATTATTGGTAATGATGTTGCAAATTTTTATAATGATTTTGTTTCTATTGCAGGCGTTGAAGGTGTAAGTAAGGAAGCTGTAAAAGAGGAGGCCAAGAAAAATCAAAATATTTTTCAAAAAATCGCTTCAACTTTAGCCGAAATATTTGCACCTATTATCCCAGCAATAATTGTCGGAGGATTAATTTTAGGTTTTAGGAATATTTTAGGAGAAATTGGATTTGAATCCTTAGGTCAAAAAGTAGTTGATGGAGTTGCTCAAACTTTAAAAGACGGTACTCCAGTTTATAATGCTATTGTAGATGTTTCTCAATTTTGGGCAGGCGTAAATGATTTTCTATGGTTAATTGGTGAAGCTATTTTCCATTTCCTACCTGTAGGAATTACTTGGTCCATTACTAGAAAAATGGGAACTACTCAAATTTTAGGTATTGTGCTAGGTCTTACTTTAGTTTCTCCTCAACTTTTAAATGCCTATTCTGTAGCCGGTACTGCCGCTGCTGATATTCCATTTTGGAACTTCGGTTTCTTTCAAATCGACATGATAGGCTATCAAGCTCAAGTTATACCAGCAATGTTAGCAGGATTTACACTGGTATATTTGGAAAGATTTTTTAAGAAGATCATACCTGAAGTTATTTCAATGATATTTGTACCATTGTTCGCTCTACTTTTGGCAGTAATATTTGCCCATGTAATTTTAGGACCTATTGGATGGGTTATAGGTAATTGGATATCTAAAATAGTTTACGGTGGTTTAACTTCTAATTTCAGATGGTTATTTGCTGCTGTATTTGGATTTTTATATGCACCACTTGTTATTACAGGTCTACATCATACAACAAATGCAATTGATACCCAACTTGTTGCAGATTTTGGTGGTACTATTCTTTGGCCAATGATTGCTTTATCCAACATAGCACAAGGTTCTGCTGTACTTGCTATGGTTGTGTTACAAAGAAAAAACGAAGAAGCAAAACAAGTTTCCATACCTGCAACTATTTCAGCTTATTTAGGTGTTACTGAACCTGCTTTATTTGGGGTTAACTTAAAATATAGAGCTCCTTTTATATGTGGTATGATAGGCTCTGCTATAGCAGCTGTTATTTCCGTTGGTTTTGGAGTTCAAGCTAACTCTATTGGAGTTGGTGGTTTACCAGGTATTTTATCTATTAAGACTCAATTTATGCTTAAGTTTTTAATAGCAATGATTGTATCAATTGTAGTACCTTTCATTTTAACTTTCCTATGGGGAAAGAAAAATAAAGTTAAATAATTGGAGTTGTTTATGAATTTTAAAAATATGACAGTTTATCAAATATATCCTAGATCCTTTTATGATAGTAATGGTGATGGTATTGGTGATTTAAAAGGAATAGAACAAAAGTTAGATTATATAAAAGAATTGGGTGTAGATATGATTTGGATTACCCCCTTCTTTAAATCTCACCAATATGATAACGGATACGATGTAGACGATTATTGCTCTGTAGATCCAAGATTTGGTTCTATGGAGGACTTCGATAATCTTATAAAAAAAGCCGATAGTTATGGTATTGGAATAATGTTAGATATGGTATTTAATCATAGTTCTATTCACCATGAATGGTTTCAAAAAGCATTAGCTGGCGATAAGAAATATCAAGATTATTATTTTTTTAAATCTGCAAAAAATAATAATCTACCAACTAACTGGATTTCTAAATTTGGAGGTCCTACATGGGAATATGTAGAATCTTTGGATAAATACTACCTTCATCTTTTTCATAAAGGCCAAGCGGATTTAAATTGGGAAAATGAAGAGTTACGTGACGAACTTGTAAATGTTTTAAAGTTTTGGAAAAATAAAGGTGTTAAAGGTTTTAGATTTGATGTTGTTAATTTAATTTCTAAACCAAAAATATTTGAAGATGATTTTCAAGGTGATGGGCGAAGGTTTTACACTGACGGTCCTAAGGTAAATGAATACTTACAGGAAATTGTATATAAGGCCGGTATTGAAAATATGATTACTGTTGGTGAAATGTCCTCTACTTCTATTGCTAATTGTATAGAATACACAAAACCGGAAAATAAAGAATTAAATATGGCCTTTAATTTTCATCATTTAAAAGTAGACTATAAGGATGGTGAAAAATGGGAACTTGCTCCTGTAAATTATAAATCACTAAAGGAAATTTTCTCTACATGGCAAGTTGAAATGCAAAACCGTGGTGGTTGGAGTGCTTGGTTTTGGAATAATCATGACCAGCCAAGGGCAGTTTCCCGATTTACCAATGACAAGGAATATAGAGTTCAATCGGCTAAATTACTAGCTAATATAATTCATCTTTTTAGAGGTACTCCTTATATATTTCAAGGTGAGGAGTTTGGTATGACTAATGGATACTTTGAGTCTATAGAGGAGTTTAGAGACTATGAAAGTATAAATTATTACAATATTTTACTTGAAAAAGGAAAATCAAAAGAGGAAGCCTTAAATATTCTTTCAAGGCGTTCTCGTGATAACGGTCGAATTCCTATACATTGGGATGACACAGAAAATTCCGGATTTACAAGAGGAACTCCTTGGATAAAAATTAACGAGAATTATTTGGAAATTAACGCTAAAAAAGATAGGGAAAGTTCAAATTCCATATTTAAACATTACCAAAAATTAATAAGTTTAAGAAGGAATTTAAAATTAATTTCTCATGGAAACTATAGAGAAATAAATACAGATATCGATAAATTATTTATTTTTGAAAGATATTTAGACAATGAGGAATTAATCTGTATTAATAATTTTAGTAATGAAGAACTAATCTATGAATTTAATAATAATATATTTGAAAAATATAAGAATTCTAAAATACTAATTAGTAATTACGGTGACAAAACATTTACCAATCCATTGGTTTTAAAACCCTATGAATCAATTGCATATATTAACAGTGAAAAAGAAGACTAGTTTTAGTCTTCTTTTGCTGTTATTCCTTCACTTTGTAAATAATTTTTCATTCCTTCTGTTATGTGTTTTTTTTCATTTTTGTCAATCCATATAACTTCAACATTATCAATATCCTTTATTAAATCTTTTCCTTCTTCTATTGGAAGTAGAAATAAGGTTGTTGAAAGAAAATCTGCTACTCCACTATCTTCTGCTAAAACCGTTACAGATTTATATAAATCTCCAGGCACTAATGTATCGGGATCTATAATATGATTATAGATTTTCCCATCTACTTCATAATATCTTTGATAGTCTCCACTAGTTACTAGGGATATATTATTTCCATATACAATATCTATAATTGAGCTACCTGTATCCCCTTTTTCAGAATTAGGGTTTTGTATTCCTATTCCCCATTTATCCTTATCTTTTTCCATCGGTTTACCTATAGAAATTACATTCCCACCAGCTGAAAGTATTGCTGATTTACAACCTGCCTCCCTAACTTTGTTCATAACTAATTGGGAAGCATATCCTTTTGATGTTGCACCAATATCTAAAGACATTTTTTCGTCTTCTAGAAATACTGTGCTATTTTCTTCATTAATAATTACTTTATTTATATCTGTATGTTGCGAAGCCGATTTTAATTCCTCTATGTTTGGAACCTCCGGTTTTTCCTTATTATTTTCATCTAAGGCTTCTTCCCTATATTCATGCCAAATATTAAGTACCGGACCAAAGGCAATATTTGTTTTATAGGAATATTTTTCTGTCATATTTTTAGAAAATTTCAATAATTCAATAATATCCCTATCGACTTCTACAGGTTCTATTCCTGCCATATCGTTAATAGCTTTAATATTATTAATTCCTTCATAGTCATTATAAATATCATATAGTTTATGAAGTCTATTAAATTCTTCTTTTACTAGAGAGTAATACTTTTTATATTCTTCTTCCGTTTCTGTGTAAGCTGTAAAGTCGATAATTGTATCAAATGTTCCAAATATTGTATCCTGATTTTTTATATATTTATTTTTATTACAAGCTGTAAATAATAAAATTATAGATAATAGAGAAAGTAAAATAAATTTTTTCTTCATTTTTCACCTCTATTAAATTATACCTTAATTTTAATTCTAATGTAGATAATTTAAAAATATTAAAACCTCCAAATCCCTTTACAGATTTGAAGGTTTTTTACTTTTCTTATTCTTTTATATCTACTAAATCTTAACCTATTCCTCCCCAAAGAATTCCTAATACTACTACAATTATAGTTAATCCACAAAATACGTACTTGCCCATAGGAATAATAAACTTCGGAACTTCACCATCTAATCCTTTACCTATTTCCTGTTTTACAAATTTATCTCCACAAACCCAGAAGAACATTATCGCTGCCAATAAAGCTCCTACTGGAATTACATATATACTTACAACATCCATCCATGTAGATAAAACATCAGCATTCTCAATAAATACTCCTACTATAACCCCTACAATAGCTATTGTTATAACAGCTTTTGTTCTAGAAAACTTAAATCTATCTTGAAGTGCTTCAATTGGTGCCTCAAATAGATTTACCAAAGAAGTAATTCCTGCAAAAAGCACTGCTATGAAAAATATTATTGAAAATAATTGACCAAATGGCATTTGTTTAAATACCTCTGGCATTGTTATAAATAACATTGGTGGACCTGATGTCGGTTCCATTCCAAAAGCAAAAACTGAAGGAATAATAACAAGTGCTGCTAGAGATGCTGCTATTGTATCAAAAATTGCAATACTAACACCTGCTTTAACAACATTTTCATCATCTTTTAAATAACTACCATAGACTAATGTTCCTGAACCTGCTAATGATAATGAAAAGAATGACTGTCCTAATGCATAAACCCAAGTTTTTGGATTAGCTAAGGCTGACCAATCCGGATTTAACAAGAATTTATATCCTTCATTAGCGCCATCTAAAAAAGCAACTCTAATTGCTAAAACTATAAATAGCACAAAAAATGCTGGCATTAAATATTTATTCGCTTTTTCTATTCCTGCAGATATACCTGCATTCATTATTATAAATGTTAAAGCTAAAGCTATTAAATGCCAAGGAATAGAGCCAAAAGTTCCTGCTATTGTTCCAAAATATTCCGCACTATCTGCTGCTTTTACCAAATCACCTGCAAATGCTCCTACGGTGAATTTTATTATCCAACCAACTACTACTGAATAGCCAATAGCTATTGCTAAAGAACCAATTATTGGAATAAGACCTATTAAGTCTCCATTTTTCTTTCCTCTACTCGCCATCGCTTTTTTAAAAGCTCCCATTGGTCCTGTTTTCATGGCTCTACCAAAGGACATTTCTCCAATAACACCTGTGAAGCCCAGTAAAAATATACAAATGAAATAAGGTACTAAAAAAGCAAATCCGCCAAATTGTCCAACTCTATAGGGAAATAACCAAATATTTCCCATACCAACTGCTGAGCCAACGCATGCAAGTACAAAGGCCCATCTCGATGAAAAGGTTTCCCTGTTATCTATACTTGTAACATTTTTATCTTCTTTTGACATTTGTAACCTTCCTTATGTATTTTTATAAAAATATGTATTCTTATAAAAATAGCTAGGAGAATGAATTCTTCTAGCTATTTTATTTTTATCTATTTAACCGGCTCTAAATGTGCTTGGAAATGTCGTAACACTGGAGGTTCCCAAGTTATTCTATATCCTTTAACATCCTTTGCTCTATTTTTAATTGCAATTAAAGCTTCTGCCATTATATCAAAATGTGCTTGTGTATAAACTCTTCTTGCTATTGCTAATCTAGTAAATTCAAAATCAGCTTGTCTTTGTTTTCCCGTTTCCGGATCGTTTCCTAGCATATATGATCCAATATCACAAGTTCTTATTCCTGCTTCTATATAAAGTTCAATTGCTAGTGCTTGTCCTGGAAATTCATAATATGGTATATGTGGGAACATTGCTTTTGCATCTACAAAAAGTCCATGACCACCGGCTGGTGATTGATAAGCTATTCCATTATCATCTAATATAGAACCTAAGTATTCTATTTGTCCAACTCTATAGTTTAAATAACCCTCATCTAGACATTCTTGTAGGCCTATTGCTAATGCTTCAATATCTCTACCTGATAATCCACCATATGTTATAAATCCTTCAAATGAAATAGTATTACCCTTTACTAATTGGAAAAGTTCCGCATCTTCTTTTATAGCTAGAAGTCCACCCATATTAGTAAGAGCATCTTTTTTAGCACTCATAATAAACATATCACCATAACTAAAAATTTCTCTAGTTATTTCTTTTAAAGTACTATTTTTAAATTCTTCTTCTCTTTGTTTAACAAAATGTGCATTTTCTGCAAATCTAGCTGCATCTATAACTAATGGTATATTATATTTTTTACATACAACTGATACATCTCTCATGTTTTGTACAGATACTGGTTGTCCACCTGCGGAATTATTGGTTATTGTCATTACAACTAAACCAATTTTTTCCTTACCATATTCATTTATTAGTTTTTCTAATTTTTCAACATCCATATTCCCTTTAAAAGGTGCTCTATGAGTAGGATCTTTTGCTTCTTCTACAACACAGTCTATTGCTTTTGCTCCTGTTAATTCAACATGAGCTCTAGTTGTATCAAAAAACATATTGGAAATTCCAACTTTACCTTTTTCAAGTAATAATGGGAATAAAACCTTTTCCGCAGCTCTACCTTGATGTACTGGTTGAACATATTCATATCCAAATATGTCTTTAACTGTATCTACTAATTTATAATAGCTTTTTCCACCAGCATAAGCTTCATCGCCTCTCATGATTCCGGCCCATTGTTCATCACTCATTGCATTTGTTCCACTATCTGTTAAAAGATCAATGTAAACATCTTCGCCTTTTAAATTAAAAGTATTATATTTAGCCTCTTTAATTCTTTCAATTCTTTCTTCCCTTGTTAACATTTTAATTCTTTCTACCATTTTAATTCTAAATGGTTCTGGTATGTACTTAATAGCCATAAATTATTCCTCCTCTTTCTTTGTTTAATAATATATTATCATCTCTAAGTCTGTTTGTCTATTTTTTTATTAATCAAAGTAATAATATTATATTTCATGTAATATTATTACGCATTTTTTTAATTTTTATCAATTTTGCTTGTATTTTTAATAATTTTTTATTAATATCTGATTTTATCTACATATAAGTTATAATATTGATATATATCTACTTACAAGGAGGTGTTTTTATGTCAAAAAATATAATGCTTCATTATACAGAATTAGTTCAATTTCTTGGAGAAACCCTAGGACCCGATTATGAAGTAGTATTATTTGATTTACGTAATAATAAAAATGAAATTATTGCAATTTCTAATGGATTAATCAGTAATAGATCTATAGGGGATTCTATTACTGATTATATGCAAGAAAATTTAAAAGATAAAGATTATAAATTCACAGACTACAGAGCTAACTATAGAGGTATTGTTCGTGGTAATAAATTTATTCGCTGTTCTACAAAATATATAAAAGACGAATCTAATGAAATAATAGGTTTACTATGTATTAATTTTGATGATTCAAGATATGAAAAAATATCCAGTGATATTTTGAAATTATGTCATCCTGATGATCTTGTTGAAAATGTTATTTTTGAAAAAGCTGATGATAGTTTAATTGCTGAAACAGCAGAAAATTTAGATATTAAAATCACAGATGTGGCTGTCCGACTTATTGATGATATTATATCTACTATTAACAAACCGGTGTCTATGCTTTCTAAAAAAGAAAAAGTTGAGATTGTATCACTTTTAAACTCTAAAAAGATATTCCAATTAAAGAGCTCAATTCCGCTTGTAGCAAAAAAATTGAGCATCTCTGAAGCTACTTTATATAGATATATTACTAATTTAGATAAAGTAAATAAAAATAATAATGATATTTAAATTTAACTGAATTTCAAGACATCATGGTGAAATATAAAAAAATGGTTCAAAGCGAGTTACTTGAACCATTTTTATTTTCCTATAATACAATTTTATAAAAACTCGATATTATATAACATTAATTTCCCCAAGGAAATATAAATTCTCTTTCATTTTCTTGTTGACCATCGTTTTGTTCTTGTTCATTAATAGGATTTTCTTGTACTTCAAATTTTTCAAATGTAATTTCTAATTTTTCTTCTTTTCCATTTCTGTAAATAGTTATTTCACTACTATCACCAAATTTATATTTTAATAGGGCCTTTTTAATATCGTTGGTATTACCTACTTCTGAGTCGCCAACTTGAGTTATAATATCATTAACTTGAATACCCGCTTTATCTGCCGGAGAATTTTCCTGTACTTGCATTACAGCAACGCCTTTTTCTACTGGAGTTTCCATTTGGAAATATTTTTTATAGGTTTCAAGTTCTACTCCACTAATTCCTAAAAGAAGTTCTTCATAGTTTCCTGTTTCTATTATTTCATCTACTATGGATTTTGCTGTATTTATTGGAATTGCAAATCCAATCCCTTCTCCTGTACTTGCTTTAGCAGTATTTATTCCTATTAATTCTCCCTTTGAGTTTAATAGTGCTCCTCCACTGTTACCACCATTAATAGCTGCATCTGTTTGAATTAATCCATCCATTGAAGCCCCATTTTCTAAAGTTATCATTCTGTTTAGCCCTGAAATATAACCTGATGTTAAAGTAGATTGTAAATCCAATCCTAATGGATTTCCAATTGCTATTGCCTTATCTCCTACTGATACTTTGTCAGAATCTCCAAATTCAACTACTGGAAGTCCTGTCTTTTCTACCTTTACTACAGCTAAGTCAAGGGTGGAATTATTCCAAATCAATTTTCCTTCAATTGTTGATTTATCTGAAAACACAACTGTAATGGACTCTGCGGAACCATCACTTATAACATGGGAATTAGTAAGTATATAGCCATCCTCACTAACTATAACGCCACTTCCTACTCCTTCAACATATGCTTGCTGATTAAATATGGAATTAGATAATGTTTTTGTAGTAATTCCAACAACAGATGGTATTACTTTTTCTGCAACGGCTGTTTCAATATTTACTTCATCTTTAGTATTAATTGTAATACTTGAGTTTGTACCGGAGTTTCCTGCTGTTGTATTGTTTTTAGACGACATAACCAGGGCTGTTACACCTGAACTTAAAAATGAGAATATTAAGGCTATTACTACTATTCTAATCCAAGGCGTTTTTGGTTTGTTTCTTTTTAACTCTTCCTTTACAATTTTTCTAACTTCATCGCTATTATTATAGGAATAAGACCTACTAAAAGCTGGTCCTTCATCTTCTGTTCCTAAAGGATCATAGTAACTTCCCTTACTATTATTTGAAAAATCATTTCTTTCTGTATCTTCATCTGTTCTATTTTCATCAAAATCTCTTTTGTCATCACTCATAATATATTCCTCCTTAACTAGGTCTAATCTTTATACTAATAATTTTAGATAAAAAACCTTTAAACATTCTTAAAACCAACTTTGAACTTACTTTCTATTTTAGATGAAGCTATAACTAAAGCTTCAATATTTCTATTTCCATTTTCTTCAAATACTTTTGCTATTTCCTTTAAAGTATACCCCGATGTAACTATATCATCTAATATTAAGATCTTTTTATCACCTAGATTCTTATCTATTAGTTTAAAAGAATCTTTTAAATTTGTTGCTCTTTTTTCTATACTTAATAAATGCTGATCCTTGGTATTTTTCTTCTTTACAACAGCATCTTTTAATATTTCCACTTTTAGTTTTTCACCAATATAATCCGCTAATAACTCCGTTTGATTATATCCTCTTTTGGAAAGCTTTCTTTTACTAATTGGCGTAGGAATAATACAATCAAAATCCAAGTCTATTTCTTTAATATAAGCTACAAGAATTTCTCCAAAGGCCCTATACAAATAAGAATGATTATAGAATTTAAAGCTCCCAATCAATTCTTTTATCTTACCGGTATATAAATACGGATAATAACATCTATGTTCTCCAAAATATTTAATGCCATTTACATATTCGAATAAATTTAAACAATTATTACAGAAATATTTTTTAGTATATATTTCGTTTTTACAAGAATAACAATACCCTTCTGATAAAAAAATTAAATCGTTTATACTAATTGACATCTATTATTCCTTTATATAAATTATAATATTCATTAATTCTATAGGATAAAGTAGAGTTTCTTTTTGCTATATGGGTATTATTAATCATATTCTGTAAATATTTTAAACTTCCTACAAGAACTACTAGTTTTCTCGCTCGAGTAATTGCTGTATAAATTAAATTTCTTGTCATTAACATATAGGGTCCAGGTCCTAGCGGTATTACAACTGCAGGAAATTCGCTTCCCTGAGATTTATGAATAGTTATTGCATATGATAACGACAATTCATCTAATTCCTTTACTGTATATTCAACAAACCTGTCATTGTCAAACAATACTTTTATTATATTGTCATAATTGTCTATTTCTGTAATAATTCCAAAATCTCCGTTAAATACCCCTAATCCTTCTTGGCCTGTTTTAGTCTTAAATTCCTTAGTATAATTATTTCTAATTTGCATAACCTTGTCATATTCCCTAAAAACCTTATCACCATAAACAATTTCTTCTGTTGATGGTCGTTTAGGATTTAAAACTTCCTGTAGTTTTTTGTTGAGTTCTGTTGTTCCTATTTCAGATTTTTTCATAGGCGTTAAAACTTGAATATCCTCAATGTTCTTTATATTGTAATATTCCGGAAGTCTTTTTGCTACAAGACTTAATAAAGTCTTTTGTGTTAAAGTATTATTATTTGCCGGTATAAAGAAAAAATCCTTACCCTTTTCATTTAAAATAGGATACTCTCCACTATTAATTCTATGGGCGTTAACTACTATATTACTATTTTCACTTTGTCTAAATATTTTATGAAGTCTTATGGTTTTTACTAATTTAGAATTAATAATATCCTTTAAAGTGTTTCCTGCACCAACTGATGGAAGTTGGTCAATATCGCCAACAAAAATAATTTTAGTTTCACTTTGTATTCCCTTTAATAAATTTTCAAGTAAAACCAAATCTATCATGGAAGATTCATCTATAATAATAATATCTGCATCTAAGGGATTTTCTTCATTATGGTCAAATATCATACCTCTTCCACTATCCACCGGCATATAGCCTAGAAGTCTGTGAATTGTTTTAGCTTCATGGTTAGTACTTTCTTCCATTCTCTTAGCAGCTCTTCCTGTAGGTGCTGTTAAAATAACCTTATGACCATTTAATGTATATATATTTACAATTTCATTAATTATAGTTGTTTTTCCAGTTCCCGGTCCTCCGGTAATAACTAAAATATTCTCTAAAATAGAACTTTTAATTGCTTCTATTTGCTCATCGGCAAATTTTATTTTTTCACTATTTTTTAACCTTTCAATTTCTTTTTCACAGTTAATATTTGTCTTAATTTCTTCATTTGTTAATATTTTAGAAAATAATCCGGCAACTTTTAACTCGCTATTATAATAATACGGATCATATAAGATTTTTTTTCCTTCAACTTCATCGCTGATTATAGTGTTTTCTAGTACCATTTCCATTATTAAATCTTCAATATATTCCTGCTCAATATTTATTAATCTCGACACCCTATATATTGTTTCTTCATAAGGCATATAGCAATTTCCATTTTGATTTGCTTCAGAAGATAAATAATATTTAAAGGCTGCCTTAATCCTAAAAGGAGACTTTTCATCTATGTTGTTTTTTAAAGCAATATCATCAGCTGTTTTAAAACCAATTCCCCAAATATCATTAATTAATTGATAGGGATTAGTTTCAATTCTAGAAATAGTCTCATCTCCATACTCTTTTATAATCTTTTGTGATTGCCCCATGGGAATTCCTAACCCTTGCAAAAATATAATAGTATCCTGAACTTTTAATTCTTCCTCTAATGCATCATAAATATCCTGATATTTCTTTTTTCCTATTCCTTCAACTTCCATTAACCTTGCTGGATTATGTCTTAATATATCCAAGGTATCAATTCCAAATCTATCTACTATTCGCTTTGCCATTTTTTTCCCAATATGAGGAAGAACTCTGGAGGATAAATATCTTTCAATTGATAAAATTGATGTACCAGTAATTATTTCATAAGATTCTATACTAATTTGTTCTCCATATTTATTATGGTATACAAAATCTCCATTGATTTTTAAACTATCACCAACTACAACATTAGGAACTATTCCTACTGCTGTTATTTCCCCATCTGATGTATCTAGTTTCATAACCTTATAACCATTGTCATCATTACTGTATATAATATTTTCTATTATTCCTTCTATTTCCATAATTTCCTCACATAATTTAAAAAGTTGCAATAATCAATTAATTACCTTTAATTATATAACTAATCTAGAATTTACCAAAATAAAAAGCAGACAGATTTTTCCATGTCTACTTTTAAAATTTTATATTAAGAATATTTACTTGTTTAAAATTAATTTCCTTATAAATCTACATCTATTCTACTGATTTTAGCCCCTAAAGAATTTAATTTTCCTACAATATCATCATATCCTCTATCTATATGATAAATATCCGATATATAAGTTTTTCCTTCTGCTGCAAGTCCTGCTAAAATAAGAGCTGCACCAGCACGTAAATCTGTAGCTTTAACTTCTGCTCCCTTTAATACAGGTACTCCTGCTATTCTAGCTTCCCTTGCATCTGTTGCAATAATAGCTCCCATTCTTAATAGTTCATCAACGTGCATAAACCTATTTTCAAACACGGTCTCTGTAACTTTAGATTGTCCTTTTGCTATTGTTAAAAGTGCCATAAATTGTGCTTGAACATCTGTAGGAAAGCCAGGATATGGTAAAGTCTTAATATCTGTTCCAATAGGATCTTTAGCACCTACTACTCTAAGCACATCTTGATCTTCATTAACATACACTTTACAACCAACTTCTTTTAACTTTGCTATTATTGGCATAACATGACTAGCTATACAGTTTTCTATTGTAATATCGCCCTTAGTTATAGCTGCAGCAACCATAAAAGTTGCAGCTTCTATTCTGTCGGGAATAACTGCATGTTGAACACCTGTTAATTTATTAACACCCTTAATCCTAATTGCAGAAGTTCCAGCGCCCTTAATATTGGCTCCCATTTTATTTAAAAAATTTACTAAATCTACTATTTCCGGTTCTTTAGCTGCATTTTCTATAACCGTTTCACCTTCGGCTAAAGTTGCTGCCATTATAATATTTTGTGTAGCTCCGACTGAAGGAAAATCTAAATATATAACATCTCCCCTTAATCCATCCTCAGCTGTTGCTTCAATTTTATCTATACCTTCTTTTACTACAGCTCCTAGAGCTTTAAATCCCTTTAAATGTAAATCAATAGGTCTTTTTCCTATGGCACATCCACCTGGTAAATATGTCATAGTTTTACCAAATCTTGCTAATAAGGGTCCCATAACTAAAAAAGAAGCTCTCATTCTATTCATAAGTTCCATTGGAGCTTCATACCCTGTCAAATTTGATGAATCTATTCGTACTGTATTCTTTTCTAAAAATTCTACTTTAGCACCTAATGATTCTAACACTTCTAAAATTACTTCTATGTCACTTAAATTTGGTACGTTTTCTAAAATTATTGGTTCTGTTCCCAATAAAGAAGCAGCTATAATAGGCAAAGCCGCATTTTTAGCTCCGTCAATATTAACAGATCCAGTAAGTGGTCCACTATTTGTTACAACTATCTTTTCCACAATTCCTCCATTTTTTATCATTATCTTATCTATAATCTCTGATAATTATACCATAAATCATTATTTATTGATATAATGAAAATGCTACAAAAAATCAACAATTAGCCATTTTAAAGGAGGTAATATGAAAAACTTAACTACAAAAAAACTAACCATTATAGGTTTATTGACTGCATTAACAATTATACTTGGTTTAACTCCCTTAGGATTTATTCCCCTTGGAGTTACTAAAATAACAACAATGGCTATCCCAACAATCATTGGAGCAATAATTGGCGGTCCATTAGTTGGAGGATTTGTTGGTCTTGTCTTTGGTTTTTTATCAATATTCCAAAGTATAACTTCTCCAACAATATTGTCTTTTATGTTTTACAATCCATTGGTTTCTGTACTACCAAGGGTTTTAATTGGTGTTGTATCAGGTTATTTATATAAACTTTTAAATAAATTAAAATTAAATGACTTAATAGCTTGTGGAATTACCGGTGCTGTTGGATCTATTGTTAATACAGTTGGAGTATTGGGAATGGCTTATATCTTTTTTGCCGATAAAATTAGTAGTGTTAGTAGCGGATTAAATGCCTCTACAGTTTTAATTGGAATTGCAGCAGCAAATGCTCCCTTTGAAATTATAGCTAACACAATACTAGTAGGACTAATTGGCATGGCTCTTTTAAAATCAAGAAGAAAAATATAATTATGTATTATTACATATTCCAATAAAAAAAGTAATTTCATTGCTTAATTCCTAATGAAATTACTTTTTTAACATTTTAAACTATCTGCTTTTTCTTATTCTTACTAATACTCCTAAAATTACAAGCACAACTCCAACAATAAAGTAGTATTCATACTTTAATTCCAGTCCATACTTTAATCTAAAAAGAAATATTTCCTTAAGTTTTTCATAGCCTAAAAAGCTATTTGCCATAAAATATAGTATTGGAACTAAATATCCAACTATTAAATTAAATGTAAGCCCAAAGAAAAACACTCCAAGGCTACCATATAAAAATCCAATCCCCATTGATTGAGGAATGATTGTTTTATAATCCATATAGGAACCATTATTTTTTAAAAATATTGCAAATACTAAGGTTATTAATACATACACCAATATTCTAACAATAACTCTGGCTACTAAGGTTACTGTAAAATTTGTTCTTCTTGTTCTTATTGTTTGTTCAATTCCATAATCCTGTTCCTGCTCAAATACCGGAGTAATTAAAATAATTCCTATTAAGGGTAAAAATATCTCCATTACATTTAAGGTATTATCTTGACTTAAATTACTAAAGCCAAAAAGTATAAAGATTATAAAAAACACTGATAATGAAATGAAAATAGGTTTTAAAGTATTGTATTTAAGCTCTTTTCTTACGATTATTGCCGATTCTTTCAATTTTAACCATTCCTCCATTTCTTTTTAAATCAAATATTTTTATTGCTAGTAAAATAAATGCTACAGATATAACTGTGTAAATAACTCTATTTGTATAAACCGATCCTATATTGTTAAAATAAAACTCCGTATTTCCAATAGTACTATGGCGTAATATTAATGGCCAACCATATCCACCATAAAGATTATTACTATTTCCGAATATAAATACTATCCATAATACCAACATTCCAACTATTCCCACAGGGTAATTAGTCAATATTGTAATTAATGTTCCAAAGGCTAAAACAAATAATAGATTTGGTAAAATCCAAAGTAAAATATATTTATAAAAGGTAAATATATCTACATTGTCCACTCCATAAACAGAAATTACCTTAACATTATATATAGTCGCTAATATAAAAATTGCAAGGGTAAAAACAATAAACATGGCTAAAATCCTAGTTAATACTAACTTACTACTTCCTACAGACTTTGAATTTACTATTTCCAATGCGCCTGATGTCTTGTCTTGGTACCACATATAAACTGCTAAAAGTATTGGAGCAAAGGATATGATTATTCCTAGATAATCACAAAAAAGTCTAGCGTAGGCTCCTGTAAATTTGTCTTTATTCTTGATTATATTATAGTCTTCAACTGCATCTTCATAATCCATTGGAGCATCACCATATTTCGAAATAATTTTCTTTTCACTGTAATAGCTTCCTCCCCCTAACAAGTCATCAACTGAACTCATTATTTTTAGAAATTCCTTTTTTCCGGTAGTAGAATAGTTTAAACTTTTATAAAATTCTGATTCTGTTGATGAATTTTTTACTTCTTCTAGAGATTTACCCGTTAATTTCGACAAATACTTCGCCATTTGTTCCTGCTCACCATTTGAAAGTTGTATCTCTTTAAGAAAGCCAAAAGGATAGGTAGCATAACTGTTTTCATTAAATTCATATATTAATCTTTCTACTGAATTTTCTTGAACTACGCTTATATCATCTGTTTTTTTACTTCCATATCCCGCTTCTTCATATATTATAGAATTTTCATATACTAAAATCTCTTCTCCATCCATTACTTCCTTTTTAGCCTTCCTTACCATTTCTTCATGTCTTTTCTTTGCTAAGGCAGGATCTTCATCATATATATCATCATTTATGTCCATTTGAATAAAAGTAAAGCCAAAAATTATAGCAAGGGAAATATAGAATATTGGGCTTTTAAAAATTCTTTTTATTTCAAAAAATAAGAGTTTCATTATTTCACCCCTGACACATCATAAAGTACATTTAAATAACCGTCTTCAATACTTGGTTCTACCGGTGTAAAAGAACTTACAGGACTACCCTTATATAGGAATTTCATCTCTACAAACTCCCCATTATCCCTTTGAGATGTAATAATATATCTGTTTTTAAAGTCCTTAATATCCTCAAAAGCAATGTTGGTCTTATAAACAAAACCTCTAGCCATGCCTTTTAAATCATCGACCTTCCCATTAAAAACAATTTTTCCCTCATTCATAATCGCAAGATTTTTAGATGTACTTTCAATATCTCCTGCAATGTGAGTAGACAATATTACAACCTTGTCCTCTGCTAAATCAGCCAATATGTTTCTAAATCTAATTCTTTCTTCAGGGTCAAGTCCTGCTGTAGGCTCATCTACAATTAAAACCTTTGGATTATGTATAATAGCCTGTCCTATACCAAGTCGACGTTTCATTCCACCTGAAAGGGATTTTACTTTTTTCTTTCTATCATTTTGTAAATTTATTAAATCTAAAACATCTTCAACTCTTTTATTTAATAACTTTGATTTCATACCGGACAAAGTACCTAAATATTTTAAAGCTTCATCTACTTTCATATTTGGATACATGTTAAAATCCTGTGGAAGATAACCAATAATCTCCCTAATTTGTTTTCTATTGGAAATATCTATACCACATACTGATATTTCGCCGGATTTTTTCTCTAGTAAGCCGACTAAGGTCTTCATTAAAGTAGACTTACCGGCACCATTTCTTCCTAAAAGCCCAAACATTCCTTTATTTATATTTAAATCTATGCCATGTAGAACTTTCTTCCTACCATAGCCTGCATATAAATTATTTATTACTATGTTCTCATGCATAAAAAAACACCCTCCTTATATCTTAAGAAGAGTGTACTAAAGAATTTTCAATTATTTTCCAATTTTATTTTAAAAGAAACTTTCCCGCCATTTTTTGTGTTCTCTAATTTTAAATCACTATCGTAGTAGCTTAAAATATTATTTGAAATGTTAAGCCCTAATCCCATATTGCCCTTGTTTGGATTTTCTGTAAAAAATTGTGTCTTTCCATTTAATAAAGCTTCATTACTAAAGCCATTACCATCATCTAAAATCTCTACATAGATCATCTTGTTTTCTACCTTAAAATTAATTTCTATATTTTCCCTTGCAAATCTAATAGCATTATTAATAAGATTGTGCATCACTTCAGAAATTAAAATATCGTCAAAATAACAAGTAATTTTCTCTTTAGGATAGTTCCATACTAACTTCTTTCTGGATTCCAAGGCAGAATAATCCATAATTAAAATTTCTACAAATTCCCGTAATAATACATTTCTATTATTTACTTCTATAGTTTCAAGTTTTCTTAAACTTTCAAGTCTTTTTATATAATTTTCTATTCTTTTTATATTTTTATTTGTAGAAAGAAGCAAACTTTCAAAGCTTTCCTTATCATTTTTATCTATTAATTCCATCATTTCTACATTTCCTTTAACAACTGCTAAAGGATTTTTAATATCATGACCGAAATCTGTAATTTTTTTATCAAAAGCATCTTTTTCCTTAATTAAGCTGATTTTATTATCATTTAAATCACCAATAAAATCACTTAATCTATCATATAAAATATCCAGTTCATTATAGTTTTCTTCCTTGTAAACTTCCCCTGTTAATTCATGTAAATCCAATATAACATTATCTATTTTATCCTTATAAAACCTTCTAAAACCCAATAATGAAGAAATAATTATAGCTATTGAAACCACTATACTTCTGTGGTTTTTTAATATTTTATTCATTACTACTAATAACCTACTATTTTCTACTAATACATAGAATTCACTTGAATCATACCCTAGCAAAACCGCCTTTTCTATTTTCCCAAGCACCACGCTTAATATGGAAAAAATAAAAATAATTAATGTAAGTCCAATAAAGATATACACTAAATTATAAATAAAGAAACTCGTTTTTAACTTGTATTTTTTAGTTATTTCGTCTAGCCAATCCATTTATATCCTATGCCCCAAACCGTGGAAATATATTCCTCTTCGGTGAATTTTTTTATTTTCATTCTTATTTTTCTAATATGTTCTGCTATAACTGCAGAATCCCCAAAAGAATCATAGGACCAAAGACTGTCATAAATCCTATCCTTATCGAAAACCATATTGGGATTTAAAGAAAGTAACTCAAGAATATCAAACTCGGTCTTAGTCATAACTATTTCTTCCCCATTATATTTAACAGTCCTTGCGCCATAGTCAATTTCTAAACTATCACTTCCCTCTAACTTCCTTTCCTCTCTTTGCAAATTGGTGTAGACCCTTGCATAGAGTTCATTAAGGGAAAATGGCTTAACAATATAGTCCTCTGCTCCCAGCATAAGCCCTTTAACCTTATCGGATTCCGAATTTCTCGCTGTTAAAAACAATATTGGGGCATTTGTTTTATTCCTTATGGATTTACAAACCTCAAAACCGTCAATTTCCGGCATATTTATATCCAATAAAATAATATCAGGCTCCTTGCTGATTAAGTCTAAAATATTTTCTCCGGAAGTGGAAGTAATAGTGTCAAAATTCTTTAAAGTAAAAAACCTGTCTAACATTTCCACCATTTCAATTTCATCATCTATAATTAAAATTTTCTTATTCATATAATCACCATAATAAGTATATACTATAAATTTCAAGAATTTTCCAAGAAAATAGAAAAGTTCAATATAAATATTTCATTAAACTATAGTATTCTTTTAATATTTAATACAAAAATATTATATTAGTTTTTCATAAAATAATTTGATAATATATATGTAATACATAAAAAGGAGAAATACATGAATATAATAGAAAAATCCATTTTTTCTAAAGTATTGGAAAAAGAACTTGCTTTAATCACTTTAGAAAATGAAAACTTATTTGTAACTTTATCTAATTATGGTGCTATGATTACAAGTATAATAGTTAAAGCAAAAAATATAGATATTCTTCTAGGATGCAACACAATTGACGAATACATAAATCAGGATAAATATTTTGGGGCAACTATTGGAAGATATGCCAACCGTATAGAAAATGCAACCTTTGAACTGAACAATAAAATATATAATATTAGTCCAAATGAATCACCTAACCATTTACATGGGGGAACTAATGGATTTGACAAAAAGGCATGGAATTATGAAATAATTGATGATTCAGTTATATTTAATTATTTAAGTGAAAATATGGAAGAAGGATACCCCGGAAATTTAGATACTAAGGTTAAATATACCTTAAATGATTCTAATGAACTTCTAGTTGAATTTTATGCAAAATCCGATGCAGATACTATTGTTAACCTTACAAATCATTCATACTTTAATTTAAATGGAGAAAATAATAATAGTGTTAAAAATCATCTTGTAAAAATAAACTCTGATTTTATTACTGAAATAGATGAAAAAAATATACCTACAGGAAATTTAACCAATATACTTAATACCAACTTTGATTTTAAGGAAGAAAGAAGTATTGAGGACGCTTTAAATTTGTCAGAAACTATTATTTCCAAAGATTATGATCATAATTACGTCCTATTAGATAATAAGGAAGTTAAGGCAAGTATTTATTCCCCATCAACAAATATAAAACTTGAATTATCTACTAGTTATCCATGTATGCAGTTTTACACAGGCTCTTTCCTAAACAACTTTAAAGGAAAAACAAGAAATTATAATAACTTTTCCTCTATTTGTATGGAACCACAATTTGCACCTAATTCTATAAATATACCAAAATTTAAACAACCTATTTTAAGAAAAGAGGAAGAGTATTACGAGTTTATAAAATATAAATTCTCATTTTAAAAGCAAGCCAACGGCTTGCTTTCTATTTTTCTTCATTCATTTCCTTAAATCTATCTACTGTTTTTCCTATGCCTTTTATTATGCTACTTCTAAATCCATTATTTTCCAGTTCTATAACTCCTGCAATAGTTGTTCCTCCTGGTGAACAGACATTGTCTTTAAGTTCTCCCGGATGCCTGCTTGTTTCAAGAACCATTTTCGCTGCTCCCTCTACGGTTTTTGCAGCTAATTTATAGGAGTCCTTTCTGGATATTCCCTCTTTTACTCCAGCATCTGCCATAGCTTCTATTAGCATATAGATATAGGCAGGTCCTGAACCGCTAATTGCTGAAAGTCCACCCATTAATTCTTCTTTTATTATTACAGTTTCACCAAAACTATTTGTAAAGTTTATAATATCCTCTTTGTCGGAATCGGTCATATTATCTGAAAAACATAGTCCTGTTATTCCTGCATTAACCATTGCCGGTGTGTTTGGCATAGCTCTTGCAACTTTAATATTTTTGCCAAATAAATTCTGAATTTCTTTTATTGAAAAACTTGGAGTTATATTCATAATTATAGTATTTTCTGAAACGCTGTCTTTAATTTCCCCTATTATTTCAGCGTAGATATTTGGTTTTACTGCTAATACTATTACTTTAGATTTTTCTGCTACTTCTATGTTATCTTTTGCACTGGTCACTTTATATTTTTCAACTATTTCTTCCGGATTTTTGTTTTTTCTAAAAATAACTTCTGTGTTTTTTACATATTTATTTTTTAAGGCTCCAAAAAGCATGGCTTTTCCCATATTGCCTAATCCAATAAAACCTAATTTAAACATTTTACCACCTTATTTATTCAAAATCCAAGTTCATATTGTCCAATGGTAATTTAGATTTTGATTCTTTCATAAATTTCGCCAATTCACGTCTAACCCTTTGTGGTGAAGCTATTGTTCCTGCTCCTCCTATACATCCATTAGGACAAGCCATCCCCTCTAGTAAACAGCCTTTATATTTTCCGGCTTTTGCAATTTTTAACATCTTTATACAATCTTCTAAGGTTTCAGCATTTACTATTTCCACATTTTTACTAGGGTTTAGTTCATGTATTGTATCTTTTACTGCTTGTGCTACTCCTCCGGCTTGAGCATAGCCCCTTCCTGAAGAAGATGCATCATCTATTATACCATCAACTTCTATTTCTGATAATTCTATACCCTTTCCTACAAACATACCCATTAATTCTTCAAAGGTTATTACAAAATCTATATGTTTTTTTACTTTTTCTGTTAGTCCTTCCAGCTTTTTAGAAATACATGGCCCTATAAAAACCACTAAGGCTTCCGGATCTTTTTCCTTTATATACCTGCCTGTATATGTCATTGGTGTCGATGAGTCAGATATTTGACCAATTAATTCCGGAAACTCATTTTTTACCATTAAATACCATGAATGGCAGCAGCTTGTTCCCATAAATTCTATTTCTTCCGGAACTCTTTCTATATATTCTAAAGCCTCTTCCATTGTTGTAAAGTCAGCTCCAAGACCTACTTCCATTACATCTTTAAAGCCTAATCTTTTTATTCCTTCTTTTATTTGAATTGGTGAAGCTAAAGCACCAAATTGTCCAATAAATGAAGGAGCTACTTCTGCGTAGACATTTTTACCGGATTTTATTGCTTTAATTATTTGGTAAATCTGAGATTTGTCCGATATTGCACCAAATGGACACTCTGTAATACATCTACCACATGCTACACATTTATCCTGATTTATAGATGCCCTTCCTAAATAATCCGTTTCTATTGCCTTTACACCACATACAGATGCACATGGTCTATCGTACATAATTATTGCATTATAAGGACAGGCTTCTTTACATTTCCCACATTTTATACATTTTTCTTCATCTATTACAGCTTGATTTTTCTCTATTGTAATAGCATTTTTAGGACAAACATGAGAACATGGATGGGCTAAACATCTTCTGCAGTTATTTGTTACATAGTATGTTTTAGTTGGACAGGATTCACAAGCAAAAGGTATAACATTGATTAAGGGTTCTTCAAAAATTCTATGGTCTACATCTACACTTTCTATTCCATCTGTTATTGCCCCTAGATCTGAAGCTTGCCTTAATTTTAATCCTAATCCCAGTCTTAAACGCTCACTTACAATGGCTCTTTCTAAAAAAATACTATCTCTGTAGTTTGCAACTTCTCCCGGCAATATTCTATATACTGCTTTTCCAAGTTCTTCTAAAGGAGTGTCACTATAAGCCATTTTAGCTATTTCAGAAAAGACCTTAAGTCTTATATTATTAATATCAAAATAGGTTTCTTTCATCTTCTTACATTAATCCTTTAAAATCATATACTTTAAATATTTCTTCTAAAATTTTATCATTATTGGCATTTTCAATAATTTCTCCATTTATGTAAACAACAGGTGATGCATCGTAAGCACCTTTACAATTTCTTCTGCATTTTATTGGGATAACTTCTATTTCTTCTATTTCTACTTCTGCTTCTTCTGCTCTTTCTCTCATATTTTCTGCCCAATCTTCAAAATAATCTAAGATATTCATTGCACTCATCATTGTACAAGATGAGCCTACACATATTTCTATTTTCATAACTCCCCCTAATAGTTAATTTTTTAATATATTATTGTATTTAAGTATATCATAGCCAATATATAATTTACAAAACACAAAATACAGGATTTATATTTTGTATTTTGTCTTAACCTATATACTATCTACTAAACTTTCAATGTACTTAATTGCATTTCTTAAAGGTTTCTCTGTAGTAATATCCACTCCTGCTTTTTTTGCCAATTCTATACTATTTAATGTGCCTCCGGATTTTAATACTTCAATCCATTTTTCAGCTATTTCTT
Organism: Miniphocaeibacter halophilus; assembly: GCF_016458825.1. Lineage (NCBI taxonomy): Bacteria > Bacillati > Bacillota > Tissierellia > Tissierellales > Peptoniphilaceae > Miniphocaeibacter > Miniphocaeibacter halophilus. Next base: position 831,815 of record NZ_CP066744.1, read on the forward strand.
CTCCCTTTTCTTCAATTAATCTACTTACTTCCGTTCCTATAGTAAGACCTGCAGAATAGGTATAGGAATAAAGTCCACTATAATAGTGAGGTTGCCTCATCCAAGTTAGTTCTGCACCTTTTGTAATTTCAACATCAGGTCCCCAAAATTCCTCTAAGACCTTTCTATAAATTGCTGATAAATCATCTGCACTAAAGGATTTTCCCTCATCTATTAGCCTGTATACCTCTCTTTGATAGGCTGCTTCCAGTAAATGTGTAACAAAGTTATGATAATAGGTTCTGGAAATTATTTGAGACCTTAAATATTTCTTCTCCTCTTCATCTCTAGCATTATTTACTAAATATCGCCCCATTATTAACTCATTTGTCGTAGATGGAGCTTCAATAAAATACATGGATACATCTGTATTTAAGATATTTTGATACTTATTTGTTAAATTAAAATGACCTGCATGACCTAATTCATGGGCAAGTACCATTGCTTCTGTCATTTTACCAGTCCATGAAATCAATATAAAAGAATTTTTACCATAGGGACTAGCACAAAATGCTCCTGTAGATTTTCCATAGTTATTAACATAGTCAATCCATCTATTATTAAAAGCATCTTTTAAAATGTTTTTATATTCATTTCCTAAAACAGATAGGCCATCTTCAACTAGCTTCCTAGCATCTTCAACAGAAATAACCTTATCAAAAGCTTTATTAGTGTCAATTTTTAGATCCATATAGGTGACCTTATCTAACTTGTTTCTTTCTCCAATGATTTTCGCATATTTTCTCATTACCGGAGCTAACTCTTTCATTATTATGTCTATTTGCCTATTATATAATTCCTCTGAAACTCTTTGTTTATGTAAAAGATACTCTGTTGTAGAGTTAAATCCTCTAATTTCAGCTATTGCCTTATCTTTTTGACAATGGGCTAAATAAGTTGCAGCTGTAGAATTTTTGTATTTTTCTAAAGTTTCAGAAAAAACTTTAAAAGCTTGTCTTCTTATTTCAATATTATTATGATTTTCATACATACCTTCAAAGAGGTTATAGCTTAGTTCGTACCCTTTTCCATTAACATAAAAGTTAGGAAATTCAATATCCTGTAATTTTATAGAATTATAAATTCCAGAAAATGAATTTAAGCTTCCGTTTAATTTTTTTAGTGTTTTCTCTGTTTCCACTGATTTTAGATATGGCTTTTCTTCAATTAATCTTTTTATATACGATGAATATTCCTTGTTTTTGGCTGCTTCTTCTAAAATTTCTACATCATTACTTAAAATTTCAACTTCTAAAAAACCAATTTCAGTCATAATATCATCATAAATCTCAGTGGCTTTAATACTTTCCTTATAATTTTTCATATTTCCATAATCTACAGAAAGAGAAAGACTTGCATAAGATGTAATTAAGTCTAATTTTTCTAGTATAACTGAATAATCTTTTAAAGAATTTATAATTACTTCTACACTACTTAATTTCCCCTGATAATTTTTAACAAATTCTTCTACTAATTCCTTCAAAGCTCTAATATCTTTTTCATATTCAGCTTCATTTTTGTATATTAAGGAAAGGTCCCATGTATATTTTTTATTAACTTCCTCTCTATTTACTAAATTTAATATGTCCATAATTTCCTCCTAACTTAATAGTTATACTTTTTCTCTTAAATTATATAATGTTTTAAGATGATTGTATATTTTTTATCTATTATTGGGTTTTTTTGAAATATTTATCTATTTTAATGTTATAATCTTTTTGAGGTGAAATATGAATAATTTAGAAACAAATTTATTAAAATATGCTGACTTAGTTGTAAGTAAAGGCATAAATATACAAAAAAATCAGCCAGTAGTAATTAGCTGTCCAATTGAAAGAGCTGACTTTGCTAGAGCATTAGCAAGAAAATCCTATGAAAAGGGAGCTTCTGAAGTAATTGTAAATTGGTTAGATGATGAATTAACATTATTAAAATATGAAAATGCTCCTATGGATGTCTTTGAAGAATATCCACAATGGGCAGTAGATAAAAGCAAATATTATTATGAAAAAGGTGCTGCTATTATTTCCGTTTCAGCAACTGATCCAGAGCTACTAAAGAATGTTGACCCTACTAAAATAGCTACTTATAACAAGGTTGCTTCTCTTGCTAATAAGGAAAATATGAAATATACAATGAATGACATAAACTCATGGTGTGTTGTCTCAGTTCCTACAAAAGGTTGGGCAAAAAGGGTATTCCCTAATCTTGAAGAAGATAAGGCAGTAGAAAAATTATGGGAGGCAATTTTTTACACTACAAGGGTAGACAAGGAAAACCCAATAGAAGAATGGAACAAACATGTAGCCGAGATGGATAAAAATGCAAGTTTTTTAAATGAAAAGAAATTTGTAAAATTACATTATAAAAATTCTAAGGGAACAGATTTAGAAGTTGAATTACCAAAGGGGCATATTTGGCTTTCTGCAGGTAGCACAAACTCTAAAGGCACTGTCTTTATTGCAAACATGCCAACAGAAGAGGTATTTACCCTACCTAAAAAAGACGGAGTGAACGGAAAATTATTTTCTACCAAACCATTAAACTACGGCGGAAATATTATAGATGAAATGGAATTTACCTTTAAAGATGGTAAGGTTGTAGAATATGATGCAAAAATTGGAAAAAAATATTTAGATGATATGTTTGCAGTAGATGAAAACGGAAAATATTTAGGAGAAGTAGCTTTAGTGCCTTATGACAGTCCTATTTCAAATTCAAATATATTATTTATAAATACATTATTTGATGAAAACGCATCTTGTCATTTTGCTTTTGGAAAAGCATATCCAACTTGTCTTGAAGGTGGAACAGAAATGACCGATGAAGAATTAAAGGCCCATGGAGTAAACGACGCTTTAATCCATGAGGATTTCATGGTTGGCTCCAGTGATTTATCTATTATTGGAACAAGAGAAAATGGTGAAGAAATAGAAATATTCAAAGACGGTAACTGGGCAATATAAGCTAGTAACACAAAAGACGAGATGAAAAATCTCGTCTTTTTTAAAAGGAAGTTGTATATGAAAAAGTTTATTAACTTTAAATATATAATACTTGTATTTGCTTAAAGTATTCTTAAAAAAACACCTATAAAATCTATCTTTGATATTTTGTAGATATTGTAATAATTTAACTAATTATATTAATTTTTCCCTATTATCTACATTTTCGTTGAAGCTCATAACTATATCCACTAAAATTCCATTATTTAAAATTGAACCTATGTAAGTAAGATTAACCTATTATTATTGGAATGTAATTCATATTAATCTACCATATATTTAAATATTCTCTTAGACTAATATTTATTTTATAAAGATATTTATAAGCTTATATTCTTCATCGAATCCTAAAGTATAAACAGCCTTTTCATTTTCATACTTAACTACATACTGAATAGTAGCATATGTATTCCCATTTTCTTCTTGCTCTATAATATCATATTTTTCATACTCTTTAAATTTACCTAATTTATCTAAAATCTTACTTATTTCTTCCATGGGTTTATAATATTCTTCATACGTAACTGTAGTTTTTATTAAATCGGAAATATTATCATTATATATTTTTTCATAGTCCCTATTGTTAACTAGTTCAATAATATTCTGTGCCTTGCTTTTTACCTCATCTTCCTTAAATTTCTTCAATTCAAACTTTTTTTCACATCCTACTAAAACAAGTAACACCAGACCTACTAATAAAATAAATTTAACTTTCGTATTTTTCATAACTTTCCTCCCTTTCTAACTTTCTTAATAAATACCTTGCAAATATTAACAATATTATTGCCAAAATTAAAGCTACTATTTCTGAAAGAACAATCCTATTTAGAACATTTGCCAAATAAGTGAATATAAAATTATACATTCCATGAATTATTATGGAGATTAACCACCAAACCTTTTTGTTTTTTCTAATTCCATAAAACACTAAAATTGTAGCTGAAATGTGGAATATAATAGCTGAGACCCTTTCTAAAATTCCCAAATAGACTTGTAAGTTATCTAAGAATAATAGATTATATCTGTAACTTAAAATCGGTAGCAAAGTATAAATTACAGCTTCAATCCCTCCATGTCCTAAACCAAATGAAATAGGTGAATAAATATTTTTTTCTTTCTTTAATATTGTTTTATATGCAATAAACCTTGCTGTTTCCTCAAAAATCCCGGCTGTAAAAGAAAGAAATATAATATAAGGCATTAAATTTGAAAACAAACCTGTTCTAAAAATAGTTGTTTTAGTCTGTAATAAATTTAAAATAGGTAGCCTTGTAAATGTTTGAGATATTAGAAAGGCAAAAATTCCTACAATAAAATTTCTCAACCTTACTTTCTTTTTACGATTTAAAGTAATTACTACAATTATCGGAATTATAAATATCACCAACAACGATAAAACCAGCCCAATCATAACAATCCTCCTTTGTATTATGTTGAGTAATGCAAACTCTTTATTGTATTATATCTAATAGTACAATAAAGAGCAAATTAATTTTATTTTACTTGACCTGTCGTAGTAAAAATGCTATATTAGAATTACTACGACAGACATAGTAGTTTGGAGGTAGAAATGATATCAAGTGATGTTATGCGTGGTTTTAACGATTTATTAATTCTTTCTATTCTCAAAAAAAATGATTCCTATGGTTATGAAATATCAAAAAAAATTTCTCATATAGCTAAGAATAGCTATTCTCTAAAGGAAACAACTTTGTACTCCGCCTTTTCCAGACTGGAGAAAAACGGCTACATTGCAGGATATGAATCAGATAAAACCTTTGGAAGAAAAAGAACTTACTACACCTTAACAAATGAGGGGAAAAAATATTTGGATTTTAAAATCAAGGAATGGGAAGAGATTAAAGAAGTAATGGAATTGTTTATTAATTATTTGGAGGAAGTATAATGGAAGTACTAAAAACTTATATTGAAAATATTTTTTCTTCATATAAGGAAGATGAAAAATCTATAAGAATTAAAAATGACATTTTAACTCATATGGAAGATGAATATGAAGATTTAATTTTAAATGGTAAATCGTCGGAAGAAGCTGTTGGAATTATTATCTGAATTAGAATTAAAAAACAGCGATGAAAATATAACCTTATCTAAGGAAGATTTAGAAACAGTAGAAGAATATAAGAAATTTTCTACTATTTTCCCTATAGTTATTGCAGCAGGTATTATTTTTTATATACTAGGAGTTGGAGTAACAGGTGGCTTGTCCTTTATGTTGCCTAAGTCCTTTCTGCCTTTTATCTTCTTTTCTTTTGTAGCTGCTGGCACAGGTCTTCTCGCTTTCGCTGGTATAAAGAAAAATTATTTTATAGATTATTTTAAATCTAAAGGTTTAACTCAATACTATGATGTTGAAGAATATGGTCCACCTGTTGATTCTAAAAATAAAAAATATTATAGAAGAAAAAAATCCTTAGGCTTATTTGAAGATATAATGTGGATTGTAATAGTAATAATATACCTATATCTTGGCTTTTTTAAGGGACTTTGGCATCCGGGGTGGATAGTATTTCTAATAGGTACTATAATGTCAATTATAATTAAAATTGCAATTGAACATTCTGCTAATAACGACATATAATTCCCAATAAATGCAAATAAAATATAAATAGTATATAATATTACATTAGGAGGGATTTATGAGAAAAGTAGCAATTTTTGATATGGACGGAACAATTATAGACTCTATGAAAAAATGGTCAACGGTTTTAGATGACTATTTAACTGACATTGGCTTAAAACTAGATCCTGATTATAGAAAATCATTAAACAGCAAACCTATGAAAGAAATTTTAGATAAAGTTCATAATGATTTTAATATACAAGGGACTCCTACAGATTCCTTTAATAATATTATGGAAATTATGAGATATAACTATTTAAATACATTTTCTTTAAAACCTGGCGTAAAAGATGCCCTAGATGAATTAATGGATAAAAATATTAAAATGGCAGTTGCTACAGCTACTCCTGAACGAGTTGCTATAGATGCTATTAATAAGCAGGGTTTAGAAAAATATTTCGAATTTATTCAAACCTGTGATAATGTAAATTTAATGAAGTTTCAACCGGAATATTGGAATATAGCTGCAAAAAACCTAGACTCTTCAATAGAAAATTCTATTGTTTTTGAAGATGCACTATACTGTATAGAAACCGTTAAAAAAATGAACGGTGGAATAGTTGCAATTGCAGATGAGTCAGCTAATTCTGATAAGGAAAAAATAATAGCTCTTTCAGACCATTATATAGAGCATTATGATGAGTTAAATTATGATATTTTTTAACATTTAAAGGGACTTTCAATTGAAAGTCCCTTTTTTTATTTTCCAATTGTCGCCACCATTATAGCTTTTATTGTATGCATTCTATTTTCTGCTTCATCAAATACTTTTGAATATTTACTTCTAAATACTTCATCCGTTACTTCCATTTCCTCTAATTCAAAATTATCGTAAACATCTTGTGCCACAGTAGTATTTAAGTCGTGAAAACTAGGTAGACAGTGTAAAAATATTACGTCTTCATTTTTAGTTCTTTTAATCATATCCATATTAACTTGATATGGTTTCAGCTGGTCTATTCTTTCCTTAAATTTATCTTCCTCTCCCATAGAAACCCAAACGTCTGTATATATTACATCTGCGTTTTCAACATTGTCTAAGTTTTCAGTTAAAGTAATTTTACCACCTGTTGTTTTATTTACTTCTTCCATTTCTTTTACTAATTTTTCAGATGGCCATAATTCTTTCGGAGCTAGTGCAACAAAGTCCATTCCCATTTTAGATGCTCCTACTAGTAATGAATTTCCCATATTATTTCTTGCATCACCAACATAAACGAATTTAACTTTGTTTAATGGTTTATTTACATATTCCTTAATGGTTAAAAAGTCAGCTAATATTTGTGTTGGATGGTAAAGGTCAGTTAGTCCATTCCAAACAGGCACAGGTGAGTTTTTTGCTAATTCTTCTACTGTTTTATGATTAAAACCTCTAAATTCAATACCGTCATAGAAGCGAGAAAGAACTTTTGCAGTATCTTCCACAGATTCTTTTTTACCAAATTGGCTATCTGCCATACCTAGAAAGGTAGAATAGCCTCCTTCGTCTGCACAAGCAACTTCAAATGCACATCTAGTTCTGGTAGATGTTTTTTCAAATAATAAGACTATATTTTTTCCTTCTAGTAAGTCACCTTTTATTCCTGCTCTTTTCTTATTTTTTAAATCTTTTGAAAGATTTAATAAGTATTCAATTTCTTCTGATGTAAAATCTTTTAACGTTAAAAAATCTCTTCCTTTTAAATTTATTGGCATAATTTCCTCCTATATTTCTTCTCTAATTATCGGCATGGACATACATCTTGGTCCTCCACGTCCTCTTGATAATTCACCTGATTTAATTATATGTAATTTTACTCCATTTTCTTCTAATTCTCTATTAGTTGCAGTATTTCTATCATAAACAATAACTTCCCTTGGTGCAATTGCCAATGTATTTGAACCATCACTCCATTGTTCTCTTGCTGCGTCAACTTTACTACTTCCTCCACAAGGAATTAATTTCACATTATCCTTTTTTAAATATTGCCCCAGTATATTTTCTAAAAACCCTTTTTCTGTATTTACTTTTAGTTCTCCATTATTACTAGAAATTGAATAAACTGTAATATTTTTCTCTATTGTTGAATGAATAGTAAAAAGATCTTTGTCAATCATCGTAAAAACAGTATCTAGGTGCATAAATTCTCTTTTTTTAGGCAAAACAAACGCTAAAACCGTTTTAAAGGATGAGTTTATATTAAATAGGTTTTTACAAAATTCTTCAATGGCTTTTGGATTGGTTCTTTGTGATATTCCAATACAAATTAAATCTTTAGACAATACTAATATATCTCCACCTTCTATTGAATGCCTGTAATTCCTATTATAAAGTAAATTTACATCTTTAAAATCCCTATGATATTTAAGGATATATTTTCCAAATAATGTTTCTCTATTTCTGGTCTTACTCCACATTTTATTTAAACTTACATGGTTACCTACAAATGTAAAGGGATCTCTAATAAAGTATAGGTTAGGCATAGGTTTAGTTATAAATTTCAAATTACTGGAAACCAGTTCACAAAGACTGTTCTTACTTGTATTCTTTATTTCTTCTCTTCTTGTTCCCTCCATTAATTTTAATACAAGTTCTTTTTCATCTTCAAAGGAAGCAAGATACTGCCTTAATAAACTTTTTTCCTTTTCTATGTCTATACTATTTTCAAGAATATATTCCTCTATTAACTCTTCTTTTATATTCCTGTCTTTAATAATTTCAGCAACTAAGTCCTCTAAATACACAACTTCTATATGATTATCTCTTAGCACTTTAGAAAAATAATCATGTTCTTTCTGTGCTTCCTTCAAATAAGGTATTTCATCAAATAATAATTCATCCATTAGTTCCGGAATTAAATTATTCAATTCCCTACCTGGTCTATGGAGCATAACTTTTTTCAATTTACCTATTTCCGAAAAAATATTTATATTATTCATATTAACCTCTTTTCACTATTATAATTATAATGAAATAGCTATATTATGTCTATAAAAAATATAGAGCAGAAAATCAAATATTCTGCTCTGTCATAATTAGTTTATTTTTTATTTATGTACTGATTATTTGTTAAGACCTTCTTCTTTTATAAACTCCCTTGCTACTTCTTCAGGTGTTCTTCCCTCTACATCTATTTCATAATCAAGCTCTTGCATTCTAGTATCGGTAATACGATTTTCTAATAAATCTAAAACTTCGACTAATTCCTCATTTTCTTCTAATAGATCATTTCTACATATTGGAGCTCCATAATATGGTGGGAATAATTCTTTGTCATCTTCCAATACGACCATATCATATTTTTTTAATAGTGAATCTGTAGCATAGACTACAATAACATCTAGTTTGTTTTGTTCTATTGCATCATATAGTAAAGAAGTGTCCATTTTTAATGCTTCTTTAAAATCCAGCTCATACAAGTCAGCCATTGCATCGTAGCCATCTGCTAATCTTGTATAGAATATATGATTTGCTCCAAACCTTAAACTTGAAGATATATCCTTTAATTCACTTGTTTTAGTTATATTATTTTCTTCAGCTTTGGTACGTAACATACCTAGGGCAAAAGTATTATTGATTCCTATAGGTTTAAACATAGTAATATCATGTTCTTCGTATAATTTTTCTTTAGAAATATTATAAATTTCCTCTCCACTCATTCCTGTGCTATCAGGAAGTTTTAATATTTCATTGTAGGCTGTTCCCGAATATTCAACATAAATATCTATTTCTTTTTTTTCTAAAGCAGGAAAGCATATAGAAGTTCCTCCTAAATTTTGTTTTCGTATTACTTTTAAATCGGTATGTTCTTCAATTAATTGGGAATAGATTTCACTTAGTAATATATTTTCAGTAAATTGCTTAGATGCTACTGTTATTTCTTTCTTGCCTCCATTACAGCTACTTATTGTAACAGTAATAAACAATAAACAAATTACTAGTAGAATCTGTTTTTTAAATTTTCTCATTTCCTTCTCCTCTCTAATATTATTTATATAAATTAATTACCTACTTACTTCTTCTACTAATACGCTTTTCTAATATTGAAAGTAAAATATCGAACATTATGGCCAGTAAGGACACTGGAATAGCTCCCGACAACATCATTTTCATATTTCTAGTTTGAATTCCTCGCCAAATTAACATTCCTAAGCCTCCTGCTCCTATAAGTACACCTGTTGTAGCTATACTTAATGCTGATATTAAGGCCAATCTAACTCCCGATAAAATCACAGGCATAGCTAAGGGCAGCTCTAATTTAAAATAAATTTGCATTTCCGTCATACCTATCCCTCTACCAGCACGGATTACTCCCTTATCTACCTCTTTTATTCCCGTGTAAGTATTTCTAACAATTGGAAATAAAGAGTATAGAAAAATTGAAAATATAACCGTTGAATTATTAAGACCAAATATTAACATTAGGAAAGTGAACATAGCTAATGTTGGAACCGTTTGAATTATGTCAACAATTGTAAAAATTATTTGGGATATGGTTTTATGTTCTCGTAAAAGAGATCCTATTGGAATACCTATTAAACATCCAAAAAAAATACCTGTAAAAACTATTCGCAAATGTACTAAAAGTGCATTACCAATGTCTGAAAAATTCATTTTCTATTCCTCCTTTTTCCATGGCTGAACTCTCTTGCACGTTTTTCAGCTAAAGTAAGAAGTAGATTGGCAATTAATGCTAATATAGTTGCCGGTAAAGCACCTGCAAAAATCATATTATAATTATAGGCTTGTAAACCTGACCAAATTAGATCTCCTAGTCCACCGGCCCCTATAAAAGCTGATAAAGTTGCCCAGCTTATTATATATATAATTGATATACGTATTCCTGTAATAATTGATGGTAAAGCCAAAGGAATTTGAATATTAATTAACATTTCATGGCGATTCATCCCCATTCCTCTAGCAGCCTTAATGTACTTAGGTTCTATTGTGTTTATTCCTGTATATGTATTTCTCATTATTGGCAGTAAAGAATATAAAAACAATACTGCAACTGCCGGTACAAAACCTAAGCCTAATATAATCATGGCAAATCCTAATAAAACTAAACTTGGAATCGTATTGATTACATTAAAAATATTAAGAACGATATTAGCAATTTTTTTATTTCTTGTAAGCAGTATTCCTACCGGTAAAGCTACGGCTATTCCAAGGCTTAATGCTACAATGCTTATTAGCAAATGCTGTCCTATGGCCTTTCCAATCATATTTTTATTAGCTATTATAAAAGATAGAAAGCTACTCATTACTATCCTCCTTCCAAACCACATGGGCTAATGACTTAACCATACTGGTTTTTGTTACTATTCCTAAAATATGACTTCCTTCGTCAACAACTGTTAATATATCAAGGTTTTGTTCATCAAATAAATCAAAAGCTTTTTTAGCCGGTTCTTCCGGACCAATAGTCGGCATTTTATCGAGTTTCAAATCACTAACTTTTAACCCTGGTTGAACTTGTTTCATAATATCTTCAATTCCTAAAAAACCTAGCAGTCTATTTTTATCATCTACGACTATTAATGTAGATACTCCTCTTTTTTCCATAAGGGAAATACTACGTTCCAATCCCATATTTACCGATACTTTAAAAACATTTTTACGCATAATGTCTTTTACTTTGTCTATTTGACTTTCATATATTCGATGCTTTCCTATAAATTGTTCAACAAATTTATTTCTAGGATTAGATAACAGTTCATCCGGTGATGCAGATTGAACTATTTCTCCATCCTTAATAATTACTATAATATCTGCAATTTTTATAGCCTCATCCATATCATGAGTGACAAAAATTATAGTCTTTTTTAAATTCTTTTGAAGTTTTTTAATTTCATCTTGTAGGTTTTCTCTTATAATAGGATCCAATGCTCCAAAGGGTTCGTCCATTAAAATCAATGGTGGTTCTGCTGCTAATGCCCGTAAAACCCCTACTCTTTGTTGTTGTCCTCCTGACAAATCTGCCGGATATCGATTTAAATAGGTATCTGGATCCATACCTACCATTTCTAATAATTCTATAGTTCGATTTTTCCTTTTTTCTGAAGGCCATCCTAATAGTTTAGGTACTATTTCAATGTTTTGTTCTATTGTCATATGTGGAAACAATCCGATTTCTTGAATAACATACCCTATTTTTTTTCGTAGTTCTACTGGATTCATCGTTTGTATATCCACGCCTTCCAGGTAAATTTTACCTGAAATCGGGTTAATTAATCTGTTAATCAATTGTAATATAGTAGTTTTCCCACAACCGGATGGGCCTACTAAAGTAACTAATTGGCCTTCCTCCACTTCAAAATTCAAATTTTTAATTACTACATTATCACCATAGGCCATAGTAACGTTTTCAAATTTTATCAATTATTTCACCTCTACTTTTAATTAATTTATAGGACTAATATATTTGTAATTTTATAATATACTAGTCTAACACTTGTATTAAGTATAACAAATAACTGTTTTTACACTCAACTAAATCTTTAAATTTACATGTTTTTAATATGAAAATATAAAAAAATATATATATTTATTCCTCTAATAAAATCAAATTTAATATTATTATTTTTAACTATTACATCTAATACTTACTCAATCAAAGAAAATATTTCTTTAGGTAAAATTCAATTTTTCAAACGCTAACAGTTTTTAAATGTTTATATTTTGTCCCCTTGTATAATTGGGTATATAAAATATATAAGGGTACAAGGAGTTTACAATGATTAGAATATCTCGTTTAGCTAAAATTGTAGTTAATGAATTAACTGAAAACGGCTTTAAGGCTTATCCTGTTGGCGGATGCATAAGGGATTCCCTTCTTGGTAAAATACCTCATGACTGGGATATTACAACCAACGCTAGGCCGGATGAGATACTTGAAGTTTTTAAAAATTATAAAACTTTAGATATTGGTAGAAAATTTGGAACTATTTCTGTTGAAGTAGACGACCATTTTGTAGAAGTTACAACTATGAGAAAAGAATCGGACTATGCCGATGGTCGTCATCCAAGTTCTGTCATATTTTTTGACGATATTTATGAGGATTTAAATCGTAGGGATTTAACTATTAATGCAATGGCCTACGATATTTATTCCAAAACTTTAATTGATCCTTTTCGCGGACAATTAGACTTAAAGAAAAAAATAATTAGAACTGTTGGCGAACCTGAAGTTCGATTTAGTGAAGATGCTTTAAGAATTTTAAGGGCAATTCGCTTTTCAGCACAACTTGATTTTAGAATAGATTACAAAACCTTATATAATATAGCAAAATATTCCTATCTTTTAAAAAACGTAGCTACTGAAAGAATTAAGGTAGAACTTGATAAAATTTTAATGGCAGATAATTATCCGGCTTTACGAAATTTATATAATACCGGAATATTTAAAGTCCTGTTTCCTCCTATAGACAAAATGTTTAAAACTACACAAAACAGCACCTATCATGTCTACAATGTTGGTGACCACGCTCTTATGTCCGTCTTAAATATCTCTGGAGATATAGATTTAAAATATACTATGTTATTACACGATATTGGTAAGATTGTTACTAAGACTACCGTTAATGGACATGACCATTTCTATGACCATGCCCAATATTCTGTTGCTATTGCAAATAAAATTTTAAAAAAATTAAAATTTCCAACAAAAAGTATTAATCGAATTTTAAAATTAATAGAATGTCATGACACTATTCTCTCTACTAGATTTAGAAGTATGAATAAGTTTATAGTCGATAAAGAATTCTCCTATGAGGACATGGAAGATTTAATAAAAGTCCAACTAGCTGATAATTTAGCACAAAACCCTATGAGATTAGGCTCTTTCTATATATTTGATGAAATATTAGAAAAATATAAAGAAGTTTTTAATGGTCCTCATAAAATTAAAGATTTAGCCGTTAACGGAAATCATATGAAAATGCTAGGTTATGAAGGAGAAAGTATAAAAAAAGTACTATCTTATCTATTAAAGCAGGTTATTGCAAACAATGAATTAAATAATGAAGAAAAATTAATGATTATTGCATCAAAATCATATAAACAATTTCAAAAACAAGAAAATATACAAGAAAGAAAAAAACAAGAAAGTAATCCTGTTTAAAAAAATATATTTTAACAATCCTTAATATACTTGAATTTAAAGAGTAAAATTAAAATATTTTTGTTTTAATTTATAATAGGTTTTATTGACAATTATTTTTTTCTGTGCTATTGTTTAATTAAGTTAATATTAAGGATAGTTATTGCGTAGCAAGCTAAACCTATTTACAGGAGTATTTCGTAGTCCTGTGGATAGGTTTTTTTGTTTTTAGGAGTGCACACCATGAGAATAAGTAAAATTTTAAACAATAACGCCGTTATTTCAAAAGATAAAAACAACAATGAAATAGTTGTTATGGGAAAAGGGTTAGCCTTTAAAAAAAGAGTAGATGATTTTCTTGATGACAATCAAATAGAAAAAACTTATATTTTTTCACCGGAAAATACAAAGGAAATTATAAAACTATTTTCCAGTATACCCGATGTTTATATTGAAATAACATCAAATATCATAAGTTTAGCAGAAACAACTTTAAATAAAAACTTAAGTAAAAATTTATATATTTCTTTAACAGATCATATTTATAGTGCTGTTTCCCGCTTTGAAGAAGGAATTTCTTTTACAAACCCCCTTCTTTGGGATATAAAAAGATTTTATATAAATGAATATGAAGTAGCTTTAGAAGCTTTAAATATAATTAATGAAAAAATAAACATAGAACTTCCTGAAGATGAAGCCGGTTTTATTGCATTACATATTGTAAATTCACAACTTGAGCAAAATGAAAATGCTGTATATGAAATAACTAATATTATGCAGGAAATTCTAAAGATAGTAAGGCTTCATTTTGGAATAGATTTTGATGAAGATTCTATAAATTATTATAGGTTTATAACTCATTTAAAATTTTTTGCTCAGAGAATTTTAAATAAAAATGCTTATGAGGATGATAAGGTCGACGATTTATATCTTATTATAAAAAACAATTATCCGGAATCTTACAGCGCTGTTGAAAAAATTAGGGAATTTATTAAGAGTAAATATAAATATACTCTCAATAATGAAGAAGAGTTGTATTTAACTATTCATATTGAAAAAGTAGTAAATAAAAAATAGGAGGAAGATATGAAAGATTATTCAGAATTAGCTAAGTTTATAATTGAAAATGTCGGTGGCAAAGACAATATTTCAACTGTAAGTCATTGTATAACAAGACTTAGATTTAAGCTAAAAGACGAAAGTAAAGCAAATACTGATGCTCTATCCAACAAGGAAGGCATAGTAAAGGTAATGCAAAGTGGAGGCCAGTATCAGGTTGTTATTGGCAACGAAGTAGCAGATGTTTACAAAGAAGTAAACAAAATTGGCGGTTTTTCAGATGATGATCAAGGACAGGATGACAACTCCAAAGGACCATTTGCAAAATTAATTGATATAATATCCGGAGTAATAGCTCCAACTTTAGGGGTTTTAGCAGCTACTGGTCTTTTAAAGGGTTTATTGACTTTAGCATTGTTTTTCGAACTTCTTTCTGATAAATCCGGAACCTACTTAATATTATATTCTATTGCGGATTCAGTATTTTATTTCCTACCAGCATTTTTAGGATATTTATCCTTTAAAAAATTTGGTGGAAACCCTTTAATTGGACTTACTATAGGACTTATATTCTGTTATCCTAACATAGTTGGAATGGACCCTTCAAATTTGGCAGAGTCATCTCCATTACTAACACTTTTTAAAGGTACTTTTTTTGAATCAAATGTCTACCATAGATTTTTAGGTATACCGGTAATAATGATGGGCTACACCTCAAGTGTTGTTCCTATTATAGTAACCTCATATTTTGGAGCAAAGCTTGAAAATTTCTTCCAGAAAACAATACCTGCCGTACTTAAAATGTTTTTAGTTCCACTATTAACTTTAATAATAATAGTTCCATTAGCATTTTTACTAATTGGTCCTATAACTACATGGTTAGCACAATTAATAGGAGCTGCAATAGGATTTGTTTATAATTTAAGCCCTGTAATAGCTGGAATATTAATTGGTGGTTTATGGCAAGTTCTTGTAATCTTCGGTTTACATTGGAGTATTGTACCTATAGCCTTATACAATTTAACAGCTCAAGGTTTTGACCAATTTATGTCACCTTATTTCGCTGGTACTTTTGCACAAATTGCAGTAGTTTTAGCAATAGTATTAAAAACTAAGGACAAAAAACTTAAACAACTTGGAGTTCCTGCCTTTGTAACAGGAATTTTCGGAATAACAGAACCAGCTATTTACGGGATAACTCTACCTAAGAAAAAACCTTTCATTATATCCTGTATAGGTGCTGCAGTCGGTGGAGGAATAATTGGATTTTTCAGAGTTACTTCCTATACCTTTGGAGCAATTGGTATATTTGGTTTTACAACCTATATAAACACTAATACCGGAGATATGATTTCTGTTCTTCACGCAGCTATAGGTGTTGTAGTAGCAATGGTAGTTTCCTTTGTATTAACATTTATAACTTATAAGGATGATGAAGAAGAAATAGAAGGTAAAGACGGTGTAATAAAAAAAGACAATAACTTAGTAGAAGATATAAAATTATATTCTCCTTTAAATGGTGAAGTTATTGCTATTGAAAATGTTGCAGATGAAGCTTTTTCCAGTAAAGCCTTAGGTAATGGAGTTGCTGTAATTCCTACTGAAGGAAAATTATATGCACCTTGTGATGGTACAATAGCAACCTTATTCCCAACTGGCCACGCTTTAGGTATTTTATCTGATGATGGTGCTGAAGTTCTAATTCATATTGGAATGGATACAGTTCAACTTGAGGGAAAATACTTTACTATAAGAACTAAAAATGAAAAATATGTAAAAAAAGGTGAATTACTAATTGAATTTGATATAGAAAAAATAAAGGAAGCCGGTTTTGATATTACAACTCCAATAGTTGTGACAAATTCTGCAGACTATTTAGATGTTGTACAAATGAAAGACCGTTATGTTGAACATGGCGAAGAAATTATAAAAATTATTAGATAATAGGAGGACTTATGTTTAGAGATGATTTTTTATGGGGCGGAGCTACTGCTGCAAACCAATTTGAAGGTGCTTGGAATATTGGTGGAAAAGGCCCAAATATTTCCGACCACTTAACAAGAGGTAGCAAAGAAACTCCCAGAATTATAACTCCTATCTTAAGAGAAGATGGAGATTATCCAAATCATGATGGAATAGATTTCTATCATAGATATAAGGAAGATATTAAATTATTTGCTGAAATGGGATTTAAAACCTTTAGACTTTCAATAGCTTGGTCAAGAATTTTCCCTAACGGAGATGAAGATAAGCCAAATGAAGAAGGGCTACAATTTTATGACAATGTATTTGATGAATTAAAAAAATATAATATTGAACCTATAGTGACAATATCCCACTATGAAACTCCTTTTCATATAGCTAAAGAACATAAGGGTTGGACTTCAAGAAAATTCATAGATTATTTTGTAAAGTATTGTGAAGTAATTTTTAAAAGATATAAAAATAAAGTTAAATATTGGCTAACATTTAATGAAATAAACATGACTATGGCCGGCATTGGTTCCTACTTAAGCCTTGCAATAGTACCTGATGAAGATACTGTTTTAGTTGAGCAAGAAACAGAATTAAAAGACAGGCTACAAGCTTTACATCATCAATTTATAGCTAGTGCAAAAGTGACAAAAATAGCCCATGAAATAAATCCAAATTTCCAAATTGGATGTATGAATATATTTGCACCTTTATATCCTTTAACTTGTAAACCTGAAGATGTGATTTTGGCACAATACTATAACAATATAAATAATTATTATTGTTCAGATGTTCAAGTTCGGGGAGAATATCCTTCATATGCAAAGAAATATTGGGAAGATAATGATATTGAAATTAAAATGGAAGACGGAGATCTTGAAATTCTAAAAGAAGGAAAAGTTGACTTCTATACCTTAAGTTATTATATGAGCTCTTGTATTTCCAGTGATCCAACTGCAGAAAAAGCTTCCGGAAATTTCCTTTTTGGAGTTAAAAATCCATATTTAGAAGCTAGTGAATGGGGATGGCAAATAGATCCTACTGGATTAAAATATCTTTTAATAGAAATTTATAATAGATATGAAGTACCTATTATGGTTGTTGAAAATGGACTTGGTGCCATTGATAAACTTGAAGATGATAAAACTATTCATGATGACTATAGAATAGATTATTTGAAAAAACATATACAAGCTATGTCTGAAGCTGTTGATGAAGGTGTTGACTTACGAGCTTACACACCTTGGGGCTGTATAGACTTAATATCTGCCTCAACTGGAGAAATGGCAAAACGATATGGATTTATATATGTAAACAAACAAGATGATGGTAGCGGGGATTTAGAAAGATATAGAAAAGATTCTTTTTACTGGTATAAAAAAGTAATAGCTAGTAATGGAAAGGATTTATAATCCAATTAACCTGCCCTTCAATAATAAATAAGATAGATAAAATAGCTGTTGGAAGCCACAAGTTTGGTTTTCCAACAGCTATTTTACTATTATTTGATCTCTTAATTTATATCCTTTAGTCTATTAATAATCAAATTGACGATAATATCTTCTATAGTCTAAATTATGATGGGAATATTTTTCATAATAAACTGCTAAACGGTCCACTAACATAGTGGAAACCATAAGTGGTGAAATCATCCATCTGTATTTTTCATCAATTCCGGTTAAAGCGTATTCATCAGGGTCGATTACTACAAACTTTCCAGCTCTTTCCTTACAGAAATTTTCAACTCTTTCATCTAATACCCTAGTCTTGCCACTTCCCTTTATAAGAAATACGGTACTGGTTTCATCTACTAGCTCAAGAGTTCCATGGAAGAATTCACTGGATCTTACGCTTTTAGTTTTAAACCATTGCATCTCCTCTAGGATACACATTGAAAATAAATAGGTTTCACCCCACATTTCATTTCCACCTATCCAAATCATGTAATCACTATCGTAAGTATTCTTCGCTATTTTATCAGCTTTTTCTTCAAAGGCTTCTTTTAATTTAATAAAATTATCCGGCAATATTTTTAGCTGATTAGCAAATTCTTCATAGTCTTCAAAGTCACCATTCAAATATAAAAGTTTAAAGAAAAACCAATACAGTAAAATATATTCAAATTCTACTCCCTTTTTGTGTCTCATGGGAATATAGTATTTAGAATTTTTGTGCTAGAAGTGTTTTTTCATCTCTTGTAAAGCTAACTACTCTAATGTTCTTTTTTGAGCAATATTTAGATATTTCCACAGTTTCCTTTGTATCCCCTGATTTTGACATGGTAATAACTAATGATTCTTTCGTCAAATTTTTATTTCCCCTATATAATAATTCATTAGCTTGTTCTATAAAAATTGGCATTGTAGTAAATTGTTTTGCCATGTCTGCTATAGCCATCATAGGAGCCAAACTTCCTCCTACTGCTACAAAAAATATATTCTCAAACCCTTCTTTATATATTTCTTCCGCTTTTTTTTCTGCAATTGATTGAGAATCAATAATTAATTTTGCTCCATCTAAATACTCTTCCTTATTAAATTTAAGTAATTCTTTCATTGTTATCTCCTTAATATTAACTAACAAAAATTCCAAAATATGCCCCAACTATTCCTATTATTACTGTACAAACTATTAACACCATCGGACTAACTCTCTTTTTAAGTAGCCAATAGTATAACCAAGTTACTCCCAAGGCAACTATTCCCGGCATTATTCCATCTAATAGTTCCTGTAATGTTTGAACACTTTCCCCTGATCCTATTTCAAGTCCTAATGTTGTATATACCATTCCTGAAGACATGGCACCAATAACTATCATTGAAAGTACTCCGGCAGCTTCCATTAATTTATTCATTAAACCGGATTTCTGAATTTTATCCAAGTATGAAAAACCCAGTTCATATCCCTTTTGAGCACCAAATATTCTTAGTCCAAAAGCAGGTATATTATAAATTAACCAATACAGAATTGGTCCTAGGATATTTCCATCTAAGGCAAAGGATAAGCCTATTCCTAAAGCAATTATTCTTATACATCCTAGGAATATTGAGTCTCCAATTCCTGATAAAGGTCCCATTAAAGCTGTTTTAATATTAGAAACAGATTCCGGTTCCATTTCTTTTTTTGCTATTGCCTCTTCCATAGAAACTGCTATACCTCCAACAAAAGGAGCTAGTTGAGGTGTAATATTAAAGAATTCTACATGTCTTGTTAAAGCTAGTCTATACCCTACCGGATCATTCTTATATATCTTTTCTAAATAGGGATCTATCATCATGCAGAAAGCTAAATGCATCTGTCTTTCATAATTCCATGAAAACTCCATGCCTAAAGCCCCTTCATTTAAGGCCATTTTAGTCATATCTTTTTTAGTAAACAAAGCCTTTTTCCCGTTCTTATCTATATAGTTATTAGAAGTCATCATCATCACCTCCATCAAAGTCATCTACACCTTCAGTTGCAACAGTAGACTCCGGTTGTTTCTTTAAAAATCCATAATTTACTAAAATATAGCTTACTCCTATAATTGCCACTCCAAAGATTGGCATTTCTAGATATGCTGCCAACACAAAGCCTATAAAATAAAATGGAATAATTTCCTTTTTCAAAACCATTGTCATAAGCATTGCAAAACCCATTGCAGGAAGTATTCCTGCTGCAGCTCCTAAACCTGTAATAATAAATTCCGGTATACCATCAAGAACACCTTGCATAATATCTACTCCAAGCCAAAAAGCTAAAAATGTTAATAAAAATCTTCTACAAATTTTTATTATTCCTATTAATCTGTGATCCCAAAATATAGCTTTGCTATTCCCTTTCTCTGCACCTCTATCAGCTATCCTCAATGATAATACATTAACTATGTCCAATAAATTACCTATACTTAATGATAATAAAGCTATAGGCATAGCAAGGGCTAAAGCCACTTCCACACCTTCTCCTAATTGAATGGCGAAAGCTGTTGCTAATACTCCACCTACTATTACATCTGGTGGAATATATGCTCCAACCGAAATCGCCCCCATGAAAAGCATTTCCAAATTTGCACCAATTATAATTTCCGTTTTAAAATCCCCTAAAATTAATCCTACCAAAGGTCCTAAAGTAATAGGTCTAAATAAATATGATGTTCCTAATTGATAATCGAATGCGCCTAAAGCCGCTACTAAACCAACAAGAATTGCTTTTAACATATTTCACCTCTTTCTTTTATATTAAATTTGCTACATTTTTTTTACTGTCATCGGCTAACTGTCTCATTTCAACTTCATAACCATCTTTAATAAGTTTTCTTATTATTCTCTTGTCCTCCTCAGTTAAATAAACACTTTTTCCTATTTGTTCAGAACCCTCTACATGCTTCACCCCTCCTAAATTTATACTTTTAATTACAGGACAATTTCTAGCAATTTTCTCTGCATCTTCAATAGTTTGAACCACTATTAGTAATTTATATTTATCGGTTTTCCCTTGATTTATTGAATCTATAGAATCTTGTATTCCCTTAATAACAAGTTTAACTCCTGCCGGCTTTCCTAATCTTAAGGTAGTTTTCCATATTT
This sequence comes from Miniphocaeibacter halophilus, assembly GCF_016458825.1. NCBI lineage: Bacteria > Bacillati > Bacillota > Tissierellia > Tissierellales > Peptoniphilaceae > Miniphocaeibacter > Miniphocaeibacter halophilus. The sequence goes on from NZ_CP066744.1 coordinate 853,179, forward strand.
CATCTTTTACTACCTTGTCACTGGCTACTAATATACAATCTGCTCCTATAGAGTTAGTCCATGAAAAAGCCACCTGTCCATGAAGTAAGCGGTGGTCTACCCTTAATAACTTAATCATAATTGCCTCCTAAAAATCCTCTTCCTCTTGTTTTGAAATATCATTACATAGACAGAAGTCCTTGTTTCCAATATCCAATATATAAGCCCTTAGTGATTCCCAAGGTTCTTCTTTATTACTAAAAGCCTCAAGTAATACAGGCAAAGAACTTCCTGTAAATATATAGATATTGGAACGATTAATATATTTCATAAATATATTGTTAACACTTCCTCCTAACATATCCGTAAAGCATATTAATTCCGTGCCTTCTGCTACATTGTCAAATATTTTTTCTACATCTTCTTCCACATTCTGCTTAGGGTCAATATAGCAATCTAGAACTAAAACATCATCCTGTTTCCCTATAATTAATTCTATAGCACTCATTAAACCACTTGAAAATCTACCATGACCTGCAATGACGAATTTCCTCATATTTTCTTCCTCACTATGCTGTTTACTTTTTCTATATTTTCTATAAATTTACTATATGATTGCTTATCTGCGAGAAATGGTTTTTTATGATATCTACTACTTGCAATTTCCATACTTAAATACCCTTCATATCCATACTTTTTAAATACCATTAAATCCTCTAACATATCCCTGCTTCCATCTCCCCAAGCTAAATGGGTATCTTCTCCAACATCTACAAAATGGCAATGTTTTATTTTTTCACCAAAAATATTAAAATATTCATCTATTGAATCCCCTGCAATAGATGCAGCTCCTAAATCTATACAAATATTCAAGTAATCTGAATTTACCTCATTTAAATATCTATACAGATCCTTTATGTTATTAACTAAGTTAGATTCTGTTAGCTGTAATGCCTCTATGCACAACTGAACATTCCTTTTTTCAGCATAGGAACATATCCTTTTCATCATATCTATACTATAATTCCAACTTTTTTCCCTGGAGATGTCTAAAAAGCCCCATCCTGATGTTACCACTACCTTTCCGGCTCCTGTAATACTGGCAATATCCACTATATTTCTAAAGTAATCTTGTGTTCTCCTTCTTTGATTTTCATCTATAGCTGCCATATTATTTGGTTTTGGATTGGTTTGTTCCGGACAAATACAGGCTATTTTAACATTGTACTTCTTGGAATACCCTATTATTTTTTCCAAACTATCATAATTCAAATAATCAACATAGAGATGTTGGGGAGCAGTCCACATTTCTATGTTCTCTATGCCAAGACCATTAGCCGTTTTAAAAACCTCTTCTATTGAATAAAACTGATAATGATGGTTCATTATACAAAGCTGTTTTTTCTTCATAGCTCCTCCTCTACAACCTTTTCATCATGGGATATATAATCATATATATAAATTATTTCACTTATTGGAATTTCAACATTATAGTCCTCTAAAAGATTTGAAAAACTATTCCTAACGGCTAAAATAAATTCCCTATTATTTTTTTCAAATAGTTTAGTGTTTTCCTCCCGTACTTGTAGCTCGTTTTTAGTTACTAATCTTTCAATTAAATTACTAATATGGATATAAATTCCCACTAAGGTCTTTGGTAAAAATTTCCTATTTAAATTCTTCTGTAGCTTACTAACAGCATCTACTGTTAAATCCATAAGCCTATCCACATTTAAAATAGTTATATGTTCCATTACACTTCTAAGGGATAGATTTTTTAATAGGTTTTTATGGAAAAGCTCTATCTCATCATAAGTTAAATCCTGTTTCAATATATCATCTAAAATACTTAAATCTGTAGGTTGTACTAACTCCTCTAGGGAAACTGTCTTAATGTCCTTTGACAGTCCTTCAGCTCCAACAATTAACTTTATATCATAATCTGCAAAAATAGGATTGTTAAAAAAATTATTCATCTTATCTATATCAATACAAATCCATTCTATATTTATTGTTCTAGGAAGACTTTGCTGTACCAGTTCTGAAATGCTTTTAGATACCTCTAAGCCCATATCGCTTATAAATAATACTGCCGTCTTTTTCTTATTAAGAGATATGATTCTACTGGTGGTTTTAATTTTCACCTCTACATCGGATACTATCTTTGAAAACTCCTCATGTTCCAATAACCCTTCTCCTATATATAAAGCCACTGCTGTTGAAGCATTTGTTACAACAGCTAAATTTATATTTGTATAGATCTTTAAATATTTTTCTATTTCAGATAATGACCCCATATCCACCAAGAGTATTACATTTTTTAAATACTTATGATTTAATAAAAAGTTATCCATCTCTAATGCTATTTCTTTAACATTGGCATGTAGAGGCATATCGATTCCTCTAAACACCTGATGGCCTAACATAGTATTGGCAGTATCTGCCATGCTAGTTGCTGTTGAATATCCATGGCATATAATTATTCCTGATGTTAGACGATCTTCCAGCTCCCTGTTATAAAAATATATATTTAAAGTTAAAAATACCTTGCTCATACTTGGCATTATTATTGAAAAGCGTTCTTGAAGAATTGAAGCTATATGATCGGCGATTAAGTAAGCAGTCTCCATTTGTATCTTAAAAAAATTTAACAGCTCCTCAATTTGAAAATATTTTTCAAAAAGCCATTTTTCATAATATGACCTTTCATCCAAATACTGTGATATTTCCTTAGATAATAGGGAAACACAGTTAAAAGGTAAGACTACTCGAGTATTTTCCACTATCTCATCTAAAATATTGATTAAATTTTTTTCAATGCTATCTGATTCATTGAAATTATTGATCTTTTTAGAAAAAGCTATATTATCATAGTATTTTCTAGTCAAAGCCCTACTCTCATCTATGAATCTTGAAAAATCTTTATTCTTTTCATAATTTTCAAATATTTTTAATAATTTGCTATAATATTCTATGTTTTCGGTTTTTTCTAACCTTTCCTCGCTAAAATGCTCCGATATTTCCATAAGTTCAAGTTCTTTTGAATCATCTGTTTCAAAGGATACTCTTTTACCAGTTTTAGGAATATGATATCTTTGGATTATAATAGTTTCATCGTCACTATCTTGAATAACTTCCGACAGTAGTTTTCTTAAATCAACCCTTAATTTAGTAACTCCACTTTCCATATAGGCATCTAATAGTTCATCAAGGGCAACTTTAGATAGAATAATCTTCTTACCAAGGCTTTTCTCCTCCTTAAGAAGAAATTTTAAAAGTATATTTTTTCTTTCAGTAAAAGGTCTTTCCTTTATTGATGGTATTTTTATATCTATGGGAATTACTAACTGTAATTTTTCATTTAATACGGATATATCCTTTGTTGTACTCATTATTAAAAACGGTTCATCTGAATTATTTGTGTTTTTATAATCTATTTTATCTGCTAGTTTGTTCTGTAAAGAAACACTTAATTTCTCAACGTGGCTAATATACAACATAGAACCTTTTGCCTTATTCCAAAATCCAAAGTCAGGATTAAACAAGGCAGTATCCATGTTATTTTCATTATCATAATAAGAAGGATGAAAATGTACTAAATTCATATCCTTTTCTATTAGCTTTCGCTTCTTTAAAAAATCAAAAGATGAAGAGACTAAGAAACGTTTTCCCGATCCAACCACTCCTTCCAATAACATTGGCAACCCTCCCGGATATAAAAGAGCTGTTTTAATCCTGGACAAAGCTTCCTTTAAAGATCCATTTTTACCTATTACATTATGGAAATCATCTGTTGATTCATCTAAAATATTAAATAAACCTTCCAAACTAAGAAATTCATTTGTATCAAATTTAATACCATACAAGCTTTCCAAAGTCTTTTTAGAATAATAATAAACCGGTCTAGATAAAACCTTTATTAGTTTTCCATCTTTGAACAACTCATTTAAATATTCACTTGTTGCAGTTCTGCTTAAATTTAAAGAAGAACTAAAAAACTTCGTTGTAAATTGATTGGCATTATCTGAATCAAACATAAAAGTTATTTCATCAATTAACTCCTCTAATTCTTTTTTTGTTGACATATTGAACTCCTTTCCTAAATATTAGCATCTATCTATTTATAATACTCTTCTATAAAGACAATGCGACTAAAAGACATGTTTTTTATTTTTTTCGACAGTATTTATATATTCCCCGTCACTATATATTATAAAACTAAAATTTTATGTTGAATATCCATTATCTTATACTTTTGTGGCAATATATTTTTATATAAAATTTCCTTCTTGGTATATAAGCATTGCTATAGCTTTTTAAAATATGAAAATAAAAAAAGCATCTTAGATTTTGCTTCTTATCTAAAATGCTTTTGTCCTCAATTTGATATCCTAGCAAGTTATTTATTTTTCAAAATGTTGGTAGTCCGGATTTGTCCAACTACCACCCCATTTCCAACCATATTTTTGGAAAATATTATATATTTTATCGTTTTTAAAAATCATCCACTCTAACTTCATCCCTCTATTTACATACGGCTGGCTTTCCTTTGGAATAGCAAGACCATTTTTTATATAGGGATTATAAAGGGGATTTATATCTATAGCCAGCCCTTCTGCATGCTTTGATAATCTATTAGTTCCCGATATTAATCTATAGTTAAATCCTGAACTATTATTATCTGCCATAGACATATTATCATCTGCTTTGTATTCATCAATTAATTTGATTTTCTCAATAGGATATTTTATATCAAATAATTCTTTAAAAATATTACCTACTTCCCTTCCAACTTTTTTATTAACAATTATTTCTCCCTTTTTAATTTCACCATTAAAATCATAATGTAATAGAGGAAGATAAACTAAGTCATTAAAACCTATCTTTGCATTATTAGGCATTGATACTCCTGTCATTTTTTCTTTAATATTGTTAGGAATTTCCACAGGTTTAAAAAAGTTAACACTTTCTCCTGTTAATAAACCTTCAATAACTATATTACTAACAGAACCACCGGCTATTATGAAATTTGAAATATTTTTTTCTTTAATATAATTTAAAATATTCTTATCTAGATTATTGTTTTCAGTTAATAGAATCGGAGCGTCATATTTTTTACATAAACTTACTGCCGATAAAGCATCAGCATAATTTTCACTGGAAGCTATTATTGCACTATTAGAATTTGGATGTGATATTTTAGCAAGTTCTAAAGAAGTTAGTATTCTATTACTTCCAGAAACTCTTTTCCCTTTTAAATTAGAAATATTAACAGAAGCTTTTCCTCCTACAATATAATTAGAATCTAAATTATATTGTTTCTCAATAACTTTATTTACCAGTTTAATTGGTGAATCTTCCTTTATGGATATTCCTACTGCTACAACAGAATCGGCATATTTTTCTCCAGTAACAATAGTATAGCCATTGCTATTTCCCTTTATTTCTTCAATTTCCGAAATAACTATATTATTTGTATCATATCTATCTATTCCGGCTAATACTTCTTTTTCATAATCTATTTTATCTATTGCCTTATTTGATATAGTAGACTCTCCCCCTATAATATATATTTTTTTTACTTCCAGTCTTGTTAATTCTTCTAGGACTTCATCCTGTATACTATCTTTACTAATTAAAAGAACAGGGGCATCTAACACAGTTGCCAAAGATGTTGCAGAAAGTGCGTCCGGAAAATCATCTCCACTGGCTATAACTGCATATTCGCTTTTATTAAAACTATTTTTGCTTATTTCTACAGCTGTTGTATACCTGCTATTACCCGATATTTTTATAGTAGAAATATTATTGGCACTTGAATAATTGTTAAAACAAAGTACTGTTACAAGTATTACTAATAGAAAAAACCTCCTGTAATTCTATTTTTACTTTTTATCATACATCCTCCTATTTTTTCATAAATGAAGCGATATCCTTTTGTAAATCCTTAATTGCCTTTTCTTTGTTACCGTTTTTTAAAAATTCAATCAATTCATCATGTTGATGTGTGTATCTATTAAAAACCTGTTTGTCCCAACTTGTCCAATAGAATTGTGAAAAGACCAACATCTGCTTATTTAAAGCATTTTCTAGAGTTTCGTAAAAAAATTCATCATGATAAAAAGAAGCAAGCTTCAAATGAAAGTCTTGATTTGTCTTCCAATATATTACAGGGTCGTTTCTATCAGAGCTGTCCATTTGTTCTCTGTGTAAATTTTCCAGTTCTTTTATATTTTCATCACTTAATCTGTTCCAATATTCATTTAAATATTTTGGTTCAATAATTAATCTAAACTTTAAAATCCCTTCTAGGTACTCATTTGAATAATTAATTATTTTATAGCCTAACCTTGGTATGCTTTTTAAAATTCCATCATTACATAACTCTATTAAGGCATCTCTAACAGGAGCTTTACTAATATTATATTGATTCATTAACGCCTTTTCATTAATAGTATCTTCTAAGCTATATTTCCCGGAAATAATATCTAATTTCAAACTTTTATACACTTGTTCTCTTAAATTTAATTTCTTTTTCATATCCACCTCATTATTGACAGTTACACGTTCGTCTGATATGATTAGTAATAATATCAGACGAATATTTATAGTATATACTATATTATAACAAATACCGTTTATAAATCATAAGGAGCTTATTATGGAAGAACAATATTACGATAAATTTGAAGAAATTTTATTAGAGGATTTACAACAAGCATTAGGTTGTACAGAACCTATTGCCATTGCATTATGTGCAGCAAAAGCCAAAAGTATATTAAATAAGGTACCTACAAAAGTAATACTTCATTGCAGTAAAAATATTATTAAAAATGCAAAATCAGTAACAGTACCTAATTCCAATGGACTTAAGGGAATTGAAGTTGCAGCTGCACTAGGCATTGTTGGAGGAAATTCTGACAAAAACTTAAAGGTTTTAGAAGATATTACAGAAAGTAATATTGAGGAAGCAAAAAAATTAATAGCATCTAAAATATTTACTATTGAAATAGCAGATGTACCAAACTTACTTTATATAAGAACTGAACTAATATTTGAAAACGATGTAGTGTCAGTAGAAATTAAAGATAGACATAGTAATATATCAAAAATAACAAAAAACAAGGAAGTAATATACTCATCTGAAGATGATAGTAGTGGCGACAATCAAGAATGCGATAAATCTTTATTAAATATACACAGCATTATAGAATTTGCCGATTCTGTTGATCTGTCAAAAAGAAAAGAACTAACTAATAGATTAGACCTACAAATTGAATGTAATACAAACATTTCAAAAGAAGGATTATCTGGAAAATATGGTGCAGGCATTGGTCATATAATATCTGAAACATCTTTTGAAACCGATATAAAATCAGAAGTAAAGGCTTGTACTACTGCCGCATCAGATGCAAGAATGGGTGGATGTGGCTTACCTGTAGTAATAAACTCCGGTTCAGGAAATCAAGGAATAACTACATCTTTACCGGTAATTACCTATGCAAAATCTATTAATGCTTCTAAAGATAAATTATACAGAGCCCTAATAGTTGCAAACTTAACTACAATTCACCAAAAACAATTCATTGGAAAATTATCTGCCTTCTGCGGAGTAGTAAGTGCAGGTGCAGCTGCCGGTTGTGGAATTGGTTATTTAATGGGATTAAACGAGGAACAAATTGAAAAAGTCCTTGTAAATACACTGGCTACATCTGGTGGTATAGTATGTGACGGTGCCAAACCTTCCTGCGCCCTTAAAATAGCAGTGGCCTTGGAAAATGCCTTCTTAGCTATTGATATGGCAAAAAGAGATATAGTTTTTGATTCCGGTGATGGTATAGTTGGTGAAAATGTAGAAAAAACCATTGAAAACATTGGTAGAATGGCATCAGTTGGAATGAAAAATACAGACGATGAAATTTTAAATATTATGATAGGAAAATAACGTTATAAAAAAGACTATTATTTATTAGATAAAAATCTAAAACTAATAGTCTTTTCTTTTTAATATATAATCTATTCTATTTGTTCTTGACTAAAACTATAACAATTTCTGAATCTTCAATAAAATCTATGGAAATAGTATTTTCTCCATTAAAATTCAAAACGTCCCCTTGTCTCAAATTATAATCTTCCCTTTCATTTAAATGAACCATAACATTTCCCTTTATTAAGGAAAAAATTATATCTTCTCCAGGATGGTTATGAACCGGAATATTATCTCCCTTACTTGCTGATTTTTTTACTACCTTATAATTTTCCCCTTCAAATATAGGTCCAATTTCATTTTTTACAATTCCTAGCATTTTTTATCCCTCCTATTTAATATAGAATACACAAAATAACAAAGAAAAGATGTAATATTTGTTACATTTTTCAAAAATTTAATAATAATTTATTAAAGGAAAATAAAATACATATTAAATATAAATATAATTTGTTTCAATATACATTAGGGTATAGATATAATAAGGTAAATAAAATACTATCTGTCCATATATGACTAAAGTTAAAAATTTTAACTTAAAATATTATAAAAAAGGAGATAAAAATGAAAACTGATGTAATATTAACAGATTTAGAAAATAAATATTATAATAAATTATCTAAAATGGAAAATGAATTTGAATATGAAAATAAATATACAAATATACAGTATGACGAAAATAAAAATCAAGTAATATTACAATTAAATCCTATAAAAGTTATTGTTGATTTTAATGAAAACAAAATAGATAGTCAATATAATATAGCTCAAGTTGATAAAATCACTACCGATATGGAAAATATAAAAACAAAACTTTTTAAATTTGGAGAAGAAATATTAGATAGCCATGCAAAGTATTTTAAAGATTATGAAACTAAAGAATATTGCCTTAAATTAAAGGATAAAAATCTTTACTTGGTATTTTTTAAACCTTTACAAAGATTTGAATTGTTAAAATTTGAAGATATCGACGAAAAATACTACGACTATAAATTTACAATTCCAAGTATAGAATATATGTCAAAAGATACATATTGGGACGGATTTAATACAACAATAATAGCACAACTTATTGATTTTGATTATTTTGAACTTGTAGAATAAATAGTAGTTTTAAAGGGGCGTTTCTAAATGAAATGCCCTTCTGTCTTAAAACCATATTAATAATATAAGGACTGATTTTTTTAAAAATATTTTTTTATATTCTTCATCCTTAACCATATTTTTCTAATTTGTTTTTCCTACTAAATTTCCTTCTTTGTCAACAAACCCTTCCATTGTATCATCTTTTGCTTTTTCAATTGAATAAAAATCTTCTTGTGTATCATGATTATAAGAATAAAAAAGAACTCCTTTATAATAATCAGTACCCCCAGTTAAATTTTCCTTTAAATTATGAAAGGGATTTATATAATCATCGATTGATGTATATTCTTTATTCCCAGTAAAATAAACATAGGTCATAGTTGGATTATCCTTAAAAATTATCTTTCTTTCTATTATTGGTATATAACGTCCATAGATTACGCCCGTATCTTCAATTTTTTCTGCATGTGTTAAACCCTGTGCCTTAATATAATCTTCTATGCGTTCTGCAGCTTTTTTTTCAATCAACTGCTCAGTTATCATAAAGGAGAGAAAATATACTAAAACAAAGGACACAATAAAAGCTAATACTTTATGTTTAGACATGAATTTCATTAACATATCACTTCCTATAGAATCTTTACTATTAGCATTAATTGTAGCCTGTTCAAACAATACCAGTATAACATTTCAAAGATATCCTTATATTACAAAACTCTAACAATTAATAAGAAATTATTAAATATTTACAGTTTTTTACAGATTTTATTCTACTGTAGTTCTATTAAAGAAGGAGGTAAGTTCATGAAAAAGTATGAGCTTACACTATTTACATTCTATTGTAGTTCTATTAAAGTTATTAAGTCGTTAATTCAAAATCCCCCAAAAATGCATTTACATTCTATTGTAGTTCTATTAAAGGATAGATACCGACTCTATAAATAGTCATGTCACCCATTTACATTCTATTGTAGTTCTATTAAAGGATAAGTTAAACCTGTTTATATTATTTTGTAAAATATTTACATTCTATTGTAGTTCCATTAAAGGAGGGAAGATAAATTTGTAAGAACTATTGAAAGAGAAATTTACATTCTATTGTAGTTCTATTAAAGGTTCTTTAATACCTTTAGAAGTATTAGTGGGTTATGCAAATTTACATTCTACTGTAGTTCTATTAAAAGTTGGAGCCTGTTTCCGTCATATCTCGGTTTTCTATATTTACATTCTACTGTAGTTCTATTAAAAGAAGTTTATTTGTGAAGAACTAGCAAGCCTTATTTGTAATTTACATTCTACTGTAGTTCTATTAAAAGTAAATTACCTTGCTCCCACATGTCCGAAACTTCAACATTTACATTCTACTGTAGTTCTATTAAAAGCATTTGTTTAGCACTACCTTGTTGCTCTTTCTCTAATTTACATTCTACTGTAGTTCTATTAAAAGTCGTTAGGAATTTTCATTTCTTCAAACATTCCCTTATTTACATTCTACTGTAGTTCTATTAAAAGTTCTTTCAGTCATTAAAATATTTAAATGATTCTTTAATTTACATTCTACTGTAGTTCTATTAAAAGTATATTCAACCATAACTTCGGCAGAGTCGGGCAACATTTACATTCTACTGTAGTTCTATTAAAAGGGAAAAAGTATCTATTGAAAAAAACGACTTTGAAATTGATTTACATTCTACTGTAGTTCTATTAAAAGCAAGCTTGCAAAGTATGTAAACCTTAAATATAAATATAATTTACATTCTACTGTAGTTCTATTAAAAGGCACCTGGTTTTAATAAAGTTGGCTTTTTGCCTGTTCCATTTACATTCTACTGTAGTTCTATTAAAAGGATTTTACGTTTCCCTCGTGTTTAGTGTTGAAGATATTTACATTCTACTGTAGTTCTATTAAAAGTCAGTAATTATATTTTCTAAACCAATGCGGAAAAAATTTACATTCTACTGTAGTTCTATTAAAAGTTTAGTTACTATATATAGTAAAATATAGTTAATAAGTAAATTTACATTCTACTGTAGTTCTATTAAAAGAGACCCGTTATAGAAATGGGTTAAGATTAATATTAATTTACATTCTACTGTAGTTCTATTAAAAGTGATGTAATAGCTTTATATCCACCTATATTCTTTTATTTACATTCTACTGTAGTTCTATTAAAAGGCGTTTTTAGCCTCTCCCGCTATGGCTGGGAATTTATATTTACATTCTACTGTAGTTCTATTAAAAGAAAAGCATCTTTTATGGGTCGAGCAGCATAGCCAATATTTACATTCTACTGTAGTTCTATTAAAAGTGATTATTTGCGCGTTGCTTTCATTCATTTCAAAATATTTACATTCTACTGTAGTTCTATTAAAAGACGTTTCTTTTTAGCTATGAATTTCTCAACATTAAAACTATCTAATTTGTCGATATACTTATATTATACTAAAATTTACATTAATTAAAATCATATTTTTATTAAATGGCTATTTTCCGGTATTTATAGCTCCTGTCGTACAATCGATTTCCTTACACTATTCCTTATCGACTAAATTATATTGGATGTTTTATCATCTTCCATCGCCCAAAATTCCTTGTCTAACCATTTATTGCTCCTACTTTTAAAAATTACTATTGAATCTTTATCTTTACGAATAAATGGCTTTAATTCCATTTTCAATTTTAATTCTTCTGCTCTGCTTAGCTCACCTTCAAATACCGATTTTTGTACATTTGTTAAATATTTTTTACAGATTTTAAAAATATTTCTATGAATTCTTGGACTTTTTTCATCTGTTTTTATATCGTATATTAATATTACATACATAAGCTACCACCAAATTTTAAAACCTTCGTAATCTTTTTTCTCCTATTACACTTTTCATTAATTTATAACATTCCAGCCTTATCAAATATCTATATGATACTTCTCTTTTTAAACCTTTGTGTTTCAACACTTTCTTTAATCTATTTTCATACTCTCCTAATAGTATTTTTAAACCTACATCTGTTAATTCCAATCCTCTAGACTTATCTATAAAATGAGATTTAGTTATTTGTTTTTTATTAAGCATAGAAAAAATCATTCTGTCCACTATTAATGGTTTGAAAATTTCTGCAATATCCAAGGCTAAGGAAAATCTTTTATTTCCAGGTTCATGAAGAAAGCTAACTGTTGGATTTAATTGAGTTTTATAAATTTCACTTAATACTGTAGTATACATCATACTATTTAGAAAGGAAATTAAAGTATTAACCATATTATCCGGTGGTCTCTTCACTCTTTTTTCAAACTCTACATCCTGTTTTATTATTTTAGTCCATTGGTCGTAATAAATTTTTCTAATATTTCCCTCAATTCCCATTAATGAATTAATATTTTCCATTTCATCTATTTTTGAAATGAAGTACTCTATCTCAGACATAGCTACACTTAAGTCCACTTCTCTTTTATTATAATACCTAAGATTTCGATAAATATTTCTTGCTGCTGAGCAGACTATTTCTTTAGCTATTTTCATTCGTCTAGGTAAGTCTATTTGTGTTTTAACTTGTTCTACTAATAAATAACCACTTACCTTACTTTCCCTTGGATAGTAACTTCCACTATAATATCCATAGTAATTAAAAACATTTAGAGTAATTCCCATTTGTGATAGAAAATTTAATAGTCTAGTATTTAAATCTATTTCTCCAAACAAATAAAGTTCATCCATTTTTTCTGATTTCAAAAACACTTCTGTTCCATCTGAATTTTCAAATACAATATTATTATCTTTTCTTCTTAGTGTTCCACTTTTTGTTATATAAAATGTCTCTTTCATATTTTCCTCTTATACATAGCATAATTCATAATATGCACATTTATTACATATGCTTTTTCTTACCATATCCTTTGGTATATTTTTAGAATTAATTATGTTTTTTATCTCATCTAATACTTTTTCCATTTCTACAATATCTTTTTCTTTTAAATCAATAACTTCTCTTTCTTTAATTAATGGATAATCAATAATAGCTTTTTCAATTTCCACTCCAAGTTTATTTAACATATAAATGTAATATTTCACTTGCCATATAGAAGCTTCTTCTATAGATTTAGACTTTTTTATTTCATGAATTATTTTCCAATCTTCAATAAAATCAATATTGATTATATCGTCGACTAAGATTGATTTTTTCTTTCTATTATATGAATACTCATCTAAAATCTTACCAATTTCAACTAATTCACTGTTATGTTCCATAGTAATATCCTTTGAAAAATACCATAGTTTTCTTTTACATACAAAGTAATAGTAAACCATTATTCCTGTTATTTTCATATTTTAACCCTATATTATATTATTTATACTATCTTCTTGTTTTTCCACGTTTTTGAAACCTAATTCTTTTGAATATTCACAATTATAAATATAAATTCTCTCATATTTACTTAATTCTATAATCCCTTCCACATTATATTTATAATAGTCGTATTCATATATTGCCACAGTATATTCTAAGACAGCTAACTTAGCTTTGAAACGTTCTTCTCTACTGATATGTTTTTCTTTAATGATTTTCATGAGTTCTTCTATCTTATCTATATTTTTATCGTATACTGTTTTTGGTATAATATTCCAACTGGAAATATTTCTAAATCTATCCCTTGTTTCACTTTTTGTTAATTCATAATCTTCAAAACTTTTAACATATTTAATAGATTTTTTAAGTTTTTTATAGTATTCTGTATTTTCTAAACTTTTCGTACTATAAACTTTATCTATCATGTTAATTTTATTTTCTTCAGTTATAAATCCGTCGATATTTTTTAATGCTTCTTTTGAAAACTTATGTATATCCTTATCTACGACTTTATTTACACCGGATATTCCTTTACCACAGAATACATAGCAGTTGTATCCTGTGCCTTCAAAATTCCTCTTTCTATAACAACGTCCCATTCGTTGAAATAATCCATTTAAATCCGATAGTTCTGTTAATAAAATATCGAAATCTATATCTAAAGATGCTTCAACTATTTGAGTTGCAATCCATATACCATACTCCTTACTATTCTTACTACCTATTTCTAATATAGCCTGCTCTTTTTCTCCTCTGTCCTTTCTAATATATTTACTGTGAAATAAATTAAGTCTTTCTTTTTCAATATATTCTTTTAATTCCCCATAAATTTCCTGTGCTTTCTTCACAGTATTGCAAATAATTAATACTTTGTTCTTCTTATATTTTTCTAAAATTATACCTTTATCAATTTCATTATCTAAGATTTTTACACTATGTCGTTTTAATTCATTGTCAATAAAGGGTTTTTCCGGCATTTTAAATTCAATTTTGCTTTCTTTTAAAAGATCTACAATTATTCCCGGTAGTGTCGCAGTTAATATTGCAAATTTACCTCCAACTTTATTAATATACTCTAACCCTATTATTAAATATGCCAGTAAGTCAGGGGAGTACATTTGAATTTCATCTATTACAATTTTAGAGTAAGATAATGTTGCTAATTTTTGTTCAAATCCAGGATATCTATAAACTAAGTCAAATAATTGGTCCAATGTACAAATTGTTAAAGGTAAAGAAAGCTGTTTTGTTCTTTTAAAATAATCATCTATTCCTATTTTTTCATCTTTTTCTCGAGCTAAATACTCTTTATATGTATCAGAATGAAGTAAACCTACCTTTTCTTCTACTCCATTACCTATTATTTGTACCACCCTATCATAAATAGCATTTATAGCTGTTTTTAATGGCAGAATAAAAAAACCCTTATTATCTCCAATCCACAAAAGTCCCCCTTCTGTCTTTCCCATTCCTGTTTGAGCCACAACTATCAAGTTTTCACTTTGATTTTTTAACATAAACTTTTGTAAATCATTCCAAATAAAACCTAGTTTCTCCATGCCTTCTACAAGAAAATCATTTTTTCTTTCTACGGGTATATAAGCAGAGGCAGCATAGTCTAAGCGATTTAAAAGACCTTTAATTAAAGTATATTTAAAAAATAATCCTTCTTTATTTTCATTTAAAAAAATTCTATCGTTTTTGTAAAAATAATCTGCTTCTATTTCTTCATTAATTATTAAATCAGGTATTTTATCATAATAGAAATTATCCACTTCTTTTTCCATTAATGATATTTCGTCTATAAGTTCATCTTCAGAAAAATCAAATTTTCTATCATGGTGGTATGCAACTGCATGAAAAAGAACACGAATATCTTCTTCAGAATATTCCTCATCTTCTAGCTTTTCATAATCTATAAAGGCAAGGCTTAAAATTCCATGAGGTATTTCTCCAGAGATTCTTTTTCCCTTTAATTTTGATTGGAATTTTAAATTCATTTTACCTAAATCATGGTAAATTACAGCCCAGTATAATATATCCCAATTAATATTTAAATTGGGATATATTTCCTTTAATATTTTAAAATTTTTTACTAGATTATCGGTATGTTCTTGAATGGTTTCTCTTGGTTTGCTCTTTGCTAAATATTCATTCATAATTACTCCTATACTAAAAATAGTATATATCCATCATTATCCACTAGAATCTCTTTTCTTCTACTAGCATTTCTTATTTCTGCATATTTAACCTTAATTTTCTTCCATTTCCTAAAGATTTTAGGTTTTGCCTTTGTTCCATAATTAACTAGTTGATAATTTTTATTTATTGTGAAAATAGTTCCTTCTACCTCTATATTTTGTATATTTTTAATATATTTAAAGTCATCTTTTTTTTCATAAGGAACATATGCAAAATATCCAAAATCATATCTTTGGCTTTTTTGATACTCTACTTCTTCAAAGTCTACTATTTTCACTTCTTCTATTGTTACAATATCTTCCCTTCTTCCTAAGGAAAGATATTCCCAAGGCTCCTTTAAAGAATTGTAAATAATATCTATTAAATTTTCATCTTTAGGTACAATATGAATAATTAATTCTACATCTACTAAAAGCTCTTGAGTGGAAATACCTCTAGTTACACCATAATCTCCTGCCTTTATTTGATGTCTAGTCTTATCATATTTCATTCCATTTTTAAATTCATATCTTGTATATAAATCATTTACTTTAGAAAAGTATTTTCCCTGAACACTAATATCCATTTCCTTATATTCTTCAAATTTACAGGCATTATGAACCATACCTATAATTGTAGAATAAGGTGGTAGAGGATAGGTCTCTTTTAATTGAAAACTCATTGGCTTCTTGTAGTTTACTAAGTCCTGGTATAAAGAAAGCCTAATTGCTTTCATAATAATCCCTTACCTTTATTTTTAAATCATCGAAAAACTCGCTAATTGTTAAAGGATTTAATTTTTCTATTATTTCATTATCATTTTCAAAAATCCCCTTAACTAAACCACATTTTGTATCGTCTTTAATATTGGAAGAAATAACTCCTGTTAATTCATCAACTTTTAATTTTCCGTCTTCAATATTTAAAGCGTTTTGGAATACCGGATTTTTAATATTATAAACACCACCAACTGCAAATAAAGGACTTAGATTTTCCCTTCTACCTCTAATATCCCTATATAGATATTGGATAGTGTCCAATAGCCTATTAACTCTCTCCGCTTTTTCAGCATTATCTATTTCTATTTCTCCATCTATTCCTATTTGGTCTAAATCAGCTGTAATAGTATATCTGTATAGAGAATGATGAATTTCAGATTGAGCTATATTCATATTTTCTTCTAATCTATCAGCCAGTCCCTTGTTAGTAAGAAAATCCAAATCTCCTTTAAAAGTTTCTAGGGAAATTGCATTTGAAAGTCTAACTTTAGCCGAGCGTTTCTTTCCACCGGTTCCTTTTTCTGTTTTTAAGTATCCAAAAAAATCCAATTCCGGATAATCAGCTATTGTTGAATCCTGTGTAAATTGAACAACCTTTTTATCGCCACTACCTTCAGCCTTAACCTTAGCTAAAGGATAATTTAATTGTTCTACAATATTGTATCTAATAGCCTGTCTTGAAATATATGTATATTGCTCACCTTTATTTCTTGAAAGTTTCTTTAAAGATGCAACATTTCCTACAGACTCGCCATAATTTGCGGATTCCGCTTCGAATATTATTGATATAGTTAACCCTTTATTTGTCATAATTTCCCTCCGTATTATATTCAACACCTTCTATTAAGCCAGCTATAAATGAATAACCCATTGTCTTAAAAATATCTATATCCTTTTGAGATTCTACAATTATTTTCGGTACCTGTTTTTTAGTATATAAGTAGGAATTTAATATAGTATCCATAAACATAGATATATTGCTTATTTTTAACGCATTTAACAATCTGTAGGCTATTCCATTTAGTTTATCTACTGAACCTTTTTCCTTGTAGGCTTGTCTTAAAAAATACCCTTGCTTATTTGCTTCTTGAATTAGACCTTCTTGTTCTTTACTCAACACTTCAACCTCCCTTAAATATCGATTATTTATTTTTAAAACCCTTATTATATGACTAGTATTATAAAATAAATTTGAATTTTTACTTATTTTATAATGTAGTAATTTTTCTATAAGTAAATACATATTCCTATTGTTTAAAATATTATCCAATACAATATTATAAATATAAAAATAGGAATTTATTTCCTTATAACCTGTAGATTCAATTTTTTCTAAATCCTCTTTTGAATCGTTAATAATATTTAAAACGGATTTTGTTAATATATTAAACTTGTAATCTCCATCTATTAACCTAATAACCTGAATATCCTGTAATTCATTTCTAACGGCTCTAACATTAGCATTAAAAAGCGCCTTTACTAAGGCCTTATTAGTACCATAGGACTTATTATCAACTTCATAATCCAGCATAGTCATTAACTTATTATTAGTTCTAATTAAACTTTCTATATTTATATTGTCGTTAATAAAAATTCCCTTGTCGAATATGTAGGTAAAGCCTGCCGGTATACAGGACAAAACCAATTTACATACAGGACATACTGCTATATCATTATCAAAATTCCAAACATGGGCAGATTTTCTAGCAACATCAAATCCAAGATTATTTACAAAACTTATATCATTATTAAAGTTTTTCATTTCCCGGTTACAAGTAAAACAAGTATATTTATACTTACTCTTATCGGCTTCTAAATAATCAACAACAGGCTCCACAAAATAGTTTCCATAATCAATATAAAAGTCCTTTTCCTTAGTAGCCCTATTTAAAAATGAAACTCCATCCCAGCCATTTCTAATAATATTATATACAATATTTTTTCCGGCTAAATATTTCTTAGAATCCTCTAATTTAATAAAATTTAAAACTTCTTCAATTTTATTAAAAACATCTACTAAGTTTTCCTTAATATCTTCAATATTTTCAGTTTTTTTCTTAGAAACTTTAGAAATAGATTTTTCCAATGCTAAAATATCAACATTTGAATCTATTAATGGGTAGGCAGCCTTATAGCTGTTACTTTTTAAATAATACTTTAAAACATCAGCTATATATTTATTTAAATACTCTAAATTTTCATTAGAAAAATTCTCAAAATCCTCATTTTTATGTTTAATAATAAAATCTTCAATATTTAAAATTTTACTATAGGACAAAACCGGCTCGTATGTATCTATTAAATATTTGAAATATTTATTTTCAAAATTTTCTAAAATAGAATCATCAAATTCCACATAATCATTTTCTATTATGATTTCATCATGGGAGTGTTCTAAAATATTACATAAACCAACTATACCTGCATTGTAAATCCATTCTCCAAGTTCCAACTTTATAGTTGTCAAATTATCACCTCCTAAATTATATCTAGCATTCCAAATCCCTGGCTTTTCTTTGAGCCTAGTCCTGCCTTATATAAATAATCTAAAATATATGGCTTTGCCTTTATTTCCAAAATAGCAATATTACTAGGAATTACAATATTATAGTTTTTTACCTTTACAATTTTATTTTTAAGTATATTTATTTCTAAATCCTTAAAATCATATTCAACTTCCTTGCCAAATACTCTTAAAAGGTTTTCCTTTATGTTGTAATTTAGCTGTTCCTTGCCATTTTTTTCCTCAAGAGAATAATACCAAGTCTCCTTATTATCTCCCGTATGCTTTCTTGCTACTATAGGAGAAAGAGTTTTTACAATAATTGACTCCTCTTTAATAACCTGCTCCTTAATCATTCTAATACCGGAAATTTTCATAGTGTTGTTTTTTATTTTAAAAGGATCCTTCTTGTTTTCTAAAATAGAATTATAAAAATAAACACCATCTTCTAAGTTATAGGAAGAGAAGTTTAGTATGACTTTTTTGTCTGGAATTTTTATTTCATCCCTTAAAAATTCACATCTTCCCATATAGAGGGCAAAACAATAATCCTTTGGCTTGTTTACCTCATCCTCGTACATTCTTTTATAAAAATCCATGTCATAATTACTAAAATTTCTCTTTAAAAATGATAGGATAACTCGATTTTTATCCTTTGGAAATAATTCATTTTCCAATTCAAGTTCTACTGAAAACCGCATTTTCCACCTCCTGAATCTATTCAAATAAATTGAATAAATAAAACTATATTTAAGATAAATATCTCATAAATTTATTTTAACATATATTTATATCTTTTTATTTTTATTAAATTAGAAATATAAAAACCTATTTAGTAATTAATTATTATTTACTAAATAGGTTTTTATTTAAACAGTATAATGGTTTTTATTTTTTAATTGACTACTTCTTTTTCTGATCTTTCTTCTTTTTTAGCTTGGTATCTTCTAAAGAAGTACATTACTCCAAATAATA
Organism: Miniphocaeibacter halophilus; assembly: GCF_016458825.1. NCBI lineage: Bacteria > Bacillati > Bacillota > Tissierellia > Tissierellales > Peptoniphilaceae > Miniphocaeibacter > Miniphocaeibacter halophilus. The sequence goes on from NZ_CP066744.1 coordinate 873,014, forward strand.
CCCAACCTGCTAATGACTGTATAAGTCCAGATTGAATTGCCAACACTATTACTACTGCACAAATTATTCTTTCAATAATTGTTGCTTTCTTTTCTATATATCCCTGTATTAGTATTGCTGCCGCCATTGAAACTACTATTGCTGATATCATAGTTATAAAGGTAGTTATATCCAAACCTATATGTAAGTAATCCGGATTTATAGCAAAGGTAAATGGTAATATAAACCCTGCTATTCCTAATTTTACAGCTGTCCATCCTACCTTCATGGCATTTTCATCTGCTATACTGGCTGCTGCATATGATGCAACTGCAACCGGTGGAGTTATTGCAGAAATACTAGCAAAATACAATAAGAATAAATGAGCCGCTAATGATGGTACTCCTATTTGAATTAGTGCCGGTGCTATTGCAGTAGCACAAATTATATAGGAAGCTGTCGTTGGTAATCCCATTCCTAAAACTATACAAATTAACATTGCAAGTATTAAACTAAGTAGTATGTTATTTCCGCCTAAGTTAACTATAAAATGACTTAGTTTTAATCCTAATCCTGTTAGTGCAAATACACCTGTAACTATACCTGAGCAAGCGCAAGCTGCTACTACTTGTGGCATACTTCTTGTAGTTGCAACAAATCCGTTAATTATTTTTTCTAAATTCATTCTATCTTTACTGTCGAAAAATCCTAAAACTATTATGGATAATATTGACCAAATCGCTGCCATCATTGGAGTTGAATTAAATCCTAAAAGAAGTACTAACAATACGCCTAATGGAACTATTAGTTTTATACTCTGTGTGAATGTTCCCTTTAATTCAGGAACTTCCTCTGGTGGAATTGCCTTTATTCCAAGTTTTACCGATTCTAAATCAACCATTTTAAAAAGCGTTAAATAATACATTACTGCTGGAATAAAAGCTGCAACTGCAACTGTTTTATAGCCTACTCCGGCCACATCTGCAAGTACAAAGGCTGCTGCTCCCATTATAGGTGGCATTATTTGACCACCTGTTGATCCTACTGCTGTTACTGCTCCAGCAAATCGTTTAGAATAGCCTTGTCGTTTCATTAAAGGTATTGTAAAAGATCCTGTACTCGCTACGTTTGCAACGGCACTTCCCGATATCATCCCAAAAAATCCGGAAGTAACTACCGCCATTTTTGCAGGCCCACCTCTACTTTTTCTTGTTAAGGCTATAGAAATATTTTAAAATATTATGTCAGCTCCTGAAACCTCTAGAAATGCTCCAAACATTAAGAAGAGGAATACATTTGAAGCAGATACGCCTATAGGCATTCCCAGTATACCCTGATCACTTAGTACTGTTGTTGCTATACGGTTTATGTCATAACCTCTATGACCTAATAATCCCGGCATTTTTGTTCCAAAATAAGCATATAAAATTGCTAAGATTGCAATTATAGGCAATGCCCAGCCTAAAACTCTTCTAGCTGCTTCCAAAACCAATAATGTACTAAACATACCTAATACTATAAATGTTGGATCCTGTTTATTATTTTGTATTATATCAATTATATAATCATATCTAAATATTATATAACCTATTACTACAGCTGTTAATAAAATTAAAATCCAATCTGCCCATGCATATTTCTCAGGATTTTTCTTGTTTATAGGAGTATATAGAAATACAAATATAAATCCTAACATTAAATGCCAAGAATAAAACTTAATACTTTCCATGGTAAACCATGGCGTAAATTGAAAAATATGTAGAAGACATGTAAATGCGGCTAGTATTATGATAAAATATTGCTTGAATTTTTTATAGTTTTCAGAATAAAAGAAACCTTTTTGTTCAACTTGCTTATTCATAATTACCTCCTTTTTCCTTTATTTTTTGTTATATTCTTCAGGTAATAATTCTTCTGGAATCTCTATTCCCAATTCTTCTAAATATTTAATAACTCCTAAATGCAATGGTATATTATAATTTAATATATTTTCCGGTGTCATATATTTTGCACTACCATGTACTGCCAACATATCATCTTGATGCTCCAGTAAAGTTTTAACAGCAATATAAACATCTTCTTCTGGAACATCTACACTGGTAACTAACATATTCCATTCCGAAACACTTCTTATATCATCTTTTGCCGCTTTATAAGAACCTCCCGGCATATCACTTGCAGTATAAAAACTGTAAGTATCCACTAATTCCTTTTGTTCTTCCTCTGATAACTCAACAAAATTTAAATCTTTGGTACTTTCCAATTCACTAATAGATGCAAAAGGTGGGTATGAAAATAGAACCGCTGCATCAACTATCCCATTATCAATAGCCGTTGCTGTAGCACTATGCCCATCATTATGTATTTGTGAAGGCTTAATGCCCCTACTTTCAAAAAATTCACGAAATACCGAATCCATAGCCATTCCCTTTGAACCTAAACCTACAACCTTTCCGTTTAAATCGTCTAAGGTTTCTATTCCTGAGCTTTTCAATGTATATATAGTCAACCAAGATGGATATAATGCAAGTCCTCCTCTAAGTTTGTCAAAGGATTTTCCATCTGTCCATTTCGCTTTTCCCTCAATAGCTTCTGCAATAGATGCTGTCATTGAAATTCCAAATTCTGCATTTCCATCTTGAAGCATAACTAAATTCGCACTACTTCCTCCAGTAGTTTCAGCGGAATATATATATTTATCGTTAATATAATTATTTAATGTATTTGCAACTCCTCCGCCCATTAAATAAAAGTTTCCTCCTACTGAACCTCCTCCCACTGAATACTTTTTAGTATTACTAGATTTTCCACAAGATGTTACAGAGAATAAAAGTAAAACTACAAGTAAAAATAACGAACATTTTCTTTTCATATATAGCCCTCCTATATATTGATTTTATATTTCTTGTATATAGAGTTTTAATCCTCTAAAGGTTCTTCCTTTATGTAACCCACCACCATACACCTTACCATCTTTTAATCCTACCGATGCATGAAGATGTATGAAAAAATCGCTTTCCTCATCTTTATAAATAGCTTTCAAGGACTCATCTATCTTATCTATCGGCATAATTTCACCTACAATAGATACCAATTCACCCGGACCTTCCATTGAAGTCTTTTCAACAACCGGAGGTAATGTATTGTCCTTAGGAGCTGTAAATAAAAGATTTTTAACAGATCCAATTCCACCACTTATATATGCCTCATCCCATTGTTTTTCCTGCATAAATTTTTCTATTTTTTCTTTAATATCTTCGTTTTCTTCATATTTTATTACATATATTTTCTTATCCATTTAAAACCCTCTAAATTTTTTATCTAGATTCTAAAAATCAAAGACAATATTGTTAAAATATAACCCCTTTCAATTTAAAACATAATTCCTTGATTTTTAGAATCTATTTTTCATAGTCTACTTACTTAATTGAATACTTTTCAACTACTCCCATTTCTGTCATCAAATCTTTTAACTTATCAAAATGTGGTCCTACATAATCCTCATGAGGAGATCTTAATGTATAGCCAGGTAATCCTAATACTTTAAAAGCAGCCTTTATAACTATAGGATTAGTTAGCTTATATAATTCTGTTAATAGAGGTTGCCATTTAAAAACACCTTCTCTAGCTTCCACAACCTTTTCATAGCTATCCCATGGTCTTGAGTATTTAGCTACTTCTTCCGGTATAATATTACCTCCAATATTAGCTGTTCCTGTACCTCCTACAGCCAACGTAGGTAAAATAATAGAGTATTTAGGATAATCACAGCATAAAATATCTAAAGAATCTCCCACTAACCTTTTTACTTCCACAAGTTGACTTACATTTGCCATAGCTTCCTTGTCTACAATAAAATTAGGATGTTTTGAAGAAAGTTCTGCAATTGTTTTTGGCTCTATGTTAACTCCTAGTCTGCTTGGGTTGTTATAAACTCCACAAGGAATTTTCACAGATGACATACATTTGTCAAAATGAGTTAATACTGATGTTTGGGGTATTAATAAATATGGTGGGATTGTAAAAATAACTCCATCAGCACCTTCTGCCTCACAATATTGGGCAATATGTATACTATCATTTGTAGATAATGCTGAACACCCAAAGAAAGTTATAATTTTACCCTTTGTTAGTTTTATTACTTCTTTGATAATCGTTTTTTTCTCATCCAAACTAAGTAAAGTTGTTTCACCTGCTGACCCCAATATAAATAAGGCTGATGTTCCATAATGAATTTGGCGGTCTATTAATAATTTAAAAGCACCAAAATCGATTTCACCTTTACTATCAAATGGAGTTGGCATTGCTACCCATGAACCTGACATTCTCATATAAATACACCTCTCTAATATTTTGTAACTACAGTATATTTCATCTTGTTGAAATTTTCCGTATCATTGTTTACAATGTATAATATGTTACAATATAGCAGAAGTTACATTAATAAGGAGATTAAATAATGGACTTAGGATTATTAAAAAGAACTGAAGATATTTACGATTCTGAATTAGAGGATTTAATTTTACCAATTTCTACAGAATGCAAATTCCCAAAACATTATATTTTTTCACAACCTGGTGAAAAAATAGACGGTATATATTATATTTTTAAAGGTAGCACAAAACATTATATGATTTCTGAAGATGGTGTAGTAAAATTACTATATGTATTAAGTCGTGGTAGATTTTTTGCTGAATCTCCATATTTTCTTAATATACCTACTGGACTTTATTCTGAAACAGTTGATGATTGTATACTCTATAAAATCCCTGATGAATCTATAAAGAAACTAATGGCAACAAGTAAAAATTTTCAAGATAATATTATTAAAGGATATTCTGAAAAATGTTTAATCTTAAGATATGAAATAGCAAATTTATCATTTAATAATAGTAAGGATAGACTTAAACAAATTTTTTGTTCACTAATTGATTATGATAATTCCGAAAAAGGTTCTCAATGGTACAATTTAGAAAAATATTTTACTCACCAAGAGCTCGGAGAGATTATAGACTCTACAAGAGTAACAATTAGTAGGCAAATAAATGAGTTATGTAATAAAAATTTTTTACGTATAGTAAACAGAAACTATCAATTAAACAAAGAAATGGCTAATAAATTTTTATCTGACAATAAAAAAATTCAATAAAATAAATTATCTCAAAATAATATTCTTAAATTCTCTAAATTTAAAGTCAAAATATCTTAATACATAAAAGACTAAATTAAACTTACAATAGTAAAAAAACAATATATTTTTAGAAAAATAAAAATGTCTATAAATAGCTTTTATAGAATTAAGTTAAATATCTAGCAATTTAAAAAATAATAAAAAAAGAGTAGAAACTTCTAACTTCTACTCTTAAATATATCTTTAAACCTTCTTATCCTATGATTAAAAAGTTTTATTCAACATATTGAGGACCTATGTAACCTGTTTGTCCATTATATTCAATTTTTAACCATCCACTTTTATCAATATAACCTGAAACCTCTGTACCTCTAGGAATTGTTCCTATTGTTTCATATTCATAGCCCGGACCTGATCTAAAGTTCAAATCTTGTGTTAAACTACCTGTGATTTCTTCAAATTCACCAAAATCTTCATCATCTTCTTCTGGTTCTTCAGTAGACATATCTGTAGTTGGCTTTAATTCATCGGTAACTTCCGTTTCTTTAGATAATTTTGATTCATCAATTTTATCGTTAATTTTTTTATTAATAGAAATTGTATATATTGCCAATGCTATGGTTGAAAACAACAATAAGGTAACTAAAAAAACTAAAATCGGAGTAAAATTCCTTTTTTTCTTAGTCCTAGTTTTTTTATTTATAGTCTTTCTTTTTTCTGTTTTTCTTTTTTTTCTTCTTCCTGTTCCTGATATTGTTGTTCATAAAATTTTCTATTAATTTCAGATATATCTAATTTATCTGTACTTTCTTCATTAAAATTATTATTTTCTCTTTTCATTATCATACCTCATAAAAAATGTTCTCTTTCCTATTATACTGTATAAAGTAAATTTAATAAAATCATTAATTAACTTTTGGTTTTTTATATCTGTTTGTTTATTACATTTTCATTTAGTATACTTAAATTATAATAGAAAGGAATGAATTATGAATAAATTATTAGATTTAATCTATAATAGTAATTTACTTTATATAATTAGAATTATTATTGCTATTATTTGTGGTTTTGCTATTGGTTTTGAACGAGATTATAAAAACAAAAATGCCGGTACAAAAACTCACGGAATTGTAGCTTTAGGTGCTTGTCTATGTATGATTCTATCTGCTTATGGTTTTCCTAATTACCAAGGAGATCCAAATAGAATGGCTGCTCAAGTAGTTTCAGGCATTGGTTTTCTTGGTGCGGGTATTATTTTCGTAAGAAGGGATAAAAATATAAGTGGACTTACTACAGCTGCTGGAATTTGGACAACTGCAATAATATCTATGGCAATTGGAGCTGGTATGATTTTATTGGGAATTCTTTGTACACTTCTTGTTATATCATTACAATGGTTTTTATCTAAATTAAAATTTAAATTCTTCGAGCATAGTGAAGAAATAGTATATATTAACACCCTAAATAAAGATTTCGATTTTGAAGGATTTGTTAACTTATTGGAAGATAATAATATTGAAATACTGCATTTAGAAACTGACAAATTAAATATTAATGAAACATATATGCAATTAATAGTCAATTTACCATATGCTTTTTCAAAATGGGATTTAAATAAATTGCTTATGGATTTTACTGGAGTTAAAAGCACAAAAATATAATCCAATAATATACTCCACTACTTTAGTACGCCTTTATATCAAAAAATTCCCCATACGATTAAATCGTACAGGGAATATTGTTGGGCAAATACCTACTCTCCCATGACGTTTCCATCATAGTACCATCGGCGCTAAAAGGCTTAACTTCTGTGTTCGAGATGGGTACAGGTGTATCCCTTCCGCTATCTTCACCCTATATTAACTTTTTCTATTGTAACATTGTTTTTCCTAACTGTCTATAGACTTCTGTTAGTCATTAGCCCTACCTCAATTGTTTCACAAACTGGGTTACGGCTTCAAAAAATAGTAATAAATATTCCTGGTCAAGCTTTCGATATATTAGTATCAGTTAGCTAAAAACATTACTGCTCTTACACCTCTGACCTATCAACCACATTTTCTTCATGGTATCTCTCTTCATCTCTGAAAAAGAAATCTCATCTTGAGGGGGGCTTCGTGCTTAGATGCCTTCAGCACTTATCCCGACCAGACTTAGCTACTCAGCTGTGCTCCTGGCGGAACAACTGATACACCAGCGGTCTGTCCATCCCGGTCCTCTCGTACTAGGGACAGCTCCTCTCAAATTTCTTACGCCCACGGCGGATAGGGACCGAACTGTCTCACGACGTTCTGAACCCAGCTCGCGTGCCTCTTTAATGGGCGAACAGCCCAACCCTTGGGACCTTCTCCAGCCCCAGGATGAGACGAGCCGACATCGAGGTGCCAAACCTCCCCGTCGATGTGAACTCTTGGGGGAGATAAGCCTGTTATCCCCGGGGTAGCTTTTATCCGTTGAGCGATGGCCCTTCCACTCGGTACCACCGGATCACTAAGTCCTAGTTTCCTATCTGCTCCACTTGTTGGTGTCACAGTTAAGCTCCCTTTTGCCTTTGCACTCTGTGAATGATTTCCAACCATTCTGAGGGAACCTTTGAACGCCTCCGTTACTCTTTAGGAGGCGACCGCCCCAGTCAAACTGCCCAACTGACAGTGTCCCTGTACCTGTTTCAAGGTACCAGGTTAGAACTTTAGCATTAAAAGGGTGGTATCCCACTTGGGACTCCACTAAGACTGGCGCCCTAGTTTCTTAGTCTCCCACCTATTCTGTACATTTAATACCAAAATCCAATGTCAGCCTGCAGTAAAGCTCCACGGGGTCTTTCCGTCCTGCCGTGGGTAACTCGCATCTTCACGAGTACTACAATTTCACCGGATCCTTTGTTGAGACAGTGCCCAAATCGTTACACCTTTCGTGCGGGTCGGAACTTACCCGACAAGGAATTTCGCTACCTTAGGACCGTTATAGTTACGGCCGCCGTTTACTGGGGCTTAAGTTCTATGCTTTGGGTTACCCCTAACATTTCCCCTTAACCTTCCAGCACCGGGCAGGTGTCAGCACCTATACTTCATCTTTCGATTTAGCAGATACTTGTGTTTTTGGTAAACAGTCGCTTGGGCCTATTCTCTGCGACCATGCTTCGCTTTTTGTGTTTAACATATACGTCTCATGGTACCCCTTCTCCCGAAGTTACGGGGTCATTTTGCCGAGTTCCTTAACAAAGGTTCTTCCGCGCGTCTTAGGATTCTCTCCTCGCCTACCTGTGTTGGTTTGCGGTACGGGTATCTCTTCGCTCGATAGTGCCTTTTCTTGGCAGCGTGGAATCTACTTCTTCACTACTTGTTTTTCGCTCCCCATCGTATCTCAGTGTTATGCAAGAGCGGATTTTCCTACTCCTACCACCTACTTACTTGGACGCACTCTTCCTTCCGTGCGCTAAGTATATCCTTCTGCGTCAACACTTCTCTCAATCGCTTGAGATAGTACAGGAATTTCTACCTGTTATCCATCGCTTACGCCTTTCGGCCTGGGCTTAGGCCCCGACTTACCCTGGGTGGACGAGCCTTCCCCAGGAACCCTTAGGCTTTCGACGGGTGAGATTCTCACTCACCTTTTCGCTACTCATGCCAGCATTCTCACTTGTGTAATGTCCACAAAACCTTACAGTTTTGCTTCTTCCTTTACACAACGCTCCTCTACCAACGATTACTCGTTCCACAGCTTCGGTATTAGATTTTAGCCCCGGTAATCTTCGGCGCATCACCACTTGACCAGTGAGCTATTACGCACTCTTTAAATGTGTGGCTGCTTCTAAGCCAACATCCTGGTTGTCTAAGTAGTGTTACATCCTTTTCCACTTAATCTATATTTTGGGACCTTAGCTGGTGGTCTGGGCTCTTTCCCTTTCGACTATGAAGCTTATCCCACATAGTCTGACTCCTAACGCTAATTTAGAGGTATTCGGAGTTTGATAAGTTTCGGTAACATTATATGCCCCTAGACTAATCAGTGCTCTACCCCCTCCAATTACTACGTTAAGGCTAGCCCGAAAGCTATTTCGAGGAGAACCAGCTATCTCCAGGTTCGATTGGCTTTTCACCCCTATCCACACGTCATCCGATATGTTTTAAACCATACCCGGTTCGAGCCTCCATTCAATTTTACTTGAACTTCACTCTGCACATGGATAGATCACCTGGTTTCGGGTCTACAATATGCAACTTTGGCCCTATTCAGACTCGGTTTCCCTACGACTTCTCGTCTTAAACGATTAATCTTGCTACATATCATAACTCGCTGGCCCGTTCTACAAAAAGTACGATATTACATCTTATTGATGCTCTATCTGCTTGTAGGCATAAGGTTTCAGGTTCTTTTTCACTCCCCTCCCGGGGTTCTTTTCACCTTTCCCTCACGGTACTATTCGCTATCGGTCACTAGGTAGTATTTAGCCTTGGGAGGTGGTCCTCCCATATTCCCACAAAATTTCTCGTGTTTCGTGGTACTCTTTCTAAGAGCAACTTCTTGAATTTTTGAATACGAGGCTTTCACTCTCTACGGCTTACCTTCCCAGGCAATTCTTCTAATTCTTGTTGTTGTATTCTCTTATGTCGGGCTCTTCCCTCTTCGCTCGCCGCTACTACGGGAATCGAGTTTTCTTTCTTTTCCTCAGGTTACTTAGATGTTTCAGTTCACCTGGTTTCCTTCCATATCTTAATTGGTTGGGATATGGATACTTAGAGTTTGTCTAAGTGGGTTTCCCCATTCGGATACCGACGGATCGTTGGATATTTGCTCCTAACCGTCGCTTTCGCTGCTTGTCGCGTCCTTCTTCGGCTCCTAGTGCCAAGGCATTCACCTTATGCCCTTAGTCGCTTGACCAGAAATATTTATTACTATTTTATTTTCAATGTTCATGAACATAAACAAAAGTGTAAAAAACCGTTAGTCCTATTCAAATCTATGATTTGTTAAGGCTTAATGCAGTACTTTATTTCCTTATTGTACTCTAATTACTGCACTGTACTCCTTAGAAAGGAGGTGATCCAGCCGCACCTTCCGATACGGCTACCTTGTTACGACTTCACCCCAGTCATTAATCCTACCTTCGACGTCTGCCTCCTTGCGGTTAGCTTGACGGCTTCGGGTATTACTAACTTCCGTGGTGTGACGGGCGGTGTGTACAAGACCCGGGAACGCATTCACCGCAACATGCTGATTTGCGATTACTAGCAACTCCGGCTTCATGTAGGCGAGTTGCAGCCTACAATCCGAACTGGGGCCGGCTTTCTGAGATTCGCTTCGCCTCACGACTTCGCTTCCCTCTGTACCGGCCATTGTAGCACGTGTGTAGCCCAGGACATAAAGGGCATGATGATTTGACGTCATCCCCACCTTCCTCCGGTTTGTCACCGGCAGTCTATCTAGAGTCCCCAACTTTACTTGCTGGTAACTAGATATAGGGGTTGCGCTCGTTGCGGGACTTAACCCAACATCTCACGACACGAGCTGACGACAACCATGCACCACCTGTATATGCGTCTCCGAAGAGAACCCACTATCTCTAGTGCTAGCGCATATATGTCAAGCCCTGGTAAGGTTCTTCGCGTTGCATCGAATTAAACCACATGCTCCGCTGCTTGTGCGGGTCCCCGTCAATTCCTTTGAGTTTCAGTGTTGCCACCGTACTCCCCAGGCGGAATGCTTAATGTGTTAACTTCGGCACCGAGGTTTGACCCCCAACACCTAGCATTCATCGTTTACGGCGTGGACTACCAGGGTATCTAATCCTGTTTGCTCCCCACGCTTTCGTACCTCAGCGTCAGTTTGTGTCCAGAAAGTCGCCTTCGCAACTGGTATTCCTCCTAATATCTACGCATTTCACCGCTACACTAGGAATTCCACTTTCCTCTCCACTACTCAAGTTTAACAGTTTCAAATGCTTTATGGGGTTGAGCCCCACGCTTTAACATCTGACTTGCTATACCGCCTACGTACCCTTTACGCCCAATAATTCCGGACAACGCTCGCACCATACGTATTACCGCGGCTGCTGGCACGTATTTAGCCGGTGCTTCCTCCTTGGTTACCGTCATTATCTTCTCCAAGGACAGAGCTTTACGATTCGAAAACCTTCGTCGCTCACGCGGCGTCGCTGCATCAGGGTTTCCCCCATTGTGCAATATTCCCCACTGCTGCCTCCCGTAGGAGTTTGGACCGTGTCTCAGTTCCAATGTGACCGTTCACTCTCTCAAGCCGGTTACTGATCGTTGCCTTGGTAGGCTTTTATCCTACCAACTAGCTAATCAGACGCGAGCCCATCTTACACCGATAAATCTTTAACCTCTTTGGCATTCGCCAACGGGGTCTCATATGGTATTAATCCCGGTTTCCCGAGGCTATCCCTTTGTGTAAGGCAGGTTGCTCACGCGTTACTCACCCGTTCGCCACTTTCCTCTTATCTGTTTCTACCGAAGTTTCCACTGATAAGATTCTCGTTCGACTTGCATGTGTTAAGCACGCCGCCAGCGTTCGTCCTGAGCCAGGATCAAACTCTCAATTAAATGTTTGATTCAGCTCTTGCTGACTTCTTCTTAATTTTACACCGAAAATTATTGTTTTGGTTGTACTTTTTCTCAAAGTTTTTTACACTTTTCTTTTGTCTAGGTTCTTGCTGCACTCTCGTGACAACTTTTTAAGTATACCATAGGGTATTTCTTTTTGTCAACTATTATTTCGAAAAACTTTTATATTTTATTAAATATTTTGTTCCTCGTTTTTTAAGCGCTTAATCATAATAGCAAGTATTTATTTTTTAGTCAAGTAATTATTTAAATATTAATTAATTTTTAATTCAAAACTTTGTTTCATTATTACCTTTAATATTTTAGTTCTATTTTCCAATGTATTTTTTAGTCTTGTAACAACTTGTTGACTGAAGCTATCTACTCTTCGATTAGCTTCTCTTAAATCATAATATGTTTGCATTTCTTCGTTATAATCCTCTAATTCCCTTAAATAATTTTCAAATGTCACATATTCATTTTCAAATAGTCTTAATTTCATTTCCATTCTAGGCTTTATTTGCGGTTCTTGATTTGGATATCTAAATCCTACACCTAAAACGGGAAATGTTAATTTAGGCAACTTTAATAGATCAATGATTTTTTCGGCATCATTTAAAATCGATCCGAGATAAACAGCTCCCAATCCTTTAGACTCAACTGCATTAGTTAGATTTTGAGCAGCTAAACAGGAATCTGTCCATCCTTGAAAAAACCTATCCATATCATGGCTCTCTGAATACTCCTTCCCTGTTAATTCCTCTGCTATTTGGTTATTTCTAAAGGCATCTGCAATAAAGATAAGCAACTCTGGTGCTCTTTTTACATATTCTTGTCCGCATACTTTTGCAATTTTTTCTTTTAGATCCGTACTTGTAACCCTAATTATCGAATATGTTTGCATTCCTGTACTACTCGCTGTTCTTCTTATAACCTCTACAAATTCTTTCATCCACTCCATAGGTATTTCTTTATCCTTAAATTCCCTAATAGTTCTATGTTCTAATTGGTGCTTAATTGTATTATTCATATTTAATTCTCCATCTTAAAGGTCTTGACTTAAAGTCAAGACCTTATTATTAAATTCTATTGTGTTTTTCTAATCCTACTATAGCTTTTTTATCATATTATGGTTAATATCATATGGTGAATGTTCTATTTCTCCTGTTTCTATTCCCTTATCTATAACAGCATCCATTTCTTCCATTTCTACATCCAAATCCTTCAACCTTATTGGTAATCCAATTTTTTTATAAAAACTAAGTAAGTCATCTAGATAATTTTCTCTATATTCTTCATCCAGAAAAGCCAAGACTAATACGCCATAAGCTACAACCTCGCCATGCAGATGTTTCCTCTCTATCTGAGATAATAAAGTAAATCCATAATATAACGCATGCGCTAAACCAGCATTATAATACTAATGTGTTATAGTACCCGAAACTATTCCTGTTGTAATTATATTAGCTAAAATAACAGCTTCCAATTCTTTACTAACTAGATCTCTACTACAATCTAAATATGCCTTCTCACCATATTTCCTTATTTCCGACCAACATAATTGTCCTAAATTAATTCCCATCATATTAGGATGGTCTAAAAGATCACCTCTAGCGGAAAAATCACTTTCAAAAAATTTTGCAATTGTGTCCCCTATACCTGCCCATAGATATTCCTCTGGAGCCTCTGCTATAATCTTAGTGTTTATAAATGAATGTATTGGAGTTTCATCATAAAAATATAAATTTCTCTATTCACCACTCGGATAATACATTACAAAATTCTTCGTAACGGCTGCACAAGTAGCAGCTATTGTAGGAATTGTGAAGAAAGGTTTTTTTGTTATTTCACGTACATATTTTACAGTATCTATGGCTCTTCCTCCACCTACTCCAAAAATTATATCGACTCTTTTTACATATTCATTCTTAGCAAGTCTTTCTGCATTTTCATATGTTGCATTTCCTCCATACCAGATATAATCTAATATACTCAAAACCGAATCTCCTATCGAATTCTCTATATGTGGTTTAATCTTTTCTAATACAGTTTTTCCTCCTATAAAAACGCAAGTATTACCATATTTACTACAAATTTGAGGAATTAATTTAAAAACATCTTCACCTATAGAATAACTTGGTAGATACATAGTATAGCTCATTAGCTCCTCCTATTTCTTTATCGTAAATATTTTTCTTGTTGATATTATAATTTTATTTATATTCTTCAAATAATTTCTTTACCTTATCTTCTTCCCCTTTTATAATATGATAACAATGTTCATCTTTTGGGAATTCCTTATTCTTTACTTCATTTATATAATCCTTTATGCCACCTATTGCAACTTCAGCTATACTAGCATATTTCTTTACAAATTTAGGAGTAAACTCTTGAAACATTCCTAAGAAATCACCACATATCAACAATTGTCCATCTGCTGATATTCCCGCGCCTATTGAATATACCGGAATAGATAATAATTCTTTAATAAAAGCTGTAATTTCATCTGGCACCCCTTCAATTAGCAAAGCTTGTGCACCAGCTTTTTCAACAGCTATAGCATCTTCAATAACATATCTTGCACTTTCCGCATTACGTCCTTGAGCCTTAAACCCACCTTGAGCTCCTGAACTTTGAGGAGTCAATCCAATATGCCCAAAAACAACTATGCCGGCATCTACAATGGCTTTAATCTTATCTGCTACACGTATTCCACCTTCTAATTTTATAGCATCTACATCTGCCTCTTTTAAAAACCTTACAGCATTACGAACTGCTTGCTCTGTAGATTCTTGATAACTTCCAAATGGCATATCGCCAATTATAAAAGTACTTGGTGCCCCTCTTCTTACAGCCTTACAATGAGATATTTCATCCTCCATCGTTACAGGAACTGTCCCATCATAGCCTAAGACTATCATCCCCAGAGAATCACCTACTAAAATCATATCTATCCCTGCTTGTTCTGCAAAAGATGCCATTGGATAGTCATACGCTGTCATCCATGTAGCAATTTCGCCCTTTTTCTTCATATCATATAGATCTAAAATCGTTTTTTTCTTCATTATTATCTCCTTCTAGTCCGGAATATCATCAGAATTCATTTTATATCCATGCTCAGGCCCTGGAAATATTCCATTATCTATTTCTTCACACCATTGATTATAAGCATTTACCATATCTTCACCTAAATTAGCATATTGTTTTACAAATTTAGGTACAAAGCTATCAAACATTCCTAATAAATCATATGCATTTATATTATGACCGGTAGTATTATGGCCAGCTCCTACGCTTATTGTGGGAATGTCAATACTTTCTTCTATCTTATTTGCCAGTAAAGTCGGAATACATTCCAACACTATAGCAAATGCACCTGATTTTTCTGCCTTTTTTAGCCTCTTCTAAAAGTTTTTTTGCATTTTCCTTTCCTTTCCCTTGTACCTTAAATCCTCCAATACTGCCAGCTGTTTATGGCGTTAATCCAATATGTGCTATTACCGGGATACCTATTTCAGTAACGGCTTTAATCTTATCCATAATAGCTAATCCGCCTTCCATTTTTACGCAATCAGCTCCAAGGGATATAAGACTCCCCGCATTTTTAATCGCATCTTCTCTAGAAGCCTGATATGACATAAACGGCATATCTCCAACTATGAATTTATCCGGTGCACCCTTTCATACACATTTTAAATGATATTGTATTTCATCTATTGTAACTCCATTGGTCCCTTCTTCTCCTTTAATTATCATTCCCAAGGAATCTCCAACTAATATCATATCTATGTTGGTTCTATTTACAATTGAGGCTATTTGATGATCATACACCGTGATCATCTTAAATTTAGTTCCATCTATCTTATGCTGTTTTAAATCATTAATCGTTGGTTTTTTCACACTATTATCCTCCCTATCTTTTAAATTCAGCTCCGCTCATAGCTGAAGTAACCAATTTCGAATATCTATCTAAGTAACCGCCCTTTTTTACCGGAGGTTGAACAGGAGCCCAAAATCTTCTTCTTTTTTCCAACTCCTCTTGAGAAACTTCTATCTCTATTTTTCCTTCCTCTATATCAATTGAAATTATATCCCCATCTCTGATTAGAGCTATCGGTCCTCCTTCTGCCGCTTCAGGTGATACATGCCCTATTGCTGCACCTCTTGTTGCTCAAGAAAATCTTCCATCGGTTATTAAAGCCACAGAGCTTCCCAATCCCATTCCTATTATTGAAGAAGTTGGGGTAAGCATCTCCCTCATTCCAGGTCCACCCTTAGGTCCTTCATTCCTTATAACAACTACATCTCCAGCCTTTACCTCCCCATTGAATATAGCTTCCGTTGCTTCCTCTTCCTTCTCAAATACTATAGCTGGGCCTCTATGTTTCATCATTTCTGGTAAAACACCTGCTTTTTTACAAACCGATCCATCAGGAGCCAAGTTACCATATAAAACTTTAAGCCCACCTGTTTTTGAATAGGCGTTGTCGACATCCCTTATTACATCCTTATCCAAAACAACCGTGTTTTCAATCTCGGCAAAAACATTTTTTCCAGTTACTGTTAAATGATCCTCTAATATACTTAACTTCCTTAGCACATTCATGAGAGCGGCTATCCCTCCAGCCCTATCCAAATCTGCCGTAAAATGTGCGCCTGAGGGTTTTATTTTAACTAACTGAGGCGTTCTTTCATTTATTTTTTCCACAACATCCATATTGAATTCTATATCAGCCTCATTTGCAATAGCAGTTAAATGCAATAAAGTATTAGAAGATCCCCCTATTGCCATATCTACCGTTAAAGCATTTACAAAAGCTTCATTCGTCAATATATCCTTTGGTATAATATTTTTATTCAATAATTCCATTATTTTTTTCCCAGTATTTTTAGCTAAAGCAATTCTTTTTCCTAATGTAGCCGGATATGTGCTGCCGGGTAAACACAAACCCAATGCCTCTGTTAAAAAACCCATGGAATTTGCTGTTCCCATAATATTGCATGCTCCACAGCCAGGCAAAGCACTTTTTTTCAAATTCAGTTAATTTTTCCCTTGTCATTAACTCCCGTTTTACTTCCCCTTGTGCTTCAATCAAATCTGTATATCCTACTTTTTCTCCCTCGAAGCATCCTGTCGCCATAGGGCCACCACTTATCATAACAGCAGGTATATCCAACCTTGCACAAGCAAGCCATAAGCATTCCGGGGGTAATCTTATCACAACCTGTAATCAACACCATAGCATCATATTGATGTCCATTTACTATACATTCAATAGAATCCGCTATTAATTCTCTACTAGCTAAAGGATAATGCATACCGTAATTCCCCTGCCCTAGTCCATCGCATAAAGCTAAAGTAGAAACTTCTATCGGCCTTCCTCCTGCAACTAGAATTCCTTCCTTTACCGCATTGCATATTGTATCTAGATGAACATGCCCCGGTAACGCTTCACTTTGAGTATTTACTACTGCAATTAAAGGTTTATTCAACTCTTCTTCTAAATAGCCCATTGCGTAATATAATCCTCTATGAGCAGCCCTATCTATTCCTTTTTTAATTCTCTATCTAATATATTTTTTTGTTTTTGCTTCATTCCATTTTAAATTGTGTACTTTATATTGTGCTACTGTATAATCAGAAATCAAACTATTTTTTTACATGATCTTAGATATTTTGCGTCTAGAAATCGGATATTCTAATATTCTTAGTTTATCTTTTTTTTATAATTCCATAGTTATTTTTACTCTTCCCAATATTTCTTTTACCTGCTCTACTAGTTTAAAATTAGATTTATTTAGATAATAATAAAGAATAAATCTATGAATTTTAAACAAACTACACATAGCACTAATGCTATATTTATCACGATTCGATATTATTAAATCTATTTTTACCCGGTAGTAGTTTGGTTCGCTTTAAAATATCATTTTCCATCTTTAATTGCTGAGAAGTCTTATTAATTCTTTTTCTTCCTCTGTTTTATTATCATCAATTTTAAATGACTTGGAATTATTATATCTCGTTACCAACTTCTTAATGCAGCTGTTGAAATTTCATATTTTTTACTTAGACTTCGATAGATATGGTTTCCTTGATTATAGATTTTCTCCATTTGTTCTTTAAATTTATTATCGTATCTCTCATCTATACCACTCATGATTTAACTCCTTGTTTTTATTATCTAGATTCTATCATGTTTGGTATAAAACTGTCCTATTTAGTGTAGCCTATCTAGGTATCTCTTGATCATATTGTCGATATTATGTTTCCTGAACTTACTTATTGTCTTTATTCTGTTAATCAAAAATTTACTATAGCTACACTTTGCAAGTTTCCTTTTCTTAATTTGATATAAGGCTTACCTTACTAAATTTACCAATATTCTTAAGAAAAACTCCAAGGTAAGTATTCTAAGGATAATGCTATTCAAATTAGGAACTCAACTAATAATTCCATAGGTTCGGAGAGTAGAGCTTTAGGTTTTTAACTTAAACAAATCATTCGTTTAATTAATGATATTGAAGAAGTGATTTTATTGCTTGATAATGAGATAAAATCTATTATGAATAATATTCAAAGTCCTATTTTGACAATATCTAGTATCTCATATATTCTTGGTTCTATTATTCTATCTGAGTTAGGTGATATTCATGGATTTTCTTCTACTTCAAAGCTTGTAGCTTTTACAGGACTTGATCCCTCTACTCATCAATCGGTAATTTTAGAGCTAACAATGTGTCTACGATTAAAAGAGATTTCTCTTATTTAATATGGGCTTTAATTCATGCTGCTAGGCTAATAAGCATGAGAGATAACAGTTTTAAAGGTTATTACCAAAAGAAACGTAATAAAGGTAAGTGTCATAATGTTGCTATTACTCATGTTGCTAAAAAGGTTGTTAGGGTTCTTTATCATTCGTTAACAAATAATTTGGAGTTTATGCCTAAATAATATCTTTCCTCTTCAATTTTTAATGTTGAGTTTGTTTTTTGTATGCTTATTTTTAATTATTTCGTTGTTTATGTTATTTTTTATTTTTTTATTGACTTCATATAGTTAGTCTTTTCATTTTTAAAAATCTCTAAACATTTTTACCAATCTTTCATCATTGTTTATACAATTACAATATTCCCTCTCCTTTCTTGATTAATTTATAGTGTTATAAATTAATAATTAATATAATCACTTCGATTTTCGTCTCGTTATACGGCATTATGTTTCGTATTTCTTGCCTTTATTAAACCATAAGTTTAGACTTTTGTCAATTTGAATTGACATTATATTTCTCACTATTTAACTTATGTTATAATATATACAAAATTCTTATTACTTAACTTATAAGGGAGGGCTATTTTTATGATCCAATCAATTGAACGAGCTATGAACATTCTTGAATTATTTTTAATTCTAAATAAAAATGAATTAAGCATTAAAGATATTGTCAGCAACATTGATCTACCTAAAAGCACTTGTTTTAGAATAGTAAAAACATTATATGAACTTGGATATTTGAATCAAAACCCTGAGAATTCAAAATATTATTTAAGTTGGAAAATGCTTTCTTTTTCCGATCACATAAAAGAGAACAACTTAATTATAAAAACTGTCAAACCACATGTGGTTAAATTAAGAGATTATTTTGGAGAAACCGTCCATTGTTCAGTACAAGAAGATGACAGTATAATATATATAGCAGTAGAAGAATCTGAAAAAAAACTTTTTTTCCGCACGGGTATAGGCAAGAAGAACTACATACATGCAACAGCTGTGGGAAAAGCTATACTGGCCTTCAATTCTGAAGAAAATTTAGAATATATTCTTAGAAAACCTTTAATTAAATTGACCAATACGACCATAACAGATCCTGATATATTTAAAAATGAACTATTAAACATACGAAAATGTGGATACGCTATTGATAATGAGGAAAGTGTCGAGGGACTTTTTTGTATAGCAGTTCCAGTGTTAAGAGGCGAAGAAGCAATTGCTGCAATAAGTATATCTACTCCAAGTATAAGAGTAAGTAATGAAATAAAATCCGACATGATAGAAAAACTTTTACAGGTATCAAAAGATTTGAAAAACATTTTATAAAAAGGTTCTAAAATTTATAGTGTTGGTTAAGGAAAATCAAAATCTTCTCCAACACTATTTACCAAAGAAACTAAATAAAAAAAGCACCGGATTTCTCCAGTGCTAATCTTAGTACATAATTTTATTTTTCTAATGCTTGTGCTGCTGTTATTAATGATAGTTTGTAAATATCCTCTTCGTTACTTCCTCTTGAAAGGTCTGATATTGGCATATTTAATCCTTGTAAAATTGGTCCTATTGCCTCATATCCTCCAAGTCTTTGTGCTATCTTATAACCTATGTTTCCAGCTTGTAGGTCTGGGAACACAAATACATTAGCTTTTCCGGCTACCGGTGAATTTGGTGCTTTTTTAGCTCCTACTTCCGGTGCTACAGCTGCATCAAATTGCATTTCGCCATCTAAAGCTAAATCCGGTGCTAATTCTTTAGCTATTTTTGTAGCTTCTGCAACTCTTTCAGCAAGTTCGTGTTTTGCTGAACCCATTGTTGAGAAACTTAGCATTGCAACTTTTGGATCTATATCAAAAATTCTAGCTGTTTTTGCTGTTTCTACAGCTACTTCTGCTAATTCTTGTGGTTCTAATGTAATATTAATAGCAATATCGGCAAACATATATTTTTCGCCATTTTGTCCTAACATTAACATTGCTCCACTAGTTCTTGAAACTCCCGGTCTAGTTTTTATTATTTGTAATGCCGGTCTTACAGTATCTCCTGTTGAAAATACTGCTCCACTTACTAAGCCATCGGCTTTTCCTGTGTAAACTAACATAGTTCCAAAATAGTTAACTGTCTTTAGCATTTCTACTGCTTGTTCTCTTGTTGCTTTTCCTTTTCTTCTTTCAACAAAAGCATCTACTAATGCATCAAACTCATCATATTTTTCAATTTCAATAATTTGTAGTTTAGAAATATCAAAAGAATTTTCCTTTGCAGTCTTTTTTATTTCTTCAATATCTCCAAGCATTATAGGTTCAATTAAACCTTCATTCTTAAGTTTTATTGCTGCACCTAAAACCCTTTTGTCCTCACCTTCTGGAAATACAATTTTCATATTTTTTCCAGCTACTTTTTCTTTAATAGATTCTATAATATTCAATATTACTCACTCCTATTTAAGTATATATAAGTATAGTATCATGAATTTCATTTTCAATATGTGTTCAGTGCCTTATCTAAGGCGATTTTTTCATCATCTGAAATATTGGCCTTGGCTTTTCCCTTTTCTATTTCCTTTGAAAAAGACACCGAGCTCTCTCTACCATATATGCTGGTTATCATAACGCCGTTATTATAACTATCTAGCAAGACTAGAGTATATGATAATCTATTTCTAAGTTCCGGAAAGGCATCATATTTATGAAATCCAACTTTCTGAATGGACCTAGAAACATCTGACTTTATTACTTCCTGTACAGATATTATGTTTCCCATTTCTGCCTTAATCTTGTCAATATCTTCAGAATGTGCAACTAGAACTTCTTCTAAATTCAGCTCCCCTTTGCCCTTTAGAATATTATCGTATCTTTTTTTTAATCTATTAATTTTTTTATTTAATTTAAATATATTAGAAAAAGCTACAAACATAAAAAATGCTAAAAGAATAAACAAGAAAAAACTTCCTGTTTGTACAATAGTTTTAAATGTTTCCATTAGTTACCTCTTTCGCAATTTTTTCTAAAATCTCCAACGCTTTTTGTACTTCTTCTAAAGTATTAAAATACGAGAAGCTAAAACGCGCTGCTCCTAATTTTTCTGTTCCTATACTCCTATGTGCTAAAGGAGCACAATGGTAACCTGCTCTTACACAAATTCCATATTCATCATCTAGTTTAAAAGCCAATTCTGATGAATCCAAACCCTTTATATTTATAGGTACAACATGACCTTGTCTACTATCTTTTGGACCGTATACAGTTATTTCCTTTATATTTTTTAATCCATCTATAAACTTATTTTTTAATTGGTTTTCATGATTCCTTATAACTTCTAGTCCTACTTCATTTATAAAGTCTATTCCTGCGCCTAGGCCTACTATGGAAGTCCCATTTAAGGTACCTGCTTCTAATCTGTCAGGATAAACTTTTGGTTGGTTTAAGTCTAGGGAAAAACTTCCTGTTCCACCTTCCATTATGGTTTTTAATTCTAAGTCCCCATTAATATACAGGGCACCTGTTCCCATTGGACCAAATAATGATTTATGTCCCGGAAAACAAAGAATATCTATATTTGACTTAATAACATCTATATTTAAATAACCTATTCCCTGAGCTGCGTCTACTATTAGTTTTATATTATTTTCTTTTAATATTTCCGAAATTTTATCTATTTCCGTTATAGTTCCAACTAGATTACTCATAATTGTAATTACACATAATTTCGTATTTTCTCTAATAGCGTTTTTTATATCATCTATATCTATTAATCCTAATTCATTAGCAGGAATTATTGTTAAATCGATATAGCCAATATTTTCCAGTTGTTTTAAAGGCCTAAGAACAGAATTGTGCTCCATAGCTGTAGTAATTACATGACTTTTCTCTTCTACAATACCTTTTATTGCAATGTTTAAACTCTCTGTGCAATTTTTAGTGAAAATAAGATTTAAAGGGTTGTCCCCTCCAATAAAATCCGTTAGTTTTTGCCTCACATCAAAAATTTCCCTGTCCATTTTTAAAGAAAGTCTGTGCCCTGACCTGCCAGGATTTGCACCAAAGTTTTTCATTGCGTCTAATGTTTTTTCATAAACTATTTCCGGTTTTGGAAATGTAGTTGCAGCGTTATCAAAATATATCAAAGTTACCCCTCAAATTCTATTTCATAATTTCTAATCTACCATAACAGCTATCCATTAACTCTTCTTTTAATTCTTTTATTTCCTTAGTATATTTAGCTAGTTTTTCCTTTACTTCTTCCTTATAAGGACCTTCATCAATACTATTTAAGTTAATTATTACATTTAATAAAACAGCCTCGCCACTTGCTGCCAATAACAAGGTTCCGGCTCCCTGGTCTGTAATTGCATAAATATTTCCATATTTTGCAAAGGATCTTTGATTTCTCATACATTCTAAAATCAATTCGCAAGTCCTTAATGGAACATCCATTGCAACCTTGTATCCCTCTTGAATTTTTTGCTTTCTAAAAGCTTTTTCCTCATCTGTTTCCTTTGGTAATTTATAAGCATCTAAAACTCCATCAAAGGATTTAGCATCTTCATCTACCATTTTCTTTAGCTCTTCTATTAAAGCGTCCATTTTATCGTAGTCTTTTTTTACTTCATCTTTAATGGATTCATCTAAGGATTCAAAGGATTTTTTTCCATATGTTAAATTAGCAACCATCATAGTCAAAGCTGCACCTAAGGCTCCCGTATAGCCTACTACCGAACCTCCACCCGGCATATCCTTACTCTTTGTTTTTTCCAAGTATTCAACAAGTCCCATGTCAATAAACATAATAATTAACCTCCTATTATTTCTAATATTCTTTCTAAGTCATCATTGTTCATATATGTTATTTCAATTTTCCCACCTTTTCTTTTAGGTTTCAAATTTACTTTTGTTCCTAACCTTTCAACAAGTTTTTCTTCCAATTCCTGTTGATAAATATCCTTAGTTCTTTTTTTAGTAGTAAGTTTCTCTACATCTCTAACATTAGATTGTTTTAACAATAATTTATCTAACATCTTAAATCTGTTTTTCCTATCCTTAATAGATAGCAAGGACCTAGCCTGTGTTGATGTAATATTTCCCTCTTTTAAATGGTCCAATATTTCCGGATCGAGTTTTAAAAGTCTAATAGTATTGGCTATATAGGATCTACTTTTACCAATTCTTTCACTTAACTCCTGTTGAGTATAATTAAATTCCTTCATTAACTCATCGTAAGCCATAGCTTCTTCAAAAGGGTTAAGATCTTCCCTTTGAATATTTTCAATTATGGATATTTCCTTAATGTCTTCATCGTCAATATCCATAATTCTAACAGGAATTTTGTCTAATTTCGCTAAAGAAGCCGCCCTGTATCTTCTTTCCCCTGCAACAATTTCATAAATATCATCTTTTTGTCTAACAATAATCGGTTGAATTATTCCAAATTCTAAAATTGAATCCCTTAACTCCATTAGGGATTCTTCGTCAAATTCCTTTCTTGGCTGATCTTTTCTAGGAAAAATTTTATTTAATTCCAGTTCTTGAACTTCTCCATCTTCAATAGTCTCTTCTATATCTTGTGGGATTAATGCTTCTAACCCCTTACCTAACCCTTTTTTTCTTGCCATCATATCACCTATTTATTATTCTTGATTATTTCTTTAGCCAACTTTTCATACGCAATAGCCCCTTTGGATTTTTCATCATAATCAAAAATGCTTTCCCCATAACTAGGAGCTTCTGCAAGACGAACATTTCTTGGAATAATAGTTTTAAAAACCTTGTTTTTAAAATATTTTTTAACTTCCTCAACTACCTCTAATGAAAGATTATTTCTTCCATCAAACATACTAATTAAAACACCTTCAACCTCTAACTTCTTATTTAAAGATTTTTTTACTAAATTTATAGTTTCTACTAATTGACTTACACCTTCCAGTGCGTAATATTCACTTTGGATTGGAATTAAAACAGAATCCGATGCTGTTAGTGCATTAATACTAAGAATTCCTAAAGAAGGCGGGCAGTCCATTATAATATAATCGTAATCCTTACAATCCCTTAAAGCTTTTTTTAAAATCGATTCCCTGTCAGCTATATTAATAAGTTCTACTTCTACTCCTGACAAAGCTGTATTTGAAGGTATTATATCAACGTTTTTAGATTCAGTTTTATATATTAATTCAGAAATCGGTAAAGTATCATTAATAAATAAATCATAAACATTATGCTCTAATGTGTTTTTATCTATACCAAAACCGGATGAACTATTCCCTTGAGGGTCAAGATCAACTACTAAGACTTTTTTCTTTTTAAGCCCTAAAGCTGCCGATAAATTTACGACTGTCGTGGTTTTTCCTACTCCACCTTTTTGGTTAAATACGCAAATTGCTTTCATAATACCTCCTTCTTCAAATAATTATAGCATATTTTATTACAGCAGATTTACAATTGCCCTATTTGTCTATTATATCAGCTTTCTACTATATTATGTAGAAAAATAAATACTCTAAAATTATGCAATATAAAAAAACGGATTTACTAAAAGTAAATCCGCCTTTTTATAACATGAACCTTAGTCATCTTTTTTCTTAAATTGACTTATTCCTCCCAGTACTAATCCTAGTCCTGCAATAGATGTTCCTAATGTACTAGCTATACCGGTTTTTGGTAATTGTCTTCTAGTTGTACTTCTTCCTACACTTGTTGTTTTTAAAGTATTAGTAACTATTAAATTACCTGTTTTTCTGTCCGTACTGTATTTAGCCTCGTATCCCCTTGGAACATTTACTTCTTTAACAGTATATTTAACTGTTTTACTATTTTCTGTTTTATCTAAATTGGTCCATGTATATTTCCATTTGTTTTTTTCATCAAGTTTAACAGTTTGTCCTATTGCCTTGCCATTTTTATATAGTCTAACCTCTACACTTGTAGGTCTAGATTTAGAATTTTTGTCATCCCATTTCTTTTCTACAGTAACTGATGTTTTATTATTGTCTGTAGGAGTTGTTTTTATAGTATTTATTACATAAACCCTTCCAACCTTACTTTTTGTATCGTAGCTTACTTCGTATCCCTTTGGAACATTTACCTCTTTAACAGTATATTCTATATTTTTACCATTTTCTGTTTTTGGTAAATTATCCCAAGTGTAGGTCCATTTATTATTGGCATCAAGCTTTACTGCTTCTCCAGTCGCCTTATTGTCCTTATATAGTTGAACTTCTACATAGCTTGGACGCGCTTTTGTTTTATTGTCATTGTCCTTCCAGACTTTTTCCGCTGTTATTGATGTCGTTTCAACTTCAACCGGTTTTATAGTATTTATTACATAAACCCTTCCGACCTTGCTTTTTGCATCATAGCTTACTTCGTACCCTTTTGGAACATTTACCTCTTTAACAGTATATTCTATATTTTTATCATTTTCTGTTTTTGGTAAATTATCCCAAGTATGAGTCCATTTATTATTGGCATCAAGCTTTACTGCTTCTCCAGTTGCCTTATTGTCCTTATATAGTTGAACTTCCACATAGCTTGGACGTGCTTTTGTTTTATTGCCATTGTCCTTCCATACTTTTTCCGCTGTTATTGATGTTGTTTCAGCTGGTGCTGTAGGTTCTTCTTTTAAGGTTGCTGTTATTGTTTCCTTCTCTTTATTATAAACAAAATCATAGTCTTTAGCCGGCTCTACTACAGTAACTGTATAATCGTCTGCCTTGTCTAAATCTGACCATGTATATGTCCAATTATTACCTTCATTTAATTCTACAGGTTCATTTACAGCTGTTCCACCCTTGTTTAACTGCACTTTTATACTTGCAGGACGAAGGTTTTTGGAGTTATTATTATCCTCCCAAACATTTCTTACCTTAACACTTATTTTTTCTTCCTTCGTTTCTACTACAGTAGTTACTTCCGGTGCCTTAGTTTCTTTAGCTTGTTTAGTTTCTTCTGTTGCTACTGTAGTTTGTTTATCTTCTTCTACCTTAGGAGCTTCTGTCGCTTTTGGTGTTTCAGCCTTTGCTAAGGTAATTTTTTCCTCTACTTTAGGAGCCTTTGTAGAGCTGGTTTCTACTACTTTATTTTCCTCAACCTTATAAGTAGCAGTAATTGTAATTAATCCACCCTTTGTATTTTTGCTTATTATGTATTCACTAGGAAAAGTCTTTTCCTTTACAGTGTAGTTTATAGCCTTGCCTTTTTCTTCCTTAGCTAAACCAGCCCATTTATAAGACCATTTACCCCTCTCATTTAAAGTGGCTGTACCTACAGACTTTTCATTTGCAAATAATTCAACCTCTACAGATTCCGGTCTTTTGCCATTTTTATTTTCATTATCAGACCAATTTACTTTAACATTTACCTCTCCTGTTGTTGATGCCAGCGTTTGTATTGGTAATATAATATTTAACAACATAAAGGAAAGTACCAAGAATGACAATCCTTTCTTAAACTTTTTCATAATAACCCCCCTCTCTTTATATATAGATACGAAATTAAACTTCCATATCTATCATTTGAAAAAATTAAACTAAAGAAACTTCTTTCTACTTTTATTATACCTATTATTGTCTAATACTAAACTAACAATATCATTACAATATAGTCTTTGAAACTATTAAAGTAAATAAAAAAACAAGTAACTTACTTTAATAAAAAGTTACTTGTTTTACTATATTATTCCTTAGGAAACTCTACAATTACTTTGAACAGATCTCCATCAATTTCTATATTGAATCTTCCACCTTGTCCTTCTACTAAAGAAGAAGCTATTGAAAGACCTAAACCTGAACCATCGGTTGTTCTGGACTTGTCTCCTCTTGTAAAGCGTTCCATTAATTCATCTGCCGAAATATTTAATTCATAGGCAGAGATATTTTTAATGGTAAGTTCAACACTTTCTAAACTTTCCCTTAAATCCATATACACCCTGGTGTTTTCTTGGGCATATTTATAAATGTTACTCATAATATTATCTAAAACCCTATAGGTTTTGTTACCATCTAACTCTAGAACTATAGGATAGTCCGGCTTATTAAATACTATAGTTAAGTTCTTTTCTTCAAAATAATCCTTCCATTCTCCAATTCCCTGTAAAGTAAGGGCAGAAAAATCCAATTTTTCCTTTTCAAATTCTATATTATTAGTAGTCGCCTTACTTATTTGAAATAAATCCTCAATTAAGGTTTTTAATTTTAAGGACTTTTCATAAACTACCTTTGCATATTCCTGTTTTTCTTCAGGGGAGGCCTCTTCATCTATTAAAATTTTAGAATAGTTTATAATTGATGTTAAAGGAGTTTTTAAGTCGTGGCTAACATTTGTAATAAGTTCCGTTCTCATTCTTTCAGCCTTAACCTGTTCCTCAACAGCTGTAGTTAAATTATCTCCTATTGTGTTAAAATTATGGGCTATATTTTTGAAATATGGCATAGTTTCATCTACTTTAACATCGTAGTTTCCCTTAGCTATTTCAGAGGACTTGTCGTTAATATTTTTTATATTCTTTACAAAGCTTTTAATTAGTAGGAAGGTTCCTACTAAGGCTATTAGTCCAAAAAAGAACCATGCATTCATATTCCCTCTTAAAGCACTAAAGAATATTACAATCATTGCCAAGATTAGAGTAACTAAGGCAGTCCCAAGTAGTCCTATAGTTCCTACATCCTTTATTTGGGATTTAATAAACATTTCAATTCTTTTAGCCAGTCCTACTATTTTTCTTATTGCCCAAGCAACAAGGGTCTTGTTTTTAATAGAATAAATTATTCCATTATTATAGAGAACCTTAATAACAAATAATCCATAGGAGAAAAGCATAAGTCCCATAATTGAAGCAAGGGATAAAGCTACTATTTTTGCAATAAAATTCGTCATTAATATTCCACTTATATAAAATTCATTAAAAACTCCCTGTAATATTAATATAATCATAGTAAATATTGCAAAACAAGAAATAATTGAAATATCCAAATACCATCTATCCATAAACCTAATATATTTTATATTTTTCATCTTTTCATAGTCACTTAAGGCGTTAAATATTAATACCAATAAGGCAGCTAGGGCTATTGCCGGTAAAAAACCCAGTAGTACAAGTCGTTCTATATTGTATATTATAAAAGGATTGCTTATTACATCTGCTTCTTTAACAGATACAATAAATTCAGCCTCTTGGACAGGAGACTTATCATAATTATAGATTATTACATCCCCTGTAGGATAATAATAACCTGCCCCATCTTCAATATTCGCTATTAACTTCTCCCCATCTTCATCATAAATTTCCCCACTTTCCATAGTGGATGGTTCAAAGCTACCATAATCTCCCTTAACATACCTTGCATCTTCTTCATCTGCCGGAGTAAAGGAACTTGCCTTACTGACTTTATCTAAATAATCTTCATCTGATGAATTTATGGTTTCAGCAACTTCCTTGTTCTGTTTTGCTTCAGAAAAATATACATTTAACATCTCTTCTGTCTGATTTTTTATATTTTCATCTTCTATATTGTTATTTTCAAGTTCTAAGCCGGCATCTTTGATAAATTTTCCCCTTAGAAAAATTAAGTTCCCCTTGTCTTCTTCAATATCTTCTAAATTTTTATCATGAAAGGCTCTTGCTAAAACTTCCTCTTCTTCATTTTCATATTTGAAATCAATTTTATAGTTTACTAAATTTTCAATACTAACATCATGACTGTTTAATTTTCTATTTAAATCTATTAAAAAATCATTCTCTATATATTTTTTGGTTATATCTTTTTCCGATAGACTTGTATTACTTTCAAGTATGGCAAACCCTACAGCAGCAGATATTAATATAATAATTATGAAGGTTAAAATCCTTCCCCAACCTGTGTACCTTAATTTATTAAAAAACCCTTTATTTTCATTGTTCATAAAAGTCACCTTAATCCCCTTCAAATTTATAGCCTAAGCCCCATGCAACCTTAATATACATTGGATTTTTTGGGTCTATTTCTATTTTTTCCCTAATTCGTCTAATATGAACTGTTACAGTTTTTGAATCCAGTGCAGGCTCGTTCCAAATTCTTTCATAAATCTCATCAATGGAAAAAACCCTATTGGGATTTTTCATTAAAAGTTCTAAAATATCATATTCAATAGAAGTAAGGTGGACTGTTTTACCATCAACATTTGCAGTCTTTTCCAGAGTATTAAGCTTTACTCCTCCAATTTCTATAATATCGTCGTTAACTTTTTTCACCTGATAACTATAAAATCTTCTAATAGCTGAATTAACCCTAGCAATTAATTCTAAATTATTAAATGGTTTAGTAATATAATCATCTGCACCAATATTAAGACCTGTGATTTTATCCATATCCTCTGATTTTGCAGATAATATTATTATTGGAACATAGGAAATTTCCCTTAGTTTTATAATAGCCTCTTCACCTGAAAGGTTTGGCATCATTAAATCCATAATAACTAGGTCAATCTTATTTTCCTTAAAAATCTTTAGTCCTTCCAAACCATCGTAAGCCTTAAAAATATTATAATTTTGATTTTTTAAAAATATTTCAATAGAATTTGCTATTGCCACATCATCTTCACAAACTAAAATATTGTAACTTTTCATATTAACTCTCCTTTGTACTTTTATAATAACAATTAAATTTTACAAACTTATTACTTAATTATTAAGAAATTATTAAGACAATACAATAATTATATAATATTATTTTCAAATATCTTCCAATTTCTAAAATTTCATAAAAAAAAGAGGCCTTCACCTCTTTTTAATTTATTAGTTTTCCCTTTCTAAAATTTCTTTTACTACCTCGTTTTTGGTTTTGATTTTATCCTTATATTTCTCGTACTCTCCCTTACCAAAGAAAGTGTCAAAATTATTTTTAGTTACTTCATCAACCTTCATTCTTTTAGTCTTAACATACTCTAAGTCTCCACCGGCACTATTTTCTCTACCCTTTTGAAAAATTACCTTTATTAGAATAGTATCTGTCCTATACCATTTAGGTTTTTCATTATCATTTTTCGAAAGTGAATAATGGACTACATAATTATAGTTAACTATATTGTTATCATCTACTTTTATACCTACAGGTATTTGACTATATTCACCACTTCTAGCTTCAATATAACCTCTATAATCCTCCTCATAATCTCTATAATTAAAATTCAAATAGCCGAATACTCCGTACCCTATTATGTCTCCAAAACTATTATCTCTAATTCTATTATTTTCCATTCTAAGCTGTTCAATTCTAAAATAGCCACGACCATTTAAAAATTCTATCTCATCAATATAATATTTAAAGGAATTTTCATTTTGATTATCTTTAAAAATATTTCTATTTTTCGGTTCAAATACCCGTTCTTCTATTTCTGAGTTATACTTATATTTAAATACAACTTTATCCACATCATTTATAGTTACAAAAATTAAATTAGCATTCATTTCTGCAATATCTACATTATCTGAAAAATAATATTCATCGGCAACATCTTTACGGGAAGGTAGTAAATACTTAGCTAATTTATCTAATTTTACTTCAATATTAATAATATTTTCACCTGAATTTTCATCTACACTTGGAATAATACTTTCTAAGGTAACATGACTAGGTAAATAGAAATGTTCTCCAATTGAATCTGTCATCCTTAAATCACCGTAACCATATCTGGTGTTTACAGTTTCAAAATCCGTTCTATTATTATACAACCCTTCCTTTTCCTTATCTCTTATTTGCTCCAGCTCTTCATGTTCATGATATCTATGGTCAGGCTCATAATCTGGTTCATTATTTTCAGCTACTACATTTGTAACTAGATCACTTTCCCTAGAGTTTGGTAAGGTTGTACAACCTATAATAGTTAACATTAAAACTAGTACAATTCCAACTAACCTAGGATATTTCCTATACTTTAAAATATTCTTTATTCTACTTCTTATATTACTTTCTGAAAAAGCAATTGGGACCATAAAGTATTTATTTCTTTTTGTAGCAAAATCCAAAATATTTTTAGAGTATTCCACTTTTATTTTTCCTTCAAACTTTCCAACTACTTTTTCATCACAGGACATTTCCATATCTTGAACAAGAAAATAGTAGGAAAGCCAAACTAAGGGGTTAAACCAATGGACTACTAAAATAGCAAAGCAAATTGGCTTTATTATATAATCCTTCCTTCTAATATGTATTTTTTCATGTTCTAAAATATATTCATTTTCTTCAAAGTTTAGCTCTAGAGGAAAATATATTTTAGGTTTAATAAAACCAAATACAAAGGGAATGGAAATATTTTCACTTAAATAAATATTGTCTTTTATTTTAACAGCAGTAGTAAGTTTGTTTTTTAATTTAATATAGCTATACAAACTATAGGCAAGTAAAACAGCAATTCCCATAATCCAAATTATGCCAAGTAAATTCCATATATTGAAATTACTAACTGAACTAACTGTATTTTCCATAGTTTTTACAGTATTAGAAATATTTTCTAAAGTTTGCTGTCCACTTCCAACCTCTACTGCTCCAAGAATATTATTCCTATAATTTACAACAATATCCCTTTGTTCCACATAGTTAAATAAACTAAAAACCGATGGTATAGACCTAAATAATACAAGTCTTACAAAAGCTAGTACCATTAAAATATAGGAGTAAATTTTAGGTAATTTCCTTATTAAAAATCTTATTCCAAAGAAAATTAATATTATATAGCTAGATTTAATACTTAATTCTAGGACTTCTAAAAATAAGTTTTTCATTTTAGTCCTCCTTATAAGAGTCAATTAAGTTTTTTAACTCCTCCGCTTCTTCTTCAGATATTTTATTATTTCCAATAAAAGCTGTTAAAAAACTAGGTAGGGAATTTTCAAATCTTTTATTTATAAACTCCTTTGATTCATGGCCTTGAACTTCTTCCTTTT
Source organism: Miniphocaeibacter halophilus (assembly GCF_016458825.1). NCBI lineage: Bacteria > Bacillati > Bacillota > Tissierellia > Tissierellales > Peptoniphilaceae > Miniphocaeibacter > Miniphocaeibacter halophilus. The sequence goes on from NZ_CP066744.1 coordinate 905,367, forward strand.
TTACAAGGGAAGTAACTATGGACTTATTATTTACCATTATCTTCTTTTCTTCCAACTTTCTTAGAACAGTGTAGGTTGTTGATTTTTTCCAGTCTAACCTTTCCCTTGCTAATTTTACAAGCTCTCCCGATTTAATTGGTTCCTTGTCCCAAATAATACTTGCAAGGCTAAATTCACTAAAACTCAAACTATATTTTTTCATAATACACCTCCTCGGTCTATAAGAATAAACCAATTTCTTATCTTTAGTTTATCATAGTAGACCAAGTTTGTATATATTATTTGCAAAATAAAAAACGTCTACTACATATGCAGTAAACGTCTTTTGTCTTATTTAATTTTATATTCATATACCCTTGAACTTTCTCCCCAGGGATGATAACCATCTCCAATGTATTTAAAACCATATTTTTCATAATATCCTACATGGTTAGTTGAAAGATAGATGGAAGTAAAGCCTATTTCTTTTGTTTCCTTTATACACTCTTCTATTAATAACCTACCTAAAGCTTTGCCTCTTTTACTTTCTTCAATGTAAAGAGCAACAAACCAAGGGTATAAATCCATACAGGAAATAAAATCATTTGTTACTAGTCCACAAGAGCCTATAATCTCACCCTTATCCTCTAGTAAATACCAAATTGGTAGGGGATTTTTTGTCTTTACACTCCTATTTATACAATCATCATAAACCATTAAACTTTCTTTACTTGCCCATTTATCCTGAAAATATTTTATGGCAAGATCCTTATAGTTTGGTTCTTTTCTAATATTTATTATTCTCATACATCACCTATTCAAAAATCTTATATACTTTATTTTCTTCAGTTTTATAGTTATGAATTACTATTTCCAGCGTTGCATCTTCATTTCCTGGATTTATATATTTTCCACCTAAAAACATAAACGAATTATCTAGTTCAACCATTCCTCCAGACGTATTCATAGCAATTTCTTCCATTATTTTTATTTGTTCTTCTGTATAAGATGTTCTACTTTCAAAAAAACTCTTTGGTTGAGTTGAAACTTTTTCTAATTTATCTTTTTCTACATTATATACATGGGTAAATTCTCCATACTTGCTCATCTCATCTTCTGCCAAAAGATATCTTTGTCCTTCTTCTAAGTTCATTTCCTTTCCAAAATAAACTCTATTTCCATCCTTTGACACTTTTACAATTGTAAAATTAGGTTTCTGAGGAACAATGTCCTCTAATATTTCAAGAGGTATAATTTTACTTTCTTTTGAATTATTTAAATCGTAAATCACTAACCCAAAATAACCTGTTATGATAGCTTTTTCCTTATCTCCATATAATAAATTAGGAGAACCAAATAACCATATCATATCTTTTTCTATATCTATATTATTTATATCCTTTGAAATTTTTTTACCTAATATTTCATTTTCAATATCTTCATATGTTTTTGTATCTGAAGGTTCTCCAAATACTTTATACTTTGTTTTTTCATCACCATTGTAAACCAATAATTCTATATCCTTATATTTTCTTCTTTTACCATCTTCTGAAAATCTAAATACATAATCATCATGGCTATTAAAATCCGGTAAATCAAGTTCTCCTTCTCTACGCTCTTTAGTAGTACCTGTAGAAATTTCATATTCATAATATGAAGTTTCTAATATATCGTTATAAGCAAAGCTATATATTTTTTTAAAATCTTTGGAAACCCCTTCTATTCCTACTGTTTCCTTATCCTTATATGTCTTAACCAATTCATCATACTCTATTCTATTGGTAACTTTAGAGTCTTTTAAATCATAAAATACAATACCAGTTACAATATCATAAAATATTACTTGATTATCATCTCCATATATAACATATGGTAAGGAGCCAAATTCTTGAATTTCTTTATCTTTAATATTTGAAATATAACTTTTCTCATTATTTCCAAAACATCCAACTAATACTATTAAAGAAAGTATTGTTGCCAATATTATTTTCCATTTCCTAGCCTTCTTGTGTTTCATAATATTCTCCACCCTTTCTTTAACATCTTCTTCACCAAAGTTAATGGATACTCCACTAATTTTTCTTATGCCTGTAGATATATTTAAAAGTGTTTGAGCATAATCCGCTTTTATTTCCTTATTCATGTTTTTCATAACCTTTTCGTCACAGGATAGCTCCATATCGTTTGTTGATAAAACAAAGGCCAGCCAAACCAAAGGATTAAACCAGTGAATTGAAAGGGCAATGTAGGCTAAAATTTTTATAATATTATCCCATCTTTTAATATGTACCTGTTCATGTAAAATAATATATTCTTTATTTTCCATATAGGATGGTAGGTAAATTTTCGGTCTTCTTATTCCAACTACAAAGGCTGTATTAATATAATCGGATAAATAAATATTTTCCCTTAATTTTATTGAGCCAACTAGTTTTTTCCTTAGTTTTATAGCTGATATTATTGCCTTTATTATCATAAAAGCCACACCTATAAGCCAAATTCCTATAAGGACATAGGTTATTATTTCCCTATAGTCTATTGGATTTTCTACAAGAGCTATAGGAACTTCCTTTATTTGATTTTCTACCGGCCTATTTACAGTCTTGTCTACTATATTTATTCCTGTGTTTATTCTTGCAGAACTGTTATAAACTATATTACTTGGAATAGGCTTATTATTTACTGGTATTAAGGAAAACAGCCCTTCTATTGAAAATGGAATTAACAGTCTTATTAATACCGGAAGCCATAAAATATAGGAAAATATTTTGGGAAATCTCTTTAATAAAAATCTTGCTATAATTACGATTCCTATTATGAAAGATGCTACAAAGGACATGTTTAATATTTCTAAGAATATTTCTTGTATATTCATAATTAACTCCTATTTTCATCAATTAATTTTTGTAGTTCTGCAATTTCTTTTTCTGTTAATTTGTTTTTTGAAGTAAAGGCTGTTAGAAATTTAGGTAGGGACCCTTCAAATTCTTCTTCTATAAATTCTTCACTTTGTTTTGCCTTAAATTCCTCTAAGCTTATTAGGGATGTTACCTGACTATTATTATTTTGAAAGATTTCCTTTTCTATTAAACGTTTTAACATTGTGTAGGTTGTGGATTTTTTCCATTCAAATTCCTTTTTACATAATTTAACTAATTCTCCTGAAGCAATTGGCTCATGTTGCCAAATTAATTCAGCAAATTTCATTTCCATTAAACCTAATTTGTAATCTGCCATAACTTCCTCCTTTAGTCTACAGGCGTTAGACTTATTTGTTGGTTTTAGTCTAACACTATTAGACCGCATTGTCAAATTACAAAATCCTTACAATTTTTCATAAAAAAAGCACTAAAACAAAATGTTTTAATGCCTTCTATGATTTTTCTCATATACCATAAAATATTCAATTTCATTATTTACTTTGTCGATTTTTTCTTCTTTGACAATAAATCCATTATCTAAATAGAATTTATAGGCCCTTTCGTTTTTCCTATATACATCTAGGGAAAGCCTCTTATAGTTTTCCTTGGCCTCTTGTAATAATAATTTTCCAATTCCTAAGTTTCTGAACTTTTTACTAATAAAAATCCCTGCTATATAAGAATTTACTATTCCAATAAAACCAACTATTTTATTATCCAACATAGCAACTTTTATATTTGCCTTTGGAAGTATTTTTTTAACATATTGAAAGTTTTCCTTCCAATACTTTTCATCTATAAAACTGTGGGCTTCTAAATTGGAACTTAACCAAATCTCCATAATAATATTTAAATCTTCTTCTTTAAAATTTCTAATTACAATATTTTCCTGCATTCTTATCCCTAATATTTTCTGCATTATTTTCTAATTTATCTAAAAGATAAAAAACTTCCTTCGTAAATTTTTCAGCCTCTTCAACTTGTGGCGAATGTTCTGACAAATAGAAGGTGAAAAACTCCTTCTTAGGTGCTTTTATTTTCTCATAGTATTCATAGGCTAGTTCATAGGAAACTAAATTATCATATATTCCATGAAAAAAATACATTGGTAGTTCAAACTCATAATACTTCTGCATTAAATTCTCCTCATAAATAAGCGGCAATATATATTTGGAAGAATAATACATTCCCTTAATATATTTAAAGGTGTCTGAAAAAGAATAGCCGCTAAAGAGTATTCTGTCCTTTACTACTTTGAAAATATATCTAAATTGATTGTTTTGAATACCAATATTCCCCTTATTTAACCATCTTTTATACATAAGCTCCAAGTATCCAATATCTAAAAAATTTAAAGCATTAATATTTATTTTTCCTAGCCTTTTTAAAAACAATATTATTTTTCTTTTTTTCTGCACTTTGTAAAAGTCTCACATATCCCATACTTTCAGACAGGGTTTGATCCGATATTTGTCCTATTCCAAAATAGCCTTTAAAATATTCCGGCTTTTCCCACAATATTTTTATTCCTAAAAAAGTTCCCCATGAATGACCCATAAGATATATTTTTTCTTGATTAAATCTTTTCCTTAAATAATTGCTTAACTCTATTCCATCATCTACTATATCTTCTACTGTTAATTTCTTTATGTCTTCTTTAGAGCTATAGCTAAGACCAGCTCCTCTTTGTTCCCAATAACAAACTGTAAATTTATCTTCCAGCTGTTTATCCGTTCCATTATTATAGGCCAAGGGTAATTCCGGAAAACCAGGTCCTCCATGTAAAAACAAAAGTATAGGATTGTTTTTGTTTTTACCAACTATAAAAATATATTGCTCTACTCCATTTAGTAAAATTTTCTCCCTAGTAGAAATTCCATTTTCATAGGGTTTATTATTTTCATCTAATAATTTAACAGGCTTTCCCTTGCCCTTAAGGAGTAAAATAAAAGATATTACTAATATTAAAATAAGTATAATTATAAATAATAATTTCATATTTACTCCTTGTATAATGAACTAAGTCAACTATAGTTCATTGTTTTTTATGTTTTATATATAATAAACATAATGTTGTGGATTGGTTTTTACTCCTATAGTTCGACTATTTAATTAAGTCTCCAACCACATATCTATGTTTTATTGTTTATTAGTTAGATAACGCTAGACGTTTTATCTAGAACAAGGATACACAACATAGCCTATGTGGAAAACACAACAAATTTAATTGAGGTGATTTTTTATGATATATGTTGGTATCGATGTTTCTAAAAATAAGCATGATTGTTTTATTGTTCATTCTGATGGTACTGTTATCAAGGATGTTTTTACTATTCCTAATTCTATTGAAGGTTTTAAGTATCTAATTGATTCTATTCCTTCTACTGATGAAATTGTAAAAGTGGGGCTTGAAGCCACTGGACATTATAGCATTAATATCGCTAATTTTCTTAACAGCAATGGTTACCCACCCATTATCCTCAATCCGCTTCAAACTAGTCTTTTCAGAAAAGCTCTAACGCTTAGAAAGACTAAAACCGATAAGGTTGATGCTAAGTGTATTGCTTCTATGCTAAGTAATCCTGACTTAAAACCCCACTCTAATCTAGATTATCAGATTTTGGAGTTAAAGTCATTAACTAGACATAGAAAACGTCTTAGGGAACAATCTTCTAAGCTAAAGGTTTCTTTAAACCGCCTTGTTGAAATTATGTTTCCTGAGATTACTGATTGTCTGTATTCTATTAATCAAAAATCTACTATGGCTATTCTTTATGAGTTTCCATCTCTTAAATTAATAGCTGATGCTCACCTTACTAAGTTTACTAATATCCTTAAGAAAAATTCTAAGGGCAAGTATTCCAAGGCTAAAGCAATTGATATCAAAAACTCTGCTAAAAACTCTATTGGTTCTGATAGTAGAGCTTTAAGTTTTGAACTTAAGCAAACTATCCGTCTAATCAATGATATCGAAGAGGAGCTTATATTACTTGATAATGAGATAAAATCAATTATGGAGAATGTTCAAAGTCCTATTTTGACTATACCTGGTATCTCATATAATCTAGGTTCTATTATCTTATCGGAGATAGGTGATATCCATAGATTTTCTTCTTCTTCAAAGCTTGTAGCTTTTGCAGGGCTCGATCCTTCTACCTACCAATCCGGTAATTTTAGAGCCAGTAATGTTTCTATGGTAAAGCGAGGTTCACCTTACTTAAGATGGGCTTTATTACAAGCCGCTAGGCTAATTTCTATGAGAGATAACAACTTTAAAAACTATTACCAAAAGAAACGCAGTGAAGGTAAGTGTCATAATGTTGCTATTACTCATGTTGCTAAAAAACTTATTAGAGTTCTTCACTATTTGTTAATTAACGATTTAGAGTTTGTTCCACAATAGTGTTTTTATAATTTCTATTGTTGATAACTTATTTTTTGTGTGCCTATTTTTAGATATTTAATTGTCTGCGTAATTTATCTTTTTTACTTGACTTCATATAGTTAGTCTTTATTTAAATCATGCCCTAAAATCTTCCATATTCCATATTTCCGTTGCTATTTCCTCATAGAATTCTTTTTCATGGGAAACTAAAAATATTCCGCCCTTGTATTCTTTTAAGGCTCTTTTTAATTCTTCTTTTGCATCTACGTCTAAATGATTTGTCGGTTCATCAAGAACTAAAATATTCGTTTCCTTGTTTAATATTTTAGTAAGCCTAACTTTCGCCTGCTCTCCACCGCTTAGAACATGAATCTTAGACTCTATATGTTTTGTCATTAAGCCGGACTTGGCTAAAGCTGCCCTTACAGCAAATTGCTCCCATGAAGGAAATTCTTCCCACATTTCCTCTATACAGGTATTTTCATTGCCAAAATCCTCTTCCTGTTTAAAATACCCAATTTTCAAATTTTGTCCTAATTCTACTGTTCCCGCTAAAGGTTCCACCATTCCTAAAATAGTTTTTATTAAGGTTGTCTTTCCAAGTCCATTTTCTCCAACAATGGCTATTCTATTTCCCCTTTCCATTCTTAAACTTAAAGGCTTGGTCAAGGGTTTGTTGTAGCCAATTACTAAATTATTCGTTTCAAAAATAACCTTGCCTGTTGCTGAATATTCTAAAAAATTAAAGACCGGCTTTACCTTATCCCTTACAAGTTCTATTTTTTCCATTTTATCCAGTTTTTTCTGTCTGGACATGGCCATATTTCTTGTTGCTACCCTTGCCTTATTCCTTGCAACAAAATCCTCTAAGTCGGCAATTTCCTGTTGCTGTTTTTTATAGGCAGCTTCTAATTGCTTCTTCTTAATATCCCTTAATCTTTCAAATTCATCATAGTCACCAACATATCTATTTAACTCCATATTTTCCACATGGTAGATTAAATTAATTACAGAGTTTAAAAAGGCAATATCGTGGGAAATTAATAAAAAGGCATTTTCATAATTTTGTAAATAACGTCTAAGCCATTCAATATGCTCTTCATCTAAATAGTTTGTCGGCTCATCTAACATTAAAATATCGGGCTTTTCCAACAATAGTTTCGCCAGTAAGACCTTGGACCTTTGTCCTCCTGAAAGTTCAGAAATAGTTTTATCTAAACCTATTTTATCTATGCCCATTCCATTGGCTATTTCTTCTACCTTAGAATCTATTAAGTAAAAATCCTGCTGTTCTAAAATTTCTTGTAATTCTCCAACTTCCTCTAATAATTTATTCATTTCATCTTCAGAAGCTGTAGCCATTTTTTCATAGGATTCATTTATTTCCTTTTCAATATCATAAAGATATGAAAAAGCATCTTGTAAAACATACCTAACGGTTTTATCCATATCCAGCGAAGCATGTTGATCCAAGTATCCAATCCTCACCCTTTTGGCCCATTCTATTTCACCATCATCAGGTATAAGTTTGCCTGTAACAATATTCATAAAGGAGCTTTTCCCTTCTCCATTTGGCCCAACAAGACCAACATGTTCTCCCTTGTTTAAAATAAAATTTACATTTTTTAATATATCTCTACCACCGTAGCTGTGGCTTAAATTCCTAACAGTTAAAATACTCACTAAAAAACCCCCTAGTTATGAAATTTTATCATAGCTTAGGGCTTTCAACAATAAAATTAGAAAGAAATAATCTACAGTTTTTTTATAATGTTAAAAATTGTTTTTCCAATTTAAATACTAAAAATATTATATTAACCATTTTTCACTAAAATTTAATTAATTTATATGCTATTCTATACTTAATCTTAAAAGGGAGGTTCTTATGAACAAAACTTTATTATATGTTGTAATAGGCTTAGTTACTGTATCCATACTGGTTTATGTCAGTATGCAAGTAAATAAAAGAAGATTAATTAAATTTTATTTAAATAGCTGGGGGAAAAATCCTACTAACACAGACTATTCCCTTGATGATATAGCTGAATTTTTGAAAACATCCCAAAAATTTGAGCCTAATGAAGATTTTATTGATAATATTACCTGGAATGATTTAGATTTAGATGAAATCTTTAAAAAAATGAATGTTTGTCGTTCTTCTATAGGAAAAGAATATTTTTACATGGAATTACATAATACTAAGCCAAGTAAAGAAATATTTGAAAATAGGCAAAAACTTAAGGAGATATTTAAGAACAACAAGGACTTATCTTCTAAAACAATGTACGAATTTAACCGTCTAGGTAGACTCTACCTTCCAACTTTTGCCGATTTTTACTACAAGGATTTTAAAAGTGATTTTGTAGAAAATAAAATTTACTACCTATTTTCAATTTTACCCTTGGTGTTTATAGTACTCTTTCTTTTTTTACAAAATCCAATATTTTTAATACTTTTACTTGTTTCCATAATAACCAATATTAGTATTTATATTAAAAATAGCCAAATGATACAGGATATTTCTGAGTATTGTAAGTATTTTATTAAAATCCTATCCCTTTATAATAATTTAAAAAAGTTAAATAACAGGAGTTTAAACGAATATTTAAATAAATATGCTAATTCTTTTAAGAGATTTAAAAAATACAGGAATTATTATAATACCTTAGAATCAAATGCTGTAACCTTAGAAGAAACTTTATTAAAATTTATAAATTTAATTTTTCTTTCCGGCGTTTTAGTAACAGGCTCAATTTCCAAAGATATAGAAAAATATAATAATGAGTTTAGAGAAATTATTAAAGCCATTTGTGAAATTGAAGTAGCAATTTCAACAGCAAATTTCGAATTAACCCTTCCCTATGTTTGTAAAGGAAATGTTGTAAATGAAGAAAAAATAGAATTTAAGGACATTTACCATCCACTTGTTGAAAATGCTGTTGCTAACTCCTTAAATTTAGAAAAAAACATAGTAATAACCGGTTCAAATGCATCCGGCAAATCGACTTTTATAAAGGCAATAGGCGTAAATTTACTACTAGCACAAACAACAGGAACTATTTGTGCAAGGGAATTTACCTACAAGCCGATATTTATTATATCCTCTATGGCTATAAAGGACGATGTTCTTGAAGGCAATAGTTACTTTATGAAGGAGATTATCTCCCTAAAGAGAATATTGGATACTATTGAAGACAAATACTGTATTTGCCTAATTGATGAAATTCTAAGAGGTACAAACACCATTGAAAGAATTGCTGCATCTTCAACTATTTTAGAAAAAATTGCAGATTATAATTCCTTTAAATTAATTGCCACTCACGATATTGAACTTTCTGAAATACTTTCTAAAAATTATACAAATTATCATTTTGCAGAAAATAAGTCCAATGGGGACTTGAGCTTTGACTATAAGGTAAAGAAAGGTGCCGTAATAACTAGAAATGCAATAAACCTTTTGGAAAAAATAGGTTATGACAAAAATATTATTGAAGAATCCAATAGTAGGGTAAATAAATACCTAGAAACGAAAACTTGGTAATTAAATAATTTTAACAACATAAAAAAATCCGTTAGAAAATCTAACGGATTTTTTATAGTTTTTTACCAAACACTTAATCTATCTTCTTTTTCTCTCCACATTTTATCGCCTTTTTTAATATTATAAGTTTCGAAAAATTCATCAAAATTTACTACTTGATTATTCACCCTTGCTTTATTTGGGGAATGTTCGTCTGTAGCTAATTGTATCTTTATTAATTCAGGTCTAGTTTTACCTGCCCAAATATTAGCATAGTTTTCAAAATATTCTTTGGCGTTAAAATCTTTTTCTGTTTTAGCTACTTCTAAGGAAACAGCTATACCACTTAAGTCGGCAATATTTTCAGATACGGTTAATTTACCATTAATTTTTTCACCCATATAGTCTAATCCATCAAAGGATTCTATAACTTTATCTGCTTTTTTTTGAAACTCTTCGTAATCCTTTTCAGTCCACCAGTTTCTCATATTACCAATTTCATCATATAGGGAGCCATTTGTGTCAAATGCATGGGACATTTCGTGACCTATAACAACACCAATACCTCCATAGTTTTCACTAACTGTTTGTTCTAGGCTATAGAAAGGAGCTTGTAATATTCCTGCAGGGAAATTTATGTCATTAGATGAAGGACTATAGTATGCGTTTAATTCTTGAGGCTTCATTTCCCATTCACTTCTATCTACAGGCTCATCGAATTTTGCTATTGAGTACTCTTTGTCCACTTTTCCCAACAATGCCATATTTTCTATAATATCTTTATTTTCATCTATCTTATACAAGGAATAATATTCCGGTAATTTTTCAGGATAACCAATTTTTATTGCCATTGAGTCTAATTTTTTCAAGGCTCCTGCTTTAGTTTCTTCACTTAGCCATTCGTTATTTTTTAATCTTTCCTTGTATTTTTCAATAATATTTTTAGTCATTTCTTCTACATCTTCTTTAGCTTTTTGACTAAAATTATTTTCCACATAAATTTCTCCCAAGGCAAAGCCGAATGTGTCATTTATAATTTTAAAGACAGCTTCCTCTCTTTCGTTTTCCTTTGGAACTGTTCCGGATATAGTATTTTCAAACTCTATCATTATTCCCCTAATATCATTAGGTAATAACTGTTTTTTAGAAATTATAGTAGAAACATATAGCCAATCCTTAGTCTCCTCCAGTTTTTCCGGATCAAAAATCTTATCTAAATTACTTAACATGTTTATATCGGTTACTTCTATGGAGTCGCTTTCAACAGGCATTGTTTCTTTCATTATTCTAACTAAATCCAGTGAGCTTTTATATTTACTCTCTAAATCCTCCTTAGAAACTAAGTTATAGGATTTCTCATCATCACTATACTCTTCTGCTGTTAGCTCGCTTTCAGCAATTCTTCTATCTACCGCTAACATATTTTCAACTTTTCTTTCTGCATCTTTTTCATTTAAACCAAACTTTGTTAGGACCTTACTCATTGCCTCTTTGTACAATTCTAAAATCTGTTCACCTTGTTCATTGTCTTTTTCATAAAGGCTTTTGTCAGGTAACATAGAAGATGCAAATCCTAAATAGATACTTTTTTTAGTAACATCTTTTGTATTAGTATCTATGGAAAATTCTAAAATAGTATTTTGTATATTTAGACCATTTTGCCAATCTATTAAAGAATTATTTAAATCCTCTATTGTTTGAATTTTTTCAATATCCTTTAAATAAGGTTCTAAAGGTTTAGTTCCTAGTTTATCGATATTATCAAAATCCAACAACATCTTATAAAGCTTAATCATTTCGTTTTTTATAGGATCTTCAATATTTTCCACTTTTAATAGTTTATCTAATTCTTCCTTTAAATTAGCGTCTATATTTTCTTGAATTTGTTCCATATAGCCTATTGAAGCTTTATCTGCTGGAATTTCGTTATTCTTTAACCAGTCGTAGTTTACATATTCATAAAAATCGTCCTCTAGTCTTGGTCTTTCTCCTAATTCTTCACCTTTTGTTTCTTCATTACTTTCCTTTTTGTTACATGCTGTAAAAAACATTGAAACTACAAGCAATAACGATATTAATTTATACAATTTTTTCTTCATTACATACCTCCTAAATCTCTACTACTATGACATAATTCTATCATAATATCTATTATATATAAAATAAATAACAATCTATTGTAAATATAATTAATATATATATGCTAAAATTATACATATAATTAAATCATATGAATATTTAGAAAGGATTTTTAAAATGACAGGAACAAGTTTGAAATTTTTAATGGCATTTCTTATGGTCTTGGACCATATAGGTTATTTTATTCCTATAGAGTGGCAAGCATTTTTTCATTTTATAAGTAGGCCGGTTGCTGCCGTATTTGCTTTTCTGTCAGTACAGGGTTTTATACACACTAGAAAGCGAGAAGATTATATTAAAAGACTGTATTTAGCAGGAATTATTATGTTTGTTGGAAATATGGCAATTAATAATCTTATTATTAAAAAGCCGGAATTTTTTGTTTATAATAGCATGTTCCTATCCCTTGCCTTAGGTGTAACAGCCCTTTATATTTTAGAAGGAGTTTTTAATAAGGGTAATTCTCTTTTAGGAATTTTATTAATATTAGGAACAATTATTCTAGGAATGTTTACCGAAGGCGGTTATATGATTATAATCCTTATGTTAATTGTTTATATTAATAGAAATAATCCTTTAAAACGAGATTTTATATGCCTAATAATAACAGCTGTTTTTATAATTTTAATGATTTTTTATTTAGTGGATACAAGTATAATATCTCAAGGAAATATGAGAGAAATCTTAATTAGTATAGGCAATTTTTCAGATTTATTATTTTTTGCTGCCGGTATTCCATTTTTCCATCTCTATAATGGAAAAAGAGGAAAAAATACAAGGTTCACAAAATATTTTTTCTATGTTTTTTATCCAATGCATTTATGGATAATAGGAATTATTGCTTCGAAAATAGCTTAATTTTACATTATAAAAGAGGGGGAACTCCCCTCTTCCTACTTAGATTCCTCTATTAATTTTCTTACAAATTCATAAACCCTTTCTGTTGAAGAAATAGATAATTCCTCATTAGGTGTATGAATAAATCTCATATTTGGTCCTACTGAAATTATATCCATGTCAGGATATTTCTCATTTAATATTCCACATTCAAGACCGGCGTGTATTACAGTTGTTACTAAATCCTTGTTAAATAATTCCTTGTAGACCTTTACTGCCGTTTCCCTTAATTCCGATACCGGCTTATACTCCCATGCAGGATAATTATCTCCAGTAGTTAGTTTAGCATCTGTTTTATTTGCAACCTCAATAATAGTATTTCTTAATTTTTCCATAGACTTAGGAGATGAACTTCTTTCAGAAATCCTAATGGAAAATATTTCTTCACCTGTTTTTACAAGAGCTAAATTTGCAGAACTTTCAACAATTTTTTCATTTCCGGGAATCATAGTAAAAGGTCCAATATGAATATTTTTTAAAAGATATAAAATATCTTCCGTATTCTTTTTAGACATTGCTTTTGTAGATTTATTAACTTTTTCTATATTAATATTTAAATCCCCTTCAATGTTTTTATTGTTTTCCTTAACAATATTTTTTATATTTTCCAAGTTTTCCAATAGAATATTTTCATTAAAATCATCTATGGAAATAATTCCATTTGCCTCCCTTGGTATTGCATTGTCCTTAGTACCACCGGAAACACCTACTAGTTTAAATTCTACTTTTTTATATATTTCATCTAAAACTTCACTTAATATTCTAATGGCATTACCCTTACCATTAGCTATTTCCATTCCTGAATGGCCTCCAAGTAGGCCGGAAATATCAATTTTATAATTAATGGAATTTTCCACCTCTTTAAAATTTAAGGGCAGGTTTATATCTATTGCTTCACCACCGGCAGAGCCCATTGTAAGTATTCCTTCTTCATCTGAATCGATATTAATTAATTTTCTTCCTTCTAAAATTTTGTCCGACAAATTAAAGGCACCGGTCATTTTAACTTCTTCTTCTACTGTAACTACTAATTCCATTTTAGGATGTTTTAAGTCATCGTCTTCCATTAGTGCCAGTCCCATTGCTACACCTATACCATCATCTCCACCTAGGGTAGTCTTATTTGCCTTTATTAAATCACCTTCAACAAATATTTCCAATGGATCGCATTTAAAATTATGGTTTGAACCTTCCTCTTTTTCACAAACCATGTCCATATGACTTTGAATTACTATTCCTTCAGAATTTTCATATCCTTGGCTGGCAGGTTTTTTCATTATTATATTTAAACTTTCATCCTGTATAGTTTCCAGACCTAATTTTTCTCCTAGGGATTTTAAATAATCACTTACAGCCTTTTCATTATAACTACACCTTGGAATTTTTGTTAATTCCTCAAAATAATAAAATACCCTTTCCGGTTTTAACCCTGTTAATTTTCCCATTTATCCTCCTAAAACAAGGATAACTTTTCAGTTATCCTTTAATATTTTCTGGTACCATGTTTTCTGCTATTTTAACTAATAGCTTTGAAGCCTTTCTCATTGACTCCGTTGGAATTAATTCGAATTTACCATGGAAATTATAGCCTCCGGTAAATAAATTTGGTGTTGGCAGTCCCATATATGAAAGTCTAGCACCATCTGTTCCACCACGAATCGCCTTAATTTCCGGTTCTATTCCTAACTGCTTCATAGACATTTCAGCTAATTCTATTATTTCCATATGAGGCTCAATTTTTTCTCTCATATTATAGTAACTGTCATCTAATTCCATTTCAATTCTATTATCATATTTTTCATTTAAAAATTCCACTATATTTTCAAGTAAACTTTTCTTTTTCTCGAATTTTTCCATAGAATGGTCTCTAATAATATATTCCATTTTTGTATTTTCAACATCGCCATTTATTTCCGTTAAAAGGAAAAATCCTTCATAGCCTTCTGTAAATTCCGGTTTTTCATTTTTAGGTAGCATATTTTCTAATTCCATTGCAATTAACATGGAATTTACCATAATATTCTTAGCTGTACCAGGATGAACATTTTGTCCTTTAATATTAATTTTTGCAGAGGCTGCATTAAAGTTTTCAAATTCTAGCTCGCCTATTGGTCCACCATCAACTGTATAGGCAAAATCCGCATTAAAACCATGTATGTCAAAATTATCTGCTCCTCGACCTATTTCTTCATCAGGTGTAAAAGCAACTTGAATATGACCATGTTTAATTTCCGGATGTTCTTTTAAATATTTCATTGCATCTATTATTATTGCAATTCCCGCTTTATTGTCTGCTCCTAAAAGAGTTGTGCCATCTGTTGTAATTAATTCCTGTCCTTCTAAATCCTTTAAAAATGGAAATTCTTCTACAGTCATTACGCAATTCTCGTTTAACTTAATATCTCCACCCTTATATACAAATTGTTGAGGATTTACGTTTTTCCCATTAAAGTCCGGAGATGTATCCATATGGGCTATAAATCCAACTGTAGGAATATATTTTTCAATATTTCCCTCTAATTTTCCATATACATAGCCTTTTTCGTCTTGAACAATATCCACCAATCCAATTTCTTTTAATTCCTCAGCTAATTTTTTAGCAAAATCCAGTTGAGTCTTGGTGCTTGGTACTGTTGTGCTGTTACTGTCCGATGTGGTTTCGATTTTTACATAATTTTTAAATCTTTCAATTAAGTCCACTACAATCCCTCCTTTTCTTAATTTAAAATCCTTTTTACCCCTATTTTTAGTATAACACTATATTGATTAATATATATGTTTCTTCTAAAATTAACATAAATTATATATATTTTTCTTCTATTTCCCATTTAATGCTTAGTTATTTTACTACCCATTATTTTGATAATTATTATTAATAACCTTTAATTTTTTACAAAAAAATAAACCCTAGTAAAAAATTTACTAGGGCCTAGTTCATAATTAATTAAATCCATTGTCTATATTTAAAAATCCAAATTTAGTACTGTAAATATATAACTTTCCATTTGGTGTATAGGGAATTCGAAAATTAGGACTTTGTTCCGGATACATCCTTCTAATAAACACATTATCATTTTTTACATAGGCTGCAAATAATATATATGACTTTCTATTCATTTCATGATCTGTTGTAATATAGTATTCAACGTCTGTAATTTTAATTTTTACATTAACAAATTCATTTTTCTTTGGGATTAACGGGTCGAGTTTTCTTCCACAACAAAATATTGTAGCTTCTCCAGTACTAGTTAAAATATTTTTACAATTTGGACATGTGTAAAAACGAATTCTAGATATTTTACCAATATCCTTTTTATTTAAACTAAGCTCTCCTGTCATCATTTGAGAAATATCTATATTTAACATTTCTGAAAGGTCGTTCCAAAGAGCAATATCGGGGCAACCTAACCCTCTTTCCCATTTAGATACGGTTTTATTACTAATATTTAATTTGTCTGCAATGTTTTTTTGAGTTAAGCCTTTTTCTTTTCTTAAATTATAAATTAACTCACCGATTTTAGCACAGTCCATAGTATAATGCCTCCAAAACTACATATTCCTTAACTATATTTTAACCCTTTTCAATTAACAATCAAAGCCTTAAATATAATTTAATGGATATAGTTTCCTCAAAGTCCTTTATTTTTTCTTTTCCAATCTTTTGGCATTTTCTTTTTCCAATAATATTATTTCCAGTAACTCCTCTAATTCATTACTATAATCTTCTTGTAGGTCATCATATTTTAATTGTTCAATTAAATCTATTTGAAAATCCCCTTCACCATATTTATTCCATAGTTCTTGTAATTCTTTATTAGGATGCCAGTTTGACTTTAATTTCATCTTCATACTGTTAATATCCGCTTTCTTGTCTTTAGCTATAGTTAAGAATTCTTTTCCTTCGGTCTTATTTTTAATGGAAATAATCCCCTTGTCCGGCTTTCTGTTTTTATATTCTTCCAGTAGCTTTTTCTTTTTTTCTTTATCCATTTTACACCTCATTAATATTCTATTTATAAAGGTCATAAAATACAATCCACGAACCGTAGACTACTAATAAATAAAAAATAGACTTTAAAGAATCTCTTAAAGTCTACACAAATTTATTTTCTATTATTTTTTATGATAAAAATTTCTGAAATAATTTTCCAAATTCCTATTAAATCATCTAAGAGTAAAATCATTTTAGCCCCCCTTTACGCTAATAAGCGGTAGTGCTAGCTAGTTGAATTTCATCCATTACTACAAATAATATATTCTGTTGCTAAAAAAATATTATTTATTTCCTCTTGTGAAAGTCCTCTTTCACAAATAATTCTTCTTTTTAATTGGTTACTACCTTCAACATAAAAGCCATTATTATTTAGATTAATACCTATAAGAATATTTCCCATTTCTTTTAAAGCTTCTTCACTTTTTAAAAATAAATCCTTTGATTTTTCATCATTTATAATCTTATAGCCTTTAATCTTGCTGTCATTATTGGTTTTTCCGTATTTTTCATCTGTATTGTTTTTTACTACTTCTAAAAAAGCTTCATCATTAAAATCTATAATAGTATATTTTTCCTTAAGTTCCAATAATATGTCCTTAATATTTTTTAAATTAGGTCTAAGATATTTCTTGCTATTTTCATATATTAATCTATATTTCCTAATAAATATTTCATCCTTATTTAAATAGCATTTAGCTATATCCATAAACCTCCTCCTTAAAATACAAATACTCTCCTACTAAAAATATATTACTTAGCTCATCCCTATTTAAACCTCTTAATAGTATTAATTGTTTTTTTAACCATTCATTACCTTCTACATAAATACCATTATTGTTTCTATTAAAACCTACAAAATAAAAATTATTTTTAAATTTCAATTTATAGGTTTCAATATTTTCAAGGTTTAAAGAATTTTCTTCACCATATTTTTCATTTGTATTTTCCAACACCTTTATAGCGAAGTCCCTATTTTCGTAGGCTTCCAAATAATACTTTCCCATTAAAATTTTTATCATTTCATCTATAGTCTTAATATTCTCTTTTAATTTTCCAATGCTTTTTACAAATAAATTTTCATAAATATTTGCCTTACTAATTGTGTTCTTCATAATTTACTCCTTGTTATAAATATAATATCAGAGAAAGTCTACTTAAATATCTAAAAAATTACTACAATTTCTCAAATAATTTATTGTTAATGATATAAATTTATCCAAGAATAATTTCTAGGTCCTCTTTCATAACTAACATTTGCCACTTCATTTGGGTTAACTATGTCTGAACTCTTTACTTTTAAATCCTTTCCCATAACCTTTGTAGCATTTTTGCAGTTAGAAATATATTTAGATTTCACCTTGTTTTTTTCTACCTTATAATCCCAGTTTTTTACAATATTTTTTATATTAAAGTCTATATTACTAACAGTTTCTTCCACATCCTTATTAGTAACTAACTTATTACCTACTACATCTCTAATAATTAATTCTTCATTTTCATTAACTTTTACTACGCCATCATAAATTTCTCCGGATTTATCTATAGCTTGAATGGAAAAAATATTATCTTCATTTAAATCTTCAATAGAAAAAAATAATTCCCTATTATTTTCCAAATCCTCATCACTAACATCAGTTAAAACCGTAGTAAATCTTTTATTTGAAATACCTAACTTACTAAACTTCTTACTGGTTTCATTTATAATAGAATAATTATAATCCTCTGGTTTTTCAAAATCAGAGCCAAAAAAATAACAAATTCCACCTAAGGTTATTAAAACTGTTAAGCCTAATCCCATTAATCTTTTCATAATAAACTCCTTTCTTAATGAAATATAGAAAATATAACAAAAAATTTATTTAAATATAAAGTAATAACTATTTATTTATCTTGTTATATATATATTAACAAGCAAAGGTTTCAATAACTTTAAGAAATTATTACATATTTCTTACAATATTCTTACAATTAATAAATAATTTTCTATTAAAACATAATAACTTTAATAAATATGTTTGAAATATTCTGAATTTGCGTATATTATATATATAGAAGAATTTATATACATAATTGTATTTAAATCCTTCCCCTTTCAATAAAAAGAAGGCGTTACTTAAGTAACGCCTTCTTTTTGCCCATTTTTACTATTTATTTACATAGAAATACATTGGTGTTGGTAAAATCGGATCTTTTTCAGAAGAAAAACCTAATCCTCTGTAAACACTTTCGCCCATTTTAGTAGCATCTAAAGTTAACTTTTCAATATTATAATCTTTAGACGATTCCATTAACTTTTTAACCATTGCAGAAGCTATTCCTTGCCCCCTAAACTTTTCTTTTGTATAAACATTTACAATATTAGCCTGTATACCATTTGGTGTTTCAGGGTGGTATAATCTCTCTTCAATAGTCATGTAGGCTGTTCCAATTACCTCATTATTAAACTCAGCTAAAACACATACTAATGTTTTGTTGATTTTATCTTCAATTTGTTTAATTAATAAATTTAAAACACCCTTATATTCTTCCTTAGAAATTTCATAACCAAGTAGACCTAAAAATTCTATTCTTGCCTTGGCTAAAAATACAGTGTCTTTTCTATCTGCTATTCTTAAATTATAATCCATAGTTCCTCCAAAATCTTAATATAGAATATTATACAATATTCTTCTAATTAAGAAAAAGAACTATTTTAAAACCTTATCTATTTTTCTATTTATCGCCTTAATAGTAATAACGGATAAAATTGTTCCAATAATTACTGTAACTACCAGTATTTTAAAATCTACTGTAATTAAAAACTCTGAAAACTTTAACCTATCCATTAACATAAGAAAAATAATTATAATTACAAAAGCCATTAAGTAATAATAAAAACCAATAAATTCCCTATCTGTTGGTTTGCTCCTTTTTACTATTAACCTATAAATTACAGACAGCGACCATATTACTATCCAATACAGGACTACTTCTAAACTTATAACTAAGGGTTGGAAAAGTTTTGTTTTACCTATAAGCATTTCTAACAAATATAAAATAACAGGCATTCCTGCAAGCATAAGGGAAAATTCCGTAAAAAATTCTATATATTTTTCTTTAAAGGTAATTTTCCCATAGCTTTCTATCATATTGTCACAAAACTCTTTTATATCCCTCTCATTTCCTATAATATTTCCAATTTCTTCCTTTCTTTCCTGGGCTTCTACAAACATATTTAAAATATCATTCATTATTACCTTAGAGTCGATATTGTTTCCTATTTTTATAGTTATATAATTATTTACATCCTTAAATACATTATAATACTCCCTATTTAACTTGCCTTTTAATTCCTCATTTATTTCTAATAAATCCTTGTATTTCATAGTAAACTCCCTTTTATTAAGTAATATATTAAGGTATTATTTTTTCCACCTTATTATTAGCTAACTTTCTTATATAGAATACTAGGAAAATTATAATAAGCGATACTACAATAAGGGAAAGTAAACTTGTATTTATTATTATTGGATTTTTGAAAAACCAAGTGTTAAAAATAACATTTCTAAATCTAACAATTAAAATAAGCACTATAAAAATCATTATTATTTGTATAACTTTATATTTTTTCCTAAAACTAGGCTTGGTGTATTTGTTAAGGAAAAATATAATAAGACCTCCTAGTAACAATCCAAACAAGGAAGCTTGTAGGCTTAAATCCAAATTCACCCTGTAGGTCAATATTTTTCCTGAAGATTTGTCTAAATCCAGTAAGGAAAGCACTACTATAAGAAAATATATTAGAATAAAATAACTAAAGTCATATAGTAGGGATATTAATCTACTGAAAAAACTTGGTTTAGGATAATTTTTTAATATTTCCCTGCCAAAATCATCAACACTTCCTACAATATTACTAATATCCTCTCCTCTGTTTTGTCCATCTAAAAACATGATTAGAATATCGTACAAAATTATTTCTACATCTATGCTGGATTTTATTTTAGCCCTTAAGTAATGTTCAACATCCTTATAGGTCGAATAATAATCTCTATTTAATTGGAATTTTAAATCACCATTACATTTCTTTAACTCAGAATATTTCATATACTTCCTCCCTTTTAGTACAATAATATATACTAACTTTCCTTTAAATTTACATATAAGAATATGAATAATGATAATCCATAAAAAATAATAAAAAATATCCATCCTACAAGGGGATTAATTTTAATACCATGCATAAGACTATCAGTAATTAAAATTAAAATTATTCCACCAAGAATTAGAATAGCTTTAAAAACCCCATTATTGTAAAAATTATTTTTATTAATATTAAGTGAATATTTTTTAATTTTCCCCTGAAAAACAATTGAATATATCATTAAAGTTCCATAGAATATAAGAGTTATAGTGCTGATTTTTACACTCCTATCTATCCCTTTAAAATATCTATCAAATGCAAGGAAAAAATCTGCAAAAATAAAAGTAACTATAGGAAATCCATAATCTCCAATAGAATAGGCTTTATTTATTATTTTTTCTAAAAAAGTCATTTGTTTAGCATTAGAATAAATTTCTTTAGCAAATTCCTCCTTATTAATTCCAAATACAAAGTCCAAGTTCTCATTTCTTTCTGCACCGTTAATAGCCATTTCTAAAAGATCTGTTTTTATAGCTTCGGCTTCGTATATTGAAATATTATTAAAATTAATATAGTTTATAATATCATCTATTTTTTCTCTATATTCTAAGGGCAATTCTTTTTCCAGCCCTTTATTTAATTTCCGACGCTTTCTTAATTTCATATACTTTCTCCCTTAGGAATTAATCCACTTATTTACTTCCCTTTTGTATTTTTTGCTTAGTAAAATTACAAATATTATAGTAAGAACAAGTACAAACATATATAATTTTTCACTAAGCCAAAACTCCGGCAGTCTTAAAAACTGTGCAAGTACCATCATTGCTATGAATATTGAAAATATAGTAATATAATATTTTTGTACATTTTCCTCCTTTGGTTTTATAAAAAACAAGATTACAGATAGAACAGCTAAAACTATAAAGGATATGATAGTAAATCTATATCCTATTTTGTTTTCTATTAGTGGATAAAATATAGGTGAAATAATTCCTAAAGATAAGACAATTCCAAATACCTTACCACTAAATACCTTTCTAATATTTTGAATTTTTATAAAAAATATATCTGTTAAAATTACTACGAATATTGTAAAAATACTAAGGTCAAAAACTCTAATCTCACCTGGCCTTTGTTTTACATAGGATATGGTCATAAAGTTGAAAAATATGTTTAATAACATAGCTATTAGAAAACCACTTGCTAAATATGTGCTATAATACAAGGAAATCAATTTAAAACTCATCTTCTTTTTAGATTCATATATTGCATCGGCAAAGGCCTTGTAGTCCTCTCCAATTACCTCTTCCCATCTGTCTCCCCTATTTTGCCCATCGTAAAGCATGTTAACAATGTCGTTTTTTATTAATAATTTACTCTTATCTATACCGTCATTAAGTCCAATATAATAGTCTATCTTCTTGTAGACAGCATAGTTTTCCCTTGTTAATTTATTTATTATCTTGTTATTCTCTATTTCTGTTTTCTTAAAATTCACTACAAACTCTCCCTAAATAATCTATTCATTTCCTTTTTATATTCAATATTAACAATTAAAAAATTTATTTATTCCCACTAAGTAAATCATTTAAATTCTTTTTATAAGCTCTATGAAAATATATGAAAAGAATAATTGATAATATTATTGCTATAAAATACAATTTAACATTAATTTTAATTTCAAATAATACAAAATTATCCAATAAATTAATAGGTAATAATATTAAAAACATTAATAAAAATCCAATGAAACCACCTTTTTTAATTCTAGTTGCAAATTTATTATATAGGTATAAATAAGGAATAATTATTAATACCATCATAAGCCATTCTGAACCCACTATAATATTTTCTCCTATGCCGTCATCTAATTTAAAAAATAAATTTATTATTAAAGTCACAAAAATTATTAGAAAAATATTATATAGATAATATAAAACAGATGATTTTCCTATATCTTTTTTTCTATTATTTTTTATTTCATCTGCAAATTTCTTATAATCTTTCCCTATTACTTCCTCCCAACTTTGCCCACGGACTTGCCCATCATATAGCATATTAACAATATCATTTTTAATTAAAATCTTAGTTTTATCTATTTCCTCATCTAAATTTAAATATATGGACAAGATGTCATATATTCTATAATTTTCCTTATTTAATTTTGTAATAACTCTGTTATTTTCTATTTCTATATCCTTATATTTCATAGCAAACTCCTAGGTATTCTAATTATTTCTATTAACAATGAAAGTAGATATAATACTTAAGATAATAAGTATAAAAATAATTATCCAACTTATTATTTCAGGGTAATAAAAATATGTTAAGTTTTTAAATTGTTGGTGCAGTAACACAGCTATTATTAATACGACTGTATTTATAATCATTAGATAAATATATCTAGTGTTCTTTTTTTTATTGAATATATTTTCTCCTCTTTTTTTATTTAGCTTATACATAATTGTTGCAAATACCACTACTATTATAAATGCTAAGTAATCAAATTTAATTTTTGCCTCAGTTATACTTTTATCATCTAATATTTCAGATACTCCTCCAAATATATAAGCAGTTAAAATGCCTAATACTGCAAATCTTGCAATATAAATAAAATTAAAAACTTTTTCTATAAAATTCATTTTTGGAACATTGTCTAATATTTCCTTGGCAAAAATATTATTATTTTCACCAATAACATTTTCTACTTTTTCTCCCCTATTTGCTCCCTCAAGCATAATATTTATAATATCCGCCTTGATTTTCTCAATATTATAAACAGAAATATTATTAACTTCTAAATATCTTCCTATTTCTACAAGTTTTTCCTTATATTCTTTTGGAAGTTTTTCAAAGTATATTTCATTTTGATTTTTTAATTCCTTATATTTCATAACAAACTCCTTATTTAATCTATTTGTTGGTTTATATCTTTCCTTATAAAATTATTCTTCCTCTTCTTTACTATTTAAAATTCTATTAATAATCTGGGAAAGTTCCTTCCAGTTTTCGTAAAAGTTGTCCAACTGTTTTAAACCTTCTTCTGTTATATGGTAATATTTTCTTCTTGGTCCTAACTCTGAAGCCCTATATTCTGCAGTGACTAAATTCTTCTTTTCCAATCTTAAAAGTATAGGATAAATTGTTCCCTCTACCATGTCCTCAAATCCATAGTCCCTTAATTCCTGGACTATTAAATAGCCATATAAATCATCTTTTGATATTATTTCCAATACACAATCCTCCAATACCCCTTTTAGCATTTGGGACGGAATCATTTAATCACCTCTTTTCTAGTCTACTTTGTATTACCTAGTAGTAACTACATTGTAATGCCAAGTAGTCCCCTTGTCAATATATTATTGCTTAAATTCATTTGTGTTTTCCTTGAAATTTAGCTATTTATCTATAAACAATGCCAATCTAACAAAATTGTTAGATTAAATAAAATATTAAATTATTTTAATATAAAATAAAAAAGACCATTTGTTTAACAAACGATCTATAAAATACCCAACACTGCCAGTAAGGCTATTGAATTGTGAATTGCATGGTAAAAAAACGAGGCTATAAAATTGTCTTTATTCAATATATAAATAATTGTAAAAGCCATGCCCATTAAAAAATATACTATAAAGGATAGGGTTAATTCGCTATGAATTAAGGCAAATAAAATACAGCTTATTATTATGGCTAGAAATTTTGGTATAGTTTTTGACAATTCCCCTATTAATATGTGCCTAAATATGATTTCTTCAACAAATGGCGCTAGTATTATTGTTCCAAATATCATTATAGGATATGAATTTATCATTTCTTCCAGACTATATTGATTTGAAGAAGTTGGAATTTCAATTAATAAACCAATAAGTACCGATAATGCTATAAATAATATATAGACTACTATAAATTGTATTATTTTCTTCCACCATTTATTTGCAAAGTTTTTCATTCCTATTTTTAGCTCCTGCCAATAAAATACAATTCCAAAAATTGACATTATAAATAACTTTGACTCATTATATACGGTATTTATTAATATTATATTACTAATATCGATAAAATTTGGTAATACCCTTATTAAAATTTCATCTAAAAGTATAAAATACAAGAAGATATAGACTATATTTTTTAAAGTTTTTCTATTTTGTTTTTTATTTTCTAAATTGTTATTTTCCATTTTTCCCTTTACATTAAACTAATCATAGTTATTGTTGCTAATAAATTCCAAATCATATGATATATAATTGAAACCACTACATTTTTCCCTGATTTTATATAAATAAGAGCTAAGATTATACTGCCGGTTATATAGGATAAAAATGAAATACTAAATCCACTATGGACAAAGGCAAATAGCACAATACTAATAATTGCTGCACTAATAGTTGAAATCCTTCCTGATAATTTACCTATTAATATATGTCTAAAAACCAGTTCCTCTATAAAAGGGGCAAAAATAACCGTTGTTATAGATTCAAATATTGGAAATTCCATAAAGGCTTCATTTAATCCCTCTTGATTTTCCGGAATTGGTAGTTTAAAAATAATATCCATAAAATATTCCAAATAGGTATCAATAATAGTTATCCCTAAGAGAATTAGTATTATTTTAAACCAATGCTTTTTAAATTTATTAAAACATTCAATTAAATCATCCTTATAATAGGATATTCCCATTCCTGTTAAAACAGCATAAAATGACAGTTCATATAGCAAATCTACATAAGAATCACTTAATGGTATGAACATGTAAACAAGAACAAAAGCAAATAATCCTATTATTTCAAATATAAAAAAATATGTTAAAAGAAATAAAATATCATGTCTTTCAATCCCATTATAAGTATTTTTTTCAAGTTTATCTTTCCCCATATATTCTCCAATATTTAAATTATTTTCTATAATTTGTAAATAAACTAATTTTGTATTATTATATCATAAGAAAATAGACAGCTATAAGCCGTCTATTTTATACTTTTATATTTCCCTTTTAAATACAGAAATCAAATAACGAGTAGAACCATAATCTTGATTCATCCCTATATTCTCCATTAGTTCCCAACCCTGTTGACCTAGTTGATTAAGTTCATATTCTAACTCTTCAACATTTACCTTTCCACCTAATATTCCCTTAGCATCGGTTTTCATTAATTTATACTCAAATTTTTTCATGACTTATTCCCCCTTCTTTATATAGAAAGAATATCAAATACTAAAGGAAGAAGTAAGTTACTAAGGTAATTTATTTCTAGTTACTTTTGTCACTTTCTCTTTAATCTATATATTTTTCCAGTAGTTCTACTTTTTGCCTATCGGCATCTAACCTAACCTTTACACCTATTGGCATTGTTAACATAGGATGGGTGTGGCTACAGTCAAATTCTGCTAAAATTGGTATATTTGTATGGCCTATTACCTCTTTTAAAACTTCATAGTGCTTTCTATCTGATTCTTTATTGTCAAATAGTTCATGTTTGCCTAAAATTATTCCACCTATTTTATCGAAAACTCCATTTATCTTTAAATGAGCAAAGCTTCTTTCGACTGTACCAATATCCTTTAAAGAATCCTCTATTAAGAGAATATCTCCCTTTTCTATTTCCGGCATATAGGGACTACCCCAAATTCCTAACATGGTATTTAAATTTCCACCAATAAGCCTACCTTCTGCAACTCCCGGATTTAATGTAAGTAATTTATTTTCTATTTTCTTTTTACTTCTATTTTGCCTTTCCCAATCTATATATTCCTCAGTCCAATAACTAGGTGTTGGCATTTCATAGGGTAATTCTTTTTCATCTACTAATATATTTTTAAAATATTCGTAGGTTAAGTCTACAAATGGTGACAATTCTCCAAAAGAGGCTATTAAGGCAGGGCCATAAAAAGTAGTAAGTCCAATTTTTGCATAAATCCCCAATAAAATTGCTGTTACATCAGAATAACCTATAATTATTTTAGGATTATTTCTTAAAGCCTCGTAATCAATATAGGGTAAAAGGGAATTGGAATTTAACCCTCCAATAGTGGCCATTATACATTTTACTTCTTTATTTCTAATTAATTCGTTTAGCTCTTCTGTCCTTTCCTTAATACTGCCTGAACGATAATAATCATATTTTCCTGTAAGCTTCCCGTCTAGCACCTTAAATCCCTTTGACTCTAAAAACTTCTTTCCTCTTTCAAATCTTTTTGGTGTTAAATAGGTAAAGGGAGACGAAGGCGAAAAAATTCCAATAGTGTCCCCTTGTTTAAGTTTTTCTGGTAACATATTTACCTCCTAGTGTTTTCCAATTATTATAACATATGTTAATTGTTTTTTATTTTTATAATTGTAATTCATTTTATTTAGTTATAATATTATTTATATAGGAGGGATTTATGAAAGTATTAATAACAGGATTTGACCCCTTTGGAGGGGAAGAAATCAACCCGGCATTTGAAGCCATTAAACTGCTTCCTAATAAAATTGTAGATGCTGAAATAATAAAATTAGAAGTTCCTACAATTTTTAACGATTCCATAAAGGTTTTAGAAGATGCAATAAGAAAGAATATGCCGGATATAGTTATATGTGTAGGACAGGCAGGAGGAAGATTTACAATATCCCCAGAAAGAGTTGCCATTAACTTAAATGATGCTGTAATTCCTGACAATAAGGGGCAGCAGCCTGTAGATGAAAAGATTTTTAAAGATGGAGAAAATGCTTACTTTACAAGCTTACCTGTAAAAGCAATGGTTAAAAACATGAAAAAGAACCATATTCCCGCATCAATTTCCTATAGTGCCGGAACCTATGTATGCAACAATCTAATGTATGGACTACTTTACCTTTTAAATACCATACCTGAATTCAAGAAAATCAAAGGTGGCTTTATTCATGTTCCCTATTCAACAGAACAAATTCTCTATAAGGTAAATACACCGTCCCTGTCCCTAATACAAATTGCTGAAGGCTTGGAAATTTGCATTGAAACAGCTGTAAGGACAAAAGAGGATATTACTACAATTGGTGGAACAATACATTAAAAACATTCTAAATAATATTATATTTTCCAATTATTAAATTATCTCAATACTGTTAGGATTATGTTATCTTTTATAAAAATCACTATGATATAATTTTCCTAGGAGGCTTGTATGAAAAAAAAATTAAAAATAATTGGATTAATAGCTTTATTTATAGCTACCCTACTCATTATCTTCTTGGTATTTATGTATTTTTCTTTTAGACCAACACAAGATAATAAAAGAAATATATCCTCCACTAATGTTTATATGAGTGGTAAAGTAGGAGATGATGAAAGAACTCCTATTATATATAGTTACAAAGAAAGTGAGTTTAACAATTTTTCCAAGGAGGAAAAGGAAAAAATTTTCGATAAAATTGGTGGAAAGGTAGAAGGTGATATTCCCGCTATATATTTAGATGGGGATAATAAAATATACATGAACTTTTTTAAAGATGACAAAATTATAAAACCTGATAATTTACCTGTAATAAAAATAAAGGCCTATCCTTCATACTATGATAGTCCTGAAACAAGATTGGATTTTGAAGATAATTTTGTCCAAGAAGATGATTACTACACTTATGCTTTTAAAAGATACCATAATCAATATGAAAAATATATTCTTGAACACATTGAAATAGAGGTACTCTATGAAGTAGATAAGGAAAAATATATTTCACTGCTTTCAATAAATAACTTAAATACCGATGATGGTACTGATTTTTTTGAAAATGAAAAACTATCAGAGCCAATTCCAGCTGAATAAGAATTTATATATTATAAATGGAGGTTATAGAATGAATTTAAAAGAATATGAAAAAGAAAATGCAAGAATTTTACCGCAGTTAAAAAATGAATATAAGAAGGAATATTTTAAAATTTATAATTATATAGATTTTGACGATAGTTTCAATCTTAGAAAAGTTATTACTGAAAATACTATATTGAAAAAACTTTTAAATTTTCAAGAAAAAGGAAAAGATGTAAATAATGAAGAAGTGTCGTCTTTCTTAAATAATAGTATAGGAATATATAAAAACACTCCTAAAATAGATTATAAATATAGGATTTTGACTTTAATAAAATTTTTTTCCTTAATCCTTCTAGCTATATCCCTAGCCTCTCTTACTATTAACCTATCAAATGACAATGATATAATTAAAAGTGGAGTTAGACTTTATTTAATATATTGGTTTGTTTCATTATTTATAGTACATTCAATCACAAAGAAATTTACACCTTTGAAAATTAAAAAAAATACTCTAGGTGTAATACTGTTTGTCATTCCACTTGCCCTGGAAAGCTTTTTAGATATAATTTTTCCCTTAAATATATTTATAGATTTTTATGTTTTTATAGGAATTACAATTGTTTCTTTAATAACTTTCTTTGTGTCCAAACACTACTCTAAAAAAGAATGTACTAGCCTATATAGTAACTAATAATAAAAGAAAAGCTAATGATTTAGATATTTAAAATCATTAGCTTTTCTGTTAATAAAATGGTTTTATTTCTTAAATTTAAAATAATCTTAATAAAAATTTAATTTTATACTACTATAATATTGGCTATGCTTTGTTAATCTTATCCTTTATTAATTTTATAAATTCATCTAACAGCTTATTATTATTGTCCATTAATATTTCAATATCTTTTGAGGTAGCGTCGTCTATATGTATTCCTACTATTGCTACTGTTACTCTATTTATAATTTTACTGGTATTTTTTGCCCATTCTCTAGCTATCATATCCTCTTTATGATATGGAATAGCCACTGTAGTCGCATCTGATGAGATTGCTCCTTTTTTATTTAGGCTCTCTCTTGGTAGTCCTACTGATATAGCTCCAATGTGATGTTTTTCTCCACCTTGTATAAATATTACTAAATCCTCACCTATTAATTTTGTTTTACAGGTTATTTTATATTTTCCTACTCCTTTTTCCAATATAAAATCCACTTTACATACCCTTCCATCTTTTGAATTTATCGTATTTTATTCCAAGTTGCCATAAAACCTTTCCTACAATATGGTCCATTTGCTCATCTAAGGTATTACTATTATTATAAAAAGTAAGCATTGGTGGAATTATTGTTACTCCAAGCTCTGCTAGATATTTCATATTTCTTAAATGAATTACACTTAACGGCGTTTCTCTAGGGACTATTATAAGCTTTCTTCTTTCTTTCAATGAAACATCTGCTGCTCTTAAAATTAAGTTTTCAGCATAACCGGAAGCAATTCCTGCTAAAGTTTTCATTGAGCATGGAATAATAACCATTCCATTAAAATCATTTGAACCGCTGGCTATACTGGCTGATAAATCATTATTGTCATATACAAAATCAGCAAATTTATATACATTTTCATAATCTAATGATGTTTCATATTTAAAATTTTCTTTGGCATTTTTAGATAAAATCAAATGAACTTCAACTTCTTCAATTTTATTCAAAAATTCTAAAATTTTATAGGCTAAGGCCACACCGCTAGCTCCTGTCACTCCTACTATAATTTTCATAAATATCTCCTATTTATTAAATTCTTTAATGGTAAATAATTCTATTTGATATTAGAATTAAAATAAGCAATATAATTGCAAATAAATAATATCAGCTATTATTTATAGCAACAATTTCTTTTTGGAATAACCTTTTGCTAAAATAGAATTGATATACAACTTTATTTTTTATACACTTTAGCTAAACAAATAAGCTAAAGTTTCTAAGGAGGTAATTAATTGAATACTGACCAACTGGAATACTTCTTAGCTATTGTAAAATATAAAAGCTTTACAAAAGCTGCCAATGAAATGTTTATTTCTCAATCATCGCTATCTAAAAAAATCAAGGCATTAGAAAATGAACTAGGCCTTGAGTTACTAAATAGAGGAAAATCCATAATAGAATTAACTCATGCCGGAAAAGAGGTATACGACTTTGCACAATCTTTTTTCAAGGAATACAATAAATTAAATAAATCTTTAGACCAATATAGGGCCGTCTCTGAAACTTATATTCGTTTTGCTTCTATTCCAATACTATCTTATTATGGAACCAGTTCTTTATTAGCAAAGTTTAGCAGTGAAAATTTAGATAAAAAAATATATTTCAATATTATTGAAATGAACCAAGAATATGTAATGCAGGCTTTAAATAATGATGAAGTTGATATTGCTCTTATTCGAGATAATTCCAATTTAGTGTTGTCCAATTATAATTTTATAAATTATTATGAAGATGAATTTTTGTTAGTTTGTAATAAAAATCATGAACTAGCCCATAAAAATACTGTTAGCTATGAGGAAATAGTAAAATATCCATTTATTCTCATGGATAAAACTTCTACATTAAATGATATTATTATTAATGAGCTGGAAAGAAGAAATTTGAAGCTAAACATTAAAAATATAGTTTCAAGACATAATCTTATATTAGAAATGATTTCTAAGGATATTGGTATTAGTCTTTTACCAAAAAAATTATTGGAAACAAGTAACATTAATAATATTGTTAGTATACCTTTAGAAAAACCTTTGAAAAATAAGCTTATTCTTTTGATAAAAAACAATAAAAATCATACAGCTACTACAAAAAGATTTTGGCAATTTTGTAAAGAAAATATCAAAGATTAGGAAGTGAATTTATGAATTTTAAAATCAATGATTTAAGAACATCTATCGAATATTTGAAAACATTTCCGAATCAAATATTGGAAACAGATGTAGAAGTTGATCCTTTTGCTGAAATATCGGGAATATATAGATACGTTGGAGCCGGCGGTACGGTAAAAAGACCTACAAAATTAGGTCCTGCTATGATTTTTAACAATGTTAAGGGACACGAAAATTCCAAAGTATTAATAGGACTTTTAGCTAGTCGGGAAAGAGTTGGCTTATTGTTAAATGAAAAACCTGAAAAACTTGGTTTTTTATTAAAAGAATCTCTAAATAATCCAATAGATCCTATTGCCGTATCCAATAATGAGGCTAAATGCCAAGAAGTTGTTCACTTAGCTTCTGATAGTGGATTTGATATTAGAAAACTTATTCCTGCACCAACTAATACTGAAGAAGATGCCGGTCCATATATAACAATGGGGATGTGTTACGGAACTAATCCTATAAATGGATTGTCCGATATAACCATACATAGGTTATGTTTACAAAGTAAAGATGAAATTTCCATGTATTTTGTTCCAGGTAGACATTTAGATGCTTTAAGAATGATGTATGAAAAAGACAATAAGCCTATGCCTATATCCATAAGTATAGGAGTTGATCCTGCCATAGAAATTGCTTCTTGTTTTGAACCTCCAACAACTCCCTTAGGTTTTAATGAGCTTTCAATTGCCGGCGGATTAAGAAACGAACCTGTAAAATTAGTAAATTGTTTAACTGTAAATGAAAAGGCTATAGCTAATGCAGAATACGTAATTGAAGGAGAATTAATTCCAAATAGAAGAATTAGAGAAGATATAAATACAAACACCGGAAAGGCCATGCCGGAATTTCCGGGATATACTGGTTCAAGCAAGCCGGAGCTACCTGTAATAAAAGTTAAAGCCGTTACCCATAGAAAAAATCCAATAATGCAATCATGTATTGGCCCTTCTGAAGAACATGTAAACATGGCCGGAATTCCTACTGAAGCCTCTATTTTAATTTTACTGGAAAAAGCTTTACCCGGAAATATAAAGAATGTATATGCCCATCCTTCCGGTGGAGGTAAATATATGGCTATTATCCAGTTTATAAAAAGAAGTCCTTCTGATGAAGGTAAACATAGACAAGCTGCTTTACTTGCCTTTACAGCATTTTCAGAATTGAAGCATGTAATTTTAGTAGATGAAGATGTGGATATTTTTGACTCAAATGACGTACTGTGGGCTATGAATACAAGATTTCAAGGAGATAAAGATATAATTACCATTCCCGGAGTAAGTTGTCATCCCTTAGATCCTTCCCAAACACCGGAATATAGCAATTCAATTTCTCAAGTTGGAATATCCTGTAAAACCATATTTGATTGTACAGTGCCCTTCCATTTAAAAGACAAATTTCAAAGAAGTGTTTTTAAAGAAGTCGATATAAAAAAATGGATTAAGTAACTAATAAACAAAAGCTAATGATTTAAACATATTAAATCATTAGCTTTTTTATTAATTTAATTGTAAGGATTTTTTAGCTTCCATTATTGCATCTACTACATAGTCTGCATTAATAATTTCAGCACCTTCTACTAGACTATCTTCAGCTACTCCATTATGTTTCATACAAGCTGAACATACTTTTATTTTTCCACCAGCTTCTAAAAATGCCGGTAATAATTCTTTAATAGGTTTAAACGGTTCACCTATATCTATTTTTTCAGCATATCCCTTTGAAGCTAAATGAACTGCATCTGAAAGAAGTAGTAATTCTACATCATATCCCTTTTGTGCTGCAGTAAGCCCCATTGTAAAAGCAATTGTAACATTGTTTGAATCCCTTTCATGAGCCGTTAAGGTTACAACTAAATCTATATTATGCATAAAATCCCTCCTAGTTTTCTATTCATAAAATAGATACCCTTGGAAGGTGTTGATAAACATTATTATTCTATGGAGTTTTATATAATGCTAATTTCTTCCAGTCTCTGTAAAACAATAAATCAGAGAAAAAATTATTTTAAACTTTCTGTATTCTCATTTCCTAAAAATAAATTAATCCATTTAGAAATATAAAAATTATCATATGATGGCTTTATATTTCAATTATTTTTCTTCGATTAACTGAATTTTATAATTGTTCGGATCATTGATAAAGCAAAACTTAACATTTTCCATAGGAGATATTATTTTAGATATTTCTATACCTAATTTCTCTAATTCATTAATTGTTTTATCTAAATTCTCTACTCCTAATCCTATTGAAACCCCTTCTCCAAAATTTACAAATCTTCTATCCTTTTGTTCTATTAATTCTATTTTAGGCTTATTCACATCTCCCATCATAGCTATTTTATTAGCACCGGCGCTAAATTTACTATAAATTGGTAAATTTAAAACTTCATTATAAAATTTAATACTCTCATCTAAATTCTTAACTAATAATGTAATCCATTTTAATTTCATAATTCCTCCTAGTAGTTCCTCAAATTCATCTCTCAATACAATGAATTCAAATCTCTAATTTGATTTTACAATCCGTCTTTTACAAATCATTATAAGAAATAAATCCCTTTACCGACTTAGCAGCATATATACTATTGGCAACAGCTCTTGCTATAGCTTGACTGGCCAAGGCGCCAACAAGACTAACGTCTGTTTTTATCTCCCCTGTTGCTAAGGTGAAAATAGTATCTCCATCATTTAGGGTATGAACGGGAAATATACTATTACCATATCCATTATGGGCCATTGATGAAATTTTCATACATTCTGCTTTGTTAAAAATTCCATTAGTAGCTACTACTGATATAGTAGTGTTGGTCATTTTAGAAAATCCAACTCCTTGGTTTACTACTTCCTTATAAATCTCCATAGTATTTTTGAATTTCTTTGTATTTTTATCGTAGCAACCTGCTATTTGAACATTTTTCTCATAGTCGAAAATATCTCCAAAGGCATTGCAAATTGTTAAGGCTGAAACTACTAGCTCTCCTGCTTTTATAGTTGCTGAACCCAGTCCGGACTTCATTGTAAAATCCATTCCTAAGATTTTACCAACAGTTGCCCCTGTTCCTCCTCCAATATTTCCCTGTCTATTTTCTTTTTCACTTGCATTTTCACAAGCTGAGTAACCCATTTCTAAATTAGGTCTTATTTTGGGATTGCCGCAGGCTAAATCAAAAATCACCGCTGCAGGAACTATAGGAACTTTCCCGACTCCAACATCAAGACCTATGTTTTTTTCCTCTAAGTACTTCATAACGCCTGAAGCTGAATCAAGTCCATAGGCTGAGCCACCTGAAAGAACAAGTCCGTGAATGTTCTCAACAAAATTTTCAGGTTTTAATAAATCCGTTTCCCTTGTACCAGGTGCTCCTCCTCTAACATCTACACCGCAAACAGTTTTTTCCGGTGGAAGTATAACTGTAACACCTGTTAAATTTTCGTAGTCGGAATAATGTCCAACCTTTATTCCCTTAATATCTGTTAAATATCCTGAATACATATTTTTCTCCCTTATGACCTAACACAGCTTTCGTTTTTTGAAAGCTGTCTAGGTCAAATGCAACCTGTTTCCCAAGAGCTTTTTCCATTGGTTGAAACAGTCTGCTCTACTATTAATATTTTTATTTAACTAGCTTTATAACTATAACTCAATTTTTCATAAACTATTTCCTAACACAGCTTTCGTTTTTTGAAAGCTGTCTAGGTCAAATGCAACCTATTTCCCAAGAGCTTTGTAATTGGCTGAAACAGTCTGCTCTACTCTTAATATTTTATTTAACTAGCTTTATAACTATAACTCAATTTTTCATAAACTATTTCCTAACACAGCTTTCGTTTTTTGAAAGCTGTCTAAGTCAAATGCAACCTGTTTCCCAAGAGCTTTGCCATTGGTTGAAACAGTCTGCTCTACTATTAATATTTTTATTTAACTAGCTTTTTGTATCTTTATAGTAAAAATAACTGTATATAAAATTTTTTATGTTAAATGCTTTGGTGAATCGCCAATGGATTCTTCCAATTTTTTCTTAGAATTATCTATAATTCTATTTGCAAATTCTTCTATTTTATTAATAATCCACATACTTGCCGTACTGTTAGTTTCGTAATTAGCCTCTGCAAACATGTCGACTCTACCATCTTTTCTTAAATTTTCCACTTGTCTAAAAGCATCTTTATTTCCCCTAGGATAAACTGCAAAAGTTGCTCCACCATTTTTCTTCATTAAGGAAAAAGCCGGTACATCACTGGGCCCATCTGCAATATAGATCATATTCTTAAATTGAATTCTTCGCAATTCTTCCGGCATTTTAGAATTTACATCAATATTATCTACAAAGCCTACACCCTTATTAATTTCAAAGAGAGCCCTTGTTTTTGTAGTATTGTCTAGTGTGTATCCTATTTCTGCCAAAATATTATTCTTTTCAATAATTTCACAGCCCCAAATTTCCTTAGTGTACTTCATAAGACTGCAACCTTTAACTATTTCCTTAAAACCTGTACTTATAATATAATTTTCAATGGAAATACCATATTCTTTCCAAGTGGAATTTTCTTCTAAATTAGGTAGGTTTACAATTTGTTTAAAAAAACTCTCAACACCCGGATAAAAATTAAGCTTCTCCCCTAATTTCCTTAACTTATTGTTATTTAAACCGGCAAATTTTCCACCTTCTTGGGATTCTCTAATAAATTTATTTAAGTAAATGGTCTCCTTATTAACATTAACCCCTTGTTCATTATAAATTTCTTTCGGCATTTTATTAACTTCATCCCAAAATTTTTTACTGTCAACTCCATATTCATTGAAAATCGGTTCTTGCATATATCCATCTACTAAGGTTTTATCAAAATCCCATATTACTGCAATTATATTAGACATAGTCACCTCCAATTAAAATAAATACTTCTAACTATACTACTATTATAGTATTTTTTCATATAGCACGTTGTCTAACCAAATCCCATTTATTAAAATATACTTTTCATAAATTCCAACTTTCCGAAAGCCATTTTTCTCCAAAACTCTTTGAGATGGAATATTTTCTGAAGAAGTTCCTGCTTCCAGCCTATGTAATTTATGTTTTTTTCTTGCTAAGTCTACTACTAAAGAAACTCCCTTAGTTCCATACCCCTTACCTTGAATATTCTTTCCTAACCGGTATCCAAGCTCTCCCTTATTTAATGGCCTTCTAATTATTTGTGAGATATTTATTCTGCCAATAACATGACAATTATCCATTAACAAATAATAATAACCTAAATCTCTTATTTGTTCATCTATTAAGCCATAGGATGATAATAAAAAATTTTCATATTCATAATATTCTTTTTTTCTTGGAAATCCAATTTCTGCAAAATATTTTTTATTATCCACTTCAAATTTATATAATTTATCTAAATTGTTTCTATTTATTAACTCTACATGCATAATCTTCCTCTTATTTAAATTCAATTCTCCTATCCTTTTTAAATTTTTTCCTACTAGGATTTCCCTCACATCTATAAATTTCTTTTCTCTTTACATCATAAATTGAAGACCAAATTGTATCCATGCCTAATTTTCTATTGTATTGACATAAAAATCCCCTATTTCCCTTAAGTAAATCAACTAAATCATCGACTCTATACCTGCTATAATCCTGATTATTTAAGGTTTCATATCTTCTATGGGAGTATATATCATCTACTGCTTTATGTTTATATTTTTCCATAGCTTCACTAGCAAAGTGATTGGTCCTGTATAAAGCCATGTCTTCACCCTTATTATATACAATATATTTTTTCTTTGGATTTGATTCTATTAAGGCCAGTTTACCATATTTGTCAGCAATTATAATATTTTGAGAAGAACCTATGGGAACTTCTTCTAAAAAGTCTACAGCTTCTTCAACAGTTTTACATTTTTCCAATAAATACCTAATAATAAAACCTGCATTAAATCCATAATCCTTCACAGTCGGATAGACAAAAGTAAGGCCGCAAGCTAGTCCATGCTCATTTATTCCATCTTCTATTTGAATCATGGCAGTTGTATTTCCAACAAAGGAATATCCCTCATTTAAATTATAAAAGGCACTGTCAGTAAGTTTTTCCAAGGCAATATTAAAGTCCGAATTTCTAGCTAAAATTATTTCATCTTCGTTTTTAATTCCTATTATTGAACAAAAATTTTCATAGGTGAAGATATACATAGTTGTTAAAAATGAAAATACCTTAATAAACTCTTCCTCTAATCCCTTAGAAAACCCATCTATTTCCTCAACTATTTCAGGATAAAATCTCTCATAGTATTGTAAAACCCTTTTTCCATAGTCTATTTTTTCATAAGTTACTCTTTTTCCCAACTTTAAATCTACCTTGTTTTTATATAGTTTTTGGCCGTATTTAAATCCGGCTTCATAATGATTTCCCTTCCACCTTGAATGATACATTTACTCACCTCTTCTTCATTGTCTTTTAATAAAAAATTTATGTCAATGAAATAATATTCAATATAAAAAAGCCGGTATAAATACCGACTTCTTTTTAAATATTCTCAAAGGGTTTTATTATTTCTTCTATTTTCCTATTGGTTTCTTCATCTATTTCCCAATCTAAACATCCTAAATTAATATTTAGTTGCTCTACTGATGAAACACCTGCAATTACACTGGTTATTTCTTCTTTTTGTCTTAACCAATTTAAAGAAAGTTGAACTAAAGGCTTGTTTAATTCCTTAGCAATTTCATTTAATTTCTCCACTGCTTCTAAATACCTTGGATAGATATTGTTATCAGTTAATTTTGGATTACCATAACGCTCATCATTTTTAGAATAGTATCTTCCTTCTTCTAAAAAACGTCCTGCTAAAAGACCTTGGAATAAAGGAATAAATGGGAAAAATGCTTGTCCATATTTTCTTACTATTGGAAAGATTTCTTTTTCTGTCCTATATTCCAACTTATGATTCCTATAATCTATGGTATTTCTCTCTAACATATTGTAAAGATTTTGTTGACTGTCTATTCCAACTAATTCCATCATTTTTTTTGAATCTTTCGCTGAAAAATTACTTAATCCTACATATTTAGTTTTCCCGGACTCTTTTAATATTTTTAATGCTTCTGCCGTTTCTTCCAACGGGGTACTATGGTCCGGCCAATGAAGATGAACTAGGTCTACATAATCTGTTTTTAATCTTTTAAGATTTCTTTCCATCTCCCATAAAATACTGTCTTTTTTTAGATTATAGGATGAAGATTTCCCTGTTTTGTCCCAAACTCTTCCTACCTTTGTAGCTAAAAACACCTTGTCTCGTTTTCCTTTTAAGGCCTTTCCTACAATCTCCTCTGAAACCCCATTTCCATAAAGAGGTGCCGTGTCTATCATATTTATTCCCTTGTCTACAGCTGTATGGATAATTTTAATATATTCATTTTCATCCCAATTATCCCAAGTTCCACCAAATCTCCAAGTTCCTAGTCCTATTACCGAAAGTTCTTCTGAAATTCTCTTAGTTTTTTTGTAAATCATTTTACACATCCCCTATATCGAATTCTCTGTTTTTAAAATAGTATTTCCTGTCCTCTTCTGTTACTTTTCGAATAATCCTAGCAGAATTTCCTGCAGCAATTACATTGTCCGGTATGTCCTTTGTTATTACGGAACCGGAACCTATTACTACATTATTACCTATTTTTATACCTGGATTTATTACTACATTACCGCCTAGCCATACATTATTACCTATTTCTATGGATATTCCATATTCATACCCGGTATTTCTATTTTCCGGATGTATAGGATGTCCTGCTGTATATATAGCCACATTTGGTCCAAACATAACATTATCTCCAATTTTTACTTCAGCAACATCGAGTATTGTTAAATTAAAATTGGAATAAAAATTCTCACCTATACTTATATTACAACCATAGTCACAATAGAAAGGAGGTGTTATTTTAAAATTCTCTCCTGTTTTTTTAAATAATGTTTTAATTATATTTTCCCTGTATATTTTATCGTGAGGTAATGATCTGTTAAATTCAAATATTTTCTTTTGTGCATAATTATATTTTTTTCTTAATCCTTCATCTTCAGCAATGTATGGTAAGCCATTTACCATTCTTTCTTCCATATTCATATATTCCTCCAAATTTCCATATCTTACAATACTATATATTTTATCAAATATAGGTGGTCTTTTATATGTAAAATAAAATATGTTAAAAAAATAATTGAATCTTAAATATAAATACATTTTTATAGATAAAACTTTTTATCTGAAAATAAGGGTAAATTTCTATTTACTAATCAAAATTTTTTAATTGGGAGCCAACAACACAAGCCCCTAAAAGACTAAGTCCGCCTAATATTGCAATTTTTTTGTAAGGTGTAACCACTCCTGCAACAATACAGGCAGCCCCTGTAGTTATATTTAATAGCTGAGTAGCTTTTAACTGCCTTTTACTAGGCCTTGGAAATTTTATATTTACACCTAAAGCGCTATTTGCCTTGTCACACGAAGTATCCATAATATTAAACATTTTTTCCATCATAATTTTCCTCTTTTCATATTTTCAATCAGTTTAAATTAAATAATTAACAACTGTTGTAGATAATGCTCCTACAAAGAATAGACCGGACAAGCTAAAACAAATTATATATTTAGTCTTACTTATTGACTGTGTTTTAAACATCCATATACCTATTATTAGTAAAATAATTCCTAATATTATATTTATTGTTATGGATATAGGTGCAGTACTTTTTAACATCTTTATAATGCTATTAAATAAATCTTTCATATTTCCTCCCTTAAATAAAAATATCCTCTACTAGATTTTGAACCATAAATTTAAAGGCTGCTTCAAAATCACAGGATTTAGATAGCATCTCCTTTGAGGAAACTGTCGATAATAATATACTAAAAACAGAAAAAGCTACTTCTTCAGAGCATTTTAGTTTTAATTTTGCATGGTTAATGGCTTGTCTAAAGAAATCACTATTGTCACTTTCAAGTTTTGTTTTTTCTTCTATTGATAATTTATTATAAAAGGCTTGAAAATCTATGGCCTTTGTATCATACAGAAAAGGCTTACTTTCATATTCAAAATACAAATTCTCCAAAGCTTCTGCAAATCCTCCCTTTGATGGAGTATTCTTTACATCCTTAATAAATTTTTCATTTACCTTAAATTGTACTTCTTGTAATGTTTCAAAAAATAATTTCTCCTTTGATGAATATAGATTATAAAATGACCCTGTTGAAATATTGGCATATTTGCAAAATTCACTTATGCTTGTTTCCTTATAACCTCGTTCTACCCAAAAGGTTGAACAAATTTTACGTAATTTTGCTTTTAACTTCCTCTTATCATCTGAAGTAAAATTTTTCCGACTAGTTGTCAATTGAATTCCTCCTTTCGAAATATTATATATGAATATTCACATAATATATTCATATATAATCCTATACGATATTTAAATATTGTCAAGTAAAGCTTTATGCTTTAAATAAATCCTTAAAGTTAAATAAAAAAGCTAGAAAGCCCTACGGCTTTCTAGCTTTACTAGTTTGAAAAATTCAATTTTTACTGAGCATTTTTAAAGCTTATTCCTCAATTATAACCTTTGTCTTTGTAATTTTATCATATATTATTAAATCCTTTTTCTTTATTCCTGCCATAATAATGGATATTATATAAACTACAAAAAACACCATAAAAATCAATTCTAGAATTCCATTAATTCCAAGTGTAATATTAGATGAGTTGGAAGTTATATTAAATTTATCCAATATTTCATCATATCTCCATAGTAAAATCAATATAATATTTCTTGTTATTATTTGTCTTTTTTTAGGATAGTTAGAATCCTTGTCCAATAATCGAATTTTTAATATTTCCATTCCAAAAGTATTTCCGTCTTTAATAATTGGAATAAGAATAAATACAATAATATAGGAAAATATCCTTACTAGATTCTGTAATAGCTCTCCTTCTACATTTATTCTTAAGACAAAGTATAAAAACAGTCCTATGGTAAATATGGAAATGGAATATATTATATTTACTATGAAAAAATCCACTATTAATGCAACAGCCCTTCTTATTATGCCTGCCCTTTCACCTAATTTATAAATTTTTTTCTCCTTCTCTAAACTAGGTAATAATCTACTTATAATTGGAGTTATTGCATATCCTAATCCGGCTCCTAAGGTATTTACTATTACATCATCAATATCTGCATATCTGTAAGCTTTAGGATAAATTCCATAAATACCTGTATATTGAGTTATTTCATAAAAACAACTAAGTAAACAACCAAATAAAATTGTCTTCCAAAAGGACACCTTAAAATATTTTCTTAAATAAACTCCAAAGGGTACTGTTAATAAAACATTAAATGCAACTGTGTAAAAACTTGATGATTTTAATGCCGGTATCCATGTACTTCTATCTGCTAAACTAAAATTAGTTCTTTCTAAAAATGTTTCTACAAATAGAAAAGGCTTTAAATTCGGTTCAATATCGGGCATTTGTGCAACTGCATCAAATGAAGGTAAGGGCAATAATGTCATAAACCATGCAGTAATCATATATAATATAAAGGAAAAAAGAACTATATTCCTTCTTACCATTATTCCATCGTATTTTCTATATTGAAAAATAGCTATAGGTATTATTAGAATATAAATTATTATTAAAGACACTACTA
Source organism: Miniphocaeibacter halophilus (assembly GCF_016458825.1). Lineage (NCBI taxonomy): Bacteria > Bacillati > Bacillota > Tissierellia > Tissierellales > Peptoniphilaceae > Miniphocaeibacter > Miniphocaeibacter halophilus. The sequence goes on from NZ_CP066744.1 coordinate 947,698, forward strand.
TACCGCTAACTATTGGTGTAAAATAAACTTCCATTTAAATCTCCTTTTAATTATATTATTATATAATTTTATACTCTATTTTTTTATAATGCAATTTACGAACAGTCAACCTAACTTATTTTATAGTTGACTATATGGTTTTTTATTGGTATACTTTTAAAAAAACTGGAGATATTAATATGAAAATAAAATTAAAAACAAGAGATTTAACCTACATATCCATCTTTATTGCAATTATTGCAATCTGTTCTTGGATTTCCATTCCAATGACAATTCCTTTTACCCTACAAACTTTTGCTATTTTTATTACTATAGGTCTTTTAGGAACTTTTAAAAGTTTTATAGCTATATTACTATATGTTTTTTTAGGAGCTATAGGCCTACCTATTTTTTCTAATTTTACCGGCGGCCTTGGAATATTATTTGGACCTACTGGTGGGTATATTTTAGGATTTTTATTTACATCTGTTATTACAGGTAAATTAATAGATTTACTTCCTAAGAAAAATATTTTTTTAATAATAGCAATGTTAACAGGACTACTAACCTGTTATTTTTTAGGAACTATTTGGTTTGTTTTAGTATATACAAATAGCTCTGGAAGTATTTCAATATATAGGGCCCTGTCCCTTTGCGTATTTCCATTTATTATTCCCGATTTGGTTAAAATCGGTCTAGCTAGTATAATAATTAATAAATTAAAGGGAAAAATAAATTTATAAGGAGAAAATTTTGACTGTTAAAGAAAATGTTCTTTTGTTTTTAGAAAATAATAAGGGTAAGTTTATATCCGGTAATCTTTTAGCTAATAAATTAGATGTAAGTAGAAATGCAATTTGGAAAGCCATAAATTCTTTAAGAGAGGAAGGATATGAAATTGACTCTGTAAAAAACAAAGGTTATTGTTTATTGGAAGAGAACTTTATTTTGTCTAAACAGAGTATAGGTAGATATTTAAATACTTATAATTTGGATATTGAAGTTAATAAAACCCTAGATTCTACTAATGATTTTTTAAAAAAATATGCTAAAAAAAACTCTAAGGAAGGTAAAATAATTATAGCTGAAGAGCAGACTCAAGGTAAGGGTAGACTAGGCAAATCCTTTTACTCCCCTGCAAATTCAGGAATTTATCTTAGTATTTTATTAAAGCCAAATTTACACGCTAGTCAGGCCTTGTATATAACTACCTGTGCTGCAGTAGCCGTATCAAAGGCCATTGACAAAATTTCAGGTGAAAATTCCCAAATAAAATGGGTTAATGATATTTTTTTAAACAATAAAAAGGTTTGTGGAATTTTAACAGAAGCCTCTTTTGATTTAGAAGGTGGCTCCATGGATTATGCAATTTTAGGAATAGGTTTAAATTTAACTAGGCCTTCCGATGATTTTCCAGAGGATATAAGGGATATTGCAGGATATATTTTCCATAATGACAATTTACCAAAGGATTATAAAAACAAGGTAATTGCTGAAATAATAAATAATTTTTTTGAATATTACCCAACAATAGAAAACAAGGAATTTTTAAAGGACTATAAAAAAAGATCCTTGATTTTAAATAAGCCTATTTATATTTTTAGAGGGGCTAAGACTGAAGAAGCTACAGCTTTAGATATTGACAATGAATTTAGGTTAAAGGTTTTAAAGAAAAACGGCGAAATTGAATACCTTTCTTCCGGAGAGGTCAGTATAAGAAAAAAATAAGGCATCTGCCTTATTTTTCATCTTTATAGACTATTTTCCCATTACAGATTGTATATTTTATTTTTCCAGTTAGCTTTTCACCAATATAGGGAGAATTACTTGACTTAGATGCAAATTCTTTCACTATCCATTGTTCCTTGTCATCAAAAATTACAATGTCGGCCTTGGAGCCTTCTTTTAAATAGCCTGAATCCAATTTATAAAGTTTTGCTGGGTTTATTGTCATTTTCTCAATTAATTCCATTAAAGTTAAATGACCTTTTTCTACTAAATATTTTATTCCTACTGCTAAGGAAGTTTCCAGCCCTATAAGTCCACTTGGAGCCTTGGTAATATCCTTAGCTTTTTCTTCTTCACTATGAGGGGCATGGTCTGTAACTATCATGTCTATTGTCTTATCCTTAAGGCCTTTAATTATTTCTTCTATATCTTCTGCTGTTCTTAGTGGCGGATTTAATTTTGCAACAGTTCCCTTTTTAATTACTTCCTTATCTGTTAAAGAAAAATGTTGAGGCGTTACTTCCCCTGTTACATTAGCACCTATTTTTTTAGCAAATCTTACTACTTCTACAGCCTCTTTTGAACTTAAGTGTTGCATATGAACTTTTGCTCCTGTATCCAAGGCTAACATACTATCTCTAGCTACCATTGAACTTTCTGAAACCCTTGAAGCTCCTTTAATTCCTAATTCTTTTGAAGCTTCTCCTTCATTTACTCCAGGATAGCCTATTAAACTAGGATCTTCTTCATGTAAGCTTAAAACTACATCTAATTCCTTTGCCTTTACCATAGCCTTATGGAGAAAACCTGCGTTCATAATTGGAATTCCGTCGTCACTAAAACCAACAACTCCCAGCTTTAAAAGTTTTCCCATGTCCACAAGTTCTTTTCCCTTTAAACCCTTACTTATAGTTGCTACGGTTTTAACATTTACTGGGCATTTTTTAGCCTTTTCTAAAAATTCTCTTAATGTTTCTTCATTGTCTATTACAGGATTTGTATTTGCCATACAAACAACAGTAGTAAAGCCACCTTTTGCAGCTGCTGCAGAACCGGTAAAAAGGTCTTCTTTATAAGTTAAACCCGGGTCACGAAAATGAACATGAACATCAATAAGCCCTGGTGCAACTACCTTATCTGTAGCATCAATTATTAAGTCATATTCCTTTTCATTGTTGACTTTTCCAATATATTTAACTCTGTCCTCATCGATTACAATATCTACTACTTCTTCTATATTTGACTTTGGATCTATTAGTTTACCGTTTTTTATTAAAATCATAAGTTTATCCTTTCCCTATTTTATTACTATTATTTTATCATGAATATGATACAATACTTCTATTATGAATATTAAAAATATTATTATTAGACAAGAAAATAAAAAAGACTATAACAATATATATAACCTGGTTAAAAAATCCTTTAAAACTGCTCCTTTATCCGATGGAAAAGAACATATATTAGTTAACTCCCTAAGGGACAGCAAGGCATACATTCCCAAGCTATCCTTAGTTGCAGAATATAATAAGGAAATAGTCGGCTACATTATGTTTACAAAAGTAGGACTTGGAAATAAAAATGCCCTTGCCTTAGCACCATTGGCTGTAGCACCTGGATATCAAAATTTAGGAATTGGGAAATCCTTAATTGAAGAAGGCCATAAATTAGCCATAGAATTAAACTACGAATATTGCCTTGTACTTGGAAGTGAAAACTATTATCCTAAATTCGGCTATATTCCTGCGTCAAAATTAGGAATAAAATCGCCTTTTAATGTGCCAGATGAAAATTTTATGGTAGTGGATTTTCTTAAGCAAAACATAAAAATTAATGAAACTGTAAAATATCCAAAAGAGTTTTTTGAATTATAAAACTCTTAATATACTAATAAAATCCTTAAATTATTTTAAATGGGCTTACTTATAATTAGTTTTATATTAGCCCTTTTATTTCTAATTATCATTTCCCTAAATCATATTTTTATCAATTACACTATCTACTATTTTTTATATTTAACTCTTAGTCTGTGATTTTATTGGCTTTGTTAAAGTTATATTATCTATCTATTTTTTATTTATTATATATTATATTTTTATTATAATTAAAATATTTTTTAATGTTATAATAGTAATAATTCCTGCAATTATATAAAAAATTAAAAAGGGGTAATAAAATTGATTATTCGACAAGAAAACAATAACGATTATAAAAATATTTATGATTTAATAAAATTTACATTTGAAAAGGCTTCTTATCGTCAAGGTAATGAACATAAATTAGTAAATTCATTAAGACAGGGTAAATCTTATATACCTGAACTATCTTTAGTGGCGGAAATTAATAATAAAATTGCCGGCTATATACTTTTTACTAAAGCAAAAATTGGCAATAAGAAAATTTTAAATTTAGCACCTATTGTTGTACATCCTGACTTTCAAAAGCAGGGAATCGGTAAAGCTTTAATTGAGAAAGGCCATGAAATAGCAAAAAGTTTAGATTATACTTTTATAACAGTAGTAGGATATAAAGATTATTTTCCTAAATTTGGATACTTACCGGCATCATATTTTGGAGTTAATCCACCTTTTTTTATACCAGATGATGTTTTTATGGCTATAGATTTAGATAATAGTACAACTATCTTAAAAGACTATATTGAACTTGCAGATGAGTTTTTTGAGTAGCTAATTTAAACTTCTTATAAATAGAAACACCTTGAAATATTAGTCAAATAACTAATTTTCAAAGTGTTTTTAATATGTCTAAATATAATTAATATTCTAAAATAATTCTTAAATAAAATACAGGTATACTATAATTTTAATTATTTAAAAATCTTTCTATTTTTTCACCAACATCATAACCCATTTCATAAAGCCTATTTAATTCTTCTTTTTTCTTTGATAAGGTATCAACTCCAAAATTATCTGTTGGCGCTAGAATTAAAACCTTATTTTTTAATTTTTCATCGGTTAATATGTGGTTTAAAACCCCATTATATTTATTTGCCCTGTTATAAATAGCCCTAACTGTTTCAGGGTATTTTTTTAATACTATCTTTGACATTTTATCGGATTTTCTTAATGATTTTTTAAAGTTTTTTGGTCTGGACAATACTATTATAACTTTCTCACACCCGTCTTCTAATGCCTTTCTTATTGGTATTGGATCAGCTATTCCACCGTCGTAATATCTTTTTCCATCTCTTACAAAGGGCTTACTTACTATTGGAATTGTACTTGATGCCTTACAAAGCCAATAATCATTTCTTTTCATTTCCTTTTTATTAAAATATACAGGACTTCCTGTTTCCGCATCTGTTGCAACTACATTTAAATCCGTTTTGGAATTTATAAAAGTATCATAATCTAAGGGATTTTCTCCATCTTCATTAGATAAAACAGAGTAGGGATAGTCTAAGTCACAGTATTCCCCCTTTCTTAGAAAATTCCTAATACTCATATATTCTTTTCTAAATACATAGTCAATATAAAAGGTATAATTTCTTCCCCTTTGCCTTGCTGTATAGGTTGTTAAATTTCCACTTCCAGCAGATACTCCTAGTGCATAATCGAAATATATTTTTTTATCTAGGCAATAATCTAAAACCCCGGCACTATAAATAGCCTTCATTCCTCCGCCAACATCAATTATTCCTATCATTTAATCTTCTCCAAATTAATAAATTTTTTTATGTATCCTATTATATAATAAAAAACTGTAATTTAAAAAGCATTTGATTAAATCAAATGCTTTTTCCTACTCTATAACTGACATTATAGCGTTATAAACTTCTGTCCATTGCTCTTGTGTTACTATTCTATCGTCTAATCTTTCATCGCCATCATCATCTGTTCTACTATATAATTCCAGCATAGCAGAATCACCGTTAATTAATCCTACTGCATAATCATTTAGTTTTGGAAATATTTCTTTAAATCTCAATACTTCACTTTCTTTTCCTCTTGTTAGCCAATCAGCTGTATATTGTTTTATTTCATCTATATTAATATTCATCTCTGCTAGTTCAGAAATCCAGTCTTCTGCTAAATCAACTAATTCTAATTCATCATTTACTTCATCATTATCAATATCGCCAGTATCTTCCAATAGATCAAGCAAATCTTCAATATCGTCATTTGTCATTTTACCTGTTACATTATTAGATACTGTAGGATTTGTTTCCAAGGGCTTGGTTTCAACAATATCCGTTTGTTTTTCTGTTGCTGCAGTTTCTTCTGGCTTTTTACTTTCCTTTCCTTTACAGCCTACTAAAGCTATGGCTAAGATTGTTACAAGAGCTAATATTTTTATTTTTTTATTCTTTATCATTTTATTCACCTCGTATATATTATACTATACATTATATAATATAGGTTTTAAAATATCATTCTTAATAATTTTGTAACTTTTATTTTACATATCTTTCATTAGGATTTTTATCGAAATAATCTATAAAATCATACATTCCATAGCCATCAACACCAATTCTAGTACCAGGAATTCTTGAAACTAAATTATAGTTTGACTTGTTAGGATAATAATCCGGAGCCCATCCTCCTATGCCAATTGCAATATTATTATATTTAATTCCATTAAATGTACCACTAATTAACCTCTTGTATTCCCTTCCACTAAAAACACTGCTAAAAGGTATTGCAAATGTGTTAACTTCATAATCTTCCGGTAGATATTTTTCCAAATTAGATTTTTGTATTGCTATTTCTTCTTCAATTTTTCTAGGATTTTCTTTTAAATTCGCATGATTTTTTGTATGATTTCCTATATCCATTCCACTTTCTATCATTAGTTTGAATTTATATTCAATATATTCTTTTTGTCCAAATGGAATTTCTCCACTAACAAAAAATGTTGCATAAGGATTAAAAAACTCTAACTTACCTTCTAATTCCTTTAAAATTGCATAGGATGAATTAGGGTCAATTTCACCATTATCCAAAATATTAAATTTATTCTTGTTACCATCGTCAAATGTTATAACATAGGGAGTGTAGCCACTAGGTATATTTATTTCGCCCCTCATATAATCTTTTAGGGACACCGGTAAATAACCTTTCTTGTATAAATTTAAAATATCATATTTAAATCCTTCCGGAGTTCTTTGGTACCTATGCTCTTTATCTCCTACATCATGATAGGTAAATATCATAACCTTACCACTTGTATTTGACTTCATCGGCTCAGGTAAAACTGCATTTTCAAAATTATAGTCTATACTACCAATAATTTGATCCTCTAAATATTTTGGTAATAACTTCTCTCCACCCATAAAAATTATATTATTTGGAGACAAACTTCCAATATATTCTATAATTTCTCGAGAAAATCCTTCCTTATCCGACAATAGTATTGGTTTTCCAATGGAAGAAGCTACTAAAGCATCTGCATATTCTATTCCACTACTAATTAGGATTTCATTATTTTCTTTTCCTAAATATTTCATAACAGCTAAAGACGTTGCATATCTGTCAGGGCCATAGATTAATTCCCCGTTAAATTCTTTTAAGTTCAAAGATTTTAAAGAGCCAACAGCATATTTAGCCCTATTTAAATAATTATTTTCACCATTTACTAAAAGTATTGGTTTCTTTAACTCCTTAGCTAAATAACTAGCTGACAAAGCATCCGGATAGTTGTTTCCTCCCGCTATTATTATATTCTCTTCCTCTACTCCACTTATTTCCTCATATTTTTCTAAAACTTTTTCACTTGTTTCATAACGATCTTTTCCTGCTAGTATTTCATAATCAATATTTAAAGTTTTAATTAAACTCTCTTTAATTTTACTTTCCCCACCGACTATGTATACTTTATCGGCTCCTAATCTTCCTATTTCTTCTCTTACTTCATTGGATATATTGTTATTTTCCACTAATAAAATAGGTGCCTTTAATATTTGAGCTAATGCTCCACTTGAAATAGCATCGGGAAAATCCTGACCACTTGTAATAACCGCAAATTCAGAACTAGAAAAATTCTTTCTAGAAAACTCTACCGATGTTAAATATCTATTATCACCACTAATTCTCCTTATTTCTGTAAATTCTTCATTTGCACTAGATTTTAATCCTGTAAATAAAAGAGTAATTACAGATATTAAAATAAACAAAATTCTTTTCATTTTTTCATATACCTCCTTAACACAACCTATATATTGTAACTTATTTAAATAAATATACAAATACAATTTCTTATCTTTCCCTGCCATATATTGACTACAACCTGTCTTCGTGATAATATCAACACACTATTCTTTTATATTATTAAGGAGAGATATTATGAGTTTTGGTGCGATACTTTTATTAGGTGTAGGAGTATCTGCAGATGCTTTTGCTGTAGCTGTCTGCAAAGGTTTAAGTTTGAAAAAATTCTCAACTAAATTTGCCTTGATTATTGCTTTATTCTTCGGTGGTTTTCAAGCTATGATGACATTTATTGGATGGGCCTTGGCAAGTCAATTTAGTCATATTTTAGAAAGTATAGACCATTGGATTGCATTTATATTACTTGCAATTTTAGGTGGTAAAATGCTATACGAATCTTTTCAAACAGAAGAAGATTGTGGATGTCATAAAGATGATTTGAAAATAGATATTAGAGAAATGCTTATGCTTTCAATTGCAACTAGTATCGACGCTTTAGCTGTTGGAATATCCTTAGCTTTTGCTGGAATAGCAATATTTTTACCAACTATTACAATTGGTATAACAACATTTCTATTTTCCTTTCTAGCAGTTATAGTAGGCTTTAAATTTGGATCTATTTTTCAAAAATACGCAGAAATTTCCGGCGGAATAATACTTATACTAATAGGAGTTAAAATCCTACTTGACCATACAGTGTTTATGACCTAACAGAAATCTTTGATTTCGTTGTAGGTCAGCAGATCCTTGTAACCAAATATAAAATTTGGGCAATGAGTTGCATAGAACCTGTTAGCAAATCAAGATTAGAACTAGGTTCTTAAGATACAGTCTTGTCCAAAACTTGTTTTGGTTAACAAAGTTGTTTTATGACCTAACAGAAATCTTTGATTTCTAACGCTTAAATTTAAATATCAGTAAAGAAAAAAAGTAGCTATAAGGCTCATTGAATTAGGGATTTTAGAAAAACTGATTTGATGAGTCTTTAGGTGGCAAAGTGAAAGGCTATGAGTTTAAACTCATAGCCTTTTTGATGTCTTATGGTTTAATTATAAGACTAAAATTTGCACAGTATTCTATATATTATAATTGTTTAGAATGCATTGATAGAATAAAATCTGCCATAGCAATTGAAGAATTGACAAAAAGCAATGCATGATAGTTATCAATATTAATTCTTGCAGAACCTACTCCATGGGAATCACTATTTTTATTTCTCATTTCAGATATAGCGGTAATAATACTACTCAATCCTGATAATAGTGTGTTAATTCTTTTATCCATATTTTTATCTGTATGCATATTATATAATTCTCGAACTTGTTTATAAAGCTTTTGGATATTACCACTTGAGTCTGGAACTATATTTTTCTTTTCTATCACATAACAAAATACTTCTTCTAGTAATGTTCTAGATTTAGTAATGGCACTATCATAGTTTCCATTATTAATATCAGTCAATGTTCTAGAAGAAATACTTTTAATATAATCTCTGTCAATAGTTTTTATTTCAGGAGTATTAATAAATATCTCTGTATCTGTTGATTTTATAATGTAATTATCTCCAACTTTAACTAATTCATTATTCCCAAAATATAAAATACCATTAATTTTATCTATGGCTGCATTAATAGTCTCATTGTAGCAGTAGCTTATATCTTCAACAGACTGATTGCTTAACAAACTAGAAAAAGCTTCTTTTCTAAAGATATAAGCTAATAATTGTGAACAATTGTTGTTGTTTATACAATGATCTATCAAATTTGATAAATACTGCCATCTGCTTAATGCTCCACCACTCCAACCATATTCCACAGGAAACCCAAATCTTTTAGAAATGTTGCATAAGACTGGTCCACTTAAATAAGGCATTTTTAACTCTATTAAAGTTCCATCTGATAAAGTATAATCCCCCAAGTTAGTGTCACCATTTAATATTCCTAAAATTGATTTATCCTTTAATAAACAATACTTGCTATTCATTTCAGCCCTCTACAAATATCTAAAATACATCTTCGATTCTTTTCCATTCAACATCGCTCATATATTCATTGTAAACTGTGTTATTGATATAAAGCCTTGTATCTTTATCTCTCACAAAACCCCAATTAATTTTATATCTTTTAGCATAGTCCTTAAAAGCATAGAATTTGTTTTCTATTTGCTTATCTATATTCTTACTTACTCCTTTTCTTTCTCCACCCTTAGTTTCTAATATCCAAACTTCGCCATTTCTCTTTTTCACTATATAGTCAGGATAGAAGAGGTATTCTTTGTCTAGATTAGTTCCATAAATAATTGAAAGATACTGCTGTCCTATGTCTCCATTTTTATAAAACCAATCCACATCATTTCTTTCTTCTAAATAATTTTCTAAAAGTTGTTCAGAGGTAGATCTAAATTGTGAAGTTGTCATGGAAGTATTGTATTCCTTATAAGCATTATTCTTATATTCTACAACATTTGTTTCATATGGAAGATACCTATAGAAATCTTCTGATGGTAATTTCCACTTTTCAGTTCTTTTTTCTAAGACTTGCATTTGTCTTTCATCAGGAAGTGCTGCAAGTTCTACAAAATCATCACGAAGTTTATAAGCATTATTTATCATAAATGCATACCATTCACGATTAGATAGTGACAAAAGTTTTTTAGAAGATGGAATGTTCTTATGGAATAAGTGTTGAAGTATCGCTCTCATCTTATTTGAAGGAACTCCTGTAACTTTTTTTATCATATCCACTGCGTGAAGACAGTCTATTCCATGATCATGGGTAGATACTTCATAAGCAATTTCTCTATGCTCTCCAATTTTATCATCAACTAAATCTTTAAGCTTAATAAACTTTCCTGTTCTAAAAGTGCTTATAACCTTTGTTCCCATTATAAAACCATAAGATTCTAATAACTTTTCATTATCTTTTTTTATATTGTTAAGCTTATATTTATCCTTAAAAAAATCATAAGCTTTATTTCTAACTAAAACTTCATCAACATATTGGTAATCTTTGTTTCTGTATTCTTTGACCATTTCAAAATCTTTGCATTTTCCCTTTAAGAATACCCTCTTAACCTCATAGGCATTTCCACCTTGGATAACAGACTCTTTATACTTTTCGTCAAAAGTATAAAGAAAGCAAAAATCTAGTACATCATTATCATAATGTTTTGCACGTGGCATTCTTCTTATTCTACCAATGGTTTGAGTTTCAAAAGTCTCTGTCATGTTTTCACGAAGTTTTACAAGTATTTTTGCTCTTGGACAATCCCATCCTGTAGATATAGCTTGTTTCATTATCAGAAAGTTTGATTCTGCATCATCATCTGTTACATTTTCAATATTTATTTTTTCCTCACTCAACCATTTAGCAAGCATTTTATTTTTATAAGTGTAGCCCATATTTGATAAGAAATCTTCCACATATTCAACGAGACTTTCGCTCATATCAGGGAATTGAATTATAACTAGGGGGTTAATTTTTTCTCCAATTTTTGTATATTCTGCTTTTATTTCTTTTCTTTTTGCATCAGCTTTTTGTAAAAGATATATAGTTTCACTTTCTAAATCATCCATTTCTGTAGCATCTACATCTGGATTTATGAAAAGAGCTTTGGTGATTAATCCTGAATTTATTACTTCTTCTTCTGGTATTTCATAAAATTCAGCCATCGGATTTTTAACTGTAGTTGCAGAAACTCTTATTTCTCTATCAGCATTAAGAGCATTTAAAATATCGTCAGCTTTTGATGTATTATTTAGGTGCTCTTCATCAATAATTGTGATAAAAGAAAGTTGTTCTCTGTGAGCCTCAGCAATTCTTTCAAAGAGATTTTTCTTTTCACTATCCTTCAAGGCGTTATTTGTTTTATTGGTAATCATTTCCCAGTTGATAAAATAAGTATATCCACCTTGAAATCCTTGAAGAAGGGCATCATGAATATTTCCTGTTTTTGCATTTGGAATAATTTTTCCCATTTTTTCTCTGGACTGTTCCTCTAGGTCACCTTTACCTGGAGTGAGCCATATAAAGATCTTATTTGGGCTTTTCCAAAGAAGATAGTCATAAATATAGGAGAGTAAAATAATGGTTTTACCTGAACCAGTTGGGCTTTTCATGATTATTTTTCTTTTAGAATTTGGGTCTGTCGATTTATCTAAAAGATAGTTTTTAGCATCCGTTTGAAAATCAAATAAATTTATCATCATAATTCGTTTACCTCCCTTAATTCCTCCATGAAGTAATAGTCGGGTATAGGAATAACTTCTATATTTTTATCATCTAACCTACTTTTCACATCATTAGTTAAAAGAATAAATGACGGAATATATAAAAAGCCTTCTTCCTTCATTTCTTTTACGGCTAATTGTAACTCTTCATCGGATAAAATGATCCTTCGACTCTTGCCATCAATTTCACACATATTTTCAAGTTCTACCATTTCTTTGATATAATCCAGAAGTTTGGAAGATAATATATCCTCTTCTTCTGAAAGTTTTGGTATAAAATCTGTCTTATAATATTTTAAGTTGTGAGGCAGATCTTCCTGTATATTTTTTAATCTCTGATAAGTTATTTCTTCGCAAATATTATTTTCATTGTTTGTACAGAGAATATATTTTCTATTTCCACCGTCTTCTTTATTTAATTTCATTACAGCGTGACCTGTTGTGCCAGAACCTGCGAAGAAATCTAGAACTATTGAACTTTTAGTATTAGCCCATTTCAGAAGTTGTAAAATCAATCTCAATGGTTTCTTTCCATTAGAAAATAAAACTTTACCTTCTTTACCGACATTTCCCATATCTTTTGCAAAATCAGTCCAACAATCTCCCCTTGGAATTGTTCTCCAATAAATAGATTCTGAATCGTCTGAAAATCTTAAAACATCTGTAAAAGCCTGTAAGTGTCTAATTTTGTCTCCAGAAGTACTCATTAATAATTTATTATTATAATTAAGAATTCCTTTTCTAATCACTTCATTTTTAATTTCATCTGGTAATTTTTGATTAAACTGACTATCTTTATAAAGTTTTGGAGCAATTTTTTTCAGAAACAATTTTTTAAATGAATCGCTTAAACTTAGTAACTTATTAATGTTTTTTTTATTTAAGTACAATCCATGTTTTTTAAACTCATTACTTACATCTATATTTTCCTTTAAATAATCCATTATTGGATATCTAACTCCATCATCGATAATATGTGTGTAGTGAGTATCATATAAATCACTTAGTGAATCATATAAAGGCACTTTTTTTATTTTTTTGTTTTCCTCGCTTTTTCTATATATTAAAACATAATCTTTCGTCTTAACAAATGTTTTGTCTATGTGAGCAGCTTTACTTCCATAAACATCGCCTGTTTTAATTGTAAGTTTATTAATAAAGTTGTTTTCACCAAATGTTTGGTCGCATAAAAGTTTTAATTGGGCCTGCTCGTTATCATCAATAGAAATGAATATGATTCCTTCCTCGGATAGAAGGTCTTTTGCAATAACAAGCCTTTCATTCATAAAAGATAGCCATTTTGAATGCCTATATCCATCATCAGTTCCAACATAATTATCATCATAAATAAAATCTTTATTCCCCGTATTATATGGTGGATCTATGTAGATAACGTCAATCTTTCCTCTATGAGTTTTTTCTAGTAGTTTAAGCGAATGTAGATTATCTCCCTCTAATAGAAAGTTAAAGCCTTCAATTTCATCTGATACAATTTTTCGCTCTTCTACTTCTCTAAACACTGGGATATTATGAACAAGTTGTTTATCAACTTCTTCTTCGTGCTCTTCCCATACAAGTCCATATTTCTTTTCAGTTAAGGCTGTCTCAATCTTTTCAAGTGCTATTCTACTTTCGTCATCTGTATGAATTTCCTTCAGCTGATTTAAGTAGCTTAGCATTTCTTCTCTTTTCTTTTGAGATAAATTACTCATTGTCTTCCTCCACTTTATACTCCAAAACTTCCGATATATCACATTTAAAATACTTACAAATTCTACCAAGTATCTCCATACTCACATTCTCATCTCGTCCCATTTTTGCGATAGTGTGAGGAGTAGTATGTATAGCATTTTGTAAGTCTAATTTATTCATCTTTTCATCAATTAATTTTTTCCATAATTTATCATAGGAAAATCCCATAAAGCACCTCTTGTTAATCTTCTACTTTATACAGTTTTTCTATAATATTATACCATATTTTACAGCTTAGTATTTACAAATTTCTTAAGACGGATAATTTCCGTCTTTTTTATTGCCTAATAAAATTATATTTTTTCTTATGTCTAGGTGAAGATAAAATATGCTACTTAAAATCTAGAAACTTTTCTATAAATATTGAAAAATCATTAATCAAACACATAAAAAATGTCTTAGGGCTAATAGAGGGAGAAATATTTAATCAAAATAACCTAAAATGTCCTGAGTATATTGAAAGGAGAATTTTCATAGTGGGTTAAAAATCCGTATATTTTCTTTGCCTGTGATTTGTGAGGAAAAACAAAACCTAACAAACCACCTAAAAATGTCCTAGGGCTAGTGAAGGGAAATATTACTCAAGACTACTCATTTTGTCTTAGGGCTAATAGAGGGAGAAATATTTAATCAAAATAACCTAAAATGTCCTGAGTCTATTGAGAGGAGATTTTTCCTATGAGGTTAAAAATATGTAATTTTTCTTCGCCTGTGATTTAGGAAGAAAGGATTACTCAAAACCTCTCTAATTGTCCTAAGGAATATGGAGGGATTTTTCTTCTTCAAAAATATGAAAGGAGTAGATATGTGAATTTAGATAATATACCAAAGTATTTAAAAGAAAACGCAAGCTGGTGTCTTTGGAAAAAGGAGGTACGAAATGGAAAAGTCACCAAAGTTCCAATTAGTCCAGTGACTAAAGGCTATGCATCTGTTAATAATCCAAGTACATTTACTAGCTTTAACAATGCAGTAAACAATCTAGGCTCATTTGATGGCTTAGGCATACGAGTAGATGGAAATTTAGTCGCAATTGATGTAGATGATTGTGTTGTAAATGGAGATTTAAATGATTATGCACTAGAAATAGTGAACCACTTTCCAAATTCATACATTGAGTTTAGTCCAAGTGGTAAGGGTCTTAGAATTTTTACCTTTTTGCCGAACACCATTACCTACAACACCGACCTCTACAAAATGAAGACAAAAGAGGTTGAAGTCTATGTTGCAGGCTTTACTAATCGCTTTGTAACAGTTACAGGCGATTTCTATCAAGATGGTGAAATTGTAGAAGAAAGTGGAGGACTAATGTGGCTTTTAGAAAAATATCTAAAAAGAGAAAAAGACAATACAACCACCACACAAGACTTTAAAAGCTATCTAACAGATGAAGAGATAATTGAAAAAGCATCTAATGCGACAAATAAAGAAAAGTTCCTTAGTTTGTGGACAGGAAATATTGAAGACTACACTTCTACTAGTGAGGCAGATCTAGCTTTAACATCTATCCTCGCCTTTTACGCAGGTGGAGATTATGGACAGATAGATAGGCTATTTAGAAAATCCAAGTTGTTTAGAGAAAAATGGGATGAACAAAGAGGTTCAAAAACCTATGGAGAGATAACCATAGAAAAAGCAATTTCATCCTTAAAAGAAGTTTATTCTACTCTACCGAAGCTGGATGCAAGTTTAGAATTTGGAATCGAAAAGCTAAAAGAAATGGGACTACCCTTATCTTCTAAATATTCATGGACAGATATAGGTTCTGGAAGAATATTTGCCGACTTCTACAAAGATAAACTTCGCTTTGTTCCTGAAAGAAAGTCCTGGTACTTCTATGAAGATGGAATTTGGATTCAAGATACTGGAAACCTAAAAGCTATGAAACTTTGTATGAAACTAGCAAACTTACTTCATATCCTTGCCCTTGATATTGAAGATGAGCATAAAAGAAAGGCTTACGTTAAATTTTCTAACAGGTGGCAAGCTAGAGGATATCGAGTAAGTGTCCTAAAAGATGCAGAAGTTCATCATCCACTAAATGTATC
Source organism: Miniphocaeibacter halophilus (assembly GCF_016458825.1). Lineage (NCBI taxonomy): Bacteria > Bacillati > Bacillota > Tissierellia > Tissierellales > Peptoniphilaceae > Miniphocaeibacter > Miniphocaeibacter halophilus. Next base: position 963,600 of record NZ_CP066744.1, read on the forward strand.
TGACTTTGATAAAGACCCCTATCTTCTAAATTGCATGAATGGAACTTTAAATCTAAAAGCCATGGAATTTTACGACCATAGAAGTTCAGACTATTTAAGCAAAATGGCAGATGTGATCTATGATCCTTATTCAACAAATGATAGATGGAATAGATACATTGATGAAATTATGAGTGCCGATCAGGAGAAAGCTAAATTTTTACAGAAAATATTAGGCTACGGACTTACAGGAGACACAAGGCATGAATGCATGATGGTTCTCTATGGCATGACAACGAGAAATGGAAAAGGTACTCTGTGCGAATCTATTCTTAAAGTTCTAGGAACTTATGCCTGTGCATCAAGACCGGAAACTCTAGCATTAAAAAACAAAGTTAGCTCTTCAGGTCCCAGTGAGGATATAGCAAGACTTGCAGGAGTGCGATTTGTAAATATTCCTGAACCTGGTAAAGGTTTAGTGCTAAATGTCGCTCAAGTTAAAAGCATGACGGGAAATGACACCATCAATGCAAGGTTTCTTCATGAGAACTCTTTTGACTTTAGACCACAGTTCAAAATATACATCAATACAAACTACCTACCCATAGTCAACGATGTCACTATTTTTACCAGTGGAAGGATGCTCATTATTCCCTTTGATAGACATTTTACTGAAGAAGAGCAAGACAAAACATTAAAGTCAGAATTTGCAAAAGAAGAAGTAAAGTCTGCAATACTTAACTGGCTTATTGAAGGCTACAAACTTTTACAAAAAGAAGGACTAACTATTCCTAATTCAGTAAAAGATGCAACTCTTAAATACCAAAAGGAATCAGATAAGATTGCTATATTCATGGAAGATTGCTTAGAAGAAGGAAAGGACTATGAAGTTAGAACTTCTGAAGTTTACGAAAGGTATAGGTCTTGGTCTTTAGAAAATGGCTACTATCTTGAGAGCATGAAGACCTTTAAACAATCTCTTGAGTCTAAAGCAACCATCAAAAGAAAAAGACCTAAAGATGGAAAACACAAGACCACAGTCCTAATTGGATATAGGTTAATTTCAGAATTTCTATAAAGTCTGTGGCAATGTGGCAGATGAAAAATTTAATTTAGAAATCTTATATCTATATTAGAGAATACTTTTTTACTTGCCACACCTGCCCTCATTAAAGGAGGTGGTGCTTATGTTTGTGTGTAATTAGAAATTACTAAGCAAAAATAAAAATACAAGGAGGAATATTAAATGCTTACAAAAGATGAATTAGAAAGAAAGTTTACTTTAAAAAACAAGATTGTAGTTACAACACCTAAGGGAATATCAACAGTGTTAAAAAGAGAAAAAGCATCTCAGTATGTAATTAAAAAAGATGAAAGCGAAATCAAGCTGAATGACGTAAAAGATTTAACTGAATATTGTAAGGATATGTGCCTTTGCAGAAACAATGAAAAAGTCACTGAAGACTTATTGGAGAATGCCTTTAAGCTACGAGATACGATCATTCTTCATAAGAAAGACAAGACACCTGTAAAAGTAGTTAAAGAAAAAATATATAATTACACACTGGATAATCAAGACACAGTCATCCCATTTAAAGGAACAGAAAATATTGTAGACTTTTTAAAGCAAAATAATTTTAGCCTATAAATAAAGGTGGCAATGTGGCAGGTAAATATATAGGACTTAAAACTTCTATTCTCTATGGGAAGTTTAGTTTTCACCTGCCACACTGCCCCAGATATTTTGAAAGGAACAAAAATGATTATTGGAGATATTTTTGAAAAAGATGAAATTACAGCTGTGGACTTAAAGAGCACTAAGTATGAAGTCCTAAATGTAATTAACAAAGATAAGGACAAAATCATCCTTGCTAAAGGAGACAAGTCTTATCTTGTAATTGATGGTAGATTTAAAAATATGTTTTTTCACTTCTTTAGAGGAAGCCGAAGAATATATTGAGAGTAAAAAATAATTTGTGACCCAGGGGGCATACTAATCTCCAGGAGACTTTTTCCTATCAACGGTGCCGCTCTCTTACGCACAAAAAGTTAGGTTCAAAGGGGGTATTAACCCCAAATTTAAAATATAAAGGAGAAATTTATGTTAATTAAAGAAAAATCAAAAAGAAACGAAATATTGTCTGCTAATTCCTATAAAACTAATCTATGGAATTATTTAAGAAACAGGGATGAATCATCTTATTCAAATATTAAGGCTCTTGGACTTTTCCAAGATGGCTCACCTTTTATGGATGCAGAAAGCAAAGAATACTTTAGAGAAAAACTTGCAGAAAAGAGCGTAGTTAGAAAAGAAGCTACAGTTTTAAAAAATGATGTAGATTCATCTTCTATTGTAACTTTCCCAAACAAATCAATTGCTACTTGGACAAAAGCAGGCGAACATGACCTATTTACCGATGCCTTAGAAATGAAAGATGTGGATGTGAATTTAGAATACAGCACATTATCTAACTTAATTACAATCCACGAAGATTTTCTAAATGATCCTCAAGCTAAGATTGAAAAAATAATCCTAGATACTTTTGCTAATAATTTCGCCAAAGCTGAAGATAAAGCATTTATAACTGGCTCTGGTAATGGAGAACCATTAGGACTTTTGGTAGACAAAGATATTAAAAGCCTATTTGCTACAAAAGAACTAAAGCTTGATGACTTGAAAAAACTATTTTTCTCTTTAGATAGTGAATACAGGGAAAATGCAAAATGGATAATGAATGATAAAACTGCTCTTTATCTTCAAAGCTTAAAAGATAATCAAAGTAACTTCTTGTGGAGTCAATATGATGGCACTTTTATGGGAAAAGATATTCTAATCTCAAACTTTATGCCAGATATTGATGCAGGTTTAAAGCCTATCGCCTTTGGAGACTTTTCAAACTACTGGATTGTTGAAAGACAAAATCCAACAATAAAAAGATTGTCTGAGATGTTTATTCTTAAACAACATCAAGGCTTTATTATGAGAGAATACCTCGATGCAAAGCTAATGGATAAGGATTCAATCCTTACCCTATCCATTGAAGGATAATGCCTATGTTAGAAGCTAAAAAGAATGAGATTAAGAAATCGGAGAATATCGAAGTATCTGGTACGATTTTTACAGTTCACTCTATTAAAAGTGAAAATGCAAAAAAGAGTGTAGAGCAAATCATAAGAAAGCTCATATTAAACAATGTGGATACTTTGAATAGAGCCAATTTATCAGCCTAATTAACTTGATATAGTCTGAAAGGTACGGGAATATGTAATTGCCACTTGAAGGCTGTCCGAAAGGAGGAAAATATGGAACAATTAAATAGACAGTCTTCTTACTTTTCAGCTAATGAAAAGATTACAGCTCTTTACTGTAGGCTTTCAAGAGACGATGAACTTAAAGGGGAAAGTAACTCAATAAGAAATCAAAAGGACATGTTAGAAAAATATGCTCTTGATATGGGATTTAAAAACCTAGAGTTCTTTGTAGATGATGGTTATTCAGGAACTAACTTTGATAGACCCTCTTGGAATAAACTAAATGGTTTAATTGAGGATGGAAAAGTTGAAAATATTATAGTAAAAGATATGAGTAGACTTGGCAGGGATTATCTAAAGGTAGGATTTTATACTGAAGTCTTATTCCCAGATAATGATATACGATTCATTGCCATTAATAATGGTGTGGACTCAAATAACCAAGTAGAAAATGACCTTACACCTTTTATTAATATCTTCAACGAGTTCTATGCTAAGGACACAAGTAAAAAGATAAAGGCTGTTTTTAAGGCTAAGGGTCAAAGTGGAAAACCACTGACAACTAATCCTCCTTATGGTTATTTAAAAGATAAAGAAGACAAAAATAAGTGGATAGTTGATGAGGTTGCATCCGAAACTGTAAAACTGATTTTTAATCTTTGTATTAAAGGTTTTGGTCCAAGTCAAATAGCAAGTGAACTAAAGAGTAGAAAAATTCCAACTCCTGCTGAACACTTTAAGTCTATAGGACTCAATTTTCCTGTAGAAGTTCCTGAAATAAAAGGAAATTGGAATCCAGATACTGTTTCCAATATTCTTGATAGAGAGGAGTATCTAGGGAAGGTCATAAACTTTAGGACTAAAAGAAAATCCTATAAGACTAAGAAAAGTGTAGACAATCCAAGGTCTGAATGGGCAATATTTGATAATATTCATGAGCCGATTATTGATGAAGAAACATTTGATATAGTAAAAAGGATAAGAAAAACAAGAAGGGTTAGAAATAACCTAGGTGAAATGCCTACACTATCAGGTATGCTATTTTGTGCAGACTGTGGTGCTAAACTTTATCAAGTACGAGGTAAAGGATGGTCTCATGATAAAGAATACTTTGTATGTGCATCCTATAGAAAGCAAAAAGGCAAATGCACTTCTCATCAGATTAAAAATATACAGGTTGAAGAAATTCTTCTAAGAGAAATTAGAAAGATTACAGCTTTTGCAAAAGACCATGAAGATGAGTTTGTTGATCTGGTTTTAAAGAAGAAAACAAGCGAACTTAATCAGACCTTAAGAAGCCAAAAGAAAGAACTGGAAGATGCAAAAAATAAGGTCGTAAAACTCGACACCATTGTTCAAAATCTTTATGAAGATAACCTGGAAGGAAAAATATCTGACCAAAGATTTGAAAAAATGGCTAGGTCTTATGATGAAGAAGAAAATGCTCTTCAAAAGAAAATTGCCGAACTTGAGGAAATGATTTCTAATTCAGAAGAAAAAGAAATCAATGTGGAATCCTTCCTAAAACTTATAAGAAAGTACACAGATATAAAAGAACTTGATCCTGAAATAATTAGGATATTTGTAGATAAGATTTATGTAGAGCAATCAGAAAAGATACCAGGTTCAAAACTAAAGAAACAAACAATTTGGATATATTGGAACTTCATAGGGAAAGTAGAGATATAAAAATCGGCACAAAGGTTAATACCTTCATGCCGATTAAATATTAAGGAATATAATCCCTAATTAAGAGCCCCTTATGGCTACTTTTTTTACTTCTCTATTAATTAATACGTTTTGTTTTTTATTTTTCTATCACTATTTATATTGTTATTAAATAGAAAGGTCATATATTCTATTATTGATTTTTTAACCTATTAAATTGTTAATTGATTATTTTCATGGGTAAGAAATAAATGTTACAAATATAAAACTTATGGAGGTATAAATGTCTAAAAAAAATAATTTCGAAAATGAAAAAGACCACCATTTAGAGCATAATCATTCCCAACATAGTAGTATGGACCATTCAATGCATATGGGGAATTTAAAAATCAAGTTTTTTATTTCTTTAATTCTAACAATTCCTATTATTTTCCTATCTCCAATGATGGGACTTAATTTACCTTTTCAGTTTACCTTTAATGGTTCTCAGTGGGTTGTTCTAATTTTAGCAACTATTTTGTTTTTCTATGGAGGCATGCCTTTTTTAAAGGGAGCTAAAATGGAATTGCAAATGAAAAACCCTGCAATGATGACCTTAATTTCCCTAGGTATTACCGTTTCATATATATACAGTTTGTACGCCTTCATTTTAAATAATATTTTAAAAAGCAGTACCCATGTAATGGACTTTTTTTGGGAACTGGCTACTTTAATTGTTATTATGTTACTGGGTCACTGGATAGAAATGAACGCTGTTGACAATGCAAGTAATGCCTTACAAAAAATGGCTGAACTACTACCAAGTTCTGCACTGGTAATTGATGAAAATGGAAATACAAGAGAAATTCCCCTTAAAGATATAAAAATCGGAGAAAGGGTTTTAGTAAGGTCCGGCGATAAAATTCCTGTTGACGGAATAGTTATTACAGGACGGACAACAGTAAATGAATCTATGATTACCGGTGAAGCAAAAGATGTTTTAAAAAATATTAATGACAAGGTCATTGGCGGTTCCATAAATGGTTCAGGAACAATTACAGTTGAAGTAACAGGAACAGGGGAATCCGGCTACCTATCCCAGGTAATGACCCTGGTTAGTAACGCACAAAAGGACAAATCAAAAGTAGAGGTATTATCGGACAAGGTTGCAAAAATACTTTTTTATGTAGCTGTAATAGTTGGACTATTGGCCTTAATAATATGGTTTTTTCTTACAAGGGACTTTAACAACGCCTTGGAAAGAACTGTTACAGTGTTGGTAATTGCATGTCCTCACGCCCTTGGCCTTGCAATACCTTTAGTTACAGCTAAGTCTACCTCCCTAGCTGCAAAAAACGGTCTATTAATAAAAAATAGAGAAGCACTGGAAATAGCAAAAAATATTAATATAATTGTAATGGATAAAACAGGAACTTTAACAGAAGGTAATTTTACTGTAAATAAATATATTTCCTTTAATAAATCCTATACCGATGAAAATATATTGGAATATATGGCTGCATTGGAACAAAACTCCAACCACCCACTTTCCATTGGAATAATGAATAAAGCTAAAGAACTTAATTTAAAATTACCAACAGTTGACAATGTGAAAAATCTACCGGGAATAGGTTTGGAAGGAAAAATTGACGGAAAAGATATTAAAATTACAAGTTCTAATTATCTGGTAAATAATAAAATCAAATTTGATTATAACTTATTCGAAGAATTGTCCTCACAAGGTAATTCAATAAGTTTCTTACTAATTGACAATAAAAATATTGGACTTGTAGCTCAAGGAGATAATATTAAATCCGGTGCTAAAAAAATGATAGATGATTTAAAATCCTTAGGAATAAAACCTGTTATGTTAACAGGTGACAATAAACAAGTGGCTAATAACGTTGCAAAGCAACTTGGTATAGAAGATATTTTTGCCGGACTTTTACCAGAGGACAAAGAAAAAATAATAAGGGAATATGAAGAAGAAGGAAATACTGTAATGATGGTCGGTGACGGAATAAATGACGCTCCAAGTCTTGCCCGAGCCAATATAGGAGTTGCTATAGGTGCAGGTACAGATGTTGCCATAGAATCAGCAGATGTTATATTAGTTAAAAGTGATCCTTCAGATATTTTACATTTTCTTACTTTAGCAAAAAACACTCAAAGAAAAATGGTTCAAAATATTTGGTGGGGAGCAGGTTATAATATTATAGCTATACCTCTTGCCGCCGGTATATTAGCACCTGTCGGAATATTGTTAAGTCCAGCTGTCGGCGCAATACTAATGTCAATGAGTACAATTATTGTAGCAATTAATGCTATGACCTTGAAAATGGAATAAGAAAATATATATTATTTTTATTTTAAGCTTTATTATTGAAGTAATAACATCCGAATAAATTAGATTTTTATAAAAAATAAAATATTAAAAAGTAGCCATGGCTACTTTTTAATATTTTACAGAAACTTTAATAATATTATTTTCAAGTCCAAGTCTTTCTTGTAATTCCTTAGTCAATTCCAACTGAAATTCCGTTTCAGATGCAATATCTTTAAAATCATATTCTACAGCATTAACAATAGTTCCTGAACCATAGTTGGTTTTATAATTATCTGTACCAACTATTTTCATATGTTCTTCATATCTATTGCCTTCAAGTAGACCTAAATTATTAATTTTTGTATTTATAATAGCTCCGCCTGTCATCTTCTCACTAAATACAAGCTTAAAATCCTTTCTACTTACTGTAATAAAATTATCTTTAATTTCCTTATCATCAATAAGTATATTATACTTAACTTCATCCTTAGCTAACTCTTTAATTTCTTCTTCTGTTAAATAACCTAAGGTTTTTTCAATAAACCCTTCGAGACTTTTAAAGTTTTCTTCATAGTCTTTATTTAAACTTTCCAATTGCTTAATTTTCTCTTCGTTACTAATATCCCAATTATTTTCTGTCTCTTTATTACTATTTTTATTACAACTAGAAAACACCATTACAGCAAAAGCTAAAAAAGTCAATAATATAAATTTCTTTTTCATTTTTAACTCCCATACTAAGACTTGTTGATTAAATTATATAACATTAGACTTTTTAAATATTACATTTACCTTACAAAATGCATATTATGTTAACATTTACTTAATTTTTCCATTCATCTCTTAACATAGAGTAATAAAACCTGTCTACATATTTCCCATCTATAAAGAAATAATCTCTTAGTGTTCCTTCATATTTGAAACCACATTTTTCAATTACTCCTTTAGAAGCCATATTATTTTCCTTATGACATACCTGTATTTTATGCATATTAATTTTGGAAAAACCATAGTCTATTATTTCCTTTACAGCTTCAGTGCAATAGCCTTTTCTTTGAAATAAGCTGCCAATACAATATTCTATTTCACAAAAATGATTTTTATTGTCAACAAGGAAAATTGCAATTTGTCCAATACAACTTTGTGATTCCTTTTCCACTATTGCCCATCTGTAATAATCTTCTTTTTCATAAGATGAAATATAATTATCCAGTAAGGAAATAACCTCATCCTTAGTAGTATATGCCGGCTCTGAAAGCATGGACTGTATTTTAATATCACCAATCCAATTATCCGACATGTCCCTATAATCATCATATTTAAATGGTCGTAACAACAACCTATCTGTATTTATTTTCCTAGTCCCACAATGAGTTAGCATAGTTGCTCCTTTTTTTAAAATATTCGTATATCCACCTTTAAATCATTTTTCTATTTCCTTTTTCACATATTCTAAAGCATCATCTTCTGTATAAATATCCGGTGATACTCCATAAATATCAGTAGGTAGAAATTCCTTATTTAGCCTTACAGACAAATCAAATATATAAACCAGCCCACAATTAGGTAAGGCTAAATAACAATCTCCTACATTCATACCACCGCCGGCATTTCTTCCTACTGTTGTTATATAGTCTATGGAGTTACAAAAATCCATAAAATCCATTGCAGCTGAATATACACCTTCATCTACTAAAACCCAGATTCTACCATTAAATATTGGTTCTTCGCCAAAGGGTTTTAAACTTGTTCCTGTCTTTTCTAAAATAAAGTCAAAGTCCTTACTGTATTTAAATTTTACAATATCTTTTTCATCTAAATCCCTAATATATTTTCTATAATCTTTAGGCACCTTGTAGTATTTTTCTAATATTTTATTTTCTTTGAATAAGCTAATACTTTTAGCACTTTCAGGTTTTTTAATTAAATATTTCATAATTCTCATCCAATACTGAGAATCCCCTCCACCATTTCCCCGTATATCAATAATTAAATTTTCTTTTTCATTATTACTCTTAATAAAATTTATAATCCTATTATAACAATCATCATCTGTAGCTGTGGGATCAAAACTGTATAATCTTATATAAATTGATTTTTCAATATTAGAATTCATATAAGCTTCTGCAGCTTTCAAAGTACTATTATTTTCAGCTTCTAATCCTAGTTCCTTCTTTACTGTATTTCTTAAATATTTAGTATCTTCTTCTGTAATATTATAAAAAGCTTGTATCCTTTTGTTTTGTACAATACTATCTAGTTTTTTCTCTTCATATTTTAAAGACTGTAATATTTCTTCTAAATCTTTTTCTATAGATTTTTTATCTCCTCCAAATGATTTATAAAAATACTCTATTTGTTCTTCTTTTTGAAGTTTATTTATTTCTTCATATAAATATGAATATTTTAAAAGACTCATATACTGTCCCTTTTCATAAGCTCCTAAATGGGCTATAGTTCTACCATTTGTAATATTATAAATAATATTATTATAAAAATTTATAATTTTATCTTTATTTCCATAATCCAAGTCATCTAATTTAACTTTATGTTCTTCTTTTATTTTCTCTAATCTATTGTCCTCATTTAAAAAACTATAGTAGGGAAAAGCCTCTTCTAAAGTTTCCCAAAAATAATTGTAATCTTCAATTTTGGGATCTCTAATGATTTTGTATGTAAATACCCCTAAAATTCCTACAATTATAAATATAATAATTCCAAATGCTATTCTTTTCTTTTTCATATTTAACTCCTATTAAACTTGTTAATTATATATTATACCAATTAAATATATATTATTCTTATGAACTTCTGCAAATATACAATAAAAAAAGCCTATGGCAGAGCCATAGACTATTCTTCGTTTACAAATTCCATATTTCCATATAGTTTTGAACTTAAGCTTAATCCTATAAGGGACATAATAAATAAAAATGCTAATACTACTAAATATACGATGAAAATATTTTTAGTAATACTAAGGAAAAGACCTAAAAGGAAACCTCCCAGTACTAGAACTAGCATATCTATTCCTAGCATAATAAATTCTGCAATTGTCTTACCGATTTTTCCACCAATTACCTCCCGTAATATTAAGTCAACATATAGTATTGTAGCGTGAACCATAAAATACAGTATTGCATTTAAGGGAATAAGGTATAAGGGTAGACCAAATATTAAATTAATTGGTAGCACCAAGGCAAGTCCCTGTATTAAATTCTTTATATTTTGTAGTAGTGTAGCATAAAACACCTTGTTTTTTGTAGTGTCCGGAATTAAATATATATAGTAATTATCAAATTCTTTTCTCCAAGAATTCATTTTTCTGAAAAATATTGCCATATATGCTGATGCTCCATAAATAACAATTGCCATAGTTTTTACATCGATTTTTGCATCTTCCATTTTAAATATTATTCCAAAAATTACACTTATGGTTAAAAATATTATAGCTTTCCCATACCTGCTTAATAGGGAAATCTTTTTAAATTCATCTACTTGTTTATAAAAAATTGCCTTTGATAATTTCCCCTTTGTTGAAAAATCTATTTTTCTAGCTTTTGTTTTTTCTCCCACTACATGAATGCCGCCATCCTTGCTTTTCTGCATAGCTTTTTCATATTCCTCTGAAAAGGACATGGCATCTTCATAAAATTGTCCGGTGGATTTCATTTTCTTAGCTATGGTAAATAATACTATTCCTGAAGTAAAGTATAAAATACTGGCTATAACATTAAAAGTACTAGGTCCTATTAAAACAAATTTTAAAAATCCTATTTCCCAGCCGAATATAGGAATTATTAATATAAGATCTCCTGTTAGGAAATTCATAATATTTTTTACACTAAAACCCTCTTGTATTATTTTATAGGCCAATAAAGTTAATATGACTAGAAGTATTCCAAATACAATATACTTTATAATATTCTTTCCCTTGTTTGTTAAACTTTCATTTCCATACATAATTACTGCTAAGGATATTTGTATAAGATTTGAAAATATCAATCCTGTTATTGCAATTATCGAAGCTTTTAAAAGCGGAATATTAAAAATAAATACAGCTGCTACAAAGAAAATTATATATTCAACAATATATATCAGTAAATATTTTGCCATTCCATAAACTATTATAGATTTTGGTGAACTGGGGCCTGAAAAAATAAAATTAATATCCGCTTCTTTAAATACAAGGCCCTTTCTTTTTAAATAGGTTAAGCTTGAAGGTAATTCTAAAAATATTAATAACAAGGCATATATTGAAATATATCCTTTAACATTATCTAAACCAAAGGTTTTAATTATATCTTTGAAAAAGAATGGTATCATAATAAAATACAGTACAAGAAAAATCATTCCTATGCTCTTTAAAGGCCTTCTTTTAAAGTTCTTTAACCTGTTAATAAAAGTTCTCTTATAATAATATAAAAATCCCTTATTCATCTTCTTCTCCTGTTAATTCAAAGAATAATTCCTCTAAGTCCTTATCTCCCATTTGATTTTTATAATATTGTCCTACTTTTCTTCCTTCTTTCATAAGTATCATCATATCCCAAACATCTTCAACCATTTCCAGCATATGGGTACTTATTAAAATAGTACAATTTTTTTCCTTTAATTCTTTTATTATGATTTTCAATTCTTTAATTGCCTTAGGGTCTAAACCAACCATTGGTTCATCTAACATTATTACTTCCGGTTCAACTGCTAAGGCACAACATATACTAACTTTTTGCATCATACCTTTTGAAAGTTCATCCCCTAATTTGTCCTGTTTATCCGTTAGGTCAAATCTTTTTAAAAGAGAATCAATTTTTTCATTATCTATTTCTAATCCATAGGCCTTTAAAATATATACTATGTGTTCCCTTACTGTTAATAGTGGAAACATTGCCGGTATTTCCGGAATATAACCAAAAACCTTTTTTGCCTCTATGTCTTTATTTGGTAGGTTATTTATTTTTATTTCTCCTGTATATCTTAAAAGCCCGGCTACAGACTTTATTATTGTAGATTTACCTGAGCCATTTGGTCCAATTAAAACTCCAACTGTACCATTTTGTATATCAAAACTAACATTATCTACTGCTAGTGTTTTATTATATTTTTTACTAAGTCCAATAACATCTAACATATTATACCTCCCTTTTGTATCTATTTAATAGTACACTATATCAATTGCTTTTTCAATGCTTTTTCACACTTAATGACTAAAGTAATGTTTTTAAATATAATTTTTCAACAAGCAGTATTAAATAAATTTAAAAAGACGCAGATTAACTCTACGTCTCTTAGTTTTATTTCTTTAAAATATTATTTATTTTACTTTTAAATCCACTTATTATATTTTCCAACTCTTCTACTTTAAATATATGAATTAAAACAAAATAAACTACTACTGCTACAATAATAGCAGCTATTAAACTAAGTATTGTTGCTAATTTATCTACTAATAATCCATATACAAGGTAAGATATTAACCCCATTATTAAACTTGCTGCTAGCATTTTTAAGTTTTCTATAATAAATTCTTTGGTTCCATTAAATTTTCCAATTTTCTTCCTAAGTCTTATTATTAACATTCCAGCTCCAATTATAGAGCCTAAGGATGTACCTAATGCCAGCCCCGGTAGTCCAATAACATTTGCTGCTAATACACTTAAAACCAAATCTATTACTAAGGTAAATAAGGAATTAACAGTTGGCGTTCTTGTATCCCTTAGTGAGAAAAAAGCCTTGGAAAATATATTCATAAAGGCTATTCCAACTAACCCTAAAGAATAAAATTGTAGGGTTAAAATTGTTAATGGAGTAGCTTCCGGTTTCCACTCCCCCCTATTAAAAACTACATTTACAATAGGCCTTGCAAAAATTATTAAACCTACTATTGCAGGATATATTAAAATATTCATTGAGTTTAAAGATGATAGTATACTATTTTTAAATTTACTTATTTTTCCGTCTGCAGCATTTGAACTTAAGGTAGTGTAGGCTACAGTTGACACTGCCCCTATTACAACTGCATTTACAAGTTCACTTAACTGTGAACCATAGTACATAATGGACAGTCCGCCATCTGATAAATAATAGGTAGCTAGACCTTGATCTATTAATTTTCCAATGCTGTTAATAGATACTCCAAATATTACCGGTAAGGCCAGATAGATCATCCTTTTTATATTTTCATCTTTTAAGTCGATTTTTGCTGTCCACTTAAAGCCTGTATTTTTTACAGCCGGAATATAGGGAGCATACTGCACAATAGTACCAATACAAAGTCCTATAGGAAGTAGATAAATATTAATTTTTGCACCAAGTATTATTGCTATTATAATAAAAGTATTCAAAATAAATACTTGTAAGGCAGGAACTATAAACTTATTCTTAGCGTGTAAATAACCTTGGTATACAGTAGAAATTGATGTTGCAACAAGACTAATTAAGGTAATTCTTAAAAAATTAACTGCTAAGTTGTGGGTTTCAGGAGTAAATTTATATATTTTTGTTAAGACACCTGCAAATATTTCAGAAAAAACCAAAAGTATTATACCTATTACAATACTAATATTTCCTAAATTACTGGTAAATCTATTTGCTATTAAATAGCCTTCTTCCTTTTCCAATTTTTTATAAATTGGAATAAACCCCGTTGCTATTCCTGATGCTATAAATGCAAATATAATTGTTGGTATTTGTAATGAAAAATTAAAGGCATCCGCTACCATTCCAGTTCCAAAATACTTGGCTAATAATACACTTTTTAAAAATCCTAAAACTTTTGAAACTACTGTTATAATCATTAATATAAATGCTGTTGATTTCATCTTCTACTCCAATTTATTCCAGAGTAATTTACTTACTCCTTAATTCTACAACGACTAATTCCCCTTGGTTAAATACCCTTATTGGTATTAAACTACTGCCTATTCCCCGACTAATTATTAGGCTTGTATTATCCTTCCTATGTAAACCTTCTGCATAATCCGGAAAAAACCCTTGATTTGGTGCTAATACTGCTCCAATAAAGGGAATTTTTATTTGACCACCATGGGCATGACCGGAAAACACTAAATCTACACCAAGTTTTACATATTCTTTAAAATATTCAGGTCTATGAGATAATAATATGTTAAAGTCATCTTCTTTTATTAAGTCCCTTACTTTACTAAATAAATGCTTTTTCCCATAATATGCCGGGTCATTTACTCCAATAATATTTATTTTAGAATTTTCTTTTTGCACTTCTAAAGAGGAATCCTCAAGAACTTCTACTCCTATATTTTTCATTTTTTCTATAAATTGTGGAAATTCCTCTAATCTTGATTCATGATTTCCTGTAACATAGTAAACAGGTGCAATTTTTATAATTTCCTCTAAGGTTTTTTCCACTACTTTATATTTAGGATTTCTACTGTTAATAATATCTCCAGTAATTAAAATAATATCCGGTTTTGTAGACTTTACCTTGTTTAAAAAATATTCTTCTTGGAGAAATTTTTTATTATGATAATCAGATATTTGTAAAATTCTATAATTATTAAAACTCTTGGGGATTTTTTTATTTTCATAGGTAATTTCTGTTATACCAAGGCTAAAGTTTTCATATATAGTAAAGACTATAAAAATAAGTAAAACAAATAATAATAAATACTTTACTGGCATTTTTTTATTCCTCTGTAATTTCATAACCATTTCTTTCTAATTCGTCTATAGATTTATTAAGCTCTTCTTTTTTTATTAAAATATAATCTGTATTAAATGTGGAAATAACAAATACAGACACCTTAATTTTCGATAACAACTGTGAAATTTTAGCTATTATTCCAACTAGTGAAAAATCTAAAACTCCTTCTATTACCATACATTTCCAATCTTTTTCAATTTCTGTGGCATTTGAAGGAAGATTTTTTTCTTCACAAACTAAAGATTTTTCCTCATTGGTTTTTCCAATAAATATAAAATCATCATTTAAATCTACATATTCATAATTTTCCACTTTACAAACAAGAAAATCCCTATTTAGTACCTTTATTTTCACTATATTTTTCCTCTAATTCCAATAATCTTTTCTTTATGGAAAGTCCTCCACCATATCCTACAAGCTTTCTATTTTTACCAATTACCCGATGACATGGAATAACTATTACTATGGGATTTTTATTATTTGCATTACCAACAGCTCTACAAGCTTTTTCATTACCTATATCCTTAGCTATATCTTCATAGGAACAGGTTTTTCCATAGGGTATTTTCTTTAAAGAGTTCCAAACCCTATTTTGAAAATCTGTCCCCTTGGTTTTTAAAGGTAAATCAAATTCCTTTCTTTTACCTTGTAAATATTCTTCTATTTGTTTAAAGGCCTCTTTTGTAAGTTCTGTTTCTAGAAGCTGCCCTTCAAATTTTTTTGTAAAACTAATATTTGTTATACGAGAATTTTCCTCTGCTATATATAAATCACATAAATCCGTATTATATCTATAATATTTTTTCATTTTATATTCCTTTCGAAATTTATATGTACTTTTTTATTATTTTACAAGATATTTATGCTATTTACTTATTATACCAAAAAGCAGCCATATATATGACTGCCTAATATTAATATCCTATTATTTTCTTTAATACATGCTCTGCCTTAATCGGTAATTTACTAAACTGTGTTCCAATACCATTTAATAAGGCTCCGTTTATTGCAGGAGCTGGTGTATTTATTACTACCTCTCCAATGGATTTAGCACCAAAAGGTCCCGTAGGCTCATAACTTTCTTGAAAATCTATTGTTAATTCACCAATATCCTTTCTTGTTGGAATTTTATATTGTAGGAATTCATCAGTTAGAAGTCTTCCTTCTTTTGAATAAACAACATCTTCATATAAGGCTAAACCTATTCCCTGTACAACTCCACCTTCAACTTGAACTCTTGCTAAATTTTCATTAATAACTGTACCACAATCCACTACTGCAACATAATTTACTACTTTTACTTGGCCTGTTAAAATATCCGTTTCTAACTCTGCAAAGCCGGCTACATATGGTGGTGGAGATGTGTCTGAACCAAAGGAACCTGAGCCCATTATGGTCTTTCCTTCAGCACCGGAACTTAATTCCTCTGCCAGATCTTTTAATGACATAACTTCTTTTCCTGTATTAGTCATAATCATTCCCTTATTAAGGTCCATGTCTCCAAAATAAATACCTGTTTTTTCTGAAGCTTCTTTTAAAATATTTCTCTTTAATTTATTAGCTGCTCTAACTACTGCTCCTCCCGTTACATATACACCACTTGATGCATAAGAACCTGGGTCATAGGGAGTAATGTCCGTATCGGCGGAAATTGTAATAATATCATCTATATTGCATTTTAAAATCTCTGCTGCCATTTGACTTAAAACCGTATCGGCTCCGGCACCGTTGTCTGTTGCACTGATTAAAAGAGAAAAATCCCCCTCTTCATTTAATTTAATATTTACCGTTGAAGTATCAATATTTGCAATTCCCGACCCCTGCATAGTAATAGCCATTCCTACAGAACGAATATTTCCATTTGATAAAACCTTAGATGGATATTTTTCTTCCCATCCTATTAATTTCCTACCTTTTAAAATACATTCTTCCAACTTTGAACTTAAAATGTTTTGATTATAGGCAAGGGTTGTCTCCCCTTCTTTTGTAATATTTTTAAGCCTTAATTTACTTGGATCCATGTTTATTTTCTTAGCTAATTCATTTACTGCCGATTCAACAGCAAAACACCCCTGTGTTGCCCCATAACCTCTAAAAGCTCCTCCCGGAACCTTGTTGGTATAAACTACCTTTCCATGAAATCTTGCAGATTTTAACTTATTGTATAGAGGTAATGACTTATCACCAACAAGGCCTAAAGTAGTAAAACCATGTTCTCCATAAGCACCTTGATCAGATAGGGCATCTAAATCAATTACATTTATTCTTCCATCCTCTTCTGCTCCAATTTTTACCTTAACTTTCATTTTATGTCTTGTGTTTGAAGCTATATAATTTTCTTTTCTTGATAGTTTAATCATACATGGTTTTCCGGTTTTCATAGTTGCAAAGGCTGCGTATATTTCAGTTACAGATGTTTGCTTACCACCAAAGCCTCCACCTATTCTAGGTTTTATTATTCTAATTTTAGAGGCAGGAATTCCCAAAGCCACCGATAACTGTCTTTTTATATGAAAGGGAACCTGGGTTGATGTTATAACAGTAAGTCGCATTAAATGATCATAATATGAATAGGACCTATAGGTTTCCATCATACTATGAGCTTGTTCTTGCATGGTATATTCTTCTTCTATTTTTACCGGAGAATCTTCAAAAGTTTTTTCCGGATCTTCACCAAAGACCTTATTTATTTCTCCAACAATATTTTTTGAAAGATCATATTTTACAAAATCCTTAGAGCCTTTAAAAAAAGTTCCATCTTCTTCTGAATGTACTTTTATATGACTTGTTTCTGATTTTTCAAAATCCAGTAATGGTTCTAAAACCTCATATTTTACCTTAATTAAATTTAATGCCCTATTACATATTTTTTCATCTGCAGCAACTACAATAGCCACAGGGTCTCCAACATACCTAACATGTTTATCCAATAATAACCTATCATATGGAGATAGTTCCGGGTAGGTTTGCCCGGCCATACAAAACCTGTTTTTAGGAACATCTTCATAGGTGAAAACCCCTTCAACACCAACAGTTCTTTCAGCTCTGGATTTGTCTATACTCTTTATTATTGCATTAGCATGCGGGCTTCTTAAAAGCTTTACACATAATGTATTTTTAATAGCCAAGTCCTCTGTATATATAGGTTTTCCTAAAGTTATAGCTTCACTATCTATTTTTTTAATCTTTTTTCCTATATTCCCCATATTATACCTCTAAATATTTCTGTATAGCTCTCATTTGACTAGCATAGCCTGTACATCTACAGAGATTTCCCATTAAATATGTTTTAATTTCCTCATCGGTAAATTTTTTATTCTGTCTTTTCAAGGCTATAACATTCATTATAAAACCGGGATTACAAAAACCACATTGGTCCCCACCTTCTTCCGCTAAAAAAGTTCCGAATTTTTTAGCTTCTTCCTGTACACCTTCAATTGTAGTAATATTTTTCCCTAAAGCCCTTAAAGCCAAATATCCACAGGATAGAATTGGAAGACCGTCAACCCAAACTGTACAAAGACCACAGCTTGATGAGTCACACCCTCTTTTTACACTTGTAAATCCTAAATGTCTTAATACATCAATTAGCATTCCTTCAGGTTTTACATGGGTAACATATTCTTTTTCATTAATCATAAGCGATATTTTCATTTAAAACCTCCTTTAATGCTTTTTGAAGTAACCCTTTTGATAAATATGTTCTGTATTCCTTTGAAGCTCTCATATTTGTTCCAAACTCAACTTCATTAACAAGAATTTCTCCCGCATTTTTTACAAGCTCATCGAAGGTTAAAATATCGTAATGTTCTGTAATATATTCAGAAGTCCTTTCTGCAATTATTGCTTTCATAGGTCTGGCTCCTACAACTACTTTAAATTCGTCCTTTATTCTTGATAGAGTTAAATTTAAAATACAAAAATCCCCAGCAGTAGCCCTTACACCTGTATAGTATGCAAAGCTCTCCTCAATAGGGATTTCCACTTCTATTAAAATATCTCTGTTTCCAGATGTTTTCCTTCTATTTATAAAATCAGATAAATTCATCCAACCGCCATTATATAGATGCACCCTTGCATTTAAGGCCAAAAAAACAGGAACTATATCAGAAAATCCATAATTGGCATATACCGAAGCACCTACAGTTGCCATATTACGTAATTGTTTTGACGATATAGTTTCTATCATTTTTTTTATAACTCCACCTGAATAACTTTGTAAAAAGCTATTTTCTTCTAGTTGAGATAGAGTTACTGATGTACCTATTGAAATAATTCTGTCATTAATATTTATTTTATTTAAATGTAAGTTAGATAAATCTATTCCTACACCTAATTTTTTATTGCTCATCTTTAAAAACATATTTCCACCTAAGACCATATTCCTTTTTGACTTAGTCAAAATATCATAAGCGTCTTTTATGGAATCAGCTTCATAAAATTCCCTTAAAGTAAACAATAGTTCCCCCTTAAAATTGAAAAAAAGTATTCTCTAACAATGAAATTATATCATATTTAATAAGTAATAAATATGCAAACCGTCATTTTTCAGTATTTGAAAAAAATAAAATATTGACATCATATATAAAATAATATACAGTAAAATCAATATTATTTGTTAAATATTTAATTTATTTATAGAAAGGATTGTAATGGAAAAGAAAAAAGAAGTAAAGATAGGATTATTAATAGTATTTTCTATTTTATTTGCCATGAGTTTAGTAGAATCTATTTATTTTGTTTTTTCTACTAAGCAATTTAACACACAAATAATTTTTTATATTGCAATTGCATTATTATGTGGAATAGGTTTAGCTTATGCAGTTTATAGTATAAAAATATTAAAAAATAATAGAACTACAAAATTTGTTCCATCAAAGGATATTGCAGAATCCGTAACTGGAGTTATTTTTTGTCTATATATTATTATTGAAAAAACTCGTAAATTCATATTTAAAAAATTTGATACCTTTGACTATATAATATATATTCTATTAATAGTGGCATTTATCGCATTAATGATATCTTTAATTATGTCCTATATTGAAAAAAGAAGAAAATAGAGTAGGAAGTCATTTAGACTTTTACTCTATTTTTTCTTAATATTAATATTGATTTGATTGTCCACCATCGATTACTATCATTTGTCCAACAATATACCGGGATTTTTCTGAAAATAAAAATGAAACTACATCTGCAACTTCTTCCGGTACACCAAGTCTTTTAGTTGGATTATTTGCAGCAAATTCCCTTTCAGCCTGTTCGGGATTTTCAGGATTCATCATTTTAAAAGCTTGTTCCACCATAGGTGTTTTTATAGCTCCCGGACATATTGCATTTACTCTAATATTTTTATCTGCATATTCAGATGCCATATTTTTAGTAATACCTGCCACTCCATGTTTTGATGCTACATAGGCTGACTGATTAACAACTCCTCTTAATCCACCAACTGATGACGTGTTAACAATTGTACCTTTCGCTTGCTTTTCCATAACCTCTATAACATATTTTAAACCGTAAACAACACCCATTAAGTTTATATCTATTACTGAACGATAAACATCCATATCATATTTCGTTATAGGCTCTTGTAATCCTTCAATTCCTGCATTATTGAAAAAATAGTCTATTCTACTATATTCCTTTACTGTAGCATCAACATATTTTTTTGTATCTTTTTCACTGGATACATCAGCCTTTATAATTAATACTTCTGCCTTTGGCACATTTGAAATAATGTTTTCTTTTGCTTTCTGTAAAGAATCTTCTTTTCTACCAACAATAGCTATTTTTGCTCCTTCCTTAGCAAGAGTTGTTGCAGTAGCCAATCCTAAACCGGAATTACCTCCTGTAATAAGAGCTATTTTACCTTCATGAATTTTTGTCAATTTAACCCCTCCTTGATAATGTAAATCATTTATACCCATTTCTTTAATTAGTTAAAACTTTTTGTTTTATTGTTGAATAGGTTATTTTTTTATTCGACAATAAAAAATGGATATGCCCTAACATATCCATTTTCCTTTATTCTACTAAACCAACAGCATCTTCTACATTCATTACAAAGATTATTCCTTTTCCTGGTTTATCTATTTCCAAATCTTCTTTTATCCTACTTACAATTGTATTTGTTTTACTGGATTCAACAAGCATAAATACTATTTCCTTTTCAGGCTCTATTACTATATTAAATAGTGAACCTTTTTCATGTATTCCTGAACCACGTCCATGTATTACTGTTGCCCCTCTTGCTCCGGATTTTTCTGCAGATTCTATTACATCATCAGCATTTCCTCTTTCAACTATTACAAACACTGCTTCGTAACCCATTTTTTCACTCCTATTAGTAATATTAGCTATATTTTCCTGACAAACATTTCCCATTACTTCTTTTAAAAGTATGTTAAAAGCAATTCCCTTATTTGGTTTTTCAAAATGAAATACTTCTTTTAATAATTTAAAAAGTCTATCTGATAAATCATTTGGTATTACCATTATTAGTATTTCTTTTTTTATTTCATATAATTCTAATAAATGTAATAGTCCGCCACTTGCTGTTCCTGTACCATAGATTATGGTACCACCTTTTACACCTATTTTTTTTGATTCTTCTAATATTTTACTTGCTTTTCCCTTATCTACTACTACGAAAAAGGCACTGTATGAAATATCTTTATTATACATTTTCTACACCTTCTTTCTTGGTTTTGAATTTAAATAATAAACCTAATATCATTATTGCTATTATTGGTACCATAGCAACCATGGCTATTACTCCAAAACCATCTCTTAAAACATCTGCTGTAGGTATCATATCTGCTGCTCCTTGAGTAAATGCTAAAACAAAAGTTGCAGTCATTGGCCCTGACGCTACACCTCCGGAATCAAAGGCTATACCTACAAATAATGGAGGAACAAAAAAACTAAGTATTATAGCTATTATAAACCCTGGAACCAAAATCATCCAGATTTTTAATTCAGGAATAGTTATTCTCAATGTAGATAAAAATACTGCTAAAGATACTCCTATAGATAAGGTAGCCAATATAAGCTTTCTAGGAATATAACCTGTTGTTACCTCTTCTACTTGATTTGACAATACATATACTGCCGGTTCTGCTAATACAACAACCATTCCTATTACAAGCCCTAGTAGTGGAAATATTAAGGCATTATCCAGTCCTGCTACTTTTGCCCCTATAAGCCTTGCTACATCTAAAAATCCTGCATTAACTCCTGTTAAGAAGAGAACTAAACCTAGGTAAGTGTATATCATTCCTATCATGATTCTAAGAAATTCTCTTTTTCTCAATTTGAAAACTACAAAATTAAAGACTATAAATAACAATGTAATAGGTAAAAGTGCTACTAAGGACTCTAGGAAGGTACTTCCTAAAATTTCTACAAGCGGTCCAAAGATTCCCCTGGTTGGTTCAAAAATCTCTGCTGTACCTTGAATTTTATCGGCACCAAAAACCAAACTCATTATCATAACTGCAAGAATAGGTCCTGCTGATGCCATTCCTACTAATCCAAAGCTGTCCTCTTCTCCTGCATTTGAACCTTTGAGTTTTGAAACTCCTAAACCCATTGCTAAAATGAAAGGAGTTGTCATTGCCCCAGTTGTTGCTCCAGATGCATCAAAGGCAATTGCTTGAAATTCTTCAGATACAAAAGCGAATATTAAAAAAATTATTCCATATATTACTGCAAATGCCCTACTGAACTTTACATTAAATAATATTCTTAAAAATCCTGCTGCTACTAAAACTCCTACTCCAACAGACACTACTCCAACTATTAAGTTGGGAGCTATTGCTCCACCCATTGCTGATGAAACTTGATTTGCTAAAATCAATAAATCCGGTTCTGCTACAGTTATTAGAAAGCCTAAAACAAAACCTATTATAAACACCTTTTTTATACTCCTTGATTTAGCCACATACTCTCCCATTAAAGAGCCAATAGCCGAAATACCGATTTCAGCACCCCATAAAAATACAGCTAAACCTATAATTATTATAAATGCTCCTAATAAAAACCTTAAAAACAAATCCGTTTCCACCGGTGCAACTGTAAAGTTCAATACAACAACTATTAGTGTAATTGGTAGCACAGAAAAAGAAACCTCTTTGAATTTATCTAATAAAACTTTCATATGTCACCCTCTCTCTATATTAATTTTTGAATATTAAATCTAATGTAGGTAATTATTTTATTACAGACATAAGACAAAATAAATTTTATATTTACAAATCAGCCCTATAATTTAATTATATATTTGAAAATAAAGCCTAAAACCTACTGTATTTACTTATAATAATAATACAAAAAAATACTTAAATTATAAGTATTTTAATATTGCTTATGAACATAAATTATTTCTCGAAACTATTTAACGAAAAAAGAAATTAGAATTACTCTAAATTATAAGATTAAAAATTAACTATAAATCCTTTATTACAACTAAAAATCAAACTTTAAATAAATTTATACCACTAATATTTTTTATTTAATAACTACTTACTTTAATAATAAATATACTATTATTAAGAAGTAAAATATTTTTTTAATATATTTATGTCACAGGCAATAAAAATAATAAAACCTATATATTTGTCTATTTAACCCTTGTTAAATCACCTACTTAAATTTTATTCCTGTATAATATTGTATCATAAAGATTTTTTTAAAAAAAATATTATGTATTTTATTTTTCAAAATATTCAATCCATACTAGTATAAATTGATTTTTTGTATAAATTGCTAAGATTTTTAATAAATTTTATTGACTTATATTTTCTCTAATGGTAGATTTATATTATATAGCTAATTAGGAGGGTTTATGAAAAAATCAAAATTAAGTTTAATTATTTTATTAGTATTTTCTTTATTTTTAGTTTCTTGTAGCCAAAAAGATAATACTAAAGAAACAGATGTAGTTACTACAAAAAACACTGAAGAGTCTAGCTCCTTAGACTTTGAAGGAAGAACTTTAAATGTTGTTACTACTTCAGACGCATATGTAGATTTATTTAATAAATTTGCAAAGGAAACAAATTCAAAAGTTGAATTTTTATCTATGTCCAGTGGAGAAGTTTTGGCAAAAGTAAGGGCTGAAGGTGGTACACCAATGGCTGATTTATGGTTTGGTGGCGGACTTGATGCATTTATGGACGCTAAAAACGACGACTTATTGGAAGCCCATAATTCAGACTTAACTAAAGAAGTAGACAGTAAATATAAGGATCCGGAAGGATACTGGTACTCAAAAGGTCTTACTGTTGTAGGATTTTTAGTTAATAACGACGTTATGAAGGAAAAAAATATAGAAATTCCTAAAACTTGGGCAGATTTAACCAATGAAAAATTAAAAGGTGAAGTTATTATGAGTGACCCTTCCATTTCAGGAACAAATTATGCAGCACTTAAAGGCTTGCTTGATTTGTTTGGAGAAGAAGAAGGATGGGAATATATTGAAAAACTAAATAATAATATAGACTTTTACGGTAAAAGAGGAAAGGATCCTCAAGAAAAAACTTCCGAAGGTGAATTTGCTGTTGGAATAATTCCTGCAGATAAATCAGCTTTTGACTTAGCTGAAGAAAAAAATTTAACAGTTGTATATCCTGAAGATGGGATTCCTTGGGTTCCAGAAGGAGTAGCTGTATTTAAAGGAAGTGAAAATGCTGATATTGCTAAAGCTTTTATAGATTTTATGTTAGAGGATGAAAACTTAGAAGAGTTAGCTAAATTAGACGGAAAAGATTCAGCACAAATAATAAAACCTGGAATTAAAGGATTTGATTTAGGTTTACCTGCTGATAAATTAATTGAAGAAGATTTATCAACTTTTGGCTCTGATAGAGAAGCTATTTTAAATAAATGGAAAGAAATTGCTGGAAGTAAGGCAAGTAATGACTAACTAATAAGATGGCTTTTGCCATCTTATTTTTTTGGAGAATATATGTTTAATAAAAAATTATTTAATAAAACCCTAGATAAATTTATCATGTTAACAATTTCAATTGTAGTAATTTTATTTATTTTATATCCCTTTATAGCTGTTTTTATTGAATCTTTATTTGAAGATGGAAGTATAAATTTATCTAAACTTTTTAACTTTATTATTACTGAAAAAAAATTAATATATAATTCGTTGCTTATGGCTATATTAACAGCAGTATTAACAACTACTGTAACTGTAGCAATAGCGATTTATTGGTTTATATCGGGAAAAAGACTTAAAAAAATAATAAATGCTACCTTGTTTTTAACCTTAATATCGCCACCGTTTATTTCTTCCTTATCCTACATAAATCTTTTTGGAAGAAGAGGATTTATTACTTACGAATTGCTACATTTAAGAATTAACCCCTACGGTTTACCGGGAATTGTATTTATGCAAAGTGTTGGGTTTATATCCCTTAATGCTTTAATTTTGATTGGTATTTTAAAAACCATGGATTCTTCAACAATTAATAGTGCAAGATCCCTTGGTGCAAAAACAAACAATATTATAACCGATATTATTATACCCTATTTAAAGTCCGGAATAGTCGTTGTTTTTATGCTGACCTTTGTTAGGAGCCTAGCCGACTTTTCCACACCTGCAATAATAGGTGGTTCCTATAATGTTTTAGCCACAGAAGCCTATTTAAGTATTATTTCTGCAGGAGATATTAATAGATCTGCCTTAATAAATTTAGTTTTATTTTCAATTGCAATAATTATATTTATTATTTTTAGAAACAATTTCAAAAATATTTCCACTAATAGTTTTTCCAATGGAGATAATAATATAGTAATTAACAAAAGTGGATTAATTTTTAATATTTTTAAAATAATTACAATTTTATTTTTAGGAATATTAATAATACAATATAGCTCAATTTTTATTTCCGCCTTTACTAAATCCATAGGTGGAAAAAAACATTTTACCTTAGAGCATTTTAATAACAGTAAACAATATTTTACCACTACCTATGTAAGAAGTATTGTCTATTCCTTAATAGCCGGTATTACAAGTAGTTTTCTTGGTTTATTCATAGTATATTATATGCAGATAAGAAAATTAAAGTTCTTTAAATTTATAGATTTTATTGCAACGCTACCCTATATAGTACCTGGAACTTTTTTTGGAATAGGATATATTCTAGCCTTTAACAAGGCACCCTTAAAGTTAACGGGAACCGTGTACATAGTAGTACTTAATTTGATTTTTAAGGTATTGCCCTTTGCAACTAAAACCAATTTAACTACAGTTTCTCAAATTAACAAAGAACTTACTAACTCCGTTAAGGATTTAGGTGGTTTTGGACTATATGATTTTAAAGACGTAGTCCTTCCAATGGCAAAGGAAAGTTTATTTTTAACTTTTGTCAATGGTTTCACATCATCGATGACAACAATAGGATCTATTATATTTTTAGTTTATCCTGCACAAAAACTCATAACCTTGGTTTTATTTGATGTAGTTCAAAGTGGTAAATATGGAGTTGCTTCGGTTTTATCCTGTTTAATTATACTAACCTGTCTATTAATAAATGGACTTTATTATAAAATAATTTCCAAAAAGGAGAAATAATGTTTTTAAAAATCGATAATTTAAAAAAGAGTTATGGTAAAAATACCATTCTAGAGGATTTTAATTTAGAAATAAATAAAAAGGAATTAATATGTTTACTTGGACCTAGTGGTTGTGGAAAAACCACCGTACTAAATTGTATTGGCGGTTTTATTAAAATCAATGGTGGGAATATAATTCTAGATAATAAAAATATTACAAATCTTTTTCCTGAAGATAGGGAAGTGTCTACTGTTTTTCAATCCTATGGTCTATTTCCTCATATGACCGTAATTGAAAATATAAAATATGGACTTAAGTTTAAAAATATAGCTAAAAAACAAGCTTCTTCAATGGCTATTAAAATGATGGAACTTGTAAAACTACATGGATATGAAAACAAAAAAATCAACGAATTAAGCGGTGGTGAAAAACAAAGGGTAGCCTTGGCCAGAAGTTTAGTAGTAGAGCCAAAATTACTACTTTTAGATGAGCCTCTTTCAAATTTAGATGCACTGCTAAGAGTTGAACTTCGTTCCGAAATAAAAAGAATCCATGATGAGTTAAGCTTAACAACAATTTTTGTAACCCATGACCAAGAAGAAGCCTTTTCCATTGCCGATAGAATAATATTAATGGATAAGGGAAAAATTGCCGATATGGGAACAGCTGAAGATATTTACTTTAAACCAAACAATCTATTTACCTTAAATTTTATTGGAACATCTAATATAATAGAAAAAAATGGTACAAATTATTACACTCGCCCTGAAAAAATAACAATAGAAAAACCTACAGATAAATCTAATGCTATAATTTTGGAAAAATATTTTACAGGTCAAATTATTAATTATAAAGTAAAGGACAAGAAGGGTAATTTACTAAAAGTTACAACATTAAATAATAAAGACTTTAAAATAGGTGACAATGTCTATATAGACTATAATTTAAATATAATAAATTAAGGAGAATTTATGAAAATTTTGCATATTATTGCTCAACTTCCCTCTAAAACCGGAAGCGGGGTTTACTTTTCAAACTTAATAAAAGAATTAAACAAAAACAATGAAAACTATGCTATTTATGGTCATCAGGACTGTGTTGAATATGATTTTGATGTTATACCTGATGAAAATAAATTTCCAATAAACTTCAATAATAGCAAACTGGATTTTCATATTGTAGGAATGAGTGATGTAATGCCATATAATAGCACTCGATATAAGGACATGACTCCTAAAATGTTAAACACATGGCTTAATAATTTTAAGGTCCAAATACTAAATGCCTATAACGAAATTAAGCCGGATATTATTATTTGTCATCACCTTTGGATTTTAACATCCTTAACCTTGGATTTATTAAGGGATAGATGTGACAAAATAATTGGTATTTGCCATGGTACAGATATTAGGCAGGCCTTACAAAATCCTAGATTAAAAAATAGATATGTAAAAAATTTAAATAGATTGGACAAGGTATTTGCACTAAGTGAAAATCAGGTTTCTGAAATAGTAACTACCTATAACATAGACAAAAACAAAATCCATGTTTCCGGTGGTGGATATAACCAGGATTATTTTTATAAAGATGAAAAACTTCGATACGATGAAAATAATCAATTTATAAACTTAGTTTACGCCGGGAAAATAGCCGATGCAAAAGGTGTATTTGAACTTATAGATGCCTATAAACAACTGGATTATGACAATACTATAATATTAAATATAATAGGAACTCCTCAAGGGGAAAATATTGAAAGGATTCATAAAAAATTAGATAACACGAAAAATATAAAACTGTTTAATGCAAAAAACCAAAAATCCTTAGCCCATCTTTTTAGGTATTCCAGTATTTTTATACTTCCTTCTTATTATGAGGGACTTGGCCTTGTTGCAATTGAAGCATTAGCTAGTGGAATGTATATAGTTTCTACAAAACTGGATGCCTTAATGGAAGTTTTAGGAGATGATGTTAATAATTCCAACGCCATAGAATATGTTGACCTTCCAAGACTTAAAAATGTAGATACACCATATGAAAAAGATATTCCTGAATTTGTAAATAGACTAGCAAAGGCTATTGACATACAGGTTCAAAGAGTTAAAAATAAAGAAAGAATTTCAGATGAAGTTTTAAATTCCGTTGCTAAACATTCATGGGAAAATATTGCAAATGAAATATTTAATGAAATTACAAGAGAATCTTATGAGGAATTAAATGAGTATAGAAAACTTAATCTTGGAAATGCATAAAAATAAAAATGAAGAGAATATTATTCCTATGGAAAAATATATGTTAAATAAATTTAAATTCCTAGGAATAAAATCCATTGAAAGACGAGAAATTTCTAAAGAATGTTTGAAAAAACTAAGAAAGGAGAATTTCTCCTGGGCTGTTTTTAACTCCCTTTGGATACAGGAAGAAAGGGAGTTTCAATATATTGCCATAGATTATTTAAAACTTAAAAAGAAAGAATTAAATAGTTCCGATTTACCTACAATAAAAAAATATATAGTAAGTAAAGCTTGGTGGGATTCCGTTGACAACTTCTATAGTGTTCTAAGTGAAATAGGACTTAATTATAAGATTAATAATGAAATGATTTCCTGGTCAAAAGACGAAAACCTTTGGATTAGAAGAATTTCAATAATTCATCAACTCCATAGAAAAGAAAAGACCAATACGAAGTTATTAGAGAAAATATTAAAGAACAATTTTAGCTCCCATGAATTTTTTATAAATAAAGCAATTGGCTGGGCCTTAAGGGATTATAGTAAAACCGATTTAGAATGGGTTAAGAACTTTATTGAAGATAATAAAAATTTTATGGATAAACTAAGTATAAAAGAAGGTTCTAAATATTTAAAATAAGCTCTCTTTTTTGTGCATAAAAAGAGCAGAATATATTTTTTGTTTTTCCTATAATAATTATGAAAAGAGGTAGATAATGGAATGGATAAATAATCTAAATATGGCAATAGACTATATTGAAGATAATATTACAGAAGAAATAAACTATGAAGAACTTGCAAAAATAGCCTGTTGTTCTACATATCATTTTCAAAGGATGTTTGGATATATGGCGGGTGTTTCTTTGGCTGAATATATTAGAAGAAGACGTATGTCCTTGGCTGCTGTAGATTTATTAAATAGTGACGAAAAAATCATAGAAATAGGATTAAAATATGGCTACACATCTCCAACGGCATTCAATAGAGCCTTTCAAAATATACATGGAATAAGTCCAACAAAAGCAAGAAAACATGGCACTTCTATAAAATCCTATCCACCTATAAGTTTTAAAATGACTATTAAAGGGGTAGAAGAAATGAATTATCGAATTGAAGAAAAAGCGGAGTTTCGCATTGTTGGAATATCAGAAAAATTACATAAAAATATAGAGAAAAACTTTAAAATAGTTCCTAAAATGTGGGAAGAGGCCTCTATAAACGGAACCATTCCAACATTAGTATCCTTAATGAACGAGGAACCAAGTGGAATGTTAGGAGTTTCCGCCTGTAATAATGACCAAGAATGGAGATACTTCATAGCTGTTTCCAGTTCAAAACCTATTGAAAATAATTTTGAAGAATATATTGTCCCCTCTTTTACTTGGGCTATTTTTCCCGGCTCCGGCACAGGACAATCCATTCAAAAATTAGAAGAAAGAATTATTACAGAATGGTTTCCAACATCAGGCTATGAATATGCCAATGGACCAGACATAGAAGTCTATATAAATCCGGACCCAAATAATGCCAAATATGAAGTTTGGATTCCTGTTATAAAAAAGCAATAAATTAAAAAAGATGGGTTGTCTACATAACTCATCTTTTTTTAATAATTTTTAACATCTTTATATTATGATTATTTTTTATCCTTATATTCAATTATATTTGAATTAATGTCTCCCTTATACAAATCCTTAAACTTTATATACTCGGTTTTATTTTTAAATTTTAGCATTAAAACATCATCTTCCGATAACTGCCTAACCTTTCCTTCAGGCGTTAATAAATTATTTTCATCTTTAAATTCATATCGTAATTTCCGATTTTCATCTGAATTTCTACCTAAGATTGAATTAATAAAGTTTTTCTTCATTTCATATACTGTTGCTATGTCACCACTTTCATCACTTCTTACCTCTCCTTTTTCTATAAATAAAGGATGTGGTGATATTAAAAATCCGTCCTTTTTTGCCTTAAAAGTCAATTCTACAGTATTTTCAATCTTTTCATAGGTTATAGAAACATCATTTGAATTTGCCAGCCAAGTTCTTCCCATCTTAAAGTATAAAAAAGCAAAGACTGCTGCCAATACTATTATAATTACAATAAAGGCCTTAATTCCTTTCTTCATAATTTCACTTCCCTTCTTAAATCTATTATAGCCAAAGATTTATAAGGAATGATTAAAAAACTATTACAAATTTATTAAGAAAGGTTTCTAAATTTATAATCTGTATTTTCTTTCTTTTATTAGCTAGGTAAATTTTGTATTACTATTCTTAATTAAATTTTAAGGTCCATGAAAAACTTATTTATTTTCTTCTTGTCTTAATTTAGTTGCAATTCCTTCCATTCTTCTTCCAACATACTCATTTCCCAAAGATTCCAATACTGCCTGCCATTCTTTAAAGAATCCCTTATTAAACCATCCTTCTTAAAGCCTAAGTTTTCATAACATCTTAGGGCAGATTTATTAAAATCAAAAACTCCAAGACTTGCCTTATGAAGATTTAAATCCTTAAATACAAGTTTTAAAACTTCCTCTATTGCCATCTGTCCAAAGCCTTTCCCTCTAAATTCTTCATCTCCTATTAGAACAGCCCCTATTCTTGCAATCCTATTATTTTTATCTATATTTAAAATGGCAATATGACCTATGGTTTTATTAGTACTTTTATTTCTAATTTTAAATACCAACTTATTTGCATCTTCATAATTTGCATCCTCTATATAATTTTCTAACTGCTCTTTCGTTAATGGATATTTAAAGGTGTTACCACTCCATTGGAGTAAAAACTCCCTAGAATCTATCCAGTTAATTAACTGTTGGAAGTCAGTTTTTTCAAAGTATTTTAACTCTATCATCTATATTATCCTTTCTAATAATATTTGTTTTATATTATACTATATATTGACATGTTATTTTAATAATAACTATATACATTATTTAAGGAGGAGAAAATTGGATTTTTATTTAAATAGTATTTTAAAAATCATTGTTACAGTTATAATTTTACTTATTTATATTAAAATTTCCGGCAAAAGTCAATTAGCCCCAATGTCAGCTTTTGATCAAATTGGAAATATGGTAATAGGAGCTATTGTTGGAGCAACTATACTTGATTCCGAAATGAAAATATTGGATTCTGCAATATTTATAATTATCTGGATTCTAATCTTGCTCTTTATTAGATTTCTAAAGGCAAAAAGCTTAAGGGTCAAGGAATTTATTAATGGTAAAAGAATTCAATTAATTGAAAATGGTGTTTTAATAACAGATAATTTTCTAAAAACCAAATTATCTGTTAGGGATGTTGAAATATTACTTCATAATGAAGGTATTCTCGGTGTAAATGAATTAAAGAACCTATGGTTTGAAACAAATGGTCAATTAACCTATGATAAAAAAAATGAAGAAATACTTTCCATGTTGGTAATAGAAAATGGAATATTAGATGAAAAGGTTTTAAAAGATATTGGTAAGGATAAAGATTGGCTTATGGAACAAATTGAAAAATCTGATGCCAAAAAAATTGAAGATATTTTTTGTGCTGAATGGGTTAAGGAAAAATTATGGATTTATCCTTACAATTAATAAAATCATCGGTATTTACCGGTGATTTTATAATCTACTACACTTTTAAGAAGTCATTGTATTCCATCATATTATTTTAATAAAATGCTTTCCATGTTCTATTTCTTTAATATTTGCTAAATAAATATTAACATTGCTAAGTAAAACCAGTACTGTATAATTAAAATAGATTATGTCATCTACCATATTAACCGATAATTTAAGGAGAAATAATGAAGAAATCTTTTTTAAATAATGAAAAATTATTAGAGCTTATAAAAGAATATCCCACTCCCTTTTATATTTATGATGAAAAGGGAATACGTAAAAATATAAGAAATTTATATAAGGCCTTTTCTTGGAACAAGGGATTTAAAGAATATTTTGCTGTAAAGGCTACTCCTACTCCGGAAATATTAAAAATCATGAAAGAGGAAGGCTGTGGACTTGACTGTTCCAGTATGGCTGAATTAACTTTAGCTGAGAAAACAGGATTTAAGGAAGATAACATTATGTTTTCTTCTAATGCAACACCTTACGAAGAATATGTAAAGGCAAGGGAACTGGAAGCTATTATTAACTTAGATGACTTTTCCCATATTTCATATTTGGAAAAAATATGCCGGCCTTCCAAATACTATTTGTTGTAGATATAATCCCGGAGAATTTAAAATACATAATAATATAATGGACAACCCCAAAGATGCTAAGTATGGCTTTACAAAGGAGCAGCTAAAAAAAGGATTTCTACTCCTTAAGGAAAAGGGTGTAAAAAACTTTGGTCTACACGCTTTTTTAACCAGTAATACCCTAGGAAACGATTATTATCCTGCCCTTGCAGCAATGCTATTTGAAACTGCTGTTTGGTTAAAAAAAGAAACAGGTATTGCCATTTCCTTTATAAATCTTTCTGGTGGTATAGGTATACCTTATAGGCCTGATGAAGAAGCTAATAATATATTTAAAATTGGTGAAATGGTAAAAAATGAATATAATAGAATTTTAAAGCCCCATAATCTTGACAATATTTCTATATTTACAGAGCTTGGCAGATATATTACCGGACCAAATGGTCAATTAGTCACTAGGGTAATTCATAAAAAAGAAACCTATAAAAACTATATTGGCTTAGATGCATCGGCTGCTAATTTAATTCGCCCTGCCATGTACGGAGCCTACCACCATATAACTATTTCCGGTAAGGAAAACCTAGCCAATACTAATTTATATGATATTACCGGCTCCCTATGTGAAAATAACGATAAGTTCGCTATTGATAGGAAGATGCCGGAAATTAATATTGGAGATGTCTTAATAATTCATGACACTGGAGCCCATGGTCATTCTATGGGATACAATTACAATGGAAAATTACGTTCTGCCGAATTACTTTTAAAGGAAAATGGAGACATAAAATTAATAAGAAGAGCTGAAA
Source organism: Miniphocaeibacter halophilus (assembly GCF_016458825.1). Taxonomy (NCBI): domain Bacteria; kingdom Bacillati; phylum Bacillota; class Tissierellia; order Tissierellales; family Peptoniphilaceae; genus Miniphocaeibacter; species Miniphocaeibacter halophilus. The sequence continues at coordinate 997,297 of NZ_CP066744.1, forward strand.
CTTTAGATGATTATTTTTCTACAATAAGGGATTTTTTCTAATATAAAAAAAAGAATATAGAAGAGGAAAACCTCTTTTATATTCTATAATAATGAAAACAAATATTTTTCTATTAATGGTATTGTTATAACTGACAGTAATGTACTCATAAATACAGCTATGGAAGCTGAACGAATACTTTTCTTATATTGTGTAGCAAGCATTACAACCATAGAAGCTGCCGGAAATCCTACATTTAAGGTTATCATTTTTATTAAATATGTATCTAAACCAATCAATCTTGTTATTATAAATGCAAGTACTGGTAAGACTACTAACTTTATTACTGAATATACTAAAACCTTATAGTCCTTAAATAGGTATTTTATATCTATTGTTGCAAGAGATGAACCTATCATTAACATGGACAATGGTATTGTAATATTTCCTATTGAAGTAAAGATTTCATTTAACACATAAGGAACTTTTATTCCCGTTAAATATATTACTAGTGCAATTATTGCTGCTAAGAATCCCGGATTTATTAAACTTTTTAGTCCTTTTGCTCCATCTGTTGTCATATCCTTTGTAAATAAATACATTCCATAGGAGAAGAGTAAAATATTAAAGGGTAAGTTCATTATTGTAGATACAAATATAGCTGAATCTCCTAATAATGATTGAAATACAGGGTAACCTAAAAATGCTACATTTCCAAATACCATTACCACTTCATGTACTGGAAGTTCAAATTTATTTAGGGGCATTATTTTTACATATATTCTTGCAAAAACTATAAGGAAAATATAGGTTATTACCCCTATTGCCATTACTAAAAATATATTAACCGGTATAGTTCCCGATTCACTTGTAGAAATAGAGGAAATTATTAATAATGGAGATGTAATATATAGCATTAGGGTGGAAAAGGTCATATTAGCATTTTCATTTATAATTCCAATTTTTCCTGCTACATAACCAATTATTATTACACCAAATAAAACCAACATGGTACTTTGTAAACTTGACAAATAAACACCTCCTATGTTATTTTTCTTCTATAAAAATATTTGGAGCTGTATAGTAATCCCTTGCTCCAGAAATTAAGTTATCTTTTCCTATTCTTGTATAAGGTGCTATAAATTTTTCATTATATATAAACATTCCCAATACAACACCAAAGTCATTTACTTCAATTTTTCCATCATCATTAAATTCTACAAAATGAACTGGATCCATATCGTAATATTCTTGATAAATATATCCTGTTGCCAGTATTTCCCTTAATATTTTTTCAAATTCCTCTTGATTATGATCCCTTCCTGTATATATTCCATGGGAAGCATAGTCATCTACGGGTTTTAAAATATAGTTGTCCTTATTTTTACTAACTATATTATAATCCTCTTCTGTTTCAAAATCCTCAGTATATGGTATTGATTTATCTAAAAAGTCATTTTCCTCTTTTGATAAAATTCTTCTTGTTTCTTTCAGTCTAAATATTTTATAGGTTGGTTTATAGTGCATAATTTGACTTCTAAAGGAGCCTAACATCATAAATGCATTATTTTTATAGGCTTCAATAAAGGGCTTTATATCCTTTAGAATTTTCATTAATTCAACTGTAACAATTCTTCTGTACACTAAATCTATTTCATAGTCACCATAAAGCAATTTCCCATTTTTATATTCAAGATTTTTTATATCTACAATTTCACAGTTTAAACCTAGTTTTTCATAGGCTTTTTTAAACTCTCTAAATTCATAGGAAGTTCCTATTTCCAATATATCCACTATTGCTACATTGGGTTTTTTCGTATTTCCCTTATATTTTTTATACATTTCATAGGATATTTCAGCCCAGGAGTTGATTAAATCAATATTTGATAGTTTGTATTTTTGGGAAAACTCCTTCATTGCCTCTGTTTCAAGTAATATTGGACCTAAGGTATTATCCTCATTCATAGCAGAGGAACCATCTGTGTTAAATTCTACAAATTTAAATTTATCCCTTCCATTATAAAAAACATCATACCTACATATTGGAACAGGTATGTCATAACCTGGGTCATGGATAATTAATTCTTCTAATTCTTTTGAAAATTTAAATAATTTTCTATATTCCTTGTTTTCTACATATTCTTTGGTTATTTTTTTTGTAATGGACATTAACATATCGGACATATATTGGAAATCTTTTTTATTTTCCTTGTCATAAAATAATCCCTGATATGTAACTGGTATTGGTTCTCCCTTGTATATAGCGTTGGAATGCTTTACCTTGTCCAACATATTTAAATAGTCTTTATAATAAAATTTTTCATCTTTTTTTATTATATCTACATATTCATTTACGTATTTATCGTTATACATTTAATTTTCCATTTTTAATACTACCGAGTTTACAGCAGTATTAAGTCCTTCCTTTATATATATTTCTTCAAATTTATCTCTTGGAGTTTTACCGGAATCAATTAGTGTTTTCAAAGGCTTTAAATAATTTCTTTCATCTTCATCTAAGCCTTTTGATGCTAATTCTATTAAAAACTTACCGTGTTCTAATATTGTTTTATTTAAATAAACTGCGTTAATACCATGTTTTTGAACCTCTTCTTTTCCTTCTATGGCTTCTTTATAACTTGTTCCTTTTGACATTTTACACATTTCCTTTAAATTATTATCGTTATAAAAAAGTCCTTTAATCAAGGCTACTGCAGCAAAATTTAATGGATACGGTATTGAATCAAACATTCTCATTTCAATATAGGTCTTTACTCTTACATCTGGAAAAACTATTGATAAGGCCTGAAATATTAGGCTTTCGTCTAGTTGGTATTCATCTGCAATATCCTCTAATGTTCTATTTTTTGTATAAATATATTCACCATTCTTTTCAATAAAAATCGGAGGGGTATTTAATATTTTTTCTGCATATTTTTCATAACTTATACTCTCATCAAAGGCAATGTCAAAAAGTCCAGACCTTTCCTTATCGGTATTTTCCCAAATTTTTTGTCGTATTGTATATATTTCTAAAGGTTCTTTTTCAAATATGTATGTATTATCAAATAATCCGTAAAAAATAGGAGTTAATACATTTGCAAGAAAATACTTTCTTCTAAAATCATCTTCATTTAAATAATCGATAGTTACTTGTAAAGATGCTGTACCCTTCATCATATTATGGGCCATATTTCCTTTGTTTTTAAAATAATCATACATATAGTCATATCTTTTTTTAGGAAGTATTTTTATTTCATCTATTTTCATATTTGGATGGTATCCTAAAGAAACTAACACTTGATTTTTACTATTTAAATAAGGTACTAACTCATTAAAAAAACATTTAAATTTATTTTCTAAATTCTTTATATCCGTATTGGATTTAATGGCAACCTCAAATTGACTACCAGGTTCTGTACTAATGGTTAGGTCCCCTTTTTCCAAACCTAGTACATATTCTCCTTCTTTATAGGGAATAAAACCCTTAGTAGTCAAATACTCCAATGTTTCGCCAACGCCATTTTCTCCATAGTAGGACACGGTTTTTAAATCGTCCTTATTTATAATGAAGTTTTCCATTTCAACGCCAATGGTAAAATCTTCCAGTTTTTTCTCGCCAGCCTTAATATAGTCAGCTATTTTTTTTATTTTTTCTTGTTTTTTCATTATTATTATCCTATTTTACTAAATCATAAATATCTGCATCTGTTATTTCTATTAAATCCCTTGGAGATATTTTTATTTGAGCCCCTAATTTTCCACCACTTACATATATTTGATTAAATTCCATTGCAGAATTGTCTAATACTGTTTTATAAAGTTTTTTCATACCTATTGGAGAACAACCTCCTCTAATATAACCGGTTATTTTTTTAATATCTTTAACATGTATCATTTCTATTTTTTTAACATTAACTGATTTTGCAGCTTTTTTTAAATCCAATTCCCTATTTACCGGAATAACAAATACATAATTATTATTATCTGCACCAATTGTTACTAGGGTTTTAAAGACTATGTTTAAATCCAATCCAACTTTATTGGCAACGGAAATTCCATCAATATTTTCATCAACCTCATAATTTATTATTTCAAAATCTATTTTTTTAGATTCTAATATTCTCATTGCATTTGTTTTGTTTTTCTTCATAATTCTTTCACCACTTAAATTATATACCCATTATATCGTTTAATATACTAGAACAATAGGTATAATAATAATGGAGGGTATTATGGAAAAATTCGAAATTAAAGTTACATATATTAATCATAGTTGTTTTTCAATAGAAACAAAAAACTATCTATTTATTATTGATTATTTTAAGGGAAATCTTCCTAAACCAATAATAGGCAAAAAAACAATTTTTATTGCTACACATTCCCATAATGACCATTTTTCAAAAAAGATTTTTGAATATGGAAATTTTAAAGATAATATATATATTCTATCAAAAGATATTGCAGAATTGTATAAAAATGAAAATATTATTTATTTAGATAGTCCCGACAAAGACAAAGACCTTGATATTAATACAATGAAAAAAATTTGGAACAAGGATAATGTTTTTATTTTAGATAAAGATGAAAAATTTTCCTATCACGATGTAGATTTTTACACCTATGGTTCTACCGATAAGGGTTTTTCTATATTAGTAGAATTACCTTATTTAACCTTCTTCCACGCCGGAGATTTAAATGACTGGGAATGGCCGGAAGATACGGATTTGGAACGAGAACAAATGAGGAACGATTTTAGACGAGAAATCGATAAAATTCAAACCGATCAGTTGGATTTAGCATTTTTCCCAATTGATCCAAGACTTAAGGAAGATTATGATTTAGGAGTTTCCTATTTTTTAGAAACACTTTCTCCCGAAATATTATTTCCAATGCATATGTGGGATAATTTAAAATTTTCTAAAAGATTTAAAGAGGATTACGATGATATTTACACAGAAATTAAAGAAATTGATTTTGACGGACAGGAGTTTTATATAACAATAGAAGTTGAATAACATGACCCTACATTTAAAATTTATTGTAACTAAGACTCTTTTTCTTATTGGAGATAAGGAGGTTCAAAATGAGAAAATGGGAATGTACAGTATGTGGTTATATACATGAAGGTGAGTCTCCACCTGACATATGTCCGGTTTGTGGAGCAAGTAAAGATAAATTTATACTTTTAGAAGACAATGGCAAAGAAAGTCCAGAAAGAACTTTTACTAAGGAAAATAAAGAAGCGGATATTATTGTTGTAGGAAGTGGAGCCGCTGCCTTAGCTGCAGCTACTACTGCCATAGCCAATAATCTATCTGTAATAATTTTGGAAAAGGCAAATACCTTAGGTGGAACTACTAGACGCTCTGGTGGTAGATATTGGATTCCTAATAATTACTGTCAGAAGGATGCTAATATTCATGACTCTAAAGAAGATGCTCTTTCTTACATGGCAAGATATTCCTTTCCAAGTAAATTCAATAAGGATCTTCCCAATTTAGGACTAAGTGAATATCAGTATGGAATGTTGGAAAACTATTATAATGAAAGTGCTCCTATGATTGAGTATTTTAAAGATATAGGGGTTTTTGAAACCGTAATAGATTACGATTGGCAGGGAAAACCCCATGTTGACTATATGGAAAATCTTCCGGAAAACAAAGGAATACTAGGTCGTTCTGTTTATGCTAAAACCGATAATCCAAATAGCGGTGAAGGCGGTAAAGACCTAATTAACTTGTTTTTAAAATGGCTTGAAAATCATAATGCCGACATAAGAATAGGTCATAGAGTTATTGATACAGTTAGCGATGCTGAGGGAAAAATTAGTGGAGTTATTGCAGAAGTAAACGGTATAAGGGAAGAATTTATAGCCAATAAGGGCGTTGTATTTGGAACAGGAGGTTTTTCCCATAACCAAGACCTACTTCAAAGATTTCATGCCCATCCTTTAATTGGTGGCTGTGCAGTTCCAACTAATACTGGAGACTTTGTAAATATTTCACAGAAACTTGGGGCTCAACTTGGCAATATGACAAATGCTTACAGGGTTCAAAGTATGTTGGAAGTATATCTTGCAAATCCTGAAGGTTCCAGTAGTACCTTCTATTTTGTAGGAGATAGTTTTTTAGAAGTAAATAAATATGGTAAAAGAGTCGTTAATGAAAAGAGAAATTATAACGATAGAACCCAAATTCATTATGTCTGGGATCCTGTAAAGGGAGAATATCCTAATGAATATCTATTTTTCATCTTTGATAACAGGGCTTTAAATTATTGGATGGGCTTTCCACCTTACCCTGCTGGAGACCCTAAAACAATGAAGCATATAATAGTTGGTGAAAATATTGAGGATTTAACAATTCAAATTAAGAATAGACTGAATAGTTTAAAAGATAAAATTGGTAATTTTTCTCTAGAAGAAGATTTCACCGAAAATTTAAGTAAGACTATTAAAAGATTTAATGAATTTGCTAAAAATGGTAAGGACTTGGATTTTCATAGAGGCGAAACCAATTATGAATTAAACTATGCTACAATGAGACCATTTATTCCTAATGTTAAATGGCCTTCTGAGGACCAAGTCAACAGGGCAATGTATCCTTTAGATGAAAAAGGTCCTTATTATGGAATAATTTTAGCTCCTGGCTCCTTAGATACTAATGGAGGTCCAATGATAAATAAATATGGACAAGTTTTAAGGGACTATAATAATCCTATTAAGGGATTATACGGTGCCGGCAACTGTGTTGCTTCTTCCGGTATAAATGCCTACTGGGGAGCAGGTGCAACAATTGGTCCTGCTATGACCTATGGTCATTTAGCAGTACTTCACGCTGCAGGCTTAAAAAAATAATATTAAACTAAATTGTTTAAGAAGTTACAATAAATGAATTAAAATCGAGTAGGAAAAACTCTCCTACTCGATTTTCTTTGTTAATATTTTCACTAAATTGTTAGTATTTTGTTAGTTTTAAAATTAAAATAAAGGATAAAATAAAAATGTACAGTCCTAGGGAGGTTGTTATGAAAGAGTTGGAAACGATAGATGTTAGTAGTTTAATATCTATTTTTGTCTTTTTTGTCCTTTTAATAGTATATTTTATTGTTGCTAATAAATTTACAAAAAAATTAATCAAAAAAATAGATATTAAAGACTATTCAAATAGAAAAAAATCATTAATTAAATTTTTTATTAACCTAGTTGATGTTTTAATTTTCATATTAATAATGCACCTTTTAGATAAAATCTAAGAGGTGCTTTTTATTTTCTTAATTTTCTAAAGCTAATTTTCTCATTTTCTTAATTTCATCCAAAGCCAATGCTAAAGCCACTACTAATGCTGCAAAATCTGCTATTGGTCCTGCAAACATTATTCCTTCTATGCCAAATATCATTGGTAATATTATTAGTAGGGGAACTAAAAATAAAAATTGTCTTGTTAATGTAACAAATATTCCCTTTATTGGCTTTCCAATAGAGGCGAAAAAATTACCAAATAAGGGCATTAATCCATTTGTTATTGTAAACATCATAAATATTCTAAAAAATCTTGTACCAAATTCAAAATATTCCTTATTTCCCGTTCCAAAGAAGGAAATTATTTCTCGAGGAAATAACTGAAAACTAATCAAGGCTAAGGTTCCAACTATTAAATTGATTTTTGTTGTTAATTTTAGTGTATCTTCAACTCTTTTATAGTTTCTAGCCCCATAGTTATAGCCAAATATCGGTTGACAGCCTTGTCCTACACCTACACTAACAGATAAAAATATAAAGTTAACTTTAAATATAATACCAACTACTGCTAAGGGGATAACCGGACCATATTTTGAAAGGGCTCCATAATGAGCAAGAACATTATTTAAGGTAATTTGCATAATTAACATAGCAACTTGGTTAAAGGAGATAGATGCTCCTAAGGCAAAAATCCTACCGACTAATTTAGAATGGACTTTTAATATTTCCTTTGTTATTGTAAATGTTTTAAATTTATATTTTAAATAATATATACTAATTGCTGCCGATGCTATTTGACCAATAACCGTCGCCCAAGCAGCTCCTGCCATTCCCCATTTAAAAACAAATATGAATATTGGGTCAAGTATTGTATTTATTACTGCACCAACTACTACACAGACCATTGCATATTTAGGACTTCCATCGGCCCTTATAATATTAGATGATGCAGTATTTAATACTAAAAATGGAAAACCTATACAAATTATTGAAGCATAGGTTTTTGCATAGGGCATAACTTCTTCTGTAGCTCCAAATATTTTCAAAAGTGGTGTTATAAACATAATGGATACTGCTGAAAAGACTATACTCATAACTACCATTAGCACAACGCCATTTCCAATATATTTTTGTGCTAATCTTTCTCTTTTTTCTCCCATTCTTAAATTGAAATTAGCAGCTGTCCCTACTCCAATTAATAAGGAAATAGCTGTAAAAATTGTTGTTAAAGGAAAGGAAACGTTTGTAGCAGCGTTTCCAATTACACCTACTCCTCTACCAACAAAAATCTGGTCTACCATATTATAAATTGCACCAACTAAGGTACTTATTATTGCAGGTAGTGCAAATTTAAAAACTAACTTTCCAATTGGCTCTGTTGCCAAAGAATTCTCTTCTATCTTTTCCGACATTTATACCTCCCAACGACTATTTATTCCAGATAATTAAATTTACCCCTGTATAAACTAACAATTTCCCGGATATACATTTTTTAAATATTCCTTTGCTATTCCAACAAATTTATATATTGTTTCCAGTGGTGTTGGAGAACTGTCCCACATTTTATATGCTGGAAAAAATCTACTAATATGTAAAGGAATTTCAGGATTAATATCTGCAATCCATTTTACCATTTTTCTCATTTCTTCTTCATTATCATTTAACCCAGGTATAACTAGATTAGTTAATTCTATATGGGTTGTTTTTGCTGCTATTTTTATATTTTCCAAGGTAGTTTGTAAATCTCCCCCAACTCTTTTATAAAAATCCTCAGAAAATGCTTTAAGGTCAATATTTACAGCATCAATATGGCCTATTACCTCTTTAAATATTTCATTATTTATACTTCCATTTGTTACAAGTATATTTTTTAAAGAATGTTTATGTATTAATTTAGAGCAGTCTAAAACATATTCATATCCTATTAAGGGTTCATTGTAGGTATAGGCTACTCCTATATTTCCTTCTGCTACTAATTCCTCTGCCATTTTCACAAGTTCTTTTGGAGAAATATATCTTTTATTTATATTGCTGCCATCAGAAGTAGCAATAATATAATTTTGACAAAATTCACAGGTGAAATTACATCCAAAGGAGCCAACAGAAAGAACTTTACTTCCCGGCATATAATTATTTAATGGTTTTTTTTCTATAGAATCTAAGGAAATTGAAGTGACTTGCCCATAATTAGTAGAAATAATTTTCCCATCCTTAGCCTGCCTAGCATGGCAAAAACCTAATTGACCTTCGCTTAAGTTACATCTTCTTGTACAAACATCACATCTTATTTTCATTTATGACGCACCACCTTAAACCGTTCAAGGGTCTGTTTATCATGAGGATATATTCCCGCTTTTCTCCTAACAATTTTTAATTGTTCTTCTGGAGTGTCAACTCCTTCAATATTTGGAAGAAGCAATCCTCTCTTTACACCACTGGTGACAATTAAGCCATACTTGGAAGTATCTAGCTCATCTAAGGATGATATTGGTTCAGCTTCGCCTAGTACATCTACACTATAGACCAATTCATTAAGTTCGCTTTCTTCCACTCTTGGAAACCTAGGGTCCCTTGTTCCTGATGATATGGCATTTTCCAAAATTTCCTCTGCTACTGAATCCTTTACAGGCTCTATAGTTCCAATGCAGCCTCTTAACTGTCCATGTTTATAAATAGTTACAAAAACCCCTGCTTTAGTGTTGGTCATTTCTTCCGGTAAATTAGTTGGCAATTTTAATTTTTCATTTGTTCTTATGTAGGTTTCAAGGGATTTTCTTGCTAATTCAACCCATGGGTCTGAGTCTTTCCTTAAATCCTTAACTCTGTCTATTTCCTTTTCTTCATAAATCTTGTCAAATTTACGGTTATTATTTTCGCCAATCACCTCAAATTGACCAGTTGCATAACCTACACCATAAGGTCCTTCTAAAGAAAATAACTGGGATTTCACTTCCTTACTGTCTAAAACTCCTGCCATTATTACAAAAGAACGAAGACCACAATCGGCAGCCTTTTCTATAAAATCAGGACTAAATTCAAATAATTTAGAAAAATCAGCAGTTTCTATAATTTCCCCTATTTTTTTATCGTAAACAGGTCCTTCCGGTGCAAAACCATAAGGTCCTTCCGGCAATAATTTATGAGATAAATCGCCACTTGCAATGTATACAGATTTTCTTGAAAGTTCTTCTGATGCTTTTTGAACAATTTTCCCAAATTCATAATGTTTTGTTAAGGATAAACCTGAAAGACCAATTCTCACTAATTTATAGTCCTTATAATATTTGTTAATATAATAAAGAGGTACTAAAACGCCATGGTCTAGTTCATCATCTTGCTCTCCAAGAGTTCCTGCAGGTATGTTTTTTTCTTCTGCTAACTCACTTATTTTTTTAACTAATTCATTATCATATGGTATTTTCATCTTTACTTCCGGCACTCTAAAATTCCAAAATGATCCTTCACCAAATTCCCCTGAAGATATATTTATATAATCTGCATAAGGTGTAGCATGAGGTGAACTTAGTATAATTGTTTCCGGTTTAATACTTGCAATAATTTTTGCTACTTTTTCAAATCCTTCAATGGTCTTTCTTGCTTTTCTTTCTTCTCCTTTACCGACTTCCGGCACTATTATTGGTGGGTGGGCTAATATAAAAGTATTTTTTATGGTCATTTTTTTCTCCTTTCTTTAATTTTGAAAACATCTTCCCTAATATAACCTTATCACTTAAAAAGTAAAATTTCCATATTTTCATTGATTTTTAATACTTTGATATACTATTATTAGGGATGTTACTAATTTTAATAGAAAGGATAGAAAATGATAGAGTTAAAGGGTAAATATAACTACGCTATTGTATTTACAGATGATTTAGAAATTCAAGCTGAAAAACAAATTACTAATCTCTTGGACCATGAATTTATAAAGGACAGTAAAATTCGTATTATGCCGGATGTTCATGCAGGTATTGGATGTACAATTGGTACTACTATGACCATTCAAGATAAGATAGTTCCTAACTTAGTAGGAGTTGATATTGGCTGTGGAATTGAAACGGTACTACTTAAAAACAAAAATATAGAACTTGAAAAACTAGACAAAATAGTCCATAATTCAATTCCTTCCGGTTTTAAAATTCGTAAAACAGTTCATCCCTATATCGATGAACTGGATTTAGATAATTTAAAATGTTTAAACCATATTAATATAAAACGGGCAAGATTAAGTTTAGGCACCCTTGGTGGTGGTAATCATTTTATAGAAATAAATGAGGATGAAAATGGTCAGCTTTATTTAGTAGTACATTCCGGCAGCCGTCATTTAGGAAAACAAGTTGCAGAATACTATCAAAAATTAGCTTTTAAGGATTTAAAAGGTAAAAATATTAAAATTAATAAAAACCTAGCTTATTTAGAAGGAAAACTATTTGATGATTATCTTCATGATATGGCCATAGTACAAAAATATGCTGAAAAAAATAGACATGCAATAGTTTCAGAAATAGTAAAGCAGATGAAATTTAAGGTTGTAGACTCCTTTACAACAATTCATAACTATATTGATATTGAAAGTATGATTTTAAGAAAAGGTGCAGTTTCCGCTAAAAAGGGAGAAAGGCTACTAATACCAATAAATATGAGGGATGGAAGTCTACTGTGTATTGGTAAGGGAAATGAAGAATGGAATTACTCTGCTCCCCATGGTGCCGGTAGAATCTTAAGTAGAAGGGCAGCTAAGGAGAGTTTTAAAATGTCCGACTTTAAAAAATCCATGGAGGATATTTATTCAACTACTGTAAACAAAGGTACCTTAGATGAAGCACCTTTCGCCTACAAACCAATAGATGAAATAATTGCAAATATAGGAGATACTGTGGAAATAGTTAGGGTTTTAAAACCCTTGTATAATTTTAAAGCCGTTGAGTAAATAAATATGAATATATTGTATTAGGAATAATCCTTCTACAAATATTTATTATATTGAAAATTCAAATAAACTACGAAAAACAGTCTTAAATTAAGCAAGTATTTTACATAAAAATACTTGCTTTTTATTAATCTTTTATAGGGTATAAATGATTATGAAATATTTATAATAAATATATTTTATAAGGAGAATTGTATATGAATAATTACACTAATCATTTAATAGACGAGGTTTCACCCTACCTTTTACAACATGCACATAACCCTGTAGATTGGTATCCTTGGAGTGACAAGGCTTTTGAAAAGGCTACTGGCGAAAATAAACCGATTTTTCTTTCAATTGGCTATAGTACCTGCCATTGGTGTCATGTAATGGCTCACGAATCCTTTGAAGATGAGGAAGTTGCAAAAGTTTTAAATAAAAATTTTGTATCTATTAAGGTTGACAGAGAAGAACGTCCAGACATAGATTCAATTTATATGAATGTTGCTCAAACATTAACAGGGTCAGGAGGTTGGCCTTTAACTATTATTATGACCCCTGAAAAGAAACCATTTTTTGCCGGAACTTATTTTCCTAAAAACAGTAAATATGGAAGAACAGGATTAATAGATCTTTTAAATACAGTTACAGATAAATGGTTAAAGGACAGGGAAACTATTTTAAATTCAAGTAATGAAATAACATCAGCCATTAAAAATTATGAAGAATCAAAAATCAATAAGGTAGTTAAAAACAATAAGGATTCAATTATTGACGCTATTGAGGGTTTAGAAAGTAATTTCGACTCTAAATATGGCGGATTTGGAAATGCACCTAAATTTCCAACACCTCATAATTTATTATTTTTACTACATTGTCATAAACTCGGTTTAAGTAAAAATGCTCTGCCTATTGTAGAAAAAACCTTGATTTCAATGTATAAAGGTGGAATTTTCGACCATATTGGCTATGGTTTTTCCAGATATTCAACAGATAATAAGTGGTTAGTTCCTCATTTTGAAAAAATGCTTTACGATAATGCCCTACTGGTAATAGTATATTCCCAAGCCTATCAAATTACTAAAAAAGACCTGTATAAATACATTGTAGAAAAAACCTTAGAATATATTTCCAGGGAAATGACCTCAAAAGACGGTGGCTTTTATTCTGCCCAAGATGCCGATAGTCAAGGAGAAGAAGGAAAATACTATACTTGGGATTACAAGGAAATAATAGATGTTCTGGGAAAAGATAAGGGTGAAGATTTCTGTAAATTTTATAATGTAAGTAAAAGAGGAAACTTTGAAGGTAAAAATATTTTAAATTTAATTCATAAGGATGAACTTTTACCTAATGACCGAATAAAAGAAAGTATAAATAAACTCTACACTTATAGATTAAATAGATATCCACTTCATAAGGACGATAAAATACTCGTTTCTTGGAATTCTATGATGATTACAGCCTATGCTCTTGCAGGAAGGGTTTTTAATAATAATAGTTATGTAGAAATAGCTGAAAAAGGACTAAGTTTTATAAAAAACAATTTAACAAAGGAAGATAAGTCCCTTTATATAAGTTACAGGGACGGCAATGTAAGTGGTAATGGACTTTTAGATGACTATGCCTACTTAGCTTGGGCTAATTTAGAACTATATAATACTAGCTACCAAACTGAGTATCTTGTTAATTGTAAAAATATTTTAAATAAAATGGAAAAAGACTTCCTTGACCCTAAAGGCGGATACTTTTTAAGTCCTAAGGACTCAGGGGATTTAATATATAGACCTAAAGAATTTTATGACGGAGCCGTTCCTTCAGCTAATTCAATACTTGTCTATGTTTTTTCTAAATATTCTAAATTAACAGGAGATTCCGATGTTCAGAATAGTCTGGACAAGCAACTAAAGGTTTATTCTTCCCTATTTGAAGCCCAACCCTTAGCTTATACCTTCGGCTTACAGGCACTACTTTTAAATATTTATCCTACTAAGGAATTGGTTTCAGTTATAGAATCAAAGGATATAGACGAATTGAAAAAGGAATTTTCAAATATCTACAATCCACAAATTACTAATTTAGTTATTACAGAAGAAACAAGGGACAGTATTAATAAATTAGCTCCTTTTACAGAAAGCTATTTAGAAAATAGTAGTGTGCCTTTCTACTATTTATGTGAAAACTACACCTGCTTAGAACCAGTAAATAATATTGATAAAATAAGAAAAGAAATAGAGTAAGAAAAAAGTGTGAAAACTCGAGTTTTCACACTTTTTTTATTTGGATTTTACCCCTTATAAATACTAAAACAAAAGCAAAAATCCCGCATAAATATGCGAGATTTCAAATATTATTTAAAATAAGTTCTATAGGATTTTCTAATATCAAATAACATTTCTATAAAGGAAGGGTAGTAGGATAAAAATTTATCTTCTTTTATTAATTTTATAATTTCATCCCTACTTGCCCATTTTACTTTTTCTACTTCTTCTTCTTGTAATTTTAATGCACTTATATCTATTTCTCTTTCTAGTAGAAAAATGTCATCAAATCCGGTAGGAAAATTTAAGGTTAAATGTGGTCTAGTGTTTTTTAAGTCCAACTTTATTCCAAGTTCCTCAAAGGTTTCCCTTTCAGCTGCCTGGTAACTTTTTTCACCTGCTATAGCATTACCACCTGCTGTTAAATCCCATAAACCAGCTCTTATTTTCATAAAGGCTTGTCTTTTTTGTATTAACATTTCCCCTTTAAAATTGAATATACAAACATGAACTGCTAAATGGTATTGGTCACACCCTATTTTACAGTCTGTACCTGTTTCACCTATTATATTTCGATTTTTATCGTAAATATCCCAAGTTTCCATATTTCACCTCAAGAAATTTTTATATATCTTTTGATAGATTATATAGGGCTAGGGCATATATTTCAAGGTTTTTCAATAGGTCTTCTTCAGTCATATATTCATTTTCCTTATGAGCTATTCCCTTTTGTCCCGGAAATGACGGTCCAAAGGCAACTATATTAGGCATTTTTCTTGCATAGGTCGCTCCTGTTGTCGTTACAGGACTTCCGTCTAAGCCGGTGGATATTTCATAGGCTTCCTGTAATAATTTAAGTCGTTTATCGTCTTTTGGAAATATTACACTTGGCATTGATTTAATTATCTCCATTTGACTGTTTTTTGGAATGTTATTTTTTAAATTTCTAATTAATTCCTCTTCTTTTATAGTTACAGGGTATCTGGAACTAAATTGAATTTCTATTTTCTTATTCTCTTTTTTTATTTTAGTTAAGGAAACTTGAGTAACCCCCGAATCCAAGTCCTCAAATCTAATTCCTAAATTTTTTCCTTCATAATCTGAAAATGAATCATAAAGCCAACTCATATATTTACTTAAACTATTATTGTCTGAATCCCTTAAATCCCTTGCCATTAAAAGTATAGCATTAGTTCCCATTTCCGGAGCATTTGAAGGGGATTTTTTTCCCTTGTAAATTTTCTCTTCCTTGTTTTTATATACTAGTTTTACCTTATCTGGTATGAAACTGGAACTAAACTCTCCACCTATTTTCTTTATTATATCCAATTCCTTATTTTCAAATAAAGTTGTTACTTTTATTCTAACAACTCCTCTTTCACCATAAACTACAGGATATTTGCAATCTGGTGTATAACCGAATACTGGAGGCTTTTCTTTTTGTAAATACAAATCAATGTCATTTGAACCATTTTCTTCGTTGGAGCCGAAAATAATTCTTATTGGGATTTTAGGGAGGATTTTTAATCTTTTTAAAATATATAATCCAAATAAATTAGCTAAAATCGGCCCTTTGTTGTCCAGTATTCCCCTTCCATAAAAGACTCCATCCTTTAGGGTTAATTCATATGGATTTGTATTCCAACCATCACCAGCCCTTACTACATCTAAATGACCAAAAACTCCAATATATTCCCTACCTTCTCCATATTGTATGTAAGTCATTGCATTATTTACTATTTTCCCTTTAAAGCCTAATTTCGTTCCAATTTCCAATATTTTTTCCAGTGCTTCCCTAGTATATTTACCAAAGGGAGCATTTTCTTCAGGTTTTCCAAGTTCGCTGGGTATTTCTATTATTTCTTTTAATGTTTTATAAAATTCTTCCTTTATTAATTCTATTTCTTTTTTTATAGTATTATATATTTCCAATTTATTTTCTTCCATATTAATTCCCGTTCATTTCATAAAAATGATAACCTGCTCCTATTAAATTGGCATCATTTCCATAGTTTGCTTTTCTTATGTCCGGATATAAGGGAGATCTTTGACCATACTGCATTATTTTATCCATTTCTTTTTCAATATTGTCAACTAGGTCCTCCTTTGCTGTTATTCCTCCGCCAAGAACTATAATTTCCGGATCTATTATATATTGTAAATTATAAATACCTAATGCTAGGTAGTGAAATAATTCCTCTACAGCCTTTTTACATATTTCATCACCTGAATCAGCTAAATTAAAAACCTCTTCACCTGATAACTGCATATTTTTAATTTCAGATACTTTTTCAGCCATATGAACCGCTGAACCAAGAATTGCCCATTCATTTCTTCCGTCAATTAACATCATCCCAAATTCTCCTGCAAAGGAATGAGAGCCCTCCTGGATTTTCCTGTTATATACTATAGAGCCTCCAATTCCAGTACCTATTACTACAAATACCATATCCCTCTTATCCTTTAAGGATTCATGATTAATTTCTGCAATACAAGCACAATTGGCATCATTTTCAAAAGTTACAGGAATTTTAAATTCATCTTCAAATATTGTAAGAAATTCCGGATTATGAATATACCTTAATGAACTTGCACCGTCTATTTTTCCTGTATCGTAATTAGGAATACCGGGAACACTAAAGGCTATACCTTCTATATTTTCAATTTTTTTATATTCATAAATTATTCTAAATAATTCTTTTTTCATATCAAACCAATTATCTGGAGATGAAAAAGATTTTTTATTTTCTAATTTTTTATTATTCCATAAGGCGGTTTTTACACTGCTTCCGCCAATATCTATTGAAATTATCATATATTTATCCTAATCTAATGGTTTTTTTATTCTTTTTTCATAAGCATCAAGCCATTCTTGAGAGGCTACTTCCACTAAGGTAGTTTTATTCGGTCCCGGATTAGCAACATAAATTTCCACTTCTTCAGTGTCAGTACCAACTACAAAAGAAAATTCAACATTTGTAGCTATTCCCCATTCCCCTTGATTATTCATACATACCAAAGACATTGCTCCGGATTTTCCCCTGAGTTTTTTTAGTTTCTCATCAAAATCATACAGTGCCTTATTTGCAGCTTCTTGAGGATGAAGTCCTTCTTTCATAAGTCTAACTATTTCATAGCTTAAACAACCCTTCATTAAATCCTCTCCAAGACCTGTTGCAGCCGCTCCACCAATTTCACTATCACAGTAAAATCCTGAGCCGGATAAAGGGGAATCTCCAATTCTTCCTTCTTTCTTCATAAATAGCCCACTACTTGAAGTTCCAACAGCCATACTTCCCTTTGTATCAAGAACTACCATTCCAATAGTGTCATGGCCATCATAAGGGGTTAAACCTTTGTTTTTAATATCCTCAAGTCTAATTTCCCACATTCTTTTAGCCCTATCGGAAAGCATATTTTTTATTTCAAAATTATTTTTTGTAGCATATTTAGTAATTCCTTCACCAACTAAGAATATATTAAACCTTTCATGACTAAGATTTTCAGCTACTTCAATTGGATTTTTAACATTTCTACTTCCTGCTATAGCACCTATATCGAAATTATCTCCATTCATAAAAGCAGCATCAAGTTCTACAATTCCTTCCTCGTTAGGAAGTCCACCAAAACCTACAGATTTAAAAAAGGGATAGTCCTCCGTTTTTTTTATAGATTCAACTAAGGCTTCTCCACATGACAAACCATCCTTTAATTTAGGAATAGTGTCTATAATTCCCTCATAGGCCATACGCCAAGTTGCTATCATTCCATATTTCATATATTTCACTCCAACTAATTTATTTAAAGATGATAAATTTGTACATCAGATGCTAAAAATAAATTTTCTATTGATTTTTCCGGCTTTTTATCTGTAAAAATACCATTAATATCATCAAAATGTGCATATTTATAGGATTCATTAAAATAAAATTTTTCATTTTCTATCATAACATATTTATGACGACTGTTATTTATTATTGCTTTTTTAGTAAGACCGTCTTCAGCACCTAAAGTAGTAAAGGTACTATCTCTAATGTCGATTCCACAGGTCCCTAAAAAAGCCTTGTCAAAACTATAATCACCAATATACTCTATTGTTAATGCTCCCATAAAACCATTTACTTTTGAATGCATTGTTCCACCGGTTCCTACAACTGTTATTAAAGGATTTTTTACTAATATTTGCAATATATCTATCATATTACTTACAACTAATATTTTTTTATTACTATTTGCCAATAGTCTAGCTAATAGAATATTGGTTGTTGAAATATCTAAAAATATTGTCTCATTTTCCTTAATATGTTCAAAAGCTTTTTTAGCTATGCGTTCTTTTTGATCTACATGGTACATTTTTCTATCTACAACTTCTCTTTGTAATGGATAATCTTTAGATAATATTGCTCCACCATAAGTTCTTCTTAATTTACCATCATTTTCTAAAACTTTTAAATCTTTTCTTATACAATCATCAGTTACTGAAAAAATATTACTTAATTCTTTTACTTTAACTTTTCCTTCTTTTTTTAAAATTTTTTCAATTTCTGCATGCCTTTCTTCAGCAAACATAGTTAATCAACTCTTTCATTTTTTAAGGTTACTTCTAATACTGTATCTATACTATCCGGTAAAATAGGATTTTCACCTAGATTCGCAAAGACTATATTAGGATAATCACTATGAACCCAACTTGTAGATATTGGTACTTCTGCTCCTGAGTATAAATATTTTATAAGGTCTACTTCTTCATGTTTAATACCAATTAAAGGTAATGGACCTATTGAATTCTCATAGATATGAAAATATATTTTGTTTCCTTTTTGTGTTACTCTTCCATAATCCGGTTTTTCAATTGAAGATTTTCCACATCCATATATACTTTCACTATTATCTTTCATCCAATTACCAATTATATCCAATCTTTCTATCGCTTCTTTTGGAATATTTCCCCTTGCATCAGGACCAACATTTAAAATCATATTTCCGCCTTTAGATACACACTCTACTAATTTTTTTATAAGCATATCTGCCGGTTTATAGAATTTATCTGTTGCATGATATCCCCAATTATTATTCATTGTGACACATGCTTCCCAAATCAAGTCTTCTCCATTTACATCTTGAATACCATTTGGTGGAATCATTTTTTCCGGAGTAACAAAATCTCCATGATATGGTGTAGGATTTCCTTCTGCTAAGGAGCCATATCCTTCTCCACTTACCTCTAATCTATTATCTATTATTACATCTGGTTGTAATTTTCTAACCATATTTATTAATTCTGTTGCACGCCAAACTTCCCCTCGCATATCATCATAAGCAAAATCAAACCATAACAAATCGAGTTTTCCATAATTTGTACAAATTTCCTCAATTTGTTTGTGCATGTAATCTAAGTAATTATCAAAATCTATTTCTCTTTTATTATATTCTTCATTGTTTCTCATTGGATGAAATCTATCATTTAATGAAGGATAATCATTATGATACCAATCTAGTAAAGTAAAATATAATCCAACTTTCAATCCTTCTACTCTTACTGCCTCAACAAAATCTTTAACTATATCCCTTCCCAATTTAGTATTTGTTGATTTATACTCGGTATATTTACTATCAAATAAGCAAAAACCATCATGATGTTTTGCAGTTAAAACTACATATTTCATTCCTGCTTCTTTTGCTGCTTTAGCCCAAGCTTTCGGATTATAATCTACCGGATTAAATTCTTCAAAATATTTTTGATAGTCTTCATTAGATAATTCTTCGTAGCTTCTTCCCCATTCACTTCTTGCAGGAATAGCATAGAGGCCCCAATGTATAAACATTCCGAATCTAGCATCTACATACCAAGACATTCTTCTATTATATTCTTCTCTATTAAATTTATACATTGAATTTCTCCTCCATTTCCCTTGCATAATGACATCTTACAAAATGCCCCTTTTCTATTTCAATATATTCAGGTTTTTCATTTTTACATTTATCAGTTGCATAAGGACATCTTGTTCTAAACAAACATCCTGATGGTAAATTTGTCGGACTTGGAATATCTCCTTTTATGACAATTCTTTTTTGTTTTTGCTCAGGATCCGGTATTGGAACTGCTGATAATAATGCCCTTGTATAAGGATGGGTTGGATGATCATATAAATTATCCTTTGTAGCTATCTCTACAATAGTTCCTAAATACATTACTGCAATACGATCTGAAATCATTTCAACTACACTTAAATCATGGGAAATGAATAAATACGTTAGATCATATTCCTTCTGAAGGTCCTGCATTAGATTTAAAACTTGTGCTTGTATAGAAACATCTAATGCTGATACCGGCTCGTCGGCTATTATTAATTTAGGTCTTACAGTTAAAGCTCTAGCTATTCCTATTCTTTGTCTTTGACCTCCTGAAAACTCATGAGGGTATCTTTCTCCATGTAATGGACTAAGTCCTACTACTTCCAGTAATTCATGTACTTTTTTTAATCTTTCCCTGCTAGACATTTTAGTATGAACTAAAAGAGGTTCTCCTATTAAATCTTGGATTTTCATCCTAGGATTTAAAGAACCATATGGATCTTGAAATATCATTTGTATTTCAGACCTTAAACTTCTCATTTCCTTTTCTTTAATATTTGATATGTTTTTTCCATCAAATATTATTTCACCACTATCAGGAGATACTAAATGATTAATTAACCTTCCTGTAGTAGATTTACCACAACCGGATTCTCCTACTAAAGAAAAAGTTTCACCGGCAAAAATATCAAACGAAACATCATTTACAGCATGAACAAATTTTTTCTTACCAAATAATCCTTTATTAACTGCAAATGTTTTAGATACATTTTTAACAGTAACTAATTTATTTGCCATTTTTAACTTCTTCCTTTCTATTTGTTTTATTAACTAAATAGCATCTACATCTTCTTTCTGGATTATCTTCAATATTCTCTAATTCTGGTTCTTGTTCTCTACAAATATCCATAACATACTTACATCTTGGTGCAAATTTACAACCCTTAGGTAACATTGATAAATCCGGAACATTTCCAGGTATTGAATTTAATTTTTTTATTCCACTACGTAAAATCGGTACAGAAGCTATTAGCCCTTGAGTATAAGGATGTAATGGATTTTTAAACAGATCAATTACAGGTGCTTCTTCAACTATTCTTCCGGCATACATTACAATTACTCTGGAACACATTTCTGCAACTACTCCTAAGTCGTGAGTAATCATAAGTATTCCCATATCTTTTTCTTTTCTAATCTGTTCCATTAATTCAAGAATTTGTGCTTGAATGGTAACATCTAAAGCTGTTGTTGGTTCATCAGCTATTAGTATTTTTGGATTACATGACATTGCCATAGCTATCATAACCCTTTGACTCATACCTCCTGATAGCTGATGTGGATAGCTTTTTAAGGTTACATTAGGGTCAGGAATACCTACAAGTTCTAAGGAATCAAAAGCTATTTTTTGAGCTTCTTCTTTAGAAATATCATTATGAAGAAGTATTGCTTCTGTAAGTTGTTTTTCAACCCTCATACTTGGATTTAATGAGTTCATCGGCTCCTGAAATATCATAGATATTTCACTTCCCCTAATTTTCATTAGTTCCTTAGTATCTAACTTTAAAATATCCCTTCCTTCCATTAAAACTTCACCTTCCGGGTTTCTACTAGTATCTTTATCGAGTAATCTCATAATAGATAGAGATGTTACAGATTTACCACAGCCGGATTCTCCAACCAATCCTAATATCTCTCCACTATCTATATGAAATGAAACTTTATCTACTGCTCTTGTCCAAGTTTTATCCTTTTTAAATTCGGTACTTAAATTTTTAACTTCTAATAATTTTCCCATTTTAGCCTCCTAGTTCATTTTTGGATCTAAAGTATCTCTTAAGCCATCACCTAATAAGTTAAAGGCTAAAACAGTAACAAATATTATTAAACCCGGAAATAACACAATATGTGGAGCGGTCTTTAAATAATTTCTTCCCTGAGACAACATAGCTCCCCAGTCAGGTTCAGTTACATTTGCGCCAAAACCCAAGAAACTTAAAGATGATGCTGCTAATATTGCAGTACCTATTCTCATAGTAAAGTTTACTATTAAAGATTGTATTGTTCCCGGAAATATATGAACAAATAAAATTCTTCCATTTGAACACCCTATTGATCTTGCTACTTCAACATAAGTTTGTCCCTTTACTGAAATAACTGCACTTCTGACTATTCTGGCAAAAGATGGTACTGTAAAGACAGCTATTGCAATCATTACATTTACCATTCCCGGTCCAATTATTGCTACAACTGCTATTGCTAACAATATATCTGGAAATGAAAACAAAACATCACAACATCTCATTATAAATCCATCTATTAAACCACCATAAAATCCAGCTATAAGTCCTAATATTACACCAAAAACTGTTCCTATAATCGTTGCTATTAAAGCACTTGAAAGAGACAATCTTGTTCCTGTTACAAGTCTACTAAATACATCTCTACCAAATTCATCTGTCCCAAATAAATGTTTAGCACTTGGTCCTTGTAAAATATTTGCATAATCAGCCTCAGCTGCATTATAAGGAGCTATATATTTACCAAAAATTGCAATTAAAAACAAAAAGATTATTACACCAAAAGAAATAACCGCTGTTTTTCTTCTTAAAAATTTTTTAATGAATTCCTTTGCTTTACTTTTTGGTTTAGGTAATTCATTTTCAGATAATATTACATTTTTATTTTCAGACATAATAACCCTCCTAATCGTATCTAACTTTAGGATTTATTACACCATATAATAAATCAACTACTAAGTTTATAACAATGTATTCTAATGCAAAAAATAATAGTAATGCTTGAACTACCTTATAATCCCTAAAGTTAATTGAATCCACCAATAATCTTCCTAGCCCTGGAATAGAGAAAACTGTTTCTGCCATTACAGAACCAGATAATAATCCTCCTATTTGTAATCCTGCTACTGTAATAATTTCTATTAGTGAATTTCTAAAAGCATGTTTCATTACAACAAATTTTTCACTTAGTCCCTTTGCTCTTGCTGTTCTTATGTAACCTTCTCTCATTGTTTCCAACATTGATGACCTTGTAAATCTAGCTAAAACTGCCATAATTCCTGCTCCCATTGTTAATGATGGTAGAACATAACTTTGCCAACTTTCAAGACCACCAGTTGGAAACCAACCAAGAACAACTGAAAATTTTTGAATGAGTTGAAGACCTAACCAGAAGCCCGGTATGGATATTCCTGAAATAGCTATTATCATACCAATATAATCTAAAGTCTTCCCATGTTTTATTGCTGAAACTATCCCTATTCCTATTCCTATTATAGTTGCCCATATCATTGATGAAATTGTAAGCATAATAGTTGGTTTTAATCTTGGAACTATTGTATCTGCTACTGTTTTGTTATTTTTAACAGACATTCCCAAATCACCTTTTACTAGTCCTGTCATATATTCTTTATATTGGGTTAGTAATGGTTTATTTAAACCTAATTGTTCCCGCACTAATTCAACTTCAGCTTTAGTAGCATCTGGTCCGGTAATCATTTTTGCCGGATCTCCCGGAATCATGTGTACAAACATAAAAATTAAAAAAGATATTACTAATAATAAAGGGATAATACTTAAAATTCTTTTTATACTATAACGTAACATTATTACCTCCTAAAAATAAAAAGCCATCTAATTTCCTATATACTGGATTAATTAGATGGCAATCTTCTATTATTGTGCTAATTTTGCATTTGCAAAATTGAACGCTCCATCTGGTGCTACATAAACTCCAGAAAGATATGATTTTGTTGCATAGATTATTTGATCATTTCCTAAAAATAACCAAGGTGCCTCATCCCATACAATTTTTTGAGCTTTTGCGTATAATTCATTTTGTTTTTCTGTATCAGCTGTTTTCAATCCCTCATCTAGTAATTTATCAAATTCTTCATTTTGGAAATATGCGGAGTTTGCATTTGTTGGAGGTATCATAGTACTGTATAACAATGCTCTCATTGAACTATCCATTGTGAAATCTGATGCTGACCAGTTAACATACCACATATTTACTTCAGCTTCTTCTTTTTCAACATATATTTTATCGTTTCTTGTTGCTTCTTCCATTGGTAATACTTCAACTTCTATTCCAATTTGTTCCAATTGTTGTTTAATAAATGTCATTCCTTTAATTTCTTGAGTAGTATTATCTCCCCAAATAGTTAACTTGAAACCATCTTCGTATCCGGCTTCTTTCATCAACTCTTTAGCTTTTTCTAAATCATAATCATAACCTTCTTGTTCCACATAACCTTCAATTATTGAAGGAACTGCTGAAGTTGCAGGTTTTGCATATCCGGAATACATAAGTTGAACAAATGCTTCTTTATCTATTGCATAATTCATAGCTTGTCTAACTCTTACATCACTTAATTCCGGTATTAATTTATTTAAAGCAACAAACCTCATAATATTAGAGTCATTCTTTAATATATTAATATCTTCTGCATCTTCAACTGCTGCTAATTGGTCTGAAGTCATTGGGTAAACAAAGTCTGCTTCTCCTGTTTGTAACATTGCAGTTCTTGAACCGGCTTCTCCTACTTCTTTTACAGTTACTGAGTCAACACCTGGCTTTTCTCCCCAATAATCTTCATTTTTAACCATCTTAGTGTGACTTCCTTGTTCCCATTCAACATATTTAAATGGTCCTGTTCCTACTGGATTATTCATTATATCATTACCAAATTCTTCAATAGCTTTTGGACTTACTATACAAAATTGACTTAGTCTATTTAAAAATGGTGACCAAGGTTCTGTCAATTTAAATACTACTGTATAATCATCTGGTGTTTCTATACTTTCAACTCTAAAACTTTCTGTACCGTCATCTTTAGTTTCAACAAATGTACGTCTTTGACGTAGCTCATTATCCTTATCTATAACCCTATCATAATTTGCTTTTACAGCCTCTGCATTAAAATCTGTACCATCATGGAATTTTATACCTTCATTTAATTTAAAGGTATAGGTTAAAGAATCTTCTGATATTTCCCAAGATTTAGCTAATTGTCCAACCATTTTTTGATTTTCATCAAATTTAACAAGATTTTCAAACATTCCCCTAGTTGTCGCTATAGAGTTAGTATCACCAATATTTGCTGGATCTAGTGAATTTATACTTCCTTCTATTGCTATTACTAAATCATTATCCGGTGATTTTGCATCACTATTAGATGCTGTGCTTAATTTACCGTCTCCACTGTCTGTAGCTTTCTTTCCATCATCTTTGTTTCCACAAGCTGTTAAACCTAATATAAGCAAACTAGCTAATAGAACAAAAATTAGTCTCTTTTTTAACTTCATAATTTCCTCCTTAGTATGTACTAATTTAAACATAAAATCGTTTTCTTATGTTGACTTGATTATACTATACCAATATTATTATTGTCAATTGTTTTGTATTGTTTTGTTGTAAAAAATTATTGATTAATACTAATTAATAATTTATATTTATATGTATAACAATTTATGTTATTTTTTAAATCTTTATAATAATTTTTCAATTATAGGGAAAATAAATAGTTTTATAACAAATAATACACCAAGTACCCACATTACTGCTCCTGGTTTGTTAGCTTCTCCTTGTACTACTTTTACTAATAGATAGGACATTACTCCCCACATTATACCTGCTGAAATTGAATATCCTACAACCATAAATATAATAGCAAATACTCCCGGAATTATTACATCGGCTTTATCCCACTCAAAATCTCTCATAGGTTCACACATCATAATACCTACCATTATTAAGGCTGGGGCTGTTGCAAATCCTGGAATAGCACCAATTATTGGGAAAAATGGTATAGCTAGTAAAAATAATATTGCTGTAACAACTGCTGTTAACCCAGTTCTACCGCCTTCTTCAACTCCTGATGCAGATTCTACGAAAGTAGTAACTGTTGAAGTTCCTAGTATAGCTCCACAAGTTGTAGCTATTGCATCTGATGTAAAGGCACGTCCTGCTCCCGGGAAGTTTCCATTTTCATCAACTAGTTTAGCCTTTGTTGCTACACCTGCAAAAGTTCCTAAGGTGTCAAATATATCTACATATAAAAATGTTAGTATTACCATAGCAAATTGTAGTATATTTTCCGGACTTGAAAAAGCAGTTTTTAATCCTGTAAAACATAGTCCAAAGGTTGGTGCTAGACTTGGTGGTAAACTTACTACTCCTGATGGGAAAAGTGAAAATAATCCTGCATCTGGGATTACTTGATACCAACCGGCTACCTGAGCTACCATACCTAAAATCCATGTAGCAAATATTCCTATTAATAAAGAACCCTTTACTTTTTTAATCCATAAAATAATTGTAATAGCAAGACCTATAATAGCTAATGCTGTTGCCGCTTCTGTTAAATTAGGATTAACTGCTACTAATGTTGCCGGGTCTCCAACTATAATATTTGCATTTTGAAAACCTATAAACATTATAAATAATCCGATACCTGCTGATATAGCTAACCGTAACTGTTTTGGAATTGCTTCCATTAATTTTGTTCTTACATTTGTTACACTTAGTAAAATAAAAATTAATCCTTCAACTAAGACAGCTGCTAGTGCAAAGGATGGTTCATAACCCATTGTTAGTACAACTGTATATGCGAAAAATGCATTTAAACCCATGCCTGGAGCCTGAGCAAAAGGTAAACCTGCAAATAATCCCATTAACATTGTACCTATAACAGCTGAAAGTGCAGTTGCCATGAATACAGCACCTGAATCTAATCCGGATTCAGAAAGTATATTCATATTAACCGGTAGTATGTACGCCATAGTAACAAATGTAGTAATACCAGCTATAATTTCTGTTTTAACATTGGTATTTCTCTCTTTTAATTTAAAAAATCTTTCTAAACTTTCCATACATCCCTTCTTTCTTTTTAAACTATTTTCCCTGCTTTTATTATATATTCTATAATTATATGTAGCAAGCAAACTTTTAAATAAATTATAGGTTAAAAGTTGAGTTTTATATGTTTTTAAAATGCATTTCCTTGATTTATTATTTTTTTTACGTTATAATTTTTGTTATTAAGGGGAGTAGCTATAAAAGTTTAATCGTCAATACGGAATTTTTACTATTAATTTTCCCGGTTAAACACCCAAAGTGGTAGCAAGACCTTTGCCTTCATTATAGTGAAAGCAAAGGTCTTTTTTTATTAAGCTTCCAACCCTAATTTTAAAGGAGGTATTAAATGGAGTGGTATAATAAAAAGTCTGAAGATATTGAAAAAGAGTTAGATTCCAATCTTTCAGACGGTTTAAGCTCTAGTGAAGCTAAGGCGAGATTTGAAAAATATGGACCTAATGCTTTAGAAGAAGGTAAGAAAAAAACCATATGGGCAAAACTTGCTGAACAATTATTAGACCCAATGATATTAATTCTTGTTTTTGCAGCAATACTTTCTGCAGTTATTAGTGAAATATCAGATGCTATTATAATTATTTTAATAGTAGTTCTTAACGCTGCACTAAGTATTTATCAAGAAGGTAAGGCTGAACAAGCTATTGAAGCCCTACAAAAAATGGCATCTCCCAATGCTAAGGTATTTAGAGATGGAGAAATAATAACTATTCCTTCTTCAGAACTAGTTCCTGGAGATATTGTTGAATTGGAAACAGGAGACATTGTTCCTGCAGATTTAAGACTTGTGGAAAGTTCCAATTTAAAAATCGAAGAGGCTTCTTTAACAGGAGAATCCGTTCCTGTTGAAAAAGATGCTAAAATAACTTTTGATGATGTTGTTGAAATTGGAGATAGGGATAATATGTCTTTTAGTTCTACTATAGTTTCCTATGGTAGAGGTAAAGGTATAGTTATAGGTACTGGAAAGCATACTGAAATTGGTAGAATTGCAACCCGAATTCAGTCTTTCGACGATGAACAAACACCTTTACAGAAAAAACTAGCTCAACTTAGTAAGGTTTTAGGAATTATTGTTGTAGTAGTTTGTTTAATAGTTCTTGCTACAGGTTTATTATATGGTCATGAATTATTAAGCATGGTAATGACATCTGTTTCCCTAGCTGTAGCTGCAATTCCTGAAGGACTGCCTGCAATTGTAACAATTGTTCTTTCTTTAGGTATGACTAGAATGGCTAAAAGAAATGCCATTGTAAAGAAATTACTGGCTGTTGAAACTTTAGGAACAACTACTTTTATATGTTCCGATAAAACCGGTACTTTAACACAAAATGAAATGACCGTTGTTAAAGCCTTTGTAGATAATAAGGAAATTGAAATAACCGGAACAGGTTATGAACCTAAAGGTGAACTTTTAATTGATGGCAAAAAAGTAGATGAAAATAATTCCGGAAGTCTATACACTTTCTTAAATATTGGTACTTTGACTAATGATGCCAGACTTATTGAAGAAAATGGCGTTTATTCATTAGCAGGAGATCCAACTGAAGGTTCTCTTTTAACTTTAGCCGGTAAATTAAATATTACAAGAGAATCAGCTAATGAAATGTACCCTAGAATAGAAGAAATACCTTTTGATTCTACTAGAAAAATGATGACGACCTTCCACGATAAATTCATAGAAGGAAAAGTTGTATCATTTACAAAAGGTGCACCTGATATTATTATTGACAAATGTAGCAAAATATTAATAGATGGTAAAATTAAGGATTTAGATGAGGCTACAAAGCAAAATCTATTAGAGCAAAATATTAAATTTGCTAGACAGGCCTTAAGAGTTTTAGCCCTAGCTTTTAAAACTCATGACAGTCTACCAAATAGTATTGATTCAGAAAATATTGAAAATGAAATGATTTTTGTAGGACTTGCCGGTATGATTGACCCTGCAAGACCTGAAGTAAAAGATGCAATAAAAGAATGTAGATCTGCTGGTATAGTTCCGGTTATGATTACAGGTGACTACTTAGAAACAGCTTTAGCAATAGCCAAGGATTTAGGTATTGCTGAAAGAGATGACCAAGCTATAATGGGTAAAGAACTTAACAACATGTCTGAAGAAGAAATTCGACAAGTGGTTAAGGAAAAAACCGTATTTGCCAGAGTTTCTCCTGAAAACAAGGTACAAATTGTAACTGCCTTAAAAGAAAATGGAGAAATAACTGCCATGACCGGTGATGGAGTTAATGATGCACCGGCTATTAAAAAGGCCGACATTGGTATTGCAATGGGTATTACAGGTACAGATGTTGCTAAAAACACAGCTGATGTTATATTAACAGACGATAACTTTGCTACAATTGTTCACGCTGTAGAAGAAGGAAGAATTATTTATTCAAATATAAAAAAATTCGTTTCCTTCCTATTAAGTTGTAACGTTGGAGAAATATTAGTAATATTTTTAGCTATAATTTTCAACTGGCCTACTCCTCTTCTAGCTGTTCAATTACTATGGTTGAATTTAGTAACTGACTCCTTCCCTGCCTTAGCCCTTGGAGTTGAACAAGGTGAGAAGGATATAATGGAGCAAGAGCCTAGAGACCCTGCTGAACCTATTATTGATAAACACCTAACTATTTCAATAGCTATTCAATCTATAGGAATAACCGTTGCTGTACTTGTTGCTTATTACCTTTCTTTAAATTTACACATTGAAGGAAATTGGCAAGAATTACATGCTGCAGGAGCTTTACCTGAATTTGAATTAAGAGAGCCAAGATCTATTGCCTTTGTAACATTGATTATGGCAGAACTCTTAAGGTCCTTCTCTGTAAGAAGTACAAAATATACAGTATTTGAATTGGGAATTTTTACTAATAAACGCTTAATTCAAGGTGTAGGATTCTCCTTCCTACTTACTTTAATAGTAATTTATGTACCTTTCTTACGTGATTGGTTTGAAACTTTTCCTTTAGGTTTAAAAGACTGGGCAATAGTCTTGCCTTTATCATTTTTACCATTTATTATAGGAGAAGTGTCTAAATTAATTAGAAGAAGAAAATAATAATTATTCTTATGAAAAATGTGTGAATTAAAATTCACACATTTTTTTATTTTAGTTTTTCTATTTTTTCATAAATCTTATTAAAAGTATTTCCATTTCTTAAACTAGTATATGGGTATCCTTTACTTTTAGCTAGTTTTGCATATAGACTTTTACTATACAATCTTCCATCTTTATATATTGAAGTCCAAAAAATAACATTGTCTACTACTTTTATTTTGTCTATTTCTTCATTTAAAGGCTGTAAATCATCAACTATATTTTCTATATTATAATTATCTAATACAAAAATTACATTATGTAAATAATCCTTATTACTATTCCACCATAAGGGTTTGTTTTCTACTAGTCTTTTTATTTTTTCACTACTAAGTATAATAATCTTTAAATCCCTTTCAAATATTTTTATTAACTTAGCCTGTATGTTTTCTGTGTTTACCTTACTTTCTGAGGTAAAAATAACAACTCCGGTATTTCCTAAAATTACTACACTCTTAAATCCTAAATCCGTGAAAACCTCTTTTAATTTTTTCATTTCTATTTTATTTTTACCACCTACATTTATTCCCCTAATTAAACAAGTATAATTTTTCACATTTTACTCTCTTTCTACATAATTAAAATTTTTATAATATTCTTTTGATATAATTATATATGAATGGAGGATATTATGTATAAAAATATATTATTTGATGTAGACGGCACTTTAATAGATACTGAAAAACCAATTATACACTCTCTACAAAAGGTTTTAAAGGAAGAATTAAATATTAAAAAATCCTATAATGACTTACTTTTTGTTTTAGGTGTTCCCGGTAAATACTCCTTAGAAAAACTAAATATTCCTAAAGATAAACTAGATTATATTCTTAACAAATGGTCTCACACAATATCTTTAAATCAAAGTAAAATGAGATTATTTGACGATATTGAATATGTTTTACAAAATCTATATAATAATAAAATTAATTTGGCTATAATTACTTCAAAAAATGATGAAGAGATGAAAAATGAATTTAGCCCATTTAATATAGACAAATACTTTAGCAGTATTGTTACTGCATCAGATACGAAATTACATAAACCAAATCCGGACCCTATTTTAAAGGCTATGGATAATTTAAATATTACTAATAAAGAAAAAACAATATATATTGGTGATTCTATTTATGATATGAAATCTGCTAAAGCAGCAGGTATAGCTTTCGGTTTGGCTAAATGGGGTACTCCTACACCTAATGCCTTTAAAAATTTAGACCATTCTTTTAATAAACCTACAGATATTTTAAAATTAATAAAATAATTTCTAAAAGATTGTTAAAATTAATGTATTTTTTTACAATTACTATATTATTATTATTTTAATAAGCTATAATATAGTTGAGGTGATAAAATGGAGTTAAATTATGAAAAAAAGAACATTTGGCAAAATGCAAATCAAGAAGAATTAGACCAAATATATGATTATGGAGAAAGATACAAATCATTTTTAGACAGTTCTAAAACCGAAAGAGAAGCTTGTAGCGAAATAGTAAGACAAGCTAAAGAAAATGGATATGTAAGTCTAGACGAAGCTTTAAAAAACAAAATAAAAAAGGGCGATAAAATCTATTTAAACAATAAAGATAAATCAGTTGTTATGATGATTGTTGGAGATGATTTATCTGAAGGTATGAATATTGTCGGAGCCCATATTGATGTACCTAGACTGGATTTAAAGCAAAATCCTCTTTATGAAGATGGTGATTTAGCTTTATTTAAAACCCATTACTATGGTGGCGTTAAAAAATATCAATGGACTACTATACCTTTAGCTCTACATGGAGTTATATTTACCAAAGAAGGAAAAAAAATAGATATTAGAATTGGCGATGAAGAAGATGATCCTGTATTTTATATAAACGACCTATTAATTCATCTTTCAGCTGACCAAATGAAAAAAACCCTAGCTGAAGGAATTACAGGTGAACAACTTAATGTAGTTGTAGCCCATAATTCAAAATTCCCGGAAAAAGATGCTAAAAATCCTATTAAGGATAATCTATTAAAATATTTAAATAAAAAATATGGAATAGTAGAAGAGGATTTCCTAGTTGCTGAATTAGAAATAGTTCCAGCATCAAAAGCAAGGGATGTTGGTTTCGATAGAGCAATGATAGCAGCTCATGGTCATGATGATAGAGTTTGCTCCTATGCTGCTTTAGAAGCTATTTTAAAAACAGATTCACCTAGTAGAACTGCTGTAGCTCTATTTGTAGATAAGGAGGAAATAGGCTCTGTTGGAAATACCTCCATGGGTGCAATTTTCTTAGAAAACATGGTAGCTGAAATATTATCCAACCAAAGAAATGATTATTCCGATATTTTAGTAAGAAGAGCCATGGCTAATTCCAAAGTTCTTTCTGCAGATGTTACAGTAGCTTATGACTCAAATTTCCCGGAAGTATTGGAAAAAAATAATGCTTCTTTACTTGGACATGGGGTTTCTATGGCAAAATATACAGGCTCACGTGGAAAAGGTGGCTGTAATGATGCTAATGCAGAGTTTATTGCTGAATTAAGGGATTTATTTAATAAAGAAAATGTAATTTGGCAAACCGGTGAACTTGGAAAAGTTGACCAAGGCGGCGGTGGTACTATAGCTTATATTTTAGCTGGCTATGGTGCAGAGGTTGTAGATATGGGAACAGGAATGCTTTCAATGCACGCTCCTATAGAACTACTAAGTAAGGCTGATGCCTTTATGACCTGTAAAGCCTATAATGTATTTTTTAAATAGAAAAATAGAAAGTCGGAAATTCCGACTTTCTATTTTATATCTTCTTCCTTGTATATATTTTCAAATTCTATTTTATTTTCTCCAGATAGATCTTTAATTATTTCTACATCTTCTGTATTAACATAGGCACAATTACCACAGGAAGAACTAATTTTTCTTGGTACAGGTCTTAATTGAACATCTATCTTATTTTTTTTAAGTAATTTTTCAAACTTTAATACCTGACTTATAGTGTGGAAGGTAAAAATACTTTTTTCCTTCATTATTTTTTTCCCTTTATAGAAAATTCACCCTTATTTTCTTTTATTTCTACCTTGAATTTTTTTCCCTTTAAAAATCTAGTAACATTTTCTTTGGCTATATTTGTGTCTACTTTTACCTCTATTTCATCAGTATTTCCCTTTACTGCATTCATAGTTAATATAACCGGTTCCGGACAGGAAAGTCCTCTTGCATCTACTTCTTTTTTAGCCATATTATCCCTCCTTATTGGAAAAATTAGTCATAGTAAAGGCTATAATTACCGTTAAGACTAAACAAATTAATACTGCAATTTTACCATTTGCTGTTGCTCCTTCAGCACTGGAAGCTAAACCGAAGTTATGGGCAATAGCTGAACCTAAAATAATCCCGAATATTGTTACTGTAGCATCTCCGTCTCCTTCTGAAGATAGAACAGTTTGTCTAATTGGACAACCACCAAGTAATACCGCTATTAAACCTACTAAAGTCATTCCTAAAAAATTCCATAATGTATTATTATGGGCTACCGGTTGATTTTCAAATCCAATATTTAAATGACCCTTTGTTAATATTAAACTTCCTAATAAGGCAGCTACAAAAATTCCTATTATTCCCCATAGAAAATGCATATCTTTAATTAAAAATACATCTCTGAAGGCTCCACCTGTACAAATTCTAGTTCTTTGTAATATTACTCCTACTATTAAACCACCAATTAGTGAGTATATTATTTTTGCATGCATTGAACCTGGACCTTCTTTTGAGAAAAATATAAATGCAGGTTTAATCAATAAAAATATCAATAAAATTACACCTAAGGCCGGAATAATCGTTCCTACAAGCTTAGATTCCTTTACTGATTTACCAAGGCTGTAACCTCTTTTTAAGAAAAATATTCCAATTAAAACTCCAAATACAAATCCTAAAAGTCCAACAACTGCATTTAAGTCACCAGCTGCAATTCTAAAAATCATTCTTAATGGACATCCTAAAAATACTAAGGCACCTATGGACATAAATACACCTAGTACAAATCTTATGGCAGGATTTGAGCCACCTCTACCTTTAAAATCCTTGAAGATTATTGATGAAATAAAGGCTCCACCTATAATTCCAATTATTTCAGGCCTAATATATTGAACCACTTCCGCCCTATGTAAGCCTAATGCTCCTGCTATATCCCTCCAAAAACAGGCAATGCATATTCCCATATTAGCCGGATTTCCTAGGTACATTAATAAAATTCCAACAATACCTATTATAAATCCACCAATGAAAATTTTAATATTTTCTTTTCTCATATTTTCCTCCTTTTTATTGTATATTCAAATAAATTATAACATATTTAAATAAATCTTTTTAATTTTAGGAGAAATTAAAATTAATTATATATTAGCCTTGTTTTAAAAAAGCTAAATTTATGTTATAATTTTATACTAATAAAAGTTTATGTGAAAGCATTAATCTTTTACTTTAAGAAAGGTAATTAAAATGAATTTTTTTAAAAAAAGAATTTTTGAAGCTAAATATATATTAAAAAATGATCCTGCATGTAAAAGTCTTTTTGAAGCTATGTTTTTATATCCCTCTCTACGAGCAATTATGTCTCATCGTTGGGCTAAATTATTTTATGACAAGGGACATACAACATTAGCAAGATGGATTTCTCAACGTTCAAGACATAAAACAGGTATTGAAATACATCCCGGTGCTACAATTGGTGACAATGTTTTTATAGACCATGGTACAGGAGTTGTAATTGGCGAGACTGCTATTGTTGGAGACAGGGTTACTATCTACCACGGAGTTACTTTAGGTGGTACAGGAAAAGTTAAAAATAGAAAAAGACATCCTACAGTAGAAAATGATGTTTTAATTGGAACAGGGGCAACTATTTTAGGTGATGTAACAATAGGTAGCCACAGTAAAATAGGTGCCGGTGCCTTGGTTTTACAAGATATTCCGGCAAATAGCACTGCAGTTGGTATGCCTGTTAGAATTATCCCTCATGGTCCTGATTATGTTTTTGAAGAAGACTAAAAAATCCTAGGTTTTACTAAGCCTAGGATTTTTATTAGATATTTTTGTAAATTAAATAGAGTATATGCTTTTCTTAATCTTAATTTACAAGCTATTTGGTAAATGCCTTTGTCCTCTTTCATTTTACAATATTGGTAAATTTATTTTCTATCTCCCTGTATATGAGAATTTACTTTTGTCTTTATTTGAGCTATCTTTTTGTATTAAAACAATAAGAATTGGTATCCAAATTAAAGTAGATAGCATGATAATCCAAGGAGACCATAGGCTTATTGACCCAAGTTTATAAAAATTTAATCTACATAAAGCCGTATATATATTTACTCCTGCAGTAGGAAAAATATCAACTAAAAATGAAAATATACTTCCATTTTCTGAAAAAGAAGATATTATATTTGGTAATATAAGTATTGCAATAAAAGCTATAACAGTATAAAAAGAATTTTTCAGTTTTAAAGATAGCAATAGAGTGACCAAATTAAGGACAATCATGGATAAATATCCTACAACTATTGAAATAATATAAAGTTGTCCTAAATTCATTGGTGTTGCAATAGTAATTCCAATCATCTGAATAGGCATTTTCATACCGTCAATGCCATATAAAATTAACAAAACCGCTGTAAAAACCATCATAAAAACAAAATAAATAAGAGTTGAAATTAATATTGAAACTTTTATCTTCACATTTGTTAAAGGTTTTCTTCCAAGTTTTGTAGACCTAGTAATCATTATTGACCCAGACTGATATTCTGATGCAAAAATAGGAGCAATAACAATGCTATTATAGAAAAAAAGAATTAAAAGCATTATCGAAATTTGTGCCAAAACATTATGCCAACTACTTAATAAAGGATAATATGTAAAAGGGGTATCTACTTTTTCATTCATTGCTAAAA
Organism: Miniphocaeibacter halophilus; assembly: GCF_016458825.1. Lineage (NCBI taxonomy): Bacteria > Bacillati > Bacillota > Tissierellia > Tissierellales > Peptoniphilaceae > Miniphocaeibacter > Miniphocaeibacter halophilus. Next base: position 1,033,680 of record NZ_CP066744.1, read on the forward strand.
CATGCTCTACAGCAAAAGGCTGTCCCGGTAGCTGAGAACGAATATAATCCTCTACTGTCTTGTCCCTTGTTTCATAGATTTGATCGATTTGTTCATCTGTTATCGTTTTAAAAATATCATAATTATATGTTCCATCTTCATTTATGTAAATTTGTGGAAATATTTTTAGGATATTACTGTATGGATCAATTTCTTTAACATATATATCATTTGGTATTTCTGTGCCATATTTATTTAAAATATCTTGATATTTATGAACAATTGGTTTTAAATTTTCTGGGCTAAGTTCATTAAAACCAACATCCTCTATTTCCTTTGCGGATTTTAAGGCTAGTATTCCCTGTGTATCCTCCACAGTTCCATCCGGGAGAACTCTCGAAGAATAAAGACCTCCTGTTGTAAGATAAGAAAAGGCCAAAGCAGTACAAAAAGTAAGAATGAATATAAAAATCGTTAGTTTATTTCTCAATATTTTTTTAAGTTCTATTGAAAATAATTTCTTCATTTAAACATAACCTCTCTCTCGCAAATTTTCATGAAATACAAATTGATAATAATCATTAAGAGTTGGTTCTTCTGATTTTATTTTTCCATCTTTTAAATTCGTATCCTCTTTAGAGTAAAAACGAACACTTATCCTATTTTGTTCTATATTATGGCTATCTAAAACATAAAATTTCTCCGAAAAAGAAGAGTAGTCATGTTGAAAAATAATTGTAGACCATATTTTTCCGGATAATGTTTTTAATAACTCTTCATTTGAGCCCTTTGCTAGCAGTTGTCCATTACTCATAATAAGATTTTCCTTAATAGGCATTACTTCAATATCGGAAATGATATGGGTTGAAAGCAAAATTATTTTATCTGTGGAAATATTTAAAATAATCTTCCTAAAATAAAGTCTTTCTCCCGGATCAAGACCAGATGTTGGTTCGTCTAAAATCAATACCTTAGGATCATTTAAAAGTGCTTGTGAAATACCTACACGTTGTCTTGTTCCTCCGGAAAGCTTTGATATTTTTGTATTTCTATAGGGTATTAAGCCTGTTTGTCTTATTATTTCATCAATTCTATTGTAAGTAAGTTCTTTAGATAAGCCTTTTAATGTTGCAATATATTCTAAATATTGCTCAACAGTAAATGAAGAATCACATCCAAAATTTTGAGGTAAATATCCTAAAATATCTCGATATTTATCACCTAGTTTTAAAATGGATTCACCATTATAATAAACTTCTCCTTGACTTGGATTTATAAAATTACATAAGATATTCATTAAGGTTGTTTTACCTGCACCATTGGCACCAATTAAGCCATAGATACCATTTGATAGATTTGCAGAAATATTTTTAACTACTGCTTTTCCATCAAAAATCTTTGATACATTTTCAATTTTAAGTTCATTCATTAAAATTCCTCCCTTTCCACCTTATTTTATAATTACAAATATGCTTTTTATTGGAATAGGAAAAAACAATATTTTTCTTCATTAAAACTATAAATTATAGAGGCATTTTTATTAATTCAATAGGATTTTTAATATGGAAATTTATATTAAATTTCACCCATAATTTTCAGTGTATCCTCTATTCTGCCTTCATTGGTTTCAGCCCCCATAACAACACAAATATATTCCCTATTGTTTTTTTCTGACAATGTTGCCCAACAAAAACCTGCATTTTCTGTTGTACCTGATTTTCCTCCAATTATTTTAAAGCCATTTTGTTCATAATCAAAAAGAGCTGTTAGGACGGTACTTTTTATTTCTATTCCTTCCGGATGGTCTAAGGTAGAAGTGGAAACATATTCTTCCTTAGTAAAAATTTCCCTAAATTCACTGTTATCTAATGAATTTTTTATTAATTCTGCAATATCCTTGGCTGTGGAATAATTATTTTCTTCATCTAATCCTTCCGGATTTGTAAAATTTGTATTATTTAATCCTATTTCTTTGGCTTTTTCATTCATTAATTTCGTAAATTCCTCAGTGGTTTTTGAAATATTAATAGCCAATGAATTTGCACTTTCTCCACCTGAAGCTAGCATTGTCCCATATAATAAATCCCTATATGTAGTTTGTTCATTTCCATAAAAACCCGTCATTGAGGCATTTACCGCCACCATTTCCTGATAAGTTTTCTTATCCACTGGAGCTACTTTGGATATATCATCTATATTTTCTATTGATGTTATTACTGTCATTATTTTAGTAAGGGAAGCAGGTGCTACTTTCTCTTCTCCATTAATATTTAATACTTCCTTTTCATCTGTAATGTTATAAACATAAATATTCTTACTTTCAAAAGTTAAATCTTCAAATTTATTATTACTAAATACATTAAAATTTAATATTAATGATGTTATTATTATTAAAAAAATTCCTATAATGAGTAATATTTTTCTATTTTTCTTCATTAAATATTATCCCCTTTACCTTTAAATAAATTAAAATAAATAATTTCTTAATTTCATAATAACATATTTATTTTAGCAAAATACCTTCTTATCCTAATTGTAGCTTTTTCGTAACTAATTGCATGTTTTTATTGAAAACAAAAAAAGGATATTCTTATAAGATAATCAAATAAATGCATAATTTATATAAATAGGGGTAAAGACATTCTAATACTGGAAGGGAATATATAATATGAAAAATCATAAAGATGGTCTTAAATATCAAGATATATTATTTTTAATTTTTTATTTATTTATACTCAATATTATTATATTCATATTATCAAATTTATTAACAGAATACTTTACACCAAAATTATATTATAACTTAATAATTTACACATTAATGAATATAATAGTCGTAATTATAATTTTAATATTATATAAAACTGAATTATTAAAAGATATAAAGCTGGTTAGACAAAATTTAAGAAAAATTTGTTTTACTATATTGTCAACATACTTTATATACATAATATTAAGTAACATCTTAGCGTATATGATGAATAGTTTTTTTGAACTGGATTTATATAAAGAGACCTCTATAGATATAAACAGACAGAATATATTTAAATTAATATATGATTTTCCGGTTTTATGGTTTATAAATTCAGTTATATTAATTCCTATGGCAGAAGAAGTTACTTTTAGATACTTATTGATAAAAAAATTATCAACAATAACTCCATATAGAACAACCATTATAATAAATTCCTTAATATTTACCTATTTCCATAGTGGATTAACTACATCGTTTTTTACTTACTTGTTAACCACAATAAGTATAGTATTTGTATATTTAAAAACAAATAAAAATTTAATAGCAGTAATTTTCTATCATATTATTATAAATTTATTGTCTTATATTGGAGAATTATTAATACTTTAATGTTTAAAACAAAAAAAAGGAGCCTTAGCTCCTTAAATTTTTAACCTTTAGGTGGTTCGTTTATATCTCCTATTTCCTCTGGACCTTTAATCTGCTCTTTGTTTATTATTTCTAACAGGCTATCAGGTAATTTACCCTTACCACCTACAACTATTAATCTTGTAATATTTCCATTTTTTATATATTTAACAATTTCTGAATCTATGGATTTAGAATTAGTTAATAATATTGGTCCATCTACATATTTTGACAATGTAGATGCTGCTAGTGCATCAGGAAAATCTTCACCACTTGTTAATACAACGGTTTTTACATTACTAAATCCCTTTTTAGCAATATCCAAAGATGTCTTGTATCTGTCTGAACCTGAATAGCTTGCATAATTTACATTACTAGGTAATAATTTTGGTGAAACTGAAGAAGTTCCTCCAACTAATATAGCTCTACCTATATTGTAATTACTTATGAAATTCTTATTATTTGCACTAAGGGTTTTATTATCCGTCAATAGTAATGGTATTTTAGTATTTGCTAAATAACCGCCTACAGCAAGGGCATCTGGAAAATCATATCCATTTGCTAGAGCAAAGTATCTGGTATTTGAATTATAATCTGTTAATGTTCTAATGAGTTTAGCTACATTTGTAGCTGTTTCAATTCTATTACTACCACTTACTCGCTTTACATTATAGCCACTTAATGAATTTTCAACTTGTTTGGATACTGTTCCTGTACCACCTACAATATATACATTTTTTACACCAAGTCTGCTTAATTCATTTTTTACTGATGTAGGTACGGAATTTTTATCTGTTAGTAACACCGGTCCATTTAAAACAGATGCTAATACTCCACCTGTTAAGCCATCCGGATAATCTCTACCACTTACAAGAATTGCATTTTCAGATTTTTTATAGGATACATTACTTACTTCTACAGATGTTTCAAATCTATCACTACCGGAAATTCTATAAAGATATACTTCAGAGTCTGCTTTTGTATTTTTAGGAGTAAGACCTAAAAAAATAGTAAATATTAAAATAAAACTTAAAATTTTCTTTTTCATAAAAATCTCCTTGAATTTGAAGAAATTAACTATTGGTTTCTTCAAGTTCTTTTCTAAATTTTTCTATAATTTTCTTTTCCATTCTTGAAACGGTCATTTGACTTATTTTTAATTCTTTTGCAATGGAAACTTGAGTTTTCTTTTCAAAATATCTATCTATTAATATTTTCTTTTCAACTTCATTTAGTTTCTCCATGGTTTTTTCAATAAAATCCTTAAGCTCTATTTTTGCAAAGTCATCGTCTTCTTCTCCAATTAAATCTTGAAGATTTACATCTTTATCATCATTTTGAGAATCAAAGGAAATATCTAAAGACTGGGGAGCATAAACTCTACTTCCCTCCATTGCCTCTATAACTTCCTCTTCTGTTATTTCTAAATACTCTGCAATATCCTTAATTGTTGGAGAACGTTGAAGGTTTTGACTTAATGTAGTTTTAGCATTATTAACTTTTTTAGATAATTCCTGAATTCTTCTAGGAACTCTAATTACCCAACCCTTGTCTCTAAAATATTTTTTTATTTCACCTACTATTGTAGGAGTAGCGTAACTAGAGAACTCAAATCCCTTACTAATATCGTATCTTTCTATTGCAAGAATTAAGCCAATACTGGCTACTTGCAATAAATCGTCATACTCTATTCCTTTATTTACATATTTTTTTGCCAATATTTCAGCTATATATAAATTTTTTTCAATTAAGGTATCTCTAATTTCCTTATCTCTAGTTTCACTATATATTTTAAACAGATTTTTAATCTCTTGTTGTTCTGCTTGTCTGTTATTATTGCTCATATAACTAATCCTTAAGTTTTTTTGACAGATGTATTTTTTTCTCTCCAAATACAACCTTATCCATTAAAGTTTCAAGTATCATTTTGGCGAATTTATCTGAAGTACCATTCATTTCTTTTTTGTGTAAGTTTTCATTTATTACATCTATTTGTATTTCATTATTAGTTATTAAAAATTCAATTTCAGTTTTTTCAGAAATATTTAATTGGTAATTTACAGCCTCACTTACTGAAACCTTAATATCCTCTATTTCTTCAATATTAAAATCCAATCTACTTGCTATAAAGGAAGTATTTAACCTTACTAAAGAAATATTTTCTGAAATATTATCGACTATTAATTTATAAGTTCTATTCATTTACTACTCCACTATATTAAAAACTTTATCTAACTCTGTTATTTCGAATATTTTTTTTACATTTGATTTTATATTCTTTATAGTTATGTTTTTTTCCTCTTCTTTTATTTTATTATATATACTAATCAAACTACCTAAACCAGTTGAATCAATAAAATCTAATCCAGTAGCATCAAAAATTATATCTTTAGGAGTATCTAGACTTTTAATAACCTCAGTTTTTAAATCATCGCTAGTATATGCGTCTAAATCACCATTTAGATCTATTACTAAATTGTCTGTATTATTTGATATATTATAGTTTAATCCCATAATTTCCTCCTATTTAATCAATCTTCAATATCTTCAATATACTTTGTTACTGCTACAATTTTATCATCTTCACTTTGAACGTCTCTAATTTTTACGCCCATTGTGTCTCTTCCCTTTGTTGAAACTTGTTTTACAGATAGTCTAATTATATCACCTTTTGCAGACATTAATATAATTTCATCTTCTAAGTTAACCAACCTAGCAGATATTAAATCTCCAGTACGTTTAGAGATCTTATAGGTTTTAACTCCCTTTCCACCTCTGTTTTGTACCTTGTATTTGTCAATATTTGTCTTTTTACCATAACCATTTTCAGATACTACCAATAAATATTTATTATCATCAATAATATCCATAGCAACTACAAAATCATCTTCGTTTAGCCTAATTCCTCTTACCCCTTGGGCCGATCTTCCTATTGGCCTAATATTGTCTACTTTAAATCTAATAGATAGTCCATTTTTAGTAACCATCATAGCTTGAGCTTCTTTTAGTACAGATCTTACAGCTATTAATTCATCATCTTTTTTCAAGGTTAAGGCTATTAAACCGGATTTTCTTAAATTTTTAAATAGATCCAATCTAACTTTTTTAACCAATCCATATTTTGTAGCCATAAATAAATATGACTTGTTATCAAATGAATCAAATGGAATTGCTGCTTGAACTTTTTCATCTTTTGAAATTTGAAGTAGGTTTATTATAGCCTGACCTCTAGCCTGTCTTTTTCCTTCCGGTATTTCATAAGCCCTTAAACTGTAGACTCTACCTTTATTTGTAAAGAATAAAATCGTACTATGGGTTGAGGTTATAAATAAGGTTTCTACAAAGTCCTCATCTTTTAAGTTAAGACCTATTACCCCTTTACCACCTCTATTTTGTACTTTGTAGGAGTCAGCAGGTATTCTTTTTACATAACCATGTTTAGTTATTGTAATTAATACATCTTCTTCTTCTATTAGTTCTTCTAAATTAATTTCATTATAGGCAGGTTTTATTTTAGTTCTTCTTTTATCACCAAATTTTTCTTTAATTTCAGTTAATTCAGTTTTAATTATATTTAATAAAAGATCTTCATTGGCTAAAATTTCTTTTAACCTGGCTATTTCTTTAATTAACTCGTTATATTCTTCCTGTAATTTTTCTCTTTCAAGTCCTTGTAACCTTCTAAGTCTCATATCTAAAATAGCTTGGGCTTGAATTTCAGAAAACTCAAATCTATCCATTAATTTTTCTAAGGCATCTGAATAAGATGTTCTTATTATATGGATTATTTCATCTATATTGTCAATGGCCTTTAAAAGACCTTCTACAATATGAGCTCTTGCTTCAGCCTTGTCTAAATCAAATTGAGTTCTTCTTGTTACAACTTCTTCTTGATGTTCAACATAATAAGAAATTAACTCTTTTAAATTTAATACCTTTGGTACTCCCTTAACTAAGGCTAAATTTATAATACCAAAAGTTACCTGCATTTGTGTATATTTATATAAATTATTTAAAACTATTTGAGCATTTGCATCTCTTTTTAATTCTATAACAATTCTAAGGCCTTTTCTACCTGATTCATCTCTTAAGTCAGATATTCCTTCAATTCTTTTTTCCTTAACCAATTCTGCTATTTTTATAATTAAATTGGATTTATTTACTTGGTAAGGAATTTCTGTAACTATTATTCTTTCTCTGTTCTTATGTTCTACTATTTCTGCAACAGCTCTTAATATTACTTTTCCTCTACCGGTATTGTAGGCATTTTTTATACCTTCTTTTCCCATTATATGAGCACCTGTTGGGAAATCCGGACCTTTTATTATTTGAGATAGTTCTTCAATAGTTATATCCCTGTTGTCTATATATTCATTTATTCCATCAATAACCTCATTAAGATTATGTGGCGCCATATTTGTAGCCATACCTACAGCAATACCCGATGAGCCATTTACAAGTAAGTTCGGAAATCTTGAAGGAAGTACTACTGGTTCTTTTTCCCTACCGTCATAGTTAGGTTCAAAATCCACAGTATTTTTATTAATATCCCTTAACATTTCCAAACATAGCTTAGCCATTCTAAGTTCAGTGTATCTTGGAGCAGCTGCACCATCACCATCTATTGAACCAAAATTACCTTGTCCTTGTACAAGGGGATATCTCATATTAAAGTCTTGAGCAAGTCTTACAACAGCATCATATATTGCTGTATCACCATGGGGGTGAAATTTACCCATTACATCCCCAACTAGTCTTGCTGACTTACTAAATCCTCTATCGGGAAATAATCCTTGTTCTTGCATACCATAAATAATTCTTCTATGAACCGGTTTTAAACCATCCCTTACATCCGGTAAGGCACGAGACACTATAACGCTCATGGAATAATCTAGATATGATTCTTTCATTTCTTTCTTGATGTCCGCATCAAGTATATTACTGTGTTCTAATATTTCATCTGACATATCCAAACCTCCTAAGCATCAATATTCTTTGCATAAACTGCATTTTCTTCTATAAATTCACGTCTTGGTTCTACTTTATCGCCCATTAAAATATTAAAAGTTTCATCTATTTCAACCATTTCGTCCTGGTCTAAAGTTACCTTTAATAAAATTCGATTATCCGGGTCCATTGTAGTTGCCCATAATTGTTCAGCATTCATCTCTCCAAGACCTTTGTATCGTTGTACTTTTAAATTGCTACCTCTTCCTAATTCATCTAAGGATTTTTCAAGTTCCTTTTCATCATAACAGTATCTAACTACTTTAGTTCCCTTTAAAATACCATATAATGGAGGTTGAGCAATGTAAATATGACCTTTTTCAATTAATTCTCTCATATATCTAAAGAAAAATGTTAACAATAGTGTTCTAATATGAGCACCGTCAACGTCAGCATCGGTCATTATTATAATTTTTCCATATCTTAAATTATCTATATTAAATTCAGAACCTATTCCTGTTCCAAAAGCTGTAATCATATTTTTTATTTCGTCTGAACTTAAGGCTCTGTCCAGTCTTGCTTTTTCAACATTTAAAATTTTACCCCTAAGTGGAAGTATAGCTTGAAAATTACTATCTCTACCACCTTTAGCTGAACCACCTGCTGAGTCCCCTTCGACTATGAATATTTCGTTAATTCCTATATCCGTTTCTATACAGTCAGCTAATTTACCAGGTAGTGGAGTATTGTCCAGTATGGACCTTTTTCTTGTTAAATCCCTGGCTTTTCTTGCTGCCTCTCTTGCCCTTGCTGAGCTTTGGGCCTTGTCTATAATAATTTTAGCGACTTTTGGATTTTCTTCTAAAAATGTAGATAATCCTTCACCTAAAGCTGACTCAACAACTCCTCTACTTTCACTATTACCTAATTTAGCCTTTGTCTGTCCCTCAAATTGAGGTTCTGATAATTTTATAGATATAATAGCCGTTAATCCTTCTCTGGCATCTTCGCCTTGTAAATTATCATCTTTTTCTTTAATTAAATTATATTTTCTACCATAATCATTAATAGTTCTTGTTAAAGCAGTTCTAAAGCCTACTAAATGTGTACCACCTTCTGAAGTATGGATATTATTGGCAAAAGAAAGTACATTTTCTGAATAACTATCAGTGTACTGTAAAGCAATTTCTACATAACTGCCTTCTCTTTCCCCCTCTATATAAATTACATCTGAATGTAATGGATTCTTATTTCTATTTAAATATTCAACAAAGGACTTAATACCACCTTCATAATGGAATTCTACCTTTGTATTGTCTCTTTTATCTTCTAAAGTGATTTTTATACCCTTATTTAAAAAGGCCATTTCTCTAAATCTTGTAATTAGAATTTCTTTTTCAAAATCCAAAGTTTCAAATATTTCAAAATCCGGTTTAAATTTAATTTCTGTTCCGGTATCTGAAACCTTTTTTCCCTTTTGTAATTCAGTTACTACATTTCCTCTGGAAAATTCTTGAGTAAATTCATAACCATCTCTATGAACTGTTGCTATTAACCATTCTGAAAGAGCATTTACAACTGAAACCCCTACACCGTGTAAACCTCCTGACACCTTGTAAGCATCATTGTTGAATTTACCTCCAGCATGAAGAATTGTTAATACAGTTTCCAATGTAGATCTTCCAGTTTGTGGATGTTTTTCTACAGGTATTCCCGAACCGTTATCCCTAACAGAAATTGAGCCGTCTTCATAAATTATTACCTCTATTGTATTCGCTACTCCTGCCAAGGCCTCATCTATACTGTTATCTACAACTTCATATACTAAATGGTGTAACCCTTTGCTACTAGTAGATCCAATATACATACCTGGTCTTAACCTTACTGGTTCTAGGCCTTCAAGTACTTTTATATCACTGGCAGAATAATGTCTTTTTTGACTCATCTATTCATTCCCTTTCTTAATAACTATCCTTTATTCTTATTTTTTCATTTTCTAATACAAAGGATCTATAATTTTTATTTTCTATTATATTCTTAAAATCAAAATTAGTTGAAGTAATAATTGATTGGTAACCTTCAACAACCTTGAGTAAATATTTTATTCTTGAAAGATCCAACTCCGAAAATACATCATCTAATAAAATAACCGGTTTAATATCCTTTAATTTTTTATATAATTCTATTTGGGCTATTTTTAGACTTAGTATTATTGTTCTTTGTTGACCTTGTGAAGCGTATGTCTTACTATTTTTTTCATCTATTTCTATTATAATGTCATCCCTGTGACAGCCTATTGTAGTAAATCCTATTTCAATATCCTTTTCAATTTTTTTCATAGTTTCCACATAAAGATTTTCCTCTAAATTTTGAAAACCATCCTTTAAGTATATCTCATCGTATTTAATATTTAAATACTCTTTATTATTTGTAATCTCCTTGTGGATTCTATTACTAATTTTATTAAGATAAGAAATATATTTATTCCTCATTTTTATAATTATGGAACCTTCTATTACTAATTGTTTTGTAACAGCTTTTATTTGTTCCTTAAAATATCTTTTGTTTTTTCCATATTTCAATAAGTAATTTCTTTGATTTAAAATATTATTATACTTAATTATTAAATTATTATATGAAGGGATTAAATCTGTTATTATTTCATCAATAAAATTTCTCCTATATGCCTTACTGTCCTTTATAATTTTTAAATCCTCAGGTGTAAAAGTGACAATATCGAAAAAAGTACGAAGTTCTTTCATTGTATCAATTAGATTTTCATTTATTCTAATTTGTTTCTTTCTTTCCCTTGAAAGTTTTACCTCTATTTTTTCTTCAACGCCATCAGTTTCTATATCTGTTCTAATATAAGCATGCTCTTTATCAAATTTAATTAAATCTGACTCCTTTGAAGATTTAAAACTCTTTCCCTTTGCACTAAAATATATAGCTTCTAAAATATTTGTCTTTCCTTCAGCATTATTTCCAATTATTACATTTATTTTATTTGAAAACTGTATATTTAAGTTATCGAAATTTCTAAAGTTTAAAAGATAACAATTTCTAATTATCAATTTTATCTCCTAGTCAATAAGGAATTGGTTACCATTGTATTCTACAAGGTCGCCTTTTCTAAGTTTTTTTCCCCTTCTTGTCTCTATTTCACCATTTACCTTTACTTCTTCATTTTGAATTAATTCCTTTGCTAATCCACCTGAAGAAACTATATTGGCTAATTTTAATAATTGTTCTAATTTTATAAATTCAGTTGTAATTTCTATTTTTTTCATTAATCTCTTCCTAATCTTACAGGTAAAACCAAATAGGTATAATCTTTTTCCTCATCTATTGGATGTATTATACAAGGATTTAAAGAACCTGTTAATAATATTTCGCAATTTTCACTTTCTATAACCTTAAGACCATCAAGTAAATATTTTGCATTAAAGGCAATATCTATGTCTTCGCCTTCTTTGTTACATACAATATTTTCATTAACATTTCCATATTCTGAATTAGAGCTAATATTTAGATTGTTGTCCTTTATACTAATTTTTACTAAATTGGCTTTTTCTTCCCTAGCTAATAGGGATGCTCTTTCTAAGGAATCTTGAAAGTCCTTTTTATTAATTTCTATTTTACAATTATAATCCTCATTAATTATATCCTTATAGTTAATGAATTTTCCATCTAATAATCTTGAATATACTAAAGTATTTCCTAAATCGAATATAACATTGTTTTGAATGAAATTAATATCTATTTGCCCATCATCTTCAAGTATTTTTTGTAGTTCAACTAAAGCTCTTGAAGGAATTATCTCCTTAACATCTTCATTGTTTTTCATTTTAAACTTACTTAAAGCTATTCTAAAACCATCTAGGGCAACAAAATTGACTTCATCATTGGAAAGTTCCACTAATACTCCCGTTAAAGCAGGTCTTGTTTCATCTAAAGAAGCTGCAAAAACAGTTTCTTTTATAGCATTTTTTACAATATTATTTTCCATAGTAATAGAAATATCGTTGTTCTTTTGTGGTAAAGGAGGATAGTCAGAATAATCTTGTCCTATTAAATTAAATTCTGAATTCATACATATAATTTGTATATTATCTCCTACAACATTAAATTTAATAGGTGCATCAGGTAATTTTCTTACTATATTACCTATCATAGAAGAGTTTATTACTATTTTTCCTTCTTTTTCCACTAAACATTCAATTTTAGTTTCTATACTTAACTCTAAATCCGTAGATGTTAATATTAAATAGTTGTCCTTTGTTTCAAATAATATTCCTTCAAGTATTTGAATAGTCGTTCTAGAAGAAATAGCTTTTTGAGCAATATTAATATGTTTTAATAAATCCTTTTGATTTATTTCAAATTTCATAGTCTCCTCCGTATATTAAAAACTATAATAAAATATAGTAGTAGTACTAGTAGTGTATGTTAATAATGTGGATAAGTCCTTTAAATAGCTTGAATTTCATAAAATCAGTTCCAATAAGCATGTGGATAAACCACTAAAGAATATTGAGTTATCAACACTATCAACAAAAAAAATAAATTTTTAATTATTTTTTGGTTATCCACAACTTATCCACAAGCTTGTCAACAGCAAAATGTGGATTATTCATTTTTAATCAAATCAATAAGTTCGTTAATTTCCTTTTCAAAATTTTCATCATTAGAAATATCTTTAGAAATTTTGTCAACACCATGCATAATAGTTGTATGGTCACGGTTAAAAGAATTTGCTATGGCTATTAAGGAAGAATCCGTAAGATTTCTACATAAATACATTGCAATCTGTCTAGGATAGGCAATTTGTTTAGATCTATTCTTAGAAGATAGATCAGAAACCGTTATATGATATTGATCTGCTACTATTTCCTGTATTAAATCAAGAGTAATAGGTCTTTTTTCATTTTCAGCAATTACTTTTCGTAATGCAATTTTTGCCCTTTCCAAATCTATATTAGGTTCATTTAGAAGCTTAGAATGAGCTATAACTGTCATTAAAGCGCCTTCCAACTCCCTAATATTGGATTTTACATTCATAGCTATGTACTCGAGAATATCCCTTGAAATATTAGCATTTTCCATATTGAGTTTAGCTTGTAAAATAGCTACTCTGGTTTCGTAATCAGGTAGTTGAATATCTGCCATTAAACCCCATTCAAACCTTGAAATAAGTCTTTCTTCTAAATCTTTAATCTCTTTTGGTGGTTTATCGGAAGATATTATAATTTGTTTATTTTGGGCATATAAATCATTAAAGGTATGGAAGAATTCCTCCTGTGTACCGGTTTTTCCGGCAATAAATTGAATATCATCAATAAGTAGTACATCAATATTTCTGTACTTATTTCTAAAGGCTGAATTCTTTTTATTACTTCTGTCTCCAATAGATGAAATAAGTTCATTAACAAATTTTTCACTACTTAAATATACGACTTTAGCTTCAGGATTATGATCTATAATCTCATGGGCACAAGCCTGCATTAAATGGGTTTTCCCAAGTCCAGGTCCTCCATATATAAAAAGAGGGTTGTAGGCGCTAGCAGGATTTTTAGATACAGCTAAGGCCGCCGATAAAGCAAATTCATTGGATTTACCCTTAACGAAGGTATCAAAAGTATATTTTGGATTTAACATTTGTTCCATTTTTATTTTTTCTACATCAATGGGTTTTTTTCCGTTGTTATTTTCAGTTAAATCAGCAAAATATTGTTGCCCTCCAGGCTTTGTCCTTACTTGATATTGTTTGTAAGTGTTGTCTGTTGGCAAAATAATTTTTATAGTTGCATCCTTCTTTAATATAATACTTAGAATGCCTATCATATCGTTTAAATATTTTGATTCAATCATTTTTTTGGTAAAGCCATTAGGTGCTGAAATAATTAGTTCAGAAGAAATTAATTTTATAGGTTCTAAAGGTTCTATCCATGTATTAAAAGCTACATCGGACATATTTACTTCAAGACCTGATAAAAATTCAGTCCAAATTAAATTTAGGTCCATAAAAATAACCTCCAAGTTATCAACAAAGTAATCCACAATTTGTTAACTGTCTACAAGTTGTAAATTACATAATGAGTAAAATTATCCACAAAACACCATACTTATCCACAATTTTTACAAAGTTTATGATTTTAGCCTAAAAAAATAGAGAATTGAAGCATTTTTATAATGACTATTCTCTAAATAGTATACTTATCCACAGTTTATCCACAAAATGTGGAGTAATATGTTTATATTTTGTGTTTTTAATTTCGTAATACAATTATTATAACAAATATTGATGATTTATACAAATAAAAAACTAGTAAAAATGTTTATTTTTCAAGCTTTATAGCAAGTTAAAATCCATAAAAAAACAATGAAATCCTAAAATAAATCAATATAGGATAAATCTACTAAAATATTGTTTAATAATATGAAAATTACAATATTTCTTGACAGTTAGCTCTTCCATTTATATAATTTAAACTAGTGTTTTGTATTTAAACAATGTCTCAAGGAGGTGCTATTAATAAAATGAAAAGAACTTATCAACCAAATAGAAGAAGAAGAAGTAAAGATCATGGTTTTAGAAAAAGAATGTCAACAAAAGCAGGTAGAGCTGTATTAAAGAGAAGAAGAAAAAGAGGTAGAAAAGTAATTTCAGCATAGGCCATTAATAATGGCCTTTTAAATTTTACATTTATGGAAAAAAATAAAAGATTAAGAAGTAATAGGGATTTTAGAATTGTTTACAGACATGGTAAAGGATATTTTAATAAAAATTTTACCTTTGTTGTAAAAAAAAGTAAAAAACAAGGATCTCGTGTTGGTTTCTCTATTACAAAAAAATATGGAAATGCCGTAGAAAGAAATAAATTAAAAAGAAGATTAAAAGAAATATTTAGACATAATTTTGATTTAATAAAGGATGGCTACGATATAGTAGTAATTCCAAGACAAAACACTAAAAAATTAACTTATGAAGAATTGGAAAAGTCTGTAAAACATTTACTTAATATTGTTTTTAAAAGGTGATGAAATGAAAAAAATACCAATTTTGCTTATTAGGTTTTATCAGAAGAATATATCACCATATTGGGGCTCAGGTTGTTGTAAATACTACCCTACTTGTTCCCAATATGCGATACAGGCTTATGAAAAATACGGAGTAATAAAGGGAACATTTTTAACTGTATGGAGAGTTTTAAGATGTAATCCTTTCAGTAAAGGCGGCTACGATCCATTAAAATAAAAATTTAGGAGTAAAAATGACGCAATTTTTAAGTTCTATAATTGGAAAGATACTGGAGTTTATATATGCTACAGTTTCCAAAATAGGGACAGAACCAAAGTCAATATCATATTTTGCAATTTCTTTAATAATATTGACACTTATTTACAAATTGGCAATGCTGCCGGTAACATTGTCAAATGCTAAGATGACAAAAGTCAACGCTGAATTGCAACCGGCAATGAAAAAATTAGAAAAGAAATACAAGCATGACCCACAACTTTATCAACAAAAAGTAATGGAATTACAAAAGGAAATGGGATTTAGTCCATTTGCCTCATGTTTACCTATGATAGTTCAACTTATTATTATTTGGGCATTATTTCCAGTAATGAGAGCACCAATGGAATATACCGGACTTTCAGAAACTATTGCAACAAACTTTTTTTGGATTCCGGATTTAACTGCAAAAGACCCAACTATAATTTTACCATTTTTAATGGCCGGTTCTCAAATGCTTTACAGTGTATTACTTACACCAAGTGCTAAGAAAAGCGATGATGGACAAGCAGATCCTATGCAGTCTATGAACTTTATGATGAAGTATGGTATGCCAATAATGTTCTTCTTCTTTGCAAGAAGTTATCAGGCAGGTTTAGCATTATATTGGACAACTGGTAATATTATTGAAATTGCTATTAGAATGGTTCTTAAGGTAGTAAATAAAGAGGAAGAAGTAGTTGAAGAAGTTCCAAAGAAGAAAAAAACTTCAAGTAAAGAAAAAATTTCAGAGGGACAGGCTTCAAAGAAGAAAAAAGCTAACAAAAAGAAGGGAGCCTAAATGAAATCAACGGTAAAAGTTGCAAAGACAGTTGAAGAAGCAGTTAATTTAGCTATAAAGGAACTTAACTGTACAAAGGAAGAAGCAATTGTTGAAATTTTAGAAGAGCCAAAAAGTGGTTTTTTTGGTCTAATAGGTTCTAAAGATGCTGTAGTAAAAGTATCGTGTGAAGAAAATATTGAAGAATTACTTAATGAAGTTACTTCCCCTAACTTCTCTACTAAAGAGAAGAAAGAAGAGAAAAAAGAAGAAGTAATCGTTGAGGAAATTAATACTGTAATTGAAGAAGAAATTATAGTTGAAGAAATATCTGAAAAAGAAAGAAAAAAAGATATAAGGAAAGAAAGAAAAAAAGAAGATTCTATCCAAAAGGATTTAGAAATAGATAGTTTAACTAAAGAGGAAATTAAAGTTAAAACTAAGGAATTTTTAAATGATATTGTTTCAAAAATGGGCATTAAGGCTAATATTGAAACATTTAATGATGAAAACTTTACAAGATTTAATATTGTTCCTGAAAATGATGGAGATATTGGAATTGTTATTGGAAAAAGAGGGGAAACCCTAGATGCTATTCAGTATTTGGTTAATTTAGTAGCTAATAGAAATTCCAAGGAATATATGAGAATATCTGTAGATTCTAATAATTACAGGGAAAAAAGAATTAGATCTTTAGAGTCACTGGCAGTAAAAATGGCTAATAAGGCTAAGAAGTATAACAGAAATATGAAATTAGAACCAATGAATCCATATGAAAGAAGAATAATACATTCCGCTTTACAAAATGTTTCAGGGGTATATACTGTTAGTGAAGGTGATGAGCCTTATAGAAGAGTAATAATAAAAATTAAGAGAAAGAAAAAATAAAGTCTGCATTTGCAGGCTTTATTTCTTTTAGAATGTAGTATAAATGCTTAAATATATTAGCATTAAGGTATGTTATAATTATAAAGAATATTAGGAGGGTTATTATGGAACATACCATAGCTGCAATATCGACTGCTACAGGTGAAGCAGGAATAGGAATTGTAAGAATGAGCGGTTTAACCAGTTTTGAAATAGGTAAGAAAATTTTCAAGCCAATAAAAGAAATAGACGATAAAAATTTAGAAAATAGAACTTTAAGATATGGCCACATTTATGATGACGATAAATTAATAGATGAGGTGTTAATTGCCTTTATGAAGGGACCTAACACCTACACTAGAGAGGATATTGTAGAAATCTATACCCATGGTGGTATTATTTCCGTTAAAAAAGTTTTGGATTTAACCTTGAAAAATGGAGCTAAAATTGCTGAAAAAGGTGAATTTACAAAACGTGCCTTTTTAAATGGAAGACTTGACCTAAGTCAAGCAGAAGCCGTTATCGACATGATTAAGGCAAAAACAGACAAGGCTTATGAGGCTTCTATTAACCAATTAGAAGGCTCTTTAAAAAAGGATATTAAAAAATATAGGGATGGACTTTTAAATTTACTTGCCCATGTTGAATACTCAATTAATTTTACAGAAGATGGTCAAGAGGAATTAGATAATTCTGTAATAATTAAGGAAGGGGAGGAAATATTAGAAGGTCTTAAAAAATTATATAATTCATCTAATAGAGGTAAGATTATAAGAGACGGTATAAATACAACTATTATTGGCAAACCAAATGTTGGTAAGTCCTCTCTTTTAAATAATTTAGCAAAGGTAAACAAGGCAATTGTTACAGATATACCTGGTACTACTAGGGATATTATTGAAGAATATATAGATATAGATGGTGTTGCTTTAAAAATAAGCGATACTGCAGGAATTAGAGATACTGACGATATTGTTGAAAAAATTGGAGTAGACAGATCTTTGGACTTTGCACAAAGTGCAGATTTAATTATTGCAATTTTTGATTTGTCTAAAGAACTAGATGAAGAGGATAAAATTGTACTTGATTTATTAAAGGGAAGAAAGGCTATAGTCCTTTTAAATAAAGATGATTTAGAAAGTAAACTGGATATTGACAGTTTAAATATAGATGAAAACATACCTGTTATTAGAATTTCCATTAAAAATAATAAGGGTATAGACAAATTAGAAGAAACAATTTCAAAAATGTTTTTACAAGGAGAAATAATATCAAGTAACGAAACCCTAGTAACTAATATTAGACACCAAGATATTTTAGGAAGGGCTATTAATCATTTAGAGTCATCTTTAAATGATATGAAATTAAATATTCCTATTGACTGTGTAGAAGTGGATTTAAGGGATTCTTGGGAAATATTAGGAGAAATAACAGGAGAAACTATAGAAGATGATGTACTTGATAAAATATTTAAAGATTTTTGTATTGGAAAATAAGGAGAAATATGGAAGTTATTAAATATAGAGAAGAACCTGTTGACGTAGTTGTTATAGGTGCCGGTCATGCAGGTTGTGAGGCGGCTTTGGCAACAAGTAGAATGGGATTAAAAACCGTAATTTTAACAATGAGCTTAGATTCAATTGCTGACTTGCCTTGTAACCCTAATATAGGAGGAACAGGAAAAGGTCATTTAGTAAGGGAAGTTGACGCACTAGGCGGTGAAATGGCCCTAATTATAGACAAGTCCTTTATTCAGTCCAGAATGTTAAATACATCAAAAGGTCCGGCTGTTCATTCTTTAAGGGTACAGGCAGACAAGCCTAAGTACCATATGGAAATGAAAAAGGTTATTGAAAATCAAGAGAATTTAGATTTAGTTGAAGCTGAAGTTACAAAAATAAATGTAGAAAATAATCAAGTTACAAGTATAGAGACCATGTCCGGTGCTATTTACGAAACAAAAGCCGTTATAGTTGCAACGGGAACCTATTTAAAAGGATTAATTCTTATGGGAGAATTACAATATGAATCCGGTCCCCATGGTTTAAAGGCAGCAACCCACCTATCTAAATCCCTAGAGGATTTAGGAATAGAGTTAAGAAGATTTAAAACAGGTACACCGGCAAGGGTCCATAGGGACAGTTTAGACTACACTGTAATGGAAGAGCAAAAGGGTGATGATGAAATAGTACCTTTTTCATTTATGAACTTCGGTAAAAAATTTGATATTGAACAAGAACTTTGTTATTTAACCTATACAACCTTAGAAACTAAAAAAATAATAGAGGCTAATTTAGAAAGAAGTCCAATGTATGCCGGAATAGTAAAAGGTGTTGGACCAAGGTATTGCCCGTCTATTGAAGATAAGGTTGTAAGATTTAATGAAAGGGATGAACATCAGGTATTTGTGGAACCTGAAGGTGTAGACACTAAGGAAATGTATATTCAAGGAGTAAGTTCAACCCTACCTGAAGAAATACAAAAGCAAATGTACAAGACTATAATAGGCTTTGAAAATGTTAAATTTATGCGTTCAGCCTATGGAATAGAATATGATTGTATAGACCCAACAATATTAAAAAGAACATTGGAGCACAATGAAATTAATGGACTTTATTTTGCCGGTCAAATAAATGGTTCGTCCGGTTATGAAGAAGCAGCAGGCCAAGGTTTAGTAGCAGGAATTAATGCTACAATGAAAATAAAGGGAAGAGAGCCTTTTATTCTAGACAGGTCCGATGCCTACATTGGTGTTTTAATTGACGATTTAGTTACTAAGGGAACTAATGAACCATACAGGATGATGACTTCCCGTGCTGAATATAGACTTACCTTAAGACAGGATAATGCCGACTTAAGACTTACTGAAAAGGGCTATGAAATAGGTCTTGTTACAGAAGAAAGAATGGAAAAAACAAGAAGGAAAAAAGAAAGTATCTACACAGAATTAGATAGGCTAAAAAAAATACGGGTAAACCCTACTGAAGAAAATAATAAAAAACTAATAGAGCTTGGTTCCGGACCAATGAAGGCCTCCCATACCCTATATGATTTAATAAAAAGACCGGAACTAACCTATGAAAGCTTAATTGTTTTTGATGAAAAAAGACCGGAACTTTTAAGGGAAGTTAGAATGCAGGTAGAAACCCATATTAAATACGAAGGTTATATTGCTAAACAAAAACATCAAATAGAACAATTTAAAAAATTAGAAAGAAAGAAAATAGACTTTATAAAAGACTATTCAGAAGTTAAGGGACTTTCTAATGAAGCCATGCAAAAACTAAACCAAATTAAGCCAGATTCCCTAGGTCAAGCTAGTAGAATTAGCGGTGTTAGTCCGGCGGATATAAATGTTATATTAATATATTTAGAAACTAGAAAAAGGAAGAACAATGAGTAAATTAGAAGAATTATTTGTAAAAAATGAATTTAAAATAGATGAAAACCAATTGGATAATTTCGAAAAATATAGGGACTTATTAGTAGAGACCAACAAGGTTTTAAACTTAACCTCTATAACAGAAGAAGTAGAAGTAAACTACAAACATTTTTTAGATTCCATTCTTCCCTTAAAATATGTTGATATAAGGGAAAATTCTTCCTTAATAGATATAGGAACAGGAGCAGGACTGCCGGGACTACCAATTAAATTTGTCCGTAAGGACCTTAATATTGTTTTAATGGATTCATTAAATAAGAGAATTAAATTCTTAAATAAGGTTATAGGAGAATTAAAACTAGAAAAAATAGAAGCAATTCATGGTAGAGCGGAAGAAATGGGAAGGAATGCAAAATACAGGGAAAAATATGACTATGCTATTTCAAGAGCTGTTTCCAGACTTAATACCCTAGTAGAATATTGCCTACCCTTTGTAAAAGTCGGTGGATATTTTATATCTATGAAAGGCCCATCAGGCCATGAAGAATATGCAGAAGCAAAAAAGGCTATTGAAACCCTAGGTGGAAAATTAGAAAAAATTATTGATTACAATCTGGATTACGAGGACTCTGAAAGAACATTAATAATAATTAAGAAGATAAAAAACACAAATAAGAAATACCCTAGAGCCGGTGGTAAACCGAAATCTAAACCACTATAAAAAATCACTTATAATATGAAGTGACCTAGATAATTGGGAATAAATATATGGTAAGAATCTACAGTTTTAATTGGGTGTAAATAATTATTATATAGAATAATTAGAGGAGAAGGTTAAAATGCATTACCAAGAAGATTGGCTATTAAGACAGATAAATACAGTTATAAATACATTGGCAGTACTATTTACAGGGAAAAAACTTACATCTGAATCCATAAGGGATATGGAATTACAGATTTCCTATAGTGAATATTATAAGAAAGTATTTAAATTAGTAGAAACCGGTGATATTAATAAAGCGGAAAATTTACTATTTTCTGTCCTTAAGAATATGGAAAAAGAAGAACAATCGGAAACTCCTCTTCTTGCATTATTGTTTTATTACAAGCTTAATGAATTGTCAGATGAAGAATTAGATAAAAAGAACTTTTCAAGGAAGGAAATAATGGAAGGAATTGAGTCGGTAAAAAAATTATTTCTTAAATCTAGTTTATAAATTATTAAAAAAAATCACTTACATATTTGTAAGTGATTTTTTAATAAGGATACTTATTTTTCAATTTTTTCTAGAATATAGCTTAAACTTTTTAATATATAATATATCCAAATTGTTGATATAATATCTACAAAAGAGCGTATTAATAAAAATTTAAATCCATATAATACTTGTGTTGAATAGTTAGGGTCAAAAATAACTCCTCCCCATGTTCTAAAGAAAAAATAAATTATGTATATTAAAAGGCATGTTCCTATTAAAAGTGTAATGAGTACAATCGAATTTGAGTAAACTTTAGGAGTATAAGTTAAGGTAAAATTAAAAAGAAGACTATTAACATATTTAATTTAAAGACCTAGACTCTATAATTATATTTATTTTAGATATTTTTATTTATCTGTTTATTGTAAAATTAGATATTTTATATAAAAAAGATACTAGATAGGTATAAAGATAGTTGAGAACAAATAGAAAATCACAGATATATAAAATAGTAAAAGTTGAAAATTAGTTTAATAAAATAAAAAAACTAAAAATTAAATAATAAAATTATAAAAAAACCACACTTTATGAAATAAATGAATTTACTATAAAAAGTGTGGTTTTAAGCTATTTTAGCGGTTCTAAGGGAAATATTATTTTTAGATAGATTATATTTACCTATCCTTAATAAAACTTTCAACTTCTAATATAGTTTTTATAAATTTCTCTTGAGAGATGTTGAAAGGACTACAAGACCATTCTAAAACTGTAGATGCTTTTTGCACAATTTTCTCCAAATTTGAATATTTTACATCAATGTCTTCTAATAGAATCGGTAGTTTAAGTTTTTTATAAAAATCTAAAGTTTTATAAAAAATTTTAGATTTTTTATCATATGCCAAAAGATATAAAACTCCTAAAGCTACAATTTCACCGTGTAAATGTTTGCTAGCCTCAGGAATGATGGTTACTCCATAATAAAATGCATGAGCTAAGCTACTATTATAATAAAAATC
Organism: Miniphocaeibacter halophilus; assembly: GCF_016458825.1. Lineage (NCBI taxonomy): Bacteria > Bacillati > Bacillota > Tissierellia > Tissierellales > Peptoniphilaceae > Miniphocaeibacter > Miniphocaeibacter halophilus. The sequence goes on from NZ_CP066744.1 coordinate 1,056,509, forward strand.
ATTATCAATTGTTAAATTAGAAACATAACCAGTAGTCATAATTATATCGAAGACAACTTGTTCTAATTCATAACTTACCTTATTATTCATGCAATCATCTAATGCAGATTTACCATATTCAAACAATGGCTTACTTATGGATGAACTAAGAGTTACTCCTAATAAAGCCTTATTATTTAAAACTTTATTTCTACTTGCAAACTCAACTTCGTATTCTTTTGATAATGCATCTCCTATTCCTGCCCAAAATAATTGGTAAGGTGATTCAGCTATTATTTTGGTATTTATAAAAACGTGTAGGGGACAAGTTTTTAAATTATAATATTCTTTAAATACTCCGCTATTTTCATAAATAACAGAAAGGCTGGTGCTTCCAGCACAGTTAGAAGCTAATGTAGGAAAACTGAAAAATGGTTTACTCAATTTATCAGCTACTACTTTTGCTGTGTCAATAGCTCTACCACCTCCTACACCAAATATTATACTGCTATTTTTAATTAATTCGTTACTTGTTAAATGATTTATATTTTGATATGTAGAATCTTCTCCATAAATGATAAAATCAATGATATATGAATTTAAATTTTGGGGGATTCTTTCTTTAAAAATGCTAATAGCAGTTTTTCCACCTATTACAATAATACTTTTATTTATAATAGATGTGTACATTGAAACTATATCCAAAATAGAATCATAAATATTTTCTCCAATACTACAATTTGATAAAAATAAATTAGTGTCTTTCATAATACTATCCCCTTAAATTAAATCAGTTAAATTGAGTATCTTACATTTTATTTCTTCGTACTTTTCGTTGAAAAATATTAGCTAAAATCGTAGTTAAGGCTAAATTTAACGAAACCGCTATTATGGAAGGAATTGCTACCGAAGAGTGTAAAGTTGTAAGAGTAGAAGCTATTCCAACTGATAATGCTGAGTTCTGTTCACAAGATGTAATAATTAATGATACTGCTTTTTTTTGATCTAATTTTAACAATTTAGCTAAAATTCCATTTCCTAAAGCTGCAAAAACAAAGTTGAGAGCTACAGCTATTATGACAATTATAGAATTTGTACTTAAAATAGTATCTCTATTTGGTGCAGTGCTCACAGAAACTATTAAAAGCAATGAAATTATAGAAATTAATCCTATAAGTTTCTGGAAAGTATTAGCTTTATCTTTAAAAATATGTTTAACGAACATTCCTAAAAGTATAGGTAACAACACAATTATAATAATATTGATAAACATAGATATGAAATTAAATTCAATCCATTGTCCTCCAAAAACAAAAGTTAAAAAAGGGGTAACAATTGGTGCTAAAAAAGTTGAAAAAATAATTATAGCTACAGAGAAAGTAATATCTCCTCCACCTAAGAAGGTAATAACACTTGCAGCTGTTCCAGGAGGCATAGAACCCAATAAAATTAAGCCAAAGGCTAAATTATTATTCAATTTTAAAAATTTGGCTATTAAAAAAGCACCAAAAATCATAAAAGTATATTTTGCAATAACACCTATTGTAATATATTTAGGTTTTTTTAACATTATAATTATATCTTTAGGTATTAAAGTTATTCCAGTCCCAAACATTATAATAGCTAAAAGCAAACTGGGAATGGATAGATTAGCTATTTTAACATTAGCAATAGGAATAAATATATTTGGAATAGCTAAAGCTAAGCCTGTTACAAATAGTATAAAAATTGTAAGGTTTTTGTTTAAAAAATCTGAAAGTTTTTTAATATTTTCCATGCATTAATACCATCCTGTAAAAGATTATTATAATTTAGATATTTTTACCTCTTTATTAAAAGAATATTCTTCAGAAGGGAAGGTTCCATTAACAGTTTCTTCATGAAATTTATTCAATCCATTTACCATTTCTTGTCTTATATTAGCAAAATGTTTAACAAATTTAGGTTTAAAATCACCATACATATTTAATAAATCTTGTGTCACTAAAACTTGACAATCTACATACTTACCAGCACCTATTCCAAGAATTGGAATTTTTATTTCTTCAGCTAGTGCTTTTCCAACAACAGTAGGAACACATTCTAATACTATTGAAAAGGCTCCTGCTTCTTCGATAGCTTTAGCATCCTCAATAAGTTGACGTGCAGATTCGGGAGTACCTCCTTGTACTTTAAATCCACCCAAAGATGTTGCAGTTTGAGGAGTTAGACCAATATGACCCATTACAGGGATTCCGGCTTTAACAAGAGCATTAATAGTGGGTGCATAATCTACCCCTCCCTCTAATTTAATACAGTCACAATTAGTCTCCATAAGTATTCTGCTGCAACTATTAATGGCTTGTTCAATACTAGCATTATAAGAACCAAAAGGCATATCTCCAACTACAAATGTATTAGGGGCACCAAGAACTACAGGCTTAATATGGTGAATCATATCATCTAGAGTTACTCCTACAGTTGTATCTCTTCCAAGCATTATCATAGCTAAAGAATCTCCAACTAAAATAACCTCGCAATCGCTTTCATCAACGATACTAGCAGTTGTATAGTCATATGCTGTAACATATGAAAATTTTTTTCCTTCATTTTTATATTTTTGAAAGTCGGCAATTGTAAATTTTTTCTTTGTCATTTTAATATCCTCCAAATTTTAATAATTAAAGAAATACTATCTAATTAAGAAAAATAACTACAGTAATATTATCTTTCATCATTAGTATATAACTACACACACTTGTTGTCAAGAAATAAATCTTGAAATATAGAGGAATATTAATATAATATTGACATTTAACAAAAATAAAGATAAAATTATAACTACAGTAATACTATCTCTAAAATAATAAAATACTATCTCTATTTTGAATATCTATTTAACAAGGAGGGAATTATGAATACTAAGTATGTTGAATTAGGATATCCTATCAGTGAAGATATGAAAGTTTATCCTGGATTACCAGAAGTTAAAATTGAGTTAAGAGAAGATATATTAAAAAATGATGACTGGAATGGAAGTGTATTATCTATATATCTACACGCAGGAACTCATGTAGATGCTCCTTGGCATTATATGGGTGGGGACGCGCCTGGAATCGATAAAATTCCTATAGAAAAATTTTTCTATGATTATCCTTTAATTATAGATGTGCCTGCAAGTAAACCTAATGATTTAGTAACCGTGGAGCAATTAGAGTCATATGGTGAAGAAATTTATAAAGCTGACTTATTGATATTCAATACTCATTCATATTTAAAAAGAGCTGATGATTTTATGAGTTATGCTACAAATTTTCCAGCCATAAGTCCAGAGCTTGCAATTTATATTAGAGAAAATTTGCCTAATGTAAAAGCTGTGGCAATTGATACTTTAAGTATAGAAAATATAAGCAATGGAAAAGAAAACGGATTTAAAACCCATAAAGCATTTTTAAATCCGAAATTAAAAAATGATACCATTTTAATATATGAAGATATTAATATGGCTCCAATAATAGATAAGAAATTGATAAGTGCTTGCTGTACTCCTCTAAGAATAGTAGGAGGAGATGCTAGTATTTGCAATTTAGTAGTTAAAATTAGTGATGAATAAGGAGCTAAAATTATGAAAATAGTAGTAGTGGGAGCTGGATCAGTTGGTACTTTGTTTGGCTCTATCTTATATGAACATGGAATGGATGTTACATTAGTAGAAATTAGAAACGAGATAGTTGAAGCAATACATAAAGATGGTTTAAAAGTAACTAGAGGGGATTCGGAAAAAGTTTTTGAGATTGATATAACTAATAATATTATAGATGTAGAAAATCCTGATTTAATAATATTTGCTGTAAAATCATATGATAATATAACTGCTGCTTATGATTGTTTGAAAATAATAGGACCAGAAACTATAGTGTTAACATTACAAAATGGTATTGGGAATTATGAAACTATATCCAATATATTAGGGGAAAAACATACAGTAATAGGAACAACAACATTTGGTGCTACACAGTATGCACCTGGATGTACTAGAGGAAGTGAAACTGGAGAAATTTCAATAGGTGAATATAAAGGTGGAAGTAGTGAAAGAATTAAAAATATTGCAGAAATACTTAGAAGTGGTGGTTTTACTGTAAATATAGTAAATGATGTTAATAGTTTGGTTTGGACGAAATTAGCAGTTAATGTAGGTATTAATGCAATAGGAGCATTATGCCGAATTAGCAACGGAGAAACACATTCCATTGAATCGGCTTCTATAATTCAAAAAATGGCAGTTGAGGAACTGATGAAAGTTGCTAAGAAAAAAGGTATAGACCTAGATTATAATTCTTTATATGACCATGTTGTTGATGTAACTATAACAACTAGTACAAATAAATGTTCAATGTTACAAGATGTAGAAAAAAGAAATTTAACAGAAATAAGAGCTATAAATGGAGCGATTGTTGATTACGGTAATTCAATAAATATTGATACACCGATAAATTTAGTTCTTACAAACTTAATGATAGCCACAGAGACAAGTTATAGAAAATAGTTTAAATATTCTATGTACTTAAAGTCAATCAGTAGGTATAATATCTATTGATTGACTTTTTATATTGTACAATATACATATAATAAAATTAGGAGGAATAATATTTTATGATTGACAAAAAGGATAAATCACTAGGGGAGGTGGTGTCTTCTATAATAAAAAATGATATATTTATACATGAAATATATCAACCTGGGGATAAATTACCAGTAGAAAAAGAATTAGCAAATAAATTAAAAGTTAGTCGTACAGCTTTAAGAGAAGGAATAAAAGATTTAGAATCTAAAGGAATATTAGAGATAAAAAGAGGAGTAGGAACTTTTGTATCTAAGGATTTTGGGTTTGGACTTGATACCAAAAATTTAAAAGTAGAAGACATTCAGAGAATTTTATTGAAAGATTGGTATGAAATGAGGATTCTATTTGAAGTTCCTGCTATGTCGCTTGTGGCAGAGAGAGCAACAGATAAAGAAATAGAAGAAATAGAAAATATACAAAATGAAATAAAGATTTTGATAGAGCAAGATAAAAGTTTTTTAGAATTGGATTATTTATTTCATAAAAAATTGACTTTAGCAACGCACAATAATGTATTGATAAAAACAATGTATGAAAATAAGGTGTGGGAATGGTCATACTACTTGATAGCCAAAAATCAAAAAAATTTGAAGGTGAAAATGCAAAACAACGCTTTTAACAATCATACATCAATAGTTAATTTTTTAAAAGATAGAGATGGTGAAGGAGCTGAGATGGCTATGAGATATCACTTAATTACGGCAATAAATGATGTAAAATAAAAAATTTACCAGATATATTTAGTCTAAGAGGATATGTGTACCATTATAGTAGGTATAAAAAATTGTTTTTAGAACTTTTAACAATTAAAAAAGTTCTGTTTTTTACATATTGCTAGTTTTAAAATACGTATAGAATTATTATTTATGTTGAATTGCAATAATAATTACAACACTACTTCGAATTATTTAATTCGTATAAAAACGCTTCGAAAGGTGTCTTAAATTCTAGGCATCTCCTTGGTCTAGAATTTAATTCAAGCAATACTTCATTCAGCTATTCATCTTCTACTTTTTATAAATCTGTTCTCTTAGGATAATATTCCCTTTATAATCCATTGCTGTTTTTATTAGTACCTCTCTACCAAGCACTATATGGGTCTGCGAAATAACCTTTACTTTTAACTCTAGAAGATACTATTGTGTCAATTCCCAATGACCAAATTCTATTCGTTCTTTTACATGTTTAGGTAGTTGAGAAATTGATTTACCAACATTAAATTTCCCTCTATTTTCTTTTGGGTTCCTGCTGTGCCCTTTTCTACGTAATACTTTTAATTTAACAGATAGAATGTTTGAATATATCCAATTATAGATGGTTTTAAAAGACAGTATTCCTTGTAAATTTCTATAAGCAATTTGCTCCGGAGACCATGATTTATTTAATCTATCTCGGATGATATTTCCTAAAGTTTGTGTATATTTTAGCTTTCGATCTTTGTTTTTGGATTTTAATTCATAGTCTTCTTGAGCCTTTTTAGCTGAATACTCTCCGTTGCATCTATTTATTTTTCTACTAATTGTTTAGTTATTAAACACTAATATTTTAGCTATTTTTCTATCGGAGTAGTACTCTTTTTTAAGAATTTCTATTTTGCTTCTTTCATCTATGGTAAGATATTTATGACTTATAACAGGTTCCTTTCGTGATTGTTTTTGTTGTAATTAACATTTTACTCGAAAAAGAATTTGTTATAAATTTTTTATTCAATTGTTGCATTTAATTTTACAATCTATCACATAAATCAATATTTAAATTTGTGACAATAAATATATTTATTTTACTCTTAGAAAGAATGGGCGTTTATTTTTACCCTCTTAAATCGGCAATTAATCTGTCTGTATATATAAATAAGTCCATGGAATCGAGTATTGAGGTTACACAAATATCTGAAATATTTACTATTTTTCCATAGGCCCCCTCCTGTCCTATTATTCCAACGGAAAGGGCAGCGATTTTTAGCATTTCCATATCATTTCTTCCATTGCCAATACAAGCACAAGTATCGGGATTTAATTCTAGGACTATGTCCCTTTTAGAAATTGAAGCATTATCGCCATTAAAAGTATGTACTTTTACCGGCAGATTTTCGCAAATTTTCTCCACTGTTTTATAGGTGTCGGAAGTTAATATATAAAGTTCATAATTTTTTGAAAGTTCTATTAATTTAGATTTTGTAGAACTATCTATTTTTCCCTTAACTGCTAAAGTACCATTGTAATCGAATATTATTTTATCTATATTTAATTTTTTATAACCTGGAATATTTATTTTCATAATCCACCTTTAATTATTATTTCTATATATTTCTTTATAACTTACTTTTCTATCTATTATTTGAGACTCCATTAAACTAAGATGATTTATATTTGTAGAGAATTTTGAACTTAGTATTTGTTTTTCATTAGAAGGCATAACAACTTTTCTTGCTAGTGTAATATGAGGTGAAAAAGGTTTTTTATCTAGGATAAAATTTTCTTTTAATAAATCCTTATAGAGCTTATTTTGTATATCTAAAAGCTTTTTGTTTTCTTCTATACCAAGCCAGTAAATATCACCATTTCTACGATTGAATTTTCCGATTTTATCAAAGACCAGATTTAAGTTACTAAATTTAATACCATCCATTATATTTTTTATAGGAGGAAGTTTTTTCTTTTCTATTTCCCCTAAAAAAATTAAGGTTAAATGGATATTTTCTATTTTTGTCGGATTGCCCTTAGAGTATAAACCTATTAAGTCCTTTTGAACTTTAAGGATTTTTTCTTTTGTTTCTTTGTTAAAATTAATTGCAATAAATAGTCTCATGTTTATTCCTTTCAATTTTTTATATTATACCATATAAAAAAACCATTGCTGATTTTTTCGGTTCTATAATTTATGGTGTTGGTGAAGAAAAATGAAAATCTTCTCCAGCACCATTTTTTTATAAAAAAAGAGACATAACAACCATTTTTCCGATACAATAAATTCACTACAAAATACCAATCGGAGGTCATTATGTCTACAAGTAATTATATCTTAGATTTCTTAGGAATAAAAGATAAGAATATTAAATTTATTAAATTCAGCAATAACATGAGAAAGAACAATGTAACATATAAAGTTATAGACGCTAAACTTTCTTATACTCCTAATGCTTGTCCAATTTGTGGGAATATGGACAAGAATGCAATTATTAAGCACGGAAATAAAATATCAAATATTAAACTTCTTCCACTAAATGGAGATCCTACTATTTTAAAATTAAGAAAACAAAGATTTTTTTGTAAAGAATGCTCTCATACTTTTACAGCAAAAACCAATATTGTAGAGAAAAATTGTTTTATTTCAAATAGGGTAAAATTACATATAACTGAAAATCTAACTATGAAAATAAGTCAAAAGGATATTGCTAGGTTAGATTACGTATCTTCTAATACTGTTAGTCGTTCTTTAGAGGCTAATTATAAGGCTTTTAGAGTTAACAAGTCATATCTGCCTGAAACTTTGTGTTTTGATGAATTCAAATCCACTAAAGATGCTAAGGGCAATATGAGCTTTATCTTTTGTAATGGTGATAGGAAGAATTTTAATATTATAGATATTGTTGAAAATCGTACTCTTCCTTATTTAACTAAATATTTTAGAAAGTTTACCTATAAAGCAAGAGCAAATGTTAAATATATTTGTATATATATATATATAAACCTTATATGTCATTAATTAAGGATGTTTTTCCTAATGCTCAAATAGTTTTAGATAAGTTTCATATTGTAAATCTTATTGGCAGAGCTTTGTTAAAAACAAGGATTGAAATAATGAAAAACTTTAGTACTTCCTCTATTGAATATAAAAGATTAAAAAGATATTGGAAGCTAATTCAAAAGGATTCTTCTAAACTTGATATAATCCACTTTAGTAAATGGACACATTTTAGTAAGTGGAAAAGCACATCTGATGTAGTAAATGAAACTATAGCTATTGATGATAATTTAAAGAAAACATATGAGGTTTATCAAATTCTTTTATCTGATATTAGATGTGAAAATTCTAAAGGATTAAGGGAACATTTAACTTTATTTAAGGATACAGTAAGTGAGCAAATGAAAGTAGCTATAAACACTTTGTTAGAATATTTTGAATATGTGGAAAACACATTAAGTACGAACATTACAAATGGCCCCTTGGAAGGTACTAATAATCTTATTAAAAGTATAAAAAGAATAGCTTTTGGATATAGGTCATTTTATAATTTTAGAAATAGAGTTTTTATAATTAAAAATTTAATGAAGCCAATAAAGAATTATCAGGCAGCTATATAGCTGCCTGATATAAAAGTAGTTTGTTATTTTATTGTATACCAACACCATTTGACAAAGAACCATTTTTTCAACAATGGTTTAAATATCTAGGAATAATTTAGGCTTTATAAAGTTTGAAGCTAGGAAAGCTAACAGAAATAGGAAAATATGTCCAAAATCATCTTATTACAAACTACTACTTACTAGTAAATATTTATTTAATATAAAATACAAGATAAAAGAAAAAGTAAAGATAGATGTAAAAGTTGTACGTATATGTTATGATTAATTAAATACTATTAGGAAAGGTTTTCTAAAAAGCCTCCTAAAAAATACGATGTAGAATGGAGAGAATATAATGAACACCAATCCTCATAATATTAAGTTAGTTGCGGTAGATATGGATGGAACTTTTGTACGAAGTGATTATACTTACAACATACCAAGATTCAAGGCTATTTTATCTAGAATGAAAGAGGCGGAATGTCAATTTGTAGTTGCCAGTGGAAATCAGTATTACCAATTACGTTCTCATTTTCCTGATGACCATAATGAATTTAGCTTTATTGCAGAAAATGGTGCCTTAGTAAAGAATAAAGAGGAGCTTATTTTTTCTGCCAATATTTCTAAAGAAGCCATTATGTTGACTATTGAGCTATGTAAAAAACATCCTGAAATAAAAAATGTCATGTGTGGACTAAAGAGTGCCTATTGTCAGCGAGGAAGGGTAAGTGATGAATTTTTTAAATTAACAAATATTTATTATCATAGATTAAAATGGGTAGATGATTTTACACAGGTTAATGATCAAATTTTGAAGTTTGCTCCAACGGTTCCAGTAGAAAAAACAATGTATTATTATGAACTATTTCGCGATGAATTAAATGGATTGCTGGCTCCCACAACTAGTGGCCATGGCTCAATTGATTTGATTATTCCAGGTTGTCATAAGGCATCGGGTTTAAAAAAATAGTTAAGCGTTGGGGTATTACTCCTGAGCAATGTGTTGCTTTTGGTGACGGAGGAAATGATATTGAGATGCTGGAATATTGTGGAAGAAGTTATGCTATGGATAATGCACCTAGTGAGGTGAAAGAGGTTGCAGATTTTATTTGCCCATAAAATAATGAGGATGGAGTTCTAGTTACATTAGATAAGTTATTTCCCATAAAATAATAAGGGAAACTTAAATAGTTGGTGTAAATTTAAGTTAAAATTTTTTTATTATATGAAGGACATAGAAGAAGGAGAAAGTATGGATAATATAAAAATTATTTTTTTTGATATTGATGGAACATTAATAGATATGAATAAAAAAAAGATTACAGATAGGATGTTAGAAACACTTAAACAATTAAAAAAGCAAAATATTATTATTTGTATTGCTACAGGAAGAAGTCCAATTGCATTGCCTCACTTTGAAAAAGTTGAATTTGATGCTTTTTTGACCTTTAATGGTTCTTATTGCTTTAGTGAAGAAGATACTATTTATAAGAATCCTATTCCAACTAGTGATGTTTATAGGATAATTGAAAATTCCAACGAATTGAATCGTCCAGTTGCAGTTGCCACAAGTAATAAAATAATTGCTAATGGTAAGGATAAGGACTTAGTTGAATATTTTTCTTTTGCAAACCAAGAGGTTATTGTTGCTGATGAATTTGATAAAATTATAAACCATGATGAAGTATTCCAATTAATGTTAAGTTCTCGAAAAGAGGATTATTCTCAAATAATGAAAAATACAAGATATTCAAAGATTGCAGCATGGTGGGATCGTGCTATTGATATTATTCCTTCTAGTAGTGGAAAAGGTAAAGGAATTGAAAAAATTCTAAAATATTATGGTTTAAATAAATCTGAAGCATTAGCATTTGGTGATGGCAACAACGATATTGAAATGTTGAAGGCTGTAGGATGGGGCGTAGCTATGGATAATGCTTCTAATGAATTAAAATCAATTGCCGATGAGGTTATAGGACATGTGGCAGATGAAGGTATATATAATTTTTGTTTAGAGCGTAGATTAATATAATGGATACCGATTGAATTTTTCAAATATTAGATTTATATTATTGAATTAATACTATTCATATATTTTTCTAACAGGAAGTTTTTTATATTTTCCATATAAAAAAACCATTGTTGGTTTTTCAACAATGGTTTAAATATCTAGGAATAATTTAGGATTTACAAAGTTTGAACCTACAGAGGCAGCAATTGAAAAATTCAATAGGGCTTTGTTAGACTCCTTATCTCCCTTTATATTTCCTATAATATCTGTTTCTGTTACCTTATCTCCTACAGTCATGTATATATTATCTAAATTAGAGTAGTGGGAAAATAATCCATCTTCATGTTGTATTACAATAAATTTTCCATTAACACTATCTTCAGATACTTCAACTACTTCTCCCCTATTTGCAGAATAGATATATGTGTTATAGGGTAATTCAAAATCCAATCCCTTGAATTTATTTGCAGTAGTATTTTTATTATAGTCGTTTAAAATATTAAATTCAGTAGATACAGGTACATTAAAATTTTCTTTATAGTATTCAGTTCTTAAAATTATTGTTTTGTCTTTTCTTAGAAACTTATTTTCGTCTTTTATTTCTGAGTTAAGTTCCTTTAATTCCTCTAAGGAAATACCTGTAGCCTTACTTATTGAAACTAAGTTTTCCTTGTTTTTTTCCTCAACTGTATAAGCAATAGGATAATCGAAAACAGCTAAGTTATAATCTTCAATTATTTTATTAAGCTTATCAGCATATTGACTATCTGTTGCATATTTTCCGGTTAAAGCAGCTGTTGCTTCTTGGTAGCTAGAAGCATTTGACTTCCAAGCACCTGAATAGTAATTCTCATCAAATTCAGACCCTTTAAGTAATAAGTCGGCATAATCTTCCATTGATTCTTTAAAAGAAGGATAAATCCTAAAAGTATCAACCATATCTACTCTTCCGCCATAGTCTTCCCATGTTTGGAAATCTGAAGAATTGCCCTTATAATCGCCCTTTATACCAAATAGATTATTATTTGGATCTTGTGATAGTCCACTTTTACCAAAACCAGATTCTAAACAAGCTTGAGCAATCATAACAGAAGCATATATGTTTTTTTCTTGACCAATTCTACGAGCTTCTTTTCCAAGTATATTTATAAATTGTTCAGCTGTATATTCTGATTTTTCTATATTTTGTTCAATATTTTCCGTATTACTAGCAAAACTTTCTTCACTATTTTCTGCACTAGAAACAACAGGCGTAAAGAAAATAGCAGATGCTAATAATAACGCCGTAATTTTTTTGTTCATAAATTCCCCCAAATCTTTTACAAGTTGTTAGTATACCATAGAATGTAAATAAATAAAAGGAAATTAGCTTTTTATAATAGTTTAATAGTAAATAGTTAATATTTTATAAAAAATAAAAAAACCGTAATAAAGCCAATTTTTTAACTTTGTTACAGTTTTTTTATATAATTTTTAAATCAATATCTATTTTTTGGTCTAATATTTTATATATTAAAAATTTTAAAATGATATAATATATTTTAATGGGTAAAAGAGGTAATTATGAAAAAAAATGATTTAAACTTAAAAAAACTCAATGCTTTTATAGAAAATAGAGATTTTAATTTTGCAAAAAATTATATTAGGGATAATTTAAATATTTCTGACGAAGAAGCATTAAAATATTTACATAAATATATAAATGAAAACAATATAGATATAAGCAATGGTAAATTTGCTAAAGATATTAACATAGGATATGAGAAAATAGTATTTTCTTCCCTAGTAGTAGGCTTGCTTTTTATTTTTATTTTTGTCATGACTATTTATTTAATAAAGAGTATGGGTAAGAGTATTAATGTGCTTTTACTTATTATATTGTTTTTATTGAATTTAATATGCCTTCTTTACTTTATTATATTGGTTTTAGATATTTTAAAGGGAAATACCCTTGTAATAAAAGGTAATTATGAAAGCATTAAAACAAATTCAAGATTTTCAGCTAATTATATTATAAAGTTTGACAGCGGTGAAACAGTTATTGTTCCAGGAAATATTTATCAAGTATTAAAGAATTATAATAGTTGTGAACTTGAAAGATTTAAATATAGTAAAAAAATAAAGAGTATTAAAAATATTAAAAAAAATAGATATTAAGGAGAATGAAATGACACATGGTTTTAAATTAATTAAAGAAGAATATATTAAAGATGTAGATTCCAATATTAAAATATTTGAACATGAACAATCCGGTGCAAGGTTAATGGCAATGGAAAATGATGATAATAACAAGGTTTTTGGTATAGGTTTTAGAACACCACCTAATAATTCAACAGGGGTGGCCCATATATTAGAGCATTCTGTTTTAAATGGTTCAAGAAAATTTAAAACAAGAGAACCTTTTATGGATTTATTAAAAAGTTCCTTACAGACTTTTTTAAATGCAATGACATTTTCAGACAAAACCATCTATCCGGTAGCAAGTAGAAATGACAAGGATTTTCATAATTTAATGGATGTTTATTTAGATGCTGTTTTCTTTCCTAGAGTGAAAACTAAAAAGGAGATATTCTTACAGGAAGGATGGCACTATGAAATAAACAGTAAAGAAGAAGATATAAAATATAAGGGTGTAGTTTATAACGAAATGAAAGGTGCTTATTCATCACCAGATGCAATAATGTATTACGAGTTTGCTAAGGGACTTTTCCCTGACTCCATATATGGAAATGAATCCGGTGGAAATCCCTATAATATTCCTGAACTAAGTTATGAAGAATTTTTAGATTTTTATAATAAGTTTTATCATCCGGTAAATTCCTATATATTTTTATATGGGAAAATGGATTTAGAGGAGCAATTGAAATTTATTAATGATGAATACTTAAGTAATTTTAATAAGATAGAATTGGACTCATCTATAAAACTACAAAAGGAATTTGAAAAACCAAGGCAATTAAAAACAGAGTATTCCATAGCTTCAGAAGAAGACCCTAAAAATAAGGATATTTTGATTTATGGTGTAAGAAGTGGTAAAAAATCCAATATTCTAGAAGCCTATACAAATGAAATACTGCGTTCTGTTTTATTTTCCAACGATGGCTCCCCATTGAAGTTAGCCTTATTAAAAGAGGGAATTGGTGAGGATATAGACGATCTTTCTACAGATGGCCTAGAACTTGGACTGGGAATTACAGCAATTAATACTTCTACAGATAAGGTAGAGGAGTTTACAAAAATTATAGAAGAGGAATTAAAGAAGGTAATTGACAAGGGAATAGATAAGGAGCAATTAGAAGCTGCCTTAAATAAAATGGAATACAATTTAAGGGAAAATGGTAATTTTCCAACTAAGGGAATAATATATTTCATTTCATCCCTAGATACCTGGCTTTATGATGAAGACCCTACAATTCAATTTAAATATGAAGATGTATTAAAAGAACTAAGGGAAAATATTAAAACCGATTATTATGAAAAATTTGTTGAAACAAATATTTTAAACAATAAAAATAAAGTTATTATTTCATTAAAGGCAACTCCGGGATTAAATGCAAAAAAAGATGTGGAAGTTGCAAAAAAATTAAAGGAATACAAGGAAAGTCTATCAGAAGAAGAGTTAAATAATTTAATTGAAGAAAACAAGGCTCTTGTAGAGTTTCAAAACAGAGAGGATAGTCAAGAGGAGAAGGACACAATTCCTTCCTTAAAATTATCGGATATAGACTCAAATGTATTGGAAATTCCTTCAATTGAAGAAAAGAAGGACAATTATACTATCCTATATCACCCACTATTTACAGGAAAAATCAACTATATAGACTTGGTTTTTGATTTAGAATTTATAAAGGAAGAAGAAATAAAGTATTTAGCCTTATTATGTGATTTACTAACAATGGTCGATACAAAAAAATATCCTTATACTGACTTGGATACTAGAATTTTCTTAGATACCGGTGGAATTAATATTACAGCTTCTTCAATATATAATTTTAGAAAAGAAGGCGGATACTTTAAGAAATTAATGGTTTCAAGTAAGGCCACTGTTGATAAAACTGAAAAGATGTTTGATTTAATTGAGGAGATTATCTTCAATTCTAAGTTCGATAATATAAAGAGAATTAGAGAAATCTTACAGATAATTAAATTGAAGTTTGAATCCGATATAGTGGAAAATGGCCACCAATACGGTATTAACTTAACTAATAGTTATTATTCACAACAGGGAAAATACAATGAAAACCTTAATGGAATAACTTATTATGACTTTATTGTAGACTTAGAGAAAAACTTAGAAGATAAATTCGATTCCCTACAAGAAGAATTAAAAGCCATTAGTGGAAAAGTATTTAACAGCAATAATATGATTTTTAATATTACTACAGATGAAGAAGAAAAGGATAAGCTAATAGAATTAAGTGAAAATTTAATTTCTAAATTATCTCAAGAAAAATTGGAAAAACATGATTTAGTATTTACCTTAGAAAAGAAAAACGAGGGAATAATGACATCTTCAAATGTTAACTATGTAATTAAATCATATAATTTAAAAGAAATAGGCTATGAATATAATGGTAGTCATGTAGTTTTATCCAATATTATTTCCAGTTCCTACCTATATAACAATATTAGAGCACAAGGTGGAGCTTATGGAACAGGAATGGGAGTAAATAATTCTGGAAACATATTCTTCTATTCCTACAGGGATCCTAATATAAAAAATACAATTGATGTATATAATAAAACAGGGGAATTTTTAAGGAATTTGGAATTAGACAGTACAGAACTAACACAATTTATTATTGGTTCAGTTACTAAATTTGACCCACCTGCAACAAATCCTACAAAGGGAAAAGTAGCCTTAACCATGTATATATCAGGACAGACTTCCGATGATTTAAGAAAGAACTTGGAAGAAGCTATAAATACCAATTTAGATGAATTAAAGGAATTTGCAAAGGATATTGATTATGCAATGGAGAAAAATTATATGGCAACAATCGGAAACACAGAACAAATAAAGGAAAACAAAGAACTGTTTGAAGAAATAAGACAATTGAAGAAATAAATTAAAAATACATCTAAAATAGGTTTTAAAAACTTACTTTAGATGTATTTTTATATGGGAAGAAACTTTGAATTTTTGTATCTATTTAAAGGTCTTATTTTAGATATAATATATTTAAAGGAGGTTTTTATGAAAAAAATCTTATTAATTTTATTACTAATAATTACATTAACATCATGTGGAAAAAGTAGTGATGAGGAAGTAAAGAAAGCAACTGAGGATTTTACCTTAAATACTTTTGATATATTCTTATCTATAAAAAACCCGAATTATTCTTTAATACATAAAGATGGTGACAACTTAAGAAATATGTTAGAAGCTAGAAATGAAATTGCAGGTAATAATTTAAAAGAGTATATAGAAAAAGGTATGAAATATAAAAGTAAATTTGATTTTCAGGATATTTATTTCCAAAAGGATTATGTATTGGTAAATTATAAATATACAATAGAAGAATTAAATGATAATTCAGCCTACTCATCGAATTGTTCTGCACTATTAAAAAAAGATAATAACAGTTGGAAAGTTCTTCAATTAAATTCAGACCATGGAAATTGGGAAGAAATGTTTTTAAAGCAGGAGGATTTTGAAAAATTACATAGTAATCAACATTTACCTGAAGAAAAAATAACCTTAGAAGAAGAAATGGAAAATTTAAAGAATTTCAAATATGATGTTTCAAAAGAGAAAATCGATGAATTAATGGAAAAGTATAGTATTAATTAAAAAAGCCTGTTTAATAAAGCAGGCTTTTTCTTTATCCATATTTATAAATCTATTTTCACTTGTAAAGTAATTATTTTTTCCTTTTCATAGCTACTTCAAAGTCCTTTAAATAATCGAATTTAAATTTAAAATAGAGTTTATCGGCAGGTTTATTTGCAATTAATGAAATATAAGCTTCCTCATTACAATTTTCTTCAAAATATTTATCGATTTCTGCCATTATTATTTTGCCAAGGCCCTTTCCTTGGTAGGACTTGTCAACCATAATGTCGGAAACTACATAGGTTATTGCCCCGTCGCCAACAATTCGTCCAAAGCCTATTAATTTATTATTATCATAGATAGATACAATAAAGAGAGAATTTTTCAGAGCTATTTCCGTACGGTTAAGGCTTTTTTCTCCACCCATTCCGGAACTTTTTCTTAAATTTATATATTCAGAGGCACTTGGTTTAGTAAATAGTATTTCCATAATGTCCTCTAAAACTGTAAAGTCATTAAAATAGCGTCTCCATAGCCATCTTCATATTTAAAATAATTTTCAAAAAATCCTATTTCTTCAAATCCGAATCTTTCGTATAGGCTAATGGCTGCGTAGTTATCTGACTTTACTTCAAGTTCTACTATTTCAATATATTCATTATTTGCTGCATAGGAAAGAAGAGCATCGATTATTTCCCTACCGATACCCTTGTTCCAATAATCTTTTTTTACGGAAACCCCTAAAGAAACCCTATGACCTATAATAGAATCAATATTATAACCCTTTAAACTTCCCATTCCTATTATTTCCTTATTTAATTTTGCTACTAACATTATACTTGTAGGACTATGGTTATAGGAGTCAATTATTAACCCTTCATCTTTTACATTTAATTCCTTTACTTGTTTAGGAGTTATAGTTAAATTGTTGCTTTCTCCTGTAATTATTTTCAAATATTCAATTAAATCCTTAGCATCTTCAACTTTTGCCCTATCAATTGTGTAATTCATAAAACTCCCTCTTTTAATTTGTTTTAATAGTAGCTTTTAAAATAAGAGCATTTTGTATTTACAAATTGCTCTTATTTTAATATTAATTCATTTTATTTATATAATCTACAAAAATAGCAAAATTTTTATTTAAAGAACCGGCCTTATCTTCCCTTAGCATATTGTTTTCTACACTGTCTTGAACTTTTGGAAAATAAACCTCTATTCCCGGCACAACTATCGCTTTGTGTCCGTTGGATCTTAATACTTGTCGTAAATGGCCTTGAGCTCTAATAGTTCCCCAATGGCCCATGGAACCTCCTGTTATCATAACAGGTTTATTAATAAATACCCTTTTCTTTCTGGAGCACCAGTCAAGGTAATTTTTTAAGACAGAAGGAAGGGAATAGTTGTTTTCCGGAGTTACTATAATTATGCCATCAGCCCATTCAACATCTTCTCTAGCCTTGTCTACAATAGGCCAATCATCCTTTTCTATATCCTCTGAAAACATTGGTATTGTAGCAATGTCAGCCTGTTTAAAGGTATAATCATCCTTATATTTTTCCATAATATAATTTGCTATCATTTGATTATAAGACCCTTTTCTTGTGCTACCTACTACAAGTAAAATATTCATAAAACCTCCTGTTTAATTACAACTAAAACAATAACCATTGCCTGGTTTAATATAGTCAATAAAATTTATAAAGGCAGTATTTAAAGATTCTGCCTTATCCTCTAATAGTTTTCCATCTTTAATTCTGTCTTGAATTGCATTAATGTAGACTTCTGTATTTGGAACAGCTATTGCCTTAACACCAGGTGAAAGCAAGGCCTGTCTTAAATGACTTTGAGCCATTACCGTTCCTAAATGACCTAGAGTAGCACCGGTTACCATTGTTGGTTTTCCATTTAGGACATGTTCTACTCTGGAACACCAATCTATAAAGTTTTTCATTAAAACCGACATTGTAAAATTATGCTCAGGAGTTAATAATAAAACACCGTCAGCCCAATTAACATCCTCTCGTAACTTAGTTACAGAAGGAAAGTCTTCGTTTTCAATATCTTCAGAATAAACAGGCAGTGATTTTAAATCAGCTTGTCTAAAGTCTACAATATTACCGTATTTATCCCTTAAATAGTCAGCTATTAGCTGGTTATAGGAGCCTTTTCTACTACTACCAACAACTAATAGTATTTTTACATTTTCATTTTTACTTACATTAAACATATTTTACCTCTCATATTATATTTAGTAACTATTAAATTATTTTTCTTTAGGATATTCTATTATTCCATCAGAATATTTTGCATATCTTTTAGTATTTATACTATGAACAACTTCGTCATCATAAAAAGGCCAGCCACCAAATTCAGTATTTTCGTAGTCTAAATAGGCTTGCTTTATTTCCTCCCTTGTATTCATAACAAAAGGTCCGTAAGCAACAACTGGCTCCTTAATTGGTTCACCTTCCAATAGAAGAATTTTAGCCTCTTCTTTTCCGGTATTAGTTATTGTAAGAGTTTCATTTCCTTTTACAAAAGCATATTCCCTTTCTGAAAATGAAACATCATCAAGAGTAATTTCATTGCCAAAATAGAAATATATAGCTCTATTTAAAGTGTTGGTTTTCTTTTGTAGGGAATATTCTGCCCCTGATTCTAAAGTGATGAATTTAATTCCTACATGGTTTTCCGGCTCATAAGCCCATGAATTTTTTGTTGGTTTTAGTGCATCAATATTATCTTCACTTCCGGCAACTAAAACTATTTTTATATTCTTATTGTTAGTATCCTTTTTTTCAATAACAGGTATTTCTTCAGCCCATAGCATTTTATAATCAGGTTCAACCATTTTGTTCTTGCTATCTAAGTTAAGCCAAATTTGAAACAAATCTAAAGGATTATCCCTATCTGTATTAAATAATGGAAACATTTCACAGTGCTGAAGTCCCTTGCCGGCTGTCATCCATTGAACATCGCCGTTGGCATACCTTCCATTTGAACCTAGGCCATCGGAATGGTCGACAACACCTCTTTCAACATAGGTAACAGTTTCAAATCCCCTATGGGGATGTTTAGGAAAACCGGGAACATTTTTTCCATAATACATGCTCCATTTTCCTGTATTATCTTCAATTGGACCAAGACTTCCATTGCCCTTAGGGTATCTATCATCATGATAAGCAGCCAATATAAAAGGACTTTGGACTTCTAATCGCCTACTAAACTCACCTCTTTGTAAAATTTTCATCAATGCCTCCAATATATTAAAAAGCTAACTATATATTTGATTTTATCCATAAATATAGTTAGTGTAGTTAACTTATTCACATAAAGATTATACCCCTAGTTAGTAATAACAAACATATTGTTACAAATAAAAAAAGCTAGTGTTATCACTAGTCTGCTAAATTTATTAAAGAGTAAATCCTTCAGCTTCTACCCTTAATTTATATAAATATTGTATCCACTCAGGTTCTTCATTCATTGAATTTTTAATTTTCTTAATACTGTTTTTTCCAATATCATTATTCAGCAATAATAATATTTTTTCTAAAGAGTTAGTAGAATTTATTTTATAATGAATATTATTTCTAGAGTATTTTTTAATAAACTCCTGTAAATTTAAATCCTTAGGTATAAATTCTTCAGTAATTTTTTCATTATCGGCATAAATTGTAATGCTAATTAAATTGTCATTCTCTAAATTTCGAGAAAACTCGTATTTAATTCTGCCATTTAGAGAATGACATATTAAATCCACCTCTAATAATTTTTTTATTTTATTTAAATTTTCTATCATACATTTCCTTTCTATAGATTTAGTTAATTAATCATTAATAGTTTTAAAATTATTAATAATATAATAAAGGGAATCATAATCTTTAAAGTTAATTTAAAAGCCTTCATAATATACTCTCCTTTCATAGCTTAAACAGTTCCCTTATCTTTACTATATTATCTCTAAGTTTGTTTAAATCCATATTAGGACTATGTAAAATCTGCATTAAAAAAATCGGTAATAAATACCGATTTAAAATATAAAATTAAATATAGAAAAAAATGAAATTCCAAAAACAAGCATTAATATCCAAAAGATTAAATGTCCTACTATGCCTAATATGCCGGTGATAATTCCGGCAGTTGCAAAGCCGTCACCTTCTTCATTAGAATATTTTATTTCATTTTTTGCCATAATCCCAAGAACTATTGCAATAATCCCTACAATAAAAGTAATATCAAAGATTAGGGATACTATTCCAAGAACCATGGAGATAGTTGCCTTAGTATTTGTTCCACCACGATTATTCATTTACCTTCCTCATTTCAGTTAATAGTATATTAATTATACCTCAAAGAAGATTAATATATTTATTTTAATTCTTCTAAGAAATATTTAGTTAAGTCATAGTTTATTAAAAAAATAGTTCCACTATCCTCATAAGGATTAACGACATAGGTATATACTCCATTATTATCTATTGCTATTGAATAACTGGAATCACTCCATAAAAATCCATAGTCATAAGTATTATATTCAAATTCTAAGTTTTGAGTTATAGTCCAATTATTAAGGTCCTGGTCTAAATCCGATCTTTTATTTAGTATATTTTTTAAAATTTCCTCAGGATTTTCTAAAACCGTATCCCTGTTTAGAAACACCATTAATTCAGCGGTATAAACTTCATTAAAATTCCAAACAACAGGATCATCATAAACGAAAGTAAAACTTCCATTGTAAATTTGACCATCTTTAATTCCAAAATAAACTGTACCAATTTGAGCAATATAATCGAAATCATATCCAGTATCAATATATTCTTTTTGATATTCGTCCATTTTATCTGGAGTTAATATTTCAAAAACATAGCTAGGTCCTTCCACAACGGACATTTTAATATTATATTTTTCTGTAATGGTATTTATAAAATAGGATACTCTGTCTTCGCTGTTTAAATCATAGACTAAATCGTCTAAGCCATTTCTTACTTTACTCAGTTTACTACTATCAACTGAAAAAATATTTGCAGTTTCTTCGGTGCCATCTAAGCTTATTGGAGAGTTGGTTTCAACATAAAACCTAATATTTCCATTGTTTTCCAGTTCAAAATCAATAAGGCTAAAAGCGTTTATTGCTCCACCATTCAAAGAGTCGATTCTACCTTTAAAATAGTAGTTTTTATCTTCGATATAAATCCTTATGTCATTAATATTTTCTTTTTCATATTCAGGATAACTCTCTAAAAATGCTAAATATATTCTTTTTAATAAGTCATTTTTTTCTAACTCTGTAGATTTTTCCTGTGATTTTATTGTTTCCTTTGAAATATCTATATTTCTAGTAGTTAAGGAATTTTCTTTAGAGGAACAAGCTACTAAAAATATAAGAATTAAAACTAAAATAAATTTTTTCATATATGTAACCTCCCTATTTAATTATATAATATATTTAATATAAAAAAGAACTGGATTTTTCCAGTTCTTAAGATTATAAATCATCTTCTATTATGGAGCTTTTTGCATAAGCTGTTACTTTACCTTCAAAGAAGTCTGTTTTTACTTGATTAGGGTCTGAATATTCGCTTACCCACTTCATAGATTCCGGTTCGTTTTCAAATCCAGGATATATTACCCCAAAACCTAAACCTGTTGAGCGTAAATTACCAAGGTATTTAATATATTCTTCTATCATTTTCATATTAATTCCTTGAATATTGTCACCTAGAACATATTGTCCCCAGGCAATTTCCTCTTCTACTCCTTGTTTAATCATGTTTTTAAACATTTCTATATTTTCAGGAGTAAATATTTCAGGTTCTTCTTTTTTCAGTTCCAATAGTATGGACCTAAACAACCATAGATGTGTATTTTCATCTCTATTAATATATCTTATTTCCTGAACGGTTCCCGGCATTTTCCCAATTCTTCCAAGGCTGTAGAAGAACATAAAGCCGGAATAGAAATATATACCTTCAAGTATATAATTTGCTACCATGGTCTTTACTAGGGAAATTTTTGACTTATTGTCTAAAAATTCATTGTATAAATCGCCTATGAATTTATTTCTTGCCAGTAGATGAGGGTCATCCCTCCATTGGTATAATATTTCAGATCTTTCTTCAGGTGAACAAATAGTATCTAGTATATAGCCATAACTTTGGCTGTGTACAGCTTCTTGAAAGGCCTGTATAGTCAAACACAAATTAACTTCATTAGCTGTTATATATTCTCCAACATTAGGAAGGTTAGCTGTTTGAATACTGTCTAGAAAAACAAGGAAAGAAAGGGTTTTGTCGTAAGCTCTTCTTTCATGTTCGTCTAATTTTCTGTAGTCCTTAATGTCTTGAGTAAGATTTATTTCTTCAGGAATCCAAAAATTATTCATAGCCTGTCTGTACCAATCGGAAGTCCAAGTATATTTAATATTGTTAAAATCGTTAAGATTAGTTGTATTTCCGTTTATCATTCTTCTTTTACTAAGTTCTATGTCTCCATTTTCATTAAAGAGACCTTTTCTTTTTAAATCTGCCATTATTTCCTCCTATGCTGAACAAGAATCACATTCTTCTACTTCTAAAGATTTACTTCTTACATAATATATGGTTTTAACTCCTTCTTCCCAAGCCTTAATATAAAGGTTTAAAATCATACGCATTGTAAAATCCGTTGTTATATAAAGATTAATAGATTGACCTTGGTCAATATGTCTTTGTCTTATACCTGCTGCTTTTACAACTAGACCTTGGTCAATATCGTGGGCATTTTCATAGGTCCAAAAAGTGTGAGGGTTTAGTCCCGGTGCAACTCTTGGAACAATGGAACCCTTTTTTTCCTCTAGGAAATACCTGTTCATAACAGGGTCTACTGCAGCAGTAGTTCCGGCTATAATAGATGTTGAGCCTGTAGGAGCAACAGCCATTATATAACCATTTCTAAGTCCATATTTTCCTATATTACTTTCCAGCTCCTTCCATCTTTTAGATGTGTAGGACCTTTTTGAAAAATATTCTCCTGTTTGCCAGTCGGATCCTTCAAAATATTCATAAGAATTTTTTTCCCTAGCTATTTTCATACTTGCTTCTATTGCATAATAATTTATATTTTCATATAATTCATTGGCAAATTCTGTGTGTTTATCAATATCGGACCACATAATTCCCTCTTTTACTAAGGCGTGGTGGTAACCGGAAGTCCCCAGTCCAATGGAACGATATTTTTTATTTGTTATTTTAGCATATGGAACAGGATAATAGTTTAAGTCTATAACATTGTCCAATCCTCTTACAGCTGTTTCAACAATGTATTGTAATTCTTTCTGATTATTTACATCTATATTGCCAAGGACTAAGGAAGCTAGATTACATACTACAAAATCACCGGACTTTGTTTTTGTAACAACAACAGTGTCGCCATTTTCATCTTTTATTTCCTGAGAAACTGTTTCTATTTCACTCATATTCTGTAAAATTTCTGTACAGAGGTTTGAGGAATAAATTATTCCCTTATGTTTATTTGGATTCATTTTATTTACAGTATCTCTGTTAAAGGCAAAAGGAGTTCCTGTTTCCGATAGGGATTTAATTACCAGTCTTATTAAATCTTTAACAGATATTATTCTCTTATCTATATTTGGATCATTTACACAGGACCAGTATTTTTCTTCCCATTCATCACCATAGGAATCCTCTAAAGACCAACCCTTAACTGTCATAATTTCATGAGGGTCCATTAAATACCAATTAGCATTAATATCGTCTTTAGCTAACTTCCAAAATAAATCCGGATAGCAGACAGCAGGAAAAACATCATGGGCCTTTAATCTGTCATCACCGCTATTTGTACGAATTTGTAAAAATTCAGGTATATCCTTATGCCAAACATCTAAATAAACAGCAACAGAACCCTGCCTAACCCCTAGTTGGTCTACAGCTACAGCAGTATCATTTGCAAGTTTAATCCAACGAATAACACCGCCGGCAACACCTTTAAAACCTCTAATATCCGAACCGGTAGCTCGAACTTTTCCGAAATACATTCCCATACCACCACCGTGTTTTGAAACCTGGGCAAAGTTATCAATTGAGCGATAAATTCCTGTAAGGCTGTCAGGTACAGTGTCAATAAAACATGAACTTAACTGGTGGAATGGCTTTCTAGCATTACTCATAGTAGGCGTAGCTACAGTAACTTGTAATTTACTGTATATATCATAAAATCTTTTAGCCCATTCAACCTTATTATTACCTTCCGGAAGGGCTAAATGCATTGCTATTCCCATAAACATCTCCTGAGGTGTTTCCATAATTTTATTATCGTGAGTTTTTATTAAGTATCTTTTAGAAATTAACTCAATAGAACTATAGGTAAACAAGCTGTCTCTTGAACTGTTCATATATTTGTCGAGAATGTCTATTTCGTCATTAGTATAATTTTCTCTTATATATTTTCCATAAAGACCTTCTTCTTCCAGGAATTTAATTTTTCCTTTAAAATCGTGAATATCGTATCTTATACACTCTTCTTCAATGGAAATATTTAAATCATAGCAAAAAAATCTGGCAGAAATATATTCCCAATCCGGTGCTTCCTTGCTGGTTAATTCAGAAGAAGCCCTAATTAAAACCTTTAAGTAATCCTTGTTATTCATTCCTGACTTAACAAAGGAAGTAAATTTTATATATAATTGTTCAATTTCATATCTTGTTCTATCATAATCGTCTTGAATACTTTTTATTATTTCTAAAATATTTTGATCTGTAATATAATCTTCAAATTGTTCAACGACTTTTCTGTCCATACTATGTTGAGCCCTGTAAAGAATATAGCTTTTAACAACAGCATAATGGTTGTGGTCAATTAAAGTTAACTCTACTAAGTCTTGAATTTCTTCTACCGTAGGAATATGTCCCTTAGGATATTTTGTTTTAAGAGTATTTTCCACAATATTTGCCATTGTTTCCAACTCTTGACGAGAAATAGTTTTATTTACAGAATTAAAGGCTTTTTCCATAGCACGAATTATCTTTTCAATGTCAAATTCTACATGGCTGCCATCTCTTTTTATAATTTCCATTCTTTTCTCCTAACTAATTAAAATACACTATATATAGTACCATATTTAAAGGTTCATAAAACATATTGTACTTTTATAAAACAATATTAGTAAAAATCTTATAAAATAAAAAAATATTTTTAAAGCAATGACTAAATTTCAAGTTTTTAAAAAACAAATTACAGTAATATTCTTCCATTATCTATTTTATAACAATTATATAAACAATAAAAATATTTTTATTAATAGATAAAACAATAAATATTTATTGACTTACGATAAATAATTGTTATACTATAATAAAAGAGAGGAACTATTCTAATGTTTATAAAATTATTTGAAGTTATATTTTTAAATATAATTAAATTTATTTTCATACCCATTATTTTATTATCGTCATTAGGGAATACATTTTCAAATGTACCAAATAGTGAGCATACAAAAAACTTAGTTAATAGGACTATAGCAAAAGAAAAATTAAATGATTTTTATGTAGATTATGAGGAATTAATAAACACTAAAGATAACTGGTTAGGAGATGGAGATGTATTTATAAAAATTAAAGTAGATGGAGAAATATATGAATATATAAAAAATGATTCTTCATGGGAAAGTCCATGTGAGGTAGATGAGAATAAGGAATATGTACTTTCTATATTAACTTATGAACTTGGTAATTCTATTATTGAAATAATGAAAGAAAGTTACTGGAAATTTGAAAATAGAACTGAAAATATTGGGGAAGATAATACTATAAGGAATTTTACCTTTACTTTTTTCCATAGTGAAGAAAATTACATATATGTTTTCCAATTTGATAGTTAGAAGTGAAGGAGTAAAATATGAAAAAGGAAGTTAAATATAAAAAGACAAAAATATTTTTTGTGATTTTATTAGTTTATCTTGTATTACTTATTATAGAAAAACCTATATATGAGCATCTAGCAAATAATGCTATAGACAGGTATATAGAAACGCAAGGATTAAAAAATGAAGAGGTTTTAAGTGATACAGGGTTAAGTGATGACCACCTATTCGCCTATGTTAATGTATGTAGGAGGACTATAATTTTTAAAAATAATCCTAAGGAAGAGTATGAATATTCAATTTTAGGTAGAAGATTTAAGTATCTTCCTTTTATATTAATACCATTTCAGAACACTATACGCTTATTAAATTCAAATATTTATGAAGAAGTTATGTTTTCCGTAATAAATTTGGAAACCTTAGAATTGGAAATAGATGAAAATCAAATATCTGAGGGAGATTTGGACAAAAATGGGAAATTATTAAGAGAAATACCTTGGAAAGATTAAGAGGAGTACATTATGAAAAAGTTTTTAAAAAACAATAAAATTAAAATAATAATAATTTTAATGTTTACATATATTATTTTATTACTTGTAGATTTATATTTTTATAGGAAATTTGTTAATGCTAGTTTTGATGAATATGTAGAGGCCCAAGGTTTAAAAAATGAAGCTACAACTGAAAAACCTGAATTAACTAACGATAATTTCTTTTTAAGAGGAAAATTAAAAAGGGAAATTATATATACGGAAAATTTTAGAACCCATTTTGTCTATGAAACTTCAGGAAGAAGATTTCCGGCACTACCACTGGTTAATTTAATAGATTATAAATCAAACATAGAGAAGAACCCTAATCTGTATAAGGGAGTTAATTTTTATAATTTAAACTATAAAGGTGAAATTATATTTGGGGAATTTGGCAAGGAAGAAGAAAAAATACATGAAGGTCAATTGGATAAAAGTGGTAATTTATTGACAGAACTACCATGGATAAAGGATTATGAATACGATGAAAATTCAGAAGAGGTACAAGAATTTATACAGGATACTAATGATTTAATGGACTATTATTATGAGGATGGTCAAGTAGATGAAATAAAAACATATAATAATTTAAGAGAACTATATAAAGACCTAGTTAAAGAGGGGACTTTAGAAAGTACATTTACCTATGAAGATTATCTAGAATATATTGTTGATTCAAAGATGGCCGAAAAGAAATTTTTAGAGGATATAGAAGAAAGTAGTAATGGCAATTAAAGGAGCGGATTATGAAAAATAAAAAATTAATGGTTTTAGGAGTAGTTTTTATTCTGTTTGCCATTAGCTTATTTGCAGTATTTTATACAAGAAACAATAAATATAGTGAATATGTCTATCTTGAGCTTAGTCCTTTAGACTACTCTACAGAATATGGAGAATTTTCATTAGATAATAAAAATTTAAAGGCATATAAAATAAAAACAACAGATGATAGTTCTGAAAAGATTTTAGAGTCTAAGGATTGGGTTCAGTGGGAAGAACATAGTAAGGATAAAGTTTTTGATGATTTAGAAAGGAATTTATTAGCCGTTGGTGATAATGAACTTACTACAAGTTATACAATTGCCCATACTTGGACATACTACATTCCAAAGGATAGTAAGGGAAAAATAGTTCTTTCATATTTTATAGAATATGATAATTTGCTTTATATTGTTGAATATGAAGATAAAGAGGTGTAAGATGAAACTTAAAAAACTTACAAATATATTACAGGTTGTTTCAGTTATTCTATGTTTGGCTATAATATATATTCTTTTTAACTTTGCACCTAGAATTTCCGTTCAAATAGTTGCTGATTATAAACAATTTCAACAATTTATTTATCCTTGGCTTATAATGTTTTGGGTTGAAGGATTGCCAATTGTTCTATGTGGATTAATTTGTATTAAGTTATATGAAAATATTGGAAATAACGAGATTTTTACAAGGGAAAATCTTAGATTAATAAGACTAATAGATAAAATAGTTTTTATTTTAGTTTTAATAGTTCTACTTGCCAATATTTTGTCCATATATTTCTACCTAGTCTACAACATAGGTTTTATAATTTTACACCTTGCCTATTTACTAATACTTCTTATTGTTCACCTGGTGCTAAAAATAGTAATTGAAATAATGGAAAATGGCGTGGAATTAAAAGAAGACCAGGATTTAACGGTATAGGTGATAATATGATAAGAGTTAATATAGATGTAATGTTGGCAAAGAGAAAGATGTCTGTAACGGAACTTTCTGAAAGGGTAGGAATTACTATGGCAAATATATCCATTTTAAAAAATGGCAAGGCAAAGGCCTTTCGTTTTGAAACTATGGATAAAATTTGTAAAGCCTTAGACTGTCAGCCGGGAGATATTTTAGAATATATTCCCGATGAAGAAGAATAGGAGGACCTTATGATAAAGAAAAATTTCAAATTAAGCTTTGTATTACTAATATTGTTGTTGGCTTTTACCTTAACTGCTTGTAAAAATAATACTAAAGAAGAAATTAATAATGATTTAAGTTTACAATGGAATGCCTTAAGCCTTTATCCATCTTCAGGGGATAAAAATCAGGATGGAATGATAGCCGGGCATACTATGCAGATTTTTGCATCAGATGATGATTCTGATAATAAGGAAATAATAAAATTAAAGGATTTTAAAAAAATTCTAAAAAAGGATTATCCGGATTTATTAGAAGCCTATGAAAATAAAGAATCTGAAATTGCAGAGATTATAATCGGCCTTGAATATGATGTTAAGGATTCAAATAAACAATATGTTAGATTAAATTTATATGAAAATAAGGATTATATTATTTACGATGCAAAAATGGGTGATTATTCAAATATAGAATTTATGTATTTATTCAACAATAATGAAAATTTAATTATTGTTCATGGAGGATTTTCTCCAGAAGATTTTAGAGTAACTCATGGATTACTTTATAATAAGGAATATAGCTTGAAGGATTGGCAAAAAATACATGAAACTAATAATAAATAAAGCTAATAGACTTGCAAGGAGCAAATATGACTATTAAAGATATTTTGAGAAACAGTTTAGATAATTTTAAGTTAATCTTTAAAAGATTTCCCTTGTCAATAATTTCTTCAATACTTTTAAGTTCTGTTTATGCTATTGGCACAATTAAAAGTGGTGGAGGAATTATGGCAAGTAGAAGCAGTATGTCACTTTTATTGGAGCGGGTACTTTTTATAGCTGTATTTATGTTTATATTTATAGCTTTATTAAATAGTTTTTTGGAGTCTATATTTAAAAAGTCCTATTATAAATTTATAACTAATATAGTTGGTATTGCTTTTATTATAGGGTTATTTTTTATAACAAGGAGACAGGGGCATGTATATGGAACTAAAATTTATTTGATACATTCGGGTATTGTAATATTTTTTATACTAAGTTCCTTATATATTGAAATTTTAAATAACCCAAAAAGTTTAGATGTATATTTATATGGAATTATTAGGTCTTTTTGTATTTCAATGTATTGTTCTATTATAATCTTAATAGGAACAATATTAATAGCATACATTATAATTTCATTATTTTTCGAACCTACTTGGGCACCTTATGATATAGCATGTTTTGTAATAATGAATACAGTAAATTTATTTATATTTTTAAGTTTTTTTCCCAAGGCAAAAAAATATGAAGAATATAATATTCCAAACTATATAGAATTAATTGTAGGAGTTATAGTTCCAATTATTATTACAATCTTTGGAATTATACTGTATTTTAGGTCTATAATAGACTTAATACAGAAAAAAATTTCCATGGAGACGACTAATTATTTTATAATATTTTATTGCATTCTAGCAATATTAAATTTAATGATGTTTAGACTTAAAAAAAGTAATAGGGAAATTAACCTTTATTCTAAAATTCTACCAATAACTATGATTCCTTTAGTTGGATTATTGCTTTTTTCAATGTGGACAAAAATTAAAGATTTTGGAGTAATTGAAAATAGATATTTTCTTATTATAATAGGAATCTGGATTTTATTTTCTGCAATATATTTTATTTTTAATAAATATAAAAACAATATCCCAATAATAATAATGGCGTCTATTTTAGTATTAATAAGTTCTATTGGACCAGCTTCAGCCTATAATATTTCTTTAAACAGTCAGGAAAAAAGACTTGAGCATTACTTAAGTAAAAACAATATGATTAAAGATGGAAAAATTATATCTAATAATATTACCTCTATGGAATATATAAGAGAAATAAGAAATATTTTGTTTTATTTTTATGGTATTGATAATTGGTTTAATAAAGATATTAAGGATATAGATTTAATTTATAATACTGATAAAAAATTTTACGAAAATACTTTAAAATATTTTGGATTTGATATATTTTATTATGACCCTGATTTAACAGTAGAGGAAAATCATGCTCAAAGATACATAGAATTTGGTGATGAATATTTTAAAATAGAAAATATTGAAGAATTTAAAAACTCAATAGAAATAAGTATTCCAGGAGATAGTGTTGATGGTTATTATATAGATGTTGAAAACAATAATTTGTTTGTAGAAAAAAATGGAGATAAAAAATATATTAGTTTTGAGGATATTGAAAAGAAGTTACTGGAAAGAAATAATGATTATACCATTGATTTTGACTTAATTATAGATGGAAAAGATATTAAAGTAGCTATAAGATCCTTGTATGTACAATTTGGTAACACAAGACTTGATGCTAAAATAAAAATATTTGAAAAATAGTTCTTGGAAGAATTATTTTTCTGATTATAAATAAAAAAATTAATATTATCTGTTTACAAAAAATATATTAAACTTGCTTAAATATATTAAGCTTATAAGGAGCAAATATGACTATTAAAGATATTTTGAAAAATAATTTTTCAGATTTAAAATATACAATTTTAAGATTTCCCCTAGCTATATTATCGGCTATACTCCTTACTATTGTAACGATTTATGGTAATTTCCAAGAGGAGATTACCTACAGATACACAGTTTTACTAGCTGTTTTTACTGTGGGAATATTTCTCTTTATTTTTATATCCCTACTAAATAGTTTTCTACAGACTGTTTTCAACAAGGCATATTATAAGTATTTAACTAATTTACTAGGAATAGTAATATTAATAGGGCTATATTATTTTGGGAAAAATAGTAATTTAACTAATTATATATACCCTAGTGTATTCTTTATAGACTTATTATACTTAACTAAAAAATTTGGAACCATAGTGTATGGATTAATAGTCTTTTTTATAGTTTCATCCCTATACATAGAAAAGCTAAATAATCCAAGGGGAACTGATATTTACATTTATAAGATTATAAGGGCAATTGGTATATCTGTAATATTTTCTATAGTTATACTAGTAGGAACACAGCTAATACTCTATGCCCTATCTATCTTGTTTTTTGATTTTATAGACTATAGGTATTTTATGTCCAATATTAATTTAATTATGATTTTAGTTAACTTAATAGTATTTTTGTCTAATTATCCAAAGGCAAGCATATACGAGGACTATATTGTACCTAAATTTTTTAAAAAACTATTAATTAACATAGTAGTTGTTTTGTTAATAATATTTGGTTTAATTTTATATATTTATTTTGCAATGATTTTAATTCAAAGGCGTATTTTAGTAAGGCAAATTGCATACCTAGTAATTGTTTATGGTGGTTTTACCATAGGAACCTTAATGCTTTTAAATATTGTAGATAATAATAAATTTAAAACGACCTATATGAAAATAGCGCCAATATCCATAATTCCACTATTGGGAATGTTGTTTTACTCAATGGGAGGAAGAATAAATAATTATGGTGTAACAGAAAACAGATACTTTGTAGTTTTAATAGGATTATGGCTCTTGTTTTCATCGATTTATTTTATTGTTAATAAATATAAAAATAACTTGCCCGTTTTAATGGTATTTTCCCTACTTACCTTAATTGGAACTGTTGGACCATTAAGTGCCTATAATATTTCAACAAGGAGTCAAAAGTCCAGACTGGAATATTATTTAAATAAAAATAACATGTTACAAGATGAAAAACTGGTTCCAAATAGTGATGTTTCCAAGGAAGATAAACTTGAAATAACAAATATTTTAGAGTATTTTATTTATAATAAAGATGAAAAAGAATTACCTTATATTGTAGAAATTGGCGATGATTTTACGCTAGATACAGGTAAGTATTTAGGCTTTGATTTCTACTACTCCTATGAATATGAAATGGAAGAAAATCCGGAACCGGAAACCGGAATAGGAATAAGCTACCAGCCGGATAAGGTAGAAGTGGACAATATTGAAGAATATAAGCATATGGACTTACAGACTGTTTTTAACAATAGTATTATTGGAGATTATACCTTTGTTGTTAAGGATGATAATTTAGAAATTCATAAAAATGAAGAAATACAAGCTATTTCCTTTGATGAAATAAATGAGAAAATCAATACAAGTATTTCATCCTTAGAATTTGAATTGGAATTTTCAGATGGGAAAATAAAAATATTATTTTATATGATAAATGCCTCATCAAATGAGCCTGAAAGCTTTATGGCAACCTTACTTTTATTTACAGATTAATTAGAAGTGCCGGTCTTAAGATTAAGACCGGCGGTTTTTAATTTATCTAGCTAAAACATATAAATAAAAACATATAAATAGTTTTAAGTTGACAGTGTAAAATATTAGCAATATAGTAGTAGTAATATATTTTTTGAGGTGTAAAATGTTGTGGATACTGATTAATGCAGTAGGAATTGCTATTGCCGGTACTTTTGGTATGATATTAAATAAATTTATTTCAAAAAAACAAGGGGAGTCCCTTATTTTAATTTTAGGTTTAGTAATAATAGTAATGGGAATTCAAGGAGCCTTAGAAATTAACAGTATGTTGTTAATGTTGGTTTCCTTAACAGTAGGTACATTTATTGGAACTAGCTTAAAAATACATGACCGAACTGAAAATTTAGCCAATAAATTTTCTTCAGCTAAGGTTAATAGCGACGTTATAAAAAATGCAATTACTATAATTATTATTCAATGTTCAGGTTCCTTAAGTATATTAGCAGCAATGAATATGAGCTTAAAGGGGGATCCTAGTTTACTACAATTTAAGACTATATTGGATTCAGTTAGCGGTTTAATCTTTGCCTCTATTTATGGTGTTTCTATTTATATTGCAGCCTTTGCCCTATTTATCTATCAAGGTTCAATTTTTTTACTAGCAAATATTTTAGGGAACTTCTTAACTCCGGAAGTTATAAACGAATTTTCAGCAATAGGTTCTGTTCTTTTAATAGGAATGGGACTAGGACTTATGAAAATTAAGGATTTTAAAACCCTGGACTACCTGCCGGCTATGTTTATTCCAATAGTATGGTATGGAGTACAAAGTCTATTTGGATTTATATTTTAAAAAGCTACTCTCAAGTAAGAGAATAGCTTTTTCTTATTTATTGTATTGAAGAATACTTTTGTAGCTTATATATAAAAATATGGCAATTATTATTACAGCATATAAGGTTAAGAGTCAAGTTTTATTATAGGTTAAGTAAAATATTAGGAATAATAATTAAAAAATTATATGGTTTTTTATCCTTAATTTTAAGCTTATATTTTTTATACAAATATTTTTCCATTATAAAATTGGAAGATAAAAGAATAGCTAACAGAATTAAGACCATAATTATATTAGAGTAAATATTATTATAAACATATAGCAAGGTTGTTAGTAATATTACTAATATAATATTAAATAAGACATACAAAACATGGCCCTTTGAATATTTTAAATTTTTCTTCATTTTTTCTCCTATTCAAATATACTTATAAACATTTTTTCCAGTTCTTCTAGGGGAATGTTTCCATCTAGTAGGTATATATAATTATTATATTCAACTAAAATAGTATTAAAATCTCCTTTTTCAATAATAAAAGCTTTTTTATCGTCTATTTTCTTTTCATAAGTTTTAGCATCCTCGGTATCTAAAGTTACGCTATCTTTACTAACAATTCTTTGAATATAGGAAATATGTTTTTCGGTTTTTTTGTTTATATAATATGCATCATATTCTCTTGGAATTTCTTTAATATTGTTTTCTTCAACTAATTCAAATCCTTCTGGAATATAATTTAATTTCTGTACAATAAATTTCTTACTTGAAAAATCATCCTTGTAGTTAATATTTGTTCCTTCCTTAAAGACAGTTACTATTTTATTGTATATATAGTCGGCATAAGTAGCTACCCTACTTGGACCAATAAGAATTACAGCAAATATTAAGGAAGCTACTAGGGTTAAGGCCAGTTTCTTTCTCTTTTTTCTTATTATAGTCGGACTATTTTCATACTTACTCCTATTTTCCCAAAACTCCTTAAAGGAAATATCCATACTAAGATTTTCTTCTTCTAGCTTATTTAAATAATGGTCTATTTCACTTTCATATTTATCATCTAAGGCTTTTTCTGCATATTGGTAGAGTAAACTATCTAGGGAGTCTTTTTTATTCATAGATTTCAACTCCTTCTTCTATTAATATTTTCCTTAACTTTTCCTTTCCCCGACTTATTCTTTGACGTACATTTCCAACTGATATATTTAATAATTTGGAAATTTCAGAATTACTGTAGCCTAGAACATACTTGCAATATATAACATCGGAATAAATACTAGGAAGACTTTTTATAGCACCTTCTACTTCATTTTCTATATTGTCGTAGTCAAGTTGGCTCTTAGGGTCTTTTAAATTGTTAAAAATACTTTCCTCTAAATTTATAGCAGCCTTATTTTTTCTGGAATTATACATATTAATAGAAATGTTCTTACAAATTAATACAAATAGATTTCTTGTTTTGTTACAATTTTCAAATTCTATTTTATTAAATATTTCAATTATTTTTATAAAGGCTTGTTGAACAGCATCTTCAGCAAGCATTTTATCCTTTAAAATATAAAAGGAAACAGAAAACATTAAATTTTTATATTGCTTATAAACCTTTTCAAATTGTTTTATATCTATGCCATTCTCATCGGCTAAAGACAATAAAATAAACATAAACTTCCTCCAAACTTCCCTTATGACTTCATTATATATTAAAAAAATAATCCTATATAGTAGTAAATAAAAAATATTTACTTTTGTAACAAAAGTCATATTGGATTTGTATTAATTTATAGGACTGTATGAAGGAGTAAGATATGAAAAAGATTATGGGATAAATGTATTAGAAGAAATATGAAGGGTTTTAATATTCAAACTAACAAAACTGTTAGTCTACAAGAATATATATGAATTATACTTATAGTTAAGGAGGGAAGATGAGAAAGAATTATTTATTACTAGTAGTGTGTATCTTTACCTTTTTTAGTTTAGCAAGTTGTAAAGGAAGAGACTTTGACAAGAACTTCGAATGTGGAGTTATTGAAACAAGAGGTGACAAAAATAAAACTATAATTACATTTTATAATGAAGATAACCATATTGTAAATATAAAAAAATTAGACTATGGGGATTCATCTGACTATTTTCAAAATGCAAAGATAGATAATGATAATTTAATTATGATACCGAGAGGTTTATTTAAGAAAAAAGATTTAGGCAAATTGATAAATTTGAATCTTAATTCTGGAGAAATTATTGAATATAAAACAGGAATCTTAGCACCTGTTTCGTTTTCATTTGACTCAAATAATTATTATGTATCTAATACTTTTAATGGGGTTTCTACTCTTACTCAAATAAGTAAAGATAAGCAAAAAACAAACACCTTAAATTTAAAAGATGAATTTATCGAAAGTATAAATAACTATGAAAAAAATGATGAAAGTAAAGTAATATTATTTACAGCTACAATTAACAATGATTTGTATAATAAAAGTTACATGTATATTTTAAGCAATAATTTAGAAATAGAAGAAAAAATCGATACTACAGAATATGGTTTTTCAAGGCATAAATCTATCGTCATTGATAGTAGTATATATTTTTTAAATTCAACAGATAAATTTGATAATTTTAATAACATTATAGGAATTTATAATTTTCAAAGTAAGGATTTTTCAAAAATTGTTACAAAAGAAAATAAACTTGGAGATGTGGCCTATTATAAGAATAATCTATATGTAACCCATACAGATTTAGTAGATGGTAGTGGTTCAAAGGTTTCTATTATCGATATAAAAAATGGTTCTATTAAGGAAATTTCTACAGAGAGCCCTAGTATACAAATAGAAATAAAAAATGATATTTTATATATTTTTAGTGGGGAAACTATTAGTAAGTATTTATTATCTTTAAATAAAGTAGAAAAACTTGAAGAAGTTAATATTAGAAGCCAAACTGAGGAACAGTTTTACCCCTCTAGTTTTTTTGTAAATTAATAAGTTGACTTGGTTCATTATACAAGGAGAGAAGATTATGAGCAATAAAAATAAAAGAATTATAGGAACAATTTGTTTTATAATTCCGACACTATATTATTTAGTTGATTTTATAATAGCAATGGTATTTAATATTGATATTTATGATACCTTTCTTGGAAATATTTATGTTGGAAAACATATAAATATAATTATTACAGCACCTTATATATTATATGTATTATTTTTTGTTTTCATACTAACCTACAATAAATTTATTATGAGATGGATATTTTATATTATGTTGGTAATTAATGCTTTTTATCAAATGGTTGTTATTATGGGAATGAC
Source organism: Miniphocaeibacter halophilus (assembly GCF_016458825.1). Classification (NCBI taxonomy): domain Bacteria; kingdom Bacillati; phylum Bacillota; class Tissierellia; order Tissierellales; family Peptoniphilaceae; genus Miniphocaeibacter; species Miniphocaeibacter halophilus. The sequence goes on from NZ_CP066744.1 coordinate 1,093,796, forward strand.
TACAGCAAAGGATTTTTTATATTTTGTCCCCCATATAATAATAAATATATTGTTAATTTGGTACAGTGCCCACAAAGGCTATAATAAGAAAATAGAAAATTGAAAAATTATTTTATAATATACTATTTGCCTAATATATACTAAAATATAGTAAAGGAATAAATTTTATTATACAAGGAGAAATTATGGAAAAGAAACAATATATTTGTGAAAAATGTGGTAATGAACATTATATTTCAGACCAGTTTCAAGCTACCGGTGGAAATTTTGCAAAGATTTTTGATGTTCAAAACAAGAAATTTGTAACTGTTAGTTGTTCCAGATGTGGTTATACGGAGCTTTACAAGTCAGAAACATCAGACGGCTGGAATATTTTAGACTTTTTAATAGGAGGTTAAATACTGATTTATATATTTTTTAATATAAGTAAAATATTTTTAAAACAAGCAGATATAATACCTGCTTGTTTTAATTTTTCTTATATTATTCGGAATCGTATTTATTTGAAAATATTGAAATTATCTTTTTTCTTTCATTAAAAGCATATCGCCATATACTGGAGTTGGTAGTCCAAAGCCACCTGATACATCTACTATCTGTCCTGTTGTATATGCTGAGTCATCACTAGCAAAATAAGCAACTGTGCCTGCTATTTCTTTAGGATCTCCCATACGTTTAATTGGTGTATGTTTTAAGAAAAATTCTTTAAATTCTGGTGTTAAATTATCTTTAACAGCATCTGTAGCAGTCATACCAGGAAGTACAGCATTTACACGAATATTATATTTAGCAAGTTGAACTGCCATTTCTTTTGTAAGATAGTTAATTGCTGCTTTTCCTGTACCATATCCAAGTTGTGAAATATCTGGAACAAGACCAGCGATACTTGAAATATTAATAATACTTCCACCACCTTGTTTCTTCATATGTGGAATAACAGCTTGTGATGATAGGAATACACTTGTTAGATTTACATTTACAGTATTAATAAAGTCTTCATAGGAAATAGATTCAATATCTAAATCTTTTTTCAGATTACTTGTTCCAAAATTGTTTACAAGAATATCAATTTTACCTTCATTTTTTATAACTTCCTCAATCATATCAACATAGGATTCGTTTTTATAAGCATCGTTGTATACCGTTTTAACCTTAAGACCCTGATTATTAAGTATACTGGCTTTCTCTTTAGCAAGTTCCATATTTCTTGCTGCAATATAAACTAAAGCACCATCTTTAGCGAAACGTTCTACAATAGCGTAACCTATTCCTCTAGTACTTGCAGTTACAATAGCTACTTTATTTTGTAAATTCATAATACCCCCTTCTTTCTATAGTAGTAGTTTACCATAATTAAATAAAAAATCGTAAGTATTTTTAAATAACCCTTATTCCCAGCAAACCAACTAACTCTATAGCCTGAAATGAATTTATTTTACTTCCCCTAAATTCCCTTAAATCTTCAGAAATTCTTAACTGCTCAATATTTGAGTCGGAAAAGTCTAAGTTGGTTAATTTTGCCTTAAATATTTCAGCTCTTTTTAAATTGACTTCCTTTATTTTGGATTTTTTAAATTTACAGCTGGAAAAAATAGACTCTGAAAAATCTGTATTCTCCAGTCTTGAATCTTCAAACAAACTGCTTGAAAAATTAGAGTATTTGAAAACGGAGTCATCTATATGTAAATTTCTAAATATAGAATTATATAAATTTGTACCAACGGCCTTAGAACTTACGATTTTTACATTTTTAAAATAAGAGTCCTTAAAGTCACTATTGGAAAGGTCACAATTATAAAATTCTGTTTGATAAAAATAAGCCTTATTAAATTTACAGTTATTAAAAATACAATTCCTAAATTCTATATTTTCAAATTCTATTTTAGAAAAATCATAGTCTGTAATTTCTAAATTATTAAAGTTTTCAAAGGATACTAATCCATCATCTATTAATTCTATTATTTCATTCATAACTACTCCTATAATTATTTGATTTATAATATAGTATACAGCAAATAGAAAATTATATTTTAAATTAAGGAAAACTAATGGAAAAACAAGTTAACAAATTCATAATAAATTTTTATAAAAATATATTGGAAATATTTCATGTTTAAAATAGATTTTAATAAATGGCTAAATTTCAAGGCTTTAATCTTATGTAAAAGACTTTAGACATGGAATTTTAGGTTAAAAAACTAAATGTAAAAGCATTTATTCTAGAAAAATTGTAATTTTTCTGTAGAATGGTACTTGTAAGAAAGAGGTGTGTAAGTTTGGAAATAGGAAAAAGTTTAAAGGAAAAACGAACAGAATTAAATTTAACTCAGGAGGAAGTTGCAAAGGAAATTATGGTTTCAAGACAGACAATATCAAATTGGGAAAATGGAAAAAGCTACCCGGATATTGAGAATTTGGTTTTGCTGTCTCAACTATATAATATTTCTTTAGATGGGCTCTTAAAAAACAATATTGAAGAAACTAAAAAGTTACAGGAGTCTATGGAAGATGAAGTTAGACGTAGTACAACTTTTTCAAATTTGATAATATTTTCTGTTTTAGCAATGGCTGTTTTAATAACAGGACTTATAGGAGGTAAGGATAATATGATAGATTTTTTAGATTATTTTTCAGAGATATTTGTTATTATTGTAATAATTGGCAGTATGGTTTTATCTGGACAATTAAAAAAAGATAGTATTCAATTAACTAAAAAGGCTAATAAAATTTTGAAGGTAATAGTAATTTCAGCTATGATTTCAATAGTAACAAGTATGCCTAGTATTGTACGCTCTTTTAACGAAGGATATAAAAAGGGTGTACAGTGGGACCCGATAATTTCTTCAGAGAACTCTAATATTAAAGTTAGTAGTATAAAACCAAGCCTCTTTTTTTAGTTCATAATATTTTAAGTCCTTATCTGTTTTTATGTATTTAAAGCCGACTTTTTCCAGTACATGTTGGCTTCTTTTATTTCGTAAAATTGTATCGGCATAGATTATATTTAAGCCTAAGCTAGTAAAGCCGTATTCAATAATTAATTTTTCTGCCTCTGTCCCGTAGCCTAATCCTTTTACAGAGTCATTTATTAAGGCAATAGACAAGGTGGCTGATTTTTCTTTTTTATTAATGAATTTTAAAGAGATTTCCCCTATGGTCCTACCATTTAAATCGATAGCAAAATATTTTCTGCTTTTTAGTCCTACATGGCTATTAAAAAAATCATCTACCTGGTAGGCTTTATATTCATAGGATTTATATTTTTCATTGGAAGAAAATATAGCAGGGTCTGATATGTAATTTTTATAAAATTCATGGGCTTTTTCTCTTGTATAAGGTAGTAATTTTATAGTCATATGTATTTCTCCTTATATAGATTATAGCAAAATTTAATTATAAGTATTAGCTACTATATTTATAAATAATATAGTAGCTAAATACTTAAAATATGATATATATTAGTCCCCTGAATATGGTAATTCGCAGGTATTTAAGGAATTACATTTTCTATTTGACATAAACACAGGTATTGCAACTACTATTGCTCCACCAAGGGCATTTCCAAGAAAGACCGTTAGGAAGTTAGTTAAAAAATCTAAAATTGTTATTGTTGCTTGTCCGGAAAATATTGCTGCAGGTATTATAAAAGCATTAGCCACTGCATGTTGTAATCCAATAACTATAAATATCATTACCGGAAACCATAGTCCAAATATTTTTCCGGCTAACGTTTTAGCTGATGTTGCAATCCAAACAGCAGTACATACAAATATATTTCCGCCTAGTCCAGAAATTAATGCTGACATTGTAGAGGCTTCTATTTTAGAGTTAGCTATATTAAGAGTTGTTTCTAAATAGGCTCCTTCTGTTAAGCCAACAATATGGCCAAAAAAATAAGCGACTAATACAGCTCCTAAAATATTACTTATGGCTACTACTAACCAGTTATAAACAACCTGGGATATTTTTACTTTTTTGTCTAAATATCCCAAAGTCATTGTTAAGGTATTTCCTGTTGCAAGTTCTGCATTCATTAAATATATGGATATTAATCCAATAGGAAATATAGATGCTCCTAAGAACAGTCCTATTCCATTTAATTCTTTTGACATTGCACCTACTATTCTTAAGTAGGCTAAATATCCTAAGGCAATAAAGGCTCCACCAAGTATGCCTAGTAAAAATAATCTAATAAAAGACATTTTATTTTTTTCTTCTGCCTTTTTAGATAATATATCAATTGTTTCATTTCCTTGATAGAAATTCATAACAAATACTCCTTAATTATTTTATTATATTTTATATAAAAATCTACTCTTTCTATATATACACATTTTACTCTAATTGAAACAGATTATCAGTTAAGTGAGTCACATTTGCTTTATTTAAGTGGAAAAGGAAAATTTCAATATAGGCAACTGAAAGCAACCTATAGTTGCCTAATAGTTGGTGGCTTATTTTGGATAAATATAATAGACTTATAATAAATAAAAAGGAGGTAGAAATATGACAGGCTCTATGACTTACTTAATTATTTCCATAGGAATTATAGTAGGAATTATTTTTTTAATTAAGAAATCTTTTAAGAAGTTCTTTGAAAAATATATTAAACCTAAATATTTTCAAGATAATATAGTAATGGATAAAAAGCCACTTAATGAGGTAATTAAAGAAAATCGTATTAAAAATAAAATGACTCAGGAATTTATTGCAGAAAAACTGGGAGTCAGTAGGCAGGCAGTGTCAAAGTGGGAAAATGGAAATTCTGAACCTACTATGGGTAATTTAATATTACTGGCAAATCTTTTTGATTTAAGCTTGGAAGAATTATTAAGGCAAGTGGATACTAATATATATTTAAATAAATAAAAGGGAAAATGTGTCTTTTAAACTAGAAAAATCATCCTTGTAAGAGTACTATATATTTTTCTTTGGCTTTAAAAGAGCATTTGATGTTAAATTTTATTTTGAGTTGTAATATGTTTTTTCTTGTATAAAATGAAATAGATGTAAGAATAATATTTTTTATAACTGGATAATATTATTAAAGGACCTGATGAAAAGCAGGTCCTTAACATTTTTTTAATTTTTCCCATGGTTATTGTAAGGCTATCCTTTACAAATCTATCCACAAGGTCATATAATTATCGTCTATAGAAAATCCCTTATTTACATACAGGTCTATTAAGGTGCTATTTGCAGGTTTTAACATAGATAAATTTTTACTGCCTGCTTTACAGCCTAAATAGTTAGCAAAGTCAAGGATTTTATCGATATCGCCTTTTATAAAAGGAATATGAAAGGCCTTTTCAGGTTGAAATCTATATCCACCTATTAAAACATTTTCTTTGTCATCGGTATAAATCCAATTTTTACTAGCTAAAAACTCACCTAAACCGCTATTAACTGGATAAAATGTCCTATTTATAACTATATAGTCATCCATATAGTCATAATATTGAGATAAAAACTCCTCTCCATTTTCTTTTGAAACTAATTTGAATTTTTCAGGATTTGTATTTATATTTCTAATTGGCTTAAGTATTTCTGTGTATTCTGCTTTTACTTCAAAGCCATTTTTTTCAGCTAGATGTTTACTAATTGTATTGTACATTTCAGTGTACATACCAACAGATTTTAAATTTAATTTTTCTATATGTTCAAAATAAGCGTCATAGATTTTTTGTCCTATACCTAAATTTTGAAAATCCGGATGTACTCTTAATGTTTCAAGCCATCCATAATCTTTATAGAGTCTGGTTAATTTTCCCATTCCCTGTAGTTTTCCATCTACAAAGGCGCCAATTAAATCGCCATCACTTTCATGTAGGAACATATTCCAAACGTCATTTATATAACGATTATGGGGCATAGCACCTTTTTCAACATATATACATTCTTCTCTGTCTGAATCAGTAATTGTTCTAGTAATTATATCCATTATTTTCTCCTTATTTCAGTTCTATAATTATATTATACTAAAATAAATAAATTTTTAATGTTTTTAAAAAAATATCTTTAAATTTAAGTATATTTTGTAGTATGCTATAGGTATATATTTTATTTTGCATAAGGGAGTTATAAGATGAAAATTGGATTTGACAACCAAAAATATTTAGAATTACAGTCATCTCATATTAGAGAGAGAATAAATCAATTTGATAATAAATTGTACCTGGAATTTGGTGGTAAATTATTTGACGACTACCATGCTTCAAGGGTTTTGCCTGGATTTCAACCGGATAGTAAATTGAAATTATTAAAGGAATTGTCTGAAGAAATAGAAATTATTATAACTATTAATGCTAAGGATATAGAAAAAAACAAGGTTAGAGGAGATTTGGGAATAACATATGATACTGATGTTTTAAGGCTTATTGAGGCTTTTAAAAATAATGGACTATATGTTAGTTCTGTTGTAATTACCCAATATACCGGTCAACAAAGTGCCGACCTATTTAAGAATCATTTAATTAATTTGGGAATTAAGGTTTATACCCACTATTTAATTGAGGGTTATCCTCAAAATATACCATATATTGTTAGTGAAGACGGCTTTGGAAAAAATGCATATATTGAAACTACAAAACCCTTAGTTGTTTTAACTGCACCAGGACCGGGAAGTGGGAAAATGGCAACTTGTCTTTCCCAACTTTATCATGAAAATAAAAGAGGTATCAGGGCAGGTTATGCTAAATTTGAGACCTTTCCAATATGGAATATTCCTTTAAAACATCCTATTAATTTAGCCTATGAGTCTGCTACAGCAGATTTAAACGATATTACTATGATAGACCCATTTCATCTAGAGGCCTATGGAGAAACAGCTGTTTCATATAATAGGGATGTGGAAATATTTCCGGTATTATCGGCTATGTTTGAAATGATTTACGGAGAGAGTATGTATAAATCCCCTACTGATATGGGTGTAAATATGGCTGGTAATTGCATTAGTGATGACAAGGTATGTCAGGAAGCTTCTAAACAGGAGATTATTAGACGTTATTATAATGCTTTAAATGAATTGGCAAGAGGAAATTGCCTGGAGTCTGTTGTATATAAAATAGAGCTATTAATGAAGCCTTTGAATATTAATGTAAATGACAGGCCTGTTGTTCCGGCTGCCTTAAAGAGAGCAAAGGAAACAGGTAAGGCAGCTGCAGCTTTGGAACTTCCAGACGGCAGTATTATTACAGGAAAAACTTCGGATTTATTAGGACCATCGGCAGCTTTAATTTTAAATGCCTTGAAGGAACTTGCAGGCATTGATGATGATATTCATTTAATTTCACCGGAAGCAATTGAGCCTATTCAAAAATTAAAAACTAAATATTTAGGTGGTAAAAATCCAAGACTTCATATAGATGAAACCTTAATTGCCTTGTCTATTTCAGCGGCAAGTAATCCGGTAGCACAGCTGGCCCTAGATCAAATTCCTAAACTAAAGGGATGCCAAGCCCATATTTCTGTTATGTTAGCAGAGGTAGATATAAAATTATTTAAAAAATTATCTATTGAGGCAACTTCTGAAGCGGTTTTTGAAAATAAACCAATTTACTATTAAAAAGAGAAAATAGAAAGCCTTTTGGGCTTTCTATTTTTCTATTAATTCTATTAATTTTTCTTCAATATAGTCATCAAAATCTACGCCACCAATTGTGATTTTGTCTTCGTCAAATATATCTACTATTACTCTAAAGAAGTTTATTATTAATTTGTTTCCATCGATATAATATTCGTCAAAATGTCCTGGTAAAAATACTATTTCAATATTTTCATATTTATCAGCTTTTGGATTTTTATTAATTTTTTCTAGGAATTTATCGGAATGTAATGTTTTAATTGGTTTTATCATTAAATTTGTAAAACCTAAATCTTCCATCATCCACATATTATTATTCCAATATCTCATTTCCGTTTTAGTTCCGTTACTTATTAATTCTCTATTGGATATGGAAGAAAGAACTTTTCTTGCCGATTCTTCGTTAAATTCATCGTTATATAAGTATTTCATATCGGGAAATTCTACAATGCTTTTTATATAAGATTCTCCTACTTTTTCTCCTTCACTACTAGCTTGCCAAAAATAGAGTAAGGATTCAATAATATCTAAATTTGTTGTTATATTTTTAACCATTATATAGCCTCCTTAAGCTTATGTATATTTATAAGTATAGACCATAGCGGTTAATTCTGTATATGATCTAAAACAAATAGGGAAAATGAATACTTGAAGAGTCTTATTTATTAAATTAAAAAGTACTCCAATTTCTTGGAGTACTAATCTATTTTACAGACCTTGTAGCTATTATATTAACATTTGTTCCTGCTACATTTTCTATTATTGTGTCACCCATTTTTACCGGTGCAGATACTTCAACACTATTTATTTCTTTCATAACGTCAAATATTTTAGATTTAGGTATATCTAATTCAGTTTTTACACTAACTCTTTCAACTTGACCATTTTTTACTTTTACTGTTGAAGTTACAAACCTTGTTGGATTTGTTATTTCTTTTTCAGCGTATGCTGCGCCTCTTTTACAAGTGTTTCCTTCAACTTTAGAAACTTCCTCATTATCTAAAGTCACTGTCATATGACAACCAATAGGACAACTTATACAAATTAAATTTTTTTCTTCCATTTTACTTCGCCTCTACTTTAAAGGTAATATTATCTGTATTTTGATGTTCTAGAATATAATCTTTTTTCAATTTTATTTCTTGCATTTCACCTGGTGCAAGGAATGGTTTTTTTCTGTGAATTGCTAATTCATCGTCAAAATTCACATCTACATATGCACCTTCATATACATCAGTTACTCTAAACCTTACTGTTACATCATCAGACAAGGTTGAAAGATTTATATGATCAGGTACTAGGTAGGAAACTCCTTTGTCCGGTATTAATTGTATTTTCTTTCCGGATGTATCTACCTTGTTCATTTTTATATATTCGGCAGCTTTTTTTCCTGCTATATTTGATTCCATTGTTACATGGTCAACTAAGTCATGAACATGAAGTACATTACCACAGGCAAAAACGCCTTCAACATTTGTCATTAGGTTTTCACCAACTATTGGTCCACTTGTTTTACGATTCATCTTAACGCCTAAATCACGAGATATTTCGTTTTCCGGTATTAATCCAACAGACAGTAGTAGGGTGTCACAGGAAACAAATTCTTCTGTTCCGGGTATAGCTTGTTTTTTATCGTCTACTTTAGATAATACTACACCTTCCATTCTGTCTTTACCAACTACTTTAGATACTGTATGTTGATACAGTAAAGGAATGTCATAGTCATCTAAGCATTGTACTATATTTCTTTGTAGTCCACTGGAATATGGCTTTCTTTCGACAACGGCCTTAACTTTTGCCCCTTCTAAAGCCATTCTTCTAGCCATTATTAGTCCAATATCCCCTGAACCGAAGATGACTACTTCCTTTCCAGGTATATAGCCTTCCATATTCATTAGACGTTGAACCATTCCGGCAGAGAATACCCCTGATGGTCTATAGCCTGGAATATTAATTGCTCCACGGGATCTTTCCCTACAACCCATAGCTAAAATTACTGCTTTAGCTTGAATTTCAAATATACCATCTTCTTCATTCATTACTGTTACTACTTTATTTTCATCAACTGATAAAACCATAGAATTTAAAATATATTCAATATTTTTTTCTTCTACTAAATTAGCATATCTTTCAGCATATTCTGGGCCTGTTAATTCTTCCTTAAATACATGTAAACCAAAACCGTTATGAATACATTGATTTAAGATTCCACCAAGAATATTATCTCTTTCTATTATTAAAATATTATCTATTCCATTTTCCTTTGCAGAATAAGCTGCTGCTAAACCTGCTGGACCTCCACCAATTACTACAATATCATATTCTTTCATATTTTATCACCTATTATTCCTTAGTTCTTCCTAAAATAATTTTAGAGTTGGAATTATTTTTCATTACTTCTTCTTGTGGAATATTAAGTTCCCTAGATATTATTTCTATTACTTTAGGAGAACAAAATCCACCTTGACATCTACCAGCACCAGCTCTAACTCTTCTTTTTAGTCCATCTAAAGTTTTTCCACCTAATGGTGAATGAATGGCTGCTACTATTTCTCCTTCAGTTATCATTTCACATCTACAGATGATTTTTGAAAATGAACTATCCTTTTCTATTAAAGCCTTATGTTCTTCAGGTGTCATTCTGTTAGTTAAAGGCAATCCTTCACGGGTTTCTTTAAAATTATCTTTTTCCTGTAAATTTAATTTATCCCTTATAAGATTTGCCATCATAAGTCCAATAGCAGGACTACTTGTTAAACCTGGAGACTCTATACCTAGCGCATCGAAGAAATATTCTGCATCTTCAACTTCTTCTACAACAAAATCATCTTCTTCATCATGAGCTCTTAAGCCGGAGAAAGATGTAATAACAGATCCGTAAGGAAATGATTTTAAAGTCATTTTAGATTTTTCCATAATTTCATCTAAACCTTCTTTAGTAGTATCTACTCCTTCTTTGTCTTCAATGTCTTCTGCAGTTGGTCCTATTAGTAAATTACCATCTACTGTAGGTGTTACTACTATTCCCTTTCCGAATTTTGTAGGTAATTGGAAAACAGTTCTTTTTACAGTATCTCCAACTTGTTTGTCCATTAGGAAATATTGTCCCCTTCTAGGTGTTATTGAATGTTTTTTACTGGAAACCATATTGTGTAATTCATCAGCATATACTCCAGCAGCATTAACTACTGCCTTTGCTTCGTAATCACCATTATTAGTATGAACTATCCATCTGTCTTCTTTTTTTGTAAATCCTTCTACAGCTGTATTAAAGAAGAATTCAACTCCGTTTTCATATGCATTTTCAGCTAAAGCGAAATTTAATGTAAAGGTACATATTATTCCAGCACTTTCGCACAATAAAGCTGCTACAGCATCATCGGTAATATTAGGTTCTAATTTTCTTAACTCTTCTTGATTTATTATACTTAGTCCGGGAACTCCATTTTTTTCTCCTCTTTCCTTTAGTTCTTCTAATTTAGGAATATCTTTTTCATCAAAACAAAGAACTAAAGCTCCATTTCTTTCAAAAGGAATATTTAAATCTTTCGTTAATTTATCCATCATTTTATTACCTTGAACATTTAATTTTGCTTTTAATGTTCCAGGTTTTGCGTCAAATCCACCATGAGCTAAAGCTGTATTAGCCTTTGAAGTTCCTTCACAAATATCTTCTGTTTTTTCCAAAACTGCAATTTTAGCATTATATTTTGATAATTCTCTTGCAATAGCAGAACCGGAAAATCCGCCTCCTATTATTAAAACATCATACATTATTTTTTCTCCTTAAAACTGAAAATATACATTAATTTTTTTTAAAAAATAGCACCATATAGTAAAACTGCTATAATAGCACCTATTATTGGTCCGACTATTGGAATCCAAGCATATCCAAAATCAGGATCTTTTTTTACATTAAAAGGTAGAACTGCATAAGCTAGTCTTGGTCCAAAATCCCTTGCAGGATTTATTGCATATCCAGTCAATCCACCTAGTGACATACCTATTGATACTATTATTCCAAACACCAAGAGTTTATCTACTCCTGGAGCTATATTGCTCACTTGTCCAATTCCTTTAATAGCGAATACCAATACAAAGGTACCAACTATTTCACTTAATAAGTTGTATATTGGATTTCTAATTGATGGTGCAGTACAAAAACAACCTCTAATTGTTGCATTGTCATTTGTTAAATCAAAATGAGGTTTATATAGTAAATAGACTAAACAAGCACCTAGGAAAGCACCTACTAGTTGACCGATTATATAGTAAGGAATAGTCGATACAGCAATACTTCCATCTATTGCTAGTCCTATGGTTAAAGCAGGATTAAAATGAGCACCTGTTGCTTCACCAAATATAAAGGCAGGTATTAAAACTGCAAAACCCCATGCTATTGTAATTTGAATTGGTCCAGCACTGTTCATGCCGGTTTTTTTCAAATTATTATTTGCAACAACACCATCACCTAATAGAACCAATAGAAAAGTTCCAATTAATTCACCTATTAAAATTGTAGTATTATTCATATTAAACTCCTATTTATCAGCCCAGCTTAGAGAATAGGTAACTGCCTTTCTCCAACGCTTGATTTTATTTTGAATTTCTTCTTCTGATAAGCTAGGTATAAATTCTCTTGATAATTCCCAATTTTGTTTTATATCATCTAAATTTTCCCAGTAACCAACAGCTAGTCCTGCTAAATAAGCAGCTCCTAAAGCTGTAGTTTCAACAAATTTTGGTCTTTGAACCTTTACGTTTAATAAGTCTGCTTGGAATTGCATTAAGAAATCATTTTGACTAGCACCTCCATCGACTTTTAAAGTTTTCATTTTTGCACCGGAATCTTTTTCCATAACTTCTAAAACATCATAGGATAAATAAGCTAAGGATTCTACAGTAGCTCTTATAATATGATATTTATTAACTCCTCTGGTTATTCCTACAATAGCGCCTCTAGCGTATTGATCCCAGTAAGGAGCTCCCAGTCCTGTAAATGCCGGCACAACGTAACAGTCATTAGTATCTGGAACTCTTGTTGCCATATATTCACTATCTGCTGCAGAGTCTAATATTCTTAGTTCGTCTCTAAGCCATTGTATAGCTGAGCCTGCAACGAAAATAGAACCTTCTAAAGCGTAGTTAATTTTGCCATCTAATCCCCAAGCTATAGTTGTTACTAAACCATGGGTACTGTAAACAGGTTTTTCTCCTGTATTCATTAATAGGAAGGCACCAGTGCCGTAAGTGTTTTTAGCATCACCTTTTTGGAAACAAGTTTGTCCAAATAAAGAAGCTTGTTGGTCACCAGCTGCTCCGGATATAGGTATAGATCCTCCTAAGTAATTAGAATCGCAATAGCCGTAAATTTCACTTGAAGGTTTAACTTCAGGCAACATATTTTCTGGAATATCCAATAGCTCTAATATTTCCTTATCCCATTCTAAAGTGTTTATATTGTAAAGCATTGTTCTTGAAGCATTGGAATAGTCAGTAACATGAACTTTTCCATTGGTTAATTTCCATATTATCCAAGTGTCTATGGTACCAAAAAGCAATTCTCCCTTATCAGCTTTTTCCCTTGCACCTTCAACATTGTCTAAAATCCATTTTAGTTTAGTTGCCGAAAAATAGGCATCTATCAAAAGACCTGTTTTTTCCTTAACCATATCTTCATAACCTGCTTGTTTTAATTCATCACAGAATTTAGAAGTTCTTCTACATTGCCAAACGATTGCATTGTAAACTGGCTCTCCGGTAATTTTATCCCAAACTACAGTGGTTTCCCTTTGATTTGTAATTCCTATTCCTGCTACATCATCTGCTCTTATATTAAGGTTCGACATTGCTTCAACAGCTACCCCCATAATAGTTGACCAAATTTCCTTAGCATTGTGTTCAACCCAACCCGGTTTAGGAAATATTTGAGTAAATTCCTTTTGTGCTACAGAACAAATTTCTCCTTTTTTATTAAATAATATACATCTATTGCTAGTAGTACCAGCATCTAATGCCATAATATACTTTGTCATGTTTAACTCCCCTTCTCTACATTTTCCAAATTTTATGATCACTTGTGGATATTGCAAATGCTCCCGCATTTAATGCACTTATAACATCGCTTTTTTCGTCTATCAAACCTCCTACAATAATTGGTATATCTACCATATTATTGATTTTCTTTATTATTTTAGGCATTAACCCAGGTAAAACTTCTATCATATCTGGAGTTACATGCTTTAAAGCTTTTGATATATTTTCAAAAGAAATAGTGTCAAAAATAAAGAAACGTAAAATAGCCCAAAGACCTAATTCTTTTGCTCGTTTAATTATCATTGGTTTAGTAGAAATAATTCCATCGGCACTAGTGTGTTTTTTTATAAAATCTACACTAACATCCTTGGAGGATAAACCAGATATTAAATCTATATGTACAATTGCAATTTTGTTAAATTCTTTTAATTTGTTGACTATATCTGCAATATTACAAATATCGCCATATAGTATAAAAACAACATCGTTATCGTTTTCTAGGACGGTTTTTAAGTCCTCATCATTTTTAATTGCAGCAACAGTTGGATTCGATTCCAACATATTAATTAACCTATTCATAGCATTTCCTTTCGCTCTTAAGCTTAGTTTGATAAAAAAGACACAAAAAAAGAGCAAAGTGGTAGTGCTTACCAACCTTTACTCTCATCTCTCGGTTATATGATTGTATTATACCATGAAAAACAATGTGAATCAATATTTATAATGTTTATAAAATACGATGAAATACGACATAAATACACGAAATTAATATATTAATTTCATATATTTAAACTATTTTTCATGCTAATATATACCTATGTTTTTATTTTTCACCAGCCATAATTGTTTCTACTTCTTCTTCAGAAAGTTTATACCCATATATTTCATCATAGAATTTTTTTGTTTCATCTTCTATTGAAAGATCTTCAAATATATCCGGATACATGATTTTTCCTAAAAATAATGGCATTAATGCTCCCTCAGCAGATCTAACAGACCAAGGGTAAGTACCTGAAGGTTCAACAAAAACCTGTTCATTTTTCACTGCTTCTACACTTGCAAGTGCCGGATCATTTTTTATTGTTTCTCCGGATTCAGCACCCATGGTAAATATAACGTCAGGATTCCATTCTAGAATTTGTTCAGCATTTACTGTCATTTCTCCGGAAACTCCTTCATAACTATCGGAAACAAATATTCCTCCAGCAGCTTTTGCATATTCTGCTGAAATGTCTTTACCATTAACTGTTGTGTAATTTCCACCACTAGTTCTTAAATTTAACACTTTAATTTTTTCTTCTTCTTTAAGATCCTTTGTTTTTTCTTTTACAAAGGAAATATTATTATCATAGTATTCATTGAATTCTTTTGCTTTTTCAGGAGCATCATCTCCCAGTATATCTCCTATTAAAGTTACAATATTCTTCATTTCTTCTACATTTGAGAAAGCATTCACTTTAAGTGTAACAATATTTGCAGCTTCAAGTTGTTGCATTTGTTCTTCTGTATAATTTGGGCCATAGGTTATTTGTGCTCCTGAGGCAATAATATCTTCAATATTTGAAGTGTCATAGCCATCCGGATTTGTTTTTGGCCAAACTGTTTTAAACAAATCGCTTAAATTAGGAATTGTAGCAACTAATTTTTCACTTCCGCCTAACATGGCTGTTATATGAGCAAATGCACCAATAGTAGGAGCTACTCCTGTTATTTCTTCTGGAATTTCATATTCTGTTCCATCTACATTGGTAATTTTTCTAGTCTCTATTGTTACTTCTTGTTTTTGACTAACATCAGTAGAATTAGTTTCTTTTTCTGCTGGACTACTACAACTTGTTAGAATTAAAACTAAAGATAAAAATATACCTAACACTTTAAACTTTAAAAAATTTTTTTTATTATTCACTTTTAACCCCTTTCTAAATAGTATTGATTATTGGATAACAATATTTAATTCTTTCTTCTTTTACAAAATTTTCCAATAATTTTATTTCGACGCCATAAGCCTTTGACAATTTGTTTTCCGTAATCACCTCCTCTGTTGTACCAAATAAATAATTACCATGTCCGTAGAGAAGTACAACCTTTCCACTAAGGAGTATAGCGTGATCAGGTGTATGAGTTGTCATTACTATTCCAATATCATTTTTTGACAATTTTAAAAGTTGTTCTAATACTTTAACTTGATTTCCAAAATCTAAGCTGGAAGTAGGTTCATCTAGCATAATAAATTTTGGCTCCTGTACTAGAGCTCTGGCAATCATAACCATTTGTCTTTCCCCACCAGATAATTCTGTAAATATTTTTTCAGCTAAAGATGAAATTTGCAGTTCTTCTAATGCATTATATGCTTTTTCAATATCTATTTTAGTTGGATTTCCAAAAGCACCTAAATGTGCAGTACGTCCCATTAAAACCACATCTATGACTTGAAAGGCAAAAGGGGTATTATGTATTTGAGGAACATAAGCTATGAATTTTGCTAATTCTTGTTTTGAAATATTCTTTATATTTTTATTATCATATTTAATTTCCCCATTTATAGTTGGTAGGATTCCAAGTAAAGATTTAAATAAAGTAGTTTTACCGGCTCCGTTAGGTCCAAGTAAGGAAAGAATTTCTCCGGAATTTATTTCAAGATTAAAGTTTTTCATTATAGCTTTATTGTTATAGCCATAAGCTAAATTTTCTACATTTATTTTAATTAAGACCACGCCTTTCTTCCTTTAAATAACATATAAATAAATACAGGAGCACCAATAATTGATGTAAGTATACCTAGAGGAATTTCACCTGCTGTTAAATTTCTTGCTACAGTATCCACTAGAAGCATAAATAATCCGCCTGCTAACATAGAGCAAGGTAATAATTTTAAATAATTAGGACCAACTAAAAATCTGGAAATATGTGGCACTACTAAACCTACCCAGCCAATAACTCCACAGGTTGCAACTGAAGAAGCCGTTAATAAAGTTGAGCAGGTAATAATTATTATTCTTAATTTTTTTGTATCTATTCCCATAGTTTGAGCTTCTTCCTCTCCAAAAGCCATAACATTTATTTTCCATCGTAAAAAATACAAGGGTATTGCACCAATTAGAAACATTATGAGTAGGACAATTACATTTTTCCACGCTCCTGTTTTTGCTAAACTTCCCATAAGCCAGAAAGTTATCTCCGGTAATTTTGTTTCTGTATCTGCAATATATTTAATTAAGGATGTAACAGCTGTACAAAGAGAGGAAATAACAGTTCCGGATAAAACCAAGGTAAGTAGATTATTACTTCCGGTTTGTGAAACTGCAGAGCTAATTAACATAACTAGTAAAACAGCTATTAATCCGGAAACAAATGCTAAAATTTGAACCTCTATACTATTTAGCGATAGGAGTAGTCCAATACAGGCACCGACAGATGCACCGGCTGCCACTCCTAGTAAATCAGGGGAAACCATAGGGTTTTTAAACATTCCCTGATAAGCAGCGCCGGCTACCGATAAGGACGCACCTACTATTATTGCCATAATTATTCTTGGAATTCTAATTATGAATATTACAGAAGCTTCCTTAGAATCTATGGCTAAATTGCCAAATACTACATCCTTAATAGTTGTATATACCGTTTTAAAAGGAATACCGTATCTTCCAAGGGTAATGGAAAAAAGCGCCAATATTATAAGCATAACTAGTAAAAATATTAAAATAATATTATCCTTATTAATTTTTTTTCTTAAATTGTTGGTTTTATTTCTATTCATCTTTCATCCTTTAAATCCATTCAAATTTTATTGAATCTCCTTTTCTTAAATTAGAGCCGGCAGGAACCCTGGTTATAGCATTACAAAGATGCATTTTTTCTGCATGGCGTTCTTTATTAGAAAAAGGCCTTACAACTAACTTATTTTGTAGAATATCAATCCTTAAAAGAAGATAAAGGTCTATTTTTTCGGGAGTTTTTAAGTCTGTAGCAAGCTCTCCGTAAGCAATATTCTTTAAGGGATTATTTACCTTTAAATAGTAATTAATCAAATTTTTTACACACCAATGCATAGCTGCAAAAGTAGCTATAGGTGGACCCGGTAGGTTAATAACCGGTTTATTATCAATAATACCTATTCCTATTGGAAAACCGGGAGCAACCTTGACTCTATGTTGAAAGAAACTGCTTTTATCCTCTATAATTTTAGTGTTAAAGTCCTCGCTACCTTTTGAGGACCCTCCATTTATAAGTACAATATCGGAAAAAAATAAAGCCTCATCTAATATTGAGTTTAAATTCGCCCTTATGTCCTTACAAATAGGATATGTAATTAGCCTAGCACCCCATTGTTCTATTAAATTTCTTACCATAATACCATTACTTTCAATATTTTCCCCCCTACTTGGAGAAATACTTGGATAAATTAGTTCATTTCCCGTTGGTATGTAGGTAACTATAGGTTTTTCATAAACCGGAAGTGCATTATAACCACCACTAGCCATTAAATTTAAATGAAAAAAATTTAAGAGAGTATCTTTTTTTATTAATAATTCCTGACTTTTCAAATGACTTCCACTTTTGTTTACACCACTGTATTTATTTAAAATAAAATCCGGAGATAATTTTATGTTTCCATCTTTTAGAAAAGTAATATTTTCAATAGGAATAACTGTATCAAATTTTGGGTTAAAGTCATCTCCTGTATCTGCTAAACAATAATCTATATCCTTTTCCCATATTTTTCTTTCTGGATAATTTTCTTGAAAATCTGAAAAGTTGACAGCAACACCATCTAATTTTGAACTCCTTACTACCGGCAAGGTGTTTTTACTTAGCATATCTTCAGCTAAAACGCGGTTAGCAGCTTGATTTAATGGAATATACTCCACTTTTCTTTGTAATTTCAACCTACTATACAAAGAAGATAAAACTTCATCTATTTTAGGTAGATTTTCTAAATTCATAATATTTTTGCTCCTTAAATAATAATTGACTTAGACATTGGCAAACAAATAACATATAAAAAACGTTTTACTACTAGGTAAATAAAGTTATAATAAAATAAAGATACTCTTAAACGCATATTAATTGTTATTAAAATTAAACAATCTTTTAAGACGATATACTTATCTTAATACAACGAATTGGATAAATCAAACTACTTTATTAAATTATATATATATTAATTATAATTATTTCCTATTTCCTTTTTTATTTTCCAATCTGGCATAAGTTTTTCAAGTAGCTTATAAAAATTCTTTCCATGGTTTTGATGGACTAAATGAACTAATTCATGAACCATAACATAATCTATAAAATTCAAAGGAGTTCTTATTAAATATTTATTTAAAGTAATTATTCCTGAAGGCATCCTACAATTTCCCCAAGAAGCAGTCATTTTCCTGTATTTTAATTTAGGTTTTACCTTGGTATAGGCTGTAATTAAGGGATAGTTTCTTTTAAGGGAGTCTTTAAAAACATAATCCATTTCATTTAAGAACCAATTATCTAAAATTCTTTTCATGGTATTTGTATCCTTACTATCTTCTATATATAGGTTTAAATCATTATTTAAAATAACCTTATTTTCATTTGCTTTAATTACATTAAGACAATATTTTTCACCTAAATATAAAAACTCCTCTCCTGAGATATATTTATATTCTTTATTTTGTAAAAAAATATTTTCTTTTTTATTAAGGGCCTTTATAAGCCAATCCCATTTGGAGAAAAGTATATCTTCAATATACTTTTCAGAAACAGAATTATTTGCGGAAATATTTACTATATTATTTTTTATTCTAATATTGATGTTCTTTACATTTTTTCTTTGTAATTTATAATGAATTTTTTCGTTATTGTATTCTAGTGTTTTTATCATAAAATCTTCTACCTACTTTTAAAAATATAATCATATTATACACATATAATATGGAAAAAAGGAAATTTTGTATAACCATAATCTTTCTTTGTAATATATATTGAAGAAATGTTTTCTAAGTGTATAACATTACTAGCTATATGCTTTTGCGTTATAGGGACTTTAATATAGGCGTATATATTGATATAAGGTATTTTTTATGAGATAATTATAGAGATTAATTCAAGTTAATTCATAGTGAATATAAATTGAAAACATTTTTAAAAAATGAGTTTTAGGAGGGGTGTTTATGTCTTTTACTTTTGATTACGAAGCTAATGCAGATAGATTAGAAGAGTTTGAAAGTTTTATTGACAAGGAAAAAACAAAAAAAGGTTCCCTTATGGCAATTTTACACAAGGGACAAAAATTATTCGGCTATTTACCAATAGAAATACAGGAAATTATATCAAAGAAAACTAAAATTCCAATTGCTGAAATATATGGAGTTGTTACTTTTTATTCCCAGTTTTCCCTAGTTCCAAAGGGAAAGCATGAAATAGGTGTATGTTTAGGAACAGCTTGTTATGTTAGGGGAGCTCAAGATGTATTAGATGAGGTTAAAGATCAATTAGGAATTGATGTTGGAGGTACTACATCGGATTTAAACTTTTCAATACAAGCAACTCGTTGTATAGGTGCTTGTGGACTTGCTCCAGTAATGACTATTTCCGGTGATGTTTATGGTAAGTTAAAAACAGAGGATATAAAGGAAATATTGGATTCTTATAGAAACGAAGAGGTGAAAAAATAATGGATTTACAAATGCTTAAGGAAATTAAAAATAAAACTTTACCTCAAATGGCTTTAAGGGACAATCGTTTCGCTAATATAAACAGTTTATATAATAAACAGGTTTTAATTTGTGGAGATACAGGATGTAGATCATCTAAGTCCGATGAGATGGAAGAAGAAATTAGGGAAGCTTTAAAGGAAGCTAATGCTGAGGAAAAAATAGATGTAGTAAGAGTTGGCTGTTTTGGTTTGTGTGAAGCAGGTCCTATTGCTGTTGTTTATCCCGGAGGTAAATTTTATGCCTATTTAAAGGAAGGCGACGGTAGGAGAATAGTTAAGGAAGATCTTTTAGGAGATAAAACCATTGATGAATTAATATATCCTGAAAGCCTTTCCGATGATATTGTAAAGTCAATTTATGATGTATCTTTTTACACTAAGCAAAAGAAAATAGCTCATAAAAATTGTGGAGTTATTAATCCTGATTCTATTGAAGAATATATTGCTTTAGATGGATACTTGGGATTACATAAAGCATTAAATGAAATGTCACCTCAAGAAGTTATAGATGAAATTAAGGAAAGTGGATTAAGGGGCCGTGGTGGCGGAGGATTTCCAACTGGATTGAAATGGCAATTTACTAAAGATGCAGAAGGAAGTCCAAAATATGTATTATGTAATGCTGATGAAGGAGACCCTGGTGCATTTATGGACAGGTCTATTTTAGAGGGAGATCCTTATTCTGTTATTGAAGCTATGACTATAGCCGGTTATGCAATAAATGCAAACTATGGCTTTATATATATTAGAGCAGAATATCCTTCAGCTGTAGAAAAATTAGAATCAAGTATAAAAAAGGCAAAAGAGTTAGGATTACTCGGTAACAATATTATGGGAACGGATTTTTCTTTTGATTTAGAGTTAAGATTAGGTGCCGGTGCCTTTGTTTGTGGTGAGGAAATGGCCCTTATTGAATCCATAGAAGGAAAAAGAGGTATTCCTAGAAATAAACCACCTTTCCCAGCAAATGAAGGATTATGGGGTAAACCTACTTTAATTAATAATGTTGAAACCTATGCAAATATTGCGCAGATAATATATAAAGGCTCAGATTGGTTTTCAAGTATTGGTACTGAAAAATCCCATGGAACTAAGGTATTTACTCTTGGAGGAAATATAAAGAGAACAGGAATTATAGAAGTTCCTATGGGAACTACCTTAAGGGATATTATCTACGAAATAGGTGGAGGAATTATTGGAGATAAGGAATTTAAGGCAGTTCAAACAGGTGGTCCATCTGGTGGATGTATTACTAAGGATTACTTAGATACTCCAATTGACTATGATAATTTAACTGCACTAGGCTCTATGATGGGTTCCGGTGGAATGATAGTTATGGATGACTCTACCTGTATGGTTGATATTGCAAGATTTTTCCTAGAGTTTACAGTTGATGAATCCTGTGGTAAATGTACACCATGTCGTGAAGGTACTAAGAGAATGCTTGAAATTCTTGAAAAAATTGTTGCAGGAAAAGGCACTTTAGAAGATATTGACACTCTTGAAAATCTAGGCAATATGATTAAAATCAGTTCCCTTTGCGGTTTAGGTCAATCAGCACCTAATCCTGTATTATCAACACTTAGATACTTTAGGGATGAATATGAAGCTCATGTTGTAGACAAAAAATGTCCGGCAGGACATTGTAAAGCATTACTTGAATACTATATAGACGATACATGTATAGGATGTAGAAAATGTGCTAGAAATTGTCCGGTAAATTGTATTTCAGGAAAGCCTAAGGAAGTACATGTTATTGATACAGAGGCTTGTATTAAATGTGGAAACTGTATGGAAGTTTGTCCTACTAACTCTGTTCATTTACGTTAGGAGGTAAAAATGGACTTTATAACCTTAACAATAGACGGAAAGAAAGTTACAGTTCCAAAAGGGTTGAATTTAGTTGAAGCTGCTAAAAGAGCAGGTATTGAAATTCCTACATTTTGTTACGACAAAGACCTACCTGTTGTTTCCTCTTGTAGAATTTGTGTAGTTGAAATAGAGGGTTTTAATAAACCTGTTACAGCTTGTTCAACTCCGGCCCAAGAAGGAATGGTAGTTTATACTGAATCGGAACAAGTTGTTAATATTAGAAAAACAATTTTAAGACTTATGTTGGACAACCATCCAAGTGATTGTTTAACCTGTAGTAAAAACGGCAGTTGTAAATTACAGGACTATGCTTATAGATACGATGTACAGTTTAGAATTCATGATGGTGCAAGACGTGGTTCAGAAATAGCAGGTTTTACAGATACTTCCAGCCCTTATATCTTAAGAGATGAGAGTAAATGTATACTTTGTGGTAAATGTGTAAGAACTTGTGCAGTTGTACCTGATAGAAATATTTTAAACTTTGGTGGAAGAGGGTTCGATACAAAGGTTGTAGCGGATTCAGATACTTCCCTAGAAGCTTCAAACTGCGTTTCATGCAATAGATGCGTTGTTGCATGTCCCGTTGGTGCTTTGGTAGATAGAAGGACCTATAGAGCAGGTAGGGTTTGGGAATTAGAAACCAAACAAGTTAAATGTAAATCCTGTGACTATGGTTGCAATATGGAAGTACAGAAAAAAGATGGTAAAGTTGTAGCCGTTAATGCTTTACATCCAGAAAATGGAAGACCTTTATGTTTAAAGGGACGTTTATTAACGGAATTAGAATATGTTGAAGAACCGGCTAAACCATTTAAAAAAGTTTATGGAGAAAACAAAAATGAATTTATAGAATCAAGTTGGGGAGAAGTTCTTGAACTTGACGGTGTTTTAGATAAATTAATAAAACTTGATGAATAGGAGAGCTTATGAATAGGTCAGAATTTAATGAGATTATTGATTACGCTATAAATGAAGAAGTAATGTCCTATGAATTTTATACAGATGCTGCTAATAAAATAAAAGATGAAACCTTAAAAGAAACTTTTACAGATTTAGCAAAGGAAGAATTAGAACATAAGAAATTTTTAGAGGATTTTAAAGAATCTCATTGTGAAACTATAGACTTAGAAGAGTCAATAGATTATAAAATAGCAGATACTATAGATAAACCTGAATTAACTACAGATATGAATTTTCAAGACGCAATAGCCTTGGCTATTAAAAGAGAAGAGGAAGCCATGGATATGTATCAGGCCTTAGCTGATGCAGCAACTGAAAACGATAAAAAATCTGTATTTGTTGGTTTAAGAAATATGGAGCAAATGCATAAAACAAGATTAGAAGATATTTATATAAATGTTGGATATAGAGAAGTTTGGTAAAGGTGATAATATGATTAATCTTAATATTGACGGAATGGAAGTTTCCGTTAAAGAAGGAACGCTTTTAGTAGATGCCTGTAGACAAGTGGGCATAAAAATACCAACACTTTGCCATGATGATAGTTTAAAACCATTTGGTGGTTGTAGAATTTGTGTAGTTGAAGTTGAAGGATTTAGAAACTTAGTGGCCTCCTGCTCAACTAAAGTTCAAGAAGGAATGGTAGTTAGAACTAATACCGATACTGTAATAAATACAAGAAAAATGGTTTTAGACCTTTTATTATCAAATCATCCAGTTGAGGATTGTTTAACATGTGATAAAACAGGAAGTTGTGATTTACAAAATCTTGCTTATGAATATGATGTTAGACCTAGTTTTCATGGAGCAAAAAAAGATTATGAAATAGAGGCAAGAAATCCTGTACTTATTAGAGATCAATCTAAGTGTATATTATGTGGTAAATGTGTAAGGGTATGTAAAGAAGTTCAAGTAACAACAGCTATAGATTTTGTTGGTAGGGGTTTTGAATCAAAAATTGCCGCAGGCTTTGATTTACCATTATCTGATGAAAATTGCCGTCTATGTGGACAATGTATTTCCGTTTGTCCAACAGGAGCAATAATGAATAAACAGCTAGTTGGTGTTAGGCCTTGGGAGGTTAAAAAAGTTAGAACTACTTGTCCTTTCTGTGGTACAGGTTGTAATTTTGATTTAAATGTTCACAAGGGTAAGGTCATTGGTGTAACTCCAGCAGAAGATGCTGTTGTTAATGGGAAATCTTTATGTGTTAAGGGAAGAAGTCATACGGACTTAATTAACAGTCCAAATAGACTGAAGAAACCCTTAAAGAAAGTTAATGGGGAATTTGTTGAAATTTCTTGGGATGAAGCTATTAGTACAGTAGCTGAAAAATTTACAGAAATAAAAGATGAGTTTGGACCAGATGCAATTGCAGGACTAAGTTCAGCTAGAACAACAAATGAGGACAACTATACCTTCCAAAAATTTATGAGGGTAGCAATTGGAACTAACAATGTTGACCATTGTGCTAGGACCTGACATGCTCCTACAGTTGCAGGTCTTGCAACTACACTAGGAAGTGGAGCTATGACTAACTCCATTGGAGAAATAGAAGGTGCAGATGTAATCTTCTTAATAGGTTCAAATGCTACAGAAGCTCATCCTATTATTGGAAATAAGATGAAGCGAACAGTTAAGTACAATGGAACTAAATTAATTGTAGTAGATCCAAGAAAAACTGAATTAGCAAATATGGCAGATATATGGATGCCGTTAAATCCTGGTTCTGATGTGGCTTTAATAAATGGTTTAATGAATATAATCATTGAAGAAGGCTTAACAGATGACGAATATATAGAAAAAAGAGTAGAGGGGTTTGAAGAATTAAAAGAAGTAGTTAAAAAATATACACCAGATGTAGTTGAAGAAATTACAGGAATTGGAAAAGATATGTTATATGAATCTGCTAAAATGTATTGTTCTTCTAAAAAAGCCGGAATATTCTATACTTTGGGAATAACAGAACATACCACAGGTACTGAAAATGTAATGTCCTTAGCTAACCTAGCTATGATTACAGGCCATTTAGGTCATGAATCAGCAGGAATTAACCCTATGAGAGGACAGAACAATGTACAGGGAGCTTGTGATATGGCTGCCTTACCAAATAATTTCCCGGGATATCAAAATGCGTATGATGAAAAGACAATTCAAAGATACGAAGAACTATGGAATACTAAATTAACAAGAAACAAGGGCCTAAGAATACCGGAAATGTTAGATGCAGCCCATGAAGGTAAAGTAAAAGCAATGTATGTAATGGGAGAAGATCCGGTTTTATCAGATCCTAATGCAAATCATGTAAAAGCATCCCTTGATAATTTAGATTTCTTTGTAGTACAAGATATATTCTTAACAGAAACAGCTAAATTTGCAGATATTATTTTACCGGCAACTTGCTATGCTGAAAAAGAAGGTACATTTACAAATACTGAAAGAAGAGTTCAAAGAGTTAGAAAAGCAACAAATCCTCCAGGAGAGGCTAGACTTGACTGGGAGATTATATCTTCAATTGCTAAAGCAATGGGTGTAGATGGATTTGACTTTAAAGACTCCAGAGAAGTATTTGAAGACATTAGAAAAACTACAGCAAGTTATAAGGGTATAACATATGAAAGAATAGATAAAGTTGGAATTCAATGGCCGTGTCCAACAGAAACACATCCGGGAACTAAATTCCTACACAAAGGTGTATTTGCCCGAGGAAAAGGACTGTTGAAACCGGCAGAATATAAACCGCCTGCTGAATTAACTGACAAAGAGTATCCAATGTTACTTTCAACAGGAAGAATGTTGTATCATTACAACATAATGACTAGACAATCTGAAGCCTTAAATAACATTAGGCCTTGTGAATTAGCGGAAATTAATCCGGCTGATGCTGTGAAACTAGGTTTAAAGGAATATGATGCAATAGAAGTAAAATCTAGAAGGGGTAAAGTCAACACGAGAATTACAATAACAGACAGGGTTAAACCAGGTGTTATATTTATGACCTTACATTATTGGGAGTCTCCAGTAAATGAATTAACAAATGACGCCCTTGACCCTATAACCTTAACTGCAGAATATAAAGTTTCAGCAGTAAGCATTAAAAAATTAGA
This sequence comes from Miniphocaeibacter halophilus, assembly GCF_016458825.1. NCBI lineage: Bacteria > Bacillati > Bacillota > Tissierellia > Tissierellales > Peptoniphilaceae > Miniphocaeibacter > Miniphocaeibacter halophilus. The sequence continues at coordinate 1,120,050 of NZ_CP066744.1, forward strand.
TGTAATTCCGGAAAACTTAACACTGCCAACATATTTAGATGATGTAGAAATGGCTAAATAAAATAAACCAGTAGGTACTTAGTACTTACTGGTTTTAAATATCTATTATTGGAAATCGTAAAACAAGTTTAATAAACCCATGGAGTTAAATAGAAGAAATTTTCCTAGAAACATTGCACCAATATAAATGGCTGGGCTAGGTTTGGAATTCATAGTTCTTGTATTGCTTCTAGATTTAACCTTACAATACATTTTAAAAATAATAAATCCTACTATGCCACCAAGAGTATTCATTAATAAATCATCTACATCAGTAGCTCTTACATTTAAAAGTTGGCTTAATTCTATTACAAGAGAGAAGAAAAAACTATATATTGTAACAGCCATCAAGTTATTGGTCTTTTTCCATAGATAAGGTAGAAGAAAACCAAAAGGGATAAACATAACTATATTTAAGCTATGTCCAACAATACTTCCTCCCTTAACTAAGGTGAAAAGAACTCCTAAAAATAAAAGAAATAAATAGGCAATTCCTAAACCCAAATTAAATTTTCTGCTTTTTGTTTTCATAAAATACAGGCATAAAAAACCAATAGGTATAGGTAATATAAGTCCTATAATACCGAAAAGGGAAATATCGCTTTGTGAAAACAGTATTAGATTTATTTGCTTTGAAGAAATTTCGAAATTTCTTCGTATTCCCTCGTAAATGGCACCAGATCCGGTTACATTTAGAACCTTATATATGTAAATTATAAAAACCAAATAGGGTATAAAAGCTTTTATACTTTTCTTTCTATTTCTATTAAAAATAAAATAAATTAATAAGAATGGCAAAGTTACTGTTATTATTTCATAAGCCTTAATTATTAAATCAACCATACAACATCCCTCCTAATAATATATTAGCAATAAATAATTACATAATTATTAAGATAAAGTTACATCTTTACTAAGATTAAGGATGATTGATTATTTTTAGTTTTTTTATATTAAGTTCTTATATTTGTAAAGAATTATTTATAGTATTTTATTTTAAATCTTTTTCTTGTTAAATTTTCCATGATGAAGTCTATAGGCTTCTTTCTTATCTCTTTTTGTAATGTATCTTGTAGCAATTTGTTCTTTACAGTTGGGACAAAACAAGGCCCCATGGTATTTTGAAAAATCGATATTACCTTCAATAATTCTTTCATTGTACATTTTAATTAAACCGCTATTTCCTACTTTTTGGTATTTAGCAATTGGGTACTTACAGTAGCCACAAGAAACTAAAAGGATGTGTGAACCCCTAATTTTTTTCATATTGGGATTTTTATATCTCATAATATCACCTACTATTAGTATAGCGTAAAACTACTTTGTCGACATTATTAAAACTTGACAAGGGTTCCATTTGTCCCAAAGGGTTGGAAAAATTTCTAATTCCTTAAAGCCTAATGATTTATAGAAAAGATTTGTTGTATCATATTCCTTATAAAATCCCTTGGCTACTGTTTTTACCTGAATAAAGTCGTAGTTCTTATTTTTAGCAAATCTAAAAAATTCTTCAAATAACTTTTTACCAATACCCTGCTTATGATATTTTTTTAAAATTCCCATAACATAAATTTCTGCTGTACTAGTGCTGGTTTTCTTAAGAGCTATGAAACCTACAGGGGAATTATTTATATAATATGCCCAAAAATCCATTTCTGAACTTTTCTCAATATATTCCTTAGTACTTTCGGGTAAGCCAAACCAGGTAGGTAAATCATTTAATATATAGCTTGATATTTTAATTTTTGTATTTATATCTTCAATTTTTTTAATCATAGTATCTCCAATAGTAATATTTGTCGTATATATTTTTTACATATAGTTATTAATAATGAAATCCTATTATAATAATACCAATAATTATGGCTTAATAAATTAAATATTTGATATACTATTTTGGTTATTAGTTTCATCTATTATAGTAATTATAAATATTTGATATACTCTATTAGCATACATATATATTCTAGGAGAAAAGCATGAAAATAATTGGCTTAATACTATATATAATAATATTGTCTACTATTTCCAAAATATTTATGGCTATATTTATATTAGCTCCTTTTGCTATTGGAAAATTATTGGATAAGAAATTGGATTTTAACAATTATATGAGAAATTTCATAAAGGAAGAAAATTACTATAGGCTTATTATTTTAGATTTCTTATCTTTGGCTGCAACAATACTTATAAGTTATTTTATTTTTACAAATATTTATGATAAGTATAAACTTCCCTTAACTATTTTTATTGTTGTATTACTTTTTATTAAGTTTATTGTTGCTCAAACATTAAAAAAGAAGAAGGTCTTAGAAAAATTCTTTAAATAAAAAAGCTAAATCACAAATTGGATTTAGCTTGCCAGTTCTATTAGATAATCATAATCTTCTTGGGATATTTTTAAATTTGATTCAAAAGTATCCAAAATTTTCATACTTATGTAGGGACTGTCCTTGTATAAAATAACATTCTTAGTGTTTAGCATTTTGTCATCATTTTTGCCTAAAACTGTTTCTGTTTTACTTTGGTAAAATTTAAATTCTAAATATTCTGTTGAACCTTCCGGTATTTTTGAAGGAGAAAAAGCATCCTTTACTGAATCTATATCTTCTTCCAAAGATTCATACTCCTCTTCATTAATAGCATCTTTTAATTTTTCGAAAAATATTGTTATTTTTGAAAAGTCCTTATCTTCTTCTCTGATTTCCTTAATAACTCTATTATTTAAAAGATCAACTATTTTAATTTTCTTCTTTTTTAGCTGGTTTTTCTGAGCTTGTATTATTGTTTTTTGAATTGCAACTAGAAAAAACAAATAAACCAATGGCCATGATTAAAATTAAAAAATTCTTTTTTTATATATACGACTTTTTATTTTATTATTCTAATGTATAAGCAGCATTTTCATCTAGAGTATTTTCAGCAATTGTATTTTCCAATCCAAATTCATTAAAATCTCCAGTATAAGCAGTAATGACCAAGGCAATTAAAATTATTGAAAACAAGACAATAGTTTTCTTAAATTCCTTTATTTTTATCATGTTTCACACTCCTTAATTATTAATGTACTAATAGAATAACACAATAGTTGGGTTTTGGCAAATTTACTAAAAAAGATGTACCTATAAAGCGAAATCTCTGATTTATAGTACATCTTAAGTGTAAGTATTAACTTTTTGTATTTTATTTTTAATTTTCCAATTATAGTATCTTAATAATAAGATATGAATATAGGTACTAATAACTATATTTTAGGTATCAATTCTAATAAGTTCTGAAATTAATTTATTTCTATAAATTATATCTTTCCTAGAAGTAAAGCCTTGTTTTTCCCAGAAAGTATTACCAATTTTATTTTTAGAGAATACTACAAGGGCAACCTTATTTATTTCTTCTTTTCCCAAAGCGTCTAAAGCGGCTTTTAGCAATAATCCTCCTATGCCCTTATTCCTTTCGTTAGGGATTACAGCAGTATGATATATATATCCTCTTCTACCATCATGTCCTGAGATAATTACACCGATAACATCATTATTTTTTTATGCCACAAAACAAGTTGTAGGATTTCTTTTAAGAAATTTATTAATACCTTCTTTAGAATCATCTATATTGTTAAGTCCCATACCTGGGGTATTTATCCATAGATTGTAGATTTTTTCATAGTCATCAATAGACATTGTTCTTATTTTCATACTAAGCCTCCCTTTGATTTTTAGCATATTATATCATATGGTAATATATTTATTATTATAATATAGTAAAAACAAATTATGGCAATTTTATCTGATAAATATAAAAAACACATATCTATAATTATTTAAATATAAATATGTGTTTTAATAGTATACTATTTTAACTATTTGGCCAATACAGATATTCTTTCTTGAATATGGTTTCCATTAACTGCTTCGTCAATCATTGCTATAGCATAATCGGCATAGCTTATTAGGCTTTCATTATTAGCGTTTGTAGTATATTCTTCACCTGCTAGTAAATATTCTCCGGTTCTTTTTCCATCTGCTTGAAAATCAGCAGCCGGACTAATATATGTCCATTTAACGTCATCTCTTTTTCTTAATTCATCTAGAGCTTTCCCCATAGCTGTTGCTAAAGGCATAAAGGCTTCAGGAAAATCAGGTGTATCCATCAGTCTTGTTTTATGTTCCTTGTCTATGTAAAGGCTACCTGCACCACCAACTACCAATAATCTATTGTCTTTTCCACTTAAAATATCTGCTAGATGTCTTAAGCTTGTAGAGTGCATAGGAAAAGTTTCATTAGACCAAGTTCCAAAGGCGTCGATTATTACATCAAAATCCTTTAAATCATCGTAGGTTAAATCAAAGATGTCCTTTGTAATTACTTTACTTGCCTCTGTCTTATTTTCTCCTCTAACGATTGCCGTCACATCAAGCCCTCTACTTACTGCCTCTGCTGTTATAAGTTTTCCTGCCTTTCCATTAGCGGCTATTATTCCAATTTTCATAAGATTTCCTCCTTTTAGGCTCTTTTGCTTATTGAAATATCTTGTCTCTATCTTTATAATAATAGCTATAGTAGTATTTGTAAAGTAAATACATTTTTGATACTTAGTATATTTTAGTAACTATTGGAGGTGATTTTATGACTAATATGCCAGCCTGTCCGGTAGAAGTGACTTTGATGTTAATTTCTAACAAATGGTCTGTTTTAATAATTAGGGATTTAATAGACGGTACTAAGAGATTTGGAGAATTAAAAAAATCCATAGGAACAATTTCTCAAAAGGTTTTAACGTCAAATTTAAGGAAAATGGAAGAAATGGGACTTTTAACAAGAAAGGTCTATGCTGAAGTACCACCTAAAGTAGAATATACATTAACAGAAATAGGCTATAGTTTAAAACCTGTTTTAGATGCTCTTCATATTTGGGGAGAAAATTACAAAAAGCAAATTGAAGAAAAATAGCAGAATAGAATATATTTTCTACTCTGCTATTTTATGAATATACTTTTTCTAATGCCCTGTCTAAATGTTTTAAACATATTTTTAATTTATCAGTTGGAAGAGCTAAATTAACTCTTTCATAGCCTACTCCCTCTTCACCAAAAATATAACCTTCATCTGTAATAAAAAAGGCTTCCTTGTGCATAAAGTTTTCAAGTTGGTCTTTGTCCATGTTTAATACCTTAAAATTAATCCATTGTAAATAGGTTCCTTCCATATTGGTAACTGTTATTTTTGGATATTTTTCTTTAAAGAAGTTTTCTACTAAGTTTTTATTGATATTTATTAAATCTATTAGTTCTTCTAACCAGTTCTCACATTTATTATAGGCTAGTTTACACCCTTCGTAGCCGAAGATATTTACCATTGTAGAACCTGATTTTTCCATTTCTTCTATAAATCTATTTCTTAAATCTTCATTTTTAATTATTATATTTGAACAAGCAAGTCCTGCTAAATTAAAGGATTTACTTGGTGCAGTACAGGTTATTGTCCTTTCAGCAATTTCATTTGATAGTGTTTGAAAAACCGTATGCTTATATCCAGGTAAAACTAAGTCATGGTGTATTTCATCAGAAATTATTATCATATTATTCTCTAGTACGATTTTTTCTAATTTTTTCAGCTCTTCCTTTGTCCAAACTCTTCCAATAGGATTATGAGGTGAGCAAAAGAGTATTAGCTTATTTGATTCTTCTTTACATAATTTTTCTAAATTTTCAAAATCTATTTCATAATAATCATTTTTGTTTAATAATGGATTTTTAATTAATTTTCTTTTAGATTTTTCTATGGAGCTATAAAATGGGTAATAGACAGGAGTCATAATAATAACGCCATCACCAATATTGGTATATGCTTTTACAGCGTTATAAAATGCCGTTACTACTCCGGATGTATTAACTATCCATTCCTTTTCTATATTAAAGTTATGCCTTCTTTTCATCCAAGATATTACAGCGTCGTAATAGTCATCTGTAGGTACTGTATAGCCATAAACAGCTTCCAGTGCAAACTTAGACAAACCTTCTTTTATTTCAGGAGGGTTATCCAGTTCCATATCAGCTACAGATAAAGGAACTATATCATCTGGAATATTAGGTGACCAGTTAAGCATTTGTTTCCATTTTGCAGAGCCCATCTTTCTTCTATCTGGACTTGTTGTAAAATCGTATTTCATAGAGTATCTCCTTTCACTTATCCTATAAATAGATTATAGTACTAATTATAATTAAAAACTAATTGATTTTTAATTGATTATATAAAAAATAGAAAAGAAACAATAATCATTTCTTTTCTATTAAATATTTCCAATATTTTTTTGGCATAAAGCTTACTTGTTGCTTTAAATTTTTCCTTTCCTTTATACTTATGGATTTAAAAAATATATTCCAAAGATTTTGATATTTTATTTCATCTTCAGAGTATTCAATATTTAACTTCTCAACATCAAAAAAATCTAAATTGTTTTTTTCATAAATAGCTACATAGTTTCTTTTTACATCATGTATTAAAAACTGTTGATTTTGCAACCTGTTAACAAAGTGACCTATTAACAAGGGTAGTATATTATTTTCCGGTTCAAAGGGAGCATATAAAAATCCGTTTTGGATTTCTGAAAATCTTAAAAGCCCTTCAAATCTATGTTTTTCAAACAATACATTTCTTTCTATTCTATTAAATCTAAAAATATTATTATTTGGAACATTTAAAACCCTATTACCGTATTTTCTTGCTAGGATAATTGTATTTAAAATAGTCATTTCCTTTTCCATGCTATTTGAAAGAAATACATTATATATGGAGTTTATTAAATCTTTATTAAAGTTTGAGCTTAAATAGTCAATTATAATATTAGATTTTTCTTCTTCACTTTCAATATACTTATACTTGGAGAAGATATTCATCTGTATATTGTTTTCTTGAATATTTTCCAAATCTTTATAATTTTTATAGCCATAATATATGCAGGTTAGGAAACCCATAAGGCTGTTATCATACAAATATATCATTAGCTTATAAAACTCAATTGTTGTATATTACTTGTATCGGAAATAGCTAACATTTCTTTGATCTTAAGGCTATTGTCCTCTCTTAAACCTCTATATTCTCCATTTACCGTTATAAAATATTTAGCTCTTTTCAATACAACGCCTATTTTTTTCAAGTCGTCATATTTTAATTTCCCTAATTTTCTGTAAGAGATTATTCTTTTGGCAGATGTTGGTCCAAGTCCAGGTATACGTAGTAGTTGGTAGTAAGAAACCCTGTTTATTTCCATTGGAAATAGATGTAGGTTATTTAATGCCCAATTAGCCTTAGGGTCTAAATTCATATCAAAATTTGGGTTATTTTCATTTAGTATTTCATTGGATTTATAGTTATAAAATCTTAAAAGGAAATCAGCTTGATAAATCCTATGTTCCCTTCTTAAAGGTGGTTCAGTAATAGTTGCTAGAAGCTTAGATGATGAAACAGGAACAAAGGCAGAATAATATACTCTTTTCATCTTCATGGACTTATAAAGTTCCTCGGATTTTTTTATTATTTCATAGTCTGTTTCCTTACTTGCTCCTATAATCATTTGAGTAGTTTGTCCTGCATTAATATAATTTGGAGTTTTTTTAAATTTTCTTTTATCGAATCGGTTTTCAATTATGCTGTTTTTTATAATACTCATAGGAGTAATTATTTTTTCATATTTTTTTTGAGGAGCATATATTTTAAGACTTTTTTCTGAAGGAAGTTCTATGTTTACGCTTACCCTGTCTATGTATTTGCCTAACTCTCTTATTAATTCTTCAGAAGAGCCGGGAATTGCTTTCATATGTATATAACCGTTGAAATTTTCTTCTTCACGTAATTTTTTCCCAATGGAAATTAACAATTCCATTGTATAGTCCGGGCTTTTATAAACACCGGAACTTAAGAAAAGGCCTTCAATATAATTTCTTTTGTAGAAGTTAATGGTAAGTTCGACTATTTCATCAATGGAAAAAATCTCCCTAGCAATATCGTTACTTGCTCTATTAATGCAATAATCACAATCATAAATACACTTATTAGTTAAAAGTATTTTTAAAAGAGAAATACATCTTCCGTCTTCGGACCAGGAGTGGCATATGCCGGAAATATTAGCGTTACCTAGGCCGTTTTTTGTGTTCCTCCTACTACTTCCACTGGAAGAACAGGAAACATCATATTTTGCAGCATCTGTAAGTATTTGAATTTTTTTTGATAAATCGCCCATATAATCACCTTTAAAAAATTTTACCATATAAAATCCTTAAAAGCAAACATATGTTCGGTAATAATAGTAATTTAAGTTAAAAAAAATAGTCCCAGAATTACTCTAGGACTATTTGGATTATATCTATTTTAATTTTTCAGCCATTTCCTTAGCAAGTAAACGAAGTTGATCTTCTTCTTCTTTATGCATTGTACCTCGAGCTTCTACAACTGTTTCCAATACATCGTATTTTCCGGTTTCAGCAAAGGCTTTTAAATCCTTAACAGCTCCACCACTCCAGCCGTAGGAACCAAAAATTCCCAATACATGATTTTTAATTTTATTATATTTTAGAACATTTAATAAATTATACATATTAGGATATACACTATTATCATAAGTAGCAGAACCTAGTATAAGGCCTTTGTATCTCCATATTTCATTTAAAATATATGAAGCATGAGTTTTAGAAACATCAAATACCTTTATGTTCTTTACTCCTTCTTTAGCAAGGAAAGTAGCTAAATGGTCAGCCATTCCCTCGGTATTGCCATACATTGAGCCATAGACTATTACAACACCGTCTTCTACTTCATAATTAGCCCATTTTTCATAATCGTCAATAATTGTTTGTGGATTTTCCCTCCAAACAAAACCATGTACCGGGCAAATTATATTTATATCTAATTGCTTTACCTTTTCAATAGCTTTAACAGCCATCATTGAGTATTTACCTACTATATTGGAATAATATCTTCTTGTTTCAGACCTAAAAATATTATAATCTGCCTGATCATCAAATATAGCACCATCAACAGTACCAAAGCCACCAAATATATCTTGGGAGAAAAGTATTTTGTCATTTGGTTCATAACTTACCATAGACTCAGGCCAGTGAACCATTGGAGTCATTACAAATTGTAATTGTCTTTTCCCTAAGTCCAAAACATCACCATCTTTAACTTCTATGAATTTATCGTCATCAGGAGTTAATTCTAAAAAGTCATAAAGCATGGATTTTGTTTTCTTATTTCCTACGAAAATAAGATCCGGAAATAGATTTAAAATATCTGTTATACATCCGGAATGATCAGGTTCCATATGATGAATAACCAAATAATCTAATTTTCTTCCATCTAAAACCTCTAAAACCTTATTAATGAAACCATCAACCTTATTAATTCTAACAGTATCAAGTAATGCGGTTTTTTCGTCCCTTATTAAATATGCATTATAGGACACTCCTTCAGGAAGTGGCCACATATTTTCAAATAAAGCTGTCTGTCTGTCATTGGCACCAATGTAGTACAAATCGTCTAAAATTTTTGCATATAAGCAATTCATATAATACCTCCAAAATATTATTAATAGTCATCTAAAAAATTATGATATTCTCCATTTTTAGAATAACCTAAAACTCGGTCTAATTCAACATTTTGTGCAGACCTAAAAATATTGATATCCACATTTGTAAAACCATCTTTTTCCATATCTTCAATTAACTGTTTAATCTTCACCCTAGTAGAACCAATTTTTTTCGCTGATACCATACAAGCACAGTTCAATGGCATTAAGCCGGTATAATTCATCCATCTTATAATATATTCTTCCTTTATTAAATATAAGGGTCTGATTATTTCCATATTTTCAAAGTTTTGAGCCTTAAGTTTAGGCATCATAGTCTTAAAATTACCTGCACATAAAATATTTAATAAATTCGTTTCAATTACATCATTAAAATGGTGGCCTAAAGCTAGTTTATTACACCCTAGTTCCTGAGCTTTTGCATATAATGAACCTCTTCTCATTCTTGCACACATATAACATGGATACTTACCAGCAATTTTATCAGCTACTTCGAAAATATCAGCATCATAAATATTAACGGGAATATTTAAGTAGTTACAATTATTTTCAAGTAATTTTCTAATATCCTTATGATAACCTGGATCCATTGCTATAAATTCAACTTCAAAATTATTTTTTCCATTTTTTTTAAGTTCTTGAAATAATTTTGCCAGTAGCAAACTATCCTTTCCTCCGGAAATAGCAACGGCTATTTTATCACCATCTTGTATTAACTCATATTCTTTAATAGCTTTAATGAATTTGGACCAAATGTTTTTTCTGTATCTTTTTATAATTGATTTTTCAATAGCTTGTAAATCTTTTAATTCTTCACTTACATTAAAAGTTTCACAACTATTATTAGCTAAATTATTTGTCAAAACATACCTCATAAACTAATAATTGTTTTATTACATAACTAAGTTGATTATATCATAGAGAATATTCAAATAATAGGACATAGGACTTATTTGCTTAATTAAAGAAAAAATTTACCTTACAATACTTAATTTAATACATATAGTTAAATATCTTAAGAGAATAAAAACTGTTTAGCAATTTATTTTTTAATAATGGAAATATAGTTTTAAATGTAAGTTAGATTACAGTACTGGATTTTAATTTTACTATTAGAGATAAAAAAATAACAATCTAGCCTTTTAAATGTTGAAAAATAGGGCTTTGGCTTTAAAATGAGTTTTAAGGTCTTTAAAATAAATATTAATACTAATCTATAGCTATAATAAATCGGTTTTTTGGAAAATAAAAGATATTTTGTTTCACGTGAAACAAAATATCTTTTTACATTAAAAACAATGACTCCTATAATAAAATTTAATTCAAGAAATGTTTCACGTGAAACATTTCTTGAATTATCTCCTTGATAATTTAAAGCTAAGTAATTTTGTAGAAATAAAAAAAGAAATAAGTAATAAAGACAAATATATGATTATTCCGGTAGTTATATAAAAGTAATTAGGTAGATTACTTATCCAATATAAAATACTTTCCATTTGGAAGTTACTTAAAATTAAATATAAAATTAAAACAAAAACAGAAACTATAAATAAATTAATTAAATGGCTTTTATTGGAAAAATTACTGATTAATCCTAATGATAACAAAAGAATTCCTGTAACTATTGTTATTAAATAGGGATATAAATAAAGCTTTACAGTTCCATTTACAATTATTGCTAAGATTATACCAATTCCAAATATTAAAGAATAAATACTTAAATACAAAAAAGCAGCTAAATACCTACTAAGAACTATTTTGCTTGTACTAATAGGAAAGGTTAAGGTACGCATAAAACTATCTGTTTCTGAATTATCTTCAAACAAAGCCATAGGAATATAGGCAATTAAACTAAGTAAATATGCATTAATCAGCAGTGATGTAAAGGTTCCTTGAATAAAAAACACACTTAATGTTATAGTAAATATTATTGATGTTAATATGGATTTATTTAAAAGTTTTTTATTAACTGATAAATAATCATATAGTATTAATCCTTTCATAAAACAATCCCCTTTCCAATAATTTTTATTATATCTTCAAAATAGGCTTTCTCAACTTTCATATCTGGAAAGTCCACAAGTAAATTTTCTTTTTTATCTATAAGAAGTTTAAATTCAAATTTATATTCTTTATATGCTAGACAATAAGGTAGATAAGTATTTAATTCATTAATATCACAATAGGCTATAGCATATTGTTTATCGATATTATAGGTCATTTCATCTAAAAATACCTTTCCCTTGTGCAAAAAAATTAACTTATCTGCAATTTTATCTAAGTCTGAAATAATATGTGATGAAATTAATACAGTATTGGTTTCGTCTTGAACAAATTCTAATAACAGGTTTAAAATATCATCTCTAATTAAGGGATCTAAGCCAGAAGTTGCCTCATCAAGCAAAAGTATTTTAGGTTTTGTAGCTAAAGCTAAAGCGAAATTTACCTTTACCTTCATTCCTTTTGAAAATGTATTAATTTGTTTGTTTTTAGGTAGCTTGAAATCATTTATTAATTTATAATAATAATTATTATCCCAATTACAATATAACCTTCCATAAACTTTACCATATTGCTCAATTGTTAATTTTTCATTTAAGTTAATACTATCGTAAATAATGTAAATAAAATTAAATAATTTATAGTTTCTAGGATTAATTATTTTTTCATTAATATAAATCTCTCCACTATCAGAATTGATTAATTGCATAATTATTTTTAATAATGTTGTTTTTCCAGCTCCATTTTCTCCAATTATACCTGTTATATATCCTTTAGGTATATTTAGTGAAATAGAGTCTAAAGAAAAATCTTCATAATTTTTGTTAATATTTTTTAATTGGATTACATTATCCATCAATATCTTCTCCTCTATAAAACTCTTTAACTAATTGTATTAAATATTCTTCTTTTATTTTGTATTGTTTTGCAAGTCTAACAGTTTCTTCCATTTTATCCTCCAATTCTTTATATTGTTCATCTAAAATAAAAGAAGTGTTGCTTTTTTTTACAAAAGTTCCTTTACCTACTATTGTTTCAATATGATTATCTTCTAATAGTTCTTCATATGCTTTTTGTGTTGTTATTACACTAACCTGTAATATTTTGGCTAATTCACGCATAGAAGGTAATTTATCTCCGGGTTTTAATTTATTATTGAGTATTAAATTTTTTATTTGTGAAGAAATCTGTTCATATATAGGTTTAGGGGAATGCTTACTAATATGTATTTTCATTTTTCCTCCTAGCAAACTACAAGTGTACTTAAGTGTATATGTCAGTATATACATTATAATATTTTAAAATTTTTTGTCAATATTAATATTTTCTAGGTATAAAATTATTCATTACTGCTAGTTATAAAAAATAAAAAACCGGAATAAAATAGAAAGATTCCTATTTTATTCCGGTAATAATTATTGTTTTAATATACATTAAATAACAAGTCACATATGTTTTATTTATTTATTCAAAATCTATATATTCGCCTAATAAATCTTTAATATATGAATTTTGCTGATTTTCTTTAATTTTTTCTGGTGTATCGTATTGTACAATATCTCCTTCTTGTAATATCATGATTTTAGTTCCTAGGCTTAAAGCTTCTCTTATATCATGTGTTACAAATACAATAGTTATACCTGTTTCATTATGAATTCTTTTTATTTCCTCTTGTAGCTGTTTTCTTGTTATTTCATCAACAGCACCAAAGGGTTCATCCATTAGTAAAATATCGGGATTTGCTGCTAAAGATCTAGCAATTCCTACTCTTTGTTGTTGACCTCCTGAAAGTTCATCAGGATATCTAGATAGCATATCTTTTTCTAGTCCTACAATATCCATCCATTTTTTTACAGTTTTCCTAGTTCTTTCCTTATCTCCTTTATTTAATAAGTTAGGAACATAGGATATATTCTTTTCAACTGTCATATGTGGAAAAAGTACAGAGCCTTGAATAGCATAGCCAATATTTCTCCTTAGCATTATCATATTTTCATTTGCAATATTTTTATTGTTTATGAAAATTTCACCGGAGTTTATAGGTATTAAACCATTTATCATCTTTAAAATAGTTGTTTTACCAGAACCAGAGCTACCTATTAAGGTTACAAATTCACCTTTTTCTATACAGAAATTTAAATCTTGTATAAGTTTGTTTTCACCATAGAATTTATCTACATGTTTAAATTGAATATGGCAATTTTGTTCCATTATATTAACCTTTCTATTATTTATTTAAGTAATCCCTTTTCTTCCAAAAATGTTTTAGCCACTACTTTTGGATCCTGTCCTTCGCTTTCAACAAGATAATTTAAGTTTGCCATTTCGGCTTCACTTATTAAATTATCGGTTTTAGATATAATATCCTTAAGTTCAGGATGTTTTTCTAAAACTTCATTTCTTACAACATTACCGCATATATATGAAGGATAGAAACCCTTATCATCTTCAAGGACTACAACATTAGCCTTACTTAGTTGCCCGTCAGTAGTGAATATATTCATTACATTGATTTCCTTTTGTTCCATTGCTTTGTGTTTTAATCCAATGTCAATATCTACTACTTTTTCGAAATTAAATCCATATAATTCGCTTAAAGCATCGTAGCCATCTTCTCTTTCAAAGAAATCATACTCTGCTCCAAAAACTAAATCAGGTGTATACTTTGCTAAATCAGAATAGGTTTTAATATTATGTTCTTCAGCAATATCCTTATCTACTACAAGGCCAAAAGTATTGTTGAAGCCATACATTCCCAACCATTGCATATTGAATTTATCATTATATTCCTTTTGCATTTCTTCAAACATACTTTCGTCATAAATTCCATCTTGTTTCAGTACAACATTCCATCCAGTTCCTGTATATTCCGGATAAATATCAAATTCTCCAGCTTCCATAGCCGGTTGAATATTTGAAGTTCCTCCTCCAACTCCATGGGTAATATCCACTTCTAAATTGGATTCATCTTCAATTAAGTATTTAAGCATTTCACCCATTATCTGTTGTTCGGTCATTGGTTTTGTTGCAACATGAATTTTTTCTTTTTTCATAGGAAAAGCTACTAAAGTAACTAAAGTTACAATACCAATAGCTAATACTGCTAAAACAGGTACAAGTTTTTTCCTACTTCTATTATTTACATATTTCTCCAATCTACCTAGTATAAAATCTAAAACAAAGGCTAAAATAGCAATTAGTAAACTTCCAGCTATGGTCATAGCCATATTGTTTGTAGTTATACCCCTATAAATAGCAACACCTAATCCACCTGCTCCAATGAAAGATGCAATACCCGTTAAGGCTATGGTCATAATAACCATATTTCTTAATCCTGACATTATTACAGGAAAAGCAAGGGGCAATTGTATCTTATAAAGTATTTGAAAATCTGTACTTCCCATGCCTCTTGCAGCTTCAATTATATTATCGTCTATATTGGTTATTCCTGTATGGGTACTTCTAACCATCGGTAGTAAAGCATACACTATTAAAGCAATAATAGCTGTTTTATTACCTATTCCTGAAAAAGGAATTAATAATCCCAACAAGGATATTGATGGAATAGTATATATAATATTAATAAACATTAAGACGAATTCAGATGCTCCTTTGTATTCGCTTATTAAAATTCCTATTATTAAACCTATAAGACCGGCTATTAATATAGCAATAATAGAAATTGTTAAATGTTCTAATATTAGTTCAATATAAAAATCTGAGCGAGTCATTAATGACTCCCACACTTGAGAAATCAATACAACCTCCTTTTACATATATTGTGTTATAATTAATGTATATTAATAATATAGATATATATAAATTTAATTTATACATATTATTAATATATATACCATAAAATAATATAATAAATCAATGAGGTGATTATATGAAAAAGTTACAAAAGTATAGTAGTTGGAGAGATACCAATATTACCATGCACATGATTCTACAAATGATGGGAAAAACGAAGTTGGAAAAAATGTCCCCACAACCGGAATGGAATCAATCTTTACTTAATATTACAGCCGTAGGTTTTACAACAGGCCTTATTAATGATCATGGCTATAGTTTTGAAGTTCAACTTAACTTACACGAAGGAAGTGTTAAGGCAATTTGTACAAGTGGAAAAACAGCTAAATTTCTATTAAGGGATAATGCTTCAGTTGCAGATTATTATGAGGATTATTTAAAAATTCTAGATAGTATAGGACATCCTGTTAAAATTTATCCAGTACCTCAAGAAGTATTTTTTACAACACCTTTCAATGAGCAAACAAATAAAATAGATTTTGACAGACGAAGCGCCTTAAATTATTTTGAAATATGTGTCTTAGTAAGAAATGCACTTTTAGATTTTGCGTCTGCATATAGAGGTAAAAAAATATTACCTGCCTTGTTCTGGGGAACATTTGATATGACTACGGTTTTATTTGCAGGTGAAGAAAAACCGTTTACAGGAGAAGGAATCATAGAAAAAGTTGCATTTAATGAACAATTTGTAGAATTTGGTTTCTGGCCAGGAGATGAGAGTTTCGATGATCCTAGTCTGTTTATTCTTGCTTATCCATTCTTGGAAAAAGATATTAGCGACCTACCAATAGAACCAAAAGAAGCATATTATAGTCCTGAAAAAGCTGAGTATTTCTTATTATTAGAGGACATACTAAAATATGATGATCCATCAAAAGTAATAGTGGAGTTCTGTATAAAAGCTTTACAAAATATAGCAGAAGTTGAAAATTGGCCAAATAAAGAATGGCTTTTAACTCCTTTTGATATAGAAAAATTCAAATAAGAGATTAATTAGTAAGAAAACTAAAATCATCTAAGGTTATTGTTAATAACTTTAGATGATTTTTTATTTTGTCTTTAAAAAAACAACTATAATGATAATATATTTTATTAAAAACACTTTTTATTTAGCTATTTGAAGAATAGGATACTAAAAGATTTTATATAATTAGTGATTTAATAACTTTCAGTTATTGTAATTAGAAAAGTAATAGTTTAAGAATCGGATTGATTGTTAATTAATTAACTATTTAACCAAGAAAGTAACTAGATGAAGATAAATAGTATAAGTAATAATATACTCAGACTTAATCTATTTTTTAATAAAGATTAATTTACAACAAAATAGAATTTTTTGACTAGGATTTATAGAAAAACTTGAATAAATATTGAAATTATAAATATAAATATTATAATATTATAGGGGAGTTGTATTTACAACATTTTAATTTAGGATAATTAATAAAAAGGAGAATGTATATGAAAAAATTTAATGAATTTGATTTAGGAGAAAAAATTGTAATAATATCATCGATTATAGGTGTAATATCTTTATTTATGCCTTGGGTAGATATGGGATTTGCCAAAACCAGTGGTTTTCAACAACAGGGTTTTATATTTCTTATATTTTTTATCTACCCAGTTTATAAAATTCTTAAGGGAGAAAAATATAATAAGATTATAGGTATTACCCTAGGAATACTTAGCATTGTTCTATCTATTATGTATAATAAGAGCAAAACCGTTGATTTTTTTGGTGAATCAGCAAACTTTTCAGGTACAGGAATGTATATTTTTATATTTTCAGCTATAGGATTTACCATAGGTAATGCATTAGTTAAGGGAACCATTAAAAAAGAAGAATTAAATAAGGATTTTGAAGAAGTTAAGTCCTATGTTAAAAAAGCCGGTGATAAAATAGGTGAGGAAGTAAGTAAATTAAAAGAAGAACAAACTACAAAGGAAGAAGATAAAATAGAAAAAGATAATTTAAATGAAAATAAACAAGAAAAAGATAATTCAGATAATACAGATGAATAGAATATTATGATTAATAAAAAACCTAGTATGCAATATATAATTAATAAAACAACATACTAGGTTTTTAGATTTAAATGTTGATTGGCATCATTAAAGATTAATATACAATAATATATGAAGTTGCTTATTTTTTAAAATAGCTTGTTAATTACAATAGATCATATTTCAGAATAATTCTTATTAGAATATTAATATAGTCAATACATTATTAAGCAAGAAAGAAATACAGTTCAAGCTCAGAGTTTTGAACCATGTTTTTTACTATTTTCTTTTTAAAAAAACATCTTCCTCATATTTCTTTATTATATTAAGCCATTCTGACTCTAATGGAACATTTGAAATATGACAATAATAATTCCATACATCGCCAAAAGGAAATGTTTTCAACTCTTCCATAATTGCTAATCTACTGGTAAAATCTTTTTTTTCTTCAAGCTCTACAAGGTAATCATTAGGCATAAGTAAAGCAAGTAATAAAGATTTTAACATATTTCTTGTTCCTATAACCAAAGCTGCAACCCTATTAATACTAGCATCAAAGAAATCTAAACCTATCAATACCTTGTCAATGGCATTATTTCTAACTATTTCTTTAGAAATTTCGTTTAGTTCATCATTTAAGATTATTACATGATCACTATCCCATCTAACAGGTCTGCTAACATGGAGAGCAAGCTTATCCTTAAATAAAAGCATGGATGAGATTTTGTCTGAAATATATTCAGTAGGATGGAAATGACCAGCATCTAATAAATATAATACACTCTTCCCATTGGTATAATTCATATAAAATTCATGAGAACCTACTGTATAGGATTCAAGACCTATACCAAACAACTTAGATTCTACAGAATCAATAATATATTTAGGATTAAGATTTATAGAAAAAATTTCATCTAAAGATTTCTTCAATCTTTTTCTTGGTCCTAATCTATCAGCGGGAATATCTTTAGAGCCATCAGGTATCCAAATATTTGTAAGACATTGATCGTTTAGTTTTTTTCCTATATATTCACCTATTTTTCTACATGATATACAATGCTCTATCCAAAAATCTCTAATGGAGTTATCAATACTAGATAATGTACCATTATCAGCTAAGGGGTGAGAAAATAGTGTTGGATTAAAATCTAAACCTAAATTATTTGATTTTGCCCAATTTATCCAATTATCAAAAAGTTCTGGTACTATTTTATTTCTTTCAATTTTTTCTCCATTGCTTTCAGCATAAATTGCATGTAAGTTAATTTTATGATTACCAGGTATTTGTTTCAAGGCTACCTCAAGATCACTTCGCAATTCTTCCGGATTTCTAGGTACTCCGGGATAGTTTCCAGTTACATCTATTCCTCCACTTAAATTATTGCCATTATTTTCAAAACCTCTTATATCATCACCTTGCCAACAATTAATAGATATTCTAATTTTTTTTAATTTTTTTAAACAAGACTCTAAATCTATATTATATTTACTATAACAAACTTTAGCTTCTTCATATCTTTGTAAAACATTATTCATACTTTATCTCCTGAAAATTTATTATTTAGAATTATAGTAATTTAATAATACAATATTTATGCAAAAATGTAAAATCGATTTTATAAAATGTAAGTATATTCAATGATTACAAATAATAA
Organism: Miniphocaeibacter halophilus; assembly: GCF_016458825.1. Classification (NCBI taxonomy): domain Bacteria; kingdom Bacillati; phylum Bacillota; class Tissierellia; order Tissierellales; family Peptoniphilaceae; genus Miniphocaeibacter; species Miniphocaeibacter halophilus. The sequence continues at coordinate 1,139,142 of NZ_CP066744.1, forward strand.
AGATTAAATAGATAAACTGTAAATATAAATAATGGTATCGCTTGACAAATTTTAAAATAAAAGTTAAAATCTAATTAAATCGATTTCATTAAAATGAAATCGATGCTTAGGATTATAGTAAATAACAATTTTGGAGGAGTAGAATGAAAAAAAATATTACATTAGGTAAACAGTTTACTGCTGTAGGAATATTTTTATTAGTAATAATATTGGGTTTGTTTTTACCAATATTAAAAGGAAATCCAGATGCGGCTTTAGATATTGAAACTATAATGTTCATATCTGCCTCATGTATTTCTGTGTTTATTTTATTAACTACAAATATTTCATGGGATGAATTATTTAAATCTATGACAAAATCTATAAGTGATGCTTTACCCGGTTTATTAATACTTATAGTAATAGGACCATTGATAGCAGGATTTATAATGAGTGGTCTAATGCCTATGTTGGTTTATTATGGAATAAAGATTATAGATCCAAAATTTATTTATGCTATTTCTTTGATCTTAGCAGCGTTGTTTTCCATATTTACTGGTACTTCATGGGGGTCGGCTGCAACAATTGGAGTTGTGGCAATGGGAATAGGGAATGCTATTGGAGCTAGGCCAGAAATTGTGGCAGGTGCAGTAATAGGCGGTGCTTATTTCGGAGATAAATTATCACCTTTATCTGATACTACTAATATGGCTGCTATAGCTTCGAAAGTCGATCTTTATGATCATGTAGGTTCTATGTTATGGACGACAGTACCCTCAACAATTATTTCGTTAATTGTATTTACCATAGCCGGGTTTGTGTTTCCTGCAACGGCTGGAAGTATCAATGATCCAAGGGTTACAACTATACTTAATGATTTAAGCGGAATGTTCAATTTTAATATTTTATTGATAATACCATTACTGATTGTATTAATTGGTTCTGCAATGAGAAAGCCAGTTTTACCTGTTATGGTTGTAGGTGCTTTTATATCTTTTGTATTTGCATTTATATTTCAGAACTTTACTTTTACTAATATTTTAGATGGTTTACATAGTGGGTTTAAACTAGAAATGGTAGACTGGTTTAAATATTCATTGCCTGTTAAAGGTGAAGCATATATTATAGGTTTTTTTGAAAAAGGTGGATTTTGGGAGTTGGGAAATCTAATACCGATCTCAACATCTATTCTAGCAACAGTAGGGACTCTTAATTCTATAAACGCAATGCCAGCAGTGGCAAATGTAATCTTTGGCAAGGTTAAAACAAGAGCTGCAATAATAATATCTTCTCTAGTTACAGCAATTGCCATGATTGGTATTACTTCAAATGGAATAGCATGCAGTTTTGTAACAGCTGATATTTTTGGAGAAAAATATGATGAAAATGGAATTAGTCGAAAGGTTTTATCAAGAACAACCGAGGATGCAGGTACTATGTTAGAGGTTTTATTCCCATGGACTCCAGCAGCAATATTTTTTGTTCAGACTTTAGGCATAAGTACAATAGATTATATTCCTTGGGCAATACTAAATTGGATTACTCCTGTAGTGGCAATATTTTTAGCTGTATCAGGAATCGGGACATATAAAAATGAAAAAAAGAAAATTAACAAATAATAGTTCATATTAGTTTGATATAATAACATGTGAACAACTAATTAGTGGAGGTAATATCATTGAAAAAGAAAGTAACGATTCAAGATGTTGCAAATAAAGCCGGTGTCTCTAAATCAACAGTATCACATGTTATGAACAATACCGCTAAAATTTCTAAAGAAACAAGAACTATAGTAGAAAAAGCTATTAAAGAATTAAAATATAGACCCAATAGAGTTGCGAGTAGTTTAAGAACTGCTAAAAGCGACTCTGTTGGACTCATTGTTCCCGATTTATCAAATGAATATTATGCAAATGTAATAAAGGGAGTTTCTGATATAGCTTTAAAAGAAAACTATTCTATAATGATCAGTAATACAGAATATAATGAAGTTAGTGAAAAAAAAGCTATAAATAATTTTTTAGAAAACAACATTGATGGAATAATATTTATTGGTGGAAATCCAGATAGACAAAAACTAACAAGTATTAGAGAAAATAATATACCTGTTGTGGTTATAGACGTTACTATTGAAGATTTGGACGTATCTTCAATAGTATCAGATGATATAAACTCTATGAAAAAATGTGTTAACTATCTAGTGGAAAAAGGGCATAAAAAAATTGGATTCGTTGCAGAATTTCTTAATTTATCAAATGTTGAAAATAGATATTTAGGTTATAGACTAGGGCTTGAAATTAATAAAATATCTTTTGATGAGAATTGGCTATTTATTGAAGAAAGTTTAAAAACTGAAAAATTAATTAATTCATATCTATATATGAAGAAGATTTTAAAGGATCATAATATAGAAGACTTACCAACAGCTTTTATTTGTACTTCCGATTTAGTTGCTTTAGGATTTATTAGAGCTATTAAAGAAGCGGGGTTTACCATTGCTAAAGATTTTTCGATAATCGGATATGATGATATTTCAATATCTGATTTTTCTGAACCAAGACTTAGTACAATAAGACAAAACAAGTATGAGATCGGGAAAAAAGCTATGGAATTAATAAAAGAAAAAATTGAAAACCCCTCTAAAAAATCTGAAAAAATCACATTTCCTACTAAATTAATAATTAGAGAATCAGCATAATAGGTATTCACCTTATTAAATTAAGAGGAGTTTAAAATGAGTAATTTAAACAAACCATATACTAGAATGTGGCTATATGGTCTAAATATTACAAAAGATGAAATAGATTATAATATAGAACAAGTTAAAAACAAAGGTATAGGAGGAATAGAATTACAGTTTATATATCCTATAGAAGAAAAGGGGAATAAACAATTTTATTCTTCAGAATTTTTTGACGATTTAAATTATTTTATAAATAGATGTCACAAAGAGAATATAGATGTTGATTTAACACTAGGCTCCGGATGGCCTTTAGGTGGTAAATTTATAGATAAAAGTATGGCTCCGGATATATTGATACCTTATCAGGTTAATTTATGTGGTCCAACTAACTATAATTATGATTTTACTGGAGTTTTATCTGGTAAAATAGTGAAGGCTACGTTAGCGAAAATTGATAATGGAAAAATTATCAAGGATACTCTAAGAGATGTAACAACTCATGTAAAAACAGAATATATCGAAGTATGGCCTTGGGGGGAATCCATTAAAGATTTAAATATCCCTGAAGGAGAACATAGACTATATGTATTTGTTTCAAATGAATATAGACAATTAGTGGGGAAGGCTGCTCCAAACATGGAGGGGTACGCTATGGACCATTGTAGAAAAGATGTTACAAAGTTATATCTTGAACAATTAGGAGATGTCTTATTAGATAATATCGATGTAACAAAAATAAGATCAGTCTTTTGTGACTCGATTGAACTGACAGCTTCAAATTGGACTAAGTATCTACTAGATGATTTTATTAGAGAACGTGGATATGATCTAACTCCATATCTACCAGCTCTCTGGGATAATATAGATGATTTATCCCCATATATAAGATGTGATTATTATAGAACATATGGTGAGGCTACTGTAAATAATTATTTTAAAGAAATTAAGAAATGGGCTGTAAAAAAAGGGGTACAATTTCGATTACAAGCACATGGTACATGGGGAGACATTATAAATGCTTACAGTGCATCTCATATTCCAGAAGGAGAAACTTTTGGATATGGAGATAAGTTGAATGTAAATATTAATCATAGAAGACTTGCTGTTAGCTCAGGTATGAATATTAATGCCCCGATAGTATCGAATGAAACTTATACATGGTTAAGAAAACCAAGGTTTCTAGTAACTTTAGAAATGATGAAAAAAGCTACGGATGCTTGTTTTGTTGATGGAATCAATCACATTATAAACCATGGATATTCATTTTATAAAGGAAATAATCTCGATAATATATTTTATGCTTCCACAGTAATATCTCCTCATAATACATGGTGGAAGTATTATAATAATTTATCAGAATATATTTCTAATACTTGTAGATATTTACAATCATCAAAGATAAAGACTAACTTAGCAATCTTAACACCAACTACAGATATATGGGCTAAAAACACTATGGCTGAATTACATATGTCTTTAAAAATAGAAAAACATATTGGAAATAATATATTGAACAAACTTTCGAATTTAGGATATTGGACGGCATTTGTAAACGATGATAGGATACAAAAATCAGAAAATGTTCTGAAATTAGAAACAAATGAAATAGATACATTGATAGTTCCAAGTATGGATTATATAGACCTATATACTTTAAGAAAAATAGAGCAACTATCCAATACTACTAATATTATATTTTTAAATAAATATCCTATTTTTGGTCATACCTACTTAAATTATGTAGCTGTAAATTATGAAATACAAGACATAATAAAAAGAATTTCAAGTAAAAAGGGAGTTTATTTATTAAATGAAATTGAATTATTTGATAATATAGGAAAAATCATAGATCCTATTATTAAAATAGAGAATAATGATAACGTTGGATTTATAATAAGAGAAGATTCTAAACATAATAAGATTATTTTTATTGCTAATATTAGTGATGAATATAAGGAAATTTCTATTGACTTTCAATTCAATAATTATTTTGAAATATATGATCCTATGGAAAATAATATATATTTAAATTATGATGTAAAAGGAAATAAAATTCTACTTGATTTAGAGCCGAATCAATCATTGATAATCAAGGAAAGTAATAATCTTAGAGAAAATTTGGGAATATCAAAATATGAAATATATAAAAGGTTTGAGATTAAGCCTAAATATTTAAATATCGGTATGGACAACAAAATCATAGATTCTTTTATAACATGGGAAACCATAGATGATTTTAAATACTATAGTGGAATAGGAATATATTCATCTGAATTTGAAATATCTAATGAATTGATAAATTTAAACGCTTTTTTAGAAATAGATAGTCTTTTTGAAATATGTGATGTTTATATTAATGATAAATTTGTTGGAAATATATGGAAAAAACCATATAAATTAAATATAACTGATAAATTACACTTGGGTAAAAACAGTATTAAATTTGAAGTAACAAACTTATTGTTTAATAGTGCTCTTAACAATATTACAGAAAATCCTAGAACAAAGTTGTCAAAAGAATGGCCATATCTAAATGAAATAATAGTACAAAACAGAATAGATAAGGTTGATACTTTTAGAGAAAGAGAAGAAAATCTGGGTATACAAAAATCTGGAATAGAAGGTAAAGTATATTTGAATTTTTTTAAAGGAAAGACTGTAAGATGAAAAATGTAAGTATAGCCATAGATATAGGTGCTTCTAATGGAAGGATAATAGCAGGATATTTAGAAAATAATAGATTGCTACTAGAGGAAATTTCAAGATTCGATAGTTTACCTGTTAAAATGAACGATAGACTATATATAAACATACTATCCATTTGGAAAAACATAGTAAAAGGGCTAAAAAAGTTAAAACTAAATAATTACAATATAGAGAGTATTGGAATCGATACATGGGCTGTTGATTATGGTCATTTTGATAAAAATGGCAATCTTTTACAAAATCCATATCATTACAGAGATGGTAGAGGGATTGGAAAACTGAAAAAAATAGAAGATAATCTAGGAGTCTCCTTAAAGTATATATATAAGAGAACTGGAATTCAATTTATGGACATAAATTCCATTTATCAATATTATGATGATTATATGAATTCTGAATTTTTAAATATAAGTACAAATATTTTATTTCTCCCCGATATTTTAATATATGCATTAACTGGAAAAATGTTTAATGAATATACGAATGCAACAACATCTCAAATGTTAAATATCAATTCTCAAAGTTGGGATTTAGAATTATTAAACAAATTACACTTACCTAATAAATTTGTTGAAATAATTAAGCCAGGTAGCATAGTTGGAAAAATAAAACCCAAATTAGCAAAAGAAATTGGATTGACAGATACAAAAGTGATCTCAGTTGCTAGTCATGATACAGCTTCTGCAATTTTGGGTACGCCTTTAAATGGAAATACATCAGCGTATTTAAGTTGTGGAACATGGTCTTTGTTAGGTGCTGAAATTGATAAACCGATTATAAATGAAAAAAGCTTTAAATATAATTTCACGAATGAAGGTGGTGCTTATGATACTATAAGATTTTTGAAAAACATCACTGGATTATGGATAATTCAAGAATTGTATAGAAAATGGAATCCATTATTCGGATTGGGATATTTAGAAATAAGCAATTTAGCTAGAGAATCTGTCATAGATATAGCTATAGATACCGATGATGATCGCTTTAAAAAACCTATAGATATGGAAGAAGCAATAATATCCTATTGTAATGAAAAATATGGAGAAAATTTAAAAGAAAAAAAGGATATTGTGAGAGTAGCTTACAATGGAATAGTTAATAAATACAAGAAAGCGATTGGTGAGCTTGAAGAGTTACTAGGTTATAAAATAGAAGTTTTAAATATGATTGGTGGTGGGATACGGGATGAACTGCTTTGTGAGTTAACATCTAAACACATCAATAAAAAATTAATAGCAGGTCCTATAGAAGCTTCTGTTATAGGAAATTTAATAGTTCAACTCATATCGCTATATAAAATTGACAATATTGATATTGCAAGAGAAATAATAAGAAATTCAATTAGTGTAAAAGTATATAAAAACGGAGAAATATTAAATGAAAGAACAAGAAATTAAAAAATTTATATGTGAAATAGGCAAAAGGGTGTGGGAAAGAAATATGGTCGCCGCCAATGATGGGAATTTTTCTGTAAAATTAGAAAATGGTGATATTCTGTGTACTCCAACTGGTGTTAGTAAGGGCTTTATGACACCGGATATGATTTGTAAGATTAATTCTTCAGGAGAGTTGTTGGAAAGTGATAAAATTCATAAACCTTCTTCTGAAATAAAAATGCATTTACGTGTATATAAAAGAAGGAGTGACGTTAAAGCAGTTGTACATGCACATCCGATGTATGCTACTAGCCATGCTATTTCAGGTGTTCCTTTAAATAAACAAATCATACCTGAATCAACAATTCTATTAGGAGAGGTTCCATTGGCAAAATACGGTTTACCTTCTACTAATGAAATACCTAATTCGATAGAACCATTCTTAGATGATTATGATGCTGTTTTATTAGAAAATCATGGTGCATTAACATGGGGTACAAGTTTAAATGATGCTTATTTTAAACTTGAAGGGCTGGAATTCTATGCGCAATTAAACTTTGTCTCCTCTATACTAGGGAATGGCGAAGTAAATGAATTGTCTAATTATGAAGTGAATAGATTAATGGAAATTAGAACACAGATGAATATACTTGGAAGACACCCTTTTATAAAAAACAAATAACTATATTAGAAATGTTTTTAACAAAATATTTCTAAAGCTTCTCAAATCACGATAAAAAACATAATCAGTAAGTCTTCCTCGTTTACTAAGAAGATTTACTGATTATGTTTTTTGTTTATTACATAACGGATATTTATAATTTTCTTTTTTTAAAATTTTAAAATCTTCAGATTAATCAAATTTGAAATTCAAAGATAGATTGTTAGAATATTTATTGTTAATTAATAAAAATGGCATTTTGAACTTTAAATCAATTATTCACATACTTTTTTATAGTATTGATTTTTCCTTTAAAAAACCGCATCACTTATGATACGGTTCTCCGTATCGGTTTGATATGCGATTTTTTAGTAATAAATCAAACTTGAGATTTAACTCTAAGGTTTGTAGCTGATTGAAAACATATAATGATAATGAAGTTAAAATAATATCTGATATTATATTGTGTAAAATAAATATAGAATATATAATAAAGACATTGAAATTTTAAGGAACTTATAGGTATGTGATAAAATATAAAATAAATACTTATTTAATTTTGATTAAACAAATTGAAAGATATTATAGAGTATAGAAATCATTTTAAGAAGAGGATTGAAAAAATAATGGATCGATATGAGATTATAAATAGAATTGGAGCAGAATTTTTAAAAAGTAATATAGAAAATGGGGAGTTTAGTTATGCTAAGGCTTTAAAAAATATTGGGAAAAATCACATTGATTATATGTCTGATGACGCAAAAAGAAAATATAAAGATATTGATTTAAGGTTTGTTGAAGGCAATTTAACAATATTGGTAGAAACAAAACAACATATAACAAATGGAAATTTATTAGGAGATATGGAACAATTGCAACATTATGTTTATTTTGAGAAAGAACTAACAGGTAATAAAGTAATTGCAATTTTAGCTGCTACCCAAACAAATGAAATAATGGTTTGGCAAGATGGTTCTGATATTATCGATGATGTTCATTATGATAGGTCTCAAAGAGTTATCAAGTCAATGGAAGAGTATAAGAACATACATTTTGGCACAAGGAATGATAAAATTTCTCTGGTAGAAAATACCAATGAACTAAATGAACTTTTACACCAATATGGAATTAATGAAGGAATCCGAAGTCAATTTGTTGGAACCTGTTTGCTAGCTCTAAAGTATGATTTAGCATATGATTATCCTAGGGTAACTAGTGGGCAAATTAGAGAGGGAATACAAGAAATTTTAGAGGATTTATTAGATGGTGATCTAAATAAAGCAAGAAAACTTGTGATTTTAAAAGATAATGTTATAGATTCCCAAGATGTGAGAGATTTAAAAGTGGATGAATTTCAGCATATTTTAAGAGATATTGAAAATAAAATTATACCTTACATTAATGAGAAAAGCACCATGGGTCAGGACTTATTAAATTTATTCTTCACTACTTTTAATAAGTATGTTGGTAAGGCAGATAAAAATCAAGCCTTCACTCCAGATCATATTGTTCATTTCATGTGCAATGTGATTGGCATAAACAGACATTCCATTGTACTTGATCCATGCTGTGGTAGTGGAGCTTTTTTAGTTAGAGCTATGACAGAGGCAATGGATGATTGCGATACTGATGAAGAAAGAGAGAATATAAAGAAGAATCAGATTTTTGGAATTGAATTTGAAGAGAAAGCATATGGTTTATCAACAACAAATATGCTCATACATGGGGATGGTAATTCAAATGTATTGCAAGGTAGTTGTTTTGATTTATTAGATGATGTGGTTGAAAAAACAAAAATAAATACTATATTAATGAATCCACCATATAATGCTCAAAGAAAACATAGCAATCCTAAATATGTAGAAACATGGAAAACGACCACTAAACAAGATCCTTCAAAAGGATTTCATTTTGTATATGAAGCTGCAAAAAAAATAAAGACTGGGAAATTAGCAGTTTTGTTACCAACGCAATGTGCTATAGGAAATTCTGGAGATGTTAAACTTTTTAAAAGAAAAATGTTAGAAGAACATACTTTGGATGCCGTTTTTTCATTGCCGATTGATATCTTTCATCCTGGAGCGAGTGCATCTGCTTGCTGCATGATTTTTAATCTGGGAATGAGACATGAAAATTCACCTATTAAGGAAACTTTTTTTGGTTATTTTAAAGATGATGGGTATGAAAAAAGAAAGAATTTGGGACGAATGGAAAGAGAAGATGGTTTATGGCGGAAAATTGAAGAAGAATGGCTAACATTATATTTTAATAGAGAAAGTAAAGCTGGAATGTCAGTTACTAAAAAAGTTAAAGCAAATGATGAATGGTTAGCTGAAGCATATATGCAGACTGACTATGATAAACTAAGTTACAATGATTTTCAAAAAAATATAAATAATTATCTTTCATATTTAGTTAAAATAGGTGAGATTTATGAAGAATAAAACTATTAAAGTAGGTAAATTTTGGGCACCAATATTGCTGAACGATTATTTTGATATAAAAGCAGGAAAGTATTATTATCCTCATGAATATGGACATGGAGATACACCATATATTTCAGCAACTGTAGCTAATAATGGAGTGTCTGAATATATAGACTTAGATCCAGATTTCAAGGGTAATTGCATAACTACTGAAAAAATTTCTTGCCAAGCATTTTATCAAAAGTATGATTTCTGTGCAACAAGTGATATTAATGTTTTTATTCCTAAATTTGAAAATTTCAATGAATACATTGGTATTTTTATTGCTACCCTAATTAATTATGACCAAAATTATAGATGGAATTATGGTAGACAATGTCGTGTCGGTGATAGCAAAAAGATAAATGTCATGATGCCTATTACGAGTAATGGAAATCCAAACTGGCAGTTTATGGAAAACTATATTAAGACGTTAAATTACAAAAGAATAACTACTAAAAATAAATATGACTTTGATAAAATTTACAGTAAAAAATATAAAAAATTTAAGTTAAAAGATTTATTTAGTAATATATATAAAGGTTATCCACATGTAAAAGTGGGTTTAGTAAAAAAAATGTTGAATAGTAAAAATGCAATACCATTAGTTACAAGGACAGCTGAAAATAATGGTGTTGACTGTTATGTCAGCATTGATCAAGCAGAGAAAATAGAGAGTGGTAATGCAATAACTATTGGAGATACAACAGCAACATTATTTTATCAGCCAAAACAATTTATAACAGGAGACCATATGGTGGTGTGTAGAGCTGATTGGTTAAATCAGTTTACAGGAATTTATATAAAAACTCTAATTGATTTAGAGAAATACAGATATAGTTATGGAAGGGCATTTAAACTAAAATTAATAAAAAACACAGAAGTAATTTTACCCGTGGATGATAAAGGTGCCCCTGATTGGATTTTTATTGAGAGCTATATTAAATCCATTCCCTATGGAGATAGAATTTAAATAAGAAATCAACAAGAAATTGAAATATTTTCGCAATTGTTTGTTAAAAGACCAAAAGGTAAAAAAATAAAAAGTCTATTTTTCATATCAATATAATTGATTGCTAAATAGACTTTTAATTAAAACTTTATTTTTTATCTCCATCATTATTGATTTAAGCCTCATCTTGGTTGCTAACTTTTTTATCAAACTTCCATATTTTTTTCAAGAATTGTATTTGTTCGGAAGTAGTCATATAATCAAGATTATCTGATTTTCGTCTTAAATTTTCCTTAATGGTTAAATATATCGTTCTAATAACAAAATATAAAACACCAACTATTATTATTAATCCTAAAATTGTCCCTATACCAGCTAAAGCAAACCCAAATATTCCACCTATTATTAAAGAGATAATATAGCCAAAAAACTGTGCTATTAAAAATTCTCTAAAAATTGAGCTTCCTAAATTTCCAAAATAATATACTCGAAATATTTTATGGTATAGTATAAACAATATAATCCCTAATATAAATCCTAACATTTTTTCCTCCTAATTATTTAATGTTTTTTAAAAGTTTTCTTCTGTATTCACTATTACTAAATTTATTTGAATATGGAATATAGAATTTTTCACCGATTAGCCTTACCTCTTCTATATAGTCGATTCTAAAGATTTGTAATTCTTCCTTATCCTCTACAATAGTATAGGCAATTAAATAAAAATGGTAATTTCTAAATAGTATTGAAACAGGCTTCACAATATTATATATATTATTTTCAAATAATTTATATTTAAATGAAATAATTTCTCTGTTTGTGATATATTCTGTTAATTTCCATATTGATTGCAGCATTTTTCCATTGGATATAAAAGAGATATATTTGTCAAAATCATCGCTTATAATATTTTCTATGTGTTTTTTATTATAATAAGTGATATGTTTTTTTAATTTATTTATTAAAGAAGTAATTTCATTTTTTGCCAAAGAATGACTACCTAAAAGAATCAAGGATATAATTAGAACCTCTTCCTTTGTTAACCAGTCAATTTCAGATCTTTTTAAGTAGTATCCATTTAATTTTCTGTCATATTTAATAATTGTTTCTATTTCAAAAGGATATATTTCCCTTAGATAAATCCTAAGTTCATTAAAATCTCTTTGTATAGTTTTTAAAGAAACGTTGAATTCTTTAGATAAAGAATCCTTATTTAAAACCTCACCTTTATTCATTCTTTCGTATATAAGTAGTAATCTAAAACCCTTATTACCTTTTAAATTTATAGATTTTCTCAATAATGCAAACCTCCAAGCTACATTAAAATAATAATAACTTTTAACATGGACACATAATGGGCTTCTTATCGTTTAAAATACTTCTTTATAAAAATAAAAAGAGATAGATTTTTAAATAAGGTGACCCCAAAAAGTTGGACTTTTTCCAGAGCAGATTTTTTGCTCTGGTTTTTTATATTATACTGTAGCTAATTTTATTTAATTATTTTGAAAGACTTATGTCAAGAACAAAAGCGAAGCGACTCTTGACCTATGGCTTTCAAAATAATACCATAGCTATGCTACAGATAATTGTTTTCTATATTCTACTGGACTCAACCATCCAAATCTTTCTTTTATCCTTAGTTCATTATAGTATTTTATATATTTTCTTATTGCTGTTTCCAATTCCTTATAACTATAATATATTTTTCCATAATACATTTCTTGCTTCATTATTCCAAAGAAATTTTCTATTGGTGAGTTGTCTAAACAATTACCTTTTCTAGACATACTTTGTATTATTCCATTTCCCCTTAGCTCTTTTACATAGGCTTTCATCTGATACGCCCAACCTTGATCTGAATGAAATGTTCTTCTATATTTACAATCAGACGTTATTTTAATAGTTTCTTTTAAGGAAGCCATTATACTCTCTGCTGATGGTTTTTCAGATATTCCATAACTTAATATTTCCAGGTTACATAAATCCATAAATGGATCAAAATACAACTTTTTAATTTGAAGATTGCCATTTTTATCACGCTCATAGTATTTAAATTCCGTTGTATCTGTTGTGATTTTTTGATGTATTACACTGGTGTTAAATCGTCTATTTAGTTTGTTTTTTGCTATTTTACCAACTTTACCTTTGTATGAACTATATTTTCTACTTTTTCTAGTAAATGACATTACTTGAAGTTTAAGTTTTTGTACAAGTTTTTGTACAAGTCTTTGCACCTTCTTCTTATTTATCTTAAATCCTAATTTTTTAAGTTCACCATAAATTCTTCTATATCCAAAGTTTTCATGGTCTTCTCTTATCTTTAAGATTTCTTCTTCTATTTTTTTATCCGGATTATCTCTATTAAATCTTTTTTGCCAATACATATATGTTGATTTGGGAAATTTAAGCACTGCAAGAATATCTTTTAATTTAAATGATCCTCGGAGATTGTGTATTATTCTTGCGATTTGTTCTTTTTTTGACTTTCCTTTAGACGCAATCTCCTCAATTCTTTTAAATATTCATTCTCTATTTTCAGAGCTAAAACTTGTTGTTCTAGTTCTTTGATTCTGTCAGCATCATTTTTACTTATCTGAGAATTTTTATTGTTTTTATTGTCTTTAGCTTTCATTTTAGAGGGTCTCCCTTGTTGTTTTACGAGACCTTCTTTTCCCAATTTTCTAAACTTTGATACCCACCCTGCTATTAATGATGGATTATTTATTCCGAAATTGGTTGCTAGTTCATGATAAGAGGTCTCTGTAGTTAGGTAAGACTCTATCATATTTAATTTAAAATCTAAAGTATATTTATCATTTTGTCGTTTTCTTAATAACCCTGTTTCTCCAAATTCTTTATATGCTTGTATCCAGGTACATACTGTCGTAAAACTTGGAATATTATATTTTTTAGCTAGATACCGATATCCTCCCAAGCCATCTAAATATTCCTCTACTACTTTTAGTTTAAATTCAAAACTATATTTCGCCATTGAAAAACCGACCTCCTAATCGTTAGATTTTTGGTCTAACTTTTGGGGGTCGGTACATAAATTCCTATCTCTTTTATTAAAAGTTAGTTTATATTTAATTAGTATATTTCTCTAAAACCCAGTTATTTCTAATCTTAGGATTTAGAGGATGATACATTTTTTCTTTCTTTTTATCTGTTAAATAGTAGATATCTGATTTTATATTTTCAAATAGTTTAATAATTTCCAAAGTTCTACTTCTTACAGTTCTATTTGTCTCGGACAAAGTACCCCAAGCAAAGATTATTTTAGAACATAACTTAGCTTGTTCTACTAAAATATTGTCATTTTCATTGAAGGCTTCTTTACTTATATTTTTTATATCATTACTAGGGTATAGATTCGTATATATAATAGAGCCAACTTCATACTTGGCAAGTTCATTAAATATGATCCTAGTAGTCATATCCTCATTTAAGATAGAGCTGTTACTTGGATATAGGGTAATAACCATATATTTATCCTTTTTATCATTCCAAGTTTTGCTAAGCAGATACCTGTATTTGTTATTTTTACTTTTAAATATTTCTGTTTGAATATTAATATTTTCTGTAACAATCATTTTTTATTCTCCTTAATTAAAATATTTAGAATAGCAACAACACATTTTATTAGAGTTTTTAAATTACTATTCATTATAGGAATCTCCAAATTTGTAATAGACTAAATCCCAGTCTTTTAATAGATCCATTAGCATTACTTCGTTTGTTTCGATGGTATTAATATAGTAAAGATAGTATTCTCCATATAAATAGGCATGAGTCATAACCTTAGTTGGCAAAACTATATTTTTTGGAAATAACTCTTCATCTAATTCATTAGACTCAAACTCTATTGATTCACAGGCAATATATTCAATATCTATGTTCATTTTTAAGTATTCTTCTAAAAAATTATGTGCTGTTTTTAAATCGTATTTCATAACTTTACCTCCGAGTATAATTATTAAAACTTATATGCAAAAATTGAATTTAAAAATTGTATTGTCATTATATTAGGGCATTAAAAAAGAAGCATCTTTTTTAGATGCTCCCTTTTTAATATCTAGATAATTTAATAGTTCATCGTTAATTACTATATTTATAGAGTCGATCTCTCTATTTTTGTTAATAGTAATTTCTGAGATCAAAAGATGAATCAGTTTCTTTTGTTGTCTTATATCATTACTTTTTAATAGCAACTCTCCAAAATGCTCAATTATATTTTGTATATATTTATATGAAATTTCTTTAACTTTTCTATTGGATACTATTTTTAGCAATTTAGATTTTTCTTTTTCTAGTTCGAATTTACTAGGTGAATATTTCTCTTTTCGTAGCTTAAATTCTTCATTAGAGATGAAACCATCTTCTAATGCATTAAATAGATTATCTAGTTTGTTGTTAAGATTTTTTATTTTCAAATCCACATTTTCAAGTCTTTCTATTAAAGGTTCCATGTTTGCATTTTGTTCAGAATTTATATTTTCGACAATATCCTTTATTATTTTAGGTTTGTTTATTAGAGATTCTATTTTTTTAAACACACATCTATTAGCTATATCAACTCTTATCCCATTTGAGTTACAAACAGTAGTTCCTTTGTTCTTCCAATTACCACATACATAGTAGTCTGTTTTCTTTTTAGTACCATCCTTTAGTTTATTAATAGTTCTGGACATTACCATACCAGCACCACATACAGGACATTTCAATACACCAGTAAGAGCAAATTTCCCATCATATATTCTAGCAGGTTTTCCTCTTCTATTTTTATTAATGGTTTGTACTTTATCCCACGTGTCTATATCAATGATAGCTTCATGTTTTCCGTCTACTATAATAGGATCTGGATTTATATTCCTACGTCTTTTTTCAGACCAGTTTTGCAAGACGTTGTATCGGATTTTACCGATATATAGAGGATTTAATATAATATCTTTTATGGAATTAACTCCAAACGCATTACCTCTTTTAGTTTTATAGCGTAACCTATTTAACTTGTTACAGATGGCCTTGTATCCTTTGCCATTAGCATATTCCTTAAATATGAGCCTTACTATATTCGCTTCATCTTCATTGATTACAAGTTTGGTTTTCCCTTTAGGATTATTAGGATCAACTGGTACTATATCATATCCTAAAACCCTTCCACCACACCATTCACCGTTTTCAGCTTTGGCTAGCATGCCCATCTTAATGTTCTCAGCTATAGTGTCCCTCTCAAACTCACCAATTGTGGCAATCATATGGAGTAACATTTTTCCAGTAGGAGTATTATTTTCAAAATTTTCAGTTAGTGATTTAAAATAGATGTTAAAATCTTCTAGGATATCTACAATCCTTATAAGATCGGCTAATTTTCTACTAATCCTATTGACTTGCCAAACAACAACCATATCAAACTTTTTATTTTTCGCATCAATTAATAACTTATTTAAGGCTGGTCTATCCTTAATATTTTTACCACTAATACCCCTGTCAGAATAGCATTCATATATTTCGTAGCCATTCTCCTTACACCATTGTATTAATAACCTTTCTTGCTCATCTATGCTGTAACCTTCTTCAGCCTGTTCATTAGTACTTACTCTACAATATATTGCAATTCTTTTATTTAAATTCATTATATCCTCCTTTTAAGCATATACTATGGTCAAAACTATAATATATGCTTATTTTTAACTTATTTACATTTCTTCTGTGTTCTTTATTTCATACTCTAAAATTATTTCAGATAGTGTTTTGATTAGTTCATTCATATTGTTTTATTACCTCTTTATTTTAAGCTGCAAGATCATCGTTGTTATCGTTGTTTTTTGGATTATAACTTATAGTTATATTACGGCTACGATTTTTGTAATTATGCTCTATTTCAATTCCTATGCTTCTAAAACTATTTGACAATCTATTTAAAACTCTAGTTAGTTTATTTGGGGTTTTTGGTAAATCTCCAAGGTTTGTTAAGTTATTTTTAGCAGTAAATTGTCCTAATTCTTCCAATAGTCTAGTGGCAGTACCTTCAAAATGTTTTTTTGTTTGTATAAACTTTATAAATACCGGCACTATTGCATTTTCTTCAAGAGAATAAGTTTTCATTTTATCTATATTGTTTTTGTATATTCGATCAAATTCTTTTTCTCCTATTCCTAATGTTTTAGCTATAATACAACCCCAAATGTAAAAATCAGCCATTCTTGGTGTTTCAAATAATTTATAATCTTGATTTTCATAGGTTTCAAGACAATAAGACAACGTTATAAAAATTTCCGATAAAATGGTAGGTTTTAGTTTTTCAAAATTAGAATCTAACTCAGATATAGGAATTCTATCTTTGGCTTTTATTCTTCCTAAAGTATAAACAATGGATCTATCAAGTAAATCGGCTCTAGATGATGCTATATTTATTCCATTTATATATATTATTGAAGAAATATCCATAATATATTCTTCATTATCTGTATAAAGTTTACGTTTCTTGTAGGTCCCACTAGTAGAAGACATACACAGTATGTTAGCAGCATCCTTTCCAACATAATCTAAATTGTCTAAGCACGTGACATAATTATTAGCTAATGATAATAACAAGCTATCGTTATTTAAAACTGTAGTAAGAAGATCATTGGAGGGATCTATTAAGCTTTTTGCATATTTCATTATTGTTGATTTACTACCACCTTGCTCACCAGATAGTATTTCGATGGTGTGGTTAATATTAGGAATAAACTTGCTAACTAAGCTGATTATAAATAACTTAAATTCGTCTTCATATTTAAATTAAAAAATGGTCTAAGTAATTCCATTAAATCAGTTTTAGAATCTTCACTACTTGGTGCTACTTGTTCTCCTATATTACTACGATTAAAAAGTATTTCTTTGTCTGAAGAAGGTTTAATATGAAATCCATCCTTACTAATTATTACAATTTCTTTATTGGAGTTACCTAAGTCATAATATATAGCATCATTACTAACACATATACGTTTCTTTAAACTATACTGATTTTCATAGCAAAAAGCAGAAAAGTGATCTTGTATTGACGAAATAGTATATGAGTTAGGAGATTTACCAAATTTATTGTAGATGATTCTTATAATAGCTTTTTTTAATTGTGAGCTATAAATAGGAAAAACTTCATTAATATCATCAGTACTAATAAACATATATTCACTATTAAAATCATCAACAAAGCATTTAGAATGTTCTTTAATATGTTGAATATATTCATTAAGGGTTCCAGTTTTTTCCTTTAAGCTACTTCTATTAAAACTAAGAATTTTATAATCCTTAAAATCTAATGATTTAAATAGGGTGATAATGTTCTCCATGCTACATTTATCGTGGTGACATCCTGCACTTATAGAACCATCAGGGTAACTTATTAAATAAGAGCCATTGTCAATATCATGTCCATTATTCCATGGACATTGGGAAAGTACATAAACTTTCCCATAATCCATTTCTTTTATACTACTAACGTCTACATTATAGTTAGCAATAAAATCATCAATATTACCATTAGTAAACCTAGCTTTTTTAGTAGAAACAGCTTTAATATCAACTTTTTTAGAATTGATATAATCATCTATAGTTTCAATGTCCAATATTTTAATATTTTCAGGTATCTTATCTAAAAAAGACTCCCGATGAGGTCTTTCCTTTGTATTTTTACCTTTATGATTTACAGTTCCATAAAGTCGGCAAATCCTAGATGGATTATATACACTGGTATCTACTGTTACCTTAGAATTACTGTATTCTTCATCAAGTACAGACAATAAAGATTTAACTCTAGTTACATTTGCAGTATTGTTTTTAAAATTGACTTTGTATAATAAATGGTAACCGTTACCGCTACACGCTACTATAGGTGAAGGAAAGCCAAATAATGACAATCCTTCTTCTATTTTATTAGCTAATTTTTTGCTACTCTCTAACTCTTCATCAGTACTAGAGGTAGTGCTAGTTCTTATAGGATCTAAATCCACCAAAATCCAGTTATAAAACAAAATATCCTTATCAGAAATAGTAGATTTACATCCTTCAAGCTTATTTGTCACGTTAATATTATTTTCATTGATGCTCTGTAGCGAAAAATACACGTTCTTATCTAGAAGGGGAGAAAGTTCCTCTTCTAGAATTCTCATATCGTTAAATACACCTGATAATATTATTTCTCCTAAAATCCTTATTGCTATTAATTTGCTTTTTCCTAATACTTTTAAATTTTCAATTATTGTTTTCATAATTTTTATCCCTTCTTTTTATTGTTATTCCATTGTGTTGAAAAATTGATCAGATTTTGCAACGCTAGCAACGATTCTTTCCTATTTAATAAAATTTTATTTTTAAGCGCTCAATTTCAAGAAAATTAATTTTCTATGATTAATAATAGCACCCATGAATTAAATTTTTTAGCTAAAAAATAAGGGTTTTACACGTGTAGTATATATAGAGAGGTTGGAAAATAGCCATAAATTAATAGACCTATAATATTCTAATTAAATTAGAGTATTATAGGTCTATTAATTTAAATATTCAATTGGGATGATTTAGAAACAAAAATTTTAAAAATTCAGAAACTATGGTTGGCTTACAATATTCGATGTTAGCACGATAAATACTGGTTTTCAAACTTTTATGAAATTCATTATAATCGTCATAATCTTTTTTTGAGAAATCACTTTTGATTTTAAATTGATTAACAAATGAAGTTTTATTATGTAGATATATCATTGGAAAAAATTCTAATTCTTCTAATATATCAGAATTGGTTATTTCATTATTATTTTCAAGGAATTCTAATATAGTCAAAAGTCTATCAATGAAAACATATACTATCCCAAGTATATCTAGGAAATCTTTAACTTTATTAGTTTTTAAAAATTCAATATAAATTTTACATAATGGTTCATAAAGCTTTATATCTTTAATTTCTGTTATTCTGTATAATATTTTTAATCTGTTGTGGTTATCTAAGGTACAATTGTGAATTTCTTTACTTTCATTTAAAGTTGTTAATATAAGTTTTTTAGTTTCAAATTGCATTGATCGTTCTAAATTATAAAATCTGAAATTTTTAATTTTGCTAGGTCTATTTTCTATCTTCGTATAAAAAAATTGCATTAAATTTTTTTCGTTTTTGAAATTTAAGTTTTTCATAGAGGTTTTCTTGCTTTTAATTAAGGTAAGTGCTTGATAGATGCTATTAAATTTTTTATCATCAGATAGAATTTTCAATTCAAATAAATCCTTGGCTTCATTTATATTGTGTAAAGGTATCTTATTAAATTTTGCGATTGAAAATTTGTGAATAGAAGTTTCTAACCATTCTTCATAGCCAGGGTTATTATTTGTTGCTAGATTACTATAGATTTTTCTACTATCACGATATACTTAACTTGTATTGGTACTAAGTTCTTTTTTTAAGTATTGTATTATTTCTTTATTAAATGAATATTCGTCTCGCATATTATTAATGTAGTCTGCTAATTTGTTTCTTTCATTGTCAAAATTATCTTGAATAGAGCTTAAATTAGAGTTTAATAGTTTTATTAAATGTTTATCTTTTATGATATTTTTTAATAAATTATAATAACTAGTAGAATGTTTTATACCAACGTAATTAATTTTTTTAGATATATGTTTGAATCTGATATATTCAATCATGTTTTCTTTATTGATTAATTGCATTATTATCTCATAAATATGAATAGGGGCGTTAATTTCATCAAATAATAAATCGAAAAATGCATCTAATAATATATATATTTTCGAATTATTTTTATTTTGAATAAGTCTTTTTTCAGTACTAGTATATATTTTTCTATCAGATTTAATCAAATCAATAATTTTTTCTTCTATATCCGACTTTATATGCATTTAAATATCCTCCAAATTAATTAAATAACTTAAATATATTATATATTCAAATGATGAATAAAGTATAAGATAATGATATATTATTAAGGATGAAAAAATATTTAAGATATTTTAAGTTATTTTTCAAAAATTAAGCTAAAAAATAAGTGAAATTTAACTTGGACATTTATTATATAATAGGAGAAAACATGGAAAGTAAAAATATTAAAAACCCATTAGATAAAAGGATTTTAAAATTACAAAAAGATTTTGATAATGCTTTTGATAATAAAGATAAGAAAAAAATAAATGAGTTAATAAATAAAGCTACAAATTCATTTAAAGATAAAGACTTAAATGAACTATCGGAAGCTTCACTTTATTATTCTATTGCTAATGGTTATAATGATTTAATTACACTATCTAATAGTGAAATTGATGAAAAAATTATAGAAAAAATTTTGTATTTTCATAGAATGAGTATAAACATTATAGATGAATATAATTATATAGATGAGGAAGAACCGTATTTTATAGGATTGATGCGAAGTCTATACACTAACTATGCAAATATATTAAGTACTATAGGTAGAATAATAGAAGCGATAAAATATTTTAAAATAGTACTTACGCTAGATGATAATTTTGCTATGGCTATGGGGAATTTAGGAATATCATACATGACTTATTCTAATATTATATGTGATAAAGGACATAAAAATATTCTTAATTATTTTTCATACCATTACCTTAAAAATTCAATTAAAAATATAAATGAGGAAGTAGACAAAGGTGCAAAGGAGATATTCATGTATTATTTAGCCTTATATAATACTGAATATATTGAAAAGTTTTTAAGTCAAAAACTAGATATACCAAGATATTCATTAGGAAGGTCTAATGAAGAAAAAAATTATCGAAACTGGTGTTTAGAAAATAACTTGTTTTTAAATCCTATGAATGACTTACCAATAAAAGAAAATTTTATTGCCAGGGACATAGTACATTTACCAGACATTACTATGCCAGTAAAGGAAAATATCAATTATAAGTTTCATATAATGTATAATAATTTAAAGGAAGAATTTATAAGCTCAAGATTTTTATATTATGAAGCTTTGGAGCCTAACTATAAAACTCATTATTCAGATAGGGATGTTTATCTAATCAACAATTGGAATAATGCTATATATTCAGTACGGATAGAAAAATTAAAAAACTCATTTAAGTTACTATACTCTATTCTTGATAAATCAGCTTTTTTTCTAAATGAGTATTATAATCTTAATATTAATGAAAATGAAATTACATTTAGAAATTTATGGGAGAACAGTAAAGAAGGCAGTCTAAATATATTACCATATAGAAACAATTATGGATTGAATGCTATTAGATGGTTGTACAAAGACATTTTTGTTAATTTACATAAATCTCCTAACCCACATTCTAAAACATTACATACATTAAGAAATGCTTTAGAGCATAAATATATAGTCGTTACGATTAGTAACTTAACTTTAAGTGAAGATTTAGAGAAAAAGGAAAATATATGGTATATATCTGAAAGAAAACTTCAGAACTACACATTACAATTATTACATATGGTTAGAGAATTACTTATTTATTTAGTAATTAGTGTAAATATCACTGAAAATGAAAAAAAGGAAATTTACAAAAGTGAATTTATACCATTAATTAACGCAGATAATTATGACGATGAATGGAAAATATAATATTGATAAAAATATAAAGAATTTGTATGTAGTGGGGGAGTTTATTAAAAATATAAGTATGGGCGGGGAGATTATTCATACGTATGGTTTAGTTATCATAGCATTTCTCTAAGATTAGAAAATGATGTAGCAATTGCGAGGGACTTGTATATATGATTTTGGCCTTTGAAGATGAAAATTTAAATAAAAGTTTGAATACAACTCTAAATCATGATATTAAAGTTGTATATTATGCCGCGCAAAAGAGGAAAATGTTAAAAATATTAACTATTTAAATGAGATTGGGTATTGAATAGTAGAAAGAAACTTTAAAAGATAAATATATGGACTAGAAGGGAATAGAAAATGGAAGAAAATCAATTTATGATTGAAAATATACCTATAAAACTTTGGGGAGAATCTAAAAATAAAGTTTTTCTTTATATACATGGGAAACAGGGTTATAAAGAAGAAGCAAAAAGTTTTGCTGAAATTGTATGTAAAAAAGGCTGGCAAGTTTTAAGTATAGATTTACCAGAACATGGAGATAGAAAAAAAGAAAAAGATAAATTTAATCCATGGATAATTGTTCCAGAATTAAAAACTATTATGAAATACTTAAATGAAAAATGGGATACTATTGGACTCAGAGCTACTAGCATCGGAGCTTGGTTTAGTATGATTGCTTTTCAAGATTATATTTTTGAAAGATGTTTGTTAGTATCACCTGTTATAGATATGAGAGAACTAATTTTTAAAATGATGAGTTGGGAATCTGTAACATTAGAAAAATTGAAAGCAGAAGGAGAAATACCAACTAGTTTTGGAGAAACTCTTTCATGGAAATATTTAAAATATACTATAGATAACCCAATTGAAAAATGGGAATCTCCAACATCTATTTTATATCCTGAATTTGATAATATGACAAATTTAGAAAGCGTAGTAAATTTCTCTAAGAATTTCAAGATAGATTTAACTATTTTAGAGAAATCAGAACATTATATCCACAAGCCGAAAGAACTAGAATATTTAAAGGAATGGACAATAAAAAGCATTATTTAAGACAGTATAAATCTACTGTCTTTTTTTATATTTTAAGCATGGGGTAGAAGTATGGGAAATTTTACAGGTATGGTCCGTAGAAGCTTAAAATAAAGTTTATCATATTTTTTAGGATTACATTTTTTAAGATTATTAATCTGATATAACATATACAGCAACTAGTTACTTAATTGACATAATGGTAACTAGTTGCTATTATATTGGTATATTACAATAGGAGGCGTTTTTCTTGGATATTAAAAAAGCTTTTACAAGTCGAGATAATAACAGAGAAGAAAGAATGTATGGAATTTTTGCAAGTCTCTTTGTTTTTCAGAATAGGCTACAAACTTTATTTGATAATTTTGATTCAAGCATTACCTTAAAACAATTTATGCTTCTTATTTTGATAAAGATGTCGAAGCCCAATGAAACCTTTACTAATTATGGGAAGATGTTAGGATGTTCAAGACAGAATATTAAGAAGTTAGTTAACTTATTAGAAAAGAATAATTATATAGAACTTAGAATTGATGACTTGGATAAAAGGAAGAATTCAATTAAAATTACTAAAAAGACAGAGGATTTTTTTCTTAATAATTCTGACCTACACTTAGAAAAACTAGAGTTGTTATTTAAAGATTACACGGATGAAGAAATTAAACAATTTTATTCAATGATGGGAAAATTATATGATGGAATTGAGAGATTAGAAGGAACGAAATGAGAAAGAGGTTGATGGGTACTGTGGGAATAATAATCGGGTGTGTATTAATAATTCTAGCTAGTGTTATAGTTTATTTTTATATTCCATATTCTCCTCTTAATTCTGAATATAAGGATATTTGTCAGAAAATCGAAGAGGGAAAAAGACAAAATAGTGAAGTGTTATTGAATGATAATATTGAATCACTGCCAAGTTTGATTCAAAAGTATATTGTTACAAATGGATATATTGGAAGTCCAATAGTTAATTCAATGCAAATTGAATTTTTAGATGCTGATTTTATATTAAACAGGGGAGATTCTCCAATTAAGATTAATTACTATCAAATTAATGAAGCTTCGGAACCAAATAGGATTGCATTAATAGACACCTCCATGTATGGAATCCCATTTCAAGGTTTAGATAAATATATGTATGGAGATGGAACAATGAGAGGAGTTTTAGCAAAAAATATAACATTGTTTAACCAGGGGGGAAAAGAGTTTAATATTTCTAGTTTGATAACTTATTTATCCGAGTCAATATTAATGCCATCAATCTTGATAAATGAAAGTTTCCAATGGGAAGAAATTGATGATTATAATGTAAAGGTTTCATTAAAATATTATGATGAAGAAGTATCTGGAGTTTTTACATTTGATGATTCTTGGAAAGTTATTTCTTTTAAAACAAATCAAAGAACTATGATATCAACAGATGGAGAAATAAACAAAATACCTTGGGAAGTTAAATACTTGAATTATAAAAAAGACAAGAGTATCATTAAACCAACAGAAATACAGGCAATATGGCATTATAATGATCAAAGTTCTATATATTTTGATGGAATCATTAATGATATGATATATAATTAATAAACTAAAGGAGAAAAATAGTAGTGACGAATATTAGATTTTAAATTGTAGTAGTGAGAGAGGTTAAGTTAGTGGAGATAGCGGAGATAAAAAAGTTAAAACCTTTTTATGAATATTATGCTGAATGAAAAAGAGATAAATTAGAAGCGGACTGTTTAAGTCCGCTTTTCTTAAATTCATAGTTGTTAAATAAAAAACAAAAAACCGCATTTATTTATGGTACGGTTCATTGTTTGCTATTTTAAAAGAGCGGTATATTTGCTCCAATAATATTAATCTCATCAACTGATGAGGAAAGGTCATTTTTGAAAAGGATAGTTTCATATTGGACAATGATTTTATTTCACTGGATAGGCCATGGGAAGACCCTATTATAAAGGTAAAGGAATTGTAGCCCTTTGACTTTTCTAATTCTAGTTTTTGACTAAATTCAGTACTGGTAAGATTTTTGCCTTCTATTTCCAAGGTTATAACAAAATCCTTCTGTCCGATTTTATTTTTTATTTTTTCCCCTTCTTCTTTTAAAGCTTTTTCTATTATTTTTTTAGAGTTTTCATTTACTTTAATTTCTGGTATTTCAATTATTTGTACTTTTGCGTATTTTTGTATTCTTTTTATATATTCTGCTATTCCATCTTTTAAATATTTTTCTTTAATGTTTCCTACTGAAATTATATTTATATTCATTATGGCACCAGAATAATTTCGTTACTTACATTATATCTATTGGCCAATGTTAAATTAATATCTCTACTTGTATCTAAACCTAGGGATTGTAAATATTTGTTAACTGTGGAGAACGCCAGTTCTTCTGTATTATTTTCTTCACTTAAGTGAGCTAGGATTACATTTTCTTGATTTCCCGTTAATATTTCACCTAAAGTAAAGGCACAGTCCTCATTTGAAAGATGACCTTTTACTGAAAGTATTCTTTTTTTAAGATTGTAGGAATAACTACCGTTTTTTAGCATATCAACATCATGATTAGCCTCTATTAAATAAACATCTGAACCTGCAATTAGTTTTTTCATTCTTTCATTTACTATTCCGGTATCAGTTAGAATTGTTATTTTTTTATTATCCTTATTAATTATATATCCACAACTATTTGCAGAGTCATGGTAAGTACTAAAAGGATGGATATCAATATCCCTTAAGGAAAAATCAATATCATTTTTAAATACTATTAAATTTTCTTCTTTTATTTTGCCTACTTTTTTTAGCATAGCTAGCCAGGTTTTTTCATTTGCAAGTATTGGTATGTTATACCTTCTACTAAGAATACCAGCACCTTTAATATGGTCTGTGTGTTCATGTGTAATTAATATTGCATCTATTGAGTCCGGTAATACATTAGCATTCATCAACAATTTTTCTAATTGCTTACCGCTAAAACCTGCGTCTATTAGCAAACGTGTCTTTTCTGTTTCTACATACATTGCATTGCCTGAAGATCCACTAGACAAAGAACAAAACTTTATACTCATAACCCTCTCCATTTCTATCAGTACTCAATTATATACTATATGAAAAATTTTTTAAAGTCCGGCAGATTAATTTTAATTTATTAGATACAGATTATTTGATAAAATATACAATAACAATATATATTAAGGAAGGAAATAAAATGATAATAGAAAAGTCTTTTTGTGTGGAAAAAAATTTAAAAAAAATTCTCAATATGGATTACCATAATATTGAAAAATCTTTAGTGAGTATATTAATTAAAAATAATATAAGAATTTCCACTGCAGAATCTATAACAGGTGGTTTAATTGCCAGTCGTATTGTAAATATTGCAGGTGCAAGTGATATTTTTGAAGAAGGTTATGTTACCTATAGTGACAGGATAAAAAATAGAGTTCTGGGAGTAAAAAAAGAAACTTTAAATAAATACACTGCAGTTAGTGAAGAAGTATGTTATGAAATGTTAATTAATTTAAAAAATATTACTAAAGCCGACTCTATAATTGTAACTACAGGATATGCAGGACCAGGAGAAAATGCTGGACTGGCATTTGTAGGAATAAACCTTTTCAATTTTTTTATTATCAAAAAGATAAATGTAAGAGGAAATAGAAATGAAATTAGAAAAAAAATAGCAAATATTGCTTTAAATGAACTATATATAAGGTGTAGAAATCAACATAATATATAAATGTTTTTAAGTAAAAAATAATAGAAAAATTTTATCTTATTTTTTACTTTTTTTCAAATTTTGTAAAAAATATGGTGAAAACGTAATCATAAAATGTTGAAATTTCAAGTTTCAAGAAAAGGCACTAGAAAAATATTTAAAAATATTATTTGAAATGATTATTTTTTCATTAAAAAATTAAGTGTTTTCACAAACAATAGTTATAACAATAATGGAAACTTTGAATATATTTAAATTATTTACTGGAAATTTAAATATATATAGTTAAAAGATACACAATAAATTAACGAAATGGTCATTTACCTAAAAGTTATAATGTAGTATAATAGTTTACAGTACATAAAATTATATGTATAAATATAAATTTTATAGGGGGAAAATATTGTATGAAGAAAAAATTTAGAATAGTAGCCTTGCTACTTGCTCTAACATTTGCTCTTACTGCATGTGGTGGAGGTAAGACAAATGATAAAGAAACAGGAGGCGCCGGTGGTACGACTGCTAGTACAGAAGGAAAGTTTTTAAGAACTAATAATACTTCAGAGCCAGGGTCATTAGATCCAGCTTTAGCACAAGGTACTCATGAGTCATGGGTATTACAACATACCTTTGAAGGTTTAATGACCTATGACGAAGAAGGAAACGTTGTACCGGGAGCTGCAGAAGCTGAACCTGAAATTTCTGAAGACGGTTTGAATTATACTTTCAAACTTAAGGAAGGTTTAAAATGGTCAAATGGTGAACCGGTAACAGCTAAGGATTTTGAATTTTCATGGAAAAGACTTTTAGATCCTGACCTAGCAGCTGACTATGCTCATCAAGGTTATTATTTAAAAAATGGTGAAGCTTTTAATAAAGGGAAAGTTGCTGTTGATGAAGTTGGAGTAAAGGCTGTAGATGATTTAACATTAGAAGTTACCTTAGAAAATCCAACTCCTTTCTTTACTGAATTAACAGCTTTCTATTCATTATTCCCAGTATCTGAAAAAGTTGTTACTGAAAACCCTGATTGGGCAAAAGATGCAAAAACCCATGTATCTAATGGACCTTTTAAATTAACAACATGGGAACATAGGGCAGAAATTATAATTGAAAAAAATGAAAATTACCAAAATGCCGATGCAGTAAAAATAGACGGAATTCATTTTGATATTCTTGAAGATAAAAATACTGAGTGGCAAAATTATGATTCAGACCAATATGATATTATTGTAACTCCTCAAGCTGACGTTGTTGCACAAAAACAAGCTGAGGGAAGCGAAGAGTTAGTTATAGGTACAGATGTTGCAGTATATTACTATAATGTAAACAATGAAACAAAACCTTTCACTAACCCTAAAGTAAGACAGGCCTTGTCTATGGCACTAGACAGAAAGACCTTAGTTGAAAATGTTTCACAAAGTGGTGAGGTACCGGCAGAAGGTGTTGTACCATTTGGAATGAAAGATGAAAACAACAAGGAATACAGAGATGCTGTAGGTAATTTAATTACTGAGGATGTTGAACAAGCTAAAACACTATTTGAAGAGGGATTGAAAGAAGAAGGCATGACTTTAGATGAATTTAATGCCGCTAAATTTAATATTCTTTACAATACAGATGATAAACATCAAAAAATGGCAGAAGCTGTTCAAGATATGTGGAATAAGAATTTAGGAATTAGTATAGGATTAAAAAATACAGAATTCCAAGTTAAATTAAATGATGAAAAAGCTGGAAATTATGATGTTTCAAGAGCTGGTTGGATAGGAGACTATGCAGACCCATTGACTTTCTTGGAGTTATGGGAAACAGAAGGCTCATTTAACGATGCCAACTATGCTAATGAAGAATATGACAATTTAGTTCAAATAGCAAAAACATCAAACGATGCAGCTGAAAGATTTGAAGCTATGAGAAAAGCTGAAAAAATAGTTGTAGAAGATATGGCTGTTATACCAATTTACTTCTATACTCAACCATATATGGTTAAACCAAATGTTAAGGGAATATATAAAACATTATTAAATTACCCTACTATGACTTTTGCAGAAATTGAATAGTCAATTTTAAAAATTAACAATTGAATAAAAGATAGAGAATGTGTACATTCTCTATCTTTTATTTAGATTAAATTAAAAAGGGGAAAAAAATGGCTAAATTTATAGGAAAAAGAATCGCCATGGGTTTTGCTACATTATTTATTATTATTACAGTAACATTTTTCTTAATGCATGCTGTACCTGGTAATCCTTTTGCCAAGGAAGGTAAAATGCCAGAAACGGTATATAATAATCTACAAGCAAAATACGGTTTAGATAAACCTAAATCTGAACAATATGTAATTTACTTAAAAAATCTCTTAAAGGGAGATTTTGGCGAGTCTATGAAATCAAATGCAGAAACAGTAAATGAAATGATAAAAAGAGGAGCTCCGGTTTCTGCAAAACTAGGTGGACAAGCCTTTATATTGTCAATGTTCTTTGGTGTTGTACTGGGGGCTGCTGCAGCACTTTATCAAAACAAGGCTCCGGATTATTTTATGATGATAATTGCTTTAATAGGAATTTCTGTCCCTAGTTTTGTTATGGCCAGTCTTTTTATTCAATTTATTGCTAAGGGTTCTGGATTTTTACCAACTTCTGGTTGGGGTACCTTTGCTCATACAATACTGCCGACAATAGCCTTATCGCTTATGCCTATGGCATCAACAGCAAGGCTTATGAGGTCATCAATGTTGGAAGTTTTAGGACAGGATTATATTAAGACAGCTCAATCTAAGGGTTTAAAAAAATTAAAAGTAATAATGAACCATGCTATTAGAAATGCAATTTTACCAGTTGTTTCTCAAATGGGTACTACTTTATCGAATTTATTAGTTGGTTCTTTTGTTATAGAAAAAATCTTTGGAATAGCTGGTTTAGGAACATTTTTTGTTACTTCAATAAGTAATAGGGATTACACACTAATAATGGGTACTACTGTTTTCTATGCTGTTGTATTAGTTGCTATTTTAGTTATAGTTGATATTTTATATGTAGTAATAGACCCAAGGATTAAATTAACTAAGGGGGATAAGTAATGGATAATTATAAAAAATACCCTCAAGAGTTATTTGAACCGGCAAAAAAAGATTTAAATAAAGATAGAATAACAAGACCGACTATTTCATATTGGAAGGACGTCTTTAGAAGATTAAAACAAAACAAACTAGCTATGTTTGGACTATTCCTACTTGTAGCATCTTTATTATTAGCTATTATTGGACCAATAATAAGTAAATTTGATTATCAAACTACTAATCCAGCTATGAAAAACCTAAGACCTAATAGTGAACATTGGTTTGGAACCGATCCATTAGGTAGGGATATTTTTGCTAGAGTGTGTTTTGGTATTAAATATTCTCTTTTAATTGGTGTTTTAGCAGCTGCCTTCGATTTTCTTATAGGTGTATCCTATGGCGGAATTGCAGGAATGGCAAGAGGAAGAGTGGACTCAATAATGATGAGTATAGCCGAAGTATTATATGCTATTCCATATATGTTAGTTGTAATTTTAATTTCCGTAACTTTTTCAAGTGATAGCGGAGTTGATTTATTTACTATAGTTTTAGCTATGAGTATTACCGGTTGGATACCTATGGCAATACTAGTAAGGGGTCAAGTGTTACAAATAAAAGAACATGAATATGTAATGGCTTCAACTTCATTAGGGGCTTCTAACGGATATTTATTAAAAAAACATATTATTCCTAATTCAATAGGGCCTATAATCGTTAATATTACTTTAGCAATACCAAGGGCTATTTTTGCTGAGGCTACACTAAGCTTTTTAGGATTAGGGGCACAACAACCGAGTTTGGGAAAATTAATTAGTGAAGGACTAGGACTAATGGGAATTAATATTTTCTATCAACTGGCTTTTCCAGCATTCTTTATATCTATAATTATGTTTGGATTTAATGTACTTGGTGATGGTTTAAGAGATGCCTTAGATCCTAGGTTAAGGAAGTAGGTGGAAAATGGATAATATATTAGAAGTAAAAAACTTAGCAGTTTCCTTTCAAACTTTTTTTGGAGAAGTTGAAGCTGTTAGAAATATATCCTTTAATGTAGAAAGAGGAAAAACATTAGCAATAGTAGGAGAGTCAGGTTGCGGAAAGTCCGTAACAGCAAATTCTATTATACAATTATTGCCAAAACCGCCTGCACTATATAAAAATGGGGAAGTAATTTTTAATGGAGAAGATCTTCTGAAAAAATCAGAAAAAGAAATGACCTCTATTAGGGGAAATAATATATCTATGGTTTTTCAAGATCCAATGACCTCTTTAAACCCAACTATGAAGGTTGGTAATCAAATAGTTGAAGGTGTAAGAAAACATAAAAAAATTTCAAGAGATGAAGGAAAAAAACTGGCTATAGAAATGCTTAAAACAGTTTCTGTACCCCAACCTGAAAAAAGGGTAAATCAATATCCCCATGAGTTTTCAGGAGGGATGAGACAAAGGGTTATGATAGCTATTGCAATGGCATCAAAACCGGAGCTTTTAATAGCAGATGAGCCTACTACGGCTTTAGATG
Source organism: Miniphocaeibacter halophilus (assembly GCF_016458825.1). Lineage (NCBI taxonomy): Bacteria > Bacillati > Bacillota > Tissierellia > Tissierellales > Peptoniphilaceae > Miniphocaeibacter > Miniphocaeibacter halophilus. The sequence continues at coordinate 1,170,894 of NZ_CP066744.1, forward strand.
TTACAGTTCAAGCTCAAATATTGGACTTAATGAAAAAACTAAAAGATGAAATGAATACATCTATAATATTAATAACTCATGACTTAGGAGTAGTTGCAGATATAGCTGATGAAATTGTAGTAATGTATGCAGGTCAAATTATAGAAAAAGGTAAACTAAACGATATTTACTATAATACAAAACATCCGTACACAAGAAAGCTTTTAGCTTCCGTACCAAAATTAAATATGGATAAAAATGAAGAACTTCATTCAATTGAAGGTTCTCCACCGGACTTGTATATGCCACCAAAAGGGTGTTCCTTCTACGATAGATGTGATAACGCAATGGTAATTTGTGAAGAACATATGCCGGAATTTGCTGACCATGGAAATGGCCATTGTAGTTGTTGCTGGCTAAATCATCCTCAATGTTCTAAGAATAGAGAGGAGGCTTTGTAGTGGAAAAAGAAAAATTAGTTGAAGTTAATAATTTAAGTAAATACTTTAAAGTTTCAGGTGGCGATTTAAAAGCTGTTGATAATATTAGTTTCTATATCAACAAAGGAGAAACCTTTGGTTTAGTAGGAGAGTCCGGTTGTGGAAAATCTACAGCAGGTAGAACAATGCTAAGACTTTATGAGCCAACAGCAGGAGAAGTTATATTTAAGGGGAAAAATATTTGCGAATTTTCCGACAAAGAAATGAAAGAAGTAAGAAAACACATGCAAATGATTTTCCAAGATCCTTATGCTTCATTAGACCCTAGAATGACAGTTGAGGAAATTGTAGGAGAGCCTTTTGAGATTTATGGAATATTAAAGGGAAAAGAAAGACAGGAAAAAGTAATAGAATTACTGGATATTGTTGGACTAAGTTCAGAGCATGCTCAAAGATTTCCCCATGAATTCTCAGGTGGTCAAAGACAAAGAGTAGGGATTGCAAGAGCATTGGCATTAAATCCAGAATTTATTATTTGTGATGAGCCAATTTCGGCATTGGATGTTTCCATTCAAGCACAGGTTGTAAATCTTTTGAAGGATTTACAGGAGAATTTAGGACTTACGCTACTTTTTATAGCTCATGATTTGTCCATGGTAAGATATATATCAGACAGAGTTGGCGTAATGTACTTAGGAAAACTAGTTGAACTTTCAAGTAGTGAAAAACTATATGAGCATCCTTTACATCCATATACAAAAGCTTTACTATCAGCTATACCAATAGCAGATCCCGATGCTCAAAAAGAAAGGGAAAGAATAGAATTAAAAGGTGAAGTGCCAAGCCCTATTAACCCTAAACCGGGATGTAGATTTGCAGACAGATGCGAATATGCAAAAGATATTTGTAGAAATACAGACCCTGTATTAGAGGAAATAGAAGAGGGTCATTATGTAGCATGTTTAAGAGTAAAAGAAATTAATAAAATTTAGTATTCAGGCTCCTTCCAATTATGGAAAGGGGCTTTTTTTATGAATTTAAATTCATTATTACTAATTATTATATATGTAATTATTAAGATTAATAATAATTTAATATACAGTATCTATAATTTATGTTACTGCAAAGCGTTTATGTATGATTTAAAATAATTATTTTTTTCTCATAAATCTATAACAAATAGACAATTATTAACAAAGTTTATATTATGTGAAAATACTTTACTTATATATTGTCAAAGTAAATGTGAATTTGGTATAATACACTTATGTAATTAATTTTAATAGAGAAGGAGGTATATTTTGAAAAGCTCAGAAAAGATTTTAGAAGTAAAAAACATGCACACAGCATTTAGAATAAATGATAAGTATTATGATGCTGTTGATGATGTTTCCATAGATTTATATAGAAATGAAATTCTTGCCATAGTTGGAGAGTCGGGTTGTGGGAAAAGTACTTTAGCAACAACAGTAATGGGTTTACATAATATGAACTACACAAAGGTAAGTGGTGAAGTTAATTATAAAGGTAAAAATTTACTAAAGCTAAAGGAAGAAGAATACAATAAGGTAAGAGGTGGAGATGTTGGAATGATATTCCAAGATCCACTTGCTGCACTAAATCCCCTTATGAGGATTGGTGAACAAATAGAAGAGGCCTTAGTATACCATACGGATTTAGACAAGGAAGGAAGAAAAAATAGGACCTTGGAAATCTTAAGGGAAGTTGGAATTACAAATGCGGAAAGAATATACAGGCAATTTCCACATCAACTTTCTGGAGGTATGAGACAAAGGGTAATTATTGCAATTGCACTTTCATGTAAGCCGGAAGTTTTAATAGCAGATGAGCCAACAACAGCATTAGATGTTACAATTCAAGCTCAAATTCTAGACTTAATGGGGGATTTGCAAAATGAAATAAATGCGGGAATTATTTTAATAACCCACGATTTAGGAGTAGTATCTCAAATAGCAGATAGAGTTGCAGTAATGTATGCAGGCCAAATTGTAGAATTGGCACCTGTTATAGAATTGTTTGAAAATCCTAAACATCCATATACTAGAAGTTTACTTAACTCTATTCCTCAATTGGATAATGATGATGACGAATTACATGTAATACAAGGTGTTGTTCCTTCATTAAAAAATATGCCAAGAAAAGGATGCAGATTTTCCAGTAGAATTCCATGGATACCTGAAGAAGAACATGAGGAAAATCCAGTATTACATGATTTAGGCAATGGACATTATGTAAGATGTACATGTTGGAAAAACTTCTATTTTGAAGAAGATGAGGGGGAAAAATAATGTCATTTTTAGAAATAAAAGACTTAAAAGTCCACTATCCTATTAGAGGAGGGTTTTTCAACACAATTCAAGACTATGTTTATGCTGTTGATGGAATAAGCATGAAAATTGAAGAAGGAAAAACATATGGTCTAATTGGAGAATCAGGATCTGGAAAATCAACAATAGGTAAAGCAATAGTAGGTTTGGAAAAAATCACATCTGGCCAAATTTTTTACAAGGGACAAGATGTTACAAGACCTAGAAGTAGGAAAAAAACAAATTACAATAAAGATATACAAATGATCTTTCAAGATTCTATGTCTAGTTTGGATCCTAAAAAAAGGGTAATAGATATAATAGCTGAACCAATTAGAAATTATGAAGGATTGGATAAAGACAAAGAGAAGAGAAGGGTTTTTGATTTACTTGAAATAGTAGGTTTGCCAAAAGATGCAATATACAAATATCCTTTTGAGTTTTCAGGAGGACAAAGACAAAGAATTGGTGTAGCTAGAGCAGTTGCTTGTAAACCAAGACTAATAATTGCAGACGAACCTGTATCTGCCTTAGACTTATCAGTTCAAGCACAGGTTTTAAACTATATGAAAGAAATTCAAAAAGCACTACAATTAAGTTATATTTTTATTTCTCATGACTTAGGAGTAGTAAAACATATGTGTGATTATATAAATATAATGCATAGAGGAAGGTTTGTTGAAACAGGGGATAGGGAAGAAATATATCAAAATCCTCAACACATATATACAAAGAGATTAATTGCAGCAATTCCAGAAATTGATCCAGCAAACAGAGACAAATTAAGAGAACATAGAATAAAAGAAGAAATTGAATTTGAAAACAAAGAAAAAGATTACTATGATGAAAAAGGAAAAGTATATGATCTTATACAACATGAAGGAACTCACTTTGTAGCTGGAAAGAAAGAGGTGACAGTATAATGTGGAAAACTATTTTAAGAAGATTTTTAGTTATGATACCTCAATTATTTATTTTAAGTATAATGATATTCGTACTAGCTCAATTTATGCCAGGAGATCCCTTTACAGGATTAATAACTCCCGACACCGATGCAGCAACAATAGAAAGACTTAGGGAAGAAGCTGGTCTTAACGATCCAGTACATATTCAATATATAAATTGGATTAAAAATGCTGCTAAAGGCGATTTGGGTAGAAGTTACACCCAACAACTTCCAGTTACTAAAGTTATAGGTTCAAGAGTAGCAAATACATTTTCATTATCATTACTATCTTTAGTTTTAATGTATGCTATAGCTTTACCACTGGGAATAATTGCAGGTAGGTACAACGGTAGTCGGATAGATAAGGTAATTACTTCCTATAACTTTATAGCATTGGCCATACCAGGCTTTGTACTCTATTTGGTAATGCTATTAATATTTGGATATAGACTTGGTTGGTTCCCAACAAGTGGTACAGTATCAACAAGTGGATTAACCGGTATAACCTATATGCTTGACAGATTATACCATATGATATTACCGGCACTGTGTTATGCAGTACTAACAACTACTAGTACTATACAGTATTTAAGAAATGAAATAGTTGATGCAAAAAGTCAAGACTATGTAAGAACAGCAAGAAGTAAAGGTGTGCCAATTAAAACAGTATACAATAAACATATATTTAGAAATTCACTTTTACCAATAGCGGCGTTTTTTGGATTTCAAATAACAGGTCTTTTAGCAGGCTCAGTAATGATAGAAACCGTATTTGCTTATCCAGGAATGGGATCTCTTTTCATAGATTCAGTAACACAAAGGGATTATTCCGTTATGACAGCATTAGTTTTACTATATGGTTTACTTACTTTAATAGGTAGTTTAGTTTCAGATATTATTATGAGTATAGTAGATCCAAGAATAAGAATTGAGTAGGAGGAAGTAGCATGGAAAAACAATATGAAGTTGAAGAAGAAATGTTAGATAAAGCAGCTACTGAAAATCCTACAGGTTTTAAAGTTATAGTTAAAGAATTTAAAAAAGATAAATTAGCAATGGGTTCCTTGATTGTTTTAGCAGTACTTTGGTTAGCTATTTTCATTGGAGCTGCTGTTTTAGACCAAGATGAAATAATGTATGTAGATATTTTATCTTCATATGCACGACCAGGTGAAAATGGATTTTTGCTAGGAGCAGACTATGGTGGAAGGTCCATACTAGGTCAGTTGATAATAGGTGGTAGAAACTCTATATTAATTGGAGTTTCAGTAACGATTTTAACTACGATAATTGGTATAGTAGTTGGATTAATAGCAGGATTTTATGGTGGAAAAATAGACAATGCTATTATGAGAATAATAGATTTTATTCAAGTTCTTCCAACAATGATGATTATAATAGTTATTGTAACAATTATTCCTAAATATAATATGCTGACCTTTACTATGATAATGGTTGTGTTTTATTGGGTAGGAAATGCTCGGCTAGTTAGAAGTAAAGCCTTAACTGAAGCTAGACGGGATTATGTTAGTGCTTCAAAAACCATGGGAACTAAAAGTTGGAAAATTATGTTAGGTGGAATATTGCCAAATATAAGTTCAATAATAATAGTAGATGCTACCTTAAGTTTGGCTGCTAATATTGGTATAGAAACAGGGTTGTCATTCTTAGGATTCGGTTTACCACCAGCAACACCAAGTTTAGGAACATTAATAGGATATGCAAGGTCACCGGAAGTAATAGCTGACAGATTATATATTTGGTTGCCAGCATCATTATTAATATTAGTTATGATGTTATGTATAAACTATATTGGACAAGCATTAAGAAGGGCATCTGATGCTAAACAGAGATTAGGTTAGGATAATAGATGGTTCTTAAGAGAATTCTCTTAAGAACTATTTATAAATAAATATAATAAGGAAAGAGGAGATTGGAAAATGAAGAAACGTTTTAGAGTGCTGGCTTTGGCACTGACCTTAGTTATGACTCTAACAGCTTGTGGAGGCGGAGGCGCTGAAAAAGAAACCGGTTCTGCAGGTAAAGGAGAAAAAACAACAACAACTTCTGAAAGAAGTGCAATAGCAAAACATGAAGGGGACCCTATAGAAGGTGGAGTTTTTAAAATTGGACTAGTAACAGATTCTCCATTTGTAGGTGTATTTTCTGAGATGCTATATCAAGATAATTTTGATTGGGAAATAATGGGAGATACAATGTATGCAACTTTTGAATCAGGAGCAGACCAAGAAATTAAAAGCTCAGGAGCTGTAGATATTGAATTCGATGAAGAAACTAAAACCGTTACTATAGTAAACAAAGACGTTTTTAAATGGTCAGATGGTACTCCTGTAACAGCAGCAGACTGGGAATTTGTATATAAAGTAATAGGACATCCAGAATATACTGGTATTAGATACGACTCAGATTACATGAATGTTGTAGGAATGGACGAATACCATGCAGGGGAAACAGATGAAATCTCTGGAATAGAAATGCCAGATGAAAAAACTATAAAAATTACATTTAAAGAATTTACTCCAGGTATATTATGGGGTGGAGGTATTCCATTTAACCCAGCACCTAAACATCAACTAGAAAATATTCCTGTAAAGGATTTAGAAGGTGCACCAGAAGTAAGAGAAACGCCATTATCATCTGGACCTTTTGTAATATCAAAAGTAACACCAGGTCAAAAAGTAGAATTTGTTAAAAATGAACACTTTTGGAAAGGTGCTCCAAAAATAGATGGAGTAGAGGTTGAAGTTCTTCCTTCATCAAGTGCCTTAGCTTCTTTAAAATCATCAAAATATGATTATATAACTCCATTACCAGGAGATATTCAATTAGAAGATTTAGAAGATTTAGATGGATACACTATATTAGAAAGAGATGAAGCTGCCTACACATATATTGGCTTTAAACTAGGTAAATGGAATGCAGAAAAAAATGAGGTAGAAGTAGATCCAAATGCTAAAATGGCAGACCCTAATTTAAGAAAAGCAATGGGTTATGCATTGGATAATGATTCAATAGGTGAAAAATTCTATCATGGCTTAAGAAGACAGGCCAATTCATTAATAATACCTGTATTTTCTAATTTCCACGATGAGACACTTGAAGGATATAATTATGATCCAGAAAAAGCTAAAAAATTATTAGATGAAGCTGGATTTAAAGATGTTGATGGAGACGGATATAGAGAAGACAAAGATGGAAATGAACTAGTAATTAATTTCGCTTCAATGTCTGGAGGAGATATAGCTGAACCTTTAGCAATGGCATATATTCAATGGTGGAAGGATATTGGTTTAAATGTAAAACTTACTAACGATAGATTAATTGAATTCCAAGCTTTCTATGAAATGGTAGATGCAGATGATCCTGGTATAGATATTTACCAAGCTGCTTGGGGAACAGGTTCTAATCCAGATCCTAATGGACTATATAGTAGATATGCACCATTTAACCGTCCAAGATATATTGATGAAAATATAGAAAAGGCTTTAAATGATATTGCAAGTTCTAAATCTTTAGATGCAGATTTTAGAAAAGAAGCATATAGAGCGTTTGATGAAGCTATGTTTGAATCAGCACCGGTAATTCCTACTTTATTTAGAAAGGAATTAAGACCAATTAACAAAAGAGTTAAATTCTATGATTGGTCATATCCAGATGGATCAGATGAACCAGGATTTAGATTTTCAGATATAGAATTAACAGCAGATAAACCTATGTAACAAATTATTTTCATAAAGATGGTCATTATAGACCATCTTTATGAAAAATTATTTTTTAATTTCTTCTTAGATTTAAATTTAGATTTTAGAATATGTAATTTAAAGTTAGCTGTAAAAGATATTTTTTTAAACTAGTATAATGCATTATGCGTTAAGAACAGTAAAAAAATAGATAATTATTTTGAATTATAATATTCTATAAAAAGAGTAACAATATAAAATAATAACAATTAAAGGCTATAAATTTAAAAATATAGTAAAAATGGACTCACTATATTTTAGAGAAGTAGATTATACAGTAAAAATTTATTTAACAATAATTTGAAAAATAAAAAACGGTTAGATTGAAAAAGTACATACAAATGGTATAATAAATAACGTAGAGGTATAGAATATTGAAATGAAAATAATAAGAAATCTATATCTCTATGTTATCCAAGAATATGATGCATAATGCATTATATTATACATAATATAAACATAGCAGGGGGAAAAAATGAAAAAGTTTATTAAATTTACTGCCTTATTTTTATCGCTAACCATAGCCTTAACAGCATGTGGTGGTAAGAATAAAAGTGAAGATAAAAAACAAGAAGCTAAAGATTCAATTTCAACAAGAGGAACTATTGTAGAAAATGAAGGAACTCCTATAAAAGGAGGAGTTCTGCAAGTAGGATTGGTTTCGGATTCTCCCTTTAAAGGTATCTTTTCAGTAGAGTTTTCCAATGATTCAGTTGATGCTAATATTACAAATCCTACTATGTGGGGAACTTTTTCAACAGATAGTGAATTAAAATTAAAAGGAAATGATGCAGTAGATATTGAATTTGATCAGGAAGCTAAAACCGCTACTATAAAAATAAAGGATTCTTTTAAATGGTCAGATGGAACTCCAGTTACTTCAAGGGACTTTGCCTTTCATTATGAAATTGTAGCAGATCCAGAATATAAAGGCGTAAGATATGATGCTGACCATAAAAACATAGTAGGTATAGAAGAATTTAGAAATGGAGAAGCAGATACTATTTCTGGTTTAGAAACTCCAGATGACAAAACCCTAGTAATAACTTTTAAAGAATTTACGCCTAGTATATTATGGGGAAGTGGAATAGTAACAGAACCTGTACCTTATGAATATTTAAAAGACTTAAAAGTTTCAGAGATGGAAGCTAGCCCTCAGCTAAGGGAAAAACCTCTGTCAACAGGACCATTTGTAGTTAAAGAAATTATACCAGGACAAAAAGTTGAATTTGAAAAAAATGAATATTATTGGAGGGGCGCTCCAAAACTAGACGGAGTAGTATTTGAAGTAGTGCCTTCTTCAAATGTATTATCAGCGTTAAAATCTGGCAAGTATGATTTAGTAACATCTATACCTTCAACTATAAAAACAGAAGAACTTGAAAATTTAAAAAATTATTCTTTATTAGAAAGAGATGATAATAATTTATCTTATATGGGCTTTAAATTGGGGAAATGGGATGAAGAAAAAGGTGAAGTAATTGTTGACCCAAATGCAAAAATGGCAAATGTTAATTTGAGAAAGGCTATGGCTTATGCATTAGATCAAAAAGCTTTAGGAGATAAATTCTATGAAGGGCTAAGAATACCGGCTAACTCAATGCTAATTCCTATTTTTAAAGATTTTAGGGATGAAAATGCTGAAGGTTATAGCTATGACCCGGAAAAAGCTAAAAAGCTTTTAGACGAAGCTGGATACAAAGATGTAGATAATGATGGCTTTAGAGAAGATCCAAATGGAGAAAAATTAGTAATATACTATGCTACTATGTCTGGTTCAGAAGTTGCTGAGCCTATGGCAATGGCGTATATTCAGTGGTGGAAAGAAATAGGATTAAATGTAGAATTAACAAATGGAAGATTATTAGAATTTCAATTATTTTATGAGATGGTAGAAAATGACGATCCTAATATAGACGTTTTTAGTGGTGGATGGCAAATTGGAAATAATCCAGATCAAAATGAAACCTATTCTAAGTATTCGGCATTTAACTTTTCAAGATATACAGATGATGCAATTCAAACTGCCTTAGATAATATGGCAAGTGAAAATGCTTTTGATTCTGAATTTAGAAAGCAAGCATATAAAGATTTTGATAAAGCAATGTTTGATGCTGCTTCTACTGTGCCAACTATGTATAGGATTGCTCAATATGTAGTGAACGATAGAATAAAATATTTCGATTGGTCTTATCCTTATGGGCAAGAAAATCCGTTTACCTGGGCAGATATAGAATTAACTGCAGATGCACCAATTAAAGAGTAAGATATTTTCTAGGTAATATCTTTATGAAAAAACAATCAATTATATTGATATTCGAAACAAAAATGGTATAATAAATAACGTAGAGGTATAGAATATTGAGAATGAAAATAATAAGAAATCTATATCTCTATGTTATCCAAGAATATGATGCATAATGCATTATATTATACATAATATAAACATAGCAGGAGGAAGAAATGAAAAAGTTTATTAAATTTGCTGCCTTATTCTTATCGCTAACTATAGCCTTAACAGCATGTGGCGGTAACAAGGATTCAAAGAAATCTTCAGAGGCGGGAAACAATACAAATACTGTAAAAAGAAGCAGTATTGCAGAACATGAAGGTAAAGTAATAGATGGCGGGGTACTAAAAATAGGCCTTGTAACTGACTCTCCATTTACCGGAATATTCAATGACCTATTTTCTACTAATGCAGACGATATGGAATTATTTGACTATATGGCTGAATATCCTAGTAAAGATGGTGATGGAAGATGGCTTGAAGAAGATGAATTAAGAAAAGTTGATTTTGACAAGGATAATAAAAAAGTTACAATTACCATAAAAGATACTTTTAAATGGTCTGATGGAACACCGGTTACTTCAAGGGATTATCTATTTGGTTATGAAATCGTTGGACACCCTGAATATACAGGCGTTAGATATGATGTTAAATACCAAAATGTAGTTGGAATGGAAGAATACCATAACGGAGAGGCTGAAACTATATCAGGTATAGAAACTCCAGATGATAAAACAATTGTAATTAGCTTTAAGGAATTTTTGCCAAATATCCTATGGGGTGAAGGAATTATGGAAGTTCCCCAACCTTACCATTATTTAGGGGATGTACCTGTAAAAGATATGATCTCTAACGATAAAATTAGAATTAATCCTTTATCCAGTGGAGCTTTCGTTATAACCAATGTTATTCCTGGAGAAAGAGTTGAATATAAAGTTAATGAACATTATTATAAAGATGTTAAAATAGATGGAATAGAAATAGAGAGGGTTCCAGTGTCAAATGTACTAGCCTCTTTAAAATCAGGAAAATATGATTTGTTAAATGCTATACCTGGTGATATTAAAAATGAAGAATTAGATGACTTAAGTGGATATTCTGTAATTCAAAGGGCTGGAAGAAGTTTAGGACTTATAGGTTTTAAATTAGGTACTTGGGATAATGAAAAGGGCGAAGTAAATACAGATCCTAATGCTAAAATGGCAAATGTAAATTTAAGAAAAGCAATGGGCTATGCATTAGATATAGATGCAGTTGGAGAAAAATTCTACCAAGGTTTAGCCTTTAGAGCAAATTCTGTAACCTTACCAAGATTTGTTAATTTATACAATCCAGATGCTGAAAAATATACTTATGACCCTAAAAAAGCTGAAGCACTTCTAGATGAAGCAGGTTATAAAGATGTTGATGGAGATGGTTTAAGGGAAGATCCTAATGGAGAAAAATTAACTATAAATTATGCAGCAATGTCTGGTGGAGAAGTAGCTGAACCGGTGGCAACAGCATATTTACAATGGTGGAAAGCTATAGGATTAGATGTACAACTATTAGATGGAAGATTACATGAAATGAATTCCTTCTATGAAAGACTTCAAACAGATGATCCAGAAATAGATGTATATTTTATGTATTGGAGTTTAGGTACTAGTCCTAATCCTACACAGTTTTATGATAAAACAGCAGCGTTTAACTTTACAAGATATACTGATGAAAATATGGACAAGGCCTTAGAAGATATAAATGGTGAAGCTTCTTTCGATAATGAACATATGAAAAAGGCATTTGATGACTTTGACAAAGCAATATTTGACGCTGCACCAATTATACCTGCAACATTTAATGAAGCTAGATTTGTTGTTAATAAGAGAATAAAATATTATGATTGGTCTATAGTAGATAAAGACGGAAATCTAAATAATTTTGGAGAAGCTGATGTAGAATTAACAGCAGAGGAACCAATTAAATAATAAAATATTAACTATATTAATTATATTAAACACATAGGATAACTTCCTATGTGTTTAATGTTTTCTAGGTAATTATTACAAAAAGATTAAGTTTTATTAATTATCTTGCTATAAAAAAATACTATTGTTATTATAATATAGAGGTTGATTATGAATATTTTAATTATAGAAGATGATAATATAATATTAAGGGAAATTACAAAAAATTTAGAAAAATGGGATTATAAAATTTTTGAAATAAGGGATTTTAATAATATAATAGCTGAAGTTAAAGAATATAACCCAAATCTAATTTTATTGGATATTTCTTTGCCATATTATGATGGCTTTTATTGGTGTAAGAAAATTAGGGAATTTTCAAGTGTTCCAATTATGTTTATATCCTCTAAAAGCGATAAATTAGATATGATTATGGCCATGAATTTAGGTGGAGATGATTATATAACAAAACCTTTTGACATGGACTTACTTATTACTAAAATTAGGGCCTTACTTAGAAGGACATATTCTTTTAACGATGAGTTGGAAATTTTCCAATTTAATGATGTAACATTGGATATAAATAGAAGGGAAATTTTATTTAACGACAATTCTATTAATCTGACTCAAACGGAATTTGTAATTTTAAAAATACTATTTGAAAAAGCCAATTCATATGTTTCCAAGGATGAAATTATTACTAGACTTTGGAGTGAAGATGCTTTTGTAGACGATAATGTTATTGCCGTAAATATAAATAGAATTAGAAATAAATTTAAGAAAAGCGGCATTAGAGATATTATAAAAACAAAAAAAGGTATAGGATATGGTCTTATAGAGGGCAAAAATGTTTAAGGAATATATTAAAACCAAGAAGAGTGAGATTATAATAATATTTTCTATTTTTCTTTTAAATTACTTAATTATGTTTCTAAGTGTTGGTGTATATGAAAATTATTGGTACACTATATTTTTGTTTTTGTTTTTTTATTTAGCATATTTTTTATGGGGATATTTTAAATTTAAGGAAAAGTTTAAATATATTACCAATATTAATGAAGATAATATTGTAGATATAAGTCCTAAAGATATTTTAGAGGAATCCTATATAAAAAAACTAAGTGACTTAATTAAGGAAAAAAACGAATTAAATTCAATACGAGAAAAAGAATTAGATAGGTTGGAAGAGGATTATTCTATTTGGATTCACCAAGCTAAAACTCCTATTTCTGCCTTGTCCTTAATAATAGACAGTATGGACTCGGAATTAAAGGACGACATGAAACAAGAGTTATTTAAAATTAACCAATATACTGAAATGGCCTTAACTAATATACGATTACAGGATATTAATAAAGACCTAGAAATAGAAACCCATGACCTATATGATCTAGTAAAAAATACCGTTAGAAAATACGCCCTGTATTTTAATTATAAGGGCAATAAGTTAATTTTAGAGGATTTTAAAAGAAAAATAGTTACAGATGAAAAATGGTTTGCCTATGCTTTGGATCAAGTAATTTCAAATGCTGTTAAATATACTAGAAATGGAGAAGTGAAAATATTTGTTTCAGATGACTACTTGGTTGTTGAAGACACGGGTATAGGTATAAAAGAAGAGGATATTCCAAGACTTTTTACTAGAGGTTTTACAGGTTACACCGGAAGGGTTAAGAAAAAAGCTACAGGACTTGGCTTATATATGTCTAAAAAAATATTAACAACTTTAGGTTCGGGTATTCATTTAGAATCAGAAGTAGGCAAAGGTACAAAAGTATATATTAAAATTACAGAGGACTTATAAAGTTCTCTTTTTTACTAAAATAAAAGGATAATGTATGAAATTAATTTTTAAATTAAGCAAGGAAAATATAAGAAGAAATAAGGAACTATATTTGCCTTATATATTTGTATTAATACTTTCTGTTGTACTATTTTTTTTGTGTATTAATTTAACCTTTAATGATTTTTTAAATGAAGAAATTAAAAATGGATATATTGTAATAGAAGGGGAAAAATATGTAAATGGAATAGGCGCCGGCTACGATGCTTTAAAGGAACAATTTCAGAATGTAAGTATTGTTATTGGAATAATTAGCCTAATCTTTACACTATATATTGGAAATTTCATATATAAAAGAAGGTCAATGGATTATGGCGTATATGATATTCTAGGCATGGATAAAAAACATATTCAGTTTTTGGTAATTTCTGAAATATTAATTCTTGGCCTACCAAGTATATTACTTGGAATTTTAGGCGGTATAGCCTTAAATAAATTAAATTTTTTATTTATATCTCGGATACTGGATTTTGGTGAAAACATAAAATCTCAACTAAGCCTTAAGAGCATATGTATTACCTTTGTAGTTTTTCTATCTATTGAAATTATTTTATGTGTTATTTATTTTTTTAAAATATACTTTAGCCATGCTTTACAAATGATAGGAAAGAAAAAGTATAATTTAAGAAAGAAAAAGTTTTATATTTTTGAAAGTTTGGCTGGAATTCTATTAATTCTATTTGCATATTATTTGTCTTTTAGAAACAGATATACAGGAGAAATTACCGCTAGAAACATTATACAATTTAATGACATAGTCGAAGTTTCTATTTTGCTCTTAATTGGAACTTTTCTAATTTACCAAGGACTGACGGTTATAGTTTTTTCTTATGTTAAAAAACAAAGGATTTACAAAAGGAAAGATAATTTTATTACACTTTCAAATTTAGCCTTTAGGTTTAGGGAAAATGCCATAAGTTTAACTATTATTAGTATTGTAGGGTGTATATTACTTAATTTTATAGCTTCCAGTATTTTAAACTATAATGGCTTTGTTAATAATTATAATGACATAGATTTATATACAGCTACGGAGACGAAAAAGGACAGTGAACTTTTAAATAAAAAAATTATTAATCTAGCAGAAGAAAATGGACTAGGTGTAAAGGAAAAAACGAAATATGAAGTGCTTAATTTCCTTCTAGCTAATGATGAAAATAATATTAAGGTAGTTAATAATTCCAATAACTATGAAAGGTATTTTACAATAATAAGGAATTCAGAGTACAATAATATTTCTAAAATTAAAGAAAAGGTAAAAGACAATGAAGTTATAATTCTAGGAAATAGCTTATATTATGGAAAAGAGATGAAAAATAATATTCTTCCGGAAATTTCTTTATTTGAAAACAATTTAAAGGTAAAGACTATAAGGGAAATTAGCAGTAATGAAAATTTAGACTCCCTTGTTGATGGCTATGGTTTAATAGTATCAGATAATATTTATGAAAAAATAATCAATAGTAGTAAATTTAAAAACCAGGAGAGTTTAGAACTTGTCAGTGCGGTTTATATTGTACAGGATTACAAATTTGATGGAGATTTTAAAACTATTAAAGAATTTTTAAATAAGGTTGAAGACCATTACAGTAAAGCATTTAATGTCGGAATGGAGAAAACTGTAGTTTCTACAGTTAATGCAAGGTATTTATCCTTTATTTATGTAATTAATGGTGCTGCTGTTTTCTATTCAACTTATATAACCTTAATATTTTTAATTAATTTTTTCATGATTTTATATTATAAACAAATAGTTGAAGGTTATGAGGATGCTAATCAATTTAAAAAATTATACAAAATAGGCTTATCGGAAGAGGAAATAGGTGAAAGTGTACAAAAACAAATAAAAATATTTTTCCTTGTACCCTTGTTAATATCCATAATACATTTTTTATTAACCTTAAGTTTATCTACCAATATGGCTTCATATATTGATGTAACGTCAATGAGAGAAATGAATATTACATTTTTAGTATCCATAATCTTATATATAATAATCTATAGTTTAACCTATGTATTAACATCAAAAAAATATAATAGCTTGATTATTAAAGGAAGTGTTATTAAATATTAGAAAGTACCAAAATATATTATTGGTACTTTTTGTTTTATTAAAATTGTGAGGATTTTTTAATATATACAAGGGAATTAAAGTATATAATTAATATATGGTGGAGGTAGTTATGAGTTTATTAGAGCTTAAAAATATATCAAGAATATATGCGTCAAAGTTTTCAGCTGTTTCAGTAGAAGCCTTGAAGAAAATAACAATAGAAGTAGAAAAAGGTGAATTTGTAGCAATAATGGGGGAATCCGGTTCAGGAAAGTCCACCTTATTAAATATAATAGCTACCTTAGATGAGCCAACAGCCGGAGACCTATATATAGCAGGAAAAAACATTTCAGGCATAAGCAAGTCAGGCATATCAAAATTTAGAAGGGAAAACATAGGCTATATCTTTCAGGACTTTAATTTACTGGAAACCCTAAATGTTCAGGAAAATATAGAACTGCCCTTGGTCTTGTCAAATATTAATCCTGATGAAATAGAAAAACGAAGTGAAGAAGTAATGAAAAAATTAAGGATTTTGGAATTAAAAAACAAATATCCCTATCAAATATCAGGTGGAGAAAAACAAAGGGTAGCAATTGGAAGGGCAATAATAATAAATCCTAAAATACTCTTGGCAGATGAACCAACAGGAGCCTTGGACTCAAAGTCATCAACTATGGTCTTAAATACCTTAAAGGAAATAAATGAACAGGGTCAAACGGTATTAATGGTAACCCATAGTTTAATAGCAGCAAGTAAGGCTAAAAGGGTGCTGTTTATAAAGGATGGAATAATATATAATCAACTATTTAAGGGAAGTAGAAGTAACGAGGACTTTTATGAATTAATATCCTATACCCTAACTGTTATGAATGAAAAGGAAGAGTAAATGAAACTGTTATTTAAATTAGCTAAGGATAATTTAAAAAGAAATAAGGAAATATATTTACCATATTTTATTACTTTAATAATTTCTGTAGTTATCTTTTTTTTAATAGTTAATTTTGCCCTTAATCCTAGTATAGATGGAGAAATAAAAGAGTATGAAAGAATGGAAAGTATTTCGAATGAACAGGGAAGTTATACTATAAAAAATGAAAGGGAGGTTAGAACATCTGAACTTGGAGACACCTATATTAGATTAAGGAGCTTATTATTTAAGACTACAATTATGGTTGCTGTAATGTCGGTTATTTTTAATTTATATTCAGTTAACTTTCTTAACCGAAAACGCTCAATGGATTATGGAATTTATAATGTTTTAGGTATGGATAAAAAGCATATTAACAAACTAGTAGTCCTTGAAATATCCTTATTGAATTTAACGGCTATTTTTATTGGTACAATAACAGGAATTGTGTTAGATAGATTTAATTTTTTAACAATGAGTAAGGTTTTTAATTTAGATGAAATAATTAAGTCCTACATTAGTCCTAGGGCAATTATTTATACGCTAATCCTATTTATAGTAATTACCTTAACTTCTTCCTTGTGGACTACAATTTATTTAAGTAGTAAAAAAACACTGGAATTAATATATGGTAAAAGGTCGGAAAATAAAGGGATTATTTTCAATATAGTATTCTCTATACTAGGTATTTTACTTATAGGCTTGGGGTATTTTTTTGCTTCAAAGTATTCGTTTTCCAGCTTATATAAGGAAGATCAATTTATGGAGCTGCCTAAATTGGCCCTTGTAATATTTTTAATTATACTGGGAACTTATTTACTCTTTCAAGGCTTTACTACTGTAATTATAGAGTTTATAAAAAAATTTAAGGGAATTTATAAAAGAAAAAATAATTTTGTTGCTATATCCAACCTATCCTATAGGTTAAGGGAAAATGCCGTATCCTTAGGGACTATAACAATACTAGGACTTATGCTATTATTGTTTATATTCTTATCCCTAGTATCCTATTATGGCTTTACTAAGGAAGAAAAACAGGGGGATTTATATATAGAAGTATTTGATGAAAACTATACAGAAGATATAAAATCCTTTGTTTCTAAAGTGGTAGAAAAAGAAGGTTTTGAAATAGATAGCTCCTACGAAATGGGAGTTTTAGCAGGAATAGAGGTTAAGGAAAAGGATAATATAGAAATTTTAAAAAACCATAAGCTTATTAGATATTTATCCTTAGCAAAAGTTTCAGAATATAATAGGGTATTTAAAGAAAATGTTAAATTAAGAGAAGATGAAACTATAATCTTTGGAAATATTTTAGAGTCAAAGGAAGAAATGGAAAGGGAAATTTTACCTACTATTACTTTATTTGGGGAAAAACTAAAAGTAAAAGCCATTGAAAGTAGTGATGACAATGAAATTTTAGAATCTTTTAGAAATTCATATTTACTGCTTATTCCAGATAAATTATATGAAGAACTTGAAGAAAAACATTATAAAGTTCCGGAAAATGTCGTAGATATTGATGAAGAGGGAAATTATATAAGCGATACAGGGGAGAAGGTCTACAGTCCAATTGATAAATCTAGTAAATATTTAATCTACAAATTCAAAGGCGATGAAAATAAAATCTATAACTTTATGAAAAGTATAAGTACAAATGGTACAGAATTATATGATGAGGATTTATCATATTATTTTACTTATCATTTTAATCCAAAGTTTATAGACTCAAATATTATTACTAGAGGCTCCTATATATTTGCAAGTATTTACCTGACTATTTTACTAGCCCTTAATTTCTTTATGATTTTATACTATAAACAAATAGTAGAAGGTTATAAGGATGTAGACCAATTTAAAAAACTTTTTAAAATTGGTCTTGATGAAAAAGAAATAGTAAAAACCATGAATAGGCAAATAAATATATTTTTCTTTTTGCCCTTGGTAATTTCCGTTATACATTTTATATTTTCCAGCAAAATACTGTCTAATATTGTAGTGTATATAAATATTTCATCTAATAATGAAATGAAAAGGTATATTGTTATTGCAATTTTAGTCTATATAGTTTTTTACATTGGTATCTACTATATAACCTTAAAGAAATATAGAACTATAATCTTGAACAGGACGAGAATAAAAGACTAACAAGGGCATATTTTATTAAGTAGGACATATGAAATTTAGTTTTATATGTCTTTTTACTTGCTAAATTACAAACTTGTTAGAAATATAAAGAATTCTGTAAGGATATTCTAATATATAGATTTGCAATAAATATTATAATATATACACAGGAGGTAGGTATGAGTTTATTAGAGCTTAAAAATATATCGAGAATATATGCATCAAAGTTTTCGGCTGTTTCAGTAGAAGCCTTGAAGAAAATAACAATAGAAGTAGAAAAAGGCGAATTTGTAGCAATAATGGGAGAATCCGGTTCGGGAAAGTCCACACTATTAAATATAATAGCTACCTTAGATGAGCCAACAGCCGGAGACCTATATATAGCAGGAAAAAATATTTCAGGCATAAGTAAGTCAGGCATATCAAAATTTAGAAGGGAAAACATAGGCTATATCTTCCAGGACTTTAATTTACTGGAAACCCTAAATGTTCAGGAAAATATAGAGCTGCCCTTGGTCTTGTCAAATATTAATCCTGATGAAATAGAAAAACGAAGTGAAGAAGTAATGAAAAAATTAAGGATTTTGGAACTTAAAAATAAATATCCCTATCAAATATCAGGTGGAGAAAAACAAAGGGTAGCAATTGGAAGGGCAATAATAATAAACCCTAAAATACTCTTGGCAGATGAACCAACAGGAGCCTTGGACTCAAAGTCATCAACTATGGTCTTAAATAACTTAAAGGAAATAAATGAGCAAGGTCAAACGGTATTAATGGTAACCCATAGTTTAATAGCAGCAAGTAAGGCTAAAAGGGTGCTTTTTATAAAAGATGGAATAATATATAATCAACTATTTAAGGGAAGTAGAAGTAACGAGGATTTTTATGAATTAATATCCTATACCCTAACTGTAATGAATGAAAAGGAAGAGTAAATGAAACTGTTATTTAAATTAGCTAAGGATAATTTAAAAAGAAATAAGGAAATATATATTCCCTATATATTGACTGTAGTTTTGTCGGTAGTTTTCTTTTACCTAACTCTAAACCTATATTTTAATGAAAGTATAAATTTAGATTACGGCTATAATACATTAAAAATACTGTTATATATTACTGCCGTAGCTATAGGGGTTATGAGTTTAATATTTAATATATATGTTAACAGCTTTTTAAATAAAAGAAGAAGTGTAGACTACGGTGTATATGACTTACTGGGAATGGATAAAAGACATATTAAAAAATTAATATTTATTGAAAATATTATTCTTAATATAATTAGTATTATTATAGGGGTGTTTTCTTCTATAATATTGGATAAATTAAACTTTCTAATAATTTCAAGAGCATTAAATTTTGAATCTACCTTAAAGTCTGCCTTAAGTTTAAAGGCTGTTATTATAACAATTATAGTTTTTTTCTTAATAACATTTACTTCAATTATATTAACAAGTCACAAGGTTATTAGGAAAAATGGACTGGATATTTTAAATGTTAAAAAGAAGATTCAAAGAAAATCCGTCTTAAGCGCATTTATGGCTATAGTTGGAATAATTTTTATAATTATCGGTTATATAATTGCGGTTATCTTAGAACCAAGTAATCTTATGGCAGTAGAATATGTTTTTTTAGAAGGAATTAATATTATATATATAGCATTAATAGCTGTTATATTTGTTGTTGTGGGAACTTACTTAATATTTCAAGGACTTATAGTTTCAATATTTAATTATTTAAAAAAGAGAAAAAATATATACAAGAAAAACAATAATTTTATAGCAATTTCCAATTTATCCATTAGAATTAAGGAAAATGCTGTAAGTTTAGCAACAATTTGTATTTTAAGCTGTATGATAATAGTTACACTTTGCATGAGTATAATAGCCTATGTAAGTTTTGTTCATAATATAGAACCTTATGATATTTTATTGGGGACTTTTAAGGAAGAAGATAGCTCTAATATAGATAGCGCTTTTAGAGAAGATTTGAAAAACAACAAGCTAGAAGTAGAAGATTTTAAAAGATTTGAAATAATTGAAGGAATATCAACTTATCCGGGAAGGGATAATAAAGATATTATAGATATTTATAAATCCGAAGGACAAGCATATGTTAGTGCATTAAAAATGTCCGATTATAATAAATTAGCTGATAAAGAAATAGAATTAAAGGAAGACGAGGTTATTTTACTTGCTAATAATTTATTTGAATATGAAGCTATTTTAGAAAAGGAAATAAAGGAAAATATAAATATTTTTGGGAAGGATTTTAAATTAAAAGAAAAAATCGTTGTAGAAGATTTAGCGCACTATTTTTATAATTTAACCCTGGTTATTCCGGATGATTATTTTGACTATATTAAGGAAGAATTTGTATATGAATTCCTAGACGATGGAAGATTTAAAAACAAGGAGGGAGAAATAGTTACAGAAGCTCCTATACAGAATTATTTCATAGAGCAAAGTTATAATCTTAGTGGTGATAAGCTAGAGAAAAAAGATTTTTTTGATAAATATCTATTAGAAGATTCAAAAATAAATTCAATAAATAAGTTGGAAACAAAGGGATATACATGGAGAACGAATAATATGTATTTTGGTGATAAGGTGGGCGTAGCTCCCTTTATTGTGGTTGGAATTTATTTAACAATAATTTTCTTACTGAACTTCCTTATAGTAGTCTACTACAAGCAGTTGTCAGAAGGTTACGAAGATGCAGAGCAGTTTAAAAAGCTATATAAGGTAGGTCTTACTAAGGATGAAATAAACACTACAATTAATAAGCAAATAACCATATTTTTCTTTCTACCCCTCTTAACAGCAATAGTTCATTATATTTTTGCCATTAATATAATCAATCTATTTGCCCTAAGTTTTGGTTTAATATCTAGTAAAACCCTACAGACAATAGAGTTAATAACTATATTAATGTATATTGTAATTTACTTTATAGCCTATTTAATAACATCGAGAAAATACAGAAATATAATTATAAAGAGAAGTGGGAAAATAGTTTCCTAAAAAAGCAATTTCAGTTTGTTATAAACTGAAATTGCTTTTTTAAAATTGTTTAAATATTGACCAAGTAATAATAATTAGGTATTCTATATATAAGGAATGTATAAAAAATAGCTTTATTTCTTTAAAGAGATAACGTTTTCGTTATTATTTATACATTCGTAATTTTTTTATTAAAAAAACAAGGGGGAAACAATGAGAAAAAAATTTTTAGCATTAAGTTTAGTTTTAATGATGGTTCTTGTAGGATGTACAAATTCAAAAACTCCGGAAAGCGAAACGATTACACCAACTGAAGGAAAGGCAAAAGTGGAAGAAAATGGAAAAATAATTCTTTCAACAACAACCAGTACAGAAGATTCCGGTTTATTGGAGTTTATACTTCCTGACTTTACTGAAAAAACAGGTATTGAAGTTGATACTATAGCTGTAGGTACAGGAGCAGCTTTACAAATGGGTAAAGACGGTGAGGCAGATGTTCTTTTAGTACATGCTAAAGCCGATGAAGAGGCTTTTGTAGAAGAGGGTTATGGTGTTGAGCGTTTTGATGTAATGTATAACGACTTTATTATAGTTGGTCCTAAAGATGGAGCTATTTCACCTAATGAAGATGTGGAAGAAACATTTAAAACTATAGCTAATGACAATTTACCTTTTGTTTCCAGAGGAGATGACTCAGGTACTCACAAGAAAGAAGTTGGTATTTGGGAAAATCTAGACATAGATGTGGCAAACCTACCTGAATATGTAAGTGCAGGACAAGGGATGGGAGCAACTTTAGGAATGGCAGCTGAAAAAAATGCATATTGTTTAACAGATAGGGCAACTTGGTTAACTTTTGAAGATAAGGGTGACTTGGATATAGTATGTGAAAAAAGTGAGGATTTGTTAAACTATTATGGAGTTATTGCTGTAAATCCTGAAAAAAATGAAGGTGTAAATGAAGAAGGAGCTAAGGCTTTCGTTGATTGGATAATTAGTCCGGAAACTCAAGAATTAATTGGAACATTTGGTGAAAAGGAATTTGGTCAATCATTATTTACACCAAACGCTAAATAGAATAATACGATATTAATTAGAGGTATTTAAATTGGAGAATTGGTTTAACAAAGACATACTTGAAATAGTATGGTTAACATTAAAAATGGCCTTTTTTTCAACTCTTATTTCATCAGTCCTAGGAGTTTTCCTAGGATTGATTCTTGAAAGAGCTAATTTTATAGGTAAGAAAATTATATTGAGAATCAATAGGACATTAATGGGAACGCCACCGGTAGTTATGGGGCTTATTGTGTATCTTTTGTTAATGCGTAAAGGTGTGTTAGGATTTTTAAATATTCTTTTTACATTACAAGCAATGATTTTTGCACAGGTTTTAATTATAACTCCTATAATAAGCGGTATGATTTGTGAATCTGCACAACATAAAGGACCTAAAATTAGAGCTTTTGCAACAACTATGGGAGCTGATTTTTGGCAAAGCAATAAGCTGGTAATACGAGAATTAAAAAGTGAGATTTATTTTGCTGTAGTTACAGGTTTTAGCAGGTCCATAAGCGAAGTTGGAGCGGTTATGATAGTTGGAGGAAATATTTTACATAAGACTAGAACAATGACAACAGCTATTACTCTCTTAAGAAATAAGGGAAACTACAACGATGCTATAGTACTTGGAGTAATTTTATTGCTACTGAGTTTTATTATTCAAACTGTATTAGATTGGATTTTAAAAAGGGAGGAGTTAAATGAAAATATATAATTTGAAAAAGACATTTGAAAACTTCACCTTATCAATAGATGATTTACATATTCCCCAAGGGAAAATTTATGGAATAATTGGACCAAATGGTTGTGGGAAATCGACTTTAGTGAAAATTATAGCCAATACTATAAAAAAGGACTCTGGTAAAATAGATTATGAGGGTTTAACTTCTAAGGATATAACAATGGTCCCAAGAAAATCCTATATGATACATGATACTGTTTATAATAATCTTGTTTATCCCTTAGAAATTAGAAATATAAAACCAAGAAGGGAAATAGTAGATGAATATTTAAAACTTGCTGATTTTAACAATGAGGCTAACAAATATGCACCGGGACTTTCCGGTGGCCAGATGCAAAAATTAGCATTAATAAGAGCTATGATTTTTTCTCCAAAATTTACGATTATAGATGAGGGCTTTTCAAATTTAGACATAGAAAGCACCTTTACCTTTGAAAAGGAAATATTAAAAAGACAAAAGGAAAATCCTGCTACATGGATAATTATTAGTCATCAAATATCCAGTGTTTCTAGACTTTGTGATTACATATATTTTATGTGGGACGGGAAGGTTATAGCCGAAGGAGATAGGGAAAATATGATTTATAATCCAAAAATTCCGGAACTTAAAAGGTATTTACAGACAGTTTCCCTATCTTAAGAAGAGGTGAAAAGATGAAGTTATTAAAAGTTGATGAAGTAGAAAGGGTCCAAGAAAAAATATGGAACATTGTAAATAATTGGAACTTGAATACAGAAATTATTAATATTAGTGAAGCTTCAGGAAGAATTTTAGCCCATGATATTATTACCAAGGAAGACATTCCCGGTTTTACACGTTCAACAGTAGATGGCTATGCTGTTTTTTCAAAGGATACAGCAGCAGCAGGAGATAGTATTCCGGTATTTTTGAAAAATATTGGTGTAATAGAAATGGGACAAGCTTCAGATTTGGAAATAATATCCGGCCAGTGTGTAGAAATTTCCACAGGAGGAATGCTACCAAAAGGTGCTAACGGTGTTGTAATGGTTGAGTATACAGAGAATTTTGGTGAAGATGGAGTTGCTGTATCTTCAAGTATTTCAGAAGGTGAAAATGTTGTATATCCTAATGAAGATGTTTCAAAGGGGCAGTTGATTTTAAGGAAGGGAAGTAAACTATTACCTCAAAGTATTGGTGTGCTTTCCGCCTTGGGAATTACGGAAATAAAAGTTTATAAGCCACTGAGTTTAACTATTATTTCAACAGGGGATGAAATAGTTTCACCGGAAAAACCTTTGGAACTAGGCAAGGTTAGAGATATAAACAGCCTTGCTTTAAAGGCGTTAGCTGAAAAAAATGGTTACAGTGTAATTGATATATTCGTTTTAAAGGATGATGAGGATTTATTAAGGGAAACTGTAAAAAAAGCTATGGAAAAAAGTGATTTAGTAGCAGTATCAGGTGGTAGTTCTCAAGGCAAGAAGGATATTACGGCAAAAGTTCTTGACAATATTTCATCACCGGGGGTCTTTACCCATGGAATGGCAATTAAACCCGGAAAACCAACAATAGTTGCTTATGATGAAAATAGCAAAACACTTTTAATTGGACTTCCTGGTCATCCAGTATCGGCTATGTTGGTTTTTGATATTTTATTTAACAAGATGATAAAAAAATTAATGGAAGTAGAAGAAGAACTTGAAATTCCAGCTAAAGTAACCACTAATTTAGCCTCCTCTCCAGGCAAGACAACTTGTTGGCCTGTAAAGCTATTAAAGGATAAAGGTGGATATTTAGCTAAACCCATATTTGGAAAATCGGGATTAATAACCTCTCTTTTAGGAGCTGATGGTTATTTCTCTGTAAATAGAAACCATGAAGGATTGGAAAAAGGAGATGAGGTTTGGGTAAAATTATTTTAAATAATTAGATAATGGAGGAAATAATGTCCAAACGAAATTTTTATTTAAATGCTTTACCGGCAGATGAAGCACTAAAGCTATATAAAGATAGATTAAAAAAAAGTATTAAAGGCCTATGAAACTGAAACAATTTCTGTTGAAAAAGCCTTAGGTAGAATTACCTCAAAAGCTGTTTTTGCAAAATACAACTCTCCCTTATATGATTCAGCGGCTATGGATGGAATAGCTGTAGAAAGTAAAAAGACCATAGGAGCTAGGGAAAACAAGCCGATTATGTTAAAAAAGGAAGACTATGTTGTTATAGACACAGGGGACCCGGTTTTTCAACCTTTTGATAGTGTAATAATGGTTGAAAACATTGAACAGGAAGAAGACGGTTCTGTTTTAATTAGGAAGGCTGCAGCACCATGGCAACATATACGTCCTGTTGGAGAGGATATTGTTCAAGGCGAAATGATTTTACCATCATCTCACAAAATAAGACCAATAGATATTGGTGTTTTAATAAGTGGTGGAGTTACTGAAATAGAGGTTATAAAAAAATTAAAAGTCGGTATTTATCCAACGGGAACTGAAATGATAGAAGCAAGGGACAATCCTAAAATAGGACAGATTATAGAATCAAATTCAATGATGTTTTCTGCCTTAATAGAAGAAAATGGAAGTATTCCCTTTAGGCACAGTGCATTACCGGATGATTATGAATTAATAAAAAACACAATAAAAGACGCTATAAAAGAATATGATATGTTAATTATAAATGCAGGTTCATCTGCAGGAACAGAGGATTACACTGCTAATATATTAAAGGAAATAGGAGAAGTAGTAGTTCATGGAGTTGCAATAAAACCAGGGAAGCCGGTTATATTGGGAATAGTAGATAATAAGCCTGTAATAGGACTTCCGGGATATCCGGTGTCTGCCTATATAACCTATCAGAAATTTGTTGTTCCTATACTGGAATTAATGGGAAATAAGGTAAAAAAAGAACAGGACACCATAGAGGCAAATATTGCTAGAAGAGTTGTTTCTTCAATAAAACATGAGGAATATATACGGGTTAAGGTTGGAAAAGTCGGAGAAAGATATGTGGCAATTCCTTTAGCTAGGGGAGCAGGAGCGGCTATGTCATTAGTTAGGGCAGATGGCTTTTGTATTATTGACCAAAACCTAGAAGGATTAGAAGCTGGAGATAGAGTAAAAATCCTACTTAATAAAAGAGTTTCAGAACTTGAACAGACTCTGGTTTCCATAGGAAGCCATGACTTAATATTGGATATAATTGCGGACATGATGTCTGAAAAATACCCGGGAGAATATTTGTCCAGTAGCCATGTAGGCAGTATGGCAGGGCTCCTGTCCTTAAAAAGAGAAGAAGCTCATATGGCACCAATACACATATTAGATGATAAAACATCACGATATAATATTCCAATAGTAAAAGAAATACTAGGAGACAGGCCTATGGCTTTAATAAAGGGAGTAGGACGAATCCAAGGAATAATGGTTCAAAAGGAAAATAAACTTGGAATTAAAGGTATAAAGGACTTAATAAAACATAGATATATAAACAGACAAAGAGGAGCAGGTACCCGCATTATGTTGGATTTCAAACTTAAAGAAGCGGGAATTTCTCCAGAGGAAATTACAGGTTACGACAGGGAAGCAGCAACTCATATGGCAGTAGCTGTAGCTATTAAAAACAACAGTGCCGATGCAGGAATGGGAATTTTATCGGCAGCTAAAGCCGTGGATTTGGATTTTATTCCTATAGCAAATGAAGAATACGATTTTGCAATTCCTGTAGAAAACTTAGAACTTAAACAGGTAAAGGACTTTATAGAAATTTTAAAAAGCCATGAATTTAAAAATAAACTCATTCAAATGGGTGGCTACTCTACTGAAAAAACAGGAGAAATTGTTATAATAAAATGAAATTATATTATAAAATAAATTTTTAAGGGGGAAATTATTGTTATGACAACAGGAGGATTTAGGGGGAAAATTTTAAGAATTGACCTAACAAATAAAGAATTTTACGAAGAAACTCCACCATTGGAGTTTTACAAAGACTATGTAGGCGGTGCACTTTTAAGTGCAAAAATCATGTATGATGAAACAGATCCAAAAATGGATCCATTAAGTGAAGATAATAAAATAATTTATTCAGCAGGACCATTAACAGGAACCGATACACCATGTGCAAGTAGATTATGTATGGTTACTAAATCTCCTTTAACTAACACAATAACCACCTCATTAAGTGGAGGGTATTTCCCGGTAGAATTAAAAAGAGCAGGTTACGATGCTATTGTAATATCAGGCAAAGCTGAAAAACCTACCTTTGTATTTATAAAAGATGGAACTGTAAAATTTAGAGATGCTACAAGATATTGGGGATTAAATGTTTTTGATACTCAAATGTACATGAAGGAACAATTAAGGGATCAAAATATACGTATTTCATGTATAGGTCCTGCAGCCGAAAAACTAAGTACAATGGGTTGTGTAATTAATGAAGCCAGAGCAGCAGGACGAAAAGGAATAGGAGCAGTACTTGGAAGTAAGAATTTAAAAGCTGTAGCCATTAGAGGTACAGATGAAATTCCAGTTGCTGATAAGGCAAGATCTAAAAAGTCCATATCCCAAATGCTAAAATACTTTAAGGCAAGTCCTATGGCCTATCCACAATTTGGTACAAAAGGCTCATCTGTTGCATTTGAGGTAACGAGTAATTTAGGGGTTCTTCCGTCATATAACTGGTTAAACTCAGAAGACATAGATTGGGATGAAGTTATGGGACCAGAGGTTTTAAACGAGTATAATATTACGAGAAACCCATGTGACAGATGTCCAATTGCTTGTAGCCAGGTTAGACTTATAAGAAAGGGAAAATATTCAGGAATATCATCTGAAGGACCTGAATATGAATCGATGTTCTCACTAGGAACTCTTCTTGGTATAAAATCTGCAGAATTTACAATAGTTGCAGATAGATTAACAGATGAACTGGGTATTGACAATATATCTGTAGGAGCTGCTATAGCCTTTGCAATGGAGCTTTATGAAAAGGGAATTATAACAAAAGAAGATACCGGTGGCTTAGAACTTAATTTTGGAAATGAAGATGCAGCTTTAACCCTTATGAAACAAATTGCTTTTAGGGAAGGCTTTGGAGCTGTATTAACAGATGGAACTAAAAAAGCTGCTGAAATAATTGGTAAAGGTAGTGAAGCCTACACTCTTGAAGTAAAAGGCTTGGAATTACCGGCTTATGATGCAAGGGGGTTAAAGGCTCAGGCTTTAAACTTTGCAACATCCTTTACAGGTGCTGACCATAATAAAGGATATGCCTTCCAAGAGGTATTTGGAACACCTTATCCTCATGCAGTAGATAGATTAGCCCTTGAAGGCAAGGGGAAATTAACTAAATTTAACCAGGATTTTGCTTCATTATACGACATAGTAACATTTTGTGAATTCCCTGCACAAGCAGCATTAGTAGAAAATTTTCAAGCATTAACAGCTGAGCTACTAAGTGGAATAATGGGATTTGAATATACGGAAGACGATGCATGGCAAATGGGAGAAAAACTTATAAATCTTTGTAGAATGTATAATATTAGAAATGGATTTACAAGAAAAGATGACTCTCTACCAACAAGGGTAAAAAATGAGCCTATACCTAGTGGCTTGTCAAAAGGTGCAGTTACAACTCAAGAGGAATTGGACTTTATGTTAGACGAATACTATGAAGCAAGAGGTTGGGACCAGGAAGGAATGCCAACTCCGGAAAAACTTGAAGAATTAGGTTTAGAATTTGCCATAAAGGACCTACCATAAAAAATGCTTGAAATTAAAGTAAGGTTAATAGGACTATATAGAAAAATTGCTAACTCTCCGGAAATAGTAGTTGAAATTGAAGAGGAAACATTAGGAAAACCTACTACAATCTATGACCTATTAAAAAAAATAAGTTCATACTATGGTGAGGAAATGGAGTCCTTGTTGTATACTGAAACCGGTGAAGTTGATGATTGGTCTAGAATTATGATAAACGGAAAGGACATTCGTTTCATTGAAGAGTCTGAAAAGATTTTAAAGCCAGGGGATTTTGTCCATATATTCTCTATGGCTGCCGGTGGTTAGTCTTATATTAGGTAGAACTTAAAAATAAAGGCATTAATATGCCTTTATTTTTATACTAAAATTACATACAAGAGGTGTGTTTTGAATATTCAAGAAAGATATGAAAAAAATCTAGGAACCTTTACCTTAGAGGAAGTAGAAAAAATAAGAAGAAAGAAAATTTGCATAATAGGATGTGGAGGATTAGGCGGGTACTGTGCCAATGCCCTTGCAAGGTTTGGAGTTGGAAAAATTACTCTAGTAGACGGAGATGTTTTTAAGGAAAGCAATTTAAACCGCCAGTTATTTTCAAATTATCAGCTTATTGATTCTAAAACAAATAAGGCTGAAGCAGTTGCAGAAAATTTAAGGGAAATAAATTCTGAAATTAATATTGTAGCAATACCTGAAATGATTAATGAGCAGAATGGTGAAAAAATATTAAAAGACCATGATCTTGTTATAGACTGTCTTGACAATGTTCCTTCAAGAATGCTACTTTCAAAACTTTGTACAAAAGAAAATTTAGTAATGGTCCATGGTGCAATATCAAAGTGGTATGGACAAGTGGCAAATATATTTCCAAATGATAATTTAATAAAGAAAATATATTCAGAAAAAACACTAAATGGTGAGCGTAGCGAAATTGATTTTTCAGTACCTAGCTTTATTCCTCAAATAATTTCCTCTGTCCAAGTAAGTGAAGCTTTAAAATATTTGTCAGGGAAAAAGGAAATACTAGAAGGCGAACTACTATTAGTTGATTTACTATACAATGAATTTAATATTATTAAATTATAGTGCTAATGACATTAGATAATAAAGAGAATTAAAAGAGAATATGATAAATGGATTAAAAAGGTGCGCATATAAGTGTGCCTTTTTAATTTTAAAAGTGATAATTTATTAACTATATATTCTTTGATTGACTTATGATAAAACGTTATATTATAATTGAATATATAATAGGGAAAAGGGGTAGAAATATGAGTTATAAACTAGTATCAAAACCGTTGTCAGAAGAACAGACTAAAATGGTAAACGATATCATTGAAAAGAATGGTAGTACTAAAAAAGATATACTTAATACCTTAATAGAATTACAGGATTCTTTAGAGGAAAAGTATATAGGGGAGGAAGTAGCAAAGATTGTTTCAGATAAAATAGGCATTCCATTAGTTGATTTATACGACATATTAACTTTCTATGATATGCTTAGCACTAAACCAAGGGCGAAATATAAAATAGAGGTTTGTACATGTGCATCTTGTTACTTAAATGGAAGTGACTCATTAGTGGATATTGTAGAAAGAAATCTAGGTATTAAGTTAGGGGAACATACTGATGATTGGCTATTTGAATTTGAAAAATGCTCATGTGTTGGAGCTTGTGAAATTGGTCCAATAATTAAAGTAGGAAACGAAATTTACGGCAATTTAAATGAACGATTAGTTGCTAGTATTATTGGTGAACTTAGGGACAATAAGGATTTATAGGAGGATAGAATGACTAAAACAATAGAGTTAATTACAGGTACGGTAGATAAATCCTACATGCATTCTATAGAGGACTATAAATCCCATAGGGGTTTTAACGGTCTTAATAATGCTGTAAAAATGGACAAGGAAGACATTATACAGGAAATAATAGATGCTAAATTATTAGGTCGTGGTGGTGCAGGCTTTCCAACGGGAATAAAATGGAGACATTTATACAGTGTAGAAGGGGAACCTAAATATATTGTTTGTAATGCCGATGAAGGAGAACCGGGAACCTTTAAAGATAGGTTATTTATGAAAAAAGATCCTTTAATTGTAATTGAGGGAATGTTAATTGCAGCATATGTATTTGGTTCTAAGGAAGGTTATATATATATAAGAGGGGAATATAGAGGATTATTTGAAGGTTTTGAATTAGCATTAAAAAATGCCAAAGAAGCTGGATATTTAGGGGAAAATATTCTAGGTATTGAAGGATTTGACTTTGATATTAATATAATATCAGGGGCAGGTGCTTATGTTTGTGGAGAAAATTCAACACTTTTAAACTCCATTGAAGGACAAGCGGGTAGACCTAGAGTAAAACCACCTCGTTTAGCAGAAGTAGGGCTATTTGGTAAACCGACTTTAGTTAATAATGTTGAAACTTTTGCCAATATTCCAATTATTTTAGATAGAGGAGCAGAGTATTATAGGTCAGTAGGAACAGAGGAAAGTGGTGGGTCTTTAATAGTTTGTACTTCAGGTCATGCAAAAAACAGACACTATTTCGAAGTACCAGTTGGAACAAATTTAAAGGATATAATCTATGATGAGGAATTAGCAGGAGGAACTTCAACTAGAAAACCTGTTAAGTTTGTTCATATTGGAGGACAATCCGGTCCCCTTGCTTTTCCGGAGCAGTTTGATATTTCCTTTGACCATATATCTTTAAGAAATGCCGGACTTTCAATAGGTACAGGTGCTATTGTAATAGTAGATGAGTCAGTTTGTTTAGTAGATTATTTAAAGAAGGTATTTGAATTTTTTATAGACGAATCATGTGGTAAATGTAATCCTTGTAGAGAAGGAAATCAACAAATGTATATACTCTTAGATAAATTTAGTAAAGGTGAAGGAACAGAAAAGGACATAGAAACTATGAAGAACTTAGCTGAAGCTATGATGCAAGCGTCTTTCTGTGGACTTGGTCAAGCTGCACCAACAGCCTTAATGTCTGCATTAAGGCATAGGGAATCTGAGTTTTTAGCCCATGTAGATAAAGAATGTAGTAAATGTTTCAAAAAGGAGGTTATGTAATGAGTAAAGATAATAAGGAAAATATAACAATAAAAATAGATGGAATAGATGTTACAGTGCCTTCAGGAACAACAATACTAGAAGCGGCTAAAAAAATAGGGGTACATATACCAACCCTTTGTAACCATCCGGATTTAACAGCTAAATCAACATGTAGAATTTGCGTTGTAGAGGATACAGGAAGCAGAAGATTAAAAACCGCTTGTAATCAACCGGTAGATAGCTGTAAAGAAATAATTACAAATAGCAAAAGAGTAAAGGAAGTAAGAAAAACTATTTTACAATTAATATTGGCTAATCATCCACAGGATTGTTTAAACTGTATAAGAAATCAAAAATGTGAATTACAGGAATTAACTCAAAAAGAAAATATTATGGACAATCCTTTTGAAAGAATTTATGAGCCGGTTCCAATAAAGGACGATAATCCTTCTTTAGTTAGGGATAATAGTAAATGTATAAAATGTGGAAGATGTGTTCAGGCCTGTGAGGAAATTCAAGCAAGTAAGGCTATTGGCTTTAATGGAAGAAGTACTAATTATAGTATAGGACAGGCCTTTGATAAAGCTACAGATGAGTCAACTTGTGTATTATGCGGTAAATGTATAACAGTTTGTCCAGTAGGTGCCTTAAGGGAAAAAGACGATACTGAAAAAGTTTGGGATGCTCTAGCAAATGAAAATAAATTTGTAGTATTTCAGACGGCACCATCTGTAAGGGTAGGATTAGGAGATGAATTTGGCTATAGCTCTGGGGAAATAGTAACTGGCCATATGGTTGCAGGAATAAGGAGACTAGGAGCCGATAAAGTCATAGACACCAATTTTAGTGCCGACTTAACTATAATGGAAGAGGGAACGGAATTTTTAGGCCGACTTACAAATGGTGGGACATTGCCAATGATTACTTCCTGTAGTCCAGGTTGGATTAACTTTGTTGAAAAAAATTATCCTGACCTAATAGACCATCTTTCAACCTGTAAATCACCACAGCAGATGTTTGGTGCTATAACTAAAACATATTATGCAGAAAAATTAGGCGTAGACCCTAAGGATATGTTTGTAGTTTCCGTAATGCCTTGTATTGCAAAGAAATATGAAAGCAAAAGACCGGAAATGGACGCATCAGGTTATAGGGATATAGATGTAGTTTTAACTACTAGAGAACTAGCTAGAATGTTTAAGGAAAACGGACTGGATATTAGTGAGCTAGAGCCAGAGGATTACGACTCTATAATTGGGCATGGTACAGGAGCAGGTACTATTTTTGGAACTTCCGGTGGAGTTATGGAAGCGGCTTTAAGAACTGTTTATGAAGTTGTAACGGGAGAAGAATTAGACAATGTTGACTTTGAAGCAGTTAGAGGTCATGACGATTTTAAAGAAGCAGAAGTACAAGTAGGAGATATTCCTGTTAGGGTGGCTATTACAAGTGGTCTTGGAAATGCAAAGAAACTTTTAGAGAAAATAAGAAAGGGAGAAGCAGATTACCACTTTATTGAAGTAATGGCTTGTCCGGGAGGATGTGTTGGTGGAGGTGGACAACCTTACACAATTAAACACGATGCCAGAGAGGACAGAATGGAAGGATTATACAAGGATGACAAGCAACATGACATAAGAAAATCTCATGAAAATCCGGAAATAAAAGAAATATACGAAGAATTCTTAGGGGAGCCAAATTCCCATAAGGCTCATGAATTACTTCACACTCATTATAGAAATAGATATACAAAAGCTTAAATATTTTAAAGACACAGATAAAAAATCTGTGTCTTTTGTTATATAATAAGAGGTAGCAAAAATAAAAAGTAGGTATACTATGAAGGATGAAAAATTAAATTATATAGTAGAAAATTCATTGGGAAAC